>CAWJVM010000013.1:0-201032 GCA_963846315.1 uncultured Gammaproteobacteria bacterium
CTGTGCGGCAGATGCGGAAGGGGCTAGGGGATAGGGGAGGAAGGGGTTAGGGGATAGGGGCTAGGGGTTAGTCGGAACGCAGGCTGATGCACTTGATTCATGCGGCTGGCATGCGACGAAGTTCGTCGGTTCCAATTAGGAAGCAAGGCTTTACTAACCCCTAGCCCCTAACCCCTAACCCCTTATCATCCCTAGCCCCTAACCCATAACCCCTCGCACATTAAGTAGCTCTGCTACTTAATGTGCGCGAGGATCCCGTCCAGCTCATCAAGGCTGTTGTACGCAATCACGAGCTTGCCCTTGCCGCTCTGTGCGTGCTGCAGCGACACCCTCGCGCCGAGCTTGTCGGCCAGGTCCTGCTGGAGGCGGGTGATGTTGGGATCCGGCCGCGGGTCGTCCGCGTCGTCCTTGCGCCTGGCCTTGTCGCCGTGGGCCAGCGTCTGCTTCACCAGCGCCTCGGTCTCACGGACCGAGAGTCCCTTCCTGGCCACCAGCGCACCCACTTCGGCCTGCTGTCGCGGCTGCGTCAATCCGAGCAGGGCGCGGGCATGACCCATTTCGAGCTGGCGGTGCTCGACCAAGGCCTTCACTTCGTCAGCCAGCTCGAGCAATCGGAGCAGGTTGCTGACCGACGCGCGCGAACGGCCGACCGCATCGGCGGCCTGCTGGTGCGTGACGCCGAACTCGCGGATCAGCCGATCGAGGGCGCGGGCTTCCTCCAGCGGGTTCAGGTTCTCGCGCTGGATGTTCTCGATGAGCGACATCGCGACCGCGGCTTCGTCGGGCACGATGCGGACGACGGCCGGGATGTCGTGCAGGCCCGCCATCTGCGCGGCCCGCCAGCGACGCTCGCCGGCGATGATCTCGTAGCGGATCGGTTCGCCGGTCTTCTGGGCGGCGAGCGGGCGCACGACGATGGGCTGGACGACGCCCTGGGCACGGATCGAACTTGCCAGTTCTTCCAGGCTTTCGGGCCGCATGTCGAGGCGCGGCTGGTAGCGGCCGCGCTGCAGCAGGTCGACCGGGATACGCGCCAGATCCTCATCGCGTGGTGCGCCGGCGGTCGTTGGCGCAGGTGGCGCAGGTGCCGGTGTTACGGAACCGAGCAGGGCCTCGAGGCCCCGTCCGAGGGAAGGTCGCTTTGTTGCCATAGCGGACTATTATGCCGCCGGCGTCGCGAGGGCGCAGGAAACCCCGCTGCATCGAATTCGAGCCGGAGGCTTGCATGCGTCCCGTGGCCGCCCTGGTGCTGGGTGGACTGATCAGTTGTTGCGACAGCCTTGGCACGACGACGGCGGAGGCGACCGAGCCGGCGCCGTCACTGCTGTTTGCGGCAGGCGTGTTCGCGCTGGTCGAGGCCTACGATTACCCCTACAGCGTCGGCATGACCTATGTCGCGAGGCCGCTGACGCAGTGGCGGCTGTCGCCCGGCGCCGGGTTCGCCGTGGGACCGGATGGCATCGCCTTCCTGTACGTCGACGTGCGCCGCGATTTCGCGTTGGGTGAACGCTGGTATGTCACGCCGAGCCTCGCGACCGGCTGGTTCATCAACGGCGACGTGATCGGTCCGCGCGATCACCTCGAATTCCAGAGCGGCATCCAGTTCGCGCGGCGCTTCGACAACGGACTGCGGCTCGGCCTGGCCGGCATGCACATTTCGAACGGTGGATTGGAGCACCCGAACAACGGCACGGAAGCCGTGCTGCTGACGCTGCAGTTGCCTCTCACGCCAAAGCGGGAGAGGTGAGGGACTATTCGCCGTCTTCGTCTGGCTCGGGCGCAGGTCCGGCCAGCGCCTCTTCTTCGCGCCGGATCATCTCGCCGGCAAGCGCGAGATACGCGAGCGCACCACGCGAATCCTTGTCGTGGAACAGCACGGCCTTGCCGAAGCTCGGCGCTTCCGCGAGCCGCACGTTGCGCGGGATCACCGTGCGGAACACCTTGTCGCCGAAGTGCATCAGCAACTGGCCCGACACTTCGTTCGAGAGGTTGTTCCGCGGGTCGTACATCGTGCGCAGGATGCCTTCGAGCCCGAGGTCGGCATTCACGCTGACGCGAATCTGCTCGACCGTGTTCATCAGCGCCGAGAGTCCTTCGAGCGCGTAGTACTCGCACTGCATCGGCACCAGCACCGTATCGGCCGCGACGAGCGCGTTGAGTGTCAGCAGGTTCAGTGCCGGCGGACAGTCGATGATGACGACGTCGTAGTTGTCGCGGACCGGCTTCAACGCGTTGCGCAGCCGCATCTCGCGACCGATCATGCTCATCAACTGCACTTCCGCGGCGACCAGGTCCTGGTTGCCGGGCAGCAGCGTGAAGTTGCCTGGATCGACCGGCACGAGCGCAGCGGCCAGTTCGCAGTCACCGAGCAGCACGTCGGTCATCGAGTGCTCGAGGTTGTTCTTGTCGACCCCGCAACCCATCGTCGCGTTGCCCTGCGGGTCGCAATCGATCAGCAGCACCTTGCGCTGGGTGGCGGCGAGCGACGCAGCGAGGTTGACCGCAGTCGTCGTCTTGCCGACCCCGCCTTTCTGGTTCGCGACTGCGATGACACGCTTCATGGAACGGGTAAGGATACAGCAGCCGGCATCAGACCTTTTCGTGGGAATGGGCGAGTTCGACGAGGTGGCGCTCCTCGTCCAGTCCCGGGACGTGCAGCGGGTGGACGGCCACGACCTTCCAGCCGCTGAGCTTCTTCGCCATTTCGTCCGCGGGATACCGCCCCTTCATCGCGAGCAGCCGGCCGCCGCCCGCCACCAGTCCGCCCGCATTCTTGACCAGGTCCACGAGCGGGCCGACGGCGCGCGCGATGACCGTGTCGAAGCGATCCATCGGCTTGTAGCCTTCAGCCCGCGCCTGCACGACTTCGACGTTGTCCAGTTGCAGGGTTTCGCGGACACATTCGAGAAAGCGGCACTTCTTGCCGACCGACTCGACCAGCACGAAATGCACGCCGGGTACGACGATCGCAAGCGGAATGCCCGGGAAGCCCGCGCCGCTGCCGATGTCCGCTACGCGCGTGCCGCGCAGCCAGGGCACCATCGTCAGGCTGTCGAGGATGTGCTTGGTGATCTGCGCCGGCCGCTCACGGATGGCCGTGAGGTTCATGCGCGTGTTCCAGTCGTCCAGCAGGTCGAGATGCTGGATCAGTCTTGCGCATTGCGCCGGGTCGAGTTCGACGCCGAGGCCGCGGGCCCCTTCGATGAGGTCTGTCATCGGCGCAGGATACACCGCTAGATACGAGACAGTGCCGCGAGCGATTCCGCCTTGGTCGCTTCCTTGACGTTGTCGTCGGAATTGCGATCGATCCATTTGTTGAACGGATCGACACCGGCGTAGTTCGGCTCCTTGTCCGTCACCAGCGTGAGTGTCTGCTTGCCACTGCGCAGAGGCATCCGCTGCAGCGCGAGCACGCTCGATTTGTCGTAGCCCTTGCGGCCCGGCTCGATCGTGAACGCGCCCACGTCGAACGTAGCGTCGAGGGGCGCCTCGGTCTCCTTGCCCTTGCCATCGGCATAGAGCTTGCGGGCCTCGACATCGAGCACGACATCCCAGCGGCCGTCGGTCCGCTGCTTCGACCGCACGTCCGTCACCTTGACGTCGTACAGCGTGATCTTCTCGAACAGGTCGGTGATCAGTTGCTGGTGCTCCGGTCCCGCGACCGCCCGGAACCGACGAATGAGGTCGGTCGGGTTCGCGTACGGCGCGCCCTTGAACGCAAACTCCCCGAGCAGTCCCTGCAATGCCTCGTTGACCTTGTCGGCGCCGATCTGCTCCTGCAGCAGGTACAGCGCGAGTCCACCCTTCTGGTAGTGGATGTACGGCTGGTTCTCGACGCGCACCAGCGGCAGTTCTTCCAGCACTTCGGCGCCACGCGCGCGCAGGTACTTGTCCAGCTCGAACTTCAGGAACTTGCGGATCTGCTCCGGTCCGTACATCTGCTCCATCACCATCAACGCCGAGTACTGCGCGAGCGACTCGACGAGGAACGTGCCGCCCTGCTGGTCGGCGCTGATGACCTGGTGGCCCCACCACTGGTGCGCCATTTCGTGCGCCGTGACGTAGGTGACCATGTCGATCTTCTCGGCATCGCGGTAATCGGCGATGAAGCCGATGCCCTCCGCGTACGGAATCGTGTTGGCGAACGACTGCGCGAACCGGGCATAGGCCGGAAACTCGAGGATGCGCGCCTGGCGGAACTGGAACGGACTGAAGTGCGTGGTGAAGTAGTCGAGCGAGGCCTTCATCGCCGTGTGCATGCGCTGCACGTTGTAGCCGTGCGCGCGGTCGTAGTAGACGGCCAGCTCGACGTCGTGCCAGCGGTCTTTCGCGACTTCATACCGGGCCGATTGCACCGAGAAGAAGTTGTTGATCGGCGCATCGCTGCGGTAGCGGGTCGTGCGCCGGCCGTTCTCGGTAGTGTCGGATTCGCGATAGCCGGGCGCGATTGCGATCTGGTCGGCCGTCGTGGACACGGTGATGTCGGAGTTGACCCAGTCGCTGTCGTGCCGCAAGCCGTTGAAGTTGCGCGCGCCCTGGTCTTCGAGCTTGGCCGGGCGCAACTCGGCCGGCAGCCCGTATTTACGGCGTTTGGCGCGATCCTGCAGCAAGCCATTGCGCTCCATGCCGAGGACCGGCGCGATCTCGGTGTTGTCGAGGAACGTGCCGTTGTCGACGATGCGGCGCTCGTTCTCGGAATTGCGGAATCCCTGCTGTTCGCGCAACGTCTCGAACGTGATCGTGCGGGTCTCCAGCGGCGCCAGCGGACGATCGAACCGGTAGATTCGATAGTTCTGGTCGACATGCTCGGTCTCGAGCTGCGCGCCTTCCACGTCGAGCTTCGTCATCTGCAGCGGCTTCATCCAGCGCACGTGTACGTGGGCCAGCGGCTGGCCGGTGCGGTTCTGGATGACGTAACTGCCGCGGGTCACCACGCGCGGTTCACTGGAATACAGGTCCACGACGAGTTTGACGTCGGTGATGCGCGGTTGCGGCACGTTCTCGTAGCCGATCAGTATCTTCTCGTAGTCCGCCTGGTCACGCTCACGGCTCAGCGTCGTCGTGTACGGGTTCAGGACATTGGTGTTGTAGTAGATCCAGCCGCCGAGCCCCAGCATCGTGACCAGCGATCCGACTGCGACCCAGCCCGGAGTGCCACGAAGTTTGCGTGGCAGCTGCGCCAGGCGAGTCTTGAGTGGTGCACCAATGCCGCGACGCCAGAGCGCGTACGCCAGCACGGCGATCACGACCGCGGCAGCGGACCAATAGGCACGGAACCACCAGGCGACGCGCGCGAAATCACCCTGGCCGTTCATGTCGGAGAGCGGTGTGCCGGGGCTGCCCGTGTACTGGTACAGGTTGTGCTCGAAGCCGAGCCGGTCGAGCGTGACCTGCCCGACCACGAACAGCAGCATCAGCATCCAGCCGAAGGTTTTGTGCGAGACCAGCGTCTGCATGAAGATCGCAAGCACCGCGAACAGCACGACGTTGACCGTCGTCGGCACCACGTACCAGAGGAGGTACTTGCCGATCTCGAAGTTGAAATAGCCCTTGAGCGCCTGCACGGCGATGGCGGCAAGCACGCTGGCGACGAGGGTCGAGAACAGCACGATCGAAATCGCCAGTATCTTCGGCACGACGAAGGCCCAGTCCGGTGCCGGCGTCGAATCGATGATCTCGTGCATGCGGCGCTCACGATCGCGCCAGACGAGTTCACCCGCGTAGTAGATCGCGATGATCAGCGGGATGATCGTGAACGCGCCCTGCAGCGCTTCGATCATCACGCGCGTGACCGGATGGATCGTGTTGCCATAGAACTCGTCGGCATACCAGAGCGAGGCCAGCGAATTCACGAAACCGATGCCGAGCAGCACGATGAAAGCTGGGCTGCGGATGGCAGCGGCGATGTCGAACCGGGCGAGTGCCCAGAGCGGACTCCAGCCTGCATCGGTCGACGGCTTCGCCTGCACGGCGGGCATCGCAGTGGGACGCCCGGCAATCACCGCGGGTTCGTCGTCGGACGTATCCGGCGCCTTGCCCGCCGCTAAGCGGGCGCCCTTCGCGGCGCGCGAAAAGATCGCCCAGGCCAGGCCCAGCAGCGCGAATGCGATGCCGACCCAGAGCACGCGGTTCCACAGGATGAACCCGGCGAAATCGGGGATCTGCGTGTTGCGTTCAGTGGCCGTCCAGTAGCGGGTCGCCTGGTCATAGGCGCCGAGCCCGAACGGATCGACCAGCGCGACCGTGTTGATGAATTCGGGGCGCGACAGGAAGCTCGTCGCGACCAGGTAGAGCACCAGGAACACGATGACGCCGACGTAGGTCCACATCATCGAGCGTGTCGCCGTCGCGACGGCGAAGAAGCCTGCGCCCGTGACGAACAGCGTCGGCACGCAGACCAGCAGGTAAATGTAAGTGTAGTGCCAGAGGTTGAACGGGCCGAGCACCTCGGGATCCATCCACGGCATCGCGGCGCCGATCATCATGCCGAGCGGCGCGCTCAGGAACAGCAGGCAGCCTGCGAGGAACGCGCCCGTGAAGCGGCCGAACAGGTAGTCGAAGCGCGACAGGCGCGTCGAATGGATGATCGGCCCGAAGCCGGTCTCGTCGTCGCGCACCACGACATTGGCGACGAACGCGGTCAGGATGAAGACCGAGAACACGGTCATGACCATCAGCGTCTGCGCGATGGCAAAGGGCGAGTTCTTCCAGACGTTGCCGCCGGAGCCGATCTGGACGTTGTCGGAGGCGGTGGCGGCGAACGTGAGCAGCAGGAAAATGGCGAACGTCACCCAGAACGCGGGAGACTTGAGCTGGTAGCGCAGCTCGAAGGCGGCGACGGACTTGAACATGGCAGGACTCAGGCCGCCTGGCGGCGTGTGCCGGCCAGCGTCGAAAAGTAGACGTCCTCGAGCCCTCCCTGCATCGGCTCGAAGCCGGCACCGGGGTGAGTGTCCGCCAGCACATGGATCACCGTGCGGCCGCCGAACAGCCGCGTCGCAATCACCTCGTGCTCACGCCGATGCGCCTCGAGTTCGTCCTTGGCGATGGTCTTGCGCCAGACGCACCCTTGCATCGAGTCGATCAACTGCAGCGGCGCGCCGATCTTGACGATGCGGCCGCTGGCGATGATCGCCATCTGGGGGCACAGGTCGGCCACGTCCTCGACGATGTGCGTCGACAGGATCACGACCACGTTCTCGCCGATTTCGGCGAGCAGGTTCAGGAAGCGGTTGCGTTCTTCGGGATCGAGGCCGGCCGTCGGTTCGTCGACGATGATGAGTTGCGGCTGGCCCAGCAATGCCTGCGCGATGCCGAACCGCTGACGCATGCCGCCCGAGAATCCGGCGAGAGCCTTCTTGCGCACGTCCCACAGGTTCACCTGCTGCAGCAAGGCATCGACGGTCTCGCGGCGTTCCTTGCCGTTGGCGAATCCCTTGAGCACCGCGAGGTGATCGAGCATGTCGTGCGCCGTCACCCTCGGGTACACGCCGAAGTCCTGCGGCAGGTAGCCGAGCGTGCGTCGCAACGCATCGGGGCTGGCCAGCACGTCGATGTCGCCGAAACGGATCGCACCTTCCGTGGGGATCTGCAGCGTCGCGATGCAACGCATCAGCGACGACTTGCCCGCGCCATTGGGGCCGAGCAGGCCGAACATGCCCCGTGGAATCTGCAGCGAGACGCCGTCAAGCGCTCGCGTCCCGTTGGGATAGACGTGGGTCAGGTTGTCGATGCGCAGCATGGTGGATCCCTCCCGGACCGGGTCTGGGCCGGTCTTTGAATGGGGGGTATCCTAGGGGGACACTGGTGTTGTAGTCAACTACATCACCAAGTCAGATGTGGCTTGCCTGCAGCGTCGGATGGGGCACCGTCGAGGTCAGGCAGCTCGTTGGACGAGCCTTCAGTTGCGGACGGTCATCGAGACTAACTCGTTGACTGGCAAGCCTTCGAGCTTCGCCCGGTCCGCGAACATCGCGACGATCCTGGCGGCCTGGACGGTCGGGAAATGGGCGGCGACACCGGCCGCAAAACGGTTGTGAATGCGGGTCGGGACGCCTGACGCCGGATCGGCAATTGGCCAGGTCAACTCGATTCGAGTCACGTCGTCGGCCAGTCGCATGCGTTCTTTGTCTACCGCCTCTAAGCGAAGAGGTGAAGTCCGATGGGCCAGCGCGACGAGCGCAAGACGCACCCCACGGCCGGTTGCATCTCCCAGTTGCCAGCGTTCGTGCCGGGCGAGACCCGGCGCTGCGCTAGGCAGGTCGAGCGCCGCCGATTCGTGCCATTCGCGGCGTGCATATGCGACCGCTGTTGCGCACTGATCTTCGGTGCCACCGAGCAGCGACGCGGCAGCCGCGGCAGAAGCGATGCGTGTCAGCCCGCAGCGCGCCAATACACCCGCACTGACCGGGGTGGCTGGAGCAGGAGACGCGGCCTGTGCGGCGCGGATCGATCGGATCCACTCGAGCGACGCGTGCTCGTGCGCAAGGACCAACGCGGCGAGCAGGTCGCGGACCGTCAGTGGCTTCGTGCCTTCGGCAATCGCCTTGCGCGAGCGGTAGTCGGCCACGGCGAGAATGGCGCCAAGGTTGTCCGAGAGGTGCCCGCATTCGCTGGCGCAGGCGTCATCACCGTCAGCGAGCCAACCGACCAGCGTCCCGATGTTGCAGGCTGCTTGCACGGGATCGAGTTGATACGACGTGCCCGGCACGCGTGCGCCGAACGCCATCGTCGCGCCTGGCACCAGCGCACCGAGCAGGCTGGTGCACTCGGGATCCTGCAGCGCCTGGAACGCGCACGCCAGCGCATCTTCCAGCGCCAGGAAGGCGGTTTCGTATGCCGCGGCCGGAACGAGGCGCGGCGCAAGTCCGTCCGCCGCAGCGTCCATCAAGGCGCAGAGACTCGCACTCGCCCTTCCATCAAGACGCGCGCGCTGCGACTCATGATCGCCTTGGTCACGGTCCATTCGCCATTGACCTGCTTGGCTTCGGCGCCAACGCGCAACGTGCCGGAGGGATGCCCGAAACGCACCGCCCTGCGCGCGCCACCACCGGCCGCCAGGTTGACGAGCGTGCCTGGTATCGCAGCGGCCGTGCCAATCGCGACCGCCGCGGTTCCCATCATCGCGTGGTGCAGCTTGCCCATCGACAACGCGCGCACTCGCAGGTCGATGTCAGCGGCCATGACGCGTTTGCCGCTCGATGCGGTGTAATCCGCTGGACCTGCGACGAAGGCAACTTTGGGTGTGTGCTGCCGTTTGGCCGCATCACTCAAGTGCTTGATCAGTCCCATGCGCAGTGCACCGTGTGCGCGGATCGTCTCGAACATCGCCAGCGCCGGCGCGTCGCCGTTGATCGCGTCCTGCAGTTCGCTGCCGGTGTAACCGAGCGCCGCCGCGTCGACGAAAATCGTCGGGATGCCGGCGTTGATCATCGTGGCCCTGAGCGCGCCGAAGCCCGGCACCTCGAGGGCATCCACGAGGTTGCCGGTCGGGAACATTGAGCCCCCGCACCCTCTTCGTCTGCGGCTGGATCCATGAATTCGAGCTGAACTTCAGCGGCGGGAAAGGTCACGCCGTCGAGTTCGAAGTCGCCCGTCTCCTGCACCGCGCCATTCGTGATCGGCACATGCGCGATAATCGTCTTGCCGATGTTGGCCTGCCAGATGCGCACGACCGCGACGCCGTCCCGGGGGACGCGATTCGCTTCGACGAGGCCGTTGCTGATGGCGAACGGGCCCACGGCCGCCGAGAGATTGCCGCAGTTGCCGCTCCAGTCGACGAATGGCTCGTCGATCGAGACCTGGCCGAACAGGTAGTCGACGTCGTGATCCGCGCGCGTGCTCTTCGACACGATGACGGACTTGCTGGTGCTCGAGGTCGCGCCCCCCATGCCGTCGATCTGCTTGCCGTAGGGATCGGGGCTGCCGATCACGCGCAGCAGCAACGCGTCACGCACGGCGCCCGGCGCTTGCGCGGCAACGGGCAGGTCCAGCAGGCGGAAGAACACGCCCTTGCTGGTGCCACCGCGCATGTACGTGGCGGGAATGGCAATTTGTGGTGCGTGCGTCACTTGGTCGACTCGAGGAAGTCGCGCGCGAAACGTTGCAGCACACCGCCCGCTTCATAGATCGAGACCTCTTCCGCCGTGTCGAGTCGGCACGTCACCGGCACGTCGACGCGCTCGCCATTCTTGCGGTGAATGACCAGCGCGAGTTCCGCGCGCGGCTTGCGCTCACCGACGACATCGTAGGTTTCCGTGCCATCGATGCCGAGCGTCTTGCGGCTCACGCCCGGCTTGAACTCGAGCGGCAGCACGCCCATGCCGACCAGGTTGGTGCGATGGATGCGTTCGAAGCCTTCCGCCGCAATCGCTTCCACGCCCGCGAGCCGCACGCCCTTGGCAGCCCAGTCACGCGACGAGCCCTGGCCATAATCCGCACCGGCGATGATGATCAGCGGCTGCTTGCGCGCCATGTAGGTTTCAATCGCTTCCCACATGCGCGTGACTCTGCCCTCGGGCTCGACACGCGCCAGCGACCCCGGCTTCACTTTGCCGTCGATGACCACCATCTCGTTCTTCAGCGTGGGATTCGCGAAAGTGGCGCGTTGCGCCGTCAGGTGATCGCCACGGTGAGTGGCGTAGGAATTGAAGTCTTCTTCCGGCAAGCCCATCTTTGCGAGGTACTCACCGGCCGCGCTGTTCAGCATGATCGCGTTGGAAGGCGAGAGGTGATCGGTCGTGATGTTGTCGCCGAGCACCGCCAACGGTCGCATGCCTTTGAGCGCACGGTCGCCGGCCAGTGCGCCTTGCCAGTACGGCGGGCGGCGAATGTACGTGCTTTGCGGACGCCATTCGTAGAGCGGGTTCACCTTCGGGCCGGATTCGACACTGATCCGGAACATCGGCTCGTAGACCTTGCGGAACTGCTCGGGCTTGACGCTTGCAGCAACCACCGCATCGATCTCCGTGTCCGACGGCCAGAGGTCCTTGAGCAGGATCGGCTTGCCCGCTGCATCCGTGCCGAACGAATCCTTTTCGATGTCGAACCGGATCGTGCCCGCAATGGCATAGGCCACGACGAGGGCCGGCGACGCAAGAAACGCCTGCTTCGCATAGGGGTGAATGCGGCCGTCGAAGTTGCGGTTACCCGAGAGCACGGCGGTCGCATACAAGTCGCGCTCGATGATTTCCTGCTGGATCGTCGGATCGAGCGCCCCCGACATGCCGTTGCAGGTGGTGCACGCAAAAGCGACGACGCCGAACCCGAGTTGTTCGAGCTCGGTGGTCAGCTTGGCTTCGTCTAGGTACAGCGCGACAGCTTTGGATCCCGGCGCCAGCGAAGTCTTCACCCACGGCCTGCGTTTCAGACCCAGCCTGTTCGCATTGCGCGCCAGCAGTCCCGCCGCGATCACGTTGCGTGGATTGCTGGTGTTGGTACAACTGGTGATCGCAGCGATGATCACTGCGCCGTCCGGCATCTTGCCTGGTTCGTCCTGCCAGGCTGCCGCGATGCCCTTGGCAGCGAGATCGCTGGTTGCCACGCGAGCATGCGGATTCGACGGGCCGGCCATGTTGCGCACGACACTCGAGAGGTCGAACTGCAGCACGCGCTCGTACACCGCTGTCGCCAGGCTGTCCGCCCACAGTCCCGTATGCTTCGCGTAGGTCTCGACCAGCTTCACCTGCGCATCGTCACGACCGGTGAGCTTCAGGTACGTGATCGTCTGTGCGTCGATGAAGAACATTGCCGCCGTCGCACCGTACTCCGGCGCCATGTTGGAGATGGTCGCGCGATCGCCCAGCGTCAACGCGGAGGCGCCTTCGCCGAAGAACTCGAGGTACGCACCGACCACTTTCTGCTGGCGCAGGAACTCGGTCAGCGCCAGCACGATGTCGGTGGCGGTGATCCTGGGCTGCGGTTGGCCCGTGAGATGCACGCCGATGATGTCGGGCAGTCGCATCCAGGACGCACGCCCGAGCATGACGCTTTCGGCTTCGAGACCGCCGACGCCGACGGCGATCACACCCAGCGCATCGACGTGCGGCGTGTGACTGTCGGTGCCGACCAGCGTGTCCGGGAAAGCGACGCCGTCCTGCGCCTGGATGACCGGCGACATTCGTTCCAGGTTGATCTGGTGCATGATGCCGTTGCCCGGCGGAATCACGTCGACGTTCTTGAACGCGCGCTTGGTCCAGTCGATGAAGTGAAAGCGATCTTCGTTGCGACGGTCCTCGATGGCGCGATTTTTCTCGAACGCATCAGGATCGAAACCGCCGCATTCGACGGCGAGTGAATGGTCGACGATCAACTGCACCGGCACCACGGGATTGACCTTCGCCGGATCGCCGCCCTGTTCCGCGATCGCATCCCGCAGGCCCGCCAGGTCGACGAGCGCGGTCTGGCCGAGGATGTCGTGGCACACGACGCGCGCCGGAAACCACGGAAAGTCCAGGTCGCGCTTGCGTTCAATCAGCTGCCGCAGGCTGGCCTCGAGGATCTCCGGATCACAGCGACGCACCAGGTTCTCGGCGTGCACGCGTGCCGTGTACGACAGCTTGTCGTACGCGCCCGACTCGATGGCGTCGACGGCGGCTCGCGCGTCGAAGTAGTCGAGCGACGTACCGGGCAGCGGCTTGCGGTGGGCGGTGTTCATCGATGCGTCTGGGAAGTGAATAGTGAATAGTGATTAGTGATTTGTCGGAGCGAAGACAGCGAGGGCAGTGTAGTCGGGGCGTCTGGGGGGCCGGCGCTGCCGGCCTGCCGACTAACCCCTAACCCCTAACCCCTAACACCTATCCCCTAACCCCTTTCTTTGAGTGGAACGAACTTCCTGTCCTCCGGCCCCGTGTAATTCGCGCTCGGCCGGATGATCTTGCCGTCGATGCGCTGCTCGATCACGTGGGCGCTCCAGCCAGCCGTGCGTGCGATCACGAACAGCGGCGTAAACATCGCGGTCGGCACCCCCATCATGTGATAGGAGACCGCGCTGAACCAGTCGAGGTTCGGGAACATTTTCTTGATGTCCCACATGACGGTCTCGAGACGCTCGGCGATGTGGAACATCTTCAGGTCGCCGGCTTCGCGTGACAGGTTGTGCGCGACCTCCTTGATCACCTTGTTGCGCGGATCGCTGATCGTATAGACCGGGTGGCCGAAGCCGATGATGACTTCCTTGCGCTCGACGCGGGCCTTGATGTCCGCTTCAGCTTCGTCAGGTGTCTCATAGCGCTTCTGTACCTCGAAGGCGACTTCGTTGGCGCCGCCGTGCTTCGGGCCGCGCAGCGCGCCGATCGCGCCGGTGATACATGAATAGAGATCGGAGCCCGTGCCTGCAATGACGCGGCCGGCGAACGTCGACGCGTTGAACTCGTGCTCGGCGTACAGGTTGAGCGACACGTGCATCGCCTTGACCCACGAGGCCGGTGCCGGCTCGCCGTGCAGGAGGTGCAGGAAGTGGCCGCCGATCGAGTCGTCGTCGGTCTCCACCTCGATGATGCGGCCCGAATGGCTGTAGTGGTACCAGTAGCAGAGCATCGAACCCAGGCTCGCGAGCAGTCGATCGGCGATGTCGCGCGCGCCGGCGGTGCTGTGGTCATCTTTCTCCGGCAGCGTGCAGCCGAGCACCGACGTGCCGGTGCGCAGCACGTCCATCGGGTGGCTGGCGGCAGGCAACGCCTGCAGTGCGAGTTGCACTGACTCCGGCAATCCGCGCAGGCGCATCAGCTTGGCCTTGTAGCCGCGGAGCTCGGCCGCGTTCGGCAGCTTGCCGTGCACCAGCAGGTGCGCGACTTCCTCGAACTCGCACTGGCCGGCGAGGTCGAGGATGTCGTAACCGCGATAGTGCAGGTCGTTGCCGCTGCGGCCCACGGTGCAGAGCGCCGTGTTGCCTGCGGTCACGCCCGACAGTGCGACGGATTTCTTCGGCTTGAAGCCGGCGGCGGAAGTCGTCTCGTTGCTGCTCATGGTATTGCTCTCGTCCTGGACTATTTGACGGTGCCTTCGCGCACGAAGAGCTGGTCGAGCTTCTGCTCGTAGTCGTGATAGCCGAGCACTTCGTACAGTTCGACGCGGGTCTGCATCCGGTCGATCACGCTTTGCTGCGTGCCTTCCTGGCGCAAGGCACCGTAGACGATCTCGGCGGCCTTCGACATTGCGCGAAATGCCGACAGCGGATACAGCACCAGTTGCGCACCGGCTCCCGCAAGCTCCTGCACCGTGAACAACGGCGTCTTGCCGAATTCGGTGATGTTGGCGAGAACCGGCACTTTGACGAACGAAGTGAACTGGCGGTATTCATCGAGCGTCGTCAGCGCTTCCGCAAAGATCATGTCGGCGCCGGCTTCGACGTACTTCAGGGCGCGATCGATCGCAGCCTGCTGGCCTTCGACGGCGTGCGCATCGGTGCGGGCCATGATCACGAACTGCTCGTCGGTGCGGCCATCGACGGCCGCCTTGATGCGATCGACCATTTCCTCGGCCGAGACCAGCGCCTTGCCTGGACGGTGGCCGCAACGCTTCGCCTGCACCTGGTCTTCGAGATGGCAGGCACCGGCGCCGGACTTGATCAGGTCAGAGATGGTGCGAGAGATGTTGAAGGCCGCACCCCAACCGGTGTCCGCATCGACCAGCAACGGCACGTCGGTGGCCGACGTGATGCGACGGACGTCTTCACAGACGTCGTTCAGGCCGGTGATGCCCAGGTCCGGCAAGCCGAACGACGCGTTGGCCACGCCCGCACCCGAGAGGTAGATCGCCTTGAACCCGGCACGCTCGGCGAGCAGCGCGGAGTAGGCATTAACGGCGCCAGCGACCTGGAGGGGCCTTTCTAAGGCGAGGGCCGCGCGAAACCTCGCGCCGGCGGATGCAGGACTCTTGGCCGTTGGCATGGTTAGCGGGTGCTCCGGCGGATGTACAGGCAAAAGGACCACTAGTTTGCTCCAACTCCCCGTTGCGCGGCCTGCAAAAAAGGGCGTATAAACTTGCGAAAATCTGCAAAATTGCAAAACTGCAAATGCGTGACAAGCTCTTCGTCGGCCCCAAGGTCCGAGCCCTGCGGGAACGCCAGAACCTTACGCTCGACGCGTGCGCCAAGCTGTTGGGACTTTCGACCAGCTACCTGTCCCAGATCGAGAACAACCAGCGACCCGTCACCGCCCGCGTCCTGATCGCGCTGTCGCGGATCTTTGCCGTCGGTCCAGGCGAGTTCGACAGCGACGAGGAAACCCGGCTGATCGCCGACCTGCGTGAGGCCAGTGCCGACCTGGGCCTGGGGCTCCCGTCCCCGGCACTTTCGGAACTCAAGATGGCGGCGGCCACGACCCCGACCCTGGCCCGTCAGTACCTCGCGCTGCACCGGGCCTACCGCGCGCTCGACGAACGGATCCTGCGTTTCGACGAGACGGTCAAAATGCGGACCGAGGACGCGCCTGATTCGCTGGTGCCGTACCAGGAGGTGCGCGACTTCTTCCACTACCGCGACAACTACGTCGACGAACTCGACGTCGCATCCGAAGCGCTCGCCGCCGACATCGGCATCGATGGCGACGGCAGTGCGGTGGCCACGCTCGAAGGCGCGCTCGCGGAACGGTTCGGCATCCGCGTCGTGCGGGCGCAGGCCGACGCGGGATTGATTCGTCACTACGACCCCGCGACCAAGGTCCTGACACTGGACCGCGACCTGGCTGAGCCGACGCGCGCCTTCCAGCTCGCAACGCAGCTCGCCGACCTGCTCTTCACCGACCTGTGCAACGACGTGCTCGCGACGGCGGGACTCGAGGCAGCAACGGCACGCGACATTGCCCGCATCGGTCTGCTCAATTACGCGGCGGGTGCGCTGGTGATGCCGTATCGGCGTTTCGCGGCGTCCGCCATGGAATTGCGCCACGACATCGAACAGCTGCAGCATCGCTACAACGCGAGCTTCGAGCAGGTGTCGCATCGCTTGAGCACGCTGCAGCGTCCCGGCGCGCGCGGCGTACCGTTTTATTTCGTGCGCGTGGACCAGGCCGGCAACATCACCAAGCGGCACAGTTCGACGCGCTTCCAGTTCGCACGTTTCGGCGGGGCGTGCCCGCTGTGGAATGTGCACGAAGCTTTCGGTCATCCGGGCCGCATCCTGGTACAGGTTGCGGAAATGCCGGACGGCGTGCGCTACCTGTGCGTGGGACGCAGCATCGTCAAGCGCTCGGGCAACTTCCTGCGACCCAATCGCCAGTACGCGATCGGCATCGGCTGTGAAGTCGCCCATGCCGACAAGGTGGTCTACTCGGAAGGGCTCAGCCTCGATGGCGCGGCCGTGCCCGTCGGCGTCAGTTGCCGCATCTGCGAACGACCCGATTGCCACCAGCGCGCCTTCCCGCCGCTCGGCCGCAAACTCACCGTGCAGGACGAATGAACGGCGCATCGTGCCGTTTGCAATCGAGTGAGTCAGCCGTTCGGTCTGGCCTGTCCGGGCGAGAGCGGAACGGCTTAGCCGCTTGTGTTGCAGGTGATCGATCCGGGGCCTTTCCCCGAGCTTGGAAAGGCAGACACGCGCTCTGGGAAAGGCCCCGGATCGATCACCTGTTGCGAAACGCATCTCTGCCGTTCAGATCGCCACGGAACAGGCCAGCCAGAACGCCAGGGCCCCCACTCACTTGGGGCAGTCGGCTGAGGCGCCGGATGGGAAGACGACGTTGTAGACAACGTGCGATCTTTTCCGCCCGAACGGAACAGCCGCTGCGTATTACAAGCGACCGGTCCGGGACCTTCCCCCGAGCGCGTGTCTGCCTTTCCAAGCTCGGGGGAAGGTCCCGGACCGGTCGCTTGCAACGCGGCTCGCCTACTTGGCCGGACTGAGCACCCCAGCCTGCTGCAGGTAACCGACGATCGCCTCGGCCGACTGCTCGGACGTACGCCTGGTCGTGTCGATGTAGATCTCCGGGTGCTCCGGCGCTTCGTACGGCGAGTCGATGCCGGTAAAGTTCTTGAGCTCGCCGCGGCGGGCCTTCTTGTACAGCCCCTTCACGTCACGGTCTTCGGCCACCGCCAACGGCGTGTCGATGTGCACTTCATGGAACTCGCCAGCCTGGAACAGCCCGCGCGCCATCCGCCGCTCGGCGCGGAACGGCGAGATGAACGAGACCAGCACGATCAGGCCCGCGTCCGTCATCAGACGGCTGACTTCGGCCACGCGGCGGATGTTCTCGACGCGGTCGGCGTCGGTGAAGCCGAGGTCACGGTTCAGGCCGTGGCGAACGTTGTCGCCGTCGAGCAGGTAGGTGTGCTTGCCGAGCGCGAGCAGCCGCTTCTCGACCAGGTTCGCGATGGTCGACTTGCCGGCTCCCGACAGGCCGGTCAGCCACAGCACCGCGGGCTGCTGGCCTTTCAGCGCCGAGCGTGACTTGCTGTTCACGTCGAGCGCCTGCCAGTGGATGTTCTGCGACCGGCGCAACGCAAAGTGGATCATGCCGGCGCCAACGGTGGCGTTGGTGATGCGATCGATCAGGATGAACGAGCCCGTCTCGCGGCACTGCGCGTACGGATCGAACGCGATCGGCTGGTCGAGCGACAGGTTGCAGATGCCGATCTCGTTCAGTTCGAGCTTCTTTGCGGCCAGATGCTCGAGCGTGTTCACGTTCACCTTGTACTTGGGCTCGGTGATCGTCGCCGTCACCTGCTTGGTACCGAGCTTCAGCCAGTACGGGCGCCCCGGCAGCATCGGTTCGTCGGACATCCACACCACCACCGCCTCGAACTGGTCGGCAACGCCGGGCAGGTCGTCGGGGCGTGCGATCACGTCACCGCGGCTGATGTCGATCTCGTCGGCCAGCGTCAGCGTGACGGCCTGGCCGGCAATGGCTTGCTCGAGATCGCCATCCATCGTGACGATGCGAGTGACGGTACTTTCGCGACCCGAGGGCAGCACCCGAACCTTGTCGCCTTGTCGCACCGTGCCACTCGCAAGCGTGCCCGCGAACCCGCGAAAGTCGAGGTTCGGGCGGTTCACCCATTGCACGGGCAGGCGCAACGGCCGCTGCTGCGCCAGGTCTTCGATGTCCACGGTCTCGAGGTAACCCATCAACGTGGGTCCCTGGTACCAGGGCGTGTTCTCGCTGGGTGCGGTGATGTTGTCGCCACGCAGCCCCGACAGCGGGATCGCGACGAAGTCCTCGATGCCGATCTGCCGGCCGAACGCACGGTAGTCGTCGAGGATCGTGTTGAAGACATCCTCGTCGTAACCGACCAGGTCCATCTTGTTGATCGCGAGCACGACCTTGCTGATGCCGAGCAACGAGACCAGGTAGCTGTGCCGGCGCGTCTGGACCAGCACGCCCTTGCGCGCGTCGATCAGGATCACGGCGAGGTCGGCCGTGGAGGCGCCGGTGACCATGTTGCGCGTGTACTGCTCGTGCCCCGGGGTGTCGGCGACGATGAACTTGCGCCGGTCGGTCGAGAAGAATCGGTACGCCACGTCGATCGTGATGCCCTGCTCGCGCTCGGCTGCGAGGCCATCGACCAGCAGCGCGAAGTCGAGCTCGCCACCCTGCGTGCCGACCTTCTTCGAATCCGCCTCGAGTGCGGCCAGCTGGTCCTCGAAGATCATCTTCGAGTCGTACAGCAGCCGGCCGATCAGGGTGCTCTTGCCGTCATCGACGCTGCCGCAGGTGATGAACCGCAGCAGGCTCTTGTGCTGGTGCTGATGCAGGTACGCGTCGATGTCCGCGGCAATCAGGTCGCTGACGTGGGCCATTAGAAGTACCCCTCCTGCTTCTTCTTCTCCATCGACGCCGACTGGTCGTGGTCGATCATGCGGCCCTGCCGCTCCGATGTCGTCGTGAGCAGCATCTCCTGGATGATCGCGGTCAGCGTGTCGGCATTGGACTCGATCGCGCCGGTGAGCGGGTAGCAGCCCAGCGTGCGGAACCTGACTTTTTTCAGCATCGGCTTTTCGCCCGGGTGCAACGGCATGCGCTCGTCGTCGACCATGATCAGGGTGCCGTTGCGCTCGACCACCGGCCGCTCGGCTGCGAAGTACAGCGGCACGATCGGAATGTCGTTGAGATAGATGTACTGCCAGATGTCGAGCTCGGTCCAGTTCGACATCGGGAACACGCGCAGGCTCTCGCCCGGGTGCATGCGGGTGTTGTACAGGGACCAGAGCTCGGGCCGCTGGTTCTTCGGGTCCCAGCGGTGCTGCGCCGTGCGGAACGAAAACATGCGCTCCTTGGCCCGGCTCTTCTCTTCATCGCGACGCGCACCGCCGAAGGCTGCGTTGAAGCCGTGCATGTCGAGCGCCTGCTTCAACCCCTGTGTCTTCATCACGTCGGTGTGGATGGCCGAACCGTGCGTGAACGGGTTGATGCCCTGCGCCACTCCGTCGGGGTTGGTGTGCACGATCAGCTGCAGGTTGTACTTCTGCGTGATCTGGTCGCGCAGCTCGTACATTGCCTTGAACTTCCACAGCGTGTCGACGTGCAGCAGCGGGAACGGCGGGGACGCGGGATAGAACGCCTTGAGCGCGACGTGCAGCATCGCCGCACTGTCCTTGCCGATCGAATACAGCATCACCGGCTTGTCGCACTCGGCGACCACCTCGCGCATGATCTGGATGCTCTCCGCTTCGAGGCGCTGCAGGTGCGTCAGCCGCTCGGGAGTCACCAGCGGCTTGTCCTTCGCCGCCGTTGCCAGCGAGGGCTGCGGCTGCACCGCCACGGTTAGAGTGCTCGTCATGGCTTGGCGATTCTCACGACGGTGCGTCCGATCACGCGGCCCTTGATGTAATCGTCGAACTGTGCGGGCAGCTCGTCGAAGTCGACCATCTTGCCGGCGATGCGGTCGAGCTGCTGCGGCCGCAGGTCCGTGGCGATCCGCTGCCAGACATCGAGCCGCACCTGGCGCGGCGTCGCCGACGAATTGATGCCGAGCAGGTTCACGCCTCGCAGTATGAACGGCATCACCGTGGTGTGCAGTTCGTGGCTGCCGGCCAGGCCGATGCTGGCAATGTTGCCCCAGAAATCCACGGTGCGCGTCAGCCAGGTGAGCATCTCGCCGCCGACGTTGTCGACGGCGCCGGCCCACTGCACGGCTTCGAGCGGCTTGGTGCCGAAGTTGATGTCCTGCCGGCGCAGGATTTTCGCCGCCCCGATCTCACGGAGGTAATCTTCCGCGTCGGGCTTGCCACTCACGGCGACGACTTCATAGCCGCGACCGGCCAGCATGTTGATGGCGAGACTGCCGACGCCGCCCGTAGCGCCCGTCACGACCACCGGACCCTTTGCCGGGGTCTGGCCGTTCTGCTCCATGCGATGAATGCCGAGCGCCGCGGTGAAGCCGGCCGTGCCGAGCTTCATCGCGTCCACGGCGGTGATGCCGGGCGGCAGCGGGATCACCCAGTCGCCCTGCAGTCGCGAGTATTCCGAGTAGCCGCCGTCCTGCGTCTCGCTGAGCCCGCAGCCGGTCACCAGCACTTGCTGTCCCGGCGCGTAGCGCGGATCGGCCGAGGTCACGACTTCACCGGCCAGGTCGATGCCGCCCGCGAGCGGGTACTTGCGCAGGATCGGCGAGGTACCGGTCGCGGCCAGCGCGTCCTTGTAGTTGATGTCGGAGTGCGTCACGCGCACGACGACGTCGCCCGGCGTCAGGTCATCGAGACCGACTTCGTCGAAGCGGGCGACGATCTGCCTGGTGTCGAGGCGGTGGATGCGGTAGGCGAGGAATTTCATGGGAAGTGAGTAGTGAGTAGTGATTAGTAATTAGTGATTAGTGAATGGTGAGTGGTGAATGGTGAGTGGTGAGTGGTGAGTGATACTTGTTAAGCACTAATCACTAATCACTACTCACTACTCACTAATCACTTCCTGTCGAGCCAGACCTCCAAGCCCTGCGTATTCAGGTTCACGTCTTCGTCGATGAATTCATGGCGCCGCGCGAGGCTGCCGGTGTAACCGTGTGCGTCCAGCCGCGTGTTGAAGTGCTCGAACATGTCGTGCTGGATGCGCTGCGTGCGATCCGGTGCGTCCCTGTGACGCTGACCCATCGCCACGAGTACGTCGAGATCCGCATGCAGGTCGCGCGCCAGCCGGTCGAGGTCGGTGACCGGGCCGAAGTGCGTCTGTACGATCCGGCGCGGACGGTACGACAGCAACCGGTTGATGGTCCGGGCGAGCACGTCCGGTTCGAAATGCACCGGTGTCGTCGTCGGCAGCATGAACGGTCCGGCGGCCGTGTCGAATTCGCGGTAGCAGATGCCGAAGTTGTCACCGGCATAGACGTCGCGATGATCGAGGTCGATCGGGCAGTGGTGATGCCTGGCGTGACCCGGCGCGTCGATGAACTCGAACGTGCGGGCGCCGAGCCTCAGTCGCATCCCATCTGCCGTCAGCAGGACGCGGTCGGCCGGGATCGGCAGCAGCTCACCGTACAGTCGGGCGTAAATCGCTTCGCCGTACACGGCGATGGTGCCGGCAATCAACCTGGATGGATCGACGAGATGAGGTGCGCCGCGCGGATGCAGCACCGCCTTCGCATTCGGCAATGCGCGCATCATCTGACCCGCGCCACCTGCGTGATCGAGATGGACGTGCGTCAGGAACAGGTAGTCGACTTGCTCACGTGCGAGACCCAGTTCGTCGAGCGCCGCCAGCAACCGGGGTGCAGCGGGAGCGGGCCCGGTATCGATGAAGGCGGCGCGTCCCTGGTCCACCACCAGGTGGCTCGCCGCCAGCCCCGGACGCACGTACTCCGTGTCGATCAGGTAGAGGCCATCGCCCATTGGCTGGGCGACGCGGGCACGGATCGGTGCCTGGGTGGGTGCGGTCGTCGTCATCATGCGTCGGGCGCGGTCGGCAGGGCTTTCAAGCCTGCGGCCCCGAGGCGCCGAAAACAAGAAGGCCGGGGGAAACCCGGCCTTCTTCGCCTGTGCTCATGCCGTCGGACGCAGGGACTGGATCAGTGATCGCACTTGCCCGCCGCACGGATTTCGTCCGTGGCGCACAGGCCCGGACGCTGCGACGAGTAGTACTTCGCCAGTTCCTGGATGTCCTTTTCCGTCAGGGCGGCGGCCATGCCGGACATGATCGCGTTCTTGCGCACGCCACTCTTGTACGAGCGCAATGAATGCGCGAGGTAGTCCTCGTGCTGGCCGGCGAGGTTCGGGTACTCCGGGAGGATACCCACGCCGTCGTTGCCATGGCAGGCGACACACGTCTGGCTGGCCTTGGGTGCGGTGCCGACCGCGCGACCCGTCGGCTTGAGCTCAGTGCCGGAGAGGTAGGCAGCGATGTCGGCCAGGTCCGCGTCGGCGAGCGTCGACGCCTGCGCGTACATCGTCGGATGCGCGCGATCGCCGGACTTGTACTCCTTGAGCGCGGCGACCATGTACGCGGTGTGCTGGCCGCCCAGCCTCGGCACGCTGTAGACCGGGTACGCGTTTCTGTAATCGGGGATGCCGTGACAGCCGTGGCACGTGTAGGCCAGCTTGCCGCCGCGGACCGTGTCAGCGGCCTGCGCGAAGCCCGGGACAAGCAACGCAAGGGTCAGGCTCAGGGCGAGCCAGGCCGATCTCGGGGTCATTGAACACTCCTGCGGAATCATCGTTCTGCCTTCGGCGGCCCGGAGGCAGCCCCGGGGGGTCAGCCAAAGGGTCGGGCATGTTAATAAAAATGCTCTGGCGAGTCGAATGCAGCCCGTGTGCCGGCCCCCCTTGTGGGTCTGCGTCGCCGCTGGCATAGACTGCTTCTTTCGAACCTCCCGCAAGGATTCAAGCCGATGACCCAACCGAGTCGAACCCCCTGGCTGGCCGTTCTCGTAGCGGCCTCGATGCTGGCGAGTGCCGGTGTCGCGGCGGCGGCGGCCGAGACCCCGTTGCGACTGGTCAGCGTGACCGGCTCGGGCGAGGTCAAGGCCCAACCCGACATGGCTTACGTCACTCTTGGGATCGAATCCCGCCGACCCACCCTGGCCGAGGCCCGGGCGGAGGTCAACCTCACGGTCGAGCGTGTCCTGGCCCTGACCCGTGAACTGAAGATCGACCCCAGGCAGGTCGACTCGACGCGACTGCAGGTACAACCCGATTACCGCTGGGATGAGAAGGCGTCGAAGCAGGTCCTGCTTGGCTACGTCGTGAGCCGGCAGATCGAGGTGGAAGTGCGTGACCTCGACCGCCTGGGCACACTGCTCGAAAAGTCAGTCTCGGCCGGGGTGAACCAGCTGGGCGAGGCGCGGCTCGACTCCTCGCGCCGCAAAGAACTGGAGCGCGAGGCGCTGACAAAGGCCGTGGACGATGCCCGCCTGAACGCGGATGCGTTGGCCCGAGCAGCAGGGGCACGACTGGGCCCGGTGCAGAGCCTCAGTGCGGCGGGCACGATGCCGGTGCCGATGTACTCGCAGCGGGGCATGGCGATGGCGGCGGCGGCACCGATGGCGGACGCGGCGGAGAAGAGCTATCAACCGTCGGAGATGAAATTTGCGTCCAGCGTCAGCGCGCAGTTCGAATTGCTGGTGCCCTGACTGTTCAGTCGTTTGATGTGATCATGGCCCATCAAAGCCTGAACAGGTGTTTTTTGTTCAGTATTTGTATTGAATAGATGCAGCGAGGCCTGTGCTCAGCCCGCGGCTACCGGTCGAGGTCAGAGATTCACCGCCGGCCGGGTCGCGGACTCAAGCGCGGGCTATCAGCGGCTGGAAATCCGGTCGACGATCAGCACGCGGCCGTCGACGCCCGTGATGCGGACCTGTGAACCGGCGGGCACGTCCGGGCCACGCAGCGACCACTTCTGGGGACCCAGCTGGACGCGCCCCGAACCGTTCTCGATGCCCTTCGGCACCGTCACGACCTGGCCGATGAAGCGCTCGCCCGTGCGCTGTGGCGACGACGCACTTTCGAGGTCGCGCTGCGTCACCGTGTAATACCGCCAGTACCAGACGCCAAACGCGGACAAGGCGAAAACGACAAACCAGGTCATGGGTGTTCTGCGGGGAAATGTTCGAGTGCGGGGATCGTCGCAAGCCCCGGTGCAACGCTCAACTCCGCGTGGCCCCGGCATGGACAAACTGTGACGCGATCCTCACGGAGCTTGCGGCTCGAGCCGGAGGTCCTTGCTGTAGACGACGTTCATGACGTTGTCCGTCCAGCCCCGGACCCACGGCTTGACGAGGTGCTTGTTCACGTAGAAGTAGAGCGGCAGGACCGGGTGATCCGCGAGCATCACCCGCTCGGCTTCCTCGAGCAGCGCCCGGCGTCGGGCCGGGTCGGCTTGCTTGACCGCGTCGGCCAGCAGGGCGTCGTACCTCGGGTTCGAGTACCCGCTCAGGTTGATGCCGAAATTCGACTGCAGTAACTGGGCGAAGCTGTAGGCGTCGTTGAAATCGCCGACCCAGCTCGACCGGAACACCTGCGTGTCCTGGCGGGCCTGGATGCTCTGCAGCAGGGCGCGGAATTCCTCGGCATACAGTTTCGTCTCGACGCCGAGGCCTTCTTTCCACATGGCCGCGACGGCGACGGCCAACCGGTTGTGCTGATCGCCCGAGTTGTAGCGCAGCTCGACCTGCAGCGGCCTGGCCGCGGAGTACCCAGCCTCCGCATACAGCCGGCGGGCCTCGGCCAAACGCTCGGTATACGGCTTGGCCGCGTAGTCGTACTGCTGGGGCGTGTAGTTCCAGACACCGCGCGGCACCCAGCCGTAGGCCGGGGCCTCACCCACACCCGTCACCGCGGTGGTCAGCTTGTCGCGATCGATCGCCATCGACAACGCGCGGCGCAGCTTCGGGTTGTCCTTGAACGGGGGCCGCGTCAGGTTGAAGCCGTAGTAGTTGACGCTGAGTTGCGGCGCGATGCGCAGCTCGTCCGGCAGGTTCTGCTTGATCCACTGGAACTGCGGCGCCGGCACGACGTAAGTGATGTCGATTTCGCCCGCACGGTACTGTCGCAGTTCGGCGCCCGTGTCCGCGATGTGCAGGAAGTGGACTTCATCGAGCTTCGTCGCGGCGTTGTTCCAGTAGTGCGGATTCCGGCGCAGGACGACGTGCGAACCGATGACCCAGTCCGCCAGCACGAAAGCGCCGTTCGACACGAGCTTGCCAGGACGCGCGTACTCGGCCCCATGCGCAGCCAGCGATGGGCCGTGAACGGGGAACGTCCCCGGTTGCGAGAGCAGACCCAGCAGGTACGGCGCCGGGGTCGCCAGCCGGATCAATACCGTGCGGTCGTCGGGGGCCGTGACGCCGAGCTCCTCGGGCTGCTTCTGGCCACGCGTGATCGCGCTGGCATTCAACACCGGATCAATGAACTGCGCGTAGGGCGACGCGGTTTTCGGATCGACCAGCCGCCGCATGCCTGCCACGTAGTCGGCGGCCTTCAGCGCGTCGCCGTTCGACCAACGCAACCCGTCGCGCAGCGTGAAGCGGTATTCGAGGCCGTCGGGAGTGACGGTCCATGATTCGGCGGCTGCGGGGACCGGCGAGCCATCCGGCCCGATCGAGGTGAGGCCCTCGAACACGTCGCGCAGGATGTTGAACGCGCCTTCGGTGCGCGCGAGTTGCGGGTCGAGCGTATCGGGTTCGGGCCCGTTGCCGCGACGCAGGACCGTGGGATCGAAATTGGCGGGCACTGTGCTGCCCGTCGTCGCTGCGTTGTCGGTCTGGCCGCCGCTGCCGTCACGGCCTCCGCATCCTGCGAGCAGAAGCATGGCCGCCGACAGGGTGATGACCCAGGCACTGGCCACCGGCGCGGCTCGACGACGCGATTGCAGGACGGACGGCAGCATGGAATCGAGACCTCGGTCCAATGACGGCGCCCGATCTTACCCGGCGCCGCTCACCCGCGTCGGGGCCGGCGTCTCGTGCTGCCGTTTCAGGTGGATCAGCAGGATGGAGATCGCCGCGGGCGTGAGTCCCGGGATGCGGGCCGCCTGGCCGAGGGTCGTCGGCCGGTGCTGCGAGAGTTTCTGCCGCACTTCGTGTGAGAGCCCGCGCACCTGCGCGTAGTCGAGCGATTCCGGCAGCCGCGTTTCCTCGCTGCGACGCTGGCGCTCGATCTCGTCCTGCTGGCGGTCGATGTAACCCGTGTATTTCGCCTGCACGTCGGCCTGCAGCGGCACCTGCACGGCCAGCCGTTCGTCCGCGCGCCAGTCGTCGTTGCCACCGCCCAGCGCGGCATCGAGCGCGTGGTACGGCACCTCGGGCCGGCGCAGCACTTCGAATGCGCGCTGCTCGCGCGACAGCGGCGCACCCAACAGCGGTTCGAGTTCGGCCGCGGCTGCCGTCCCCGGCCGGACCCAGGTTGCGCGCAGCCTTTCGAGTTCCGCATCCACGGCGACCCGTTTGCGTTCGAAGAAGGTCCAGCGCTCGTCGTCGACGAGACCGAGTTCGCGGCCCGCGGGCGTCAGCCGCAGGTCCGCGTTGTCTTCGCGCAGCGTCAGGCGATACTCGGCTCGGCTCGTGAACATGCGGTACGGCTCGGGTGCGCCGCGCGTGATGAGGTCATCGACCATCACGCCGATGTATGCGGCGCCGCGCGTCGGGAACCACGGCTCGCGCTCCTGTACCTGCAGGCTCGCGTTGATCCCGGCGAGCAGCCCTTGCGCCGCGGCTTCCTCGTAACCCGTGGTGCCGTTGATCTGGCCGGCGAAGTACAAGCCCGGAAGGTGCTTCGTCTCGAGCGTGGGGTGCAGGTCGCGCGGGTCGAAGAAATCGTATTCGATGGCGTAGCCGGGCCGCGTGATGTGAGCGTGCTCGAAGCCCTTGATGCTGTGCACGAACGCCTGTTGCACGTCGAAAGGCAGGCTGGTCGAAATGCCGTTCGGGTAGATTTCGTGGGTGTCGAGGCCTTCGGGCTCGATGAAGATCTGGTGCGACGACTTGCCGGCGAAGCGCACGACCTTGTCTTCAACCGACGGACAGTATCGCGGACCGACACCTTCGATCACGCCGGTGAACAGCGGCGATCGATCGGTGCCTGACCGGATCAATTCGTGCGTGCGCTCGTTGGTGGCGGTGAGGTGACAGCAGACCTGGCGCGGGTGTTCGTCGCGTCGACCGAGGAACGAAAAAACCGGCGCCGGCTCATCGCCGGCTTGCACCAGGAGACCGGTGTAATCGATCGACCGGCCATCGATGCGCGGCGGCGTGCCGGTCTTGAGGCGGCCGACACGCAACGGCAATGCACGCAGACGTTCGGCGAGGCGGTTCGACGGCGGATCGCCCGCTCGCCCGCCGGCCGACTGTTCAAGACCGACATGAATCTTGCCGCCGAGGAACGTGCCGACCGTCAGCACCACGGCGCGTGCGACGAATGCGAGTCCCACGGCAGTGACGACGCCAGCCACGCGACCGTGCTCGAGACGCAAGTCGGCAACCTCGGCCTGGAACAGCGACAAGTGCGGCTGGTTCTCGACCAGCGAGCGGATCGCTTTCTTATAGAGAGCACGGTCCGCTTGCGCTCGAGTCGCGCGGACGGCCGGGCCCTTGCTCGCATTGAGCGTGCGGAACTGGATGCCAGCGCGGTCGATCGCGCGGGCCATTGCGCCACCGAGCGCATCGATTTCGCGGACGAGGTGACCCTTGCCGATACCGCCGATCGCCGGGTTGCAGCTCATCTGTCCCAGCGATTCGATGCTCTGCGTGATCAGCAGCGTGCGTGCGCCGCGCCGTGCCGAGGCGAGCGCAGCCTCGGTGCCGGCATGGCCGCCCCCCACCACGATCACGTCGAACTCTGCGGCGAAACGACTCATCGGCACACTCTAGGCGGTCGCTGCCGAGCGCGCCATCGTGTCCCGGAACGCAGCGAGCCGCAAGGTCACGAAACGCCGCGCCTGCCGCTCGTAACGGTTCTGCCAGTAGCCGCGCCGATACCACTCGAGCAAGTAGTCAAAAAGGTTCATGCGTCCACGGTTCCACTGGCGCAGCACGTGGAAATACTCGTGCAGCAGCAGCTCCGGATTGACGAAGAAATCGTCTGCCGAGCCGCGCAAATAGATCGTGTTGCGACGTGTCGTGGCCGTGGCGTGCCCATGCAGCCTGGCAAACCAGGAATGCTCGTGCAGCACGACGTCGTCGACCGGGTCGCCGAAGACCTCAGTGAGTGCGCGCCGCAGTTCAGCGGGCATCCGCTCGTGCGTGAGCATGCGGTTTACGCCGGACGTGCAGGCTTCGCGGTCTTGCCGGCGCGCCGCTTCGTGCCGGCTGACTTTGCCTTCTCCGCACGCGGTGCCGATTTAACCTTGGCACGACGACGAGCCGGCTTGCGCGCCACCTTGCCCTCGATGATCGTGTGCCCGTCCGCCGGCGCGAGCGCTGCCATTTCGGCCACGGTGAAAGCTGCTTCGCGCGCCGCCGCATCCTTCATCTGCTGGAAGGCCGTGCGCATGCAGTCGGCGAAGAACGACGGATCGGGCAGCATCTCGCGGCACGATACCGCGCAGAGCCACATGTTGCCGGCGTAGCTGAAGGCCGTGACGTTGAGCCCCATGCCGTCGAGCGCAATGCTGATCGGCGCGTAGTTCACGAGTTGCGCGCCCGCCATGTACAGCGGGACGTCGGGGCCGCGCACGTTCGAGACGATGAGACCGATGCGCGGCGTCTGCACGTTGCGCAACAGCGGGTCCGCCACGATGCTCGGCAACGATTCGAGCAGGTCGCGTGCGAGTTCCTTGCCGATGGCGTCGGTCACACGCTTGGACGTCGCGGCTGCGTCGCAGATCGTGCGCAGGCGTTCGAGCGGGTCCTCGATTTCGGAGTGCACCGGCATCAGCGTGAAGCCGACCTGGTTACCGACGTCGCCGCTCTTTTCCTGGCCGCGCAGCGTCATCGGCACCATGGCGACCATGGTCGCATCGGGCAATTCCTTTTTCGCCGACAGGTACATGTGCAGCGCGCCACCGACGATGCACAGGAACTGGTCGTTGATGGTGGCCTTCGGTACCTGCTGGCGGATCGCACGGAAATCCGCGAGCGGCAGCGAAACGGCTTCGAACACCCGGTGCGCCGAAACGTCGCCGCTGAAGCGCGTTTGCGGCGGCATGCGCGGCAGCAGCGAGCTCAAGTCGCCAGACAACAGGGAACGCACGTTGGCAACGAAGCCCCCCTGGCCCCGGTTGTTGAACTTGGTCAGTGCCTGGGCGCCGAGCGAGACCACCTTGCGCGTGGTGTCGAACGAGAAGCGCGCGAAGTTCGGCAGCTTTTGCACGTTGTGCGCCAGGGCGCGTGAATACAGCTCGACCAGCGTCGGCTCACGATCCGCGTGGTAGATCCCGCTCGCGTTCTGTTCCTCGGCGTCGAAATCGATCTGGTCGGGCGTCAGCGAGTGCAGCGCCCGCATGATCTCGGTGCCCGATTCGCCGTCGACGATGGCGTGATGCATCTTCGTGTACAGCGCGAAGCTGCCGGGTGGCACGCCCGGAACGTTGTGCAGGCCTTCGATGACATAGGCCTCCCACAGCGGCTTGCTGCGATCGAGTGGACGCGAATGCAGTCGTGCCACCTGGATACAGAGCTGGCGCCAGTCGCCCGGGTGCGGCACCGCGATGTGCCGCACGTGGAATTCGACGTCGATGCTGTCGGCTTCGATCCAGTAGGGCCGGTCGAGCGAAAGCGGCAGCGAGACCAGCCGGCGGCGAAACTGCGGGAACTGCGCGATCCGCGTCGCGAAGTGACGCAGCACGTCCTTGAACCGCACGCCGCCGCCCGGGGCGGTCGACGGGTCGTAGATCGCCAGCGAGGCGACGTGCATGAAATTGTTCCCGCGCTCGAACTGCAGGAACATCGAATCCGCACCGGAAAGCTGTCGCATGGCCGTCCCTCTGACCCGGCGCAAATCCTGTGCCGGGTCGATAATCATAAGCCAATCCGCGAGTCACTTGCCGATGCAGAAGCTGGAAAAGATGTGGCCTAGCAGGTCGTCGCTCGACACCTCACCGGTGATCTCGCCCAGCGACTGATGCGCATCGCGCAGTTCCTGCGCCACCAGTTCGCCCGCATGCCGCGTCGTCAGCAGCTCATGGGCCGCCTCCACGTGCGCCCTCGCGCGGCGTAACGCGTCGATGTGCCGGGTTCGTGCCGAAAGCGCGCCGTCTGGCGCGGGGTGAAACCCGATGCCGTCCTTAAGGTGCTGACGCAGTCCGTCGAGACCCGCACCCGATCCGGCACTCAGGTAGACCCGCGGCGTGCTGCCCTGTCCTGCCTCGACCCTGGCGTCGTCCCCGCTGCGGTCGATCTTGTTGAAGACCAGCGTCAGCGGAATCTTGGCCGGCACGTGTTGCAGGTCGTGGTCGATCGCGGCGATCGCCTGCGCGTCTGCGGCATCGACCACGAACAGCACACGGTCCGCGCGCGAGATCTCGTGGCGGGCACGCCGGATGCCTTCCGCTTCGACATCATCGAGGGAGTCACGCAGGCCCGCCGTGTCGAGGATGTGCAGCGGCAAACCGTCGATCGCGATGCGCTCGCGAAGTACGTCGCGAGTGGTGCCCGGTGTGGCTGTGACGATCGCTGCATCGTAGCCGGCGAGGCGATTCAACAGGCTCGACTTGCCGGCATTCGGGCGACCCGCGATGACGACCGTCAGGCCGTCGCGCAGCAGCGCGCCCTGGCGCGCCGTCTCCGCGAGGTCGGTGAACCGTTGCCGCACGTCCTGCATCCGGGTGCCGAGCGCGCGGTCGGCCAGGAAGTCGATTTCCTCTTCGGGAAAGTCGATCGCCGCCTCGATCCACAGGCGCAGCTCCAGCACGCGTTCCGCGAGCTCATGCACGTAAGCGGAGAATTCGCCTTGCAGTGAACGCAGCGCGGCGCGCGCGGCCTGCGCGGATCCACTGTCGATCAGATCGGCGATGGCTTCGGCCTGGGCCAGGTCGAGCTTGTCGTTCAGGTAAGCGCGCTGCGTAAATTCGCCGGCCATGGCGGCCCGTGCGCCGAGCTCGAGAACTCGCTGCAGCAGCATGTCCATCACGACCGGGCCACCGTGACCGTGCAACTCGAGCACGTCTTCGCCGGTGAAGGAGTGGGGGCCGACGAAGTAGAGGGCGAGCCCGGTGTCGATGGCCGCGCCAGCGGCGTCGAGGAAGGTGCGCAGTTCGGCACGCCGTGGTTCGAGAACGTTGCCGAGCAGCGAGCGGGTGATGGCCTGGGTTAGCGGACCCGACACGCGCACGATGCCGATCCCGCCCCGGCCGGGCGCGGTGGCGATGGCCGCAATCGTGTCGCTCGCCGGAGTGTTCACGCGGCGCGGGTCAGGCAGCCGGCAACGGCAGCGCGCCGTCCACGAGGAACGACATGAGCGGGAAGTCGCGAACCCCGCCGCCGGGTCGGCTGTAGCAGGTCACGCGATCGGCGCGGGTCTGGCACAGCCATTCGTCGAGAATGTCAGGCTTGGGTGAACTGAGTGCAGCGGGCGTGAACAATGCGACGTTCAGCCCCTGTTGCGGATCGCGGGCTGAACGATACTCGAAGGCTTCGATGCCCGCCTCACGCATGGCCGAACCCAGCGCCTGCGTTGCACCGTAGAAACGGCGATCACTCAGTGTCGCTGCGTAGTCGTCGAACGGCGCCTGCTGCAATTGCAGGCCACGGTTCGTCGCGATCGAAACGCTGAACAACGTGTGACGCGTAGCAAGCGGCGCGGGTGGCGGCTCGGCCATCCCGGACCAGAAGACGAACCGGTAGTACGCGCATTCGGCCAGCACGGTGTCGATGGAACGCGCTGCGTAGAACAGGCTCGGCTCGAAGCGACGTCCGAACCGTGAACCCCAGGGCAGCGGTGGATAGCGAAACGGTGTCGCCAGCAGGTAATGCAGTCCGATCGCCGGCCCGGACAGCTTCGGCTTGGAAGCCTCGATCAGGTCTTCAAGCAGCGCCTGCTCGGCCAGCGTGCGGACGAGGGAGTTCGTCGCCACCTGTTCCTGGCTTTCGACCAGGCGCAGGACGGTTCCGCCCAGCGTGACCGGCGTGGCTCGCGCAGAGCACGCCGCCCAGATTTCGCTCACACGCGGCCCCGGATGGCGTCGAGGTATTCGACGACGCGCACGAGGCCGGGCACGGAACGGACGAGCTCAGCGGGCACACCGCCCACGTGGTGATTGTGGGTGTGCATCCAGTGCTTCATCTGCGGCGGCTCGCCGCCCACGAGTACAAAGAGCGCGCGGTACGCACGGATCACCAGCAGCGCCAGTTCGCCGGACTTGGTGTCTGGTTCGAGCGCGCAACGACTCAACGCCGTGCGGTCCCGGCCGACGATCGAGCCGAGTTCAGACTGCGTCAGGCCCAGCTCTTTCCCCGCTTTCACCAGGGCACGGGTGAGGACCCCGGCGGCGCTGAGGTTTGCTCCGTCGGCCACGGCATGGCTGGTCAGGGTCGGTGGCATGCGGTCCATACGCACATTCTATGACGATTTGGTGCTTTTGCAACAATACTCGCCAGATAACCAGCTCACGCGGGTGATGTCAGGACGTGCCCTTGCTGGCTTCGGCCAGCACGACCCGGTTGATCTGCCACTGCTGCGCAATCGACAGCAGCGTGTTCGTAAGCCAGTACAGCACCAGGCCCGCCGGGAACCACGCCATCATCACCGTCATGATCACCGGCATGAAGGCGAACATCTTCGCCTGCATGGGATCAGGCGGCGCCGGGTTCAGCTTGAACTGCGCATACATGCCGATACCCATCAGGATCGGCAGGATGAAATACGGATCCTTCGACGAGAGGTCCTGGATCCAGCCGAAGAACGGCGCCTGGCGCATCTCGACGCTCTCGAGCAGCGCCCAGTAGAACGCGAGGAACACGGGGATCTGCACCAGGATCGGCAGGCACCCCGCGACCGGGTTGATCTTCTCGCGCTTGTACAGCTCCATCGTCTGCTTCGCGAGCTGCTCGCGGTCGTCCTTGTAGCGCTCCTGGATCGCCTTGATGCGCGGCGCGATCGCCCGCATCTTGGCCATCGAGCGGCCGCTCTTCTCGGTGAGCTTGTAGAACAGCAGCTTCAGCAGGATGGTCACGATGATGATCGTGACGCCCCAGTTCTGGACGTACTTGTGCACCCACTCGAGCAGGTGGAACAGCGGGTTGGCGAGGATCGTGAGCTTGCCGTAGTCGACCGTGAGCTCGAGCTTCGGGCCGGTTGCCTTGAGCTGCTCCTGCAGCTTCGGGCCGACGAACAGCTTTTCACTGAATGCGGCGCTGGCCCCGGCAGGCACGCTCTTGAGCGGGCCACGGTAGCTGACCAGCGAATGCTCGCCTTCACGCTGCAGCGAAAAATCGTAGGTCTCGCCCTTCGGCGGCACGGCGGCCGACACGAAGTGATGCTGCATCTCGGCCATCCAGCCGCCGGCGGCGGCCTGGCGGAACGCAGCGTCCTCGTTGTCCTCGACGTCGAGCTTCTGGTACTTCTTGCCGTCGTACACGGCCGGACCGCGGAACGCGTAGCTTTCGACGTCGAACATCGAGCGTTCCTGCGGGAACACGTGCCGCGCGAACTGCACGTAGGACGCGGCCTGCCAGTCCGCTGCCGAGGCGTTCTGCACGTCGTACTGCACGTCGATCGCGTACTGACCCGGCTTGAAGACGTAGGTCTTCATCACGGTAACGCCCTGTTGGTCCGTCCACGTGAGCGGCACGCGCAGTTCCTGCGCGCCTGGCGCGAGGCGGAACTCGGTGGCCGGCGCCGTGTACGTCGCCAGGTGCGTCGGTTCGGCACGACCGTCGGCCGCACGCAGGCCACTGCGCACGACACCGAACGTCGCGTCGTCCGTTGACAGCAGACGCACCGGGGGGCTGCCTGGCTGCTTGTCCTTCGGGTACTTCAGCAGGTCGGCGCGCAGCAGGTCGCCGCCCTGCAGGCTGATGTCCATGTCCAGCACGTCGGTGACGACGCGAACCTTAGGTGCATCGGCAGCCACGGCGGCGATGGCCGGCGGCGGCGAGGACGTCGCAGCGGTCGTCCCGGCGGCGGGTGCAACCGTGGGCGCCGCGGCGGAAGGCAGCGACGGCAAGCTCGAAGCGGGTGCGCCCGCAGTCGGTGCGGCGGTCGTCGAGGTTGTGCTGGACGTGGCGGGCGTGACCGCTGCCGCCACGGACTTCGCTCCGTAATCGCGATCCCACTGGATGATGTTCATCCACGCGAGCAGGGCGAGGCCAATCCAGAGAAACAGGCGCGGGTTATCCATGACTCGGTCGCTTATCAGTGTGGTCGTGCGGCGCGTCCGTGCACTCGGGCACCGGATCGTAACCGCCGGGATTCCAGGGATGGCAGCGTCCGATGCGACGCGCCGCGAGCCACGAGCCACGCAGCGCCCCGTGACGTTGAATGGCGTCCTGCGCATAGCAGGAACACGTGGGATGGAAGCGACAGTTCGGCCCCAGCAGCGGGCTGATGAACCAGCGGTAGAACGTGATGAGGGCGATCAGGAGCGGGCGCATCGTCGCACGATCCTATCCCAGTGCGATTGCAGGCTCGCGCGGATCTCGTTGCTGCTGCATTTGGTAGCCGCACCTCGCGCGTTGACGACGACGTCGAGGGCAGGCAAGTCATGCTGTCGATGACGGAACGATTCGCGCGCGAGGCGCTTGATGCGATTGCGCTTGACGGCGTTGCCCGCGGCCTTGATGCCGACGGCGAGGCCGAGCCGGGCCTGGCCTGCGTCGTTGGGTCGGGTGATCACGAGGAACAGCGCATCGGAAGAACGCTGGCCTTGCCGGTGAACGGCGTCGAACTGAGGCTTGTCGGTCAGGCGGCTCGCGCGCGGGAAGCGTCGCGAGACTGGCGAGCGATCGTTACTGCTCGTGAGAACGGTCAGACCGCAAGGCGCTTGCGGCCCTTCGCGCGACGACGGGCGAGGACGAGGCGACCGCCCTTGGTGGCCATGCGCGCACGGAAGCCGTGGACTCGCTTGCGGTGCAGGTTGCTCGGGTTGAATGTGCGCTTCATCTTCGGCTCCGACGAGTCCTAAACAGGACCGGAAAACAGGACCAGAAACAACAACATGCACTGGCCGTAAAAGGGCCGGGAAGAATACGCACGGACCCCGCCAGAGTCAACCTCAACCACCGATATCCACAGGCCGGGAGCCGGTATACACTCGCCGCCCTTTCCCGCTCCCAAGCGCTCACCGTCCCCTAGAAAGGCCTGCCGGTTCGTGGAGATTTCGCTCTGGCACCAATGCCTCCGCCGCCTCGAGGCGGAGCTTCCGGAACAGGCTTTCAACACCTGGATCCGGCCGCTGCAGGCCGTCGAGGACGGGGACCGACTGCGCCTCCTCGCGCCTAACCGGTACGTGGTCGACTGGGTCAACCAGAACTGCACTTCCCGCATCAGCGAGCTCGTCGATGAGCTGGTGCCCTCCCCGGCCCCACAAGTGGTCGTTGAAATCGGGTCCCGCCGCCAGCCGCTCCCCACTCCGGCCCAGATGACCGACGGCATTGGCCTGCCCGTGCAGCCGCGGCCCGTGGCACGGCCTCCGGCCACGTTCGAGTCACAGCCCGGCGCGCCACCCCGGCGCGCAGTCGACCCGCTGCCGCAATTCGGCGGCCGGCTCAACGCCGAGTTCACGTTTGCCAACTTTGTCGAAGGCAAGAGCAACCAACTGGCGCGTGCCGCCGCGGTCCAGGTCGCGGAGAATCCCGGCCGCGCCTACAACCCGCTGTTCATTTACGGTGGCGTTGGCCTCGGCAAGACACACCTGATGCATGCCGTTGGCAACCAGATCCGTGCGCGCAACAAGGACGCGAAGGTTGCCTACGTGCACTCCGAGCGTTTCGTCGGCGACATGGTCCGCGCGCTGCAGCACAACACGATCAACGAGTTCAAGCAGGCGTACCGCACGCTCGACGCGCTGCTGATCGACGACATCCAGTTCTTTGCCGGCAAGGATCGTTCGCAGGAAGAATTCTTCCACACGTTCAACACGCTGCTCGAAGGGCAGCAGCAGGTGATCCTCACCTGCGATCGGTATCCGAAGGAAGTCGACGGTCTCGAGGAGCGCCTGAAGTCGCGCTTCGGCTGGGGACTCACGGTGGCGATCGAGCCGCCCGAACTCGAAACGTGCGTCGCGATCCTGATGAGCAAGGCGTCAGCCAGCGGCGTCGAGCTGCCGGAAGAGGTGGCGTTCTTCGTTGCCAAGCGCATCCGCTCGAACGTGCGCGAACTCGAAGGCGCCATGCGCCGCGTGATCGCCAATTCGCAGTTCACGGGCCGGCCGATTACGCTGGATTTTGCGAAGGAAGCGCTCAAGGACCTGCTGGCGTTGCAGGAACGCCTGGTCACGATCGAGAACATCCAGAAGACGGTCGCGGAGTACTTCAAGATCCGCGTAGCGGACCTGCTGTCACGCCGTCGCAGCCGCTCGATCACGCGGCCGCGGCAGATGGCGATGGCGCTGTCGAAAGAACTCACCAATCACAGCTTGCCGGAAATCGGCGATGCATTTGGTGGCCGTGACCACACGACGGTGTTGCATGCGTGCCGTGTCGTGAAGGAGCTGCGAACCTCGCAGCAACGGCTCAACGAGGACTATTCCAACCTGTTGAGAACGCTTGCGGGATGACATGATTAACCTGTGGATGAAATTGGAGGCCGAGTACTCCACATTTCGTCCACAGGCTGCAGACAGGGCTTGCGGCAGTTGCGAGGGGGGTTGACCCCGGCTGCAAATGCGCGCTGCCATTGGGGAAATTGAGGTTTTGCACAGACATGCGCTGTGCTAAAAGTCATAACAATAGATCTCTTATATAAAGACTCCGGAACTATAGAAGATGAAGATCATCGCGAAGCGCGAAGCGATCCTGAGCCCGCTGCAGGCCGTTATCGGTGTCGTCGAGCGCAAGCAGACGATGCCGATCCTGGCGAACGTGCTCGTCACCGCCAAGGGGGGCAAACTCTCGATCACGGCGACTGACCTGGAAGTCGAGCTCGTGGCCACGTCCGACGTGGACGTGCAACGCGGCGGTGAGATCACGATTCCCGGACGCAAGCTGCTCGACATCTGCCGGGCGCTGCCCGAAGGCACCGAGATCACGCTGACGCAGGAAGGCGAGCGGATGCTGGTGCGGGCGCGGAAGAGCCGCTTTACGCTGTCCACGCTCCCGGCGGCAGAGTTCCCCACCGTGGAGGAGATCAACGCAGAGCAGGCCTTGCAGCTGCCCCAGAAGGACTTCAAGCGGCTGCTCGACAAGACCCACTTCTCGATGGCGCAACAGGACGTCCGTTACTACCTGAACGGACTTTTACTTGAAACTTCGGCGAAAATGCTGCGAGCCGTCGCAACTGACGGTCATCGTCTGGCTTTATGCGAGGTTGAGCTGCCTAACGGCGGTAAAGCAGGCCAACAAGTCATCGTGCCGCGCAAAGGCGTGCTCGAATTACAGCGCATCCTCGGCAATGAAGACCAGATGCTCGAAGTTTCGATCGGATCAAATCATCTTCGCGTCCAGATCGGCGATATTCGCTTCACTTCCAAGCTCATTGACGGTCGTTTCCCGGAATACAGCCGCGTGATCCCGGCTACGCCGCCGAAGACGGTGGGCGCCGTTCGCGACGATTTGCGTCAGGCCCTGCAGCGCGCAGCGATTTTGTCGAACGAGAAATACCGCGGCATCCGCTTCGCGCTGAAGCCGAACGCCCTGATGATCCAGGCGCACAACCCGGAGCAGGAAGAAGCCGAGGAAGAGGTCGAAGTGACCTATGACGGCGATGAGCTCGAAATCGGCTTCAACGTCAATTACCTGTTGGACGCGTTGGCGGCAGTGGATGGCGCGGACGTCCAGGTGGGTCTGACCGACGGCAATAGCAGCTGCCTGATCCGTGCCACGCAGGATGGGTCTGCCCGCTACGTCGTCATGCCGATGCGGCTCTGAGCCGCCGCGGCCACCATCCACCTGTCTGGACTCGGGCGAACCAGCCCGGGTTGGTTCCACGTGGAACGTCGGTTGCTGCGTGAGTCATGAACCGCCACCGAAGCCGCGTGGGTTCCACGTGGAACATGGGTCGGGGCGGACGCCATGAGCTTACGTCGGCTTGAAGTTCGCGACTTTCGCTGCATTGCCGCGACCGACCTCGAGTTCGACGGTCGCTGCAACCTGATCAGCGGCGCCAATGCTTCGGGCAAGACCAGTCTGCTCGAGGCGATCTTTTTCCTGGGCCGCGGTCGTTCATTCCGCACGGCCCGCAACGAAACACTGATTCGCAAAGGCGCGGAGGAGCTGCTCCTGACTGGGCGCTTTGACGCTGGCGAAAGTGTTCGTCCCGTGGGTGTCCGTTACAGCCGCGAGGGATTTGAAGCGCGCGCCGCCGGCAATCGGATCGGCAGCCTGGCGGAGTTGGCCACTATCCTGCCCGTGCAGGCGATCGACCCCGAAGTTCACCGGTTGGTGGAAGAGGGGCCGCAGGAGCGCCGACGCTACCTGGACTGGGGAGTGTTCCACGTGGAACCACGGTTCGTGGACCAGTGGCGCCGGTACCAGCGGGCGTTGAAACAGAGAAACGCTGCCCTGAGGGCCGAGGCGCCGGACCAGGTGGTTCGGGCCTGGGACCCGGAACTGCTGGAGTCCGGCCGCGCCCTGGCCACTTCCCGCCGCGAATACTTTGCCCAGCTGCAGCCCCACGTTGCGGCGGTTGGCGAGCGGCTCCTGGGCACGACCATCGAGCTGTCGCTCAGCGACGGTTGGGCGGCAGGAACTGAGCTGAAGGATGCCATCGAGCACGCCTGGCCCCGGGACCGGGAGCGGGGCACGACCCACGCCGGACCCCACCGGGCCGACTTGTCGATTCGGGTAGCGGGTGACCTGGCCAAGCATCGGGTGTCACGTGGTCAGCAGAAGTTGACGGCCTCCGCCATGCTCCTGGGGCAGCTCAAGTGCGACGACGCACTGGGCAGTCCGACGGCAGCGCTACTTGTGGATGACCCGGCGGCGGAGCTCGATGAGGGCAACCTGGAAAGGCTGATTTCGGTCGTCCTCGAGTTGCCTGGCCAGCTGTTCGTGACGGCGCTCGACCCGAGCATGGCGGCGTTTCAGCGGCTCCCCGTGTCCCGAAGGTTTCACGTGGAACACGGCAAAATCACCCCTCTGCTATAATCCTGCGTCCCTCTGTACCGGGTATCCCATGAGCTCCGCGGACGTCTACGACTCCAGTAAAATCAAAGTCTTAAAAGGCCTCGATGCGGTCCGCAAGCGCCCGGGAATGTACATCGGTGACACCGATGACGGGTCCGGCTTGCACCACATGGTCTTCGAGGTCCTGGACAACTCGATCGACGAAGCGCTCGCCGGTCACTGCACCAACATCATCGTCACCATCCACGCCGACCAGTCCGTCACCGTGCAGGACGACGGCCGTGGAATTCCTGTGGATATCCATCCGGAGGAGGGGGTCTCGGCGGCCGAAGTCATCCTCACCGTCCTGCACGCGGGCGGTAAGTTCGACGATTCCTCGTACAAGGTCTCGGGCGGTCTGCACGGCGTCGGCGTCTCGGTCGTCAACGCGCTCTCGGAGACGCTGAACCTCACGATCTACCGCGACGGCAAGGTCTACACGCAGGAATACCGCCTGGGTGACCCGGTCTCGCCCCTGGCGGTGACCGGTACCAGCGACAAGCGCGGCACCACGATCCGCTTCAAGCCCAGCGACACGATCTTCACCAACATCGAGTTCGAATACGAAATCCTGCAGAAGCGATTGCGCGAACTTTCGTTCCTGAATTCCGGTGTACGAATCGAACTTGTCGACGAACGCGACGACCGCCGCGAAACCTTCCACTACGAAGGTGGCATCAAGGAGTTCGTCAAGTACCTGAACCGCAGTAAAACTGCAGTTCACGAATCAATCTTCTGGTTTCGCGGCGAACGCGACGGCGTAGTCGTGGAAATCGCGCTGCAGTGGAACGACTCCTACGCGGAGACGATGTACTGCTTCACCAACAACATCCCGCAGAAGGACGGCGGCACGCACCTCGCCGGCTTCCGCGCGGCGCTCACGCGCACGCTGAACGATTACATCGAAGGCGAGATGGCGAACAAGAAGGACAAGGTGCCGACCACGGGCGACGACTCGCGCGAAGGTCTCACCGCCGTCATGTCCGTGAAATTGAGCGATCCGAAGTTCTCGTCGCAGACCAAGGACAAGCTGGTCTCGTCGGAAGTGAAGAGCGTGGTCGAGGCCGTCGCGAGCGAGAAGCTCGGTGAATTCCTGCTCGAGCAACCCGCGCAGGCAAAAGCCATCGTCAACAAGATCATCGACGCCGCTCGTGCGCGTGAAGCTGCGCGCAAGGCGCGCGAACTCACCCGTCGCAAGGGCGCGCTCGACATCGCGGGCCTGCCCGGCAAGCTCGCGGACTGCCAGGAAAAAGACCCGGCGAAGTCCGAGCTGTTCATCGTCGAGGGCGATTCCGCAGGCGGTTCGGCGAAGCAGGGACGCGATCGCCGTACCCAGGCGATCCTGCCGCTGAAGGGCAAGATCCTGAACGTCGAACGCGCACGCTTCGACAAGATGCTGTCGTCGGCCGAAGTCGGCACGCTGATCACCGCGCTTGGTTGCGGAATTGGTAAGGACGAGCTCGACCTGGCCAAGCTGCGCTATCACCGCATCATCATCATGAGTGTCGATGGTAACGACCATGTTTTCGTCCGTGAACGCGACGGTCTGGCGCGGATGGTGCGCATTGGTGCGTTCATCGACTCGACGATCGAGTCGCATCGCGCTGCCGGCCACGTCGACGACGATGGCCACGCGCAGAAGGTGCTCGCCGAGCGACTCGGCGATGACACGCTCGGCGATGTGCTGTGCTTCGGCAACGACGACCACGCGATCCGGTTCCGCCCGATCAAGGCGGTGATCCGGCATCCGTTGCAGGAGAAGCTGTTCCGAGTTCGCACGGCCTATGGCCGCTCCGTGCGGGTCACCTCGAGTCACAGCGTGTTTACGTGTGAGAACGGCGAACTGCTGTTGAAGCGCGGTGATGAACTGCAAACCGGCGATCGACTGGTCGCGCCGAAGCAGTTGTCGCTGCCCGAAAGTGCGCCTGGACATGTCGATGTCCTGCGTTCGCTTTGGAAGGAGCGTCAGCCGGAGTTGAACGTCTGGCTGCGCGGGCCCGCCGTTGAAGAATGGTTCAAGAATCGCGTACGTCAGCAGCATGCAGGCAATCCGCAGCTGACCGAAGGCCGCGTTGAGATCCCGCGCGATGTCGGACAGGCATTGGCGGGAATGCGCCGCGAGAGTGGTCTGACCAATCGCGAGTTGTGCGACAAGATCGGTATCAGGCAGCCGGTCACGTTCTATGCCTGGGAGCGGGGCAAGACCCGTCCGACGCAAACGCAGTTCGACACCTATCTGCGTGCTGTCGGCGCCGACGCCGACGTTGCCCAGGCCATGGTGCAGTCGGTTCCGAGCCGCTTGGAACGCACCTGGCAGACGCAGTATTCGGGCTCCGGCCGCAATGCCGTGCGCAACCTCGTGCACATCAGCGAACTAGAAGCAGCGGACATTGACTGGTTCGCCGGTCGCGATGACTTCGAGATCACACCCGAGCACTACGCGGACGCCGGAATTCCGCATCGCCTGCGGGTTGATGCCGATCTGATGACGCTGCTCGGCTTCTACGTCGCCGAAGGCTCGTGCTCCGACCGCAATGGCATCCGGCTGTCGATCGGCAACGGCAACCGTGCCTTTGCTGCCGAAATCGCCGAGCGCATGACCCGCGTGTTCGGTCTCGCGCCGACGCTGTACAAAGGCGTCGACCGCGCCGCCGAGCTGAAGCTGGTCAACCGGGTTGCCGCCGCCGCGTGGCAAAGCCTGTTTGGATTCCGCGACGCGGAATCCCACACCAAGCGCATCCCGGACCTCGTGTTCAACGTGCCCGCCGCGTTACGCCTTGCGTTCCTGCGCGGGTACTTCCGCGGCGACGGCACGGCGGCGGCAGGGCGTGTCGGTTTTGCCACGTCGTCGTACGACCTGGCGAGCGGGCTCATGTACCTGCTTTCCTCGCTGGGCGTCGTAGCTTCGATGAGCGAACACGAACCCGACGGCAAAGTGCGGCTGATCCGCGGCGAGCCTTGCATCACCCGCCGGCGTTACTGGCAGATCACCGTCACAGCAGCCGAAGACCTGCGCCGACTCGAAGGCATCTGGTCCGATCACCCGGCGGCCGCCGGTATCCGTGAGCACGTGGAGCGCGTCGACGGCACGATCAATCGCCGGTTCGACACCCTAGATGGCGACCTGATGGCGCTGCCGGTGGTGTCGATAGAGGAAACTGCGCCGAGCAACGGCTATGTCTACGACTTCTCGGTCGAGACCGACGAGAACTTCGTCGCTGGCATGGGCGGTCTCTGCTGTCACAACACCGACGCAGACGTGGACGGTTCGCACATCCGCACGCTGCTGCTCACGTTCTTCTACCGGCAGATCCCGAACCTGATCGAGCGCGGCCACGTCTACATTGCACAGCCGCCGCTGTACAAGGTGAAGAAGGGCAAGAGCGAGAACTACGTCAAAGACGACGTCGAGCTCAACCAGATCCTGCTCCGCACCGCGCTCGAAGGCGCGTCGCTCGTGGTTCGCGATTCGTCAGTACCGATGCTGGAAGGCGCGCTCGAAACGCTGGCCCGCAAGTACATGGACTTCCAGAACGCGGTGCGCAAGTCGCCGCGGCGCTACGACTCGCACGTGCTCGAGCAGATGTTGCACCTGCCGGAGATAGGTATTGCCGATCGCGAAGACCCGGAGAAGCTCACTACCTGGGGCGCTCAGCTCGAGAAAATGCTGAACGACCTGCCGCAGGCCGGGCGCCACTACACTGTGACACTGCAGCCGGGTACGCCGCCGCACCTCGTCGTCACGCGCGTGGAACACGGCAACGCCGTCGAGAAACACCTGCATCGCGAGTTCTTCAATTCGAGCGAGTACCGCCGGATCACGGACCTCTCGCGCACGCTCGTCGGCCTGTTCGGTGCCGGCGCCATCGTGCGTCGCGGCGACAACGAGCAGACCGTCGACAGCTTCAAGGAAGCCATCAACTGGCTGCTCGACGAAGCGCGTCGCGGCCAGACGATCCAGCGCTACAAGGGTCTCGGCGAAATGAACCCCGAGCAGCTGTGGGACACGACCATCAATCCCGAAACGCGCCGGCTCGTGCAGGTGCGCATCGAGGATGCGCACGTCGCGAACGAATTGTTCTCGACGCTGATGGGTGACGAAGTGGAGCCGCGGCGCGAGTTCATCGAACGCAACGCATTGCTGGTGTCGAACCTCGACGTCTGAGTCCGGGCTCGTTGCGACTCATCTTTGATCTACAACAACTTCAGGCCATGCCCATGAATTTTCGGTTTTCCCGTTCGTCACTGGGTGTGATGTGTGGGGCGCTAGGAAGCATCCTGGCCCAGTCAACGATCGCTCTAGCCGAGACCGCGCCGTCGACAGAAATTCCGGCCTACTACGTGGGTGCGGGTATTCGTGGTGGCAAAGGCGACGCTATTGCCGCTGTCATTGACTCGAAGATCAAGCTCACGGACCTGGGCGATCGTACTTTCTCGACCCGGCCCGCACTGCTGATGGGGGGGTACGACACTGAATGGCGCCTGCCCTTCACCATTGACGGCCAGAAGAACAAACACGGGATCTCGTGGTTTGGCGGCGGTGGGCTGGCTTACAACATGGACAACCTCGATGAGGTGGACGGGATGCTGACGGGTGGCATGGATATGGCCCTGAACCGTCGGTTGATCTTGAGTCTGGCAATCAACTTCATCTGGCAAAGCGCGATCTCCGATGACGATACGGAGTTCTATGCAAGCATCAACTATGGGTTCTGACGGCGACACGCGCGCGACGAGACTCTGCAGATCGGAAACGCCGGCGACGCAGTAAAGCGGCTCTCGCCACGCGACGCCATCAGGGCGTCACTTTGCGCCCCACGGCAGCGGCGGAATCGCCACGGGCTCCGCCACCAACTCGCAGCAAAACAGCCGGTCCGGCCGCGCGAGCTCGTGTGCCCCTCTCGCCGTGGCAGCGCCGGCCGGCGTCTGGCCGGTCGGCGTGCCCGCCGAGGCATAGAATCCCTATCCGAGAGTCGTTGCGAGCACCCCGTCATGCGCCCTATCCACGCCGCCGTCCTTCTCCTCGCCGCACTCACCGGCTGCGCGACCAATCCCGTCACCGGCCGCAAGGAGATCCACATGATCTCCGAGGGGCAGGAAATCCAGCTCGGCCAGCAATACTACGCACCGTCGCGGCAGTCGCAGGGCGGCGACTACGTCACCGACCCGCGCGTCACCGAGTACGTGCGGCAGGTCGGCAACCGGCTCGCCGCCGTGGCCGACCGCCCGCTGCCCTATGAGTTCGTGGTGCTCAACAGCGGCGAGCTCAACGCCTGGGCGCTGCCGGGCGGCAAGATCGCGATCAACCGCGGACTGCTCGTCGAACTGCAAAACGAGGCCGAGCTCGCTGCGGTGCTCAGCCACGAGATCGTGCACGCGGCGGCACGGCACGGTGCGCAGCAGATGGAGAAAGGCCAGCTGATGCAGATCGGTGCGGCCGTTGCGAGCATCGGTGCGGCCGCGTATGGGGGCTCGGAGCTCGGCCAGGTGGTGGGCCAGGGCGCGGCCGTCGGCGCGCAGATGCTGCAGGCCAAGTACGGCCGCGACGACGAACTCGAGTCCGACAGCTACGGCATGAAGTACATGAAGCTCGCAGGCTACGACCTGCAGGCGGCGGTCTCACTGCAGGAACTGTTCGTGCGCAAGTACTCGGCCGGCAACGAGCAGGACTGGATGACGGGCCTGTTTGCGAGCCATCCCCCCTCGCAGGAACGCGTGGACGCGAACCGGCGCAAGATGACGGAGTTGGGAGGTCCGGGCGGGGACCTCGGCAAGGATCGATACCTCGCCGCGGTGGCCGGCCTCAAGCGCGCGGCGCCAGCCTACGCGAAGCACCAGCAGGCGCTCGCTGCCGCGAACAAGGGCGACTACGCGACCGCTCGCCGGCTGGAGAACGAGGCCGTGAAGATGGAGCCGCGCGAGTCGCGCTTCCACGGCCTGCTCGGCGATCTCGCGATGGCGGAGAAGAACCCGCGCTCCGCGCTCCCACATCTCGAGAAGGCCGGCCAGCTCGATCCCGGCTACTTCAAGCCGATAGTCCAGACGGGCATCGCGCAGTACCAGCTCGGCAACCGTGGCGCGGCCGAGCCGCTGCTGAAGCGCAGCATGGACCTGCTGCCGACGGCGCCCGGCGCCTATTACCTCGGCCGCGTCCACGAGGACCGTGGCGACACCGCGGGCGCGGTGGGTCTCTACAAGATGGCTGCGGGTTCCAAATCGCCGGTCGGCGAGGAGGCCCTCGGGCGCCTCGTGCGGCTCGACCTCGCGCAGAACCCGGAGACGTACCTGTCGATTCAGCCACAGCTCGACAACGAAGGACGCGTGTGGCTCACGGTTGGCAACCGAACGACGACTCCGGTGAGCAACGTCACGCTCGCTGTCGGCGTGGTGGACGCATCCGGTCGCACCGTGTACGGCCCCGAGCGCGTTGGCACCGGCAGCAACGTCATTCCGGGTGGCAAGACTGTGAACGTGCGCACCTCGCTCGGCCCCTTCGACAGTGGCGAGGTGCTGCGTTACGTGAAGTGGAAGGTCGAAGGCGCGCGTGTCCCGCCACCGTAGGCGCGCATCAAGGCCTCGTCAGGGCGTGATTCCTGCTCGGCTATTATTAAGATAATTTGTTTAAAATATATAATAGGTCTTATATTTCTGTCAGTTTTGAACATTAGACCTACGTTTTTATCGACCCGATCACGCCGCTCCTCGGGCCGCTCGAGGGCGGGAAACGGCGCCGTCACGGGTGCGACGCTGCTGTCATCCTCGGCCAGTTGCGTCCGAGTGCTGCGTTCAAGCAGGGCACCAATGTGTCGTCATCGAGAACAAGTCCACCTGGTAACTCCGTGATTCCCTTCACATCCGCCCGTCGGCCTGCTGGATAGATTTGTCATATCGCTCCAAGCGCTCACATAAGTGACGAATGCAGATCAGGTCCGCAGGGTATCGCCGGCACTTCATCCACCAATCCCGTGCCGGCTGCCTTGCGGTGGTGGTCCTGCTCGCGGCGGCGGTACCGGCGTGGTCGCAGTCCCGGGCGCCGAGCGTATTTCGACCGGACGCGGGCACCATCCTCAATCTATATGCACCACCGACTGACGGGCCGGTGCTCCCGGCATCGTCGTTGCCCAAGCCTTCGGATGCCATGCCCGCTGCCGCCGCGTCCGACGTCAGGATCAGGATCTACAGTTTCGAAATCGAAGGCGTCACCCTGCTGCCGACCGCCGAAGTCGAGGCTCAATTAGCGGGGTTGATCGGCCAGGAAGCATCGCTTGACGATCTGCGACTGGCCGCGGCGCGCGTGACGGCGCTGTATCGCGAACACGGCTACTTCCTGGCGCGCGCCTATGTGCCGGCACAACGGATCAACGGCGGCGGCGTCCGCATCGCGGTGCTCGAAGGTCGCTTTGATCGCGTCGAGGCCAGCGGCTCGGCGCGCCTCGGCAGCGCACAGGTGGAGAAGACCTCGAACGCAAGCGCCTCACCGACACCTGGTCGGGCGGCGACCTCGAGGACCGGGAGCTCGAGGTGGCCGTGCTCTCGCTCGATGGCGTCGCGGCGACCCTGACCGGTCAAGTGCGTTACCAGGTTGCGCTGACGAGCGGCGACCAGGATCTCATCGGTCCTGCCGATTTTGTCGCGAACAACGCCGCGACCATCGACACGGCTGGCCGCTACAGCAAGCTGTCGGGCCACCTTGAGTTACTCCATGCGTTGGGCGACCGCAGCTTCCTGAACCTCAGGCTGTCAGGGCAGGTCACCAATCGCAACCTCGACTCCGCCGAGAAATTCCTGCTCGGCGGTTACAACGGCGTGCGCGCCTATCCTGAGGGCGAGGCGGCCGGCGACGAAGCCCTGCTGGCACGTCTCGAATGGGTGCGACCGCTCCAGGTCGCCGCGATCCCCGGCCAGGCGGCCATCCGCGCGTTTGTTGACACCGGCTCGGTCTGGCTCGTTGCCGATCAGCGCGGCGGTCGCGCCGACCCCGGCATTCCCAATCATTACTCGCTCTCCGGCGCGGGCCTCGGTTGCAACTGGAGCCTGCCGCGTGGCTTTTCGCTGAGCGCCTATGTCGCTACCAGGATCGGCGACAACCCCGGGCGCTCAGCCGATGGCAATGACGCCGACGGTGAGAACAGCAACGTGCGCGGCTGGATCGGCGCGCAGTGGACGTTCCGACCATGAATACAGCTTACCGCCTCATCTGGAATCACCGGCTCGGCGCCTGGGCAGTCGCTTCGGAACTGGCGCGCGCCTGCGGCAAAAGGAGTGGCAGTCGTGTTCCCGCCTGTCTTGCCATTGCATTGCTGGCAGCCGTTGGCGGACCCGCGACGGCGGCCGAGCTCGCACCGGGAGCACTGCCCGGTAGCGGCACTGTCGTCGCCGGCCAGGCCGACATCACGACCAACGGCACGCGCATGGACATTACCCAGGGCAGCCAGCGCGCAATCATCAATTGGCAGGGCTTCGACATCGGCAGCGAAGCACTGGTCAACTTTGCCCAGCCCAACGACTCGTCCGTGACCTTGAACCGTGTCAGCGGCCCGACCGTTTCGCGCATCGAAGGACAGATCACGGCCAATGGCCAGGTGTTCCTGATCAATCCGAACGGGGTGCTGTTCGGAGGTGGGGCGCGCGTCAATGCATCGGCACTGGTCGCCTCGACCCTCAACATCCGCGACGAGGATTTCCTGACCGGCAGGTACGCCTTCAGTGGCACGGGCGGCGCCGTCGAAAACCTCGGCACGATTAACGCCACACCGGGTGGTTACGTCGCCTTCATTGCGCCGAAAATCACCAACGCCGGCACGCTCAGTGCACCGCAGGGCACAGTCGCGCTGGGTGGCGGCGAGCGCGTCACGCTCAATTTCGCCGGTAACCGGCTCGTCAGCTTGAGTGTCAGCGCGGAGACACTCGATACATTGATCGACAACCGCCAGGCGATTCGCGCAGAAGGCGGCGCGATCCTGCTGACCGCCGCGGGCGCGGAAACCGTTACGCGCAGCGTCATCAACCAGACTGGTGTGCTGGAGGCGTCGAGCCTGACTGAAAGTGGCGGGCGCATCATCCTGAGCGCCGGCGACGACATCAACCTCGGTACCGACTCGATGATTGCGGCCGATGGCCAGCATGGCGGCGCCATCCGTGTGCAGGCGCAGTCAGGGACCCTGCTTGCCAGAGGGCGCGTCTCGGCGCGCGGCGAGGCCGGAACGGGCGGCACGGTCGAACTGCTCGGTACCCAGGTCGGTCTGGTGAACGCGGCGCGGGTCGATGCATCCGGCGGAACAGGTGGCGGTACTGTGCTCGTCGGCGGCGACTATCAGGGCAACAACCCGGCAATTCAGAATGCAAGTCGCAGCTACGTCGGCGCCGACGCGGTCATCGCCGCCGATGCGAGAGAGGACGGCGACGGTGGCAAGGTCATCGTCTGGGCTGACGAAGCTACGCAGATGTACGGCGCGATCAGCGCGCGCGGCGGGGCGAGCGGTGGCAACGGCGGCCTGGTCGAGACATCGGGCAAACAATGGCTCGACTTCCAGGGGCGGGCAGATCTCCGGGCCACCAACGGCAGTGCCGGCACTCTGCTGCTTGACCCGACCGATATCACGATCAGCGGCGCCGCGAACACGCCGACCTCGGCTTTCGGTGGCGGCATGTTCTCGAATCCGACGACGACCCCATCGAACCTCGCCGTCGGGACGCTGACGGACCAGCTCGCGCTTGGCAACGTGACGGTATCGACGGCATCGGGTCTTGCCGGTGCGGGCGACATCACCGTCAACAACGCGATCAGTTACACCTCGGCCAACAGCCTGACGCTGAGCGCGAACCGCTCGATCACCATCGTCGCCGGCAGCGGCGGCATCAGCAACGCCGGCACGGGGGCCGTGACGCTGACGGGTGCTGGCGCGGGTTCGATCGCGGCAAACGAGAGCATCACGACCGGTGGCGGCGCAATCGCGCTGACCAGCGGCACCGGCGGCATCACACTTGCCGCGTCGAAAGCCATCGATGCCGGCGCAGGCACGATTGCGGTCAACGCGGGTGGTGGAGCAGCCAACCTCACGTCTGGCAACCTGCGGACGAGCAATGCCACTGCTGCGGCCGTCGCCATCACCAACGCGACGACGCTGGCGCTCGGCAATGTCGTGCTCACCGGAGGCGGGACGCTGTCGGTCAGCCACAGCGGCGCGGGCACCCAGTCCGCAGGAACGTCCATCAGCGGCACGGGTGGCTTGACCAAGGCCGGAGCCGGTGCGCTCACCTTGTCACAGGCCAACACCTACACCGGGACTACGACGGTCGATGTCGGCACGCTGGTGGTGTCCGGTGGCAATGCCATCGCCGATACAGGCACAGTGGTACTCGCCAATGCGGCGGGCGTCGCACTCAACCTGACGGCCAGCGAGACGATCGGCAGTCTGTCCGGCGGCGGCGTGGCCGGCGGCAACGTCACCAAGGGCACGGCGGGCGCGGCGACGCTGACACATCGTGTTCACGGCTGCCCCGGCGTTGACGGGCGGCGGTGGCAACAGTGGGACGGCCACGGTCAGTATCGTTGCTGGCGCCATTGGCGCTGGCGGCGCGTCCGGCAGCAGCGGTGCCGGCACGGATTTTGTTACCTACAATCCACCGACCGGGGCGGTGAATGGCCTGCGGCCGCTGCTGGCGAGTGAATACGCCGCTGCGCCGGCCGCAAACGTCAATCTCAGACTGGCCGCCAACCGCGTGGCCGACGACACGGTCTCGATCAACTCGCTGCTGCTTGCCGACGGCGTCACTTACGACCACGACGCCACGGGCGCTGCCAACACGCTGACGATCGCGAGTGGCAACGTTCTATCCGTGGGCGGCACGAATACGATCCAGCCGACACAGGCGACCGGTACCGTCGCGTTCGGCGCCACCGATGCCAAGCTGTTCACCGTCAGCGACTTGATCCTGGGCTCGAACGCGCAGGTCACCGGCACCGGGATTCTCGGCAAGGCCGGCTCCGGCGTGTTGCAGGAGAATCGCAGCGTTGCCCGCACCGGCGGCATCGTCGTCAACTCGGGCACGCTGCGCTCAGGCATCAATAGTGCGTTCGCATCGCAGGCGATGACCGTACGGGCGGCCGGTGCGCTCAACCTGAACGGCTTCAACCACACCGTCTCGTCATTGACGCTGGAAAGCGGTGCGACTTCCGGCGCGACCGTGACCACCGGCGCTGGAACGCTGACGCTCGGCGGCAACGTGACGCTCAACGTCAACGGCACCGGTACCACTGGAGCGATCGTCAGCGGCAACCTCGCCTCGACAGCTACGCGCACGTTCACCGTCAATAACGGCTCGGCTGTGGACGATCTGACCGTCGCGGCCGTGATCAGCGGTGCCGGTGGTGTGACCAAGGCGGGTGCCGGCACGCTCGCGCTCGCTAGGGCGAACACCTACACCGGGGCGACCACGATCCAGAACAACGGCGGCACGCTGAGCGCGAACACGCTGGCGAACGGGACCAAGGCGACTGCGGGTACCGTCACGTTGACGCGGGCGAACAACTACACCGGCGCCACGACGGTCAATGGCGGCATTCTCAGCGTCTCGTCGCTGGCGAACGGCGGCACGGCGAGCAACATCGGCGCCTCGACCAATGCCGCCGGAAACCTGGTCCTGGGTGGCGGCATCCTGCAGTACACGGGTGCCAGCGTGGCCACCGACCGCAACTACACGCTGACGGCTGGGTCCACCAGCTCGATCGGTGTCTTGAATGCCGCCACCAGTCTCACCATCGGTGGCGCAAGCGCGGCCACCACGGGCGCGCTGACCAAACTCGGCGACGGCACGCTGACGCTCACGGGTGCCAACGCGAACACCGGCACCACGACGATTCGTGCGGGGACCCTGCAAGTGGGAAATGGAGGCGCCACGGGCAACCTCGGCACCGGTGCCGTGGTCAACCTGGGCAAGCTCACTTTCAATCGCAACAACGCGCTGACGTCCGCCAACGTGGTGTCGAGCTTTGGCGAACTCATCCAGCAGGGCAGCGGTACGACCACGCTGACGGGCGCGAACACTTACACCGGCGCGACGACGATCAGTGCCGGCACGCTGCAACTCGGCGCCGCGAACAGGATTTCCGATGTGAGCGCGGTGACGGTGGCATCAGGTGCAACTTTCAACCTGGCGAACTTCTCGGAGACGGTGGGCTCGATCGCGGGGGCCGGCAACATCGCGCTTGGTAGCGGTACGCTAACCTCGGGCGGCAACAACGCAACGACGACGTTCGCGGGCGTGATCAGCGGCACGGGTGGCATCGCCAAGGCAGGAACCGGGACGTTGACCCTGTCGGGCGCCAACACCTACAGTGGTGTTACGAGCATTGGTTCCGGAACGCTGGTGGCCGCAAACGCGAGCGCCCTTGGTGCTGCATCAGGCGGCACCACGGTGGCAACTGGTGCGACGCTGAACGTCGACAATGTCGCGATCGTGGGTGAACCGATTTCGCTCAACGGAGTCGGTGTGGCAGGCGCCGGTGCGCTCACGGGCCAGGGCACCGCATCCGTGTCCGGCAGCGTTACGCTTGCCAGCGCGAGCACGATCGGCACGATGTCTGCGGCCTCCTCACTGACGCTGGGTGGAGTCGTGTCGGCGCCGTCCGCGTTGACGATCGTCGGCCCTGGCAGCGTGACGGCAACCAACGCAGGGAATAACTTCGGCGCTGTCTCGGTCCCCGGTGCGGGCAGCGTTTCGCTGCGCGACACGAATGCCATTACGATCAACGCATCGACCGTCAGCGGAACCTTGTCGGTCCGGGCGGGCGGTGCCGTCACCGTTGCGGGAGTTATCAGCGCGGCAGGCGCAGGTGATGCGATCGTGTTGTCGGGCAGCCGGTTCATCAACAGTGTCGGTAGCACTGCGTTGTCAGCGACGAACGGCCGGTGGCTGGTCTGGTCAAGCAACTCCAACCCCTTCGGTGGTGCGACACCCGACACACGCAACGGCCTGGCCTATGACTTCAAGCAATACAGCGCAGTCTTCGGTATCACGCCGGTCGCGCAGGCGACCGGGAATGGCATCCTCTACTCGCTGGCGCCAAGCCTTACACCGGACCTGACGGGTACGACCGGCAAGGTCTACGACGGGACCACGGGAGCGACGCTGCTGGCTGGAAACTTTACTGCGGCGGGCGCGGTCGACGGTGATGCCGTGACCCTCGCCTGGACGGGAAGCGCATTCGGCGACAGGAACGTCGGCATCGCCAAAGCCGTCACCGCAACCGGCATTACCGCGAGCGCGTCCAACGCCGGTGCGCCGGTCTACGGGTATACGCTCGCATCAACCACTGCCACTGCGAACATCGGCCAGATCACGCCGGCGGCGCTGACGGTGACCGCGCAGGCCGACACGCGGGTTTACGACGGCACGACCGCCTCGAGTGCGGCGCCGCTGCTGAGCGGTGCGACCTACGACGCGGTGGGCACAGCGGCGACGCAGAGCTTCGACAACCGCCACGCCGGTACCGGCAAGCACCTGGCGGCAAGCGGGCTGGTGATGGACGACGGCAACGGCGGCGCCAACTACGCGATCAACTACGTCGACAACGCGGCCGGCGTGATCACGCCGGCGGCGCTGACGGTGACCGCGCAGGCGGACAGCCGCGTCTACGACGGCACGACCGCCTCGAGTGCGGCGCCGCTGCTGAGCGGTGCGACCTACGACGCGGTGGGCACAGCGGCGACGCAGAGCTTCGACGACCGCCACGCCGGTACCGGCAAGCACCTGGCGGCAAGCGGGCTGGTGATGGACGACGGCAACGGCGGCGCCAACTACGCGATCAACTACGTCGACAACGCGGCCGGCGTGATCACGCCGGCGGCGCTGACGGTGACCGCGCAGGCGGACAGCCGCGTCTACGACGGCACGACCGCCTCGAGTGCGGCGCCGCTGCTGAGCGGTGCGACCTACGACGCGGTGGGCACGGCGGCGACGCAGAGCTTCGACGACCGCCACGCCGGTACCGGCAAGCACCTGGTGGCGAGCGGGCTGGTGATGGACGACGGCAACGGCGGCGCCAACTACGCGATCAACTACGTCGACAACGCGGCCGGCGTGATCACGCCGGCGGCGCTGACCGTGACCGCGCAGGCGGACAGCCGCGTCTACGACGGCACGACCGCCTCGAGTGCGGCGCCGCTGCTGAGCGGTGCGACCTACGACGCGGTGGGCACAGCGGCGACGCAGAGCTTCGACGACCGCCACGCCGGTACCGGCAAGCACCTGGCGGCAAGCGGGCTGGTGATGGACGACGGCAACGGCGGCGCCAACTACGCGATCAATTACGTCGACAACGCGGCCGGCGTGATCACGCCGGCGGCGCTGACGGTGACCGCGCAGGCGGACAGCCGCGTCTACGACGGCACGACCGCCTCGAGTGCGGCGCCGCTGCTGAGCGGTGCGACCTACGACGCGGTGGGCACAGCGGCGACGCAGAGCTTCGACGACCGCCACGCCGGTACCGGCAAGCACCTGGCGGCAAGCGGGCTGGTGATGGACGACGGCAACGGCGGCGCCAACTACGCGATCAACTACGTCGACAACGCGGCCGGCGTGATCACGCCGGCGGCGCTGACGGTGACCGCGCAGGCGGACAGCCGCGTCTACGACGGCACGACCGCCTCGAGTGCGGCGCCGCTGCTGAGCGGTGCGACCTACGACGCGGTGGGCACGGCGGCGACGCAGAGCTTCGACGACCGCCACGCCGGTACCGGCAAGCACCTGGCGGCGAGCGGGCTGGTGATGGACGACGGCAACGGCGGCGCCAACTACGCGATCAACTACGTCGACAACGCGGCCGGCGTGATCACGCCGGCGGCGCTGACCGTGACCGCGCAGGCGGACAGCCGCGTCTACGACGGCACGACCGCCTCGAGTGCGGCGCCGCTGCTGAGCGGTGCGACCTACGACGCGGTGGGCACGGCGGCGACGCAGAGCTTCGACGACCGCCACGCCGGTACCGGCAAGCACCTGGCGGCAAGCGGGCTGGTGATGGATGACGGCAACGGTCTGTGCTTCCCCACGGCACCGGCGGAATCGCCACTGGCTGCGCCAGGTCGAACTCGACGCGAAACAGTCGGCCCGGCCGTGCCAGCTCATAGGCAAACAACTTCCCGGGTTGGATTTCCATCGCCCAGGTGTTCGTGACCGAGGCCTTCGAGCCTTCCTTTTCAAACAAGGCGCGTGACTCCGCATCGACCGGGAATTCCTGGCGTGCGGCGGTGCCGGCCGTCGTCGTGTCGCCGCCATACATCGTCAGCACGTCCGGCGTACCATCGGCGTGGCGGTGATCGTGCTTCAGCTGCAGGCCGGCCGCCGTGCGCGTGATGACCCAGGTGCGCGAATGATCGTCACCGACATGAAACGGGATGCGCAGCTGAGCCGGCCCGCACTCACGCACGTGCATCACCAGCGGCTTGTTCGCGAACGGGTCGTTCGGTGCAGGCGGCTCGTTGGCGGTGATCCGCCCCGCATAGGCTTTGCCGCAGTGCTGTGCAATGGCGGCCACGAATGAATCGGCCGGCGTGCCGGCGACCGTTGCCGCCGTAGGCCGCGCGGGGGTCGCCGCGGCTGCGACCAGGCTGCTGCAAGACAATATCGTCGTGAGGATCCAGCGTACGTTCATTGAACTTCCCTTGGTGTGCACGCTGGTCGAGCCTGATTAGTGCGGCAACGCGTAGGCGACGAGAAAGTCGCCGCGCGTGCTGTCTTCCTTGTAGCCGCCCGCGGCGATCACGACATACTGCCTTCCGCCCAGGACGTAAGTCATCGGCGTTGCCTGTCCGCCCGCTGGCAGCTTGACGTCCCACACCAGCGTGCCGTTGTCAGTATCAAAGGCGCGCAGCCGATCGTCGAAACTGGCGGCGATGAACACCAGGCCGCCGGCGGTCACGATGGGTCCGCCGAGGCCGGGCATGCCGAGATTGAGTGGAATGACTGGCGTGACGCCCAGCGGGATCTGCCACTTGATCGTGCCGCGCGTCATGTCCACGGCCGTGAGTTGACCCCAAGGCGGCTTCACGCAGGGAATGCCAAGGCCCGACGTGAAGGACGTCCTCCGCATGCCGTACGGCGTGCCGTGTTGCCGCGAGAAGTCAAAATCGTCGTAGTGGCCGGAGTCCATTTCCTTTTGCAGTCGCTCGCGCGGGACCAGCGCCACGACAAACGGCAGGTTCATGGTATTGGCGATGGCCAGTTGGCGCCGCGGATCGAACGCGATGCCGCCCCAGTTCGAACCACCCGCGTTACCCGGTTGCATGAGCGAGTCCTGGACCGCGGGCGGTTGAAACATGCCCTTGGAGCGATAGCTCTCGATGCGTTTGCGGCAGGCACGGGTATCGAACCACGTGAGTCCCCAGGCCTCTGCCGGCGTGACCGGACCCTGGCGCGCGAGCGCCGGTGGCGCCACGGGATGAGGCTGAGTCGGTGACGGCCGCTCGCCCGGTACGGCATCCTGAGGCACGGGCTTTTCGACGATGGGGAAGACGGGCGCGCCGCTCTCGCGGTCGAATGTGAAAAGGAAGCCCATTTTCGTGGCCTGGATGACGGCCGCCACGGGCTTGCCACCGCGCACGAGTTTCACCAGCGTTGGTTGCGATGCCAGGTCGTAGTCCCAGAGATCGTGGTGCACCAGTTGCTGGCCCCATCGCAGCTGGCCCGTATCGCCGTCCAGGGCCACGATGGAATTGGCCCAACGGTTATCGCCGGGTCGCAGGCCGCCGAAAAAATCCGGGCTCGCCGAACCCGTGGGCACGAACACGAGACGACGCGCGGCATCGACCGACAACGGCGCCCAGGCGTTGGCGGCGCTGGCGGTCGCAACGCTCGCGGGGTCCCATTCTTTGTAGACCGGGTTTGAGGCATCGCGCGGGATCGGATCCCAGCTCCAGACCAGGCGGCCACTGCGGGCATCGTAGGCCCGTACGATGCCGAGCTCCTCGAGCACCGCGCGGTTGTCGCCGATGGCGGAACCGACGATGACCTTGTCATCGAGGATCGCCGGCGGTGAGGTGACCAGATAATCCCGCCACTCGTCGCCTTCCTTGAACTGTGATCGCACGTCTTTCAGCAGATTGACGGCGCCGCGCTCGCCGAACTCCAGGCAAGCCTTGCCCGTGGCGGCATCGAGCGCCAGCAGGCGACCGTCGAGCGTCGGCGCAAAGATTCGCGCGTGGCACTCGGTGTCCAGCGAGCTCGACGGGTCCACCCACAGCGACACACCGCGCGACACGCCATCGGAATAGTGCAGGTCGTCGCGGCTGCGGCTGTCATGGCGCCAGCGCAGTTGGCCGGTGACGGCATTCACGGCGACGACATCGGTGCTGCTGGTGGTGAGGTACAAGGTACCGTCGTAGAGAATCGGCGTGGCTTCAAAGGCCGAGCGACGCCAGTCCTTCACGCCCTGACCGAGTTCTCCGGTGCGGAAGGTCCAGGCGACTTCCAGCTGGTCGACATTCGCCGGCGTGATCTGTGCCGCGGTTGAGTAACGCGTTCCGCCGGCGTCACCGCCGTACGCGCTCCAACCGGCATCGGGGACCGGTGCAGCCGCTGCAAACGACATGCTGATCGTCGAAAATGCGATCAGCACCGTCGCTCTACCCACTGGTGCACTCCCGGACCCGAACAGACATTGGCTGACCCCCGTGTCGGGACGCTACCACACCCTTTGGATCGTCCGGGGTACCGCAGGTCCGCGAATTTTGACCCCGCAGTGCCCGGCTCGCCGTTTACAGGGAGGCACACCCTGCCAACGGAGCCCGAGTCATGAGCATCCTGATCACCCGCCGCACCCTACTGGCCGCCGCGACCGCCGCGGTCCTGGCGACAGCGGTCGTCCCTTTCGCCGTCTCCTGCGCCGATACGCTGGCACGCGTCGACGTCTACGACCGCAGTGCCGGCGAGGCCTTGCCTCTCTACCGTCATCACGGACGCCGGTACGTCGAAGGCCAACCCGGTAACGAGTACGCCATACGTATCCGCAATTGCTCCGGCCAGCGGCTGCTCGCCGTGCTGAGCGTGGATGGCGTCAACGCAGTGACCGGCGATACCGCCTCACCCGAGCAATCGGGGTACGTCATCGAGCCGGGCGGCTACGTGACGGTGCACGGCTGGCGCAAAGACCTGACCCGGACCGCGGCCTTCTACTTCTCCGACCCCGGCGATTCGTACGCCGCCCGTACCGGGCGACCGCACGACCTCGGCGTCATCGGCGTGGCGCTGTTTCGCGAGCGACCCGTGGAACGCCAGGGTTGGCTCAGTCGTGACGATCGCCGGCAGGCCGCGTCGCCATCGCGGGAAAAAGCGGAGTCCGACGCTGCCGGGAAAGCGGTCGATAGCCGTGCTGAAGCCACGAACGCCGCTGCGCCGGCCACGCGGCAACCCTCCCTCGGCACGGGGCACGGTCGCGGGGAGTATTCACCGGTAGAGCAGGTGGCCTTCGAACGCGCCAGTGCGCGACCTGACGAAGTGGTGTCCATCCGGTACGAACGCCGCGAGTCCCTGGTTGCGATGGGTGTGGTGCCGGCGACACGCCACGACTTGCGGGACCCGGATCCGTTCCCTGGCGCGCTGAGTTTCGTGCCGGACCCTTGAGCCGCGGGATTGCCGCATGCGTCGTACCCATCGATACTGCGCGACGCATGCACCCTCGCACCCCCGAGACCGAGGCACTCACCGACGAGGCGCTGATGCGTGCCTACGGTCTTGGGGACGCGCGCGCCTTCGAGACGTTGTATGCGCGGCACAAGGGTGCCACCTACCGCTACTTCCTGCGTCACGCGGGCAGTCACACGAGCACGGCGGACGAACTGCACCAGGACCTGTGGCTGAAGGTGATCGGTGCGCGCGAGCGGTACGAAGCGCAGGCGAAGTTCTCGACCTGGTTGTACACGCTCGCGCGGCATCGCCTGGTCGATCACTGGCGGTCGCGCCACGGGATTTCGCTGGCGTCCCTCGAAGACGATGAGATCCTTACGCAGATGGAAGCAAGCGCGGCCGCGTCGCGCGGAACCGACGACGACCCATTGCACGCATCGATCGACGCACAGACCCGCCGCCGGCTGATCGGCGCGCTGGCCGACGTGCCGCCGCTGCAACGGGATGCCTTTCTGCTGCACATCGAGGGCGGGCTTTCGCTCGACGAGATTGCGAGCCTGACGGCGACGTCGGGTGAAACGGTGAAGAGCCGCTTGCGCTACGCGTACCGCCGGTTGCGCGAGAAGCTGGAGGACCTGCAATGAGCAATCACGACCGCGAAGGCTCGCATCCGTCGAACCGTGACGCCACGCTCGAACGTGCCTGGCGCGAGGCGTCGGACGAACAGCCGCCCGCGCACCTCGACGCGGCGATCGTCGCCGCGGCACGCAATTCCGTCGGGAACCGCAGTGACCAGCGGGCGACCACGGCCTCTGCACGCGCGCGGTCACCGAGCCGGCTGACGCAGTGGCAACCCCTGGCCGTGGCGGCCACGGTGGCGGGGCTGGCATTCGTGCTGGTGCAGATGTTGCCGCGCGAGCAAAGCCTGGCGCCGGCGACACAGCGGCAGGAGTCGGCTCCGGTTGCGACTGATGCCCAGCCACCAGCGAAGGGTTCGTCGGCGGGTGAGGCTGTCGAGACTCGCGAAGCCATCAACCACAGGGAGGCGCCCCGTTCCGACAAGACGCTCGGGGCGAGCGAGCGCGTCGGCGTTGCCGGCCGCGCACCGGAGCAAGACGCCGTGCCTGGCCCACTGACCGCGCCTGCGTCACCGGCAGAACCATCGGCCCGCGATCTGAACCGCGGCAACGCGGCGCCGCTTGAGGCGGCGGCGTGGGCCGCAAGGGTTGCAACGCTTCATGCATCCGGCGACGCCACCGCAGCCGAGCAGGAACTGCGGGCGTTTCGCGCGGCCGAGCCAGACGCCGATAGCTACCTACCAGAGTCGCTTCGCCACTGGGCCCAGACAGTGAAGTGACAGCGGGTACGGTGCCCGGGCTCCCTATACGCCGAAGGTCGACCAGAAATCGCAGCGGGCAGTCACCACTCCCTCGCCGATGCTGAGTGCCACGGCGTCCAGGACCAGGTGGTTGTCGCGACCGGTGTCGTACGGTGTCCAGGCCGGCGCGCCCGCTGCGCTCGGCGCGCCGTTCGCGGCCAAGCCGCCCCAGTACGCCTGCATGGCCGTCGACAGCGCCCGCTCGGCCGCGGTTGGCGAGTAGCCCTGGATATCGAGTACACCGAATACGTACAGCAGTTCGAGTCCGTGGACGGCACCGAACGCACTCGAGGAGGGAGCGTCGGGGACTTCGGTGAAGAAGTACCGGTACACCGGCTCGGCCTGCGCGTTGACGAGGGCGCGTGCGATCGTGCGGGCCGGGCAGGTGAACTTGAGGTCCGAGGTCAACGCCACGTAGGCGCGGCGTGCGGAACCGAAGGCGGCCGACGAATACAGGTTCCCGACCTGCGCGCGCACGACGGGGTTCGGAAAGGTGCTGGCGAGAACGAGTTGGTACTGCGCCTCGCTGAAGGCCAGCGGGACGTCGCGACCGGTCTCGTCCGCGTTCGTGCCGATGACAACCGGCAGGTGATTGTGCTGGCCGCTGCGGATCGCATCGAGCGGTGCCGTCGGCAGCAAGGTGCCGTCGACGTTCGGCTGGTAGGGCGCCTGGCTGCCGACGATGCTCACCATCGGGGGCAACGCCGCCAGCAGTTCGGCCGGGGTTTTCGAGCGCAGGCAGGCGGCGACGTCGGCGGCCGTGCTGCAGCCGGCGTTGTCGGCCAGCGCCGCGCCGGTGGTGAGTGCGGTGCCGCGGGTGTCGGCAACGCACCCGCCGCTTTCGATCAACGCGGACGTGAACAGGCCGGCGGCGGCCGGGGCGGCGAGCAGCGCGCAGACGTTCAGGCCGCCGGCGGATTCGCCGAAGATCATCACCCGGTCGGGGTTGCCGCCGAAGGCAGTGATGTCGTGCCGGACCCATTTGAGTGCGGCGACGAGGTCCTCGAGCGCGTAGTTGCCGGAGCGCGCGTCGGGCGCCTCGACGTCGAGCGCGGGATGCACGAGCCAGCCGAGCGGCCCGAGGCGGTATTGCAGCGTGACCACGACCTGGCCGGAGGCTTCGGCGAGTGCGGCGCCGTCGTACAGCAGGCGACCGGGCACCACTTCTTCGCGTGCAGAACCCACCACGTTGCCGCCGCCGTGGATGAAGACCATGACGGGTTTGCGGCCCGCCGGGAACGTGCTCTTCGGCGTGAACACATTGACCGCGAGGCAATCCTCGTCGCCTTCGGGTGCGCTGCTGTCGCGATCGAGCTGCGGGCAGACGGGCGCATAGGTGTCGGCGATCACGGTAACCGAGGGGCAGGGGGGAGCTTCCGGGGAGCGCCAGCGCCGCGCCCCGCTCGGCGTCGCGGCATAGCGGATGCCGAGGAACGACCAGCTGTTGCCGCGATCGGCGCCCTGGTAGTCGCCGCAGCTGGTTTTCGCCAGACCGGGTGTCGCCGGCGGTGGCGGCTGGGTGCCGCCGTCGTCGCTGCCGGAACCGCCACCGCCGCCACAGGCGGCCAGCAGCAGCCACAGCGGAATCAACTTGAAGAACGTGCGCATGGGTGCCTTGCTCGGTCGTGGTCGTTGCAGGTTACAAACGACTCGCGTCGATCGTGGTTGACGCAAGCGGCCGCTTACTGACGCGGACATTGAATCCTGCGACCGGGTCCACTGTCGATGGTCGTGGGCTGAGGTCGATGACATCTTGCGTTGATTCCCTATTTGGAAACCGCCGTCCGGCACCAAGAGTATTGATTGCAGCCGCTACCGCGTTGCCGCGTCACCTTGAGGAGCCGCCGATGGTCAGCCAGGTCAAGAAATTCATGAATGACGAGAACAAGATCTTCACGGAGCAGGCACGCATGCTGCGCAAAGCGCCCGGAAAGGCCATGCGCGGCGCGGCCGCAAGGTCGGCAAAGCGCATCAAGGCGCTGCAGGAACCGGTCCGCGTGATCACACATTCCGGCGTAAAGCTGACGAACGTGTCGCACGAGGCCGTGCTCGGCCTGATGGCGTTGCAGCTCGAGGTGGTCACTGCGGCACTGTCGGACGCCGCCGCGCGGCTCGAGCGCGTGGCGCAGTCGGACAACGTGAAAGACCTGGTCAGCGGCCAGGTCAACGAGTTACGGGCGACGCGCGAGCGGGTCGTCGATGAGATGAAGCGCGCGGTCGCCATCGTCAAGCACGCGGGTCGCGGGGTGCGCAATGTGGCGACCGAGACCTACACCAAGGTGGCCCGGCCAGCCAAGGCGGTCAAGGCGAAGGCGAGTCGCGCGCGGAAGTCCTCGGTGAAGGCGAAGGCACGGCCGAAAAAGGCGGTGCGGCGCGCGCGCTGAATCGCTCGTCAAAATGAAAAGGGGCCCTCCTGCGAGGGCCCCTGCATTTTCAAGGCGTGCGGCAGCGACTGCTTACTTGGGCAGCTTCGCGTAGTACGCAGCCAGGTTGGCAACGTCTGCCGCCGTCATCTTCTTGGCCGCCTTCGCCATCTTGGCGTCCTTGGTCCGCGTACCGTTCTGGTACTCGGTCATCGCCTTGGTGAAATCGGCAACCGACATACCGGCAATGGCCGCATTGTCGTCGTCACCCTTGCCATCTTCGCCATGGCAGTCAGCGCAGGCCTCTTCGGCCTTGGCCTTGCCTGCGGCAACGTCGGCCGCATAGGACGGGCCGGCGATCAGCGCCAGTGCGGAGGCGAGTGCAAGAATCGAAAGCTTGTTCATCGTACGAATTCCTCTGTGGTATGTGACCGCCTGCAGGCGTCGGCGGCAATTAGAGCAACGCTACGCCAAGCCGTTGATGAGCGAAAGTACCTATCCAGTGGAGGGGAGGCCTGGACTGCTCGGTCTGGGCGGTGGGGCATGTACCCGGGCGGCGCGGCGGGTCCGCAAACACCCGGTGGCGAAGCTGGGAGAGCCTTGCCGCCCACGGGCCGGTCGCGCATAGTCGCCGCCCCTTCGGCGACGACTCCCCGCAGACCCCACGATGACGACACTCGACCCCTCGACGCGGGCCGCGATAGGCACCCGCATCGCCGCGGAACTCGGCGTCAGGCCGGCCCAGGTCGAGGCCGCGGTTCGCCTGCTCGACGACGGCTCGACGGTGCCGTTCATTGCGCGCTACCGCAAGGAGGCGACCGACGGCCTGGACGACATCCAGCTGCGAGCGCTCGAGGAACGCCTGGGGTACCTGCGCGAACTCGAGGAGCGCCGGGCAGCGATCCTGGAGAGCGTCCATTCTCAGGGGAAGATGACGCCCGAACTGGAGGCAAGCCTGCTCGCCGCCGATGCGAAGCAGCGTCTCGAGGACCTGTACGCGCCGTTCAAGCCGAAGCGTCGCACCAAGGCGCAGATCGCACGTGAAGCGGGTCTCGAGCCGCTCGCGGAGGCTCTGCTGCTCGACCCGACACTCGACCCCGAGACCGAGGCCGCGAGCTACCTGAAGCCGCCTTTTGAAACCGACCACGGCGCCAACCCCGGCGTGGCGGATGCGAAGGCGGCACTGGAAGGCGCGCGGCAGATCCTGATGGACCGGTTCGCGGAAGACGCCGAACTCCTCGGCAGCCTGCGCAATCATCTGCGTGACCACGGCATCGTCGTGTCCGTCGTCGCGGAGGGCAAGCAGGAGGCGGGTGCCAAGTTCCGCGATTACTTCGCGTACTCCGAGCCGTTGGCGAAGGTCGTGCCGCACCGGGCGCTGGCGCTGTTCCGCGGCCGCAACGAGGAAATCCTGCGATTAGCCATCAAGTTGCCCGAGGACATTGCGACGGGGGATGCGCTGGTCAAGCCGATGAACACCTGTGAGCCGCGAATCGCAGGTCGCTTCGGCATCGCCGATCGCGGCCGCAAGGCCGACGCCTGGCTGCTGCAGACCGCGCGCTGGACCTGGAGCGTCAAGCTGGCCTGGCAGCTCGAGACCGAACTCTTTGTCGCGCTGCGCGAAAGGGCAGAGGCCGAAGCGATCCGCGTGTTCGCCATGAACCTGCACGACCTGCTGCTCGCGGCACCCGCGGGCAATCGCGTCACACTGGGTCTCGATCCGGGCCTGCGCACCGGCGTGAAGGTGGCCGTGGTCGACCGCACCGGCAAGCTCGTCGACATGGCCACGGTGTATCCGCACGTGCCGAAGAACGATTGGGAAGGCGCGTTGCGCGTGCTCGGCCAGCTCGCCCAGAAGCACGGCGTGGAACTCATCAGCATCGGCAACGGCACGGCCTCGCGCGAAACCGACAAGCTCGCGGCCGACCTGATCAAGCGTCATCCAGAGTGGCGGCTGACCAAGGTCGTCGTGTCCGAAGCGGGGGCGTCGGTGTATTCGGCGTCGGAACTCGCGTCGCGTGAGTTCCCGCAGGTCGACGTCAGTATCCGCGGCGCCATCTCGATCGCGCGCCGGCTGCAGGATCCCCTGGCCGAGCTGGTCAAGATCGACCCCAAGTCGATCGGCGTGGGTCAGTACCAGCACGACGTCAGCCAGTCGAAGCTCGCGCGCCAGCTCGACGCGGTGGTCGAGGACTGCGTCAACGCCGTCGGCGTCGAGGTGAACACGGCGTCCGCTCCGTTGTTGGCGCGGATCTCGGGCTTGTCGGCGTCGCTCGCGGAAAACATCGTGACCCACCGCGATACGAACGGCCCGTTCAGGTCGCGTGACCAGCTCAAGGCCGTCCCGCGACTCGGACCGAAGACGTTCGAGCAGGCGGCGGGCTTCCTGCGAATCAGCGCGGGCGACAATCCGCTCGACGCGTCCTCCGTGCACCCGGAGGCTTACCCGGTCGTGCAGCGGATCCTCGCGGACCTGCAGCGACCCGTTGCCGAGGTGATGCGTGATGCCGCGACGCTGAAGGCGATCGATGCAGCCCGGTACACCGACGAGCGCTTCGGTCTGCCGACGGTGCGCGACATCCTGAGGGAGCTCGAAAAGCCGGGCCGTGACCCGCGACCCGAGTTCAAGACCGCGACATTCCGTGAAGGCGTTGAAGAACTCGCGCAACTCGAGACCGGGATGATCCTCGAGGGCGTCGTCACCAACGTCACCAATTTCGGCGCGTTCGTCGACATCGGCGTGCACCAGGACGGGCTGGTCCACATCTCGGTGCTGTCTAACAAGTTCGTGCGCGATCCGCGCGAAGTGGTGAAGGCCGGCGACATCGTCAAGGTGAAAGTGCTCGAGGTCGACACCAAGCGCCGACGCGTTGCGCTCTCGATGAAACTCGACGCGCCTGCGCAGGCCCCAGGCCCAAGGGGTGCAGGCGCGCCCGACGCCCGTGCCGCCAAGCCAACCGCCGGCAACCCGAAAGACGCTCGGGCAAGGCAGGGCCGCACCGAGCCCGGACGCGAGGACGGCGCGCTGGCGGAGGCTCTGCAGCGAGCCCTACAGTCCCGCTGAGTCTCGCGCACCCGGTGCCGTCGGAGCGGTAGTATCTCGTGGCGATCGGAAGTGGCAGACGGAGGCGGCCGTGGCGTCAGACATTGGTTTCGTCGAGTACGTCTGCGAGCAGATTCGCGGCGCGGGCCACGTTTCGCACCGCCGGATGTTCGGCGAGTTCGCCGTGTACTGCGACGGTAAGGTTGTCGCGTTAGTCTGCGACAACCAGTTCTTCCTGAAGCCGACGGGCGCCGGCAAGGCACTGCTCGATCGAGTCAAGGAGGCACCCCCATACCCGGGTGCCAAGCCGTATTACCTGATCGACGCGCAGCTCGACGATGCGGAGGCTGCTGCGGCAATCGTGCGCGCCACGGCGGACGCGCTGCCGGCGCCGAAGATCAAGACGGCAGCGAAGTCGAAGCGATGAGCCTCCGACTCGCCAATCGCGCCGATATCCCTGGCATGCATGACGTGCTGGCTGCACCCGGACGCATCACTCGCGTCGACCGTTGACGAACCGTGGCTGGGGTCGAGCCCTCAGCGCGGCTGGCCGCCCGGCCGGGCGACGATCTCAGCGACCTTCGCCTCGATCCACTGCTGCGCCCGCTCGTTCACTTCGCGCGGCGTGAGCCCGGTCGGGTCGATCGGCGGGCCAATGACGACGCGGATCGTGCCGGCCTTCTTCAGCAGGCTGCGACGGCGCCAGAAGTACCCGGAGTTGTGCGCGATCGGCACGATCGGTGCGCCGGTCTCACAGGCCAGCAGCGCACCGCTCACGCCATACTTGCGCGTCTGCCCCGGCGCCATGCGCGTACCCTCTGGATAGACGATTACGCCCATGCCCGAAGCCAGGCGCTCGCGACCTTGCTGCACGACCTGGTTCACGGCCGAATGTCCCGCGCTGCGATTGATGGCGATCGGATTGAAGGTCTTCACGGCCCAGCCGACGATCGGAATCCAGATGACCTCACGCTTCAGCGACCATGCAGCCGGCGGCACGACGAACATCTGTGCCAGCGTCTCCCACACCGACGAATGCTTCCAGAGCGAGATGAACGGGCGCGCGGGCAGGTTTTCCTGCCCTTCGATGACGTACCCCAGTCCGCAGACCACCTTGGCGAGCCAGGTCAGGGACAGGCCCCAGGCCCGCGGGACCGCGTAACGCTGCTCGAGGGTGAGCGGCAGCAGTGCCGACACCAGCACGATGACGCCGAAGACGCCCGTGCCCAGGAACAGCAGCACGGTGTAGATCACCGAGCGGATCCATTGCAGCATCGATGTCAGCCCGGCAAACGCGACAGGTCGGCGACCCGCAGGAAGAGACCGCGCATGCGATTCAGCAACGCCAGCCGATTCGCACGCAGGGCCGCATCGTCCGCATTGACCATCACCGAGTCGAAGAAGTCGTCGACGGCCTTGCGTAAAGCAGCCAGGTGTTGCAGTGCAGCCGTGTAATCACGCGCCGCGAACATCGGCTCGACATCGCGCGCAATGGCCACGACCTGCTCGGCCAGCACCTGCTCCGCTGGATCGATCAGTTGCGATGCATCGACCGTCTCACCCACCGGCTCGGTCACCTTCTTCAGGAGGTTGGCGATGCGCTTGTTGGCTGCCGCGAGGCTCGCGGCGTCCGGCAACTGCAGGAACCGCACCAGCGCTCGCAGCCGGGCATCGAAATCCAGTGCCGATGCCGGGCGCGTCGCCAGCACGGCATCGAACATCTCGGCCGTCACCTCGATGCCGGCGCCGCCGTCGACGTAGTAGGCACGCAGGCGTTCGATCACGTAGTCATACACCTCGACCGTCAGTTTCTCGGCATCGCTGGGGCCCAGCGCCTTGCCCTGCTCGATTGCGACACGTGCCATGTCGGCCCGCGCCGCGGTGACGGCCTGTCCAATCAGTTGCTGCAGGTCGAGGTCGAGACCCTGTTCGATCGAGGTGCGCAGCAGGCCGAGCGCCGCACGGCGCAGGCCGAACGGATCGCGCGTGCCGGTCGGCTTCTGGCCGGTCGCGTAGATGCCTGCAATCGTGTCCAGCTTGTCCGCGATCGAGAGCGCCATGCCCGTGCGCGTGGCTGGCAAGGCATCGCCCGCAAAACGGGGCAGGTACTGTTCGCGCAGCGCCTCGGCCACTTCGGGCGGTTCGCGGTCGTGCAGGGCGTAGTAACGACCCATCAGGCCCTGCAGTTCCGGGAACTCGCCGACCATGTAGGTGAGCAGGTCGCACTTGCTGAGCTCGGCAGCGCGATCGGCCAGTGTCGGCTCGCTGCCGATGGCCACAGCGATCGACTTCGCCAGGGCGCGCACACGCTCTGATTTGTCGTGTTGCGACCCGAGCTGCGTCTGGAACGTGACGCGCTTCAGCGCTTCGATGTTTGCGGACAGCGGCTGCTGCCGGTCTGTCTTGTAGAAGAACGCGGCGTCGGTCAGGCGCGGACGCACCACGCGCTCGTTGCCGGCGATCACCTGCGAGGAGTCGCGGCTTTCGATGTTGGAGACGGTGATGAACCAGGGCATCAGCTTCCCCTGTGCGTCGCGCACGGGGAAATACCGCTGGTGCTCCTGCATCGTGGCGATCAGCACCTCGGCCGGCAGTTCGAGGAACTGCGGGTCGAAGCGTCCCGCCAGCGGGACCGGCCATTCGACCAGCCCCGTCACTTCGTCGAGCAGCGCACCGTCGATGACGGCGATGCCATCCAGCTTTTCGGCCGCGGCGGTGACTCCGGCCCGGATGCTGTCGCGCCGGACGGCCACGTCCGCCATGACCTTGCCGCGCTTGAGCAGCGTCCCGACGTACGACGCCGGGCTGGAGATCCTGAGTGCCTTCGGCGCCATGAAGCGGTGGCCGTAGGTGAGATTGCCCGCCTTCTGGCCGAGGATTTCGGTGTCGACGACGTCTTTGCCCCACAGCATCAGCACCCAGTGCACCGGGCGCACGAATTGCGCTTCGCCGGCACCCCAGCGCATGCGCTTCGCGATCGGCAACGCATCGAGCGACGCCGTGACGATGCCGGGCAGCAGGTCCACGGTGCGCGCACCTGTCTCGGTGCCACGGAACACGAGCCATTCGCCTTTGGGTGTCTCGATCTTTTCGAGTGCCGACACTTCGACGCCGCACCCCCGCGCGAAGGCGAGTGCTGCCTGCGTCGGCGCACCGTCCGCATCGAACGCGGCCTTCACGGGTGGGCCGCGCTTTTCGAACGGGCGGTCCGGCTGTCGTTCGACGAGCTTCTTCACGCGCACGGCCAGCCGGCGCGGGGTCGCGTACGCCTCGAGCGACTTGTAGGCGACGCCGGCGTCCTTGAGGCCCTTGGCCACGCCTTCGGCAAACGCGGCGCTCAGGTTCAGCAACGATTTGGGCGGCAGTTCTTCGGTGCCGATCTCGACCAGGAAATCGCGGGAGGCGTTCATGCCAGGCCCCCCGTATTCAGTCCCTTCTCGGGCAGTGGCGGATCCACGTGCCTGACGACTGCCGCGGCGCCTTTGGCGTTCAGCATTGGGAATCCGAGCACCTCGCGACTGGCGTAGTACGCCTCGGCCACGCCGCGGGCCAGCGTACGGACACGCAGGATGTAACGCTGGCGCTCGGTCACCGAAATCGCCTTGCGGGCGTCGAGCAGGTTGAACGTGTGCGACGTCTTGAGCATGCGCTCGTAGGCCGGCAGCGCGAGCTTGACCTCGAGCATCCGCAGGCACTCTCTTTCATGGGCATCGAACTGCCGGAACAGCTCGTCGACGTCGGCGTACTCGAAGTTGTACTTCGACTGCTCGACCTCGTTCTGGTGATAAACGTCGCCGTACGTGACGCGGCCAAGCGGGCCGTCGGTCCAGACGAGGTCGAACACGCTTTCGACACCCTGCAGGTACATCGCGAGGCGCTCGAGGCCGTAGGTGATCTCGCCCATGACGGGCCGGCAGTCGAGCCCGCCCACTTGCTGGAAGTACGTGAACTGCGTGACCTCCATGCCGTTCAGCCAGATCTCCCAGCCAAGGCCCCAGGCGCCGAGCGTCGGTGACTCCCAGTTGTCTTCGACCAGGCGGACGTCGTGCACGAGCGGGTCGATGCCGACGGCGCGCAGCGAACCGAGGTACAGCTCGATCATGTCGGGCGGCGAGGGTTTGATCGCGACCTGATACTGGTAGTAGTGCTGCAGCCGGAACGGATTGTCGCCGTAGCGGCCGTCGGTCGGCCGACGCGATGGCTGCACGTACGCGGCGCTCCAGGGTTCAGGCCCGACTGCGCGCAGGAACGTCGCGGTGTGGAACGTGCCCGCGCCCACCTCCATGTCGTACGGCTGCAGGATCACGCAACCCTGCTCGGCCCAGTACCGTTGCAGCGTGAGCAGGAGGTCCTGGAAGGTGCGGGGAGGCTTGGCCACTTTCAGCATTTGAACGCTCGAGGGGTCGCGCAAAAGGCGGGAGTATAGCAATCGCACGGCGCTCGGCCGTGCGCGACTATTGCTAACAAAATACAAACAATACTGGCTATCCAATATTGATAAAGCTGTAACTTATCAAAAGCAATTAACCTATCTACCAATTCAGCGAATGGCGTAACCGCCGTCGACGCGGATCGTTTCGCCCGTCACGAAGTCCGCGGCGGAGGACGCCAGGAAGATCGCTGGCCCGGCCATTTCCCCGGCTTGGCCCCAGCGACCCGCTGGCGTGCGCATGAGGATTTCGTCGTTCATCGCCTTGAGCGCCTCGGTCCGGACCACCGCCGTCATGTCCGTCTCGATCCACCCCGGCGCGATGGCATTCACCTGGATGCCGTGCGGCGCGAGCTCGACGGCCATGGATTTCGTGAGCTGCACGATCGCGCCTTTCGCCGCGCTGTACGACGGAATCAGGCCGGCGCCGAAGTACGAGTACATGCTGCCGAGGTTGATGATCTTGCCGCGCTTGCGTGCGGCCATCGACGCGGCCGCGAGCTTCGACAGCAGGAACACGGCGTTCAGCTGCGTCTCGATCACGGCGTCCCAGGACTCGGCTGTCTCCTGCAGGATGCCGCCGCTGACGTTGGCGATTCCGGCGTTGTTGACCAGGATGTCCACCGGGCCCAGTTCCGCCTCGACCCGGCCGAACGCGGGCTCGAGTGCGGCGCGATCGGTGACGTCGACCGCGAGCGCCAGCGCACGTGCGCCCGCGGCCTTCAGTTCAGCCAGCACCTCGGCATTCTTGTCCAGGTTGCGGCCGAAGATCGCGACGGCCGCTCCGGCCCGCGCGAACCCGAGGGCGATGCCGCGGCCGATGCCGCGGTTGCCGCCGGTCACCAGGGCCACCCGGCCAGTGAGATCAAACGCTGTTTGTGCCGACACTTCTTTATCCCCCCGGTGGTTGAACCTTGACCATCAGTGTTGCCGACCCATCCCGCTGCCTTACTTGCCAACCCGGGCAGCAAGTCTCTCCCGGTACTCATCAAGCGGGAACAGGGCGACCTCCCCCGAACTCTGATCCCGGGCGCCGTCCTTGAAATCGAACGGGTTATCGACGTCCTTGATCAGCCGCAGCATGTAGATATTGACCAGCGCCACGAACGGCACCAGCAGCGACTCGGCCACGATGCTCCTGAAGCGCGCGATCATCATCAGCGAAATGATCATGACGATGAGCACTTCGAGCAGGGCGTAGGCGGGCGGCAGGAAGCCGGTGCGCACGATCACGTCGATGCGGCTGATGCACCTGCGCACCATCAGTAATTGCGGCACCGCGCGCGAGGCATACGGCCCGGCGCCGGCGCGTTCCAGTTGCTGCAGCACGTCGCTCAGCCGGGTCATGGCCGCGTAGACCCCCGGCGTGGTGACCCGTCGCACCAGCCAGCCGCGGATCGCATCGGTCAGCACCAGTAATTCGCAGCGCAGGCCGGCGAGGTCGAGGGTCGGGCGGTCCGTGGCGGCCAGCACGAAGATTTCTTCGATGGCCTCGAGGGTGCAGGACAGGTCGGCCGGCAGCTTCTCGGCCTCCTTGTAGTCGGCCATCGTGCCGGCCAGCAGGAAGCCGATCAGGAACACACCCGACGTCAGGATGATCCCTACATCCGAGAAATCGATCAGCCCCTCGAACCCGAACACGCGCTCGAGCACCAGCTTCAGGCCGAGCAGGACCAGCACGACCGGCAGGGTCGAGACCATCAATTTCCACTTGAGCACGCAACCTCTCCCCGGTCCTGCGATCATAGCTACCGACCACTGGCCGCTGCGTTCTAGCACGCGCCTGCCGCGGATGCGCGGTTGATCACACAGCGAGACTCATCGCATGACAGGACAACTCACGAACGAAGCATCGGCAGGCGCGCTGGTGACCTACCTGCTCGAGAAGGGACTCGGCGGCTTGCCGCCGCTTTCGAGCGCGAGTGACCTTGCCGACGGTTACCTGATCGACCAGGGCTTCGCGACCAACGATGCGCGCGTGCAGGCCCTGATGAAGTGGGAGATGGCCAAGAACTTCACCACGGGGTTCATCACCGGTCTCGGTGGTTTCGTGACGCTACCCGTGGGCGTGCCGTCGGCCCTCGTCGCCTCGTGGCTGATCCAGGCCCGCATGGCCGGCGCCATTGCCCGGATCTATGGGCACGACCTCGCGGAGGAGCGCGTGCGGACGCTGATCCTGCTGAGCCTCGCGGGTGACGTCGCCAGGGAAGCCATGTCGGACCTGGGGCTCAACCTCGGCTCCAAGCTGCCGCAGTCGGCGATGAAGCAGGTGCCGGGCCGTGCACTGGTCGAGATCAACAAGCGCATCGGTATACGGTTGTTGGCCAAGGCAGGTCAGCGTGGCCTCGCCCAGTTTCCCAAGGCGATCCCGGTCGTCGGTGGCGTGGTGGGTGGCGCGTTCGATGCGGTCGTCTGCCGCATGGTCGGACGGACCGCGAAGAAGTTGTTCCGGCCGGTGGCGAGCACCTAGTCGGCCCAGCGCGTCACCGCCCTAGTGCGCGGCGAAGAAGTCGCTGACGGCGGCCAGGCAGAACGGCGGCAACAACCCGGCGTGATACGAGTCCGCGACGGCAGCGGCGCCGCCATCGGTCGCACCCTGTGCCACCGCTACCGCCGCGGCGATCTGCTTCGCCGACGCAAACTGGGTCTTGAGTTCCGAGTAGGGATCGCCGGCGGAAGCGGCGGAATCCAGGTCCAGCACGATCGCTGGATTCGGCGATGGCGCACGTGACGCCCAGTAGCCCTGCATCAATTGTGTGTTGAACCAGAACACCGTCGGGTCCGCACTCCCGCCGCAGAGCAACATCGGTGCCGTCGGCGTCCAGTTGCGCAGATCGTTCTGCTTCAGCGCCTGGCGCAGTCGCAGGGCGGGTGATGGTGCCGTCAACCCGCTCGTCGTCGCCGGCCAGCCGCCATCCGGATTGGCCTGGGCGTCGAGCAGGTAACTCAGCCGGAAACTGTTCTTGACCAGGTTGTTGCTGCCGAACCCGAGCGCGAACACCGGCGCCAGTCCGGCCGGGGTCGTCGCCGGCGTGATGCTCGCAAACGACGCGTCGGGAGGTATCGAACTGAACAGGGCGTCGCGCGGCAGCTTGCCTTGCGTGTAGAGCACGCTCCTGGGCGAGGTGCTCGGCAGCAACGACTCGATGCCACTGGCGTACGCGTCCTCGAAGACGTCCGCCGTGCTCGAGTAGATGTTGCCGTACGTCTTCTGGTAGCCGGTGATGAGCAGTGTCGCCGACACGGTCGAGCCGGAGCCGACCCGCCCGGCAAACACGGCATCGACGAAGGCGGCCATGGCATATGGCCCGGACATCGGCGCAGACGCCGTCACCGTCATGCCGGCAGCCTGCATGGCGCGGTGCGTCGCCATCGCTACGTAACCGCCCTGCGAGTAGCCGGTGATATAGAGCCGGCCATTGTCGGTCGCCGTCGGCGCAGAGCCCGTCGGCAACGCGCTGCGCGCGGCCGTCAATGCGTCGATCATGTCCTTCGACTGCTGTTCCGCGACCAGGTAAGGATGGTAGGACAGCGTCGAGCTGTCGTAGCCGGCGTAGTTCGGGGCAATGACGATGTAACCCTGCGATGCAAAGAGCGCTGCCACGATGAGCGCCTCGCCGTTCGGATCATCCTGCAGGTTCGTCATGTTGAAGTCGCGTTCGGTCGTGGTGCCGTGCGCATACAACACCAGCGGTCGCGCACCGCGGCATTGGGCGTCGCTGCCGACGGGCACCATCAAGGCACCGGACGCGCTGGTCGCTTCGTTGGCACCGCCAACGGTTACGTAACGAACCTGGTGCACGGCGACGTCGCAGAGCGGCGTGCCGCTGACGGCGAGCACTTGCTGGTTGGCCAGCGCATTCAGCGCAAGCAGCAGTGCTGGGGCGCTGATCGTCGTGACCAGCGTCGGCGGGTTTTGCAGCAAGGCGCCACGCGTCGTGCTCGGAACGACCACGGGCTCCGGGGCGGAGTGGCTGCCACTGTTGCAGCCAACCAATAGCAGCGTCGCGAGCAGCAAGGTCGTCTGGAATCGAACTGGACGCATGGGAACGGACCCGCAATCGCGCTGCAAAACGCAGTGAGTCAGTTTCCGCCGAGCCGTCGTGCCGGTCGGTACGGTGGCGCACAAGGCCTCGCGGGCCTTAACGCGCCCCAATGTACGTTGCCGCACCGAACAAAGCGCCCATTGCGCCTACCGTGATCTCGTGCCGAATGCGATCGAACGGATCGCACCGCGCTCGAGATGCGCGAGCGAAATCTCTTCGGCCGTTTTCCGCTTCCAGAGGATTAACCATGAATCGTTCAATACTGATGATCGCGCTGGTTGCGGCGCTGGGCTTGAGTGCATGCGACCGGCAACCCACCGTCATTGCCGTTCCGGCACCGGCGGCCGAGCCTGGTCCTGCGGGTCCGCAGGGCACACCCGGTGCAACGGGTAACACCGGGCAGACCGGTGACACTGGCTACACGGGCGCGACCGGCGATACCGGACAGACGGGTGACACGGGTCAGACCGGCTACACCGGTGCGACGGGCGATACAGGCGACACCGGCAAGACCGGTGCACCCGGTGGTGCAACGACGGTGATCGTCGAACCGGCGCCGCCGCCGAACAGCAACTGAGCCGAAACCCCGCTGCAGGTCTCGGCGCCGACCACGACGGTGGCGCCGAGACTCCTGCGGCTGCCTTAGAGGAAGCGCTCGATGATGGCGTGGACGTTTACGCGCGCCCGCAGCTTCGAGCAGATCAGGAACGTGCCGATCAGCTTGCGATGCAGGAACATCGTCGCGGGCGGCGGTGAACGCAGCCCCTTGCCGAAGGCCACGGCCAAACCGAGATCGCGCGCGCGAATGGCGAGGCCCGACGCCGCAAAATCGTAGCTGTTGCGGTGGATCAGCGGTTCGCATGCCAGCTTGATGATGTCCGCCGCGTTACGGATCATGGGTTCAGGATCGTCCGGATGGGCGTAACCGATGGCGAACATCGCTGCGCGCAACGCCACATCGTCGCCGGCGAGCATGGCCCGGCAGGCATCGCGATAACTCGCAACGAGCGCAGCAGGAAACTCGCCTGCGGAACCCAGGTCCAGCAACGCAACCTGGTGCGTCGTCGGCAGGTAGAGGTAGTTCGCGAAGTTCGGGTCGGTCTGCACGAAGCGGAACTCGAACAGTTCGCGGAACATCAGTTCGTACAACGTGCGCGCGACGGCATTGCGCCGTGCCTGCGGCACGGCCTCGCTGGCGAGTGCTTCGAGCGGTTCGCCCTCGATCCAGTCCATCGCGAGCACGTGTCGGGTCGTCAGCGCGCGGTCGACTCTCGGCACGACGACGTCCGGCATCACCGCGACCAGTTTGCGATAGCGTTCGAGGTTACGGGCCTCGCTCTCGTAATCCGTCTCGAGCTTGAGCTGCCGCTTCGCCTCGCGTGCCAGCGCGGGCACATCGAGCTGCAGCGGCAGGAAGTCGAGGCGTCGCAGCAGCGTGGCGAGGTTATCGACGTCGCTGTCCACACTGCGGGCGACGCCGGGGTACTGGATCTTGAGTGCGAGTTCGCGTCCGCCGAGCTTGCGCGCGCGATGGATCTGGCCGATCGACGCCGCCGCGACGGGCTCGAACTCGAAGTGCGCGAATTTTTCCTGCCAGCCCTTGCCGTACTCGCGGCCGAGAACGCGACGCAGCTGGCTGCCGGGCATCGAGTAGCCCTGTGCGCGCAGCATGTCCAGTGCACGGCGAAACTCCTCGGGGACGAGTTCCTCGCCCGAGAGCGATATCAACTGGCCGAGCTTCATGGCGGGTCCACGCAGGACCGCAAGCCGGCGCGCCAGCATTTCCGCATTGGCGGGGGTCAGCAGGGAAGCCGCCAGGTCGACCGGCTTGCCAGACGACCACTGGCGAGCTGTGCCGACAGCGGCCGAAAGTGCGAGTTCGCCGGTCAGCATCCCGAAACGCACCGCGCGGCCGAAGCGCGAAGTGGGGACCGCACCGGTCTTGCGCTTGGGAACGTTCGTCATGGCATCGCAGCGTAACCCAGCGCGGGGGCGCGTCAGGTGTAAGCCTGATACTTTTCCAGGTAACGCACCGGCTTCGACAAGGCGTCGCGCCGGAATGGGTCGCCGAGTTCCTGCGTCAGCATCATCTCGATCACTGTGCACTTGCCTGCGGACTGCGCCTGCACCGCGGCCAGCAGCGCCGGACCGACATCGGACAACTTGTCGACCGTGACGCCGTCGCAGCCGAACGCCCTGGCGACGGCGGCCCAGCTCGGGCTGTCGAGGTTCACTGCGTTGAAGCGCTGCGAGTAGAAATCCACGTGGTTCTTCTTCTCCGCGCCCCATTGACCGTTGTTGAACACGATCACCGTCACGCCGATCTTCTCGCGCGCGCAGGTGAGCAATTCGTTGAGGCTGATGCCCCAGGCACCGTCGCCGACGTAAGCGATTGCCGGCCGGTCGGGCGACGCGATTTTCGCGCCGCACGCCACGGGGAAGGCGTAGCCGCAGTTACCGAAGCTCATCGCCGCGAACATCGAACGCGGTTGCTCGAAGCGCAGGTAGGAATTCGACACCGAGCAGACGTTGCCGATGTCGGTCGACACCATTGCACCCTGCGGCATCGCCCGCTCGAGCTCGCGCAGCATCTGTCGCGGATGCATGAACTTCGAGTTCTTCGCGACTTCGATCGAGTAGGGGTCGCGCTCGTGTGTCCACTCGCCGAGTTCGCGTTCCCAGGCGTTCTTTTCGTTCGCGATGCGCCGTGAGCGCTCGTCTTTGTTCGCAATGCAGGCGAGCGGACGTCCCGCAAGTCGCTCGATCAGTGCCAATGCCGCCGACTTCGCATCGCCATTGATGCCGACCGAGATCGGCTTGACCAGGCCCAGCATCTTCGGATCGACGTCGACCTGGATGATCTTCGCGTCGACCGGCCAATAGTCGAGGCCGTGCTGCGGCAACGTGCCGAACGGACCGAGCCGCGTGCCAAGCGCCAGCACGACGTCTGCCTGCGCGATCAGCTTCATCGCGGCCTTCGACCCCTGGTAACCGAGCGGGCCGCACCACAGCGGGTGCGAAGCCGGAAACGAATCGTTGTGCAGGTAGCTGTTGCAGACCGGCGCGTGCAGGAGTTCGGCAAGTTGCACCGCCTCCCGCGAGCCCTCCGCGAGGATCACGCCGCCGCCGGCCACGATCACCGGGAATTTCGCCGCTGCCAGCAGCGCAGCCGCTTCATCCAGCGCCTTGCCATCGCCCGGCCCGCGACCGATGCGCATCGGCGGTGCGATCACCGCATTGCACTCACCGTAAAAATAATCGCGCGGAATGTTCAGTTGCGCCGGACCCATTTCGAGCATGGCACGATCGAAACACCGTGCGGCGATCTCGGCCATGCGCTTCGGGTTGTTCACGTGGCCCTGGAACTTCGTGATCTTCGAGAAGATCGGCAGCTGCTCCGTCTCCTGGAAACCGCCGAGACCCAGGCTCATCGAGCCAGTTTCCGGTGTGATGAAGACGACCGGCGAGTGCGCCCAATACGCGGCCGCGATGGCGGTGACGAAATTGGTGATGCCGGGACCGTTCTGCGCAATGCACACCCCGTGCCGACCCGAGGCGCGGGCATAGCCGTCCGCCATGTGCGCCGCACCCTGTTCGTGGGCCACGGGGATGAAGCGGATGCCGGCCGCCGGAAAGATGTCGAGCGCGTCCATGTAGGCCGAACCGACGATGCCGAATACGTCGGTGACGCCGTTGGCGGCGAGCGTCTCGACGAGGGCTTCCGATGGGGTCATGCGCTGCGCGCCGGTGCTGCCAATCATGTCTTTCTCCTTCGCTGTGCGCCCATTGTCCAGCAGGGCGTCCGTCCCGTCATCGCGGTCTGCCGAAGTTTCTCCAGGCAGCATGTTCCCGGACACTCCAAAAGAAAGGGCGGCCCGATGGCCGCCCAATGTTTCGACTCGCTCGAAATGCCCGGTCAGGTGGCCGGCGGCGAATCGGACGTTGCCGATGCTTCGCCACCCAGATCTGGAGGAACGATCGCCGTCCACGACGAATCCGGATCGAACTTCTGGATCGTGTCGACCGCCGTCGCGGTGTCCTCGCCGAGGTCTTTCTGGAAAACGACACCGTCCTGGTTGATGATGAAAGTCATCACACCGCTGACGCCATAGTCCGCCGGCCACGCGATTCCCGCAAAGCCCTCGGTCAGCACGCCATCCTTGAAGTACTCGCGGGCACCACCGTTGGCATTCGTTCCCTGTGCGTACAGCATGCGGTAGTAGTAGCCGTGATACGGCGTACCACCTTTGCCTGCGGCGTACCCTTCTTCCGCAGCCCCCGCGACAAACGGACCTGCCGGGCTCGGCGTCTCGCCTTCATTCGTCGGCCAGTACAGGCCGTTGTGCAGGCCTTCGTCGCTGTGCAGCTTGAGCGCATAGATGCCAGCCGGATCTCCATCACGTCCTTCGGCTGCGTACGCGTTCTGGGCGTTCACGTAGCCGTACATCACGTCGATGGCGCCGAGTTCGTTCTCGCCCACGCGCCGGTAGATCACCTCATCCGCGCCGGCGGCACCGTCCCATACCCATTTGCCGTCACGCTGCACGAGCGGGACCGGCATCGGCCACTCGCGATCGCCGACCGTCAGCATCATGTGGTCGCCGTCCGCCGCAAGCGAGTTCTTCGCCTTGTAGGCTGCGAGGAAGTCGGCCCGGTCCGTCTTATCGGCCACCGGGTCACCCGAGGACAGCAAGTCTTCGGTCCCGGGGCCCAACAGCTTCGCGAGGGCCGCGGTGTCGTCCTTCTCGAAGGCCGAGACGAGTGCAGCGACAGCCGCCTCCGGTGTTGCGAATCCAGCTTCTTCTTTCTTGCCGGCGCAGCCGACGGCGAGGAACGCGAGCGCCACCAGCGATGCAGCCGTACGCGCGCGAGCGATCTTACTTTCTGTGTTCTTCATGTTCATGCTCCTCGCTCAGCGCGCTTTCTTCTTGCCGCCGCCGCCGCCACCACCGCCCTTGCTGTGGGCGCCCTGCGGCATGCTCTGCTTGCCGCGCTGGCTCGCTGCGCTCGCGCTGCCGCGATTGCTGTTCGCGCCGGACATTGCGGTGCCCTTGTTCGCCTTGTTGCCACCCTGCTGCATGCCGGGCGAAGGACGGTTCATCTGCGCTGGCTGAGCGGATGGTTTCGGTGACGGCCGCTGTGCACTGCCGCCACCATAGCCGCGATCGCCGCTCGGCATGGGCTTGGCCTTCGGCATGTTCTGCGTCGAGGGCTTGGACGGCTTGGGCAGGTCACGCGCCACAGGCTTCTGCGACGGCTTCGGCATGTTCTGCGTCGAAGGGCGGTTCGGCATGTCCTTGCCCGCGTAAGAGCCCTGCACCTTGGGTGGCGTCCTGTTCTGCGCACTGGGTGGCCGTGCAGTGGATGCAGGCTTCGAATAGCTTGGCGTGGCAGCGTTGATTCGATCCTGCGGGCTCTGCGCCGAGGCCGGGCGTTTGTCCTTGCCCGCGTATCCCTGCTGGCCCTTCCAGTTGCTGGCCGTCGCGTTGGGCGAGGGCCGCTTGACGTCGGCCGGCATCGGCCGCGGCTGGCGCTGGTTGAGCTGGTTCAGGTCAGACCGGTTCGGCTTCGCCTGCGTGATCGGGCTGCTGGTCTTGCGCGGCTTGTTGTAGCCGTTGTTGTTGCCACCCGGGCGCGGCTTGTTGTCGTAATTGTTCCAGTAGTTGTTGTCATTGCCGCCAGGGCGATTGCCGCCACCGGTGTTGACGTAGATGTTGCCGTTGTTCTGGAAACCGCCGTTGTAGTTCGGCGGACGGTTGTAGCCGTTGCTCGGGTAGTACCCGCCGCCATAGGACGGCCGGTACGGATACGGCGGGTAATAAGGCATGCCGCCGTAGCCGTAGTTCGGGTAGTAGTAGCCGTTGTTGTGATGATTGTCGTCGTCATCGAAGATTTCGTTGACGAGGATGCCGGCGCCGAACGCGAGCAGGCCGGTGGTGACCAGCGTTCCGGTGCTGTGGCCGGTCTTTTCCGTGGTGGTAGTCGTCGTCGTCACGGGCGCAGCCGCGGGCGCCGGCGCGTAGACGGCCTGGGGATCGTACTGCGGTACGTAGACGACCTCAGGCTTCGGCGGCTTGAGGACGACGACTTCCTGGCCTTCCTGCGTTTCCGTTGCGACCGTCATCGCTTCCGACGATTTCAGGTTGCCCACGTCCATCGCCTGCCGGCGCAGGCGTTGCACCGCGTCGAGCACGCCAGCCTGGTCGGCGACGAATGCCTGACCCAGTTCCGTGGTCCAGCCGAGCTCCATGCACATCATGTCTATCGTCTGCGGGAACTGCACCAGTGCGCGGATCGGCGGCGTGAACCCGGCCTGCGCGGCGCCGTCGTCGAGCGCCTTGCCCTGCAAGCCTTCGTTCGCGATCAGCCAGTTGCCGGCGTCGAGTACTTCCTGCGGGTTGGTCGACGCGATCAGCACTTGCGACAGCACCGGATCGGGGTAGAGCGCGATCGGTGCGAGCAATTCCTCGAGCGCTTCCGGCGTCCAGGTCGCGTTGGCGACATCGGCGGCGGAAATCGGGGCGGGGGGAGCTGTGGCGGGAGCGGCAGGAGCCGCTGCCGGCGCGGCCGCGGGTGGAGCGACAGCCGTCGTCGTGGCTGCAGGCTCTTGCTTCGAGCCGCATCCGGCGAGTGCCGTGGCGACACCAAAGGCGAGAGCGATCGCCAGCTTGCGGCGATCCGGGGCGCGAATCTTCATCAGGACCTCCCCCGCGTCGGCGCGGGTCTTTTTTCGACGAACGTGCCTGCCGCCGCTCGCACAGCAGCCAACACGTTTGATTCCGCACCCCCCTCGATCGGGAAGAACTTTAGCACGGCATTTGACGAAATCTGTCGCTGCAGCGGCCCCGCGCACCTGCCGAATTTGCTGCACCGCGGACTCTGGATAGACGCGCAGGTTCACTCACAGAAGCAGAATTGCGCCAAAATAGGGCGCATATCCGTTCGAGCGCACCAATATGGCGCATAACGGTGGCAATCCTCGATCAAAGCCAACAGCAGCGACCCGCTGTTGCGCGTTTATTGTGCGATGGCATAATTGCTGCATTCTGTTTGCGCCTACCAACCAGGCTTCAGGGCCGTCGCGGCGAGCGACCCTGAGCACCTCTTTCGCTGCACGAATTCATCAGGAGACTCCATGAGCACCGGTGCCGATGTCCTCAAGCTGATCGAGGAAAAGGGAATCAAGTACGTTGACCTTCGTTTCACCGACACGAAGGGCAAGGAACAGCACGTGACCGTGCCGACGCGCATGGTCGACGACGCCTTCTTCGAGGACGGCAAGGGCTTCGACGGTTCGTCGATCGCCGGCTGGAAGGGCATCCAGGAGTCCGACATGATCCTGATGCCGGATCCGAGCACCGCGGTCGTCGATCCGTTCTTCGAGGAGCCGACGCTCAACCTGCGCTGCGACATCGTCGAGCCATCGACGATGCAGGGCTATGAGCGCGACCCGCGCTCGCTCGCGAAGCGCGCCGAGGCCTACCTGAAGTCGACCGGCATAGCCGATGCCTCGCTGTGGGGCCCCGAAAACGAGTTCTTCATCTTCGACAACGTGCGTCACGGCAGCTCGATCAACGGCTGCTTCTACGAAGTCGATTCCGCGCAGGGTGCGTGGAACTCGGGTGCGCAGCTCGATGGTGGCAACCTCGGCCATCGTCCGACCGTCAAGGGCGGCTACTTCCCCGTCCCGCCGGTCGACACGTACCAGGACCTGCGTACCGCGATGTGCGGCGCGATGGAGCAACTCGGCCTCAAGGTCGAGGTGCACCACGCCGAAGTCGCGACCGGCGGCCAGGCCGAAATCAACGTCTCGGCCAACACACTCGTCAAGAAGGCCGACGAAGTGCAGATCCTGAAATACGCGATCCACAACGTGGCCGCGGCGTACGGCAAGACCGCCACGTTCATGCCGAAGCCGCTGGTCGGTGACAACGGCAACGGCATGCATGTCAACCAGTCGCTGGCCAAGGACGGCAAGAACATCTTCGCCGGCGACAAGTACGGTGGCCTGTCCGAGATCGCGATCTACTACATCGGCGGCATCATCAAGCACGCCAAGGCGCTGAACGCGATCTCGAACGCCAGCACCAACAGCTACAAGCGGCTGGTGCCGGGCTTCGAAGCGCCGGTGATGCTCGCGTACTCCGCGCGCAACCGCTCGGCGTCGATCCGCATCCCGCACGTCATCAATCCGAAGGGCCGCCGCATCGAGGTGCGCTTCCCCGACAGCACCGCGAACCCGTACCTCTGCTTCGCGGCCATGCTGATGGCGGGCCTCGACGGCGTGAAGAACAAGATTCACCCGGGCGACCCGGCGGACAAGGACCTCTACGACCTCGAACCCGAGGAAGCGAAGGACATCCCGACCGTCTGTCACTCGCTCGACATGGCCCTCGAAGCCCTCGACAAGGACCGTGCCTTCCTCAAGGAAGGCGGCGTGTTCACGGACGACGTCATCGATGCCTACATCAGCCTGAAGCTGCAGGAAGTCACCCGGTTGCGCATGTCGACGCACCCGGTCGAGCTCGAGCTCTACTACAGCGTCTGACGCGGGCAGGTGCAGCCGGAATCCCGCCGGGTGGCCGCTTTTTGGTCGCCCGGCGCGATCCCCGTCCATGACGCACTGCGCGGATCGCGGGTGTCGCTTTGTCAGCGGAATCGCTAGTCGCTATGCTTCCGGACCATGAAGACCTGGGTACTGCTGCTTGGATGCCTGCTCGCCCTGACGAGCCAGGCCCAGTCTCGCCGCGAGGTCTGGCAATGGCGGGACGCGGACGGCGTCACGCACTTCTCGGACTACCCGCAGCCGGGCGCCCGCAAGATCATCCTGAACGGGGCACCCACGACCACGACGGCGGCACCGCCGGCAGCCCCTGCAACCCAAGCCAGGGCACAACCCGCCGCGCCCGAGGTCGTCTACGACCGGTTGGAAGTCTGGTCACCCGAAAACGATGCCTCGTTCCTCGAGCCCGATACGGAGATCGTCATCCGGATCCGGTCGGAACCGTCGCTCGACGAAGCGGACCGTCTGGTGACGTACGTGGATGGCAGGCAGTTGCCGGAGGTGAACGCCCTGGAACACCGGCTCACCGGCCTGTCGCGGGGTGCGCATACGGTGACGAGTGTGATCTACGGCAGGGACGGCAAGGAAAAGATCCGCAGCGCTTCGGTCGTGTTTCACATGAGGCAACCGTCCGTGCCCAATCCGCGCAACCAGGGTCCGGCGGTGCGGCCGCCACAACCCAGAGCAGGCGGCTGAACTCCGGCCACGGAGCGCATCTGTCGCGCGTCCCCGGGGGTGCGTGACGTGGCAGCCGATCCTCGTACCGTTGCTCGCCCTGCGCCGGCCGAGCTCACCGCGCTGCTCGACGGCATTGCGACCTCCATCGTCTGGCTCGACGGCGACGGCGCCGTCGTGCACTTGAACGAGCCCGCCGAAGACATCTTCGGCGTGAGTCGCAACCAGGTCATGGGTCGCGCAGTGCGCGACTTGCTTAAATCCAACACCGAACTCGAGGGCGTCGTGAGCCGGGCGCGCGCTGCCGGCGCGCAGTACTCGCGCCGCGAGATCCCGTTCGAAGCGGGCCCCGGCGCGCTGCCACGCGTGCTCGACGTCACCGTCACGCCGTTCGATCCGCCGGGCCGCAGCGGCGGCGTGCTGATCGAACTCGCCGACACCACGCATCATCAGCGCATCACGCGCGAAAACGCGTTGATCACGCAACTCGGCGGCAGCCGCGCGATGGTTCGCCAGCTCGCGCACGAGATCAAGAATCCGCTCGGCGGCCTGCGCGGTGCGGCGCAGCTGCTCGAACGCCAGCTCAAGGAACCGGCGCTGCACGAATACACGGCCGTGATCATCGCCGAGGCCGACCGGCTCGCGGCGCTCGTCGACGCGCTGCTCGGCCCCGGTCAGCCGCCGCGCAAGGCAGCGGTCAACATTCACGAGATCGTGCAGCACGTCGGGCACCTGCTCGCGGCCGAAGCGCCCACGGGCGTCCAGATCGAGCGCGACTACGACCCGAGCCTGCCCCGCCTGCGGCTCGATCGCAACCAGATCATCCAGGCGCTGCTCAACCTGGGACGCAATGCGATCCAGGCCGTCGGCGAGCACGGTCGCATCGTGCTGCGCACGCGTGCGCTCACCAACGCCAGCATCGGCAGTCGCCGCTACCGCGTCGTCGTCGGCATCCAGGTCGAAGACGACGGACCCGGCGTGCCGGTCGAACTCAAGGACACCGTGTTCTATCCGCTCGTCACCGGCCGTAACACCGGCACCGGTCTGGGCCTTGCCGTGGCACAAGACCTGATCGGCCGTCACGACGGCCTGATCGAATTCGACAGTCGCCCGGGTCGCACTGTCTTCACGATCCTGTTGCCTTTCGACGCCAATGAACCAACCGCCGGCACTTGAAGTCTGGATCGTCGACGACGACGCCTCGATCCGCTGGGTGCTCGAGCGGGCACTGAAGCAGGCCGGTATGTCGCCGATCGCCTTCGAAGACGCCGACAGCGCGATGGCCGCCTTGCGTCGCGGCGAGCCTGACGTGCTGGTGACCGATATCCGCATGCCCGGCAAAAGCGGCCTCGACCTGCTCGACGACGTGCGCACACGGCGGCCGAAGCTGCCGGTGATCGTCATGACAGCGCACTCGGACCTCGACAGCGCCGTTGCGGCCTACCAGGGCGGCGCGTTCGAGTACCTGCCGAAGCCGTTCGACATCGACCAGGCCGTCGAGCTGGTGCGTCGCGCGGCTACGCAGCAGCATTCCGTCGAGTCTGCTTCCGAGTCGCGCCGCATCCCGGAAATGCTCGGCCACGCTCCGGCGATGCAGGACATGTTCCGCGCGATCGGCCGCCTGTCACGCTCGAGCATGACGGTGCTGATCACCGGCGAGTCCGGCACCGGCAAAGAACTGGTCGCGCGCGCGTTGCATCGCCACAGTCCGCGCGCCACCAAGCCGTTCATCGCGCTCAACACGTCGGCGTTCACGGCCGACCTGCTCGAGTCGGAACTGTTCGGCCACGAGAAGGGCGCGTTCACCGGCGCCACCGAACTGCGCCGCGGGCGTTTTGAGCAAGCCGACGGCGGCACGCTGTTCCTCGACGAAATCGGCGACATGTCACCGCAATTGCAGACGCGACTGCTGCGGGTGCTGGCAGAAGGCGAGTTCTATCGAGTCGGCGGCCAACTGCCGGTGAAAGTGGATGTGCGAGTGATCGCCGCCACGCACCAGGACCTCGAATCGCGGGTCAAGGAAAGCCTGTTCCGTGAAGACCTGCTGCATCGCCTGAACGTCATCCGCATCGAAGTGCCGCCATTGCGTAACAGGCGCGAGGACATCCCCGAACTGCTGCAGCACTACCTCGACGTCGCGGCGATCGAACTCGGCGTCGCACCAAAAGTGCTGAGCGTAGACGCGGCGCGCGCGCTTGCGGCGTTCGACTGGCCGGGTAACGTGCGACAGCTCGTCAACGCGTGCCGTCGCCTCACGGTGCTGGCCGCCGGGCGCGAGATCAAGGCGAGCGACATCCCGGCCGATCTCGGTGGTGCCGGTGCCCTAGTGTCGGCGAACGGCACCGAGTGGTCGGTCGTGCTCGCAAGCTGGGCGCAGTCACGGCTCGTGAGTGGCGGCTCGCCGCTGCTCGACGACGCGCTGCCGGAGTTCGAGCGTACGCTGTTGCGTGAAGCGCTGAAGGTCACTCAGGGTGGGCGGCAGGAAGCGGCGAAGCTGCTTGGCTGGGGCCGCAACACGCTGACGCGCAAGCTCAAGGAACTGGGGATGGACGACGTCTAGAGTTTCCGCGACGGCTCGACGATCGATACGAAGTGAACATGTGCGATGCCGGAGGGCGCGGTCTTCTGCCGCGCCCCGTGTCGGACGCCGCAGCTCGAGCGCAGGAGCGAAGCGGCACTGCGGCCTGGTCGCTACTGCGCTGACACCATCGCTTCGCTCCCGCTCGAGCAAGGATCGCCGTGAATCGTGCGGGTCCTCCGCACGATTCACGATGCGCGGAAGACCTCGGGGCGCGGCAGAAGACCGCACCCTCCGGCACCGCACGACCTCATTGCGCGCTTCGGGTTCGATACAGCAGGAAGGAGTGATCAGCAGGCGCAGGCCTGTACCGATTTCCTGGGCGCGTCGAGGCTGCCGATCAGGTCACTGACCGACGCCATCCCGTTCGCCGCGAGATACGCCGCAATGCCGGCGTTGATGCGCTGACACGAGTGCGGCTCGTAGAACAGCGAGGTGCCGACGCCGACCGTGGTGGCGCCCGCGATGATGAACTCGAGCGCGTCATCGGCACTGCAGATGCCGCCCTGGCCGATGATCGGCACGTTGTGCGGTCGCGCGACCTCCGCCACCTGCATCACCTTGAGCAGCGCGATCGGCTTGATCGCCGGTCCCGAGAGTCCGCCCTGGACGTTGCCGATGATCGGCTTGCGCGTCGTCACGTCGATGGCCATGCCCATCACGGTGTTGATCACCGCGAGTGCATCGCTGCCCGCCTCGATGCAGCGCCGCGCGTTTTCCTTGATGTCGGTCTGGTTCGGCGACAGCTTGGTGATCAGCGGCTTGCGGGTGACTCGCCTGCAGGCCTCGACCACACGGGCCGACATGTCCGGCGAGTTGCCGAACTGCACGCCGCCTTCCTTGATGTTGGGGCAGGAAATATTCAGCTCGATCGCGTCAATCGGCGAGTCGTCGAACCGGCGCGTCACCTCGACGTAGTCGTCGATCGTCGAGCCGCAGACGTTGGCGAAAAACGCCGTCTCGGTGAAGTCGAGCGCGGGCAGGATCTGGTCGACTACGTAGTCGGCGCCCGGGTTCTGCAGGCCGATGGCGTTCAGCATTCCCATCGGCGTCTCGTAGACTCGATGCGCCGGGTTGCCGAGCCGCGGCTCCCGTGTCGTCCCCTTCAACACGATGGCCCCGACGTCCCGGTTCGAAAACCCTTCGACCCGCGTGTATTCCTCGCCGAAACCTACGCAACCGGACAGGAGGACGATGGGCGAGGCGAGCCGGAGACCGCAGAAATCAACGGCCAGGGCAGGGGGGAGAGGGGCTGTCATGGAAGCAAATTGTAAAGGAAACCAGCGCCGGCTCGCCCAGTGACGGACCCGCGGCAAGGCACGCCGATGTCAGCCCGCAATGAAGCGTTCGAGGTGTTCGATCGTCTGGTCCTGTTCTTCGATCACCGTGCGCACCAGGTCGCCGATCGAAATCACGCCGACCATGCGGCCGTCCTGCACGACCGGCAGGTGACGGATTCGCTTCTCGGTCATGATCTGCATGCATTGCCGTACCCCCTCTTCGGGTGTGACGGTCACCACCGGCGAACTCATGATCTGCCACACCGGCGTCTCGGCCGAGGAGCGGCCGAGCAGGATCACCTTGCGCGCGTAATCACGTTCGGAGATGACGCCGACGAGTTCGCCGTCGCCACGCGTGACCGGCAGCGCACCCACGCGCCGGTCCGCCATCATCTGGATGGCTTCGAGTACCGGCACGTCGGCATCCACCGACCAGACGTCCGGCCCCTTCCGTCCGAGCAACTGCTTGACGCGCACCATGCGAAAATCCCCCGGTCAATGCCTGCGCGCGAGTCTGTCCCGCGAGCGACTCTCCGGATTCTATGCCACTGCACGTCGTCCTGTTCGAGCCCGAAATTCCACCCAATACGGGCAATGTCATCCGTCTGTGTGCAAACACGGGCGCCCGCCTGCACCTGGTGCGACCGCTCGGATTCCGGCTCGATGCCAAGTCCGTGCAGCGTTCCGGCCTCGATTACCACGAACTTGCCGAAGTGCAGGTCCATCAGGACTTTACGGCCTGCCTGCGGGTGCTGACGGCGAGTGCGGGCGGCGCCGCGCCGCGCTGGTTCGCGCTGACGACACGAGGCGGCGCCGATTACGACACGGTGCGTTTCGCCCCGGACGACGTTGTCGTGTTCGGACCCGAAACACGCGGCCTGCCGGGTTCCGTGCTGGCAGCGTGCCCGGCCGAACGGCGGCTGCGAATCCCGATGCGGGCGGCCGCCCGGAGCCTGAACCTGTCCAATGCGGTCGCTATCGTCGTGTACGAAGCCTGGCGCCAGCTCGCCTGGGGCTGAGTTGCTCACTCCGTCTCGGATTTCACCGCTCGCCCCATGAGGGCGGCGACCGCCTCGCGCGGCGAGAGTCCTTGGTAAATCACGCGGCAGATCTGTTCGGCGATCGGCATCTCGACGTGGTGGTGTCCGGCCACATTGCGCACGGCGCGCGCCGCGAGCACGCCTTCGACCACCTGGCCGATGTCGCGCTGTGCTTCGGCAGTGGATTTGCCGGCAGCGAGCGCGAGCCCGAAGCGGCGGTTGCGTGACTGGTCATCGGTGCAGGTCAGCACGAGGTCGCCCAGTCCGGCGAGTCCCATGAATGTGTCTTTTTCCGCGCCGAGCGCGACACCGAGCCGCATCATCTCCGCGAGGCCGCGCGTGATGAGCGCGACGCGCGTGTTGGCGCCGAAGCCGAGGCCGTCCGAGATGCCGGCGCCGATCGCCAGCACGTTCTTCGTTGCGCCGCCGACTTCGACGCCGACGACGTCGGTCGAGGCGTAAGCGCGGAAATTCTGGCCGGAGAGTGCACGCGCGAGCGCGAGCGCGTAGTCCTGGTCGCGCGAGGCGACCGTCATGGCCGTGGGCAAGCCCAGACCGACCTCGCGCGCGAACGTGGGGCCGGACAACACTGCCTTCGGCATGGCGATGCCGAGCACTTCGTTCGCGACCTGGTGCGGCAGCTTGCCCGTGTCGAGTTCGAAGCCCTTGGTCGCCCAGCAGACACGCATGTCCTGACGCAACAGCGGCGCCACGTGCTCGAGGCATTCACGAAAGCCATGGCTCGGCACCGCGACCAGCAATTCCTGCGCCGACCCCACAGCTCGTGCGAGATCGGTCTCGATCGCGAGCGTTGCAGGAAACGGTGCCATCGGCAGGTAGCGCGTGTTGCAGCGCGCGGCCGCGAAGGCCGCCATCTGCGCGGCATCGCGACCCCAGAGCACCGTGGGGTGCCCGGTGCGCGCGAGGTGCAAGGCGAGCGCCGTGCCCCACGATCCGGCGCCGAGCACGGCCATCGCTGGACGTGCTACGGCATCGGCCGCCGCTGCCGTGGAGGTCATCAAGCGGCGTCTCCGGCGAGTCTCAGTTGACCGTGGCGGCGCCCGTCTGCTGCGCGGCTGCCTGCTGCGCCGCCGCGCGGGCATGCAGGGCTTCGAACGTCACCAGCGGCAGCAGGAACGGCGGGAAGCCGCCCTTGGTCACGAGTTCCGAGACCGTCGAGCGCGCGTACGACAGCAGGTAGTTCGGCGCCATGATCGAAAGCACCTGCGCGACGTCGGTCGCCACCAGGTTCTTGACCAGGAACGCGCCGGCCTGTTGCAGTTCGAGCAGCCAGACCACCTTGTCGCCGGCCTTGGCCTCGAGGTGCACCTGCACGACGACTTCGTGCAGGTCCTGCGCGAGGGCGGTCGCGCGCGTGGAGATGTTCAGGTTCACTGCAGGCTGGCCTTCGAAGCCGCCGACGAATGGGCCGTTCGGGGATTCGAACGAACAGTCCTTGAGGTAGACGGCCTGCGGCGTCACCACCGGGGCATTGAGGTCGACGGCGGTCGCTGCGGCGTTCTGGTCGGTCATCGCGGAAGGTTCCTTGTAACTACGTGGTTCAGGCGCGGCCGAGCAGCTTGTCGAGCTCGCCGGCCTTGTCGAGGGCATAGAGGTCGTCGAAGCCGCCGACGTGGCGGTCGCCGATGAAAATCTGCGGGACGGTGCGGCGGCCGCCGCTGCGTTTCAGCATGAGGTCACGCTGCGTGGTGTCTTCGTCGACCTTGACCTCGCTGAACGTGACGCCCTTGCGTTCGAGCAGTCCTCGCGCGCGGTCGCAGTACGGGCACCAGCCCGTCGAATACATCGTGATTTCCGGCTGAGCGGTGTCGGTCATGCCTTGGTCCCTTCGGCCTTGGTCTTGCCACCGCCTGCCTTGATGAGCGGGAGGTTCTCCGTGCGCCAGGCCTGCAAGCCGCCCCGCAGGTTGACCACGTTCGTGAACCCCTGCGCCTGCAGTACCCGGGCTGCCGCGCTCGAACGCATGCCGCTTTCGCAGCACGTGATCACGACCTTGTCCTTGTATCGCTTGAGCGTTTCGGCGGCCCCGGCGACCTGCTCCTGCGGCACATGCCGGGCGTCGAGGATGTGACCGGAGTCGAACTCGGCCTGCGAGCGGACGTCGACCAGCACCGCACCCTGGTTCAGCAGGCGCACGGCTTCGGTGGGTCCCACGGCCTGTCCCCCCGAGCGGGAGCGGCTGAATTCGTACGCGGCCAGGGCGAGCGCGAGGACCACCGTGCCGCCGGCCAGCAGGGGATGGCGGGCGACATATTCGAGGAGACGATCCATCAGGAAGACCGGCAAAAAGGGGCGCGAATTATAGCAGTCCTCGCCGACAGGCTAGACTTGCGCGGATTTGCCGCTGCCGGCCCCCCTCCTGAACTCCCCCAAACACCGCTCCATGCCTGCCTTTTTGCCCCAGATCCCGACGACTGCACTGCCGGCGACGCGCAGGGGGCCGCGCGTCATTGCATGGTTTGGGCCATGGTTTGGGCAGGTCCTGGCCGTATTGGCGCTGTGGGGGATGCTGCTGCCCGGGCCGGTCCTGGCCGCGGCCAAGCAGACACCGGCGCAGAAAGAGGCCGAACTGCGCAGGCTCAACCAACGGATCGACAAGGTCCGCAAGTCGGTCAACGACGACGTGCAGAAGCGGGACAAGCTGTCCGTCCAGTTGCGCGATGCCGAGCTCGGCGTGCAGTCGGCCCGCAAGGAACTCGACGAAATCCGTGCGCAGCGCCTTGCGGTCGAAGCGCGCGTGCGCGACCTGGAAGCGGAGCGGGCGCGGCGTGAAAAGGAACTGGATGGGGAGCGTGCCGAGCTGGCCGGCGAACTGCGGACGGCCTACGCAAACGGTCGCGAGGAGCAGCTGAAACTCCTTTTGAACCAGGAAGATCCGACGAATTTTGGACGCATGCTCGCGTACTACGGGTATTTCGGCCGCGCCCGGGCGGAGCGCATCCGCGGCATCCAGGACCAGCTCGAGCACCTGGCGCTGGTCCGCGAAAAGATCGTCGCCGAGAAAACCCGGCTCGAGTCCCTCGAGCAGCAGCGTGAACAGCGGGTGGCCGACCTCAAGTCGTCGCAGGACAAGCGCGCGCAGGCCGTCGGCGCGATCGACCGGCAGCTCAAGGCCCGCGGCGGCGAGCTGAAACAGCTGCAATCCCAGGCCAGATCACTGGAGAAGCTCATCAGCGACCTGCGCCAGGCCATTGAACGCGCGCAGCAGGCCCAGCCGGTGCGCAAGGGTGGCTCGACCGGCACGGTGGCAAAGCAGGCTCCGTTCGAGCCCCTGCGCGGGAAGCTGCCGTGGCCGGTGCAGGACGGCACGGTCCTCGCGAAGTTCGGCCAGCCCCGCGCCGGTGGCTCGATGCGCTGGCAGGGCATGCTCATCGGGACGGAGCGCGGAGCCCGGGTGCGCGCGCCGTCTGCGGGACGTGTCGTCTACGGCGACTGGTTGCCGGGGATGGGGCTGATGCTCGTCATTGATCACGGCAGCGGCTACATGAGCCTCTATGGCCACAACGAGGAACTGTTCCGCAAAGTCGGCGAGAACGTTGCGGCCGGTGACGTGATCGGCTCGGTCGGCGATTCCGGCGGTCACAGCCAGCCCGCGCTGTACTTCGAGGTCCGTCGCGGCAAGGCACCGGTCGATCCGCAGACCTGGCTCGCTCGGAAATAGGCCCTGCGTCACGGATTGGCCCCGCCTTTTTTACGGATCATGCCACTCCGGATCATGTTCGTTGCCCGTGGGTGGGCTGGGACCGATGGCTGCAAACGCAGAAATTCTCGCTGACACGCCGGCGCCGCTGAACGGGACGTCACTCGATCCCTATGGGCAGCTGCTCAAGATGCTGTTGCCGCGCGCACACACGATCGTGGTCTACGACCGCCTCGGCGTGACCGTCTGGTCCAGTGAGGACAACGACGACATCGAACTGCAGGCATTGCAGCAGCACGCCCAGATGGTCGAGCAAGCGGAACACGGTGCGATCGGCGCTGGCTTCGCCGAGCCGTTGCATGGCGAGCAGATTGCGTACTTGTTCCTGCTGCGCGACGGCGCCGGCGCCATGCTCGGCAGCGTCGGCATGGCGAGCCGGGAATCGAGCCGCGAGCCGCGCCCATTCACGCTCGTCCACGGGCTGCTCCGTCCGGCATTGCAATGCCTCGAGCGCGAGCTCGCGTCGCAATCGAGCATCGGCGACTTGCAACGCAGCCTCGTCGTGCGCGACCGCGACCTCGAGCTGCTGCTCGGCGCAGCGCAGGAGGAGTCGGAAGGCGGCAACTCGACGGACGACTTCGCCAAGCTGGTGCAGGGCTGCGTCGACCACCTTGGCTGCGCCGTCGGCGCGCTGCTGATTCCAGACAAGAACATTGCTGTCTGTCGCACGGCCAGCGACACGCCGCCGCGCGCGGGCGCGGAGATCCTCACGCGTACGCACCGCCAGGTGCTCGGCTGGGCACAGCTGCACCGGCAGACCATGACCTCCAACGCGCCCCACGATTCCGGGCCGTTCGCGAACATCCCGTACAAGATCCTGGCCTGCCCCGTGATGCACGGCGCCCAGCGGGTGCACGGCATCCTCGTGCTGTTCAAGCGCTTGCATGCCCCGGACTTCGACCTGCGCCAGGTCCGCATCGTCGAGCTGCTCGGCCGTCGCGTCGCCTACATCCTGATGAACTCGTACGACCCGTCGACGGGCCTGCTCACGCGGCCGGCATTCGAGAAGCGCACCAACGCCATGCTGACGCCAGCGACGCTGCGCAAGGACAACTGCGTCATCTACGTCGACATCGATCGCCTGCACGTGCTGAACGAGAACCTCGGCATGCACGTTGGCGACCAGGTGATCGTGCGCGTGGCCGAGAGCATCCGGCAGAGCCTTTCCCCGCGTATGCTCGCGGCACGAATTTCGGGCGATCGCTTCGCCATGTTCGTGCCCGAAACCTCGGTCGACACCACCTACGACATCGCGGACAACCTGCGGCGGTCGTTCGAACGGCTCGGCTTCCTGCGCGACCGGCAGCAGGTCGAGGTGACCGCCAGTTTCGGCGTGGCCAACATCGTCGAAGGACACCAGCCCCTGTCGCACGCGCTCGCGTCCGCCGAGATCGCGTGCAAGGCCGCGAAGGACCGCGGCCGCAACCGCGTCGAGACCTACTTCGACGGCGACCAGAGCATCGTGCGTCGCTACACCGACCTGACGCTCATCGGCACGGTGCGTTCGGCCCTGCTCGACCAGCGCTTCCGGCTGGACGCGCAGACGATCGTGCCGTTGAACGGCGCGCCCGCGACGCCCAAGTTCGAGCTGTTGCTGCGCATGAGCGACGAGGAGGGTGACAGTGTCCCGCCCGACAAGTTCCTGTCGGCGGCGGAACGTTACCAGCTTGCGCCGGCCATCGATCGCTGGGTCGTGCGCCGGACGATCGAAATGCTGACCCCGCATGCAGCGCGGCTGCACGAGATGCAGGCGTGTTTCGCGGTGAACATTTCGGGCCAGTCGCTCGGCGACGCCGACTTCGCCGCATTCATGGACACGGCGCTGCGCGAGAGCAAGCTGCCGCGCGGACTGCTGTCGTTCGAGGTGACCGAAACGGCCGCCGTCGCCAACATCGTGCGGGCGGAGGCGCTCATCCGCCGGCTGCGCGAGCTTGGCAGCGACGTCGCCCTCGACGACTTCGGCCGCGGCTTGAGCTCACTCACGTACCTGAAGACGCTGCCCGTTACGCACCTGAAGATCGACGGTATCTTCGTGCGCGACGTGGTGACGGACGACCGCTCCCAGGCGATGTTGAGCGCCATCGTCCAGCTCGCCCGCGCCATGAAGCTGAAAACCGTGGCGGAATGCGTCGAAAGCGAGGCGATCTGGCAGGCAACCCGGGAGCTTGGCGTCGAATACGGCCAGGGTTTCTCCATCGGCCGCCCGACGCCCCTCGAGAAGGTGCTAGGCACCCTGGTTGGCGGTAACATGGCCAGCTCCGTCGAGACGAAGACCGCCTGACCCGAGTGACCGCCCGTTCGCACATCCTGCTGGCCACCTTGGCCGGCATCGCCTTGGGGTACGGCCTGGCCCGTGCGCCACAGTGGCTTGCTGCGCCGCGTCCGGTTGCACGGGCCGTCACCGCCGTCACCCCGAAGTCACCCGCGGGCCATCAGCTGCTTGACGAAGTCGTCGGCCGCATCCGTCGCGAGTACGTGCAACCGGTGCCCGATGCCGCCTTCGACGAAGCCGCGGTCAAGGGCATCGTAGCCAACCTCGATCCACACTCCGCTTTTCTCGACGCCGCCGAATACGACGAAATGCGGGCCACTACGACTGGCAGTTACACCGGCGTCGGCATCGAGGTTTCCGCCCAGGGTGGCCGCGTCGTCGTCGTGACGCCGATCGAAGGCTCCCCCGCGGCGAAAGCGGGCGTGCACGCCGGCGACGTCGTACTGGCCGTCAATGACCAGCCCGTCACTGCCGACAAGCTCGACGAGACGATCGGCCGCATGCGCGGCGTGCCGGGCACGCAGGTCAAGCTCGCGGTCGGTCGCCAGGGCGAACCCGAGCCGCTGGTGTTCACGCTGGAGCGCGGTGAAGTGCACGTGCACTCGGTGCGTGCCGAACCGCTGCCCGGTGACTTCGGCTACGTCCGCATCACGCAGTTCAGCGATTCCACGCCGGACGACCTGGTGCAGGCACTGACGGCCTTGGTGCATCACGCTCCGAAAGCGGCGTTCCATCCGTTGCGTGGCCTGGTGCTCGACTTGCGCGGCAATCCGGGTGGCGTGCTCGAATCGGCCGTAAGCGTGGCCGACGCGTTCCTCGATGCCGGCGTGATCGTGCGTGCGGATGGACGCACACCTGAATCACGCTTCGAAATGTCCGCGACTCCGGGCGATGCGCTCGATGGCCAGCCACTCGTGGTGCTGGTCGACGGTGGTTCGGCGTCGGGGTCCGAAATCGTGGCCGGCGCGCTGCGCGATCACGGTCGCGCGACGTTGATGGGAGAGCGCACCTTCGGCAAGGGCTCGGTGCAGACCGTGATCCCGTTGCGCGATGGCCAGGCGCTGAAACTCACGACCTCGCTCTACTTCACGCCCTCCGGCACCTCGATCCACGAGCGGGGACTCGAACCCGACATCGCGATCGGACCGATGGATGGCGACCAGGCGCGGCATGCGCCGGTCGCACCGATGAAGGATGCAGCGGTCCTCACGGCCCTGCAATACCTGAAGGACCGCGGGCTCGGCACGCACTACGCCGCGGTCAAGCCGGCGTCAGCCGCGCAGAAGCGCTGAAACCACACCGATCAGCGCTCCGATCAGGAGGGCAAAGATTGGCAGCATGCTGAGCCCGAAGCCGGCGCCGCGCTTCGCCGGGTCCGCGACATAACTGCGCAGGTACACGAAGCGACCCACCAGGTAGACCGCTCCCAGGATCGCGGCCCCCGTCGGGCTCACGTAGTGTGCGAACAGCCACAGTCCGGGCAGCAACACGATCAGCAGCTCGAGCGTGTTCATCTGCACGCGGAAATAGCGCTCGAAGACGGGATGCCCCGTCACCGCGGGACCGTTCACGCCGAACTTGCCGCGTGCCCGGCCGACCAGGACCGCGAAGAAGATGTACTGCATGAGCGCGAGCACGGCGACGATGGCGACGAATTCCATGGCTTCTCGATTCCGGGGCGGCCGGGATGGGTGTGACGGGCCGCAGATTCCATTACCATCGCGCGCAGGTCAACCAACGGCGCCAGGCGCCAATCCGAAGGAGCGCTCGACATGGTTGGATTCCTGCTGCGTGCCGCGATTTCCGCGCTCGGCCTGTGGGTGGCGAGCCAGCTGCTGCAAGGATTGCATTTCGCCGCGCCGACCGATCTCCTGCTGGCCGCCGTGCTGCTCGGCATCGTCAACGCCTTCGTGCGTCCGCTCGCGTTCATCCTGACGCTGCCGCTCACGATCGTGACGCTCGGACTGTTCCTGCTGGTGCTGAACGCCGGCATGGTCGCGCTGGTGGCGTGGGTCGTCCCCGGGTTCTCGATCGCCGGCTTTTGGACTGCAGTGGGTACCGCGATCATCGTCGGCATCGTGTCGTGGGCGGCTTCGGGCCTGATCGGCTCGTCGGGCAAGTTCGAGAAATTCCCGACCCGCGACTGAGGTTCAGTCGCTAGAAATAGCGGTTCGGCATCGTCACCAGCACGACGCCGCCCAGCACCACGAGCATGCCGAGCAGCTGCTGTGGCGTGAGCGTTTCACCCAGCACGATCCATCCCAGCATCGTCGCAATGGCCGGGTTCACGTACGCGAACGTCGCGACGCGATCCGTGCGCGCGTTTTTCAGCAGCCACGTGAAGGCCGTGTAGGTGATCGCGGAGGCGAACACGGCCAGGAACACGATCGCGCTCATCCCCCGCCATTCCCAGTGCCAGTCGGGCAACTCCCCGGTCACGACTCCGGCGGTGCCGAGCATCACGCCACCGACGAGCATGATCATGGCATTGAAAGCGATCGGACCGAGCTGCAGCGCGGAGTTGCGGTAAACGATCGTGCCAGAGGCCCAGACGGCGGCAGCGGCGAGTACCAGCAACTGCCAGCCGACGTGCGGCGTGATCCGCATTTCTTCGGGCCAGACCAGCAGCGCCACTCCGACGAAACCGAGCGCCAGGCCAATCAGGCTCGGCACGGACAGCTTCTGGCCTTTCGGACCGAGCGTGCCGAGCCCCGCGATCCAGAGCGCCATGCTCGCGTTGAGCAGTGCCACCTCGTTCGACGCAATGTACTTGAGTGCGAAAGTCGCGGAACCGCTGCTGAACGCGATCAGCACGAGCGAGAAAAAGAAGATCTGTCGCCATTCGCGCCGCGAGTCCGGCAGGCGGTTGCCGCGGTACAGCGCAAGGCCGAGCAGCAGGAAGCCGGCGATCAGCGAGCGCAGTGACGTGAACAGCAGGGGCGGCAGGTCGCTGACGCCGATGCGGCCGACCAGGAAGCTCGATCCCCAGACCAGGTAGACGAGCGCGAAGCACGCGTACAGGCGTGCCCTGAAGCGGGTCATCGCCGGGGCCGTCGCCGGGCATCGCGTCGTATCACCATCGGTGTGATTTCATGCGTTGCGACTGACGCCGACGCGGTACAGCCAGAGCGCAAGCCCGGCGACCACGGCGAGGCCGAGGCCCTCGCCGAACTGCAGTCCCGACCCGAGTGCCAGGACATCCGCGCGGCCCGACATCACGATCGGGATGGCGATGAAGATGCCCATCAGTGCCTCGCCCGTGATCAGGCCGGCCGCAAACAGGATTCCATTCTGCTTCGCGCGTTCCGCCTGCGGCGAGTCGCCGCGAATGCCCAGCCCGCGCTCGACCAGGTACGCGATCAGGCCGCCGATGAAGATCGGCACCGACAGCTCGAGCGGCAGGTAGATGCCCACCGCGACGGCAAGCACGGGCGCCCGGAACGGCGCCTTGATGCGCTTGAGGTACTCGTCGACGAGGATGATGACGACGCCGATCAGTGCGCCGATCGAGATCATGCCCCAGGGCAATTCGCCACCGAACATGCCCTTGGCAACCGACGCCATCAACGTAGCCTGCGGAGCAATGAGCGCGTTCGGATGCTCGGCGGTGGGTGCGCCGATGCCGTAGGCCTTGAGCAGCAGGTTGAGGACGGGTGCCATCACCAGCGCGCAGCTTGCAGCACCGATTGCCAGCATCACCTGTTGCCGCCACGGCGTGGCGCCGACGAGTTGGCCGGCCTTCAGGTCCTGCAGGTTGTCACCGCCGATGCAGGCCGCGCAGCAAACGACCGACCCGATCATGATCGCGGCCACCGGGCCGAGCGCTGCACCGCGCCCCATCAGCGCGACCAGCAGCAGCGACGCGAACAGGATCGTGCAGATGGTGATGCCGGAAACGGGATTGTTCGACGAGCCGACGAGTCCCGCCATGTACGCCGAGACCGAAGTAAAAACGAAGCCTGCGACGATCATGATCACCGTCATCACCAGGCTGATGCCGATGTTGTCGACGATGAGCTGGTAGAGGACGAAGAGCGGGATCGTGAACAGCACCAGGCCGATCAGGATCGCCTTCATCGGCAGGTCCTGCTCGGTGTGCGAGGCGGCCCGCGTCGCGCCGGCACGCGTGGCCTCGAGGCCGCTGCGTATGCCCGAGGCGAGCGAGCTGCGGATCGAGACCAGCGCCCACATGCCACCGACGAGCATCGCGCCGACGCCCAGGTAACGGACCTGCGCGGACCAGATGGCGTTGGCCATCGTCTCGGCATCGGCGCCTGCAAGTTGTTGCGCGAGCGGCGCGTTGTCCTGCAGGAACCAGGCGACGTAGATCGGGATCGCGACGCTCCACGAGATCATGCCGCCGATGAGGGCGAGTGCGCCGATGTTGAGGCCCACGATGTAGCCGACGCCGAGCAGCGCGGGCGAGAGATTGGTGCCGAAGTACGCGAGCCACTTGCCGAAAAAGCCGCTGGCTGCCGCGGTATCGGGGATCACGCGCAGGCCGCTGCCGGCCGCGAGCTTGGCGAGGCCACCGCCGAGCGCGGCCAGGCCTAACAGCTTCACGCCCTGCGCCGGGTTGTCACCGGCCTTGAGCACTTCGGCGGCCGCGACGCCCTCGGGGAACTTGAGGTTCTGCTCGACGATCAGCGAGCGCCGCAGTGGCACCGAGAAGAACACGCCGAGGATGCCGCCGAGACCGGCGATCGCGAGCACCCAGGCGTAACGGAAATCGGTCCAGTGCCCGAGGATGACGAGCGCCGGGATCGTGAAGATCACGCCCGACGCGATCGACGAGCCTGCCGACGCGCCGGTCTGGACGATGTTGTTCTCGAGGATGGTGCTGCCGCCGAGTACCCGCAGGACCGCCATCGAGACGACGGCCGCCGGGATGGCTGACGCGATCGTGAGGCCGGCGAAGAGCCCGAGGTAGGTGTTGGCGGCGGCGAGCAGCACGGCCAGGACGATGGCCAGGATGATTGCGCGGGGCGTAAGTTGCGCGGGGGCCTGAGCGTCGGTCATGGTTGCGTCCGGCGGGTGAATTGCAGCATTAGAGAGGCCGGAAGCGGCAATTGCAATGCCATGGTCGGGTCGGGCAGCATGGTCACTTCATTGAGCGTTCACCATGACCCATCGTATCTCGCGCCAATCCATTTTCATCACCGGCGCTGCCGGCGGCATCGGCGCTGCCACCGCGCGGCTCTTCGTAGCGAGGGGCTGGCACGTCGGTGGCTGCGACCTGAGCACGGTGGCGATCGAGTCGCTGGCGGATGCGATCGGACGCGAGCACTTCACGCCCTACGTGGCGGACGTGCGTGATCGTGCGTCCCTCGCGCCGGCGATCGATGACTTCGCCGCACGGCACGGCGGCAAGCTCGACGCCGTCTTTGCCAATGCCGGCGTGCTGTTCATGGCGCCTGACGACCAGGTCACCCCCGAACAGAAAGACCTGCAGGTCGACGTCAACGTCAAAGGCATGATGCATACGTTCGATGTGGCGATGCCCTACCTGAAGGCAGCCGCCCCCGGCGCCCACGCGATCGCAATGGCCTCGACCTCCGCGGAGTACGGCTCGCCGCACCACGCGGTCTACAGCGCCACGAAGTTCTTCGTGCGTGGCTACACCGAGGCGCTGAACATCGAATACAAGCCCCGGGGCATCAATGTCTGTGCCGTCTACGTCGCCTATGTCGACACCGGCATGGTGCGGAACGCGCAATGGCAGGCGGCGTCGATCGAGAGCATGGGAGTCAAGGCGAAACCGGAAGACGTCGCTGCGGTTGTATGGAAAGCTGTGCACGGCAGCCGCGCGCACTGGCGCGTGGGGTTCGACGCGAAGTTGTCGCACTACGCGGTGCGGCTGTTCGGGTCCTGGGTCGCACCCATCTACGCGCGATTGATGCGAATCTGAAATCATTTCACGACAGTCGCCCGGCTTGAACGTCAGCCCTGGGCAGCTTTTCGCTGGCGCTGCTTCAAGGTCGAGGCGAACCGGGCCAGGGACGTCGTGACCGAGCCGCGCGGCAGCGTGGCGTCGATCAACTGGAAGCGGCCACGCGTGCCCATCGCCCGCTCGAGTGCCGCCGCGAACTCGCTTCGCGTATCGACGCGCACCCCGACTCCGCCCAGCGGCGCAGCGCAGCCGGCGAAGTCCCAGTCGTCGAGTTCGTACAGCGACGAACCCGGCTGGAACATGCGCAGCATTTCCCAGCTGCGGTTGTTGAAGACGACGACGATCGGGTCCCAGCCGTAACGCCGGCAATTGCCGAGCTCCCAGCCGGTCATCTGGAATGCGCCGTCGCCCACCAGGACCAGGGGACGGTGCCCGGTCGCTGCCTGCAAGCCGAGCCCTGCCGGCACCCCGTACCCCATGCTGGCGTAATAGCCGGGAGCGACGAGTTCGGAATGGCCGATGTCGAACGCGGCGAACATGCAGTCACCCATGTCCGCGGCCAGCGGCAGGGGCCCGTGGCGGGCGAACGCGTCGTTGATCGCGGCCGCGATATCGCTCGCGGACAGCGGCGCATCGTCGGCGATGAACGGAGTCGCGGGTTGCGGCTGCAACGTGGGCAGCATGCGCGGCGGCCGCGGTTCACGCGCAAGACGTGCGAGCAGGCCCTCGACCAGTGCGGCGAGTGGAACGTCCGGGTACCTGTGATGGCCAACGCCGACGGAGCGGTTGTGCGCCAGGATCGTCGCGCGCGGAGCGATCGTATGTTCCGATACGCCGAAGTTGGTGTCGCAGGGTGTGACGCCGAGCAGCAGCAGGCAATCGGAGTCCTCGACCAGGTGCGTGATGCCGGGATCGCCAGCGGTGCCGAGGTACGCGCCGACGAGTGGGGAGTCGTGCGCTGGCAACAGCCCGTGCCCCATGAACGAGGTCACGACCGGGATGCCGAGCTTGCGCGCCAGTTCGGCGACCGGCGCTTCGAGCCGGAAGCGCCTTACCTCCACGCCAAGCATCATCACGGGAGACTGCGCAAGCGCGATGCGCTCCAGCACTTCGTCGACACAGTCACCGACGGCCTCCATGGCAACGACGGGCGCCGGCAGGGCACGGACCGGCTCGCACTGGGCATCGACGAGGTCGCGGGGAAATTCGAGGTAGACCGGGCGTGAGTGCGTGATGCAGTTCGACAGTACGCGCGCGATGTCTTCCGGCGCACGCCGCGGGTCGTCGAGTCGCGCCTGGTCACAGGTGACCTCGCGATAGATGATCATCTGCGAGTCGAGGGTCTTGACCTGGTGGTGCAGCTTGAGCATGCCGCGCCCCTCGTGTGTCCCGGGCGCGCCGGATACGACGACGACGGGAACCTGCTCGGCATAGGCCGAGGCGACGGCGTTGAGCATGTTGAGTGCGCCGGCACCGTAGGTCACGAAAGCCGCCGACGGCGCAGAGGCGATGCGGGCTGCTGCATCGGCGGCGAACCCCACCGCGGGCTCATGGCTGAGCATGAAGAGCGGCAGCCGCTTCGATTCGTCGAGCGCCTTGAACAGCGGCAGCGCGAAATCACCTGGGATGCCGAACGCTTGCTGGACGCCGTGGTCGACGAGCGCCTGGATCAGCGCGTCTGCGAGCTTCATCTGCCTTGCCCCCTGGGATGACCCTTGAAGGGGCACCTTACGTGCGCAGCCGCGCACGTTCATCGGGTAATGCCGCTAAAAGCGCGTGATCAACCGGTACGCATCGCCATCTCGCATACCTCGCGGTTCTTCAGCCGCCTTCCTTGCCCTTGATCGGATCCGTGGCGATACCCACCTTGACCATGCCCGCGTTCTGCGCATCGGCCATGACCGTGGCGAGCGACTGGAACTGCAGCGTCCGGTCCACGTGCAGGTGCAGTTCCGGCTGCGGCTTGCGCTGCGCTTCGACGGCGAGACGCTCGACCATGCTCTTGCGATCGATCGCCACGTCGTTCAGGAACATCCTGCCGTCGGCCATGAGTGCGATGACGATCGTGTCCGGCTTTTCCTCGAGCAGGACGGTCGACGCCTGCGGCAGGTCGATCCTGATCTTGTGCGCCACGAGGGGCGCGGTGATCATGAAGATGATCAGCAGCACCAGCATCACGTCCACGAGCGGGATCATGTTGATCTCGGCCATGGGCGCCGAGTGAGGGGCGCCGCCGCCGCTGCCGAGTCCACTGAACGCCATGGCCGTCTCCCAGGTGTGAGCTTCAGGCCGCCGCTTGTTGCTGCAGGCGATGCGCGCGATGGTGGTCCATCGAGGACGGCACGCGCGCGCCGGTCGTGAGGTAGGCGAGCAGGTCCTCGGCGAAAGCGTGGAAGCTCGAGATGATCACGCGGTTGTTGCGCACCAGCAGGTTGTAGCCGAGCACGGCGGGCACCGCCACGGCGAGTCCCAGCGCGGTCATGATCAGTGCTTCGCCCACGGGTCCCGCCACCTGGTCGAGCGAGGTTTCGCCGGTCGCGCCGATGCGCACGAGTGCGTGGAAAATACCCCACACCGTGCCGAACAAGCCGACGAACGGGGCCGTGCTGCCGACGGTCGCGAGGAACGTGAGACCCGTCTCCAGCCGCTCCGTCTCGCGATTGATCGACGAGCGCAGCGAGCGGTCTAGGAACTCGGCCCGGTGCAGCGTGCCGGCGACGCGCTCTTCGGTCAGGCGATCGTGATGCTCCATGGCGAACTCGGCGTCGAGCGCGATCTTGGAGAACGGCTCCCAGTCGGGCTGTTGCTCGAGGAAGCCCTGCGCCTGCTCCGTCGGCGTCTTCCAGAACGACGTCACGACGTGGTGCGAGCGCGCGCGGATTCGGACGACTCGCGCGGCCTTCAGGACGATGAAGTACCACGAGACGATCGACATCAGGACCAGCAGCCCGAAGACGAACAGCCCGACGGCGTCCGTTTCCTGCAGGAAGTTGGCGAAACTCATCGTGGTCAGGGCTTCGGTGGGATGCATGGCTGGATCCTGTGGTCAGTCTGCCAACGAGAACGTGATGGGAACGATGCACCAGGCGCGCAATGGCACGCCGTCGCGCTTCGCCGGTTCGAATCGCCAGGTGCGCACGGCATCGAGCGCCGACTGGTCGAGGCCTGCGTCGCCGCTGCTCGTGCCGATGGTCGCGTCCTGCGGCCGACCGTCCTCGCCGACCAGCACGCGCAGGCGCACCGTGCCCTCGATCCCGAGGCGCAGGCACCGCGGCGGGTAGTGGGGCGGCTTCATCTCGAGCAATTTCATTTTCCAGAAGACCGGCGTCTGTCGGCCCGTGCCGGATGACGCCGAGTCGTCGGTGGCGGCGCCTTCGGGCATCGCCGGTCCGGGCTCGCCGGGCAACTGCTCGTCACCCATCTCGTAACGCTTGACCTGGGTGTCGGGCGGGACCGGATCCGTGGTGGGTGTGTCCACGAGGATCGGTACCGGGCGCGTCACCTTCGGTCGCTGCTGCTTGACCGCGTTGTCGACGGTGTCTGGTGCCGGCTGCTCCTCGGGTGGCAGGCGGGGTGGCGGCAGCTTGAGCAGGCTCACCTGGAAAATCGGGGGTGGCGGCGCCTCGTCCGTCGCTTCGACCTGCGTCAGCAGGAGCCGCCCGATGCCGGCGGCGTGCAACGCGGTGATGACCAGCAATACCGATGCGGCGCCCCAGGTCAGGCGTTCGTCGTGTACATATCGGTCGATCCGCATCCGGTGCCAGAGACGCGCGGCGCCCCGTTGATCCGTTGCTGTGACTGCATCGAATGTACTCGAAGCCGCTCGGCCGTGCGGCCCTCGGGGCTCAGCGGAAATGCCTAGTCGGAAGGCGGCTTGCCGTATGGCGACGGCGCGTGGCGACGGTTCCCCGAGCCGCAATCCGCGTCCGCGCGCAAGGAGCCGCTCCCTGTTAGTGTTGCCCCCGGGTTCCGATTATCGAGGCTGACCGCCGTGGATGATTCGAAGGACGGTACGGTCAGGCCGTGGCTGCGCTCGGGCGAGTTCCTGTTTGGCGCGCTGCTTTTTGCGGCCGCCATCGCCGCGCTGGCGCTGGCCACGACGGGCAACGACATCGCCCGGGTCCACTGGCAGCACGTGCTGTTCTTCCTGGTCTTCGGCTTGTTCACGATTTCGATCGGGTATTCCCACCCGGTGTTCGGCTACGTGTCCTTCGACCGCGTGGCCCAGGTCTCGAGCATCCTGGTGCTGGGGCCGGTGGCTGCGGCATGGATCAACGGCCTGGCCTCGCTGTTGTATCCGTGGCACCGCCTGCGCCGTGGCGTGCCACTGCGCCAGGTCATCAATGCGGCTCTCACCAACGCGGGACTGATGGCACTGGCGGTGCTCATCGCAGGCTCGCTGTATACCGCAGTCGACGGACCGGTACCCCTGGCCAGCCTCGATCCCCAGACGTTCGGCAAGATCGTGCTGATGCTGGTCGCGATGCAGTGCATCAACGAAGGCGGAATCGTTGCGCTGGTGCGCGTGCGCGGCCAGCCGGCGCGCAGTTCGCTCAGCCTCTTCGACACCATCACCGAGTTGATGGCGGGCCTGGCCGCGATCCTCGTTGCGATCGTCTGGACGCGCATGGAGATGGCGGTCTTCCTGCTGCTGCTCTCGGTGCTCGCGGCACTGATGCTGGCCCTCAAGCGCTTCGCCGAAATGCGGCTCAAGCTGGAGCGCCTGGTGGAGGACCGCACCGCGGCGCTGCGCGAGAAGACGCTGCAACTCGAGCAACTCGCGGCGCACGACAAGTTGACTGGACTGCACAACCGTCGCCACGCCGACGAGTTCCTGCGACGCGAGTTCGAGCACGCGGACCGCCAGGGTGGCGGGCTGGCCATCGCGCTCGCCGACATCGATTATTTCAAGGAGATCAACGACAGCCGTTCCCACAGCGTCGGCGATCGGGTGCTCGAGCGCCTGGCCCGAATCTTCAAGGAGCGAACGCGCGAGTCCGACCTCGTGGCGCGTTATGGCGGCGAGGAATTCCTGTTCTGCTTCGTCGGCATGAACGAGCTTGACGCTGCCAACGCCTGCGAAGAACTGCGCCTGGCCGTCGAGCGCGAGGACTGGGCGGCCATCTCGCCCGGCATGCGCGTGACCATGAGCGTCGGCGTCGCGGCCCGCGGTGAGGACCCAGGCCCGCAGGCCCTGTTCAGTCGCGCCGACACCCGCCTTTACTGCGCCAAGCAGCTCGGCCGCAATCGCGTCGTGGCCGAGCCCTCCACAGCTTGAGTTCGAGGCGCCCTACCAGCCGCAGTCCTTGCCCTTGTTCTGCTCCCTGAGCCAGCCCTGCAGCGGCTCGAAATATTCGATGATCGCCGAGCCGTCCATCTGCCGCGTGCCGGTGAGCTCATAGAGCGTGTCCTGCCACGGCTGGCTCGCACCCTTCGCCAGCATCGCACCGAACTTCCTGCCGGCTTCTTCGTTGCCAAAGATGGAACACTCCGACAGCGGGCCGGTGTACCCGGCCGCCTTGCAGAGCGCCTGCTGGAACTGGAATTGCATGATGAACGACAGGAAGTACCGCGTGTACGGCGTGTTGCCCGGGATGTGGTACTTGGCGCCCGGGTCGAAGTCGGCCTCGGTGCGCTCGACGGGCGGACGGATGCCCTGGTACTTCTCGCGCAGCGCCCACCAGGACGCGTTGTAGTTCTCCGGTTTCACCTGGCCCGAGAACACCTGCCAGCGCCACTCGTCGATCATCTTGCCGAACGGCAGGAACGCGATCTTCTCCAGCGCCATCTTCATCTGCTGGTTGATGATCGCTTCCTTGCTGGGCTTCGATTCCGGCACCAGGCCGATCTTCGCCAGGTACGCGGGCGTCATCGACAGCGTGACCGTGTCGCCGATCGCTTCATGGAAGCCGTCGTGCGCGCCGTTCTGGAACATGAACGGCTGGTCCTTGTACCAGAGGTAGTAATAGACGTGACCCAGCTCGTGGTAGAGCGTCTTCAGTTCCTCGAGCGTCGGGCGCGTGCACATCTTGATGCGCACGTCCTCCTTGCCGTCCATGTGCCAGGCGCTCGCGTGGCACTGCACGTTGCGATCACGCGGTTGCGACAGCATCGAGCGCTCCCAGAATGTTCCAGGCAGCGCGGGGAACGCGATCGACTGGTAGAAGGCCTCGGCGGATTTCGCCATGCGCACCGAATCGTATTTCTGCGCGACGAGCGCGGAGTCGACGTCGAGCTGGCTCACGCCCGGATACGGCTCGAAAATATCGTAGGCGGCATCCCATTGCTGGGCCCACATGTTGCCGAACAGGTGCGCCGGGATCGGCTTGCCCGCCGGCACCTTGTCCTCGCCGTACCTGGCTGCGAGCTTGCCGCGCGCGTAGCACTGCAGGTCCCTGTAAAGCGGCTCGACCTGCTTGTACAGGCGCGCGGCTTCGCTGGTGAACTCGTCGGCCGGCATGTCGTAGCCCGACCGCCACATCGCGCCCACGTCCTTGTAGCCGAGTTCGCGCGCGCCTTCGTTCGCCAGTTCCGTGAAGCGGACATAGTCTGGACGCAGGCTGCGCGCCTGGTCGTGCCAGCCCTTCCAGGCATCGAGCAGCTCGTCGTAGTTGCGGCTTTCCTCGAGCACCGTCTTCAGCTGCACTTCGTCACGACAGTCCTTGCCGCCGTCCTTGCAGTACTTGGCCTCGCCATACCTGGCTTCCATGCCCGCCATGATCGTCGCGAGTTCGGCCCGCTTGGCGGGGTCGTCAGGCGCCGGCGCGGCGACGCCCTGCCGCAACAGGTCGATGGCGCGGCGTGACGCGGCACTCATTGGCTTGCCGTCGAACTGCTTGGACTCTTCGACGGCTTTGCTGAAGGCAGCGAGGAATCGTTCGTTGGCGCGGGCGCTCAGCAGCTGCGTGTCGACCGTGATGTAGGTGGCCTGCGTCCAGCCGGCGGCGCTCAGTTCGCGCGCGATGTCGGAAAATTCCTTGTTCAGCCGGGCGACGAACTCGTCGCCGGTCTCGGCCGCGGCCACGGGCGCGACGGCACACAGCGCGATGGCAACCGCCGCGGCGAGGCGTGAAGGCGGGCGAACGGGAGTTACAGGGCGCGGGGCGGTGTGATTCGTGGACATTGCGGTCTCCGGCAGTGGCATGAGCGCGGACTCAGTCGAGGCCAACCTTCGTTTCGACGCGGTAACTGAACAGGTCCGAGTTGTAGCGCGCGACGAGATGATCCTGCAGCTGGCCCTGCGCGTCGTGGGAAAAACGCACGAGCTTGAGCAACGGCTTGCCGCTGGGGACGTCGAGCGCACGCGCGACATCCGGTGCGGCGCCTTCCGCGCTCAGGAATCGTTCCATGCGCGCAATCCTGAGTCCGTAACGCTCGAACAGCGTCAGGCGGCTCGCGCCTTCGAGCTCTTTCTTCGGCATGGACGCCGAGAACTTCGGCGTCCAGGAGACGTAGTGCGCGAACGGCTGGCCACTGGCACTGCGGACGCGCACGAGCTGGCACACGCGGGTGCTCGCACCGAGGCCGAAGGCTGTCTGCAGATCCGCTGGCAGCACCGCCATGCGCTTGAACAGCACCGTAAGCGTCGTATCGCGGCCGAGGTCGCCGAGGCTTTCCGCGTGGGCGCCGAGTGGCGCCACGATCGGCACCGGGCGATCCGTGTGCCTGACGAACGTGCCCTTGCCGCGGTGGCGAACCACGAGGTTCTTCGCGGCGAGTTCGGCGAGGGTACGCCGCGCGGTGATCCGTGAGACTTCGAAGCCGTCCGAGAGATCTTGTTCGGAGGGCATGCGCGAGCCGTTCGCCAGCACGCCCCGCACGATCGCGTCGTGCAGGACCGTATACAGCTGGAAATACAGCGGCGAGGGCGACTCGGCGTCGATCAGTTGCCGATCGAGCAGGGCCAGTGCCGCCGCTCCCTCGGTCCGCCTCATGCAACCGCTCCGCCGCCGTGTGCCATCAGTGCTTGATGTCTTCGGCGCCGTGCATCCACCGCACGAGCGTGCCGGACAGCGTCCAGAGCACGATCGCGAAGAAGAAGAGCGTCCCGGCCAGGCCGCCGAAGATCGACAGCTCGCCGAGCGTCTCGGCGTACGAGCCAATGATGCCGGCCAGCCAGTTGGCGACGAAATTGATCAGGAACCAGACGCCCATCATCAGCGAGGCGAGGCGCAGCGGAGCGAGCTTCGTGACCATCGAGAGCCCGACCGGCGAGATGCAGAGTTCGCCCGTGGTGTGGAAGAAGTAGGCGATCACCAGCCACCACATGCTGGCCTTGGCCTCGCCGCCCTGCGACTCGAGTGCCGCGGCGACCATCGCCAGGAAGCCGATGCCGGTCAGCACCAGGCCCATCGTCATCTTCTTCGGCGTCGCGGGATTGCGACCCATCTCGCCGAGCTTGCTCCAGGCGACCGAGAACAGCGGCGCCAGCAGCACGATGAACAGCGGGTTCAGCGACTGGAACCAGCCCGCCGGCACTTCGAACGCGCCGATCATGCGGTCGGTCTTCTCCGCGGCGTACAGGTTCATGAGGCCGCCGGCCTGCTCGAACGCGGCCCAGAACAGCACGATGAACACGAACAGCATGAAGATCACGCGCAGGCGATCGACTTCGTCCGGCGTGAGCGGCTTTTTCGCGCCACCCGCGAGCGCGGCTGCCCGGCGGGCGGCCGGCACCACGCCGATCTCGCCCAGGTACTTGCGCGCGAACAGCAGCTGGATGATGACGGACAGGATCATGCCGACGCCGGCGGCGAAGTAGCCGTACGCCCAGCCTCGGGCCGGGTCCTCGCCGAGCGTCGAGCAGATCAGCGGCGCCAGGAACGCGCCCGCGTTGATACCCATGTAGAAGATCGTGAACGCGCCGTCGCGACGTGCATCGCCTTCGGGGTACAGGTCACCGACCATCGTCGAGATGTTCGGCTTGAAGAAGCCGTTGCCGAGGACGAGCAGGATCAGGCCGATGTAGAAAAGCTGCAGGTTGCCCGGAATCGCGGCCGCCAGCGTGAACTGGCCTGCGGCCATCACCAGGCCGCCGATGATCACGGACTTGCGCTGGCCGAGGTAGTTGTCGGCGAGCCAGCCGCCGATCAGCGGCGTGAAGTAGACGAAGCCGGTGAAGAGACCGTACAACTTGAGCGCTTCGGCCTGCGTCCAGCCGAAACCGGGATTCGCAACTTCCACGCCAGCGACCAGCGACAGCACCAGCAGTGCGCGCATGCCGTAGTAGCTGAAGCGCTCCCACATCTCCGTCGCGAAGAGCAGGAACAGTCCTTTCGGGTGACCGAGCAAGGTGCCGTCGGGCACGCCGGGTGCGGTGGAGCTGGACATTATTTTTTCGCTATTCCAATGGGTTGCGCCAGCGGGCGCGAGGTCGCAGAGTCTGGTGGATTTTGCGGTGCGAGAGCAAGTCGCCCTCACCCGGCCTGTGGCCGACCTCTCCCGCCAGGCGGGAGAGGTGAAGGAGCATCGCTACCTGACGCCGCCAGCCAGCCGTTGCACGCGGCTGGCGATCAGCATCAGGGCCGTACCCGAGGCCAGGGCGACGAGCGCGATCCGCAGGTATTGCCCGGGCATCGACGCGACGTCCTGCGCATCGAATTCACCTGCGACGAGACCGGCGAGCAACAGGCCGAGCGAGGTCGCCAGGAACCACAGTCCCATCATCTGGCCGACGAGGCGCGGCGGTGCCAGCTTCGTCACCGAGCTCAGGCCCACGGGGCTCAGGCACAACTCGCCGAAGCAATGCAGCAGGTAGGCGAGCAGCAGCCATTGCGGACCTGCGAGTCGGCCGCTGGCGACCACTGTGGCTGCACCCACCATCACGACGAACCCGAGGCCGAGCAGCAGCAAGCCGAAGGCGAACTTGGCGGGCGCCGAAGGGTCGAGGTTGCGCCGGCCGAGGTAAATCCAGAGTGCGGAGAACGCCGGCGCGAACAGCAGGATGTAGAGCGCACTCGGCGCCTGGAACCAGCCCGCGGGGATCTCGAAGCCGCCAACCACGCGATCCGTGAAACGTTCTGCAAACAGGTTCAACGACGAGCCCGCCTGTTCGTAGCCGGCCCAGAACAGCGCGGACGCAACGAAAAGCGCAAGCACGACCAGCACGCGGCGGCGCTCGGTGCGGTCGAGACCGGCGAACGTGAGCAAATAAGAGAAATACCCCACGGTCACGACGACGATTGCAACGGCAGTCCAGCGTGCGACGTGCGTCGGGTCGAGCGCGATGATGCCGGTCGCAATCAGCGTCGTGATGACAGCGACGGCGCCCAGCACGGCCGCGACTCCGCGCCATTGTCGCTGGTCGGCTGCGAGCAGGGCTGGATGCGTGGGACGCGCGCGCTTTCCAGCATCACCCAGGTGATGGCGCGTCAGCTGAAACTGCGCGAGCCCCAGGGCCATTGCGACGGCGGCACCCGCAAACCCCGCGCGCCAACCGTACTGCTGCGCCAGCCAGGGCGTGGCCAGTGAGCCGATCAATGCGCCGACGTTGATGCCCAGGTAAAAGAGGGTAAAACCTGCGTCACGCGCGGCACCGCCTTCCGGATAGAGCTGGGCCACCATCGCGCTGATGTTCGGCTTCAGCAGGCCGACGCCGAGCACCACGACGAGGCAACCGATGTAGAAGAGCGTGGGACCCGCCGGGATGGCCAGGCACGTGTTGCCGATGAAGATGAGTGCGGCGCCCCACACGACGGCACGCTGCGCGCCCAGCAGGCGATCGGCGAGCCAGCCGCCGGGCAGGGCCATCAGGTACGTCGCCGTGGTGTAGAGGCCGTAGATCGCGGTGGCCCTGCGATCGTCGAGCCCGAAGCCGCCGGTCGCGACGGCATCGACCAGGAACAGGATCAGGATCCCGCGCATCCCGTAATAGGTGAAGCGCTCCCACATCTCCGTCATGAAGAGCGTGGCGAGTCCCCGCGGGTGCCCGAACCAGTGATCCTTTATGGCGAGCCCCCCTGCCCGTGCGGATTACTGCTTGTACACGGTTCCCTGCTTCATGACGAACTCGACGCTGTCCAGCGCATGGATGTCGTCGAGCGGGTTACGCGACACGGCGACGATGTCGGCCGAGTAGCCCGGGGCGATCTGTCCGACCTCGGCTTCGATGCCGAGCGCCTCGGCGCCGACCTTCGTGGCTGCCTGGATCGCCTGCATCGGCGTCATCCCGTACTGGACCATGTAGGCGAGCTGCTTCGGCGCGTCCTTGTGCGGATGCACGCCGGTGTCGGTACCCATCGTGAGCCTGATGCCCATCTGCACGGCCTTGCGGAAGTTGTCGCGCTGCGCCTGCGCCACCTCGCGGTCCTTGCGCAGGAACTCCTCGAGCTCCCCGCGCTTCGGTCCGGCGGTCTGCGTGTATTCGGTGTTGTAGATGTCCATCGACAGGAACGCACCGTTCTTCTTCGCCAGGTCGAGGCCTTCCTGGTCGATCAGGCTCGCATGCTCGATCGTGTCGACGCCGGACTTGAGCGCGACCTTGATGCCATTGGCGCCGTGCGCATGCACCGCGACTTTGCGGCCGTGCATGTGGGCTTCGTCGACGATCGCGGCGACTTCTTCCGGCGTGTATTGCTGCGCGCCGACGCGCGTGCCCTTGGAGAACACGCCGCCGGTGCCGCAGTACTTGATCACGTCCGCGCCGTACTTGACGTTCTTGCGGACCATTGCGCGCACCGCGTCGACCCCGTCGGCCACGCCCTCACCGCGGTCGTTGTATTCAGGCGCGAGCATGTTGCTGTCGCAATGGCCGCCCGTGATGCCCAGCGCCGGGCCCGATGCCAGGATGCGGGGTCCGATGACGTCGCCTGCGTTGATGGCATCGCGCAGCGCGATGTCCGAGTAACCACTGGCGCCGACGTTGCGGATCGTCGTCACGCCAGACAGCAGCGTTTCCCGGCCGAATCGAGCGCCCATCAACGCCTCGCGCGGCACGGAAATGCCGTACCCGTAATACGGCGGCAGGGTCGGGTCGCCCGTGACGTGCGTGTGCGTGTCGATCAGTCCCGGCAGCACCGTCTTGCTGGAGAGGTCGATGACGGTCGCGCCTGGGGGCACCGCGGTCGTGCCCGCAGCGCCGACCGCGCTGATCTTGCCGCCCTGCACGACGATGACCTGGTCGTCGCGTACCCGGCCGGTCGCCACGTCGATGAGCTTGCCGGCCCGGATGACCGTGACAGGTTCTGACGTCGCGGCGGAAGGCGCGTCGGCGGCAAAGACAGTCGGGATCGCACAGGCTGCAACGGCAGCGAACACACGACGGACGGACGGGCGCAGGGTCGATGGCATGAGGACTCCAGTCTCGGGACAAGCGATGTCAGCAGGCAATGAAAGCGGCTGAGGACTCAGCGGACGTTGCCCATCAGTCGCGCCAGCGGGCGACTGATGAGCAGCAACACGATGCCGATGCCGCAGGCGTAGAGCACGATACCCATGAAACGGTCGGGCATCGCGGCGAGGTTGTTCGCGTCGAAGCCGCCGGCAATGAGCCCGGCCATGAGTTTGCCGAGCGAACTGCCGAGAAACCAGACGCCCATCATCTGGCCGACCAGCCGCGCCGGCGCGAGCTTGGTGACCGTCGAAAGACCCACGGGGCTCACGCAGAGTTCGCCGAATACGGTGAGCAGGTAGGTGAGGATCAGCAGGTAGGCCGGAGCGTTGGCACCACCGGCCACGATGCTGGCCGCGGAGACCATGAACAGGAAGCCGAGGCCCATCAGCAGCAGGCCGAAGGCGAACTTGAGCGGCGCAGCAGGATCCATCTGGCGTCGCGCGAGTTGCACCCACAGCGCCGAGAAAACCGGCGCGAACAGGATCACGAACGCCGGCTGCACCGACTGGAACCAGCCCGCCGGAATCTCGAACCCGCCGACCATGCGATCGATGTAACGCTTGGCAAACAGGTTGAGCGACGATCCCGCCTGCTCGTAGCCCGACCAGAACGACGCGACCCCCAGGAACATCACGAGCACGACGACCATGCGCTTGCGTTCGACCGGATCGAGCCCCGCGCCGAAGAAGAGGTACAGGAAGTACAGCGCGGCCATGCCGACCAGCACGTAGGCGGCGCCTTGCGCGAGTCGCGCCGGGTCGAGATGCACGATGCCGGAGAACAGCAAGGCCGCCACCGCGGCGAACACGGCAAGCGCGAACCAGAGCCGTCGCCAATCGGTCGCGAGCCCTGCGCCACCGTCGTTGCGGTTCGGCTGTGCGCCGGCGCCGTTGAACAGGTGACGCGCCAGCCAGAACTGCAGCAGTCCGAACGGCAGGCCGATCGCCGCGGCCAGAAAGCCGAAGCGCCAACCGTAACGCTGCGCCAGCCAGCCCGCGATCAACGGGCCAATGAACGCACCGAGGTTGATTCCCATGTAGAAGATCGTGAAGCCGGCGTCACGTCGGCCCCCGCCCTCGGGATAGAGGTCGGCGACGAGCGTGGAAACGTTCGGCTTGAGCAGTCCGACGCCGAGAATGATCACGACCAGGCCGCCGAAGAAAAGCTGCTTCGGCCCGGGGATCGTCAGCATCAGGGTGCCGAACGTCATCAACGCGCCGCCGATCATCACCGCGCGTTGCGCGCCGATCAGCCGATCGGCGATCCAGCCGCCCGGTAGCGCGGCCATGAATACGGCTGCCGTGTAGAGACCGTAAATCGCGGTCGCGGTCTTGTCGTCGAAGCCGTAGCCGCCGCTCTCGACCGCATCGACCAGGAACAGCACGAGCAGGGCGCGCATGCCGTAGAACGTGAAGCGCTCCCACATCTCCGTGAAGAAGAGCGTCGACAGCGCGCGTGGATGTCCGCCAAGCACCTGGTCGGCTCAGCCTGCGGTCGCGGTCGCCGGGTTGCCCCGACTTTTCTGGATCATGCGCGCGAACATGATCCCCAGTTCATACAGGAGGTACATCGGTACGGCCATGAAACTCTGCGACACCGCGTCCGGCGGCGTCAGGAACGCCGCGATGATGAAGATGCCGAGGATGACGTAGCCGCGATTCTGCGTGAGTACCTCGAGCTTGACGAGTCCCGACACCACCAGCAGCACGACGGCCACCGGCATCTCGAAGGCGATGCCGAACGCCATGAACAGCAGCAGCACGAAGTCCAGGTAGTTCGCAATGTCGGTCATCATCTTCACGCCCGTCGGCGTAGTCGACGCGAGGAACTGGAACATCAGCGGGAAGACGACGTAGTAGGCGAACGCGACGCCGACGTAGAACAGTACGATGCTCGAGACGATCAGGGGCAGCGCGAAGCGCCGCTCGCGCTTGTACAGTCCTGGCGCGACGAAGCCCCAGATCTGGAACAGGATGTAAGGCATCGCCAGGAAGATTGCGCCGATCAAGGAAAGCTTGAGTGGCGCCATGAAGGGCGACACCACGCTGGTCGCGATCAGCGAAGTGCCGGCCGGCAGTTTGTCGATCAGCGGCCGCGCGACCAGTGTGAACAGCTCGTTCTGGAAGAACGCGAGCGGCACGAAACAGATGACGACTGCGATGACGGAGCGCAGCAGCCTGTCCCGCAGCTCGAGGAGGTGCGAGACGAGCGTGCCTTCGGCCAGCGGCTCTCCCTCACCCGGGCTTTGGCTCATCAGTGTCCGTCTTGGCCGGCGACGCAACGGCGTCCGGCGTTGGGTTCAAGCACGCCGGCGCGTCGAGCGCAGCGGTGGTACTGAGCGGTGAGGTCGCAGCAGTGGCGAGCTGGGCCGGCGTGGCACGCGACTCGTCGCCTGTCGACGACGACGCGGTGTCGGGGGACGCGTGCGGTGGCATATCGGGTGCCGGCGCGGCCGCCGGCGTGTGAATGGAGTTCGACGGGACGGACGCGGCGGGCTTGGCGTCAGCGAGCGGGTCGAACTGCGTCTCCTGCTCGAGCTGCGTACGGAGCTGGCGGGCCATGGCGCGGGCGCGCCCGGCCCAGCGTCCGATGTCAGCCGCAAGCTTCGGCAGCCGCGCCGGCCCGAGCACGAGCAACGCGATGCCAAAGATCAGGATGATCTCGGTGAAGCCGACCTCGAACATGCGACTGGATCAGCCCGACTTGGTGTCGGTCTTCGGTGTCGCGGCGGCACGCTCCTGGAAGTCGGCGTCCTTGCTGTCGCCCGTCAGGTCGGTCAGCTGTTTGTTCTGCTCGTCCTCGCCCTCGTTCATGGCCTTCTTGAAGCCACGCACGGCTCCGCCGAGGTCCGAGCCGATGTTCTTCAGCTTCTTGGCCCCGAACAGGACGAGTGCAATCGCCAGGATGATCAGAAGTTCGCGAAAACCGATACCCATGGAATTCTCCGGGGCCCGCAAAAGAGGGTCGTCATCATACGACAATCGTCATGGCGACTCGTTTGCCTTGCCTGCGGAAAACCGCAACCAGAACGTGACGGGTCCGTCGTTCACGAGCGAGACTTTCATGTCGGCACCGAAGCGGCCTGTGGCCGTCCTGCCGGGCAGCGCCTCGTGGGCGTACTTGACCACTTGCTCGAACAGGTTGCGGCCGAGGTCCGGTGGCGCCGCCGTCGTAAAGCTCGGCCGCAGTCCCTTACGAGTGTCGGCCGCGAGCGTGAACTGGGACACGAGCAGCAATTCCCCCCCGGTGTCGGCGAGGCTCAAATTCATCCGGCCTGCGCCGTCGTCGAACACCCGGTAGGCCACGGCTCGCTCGACGAGGCGCCGGGCGGTCGCGTCGTCGTCACCCGGCTCGACGGCGACGAAGGCCGCCAAGCCTGCGCCAATTTTTCCCACAATTTCGCCGTCGATACGGACGCTGGCTTCCGAAACTCGCTGAATTAGTAAAATCATTGCCAACAAGTTAACTAATCAGCCCACCATTGCCGGATCGAAGCACAAATTCTTCTGCACGGGGTGATATTCGTCCGAAGTGGGAATAATGCGCTAGTTTGATGTCAAAAATTAATAATAAGTGGCACAACTCAATCAATTTAAACCGAGCTCTCGCGATTTCTCAAGTGCCTGCTGTGCCTCCGGATTCCTGCCTCGCGCCCGCAGCGAATCGGCAATCAGCTGCCAGGCGGCCGCCTGGGTGCGGTTGTCGCCGACGGCCATCGCCAGTGCCTTGCGGCCCATGGACTCCGCCTGCGCAAAGTTGCGCTGGTCCATGCGCAGCCGGCCCATCTCGACCCATAGCAACGGATTGTTGGGCTCGATGCGCAGTGCGCGGTCGAGCGAGCCGGCAGCGCCGGGCAAGTCGCCTTTGTTGCGCTGTGCCTGCGCCTGCGAGACCAGCGCCTTGCTGGCCGGACTGAGCGTGGCTGGCGCGACCTTCGGGCGCTCGCGAGGCACGGGAATGGACGGCGCCGGTCCCTGGATCACGGGTTCCGAGGGGATACTGGAGGTGATCGGCGGTGGCTCGGAGATCACGGGCGCGCTGCCGCCCTGGCTGCCGGCGCCGGATGGTGCGGACGGCGGTGCCGTCTGGAATGGCTGCAGCGCGCAACCTGCAGACGCGAGCAGGGCAATGGCAACAAATGTTCGCGACAGCGGGAGCATGGCAGTACCTCGGCCGCGATTGTCCGGCCCCCGCGCAGATCAGATCAAGGCGGATTGCTGGTTCGCGGTGCGCCATCGGCCGGTGGCGTGACGGCGTCCTCGTTCGGCGCATCCGGCAGCAGGGGCTGCATCAGCGCGGCTTCTTCCTGCGTCGTGCTCGGCGGGCACGTGGGGCTCGGGTTCAACACCGTTCCGAGTTCGAACGGCAGGCTGACCGCCGAACCGGAACAATACGGCGAAGTCTCCAGTCCGGAGTAGTACTCGATCCAGCGATCCTCGACCGCTTCGGGCATGAGTGGTTCGAACGACGTCGTCGAGATCGACCCCATCAGGCGTGCCCACACCTGCAACGCGCCCGTCGTGCCGGTGAGACCGGTGGGGGCGTTGTCGTCATGACCCATCCACACGACGATCAGGTGACCGCCCGAGAATCCTGCAAACCAGCTGTCGCGGTAATCGTTCGACGTTCCCGTCTTGCCCGCCACGACCAGGCCGGGCGGCAGCGCCTTTTTCGCCGACCGCGCCGTGCCCCGCTCGAAGACCTCGATCAGCATGCGGTTCAGCGCGTAAACCGCTTCCGCCGGCGCCGCCTCGGTGACCTCGAGTTCTGGCGCCTTCAGAGCCTTGCCCTGTTCGTCGATCACCGCTCGCACCGCGCGCAGCGGCGAGCGGAAGCCGCCGTTGGCGAGCGTGTTGTACATCCGCGCGACTTCGACCGGGTTGAGCTGCGCGGTGCCGAGCAGGATCGACGGGTACTTCGGCGGCGCCTCGTCGAGACCGAGTTGCACGTAGGTCTTGACGACCGGGCCGAGACCTACGTCCATGCCGAGATTCACGGTGGCAAGGTTGTATGACTGCGTGAGCCCCCGCACCAGCGTGACCTGGCCGTGGAACTTCTTGTCGTAGTTGTTGGGCTTCCAGACATCGCCGTTGTCCAGCTTGAGCTCGATGGGCTCGTCCATCACGACGGAGGCGGGTGTGAAGCGTCCGGACTGCAGCGCTGCGAGGTAGACCAGCGGCTTGGCGAGCGAACCGATCGGGCGCTTCATGTCGAGCGCGCGGTTGAAGCCGTCGAACGATGCGCGCCGTCCCCCCACCACGGCGACGACTTCGCCGGTCTGCGGAGTCGTCACGACCATGGAGCCTTCGAGGCCGCGCGCCGCCTTGCGGCCACCCTGGTCCTGCCGTGCAAGCTCGTCGCTCAGCGCGATTTCCGCCTTTTCCTGCAGCAGCGGATCGAGCGTGCTGAAGACGGTCAGGCCGGTCTCGGTCAGGGCCTGTTCCTGGTAGTCCTCGCGCAGCTGGCGCCGCACCAGGTCGAGGAAGGCCGGGAAGTAATTCGCCGAACGGCCCGCGTTGTCGGTGATGCCGAGCGGCGCCTTCATCGCGCGCTCCGCTTCTTCGGGCTTTACGACGCCCTGCGTCGGCGAGCACCTTCAGCACCAGGTTGCGGCGCTCGCGCGCCCGGTCAGGTGTGGCGCCGCGGATCGTAGTACGACGGCCCGCGCACGATCGCCACCATCAGCGCGACTTCGGGCAGGTTGAGCTCGCCCAGCGGCTTGCCGAAATAGAACTGGCTCGCGAGACCGAAGCCGTGCACCGCGCGGCGGCCGTCCTGGCCGAGGTAAATCTCGTTGATGTAGGCGTTCATGATGTCCACCTTCTCGAACCGCGATTCGAGAATGAACGCCATGATCGCTTCCTCGCCCTTGCGCCGCAGCGTGCGCCGGCTGTCGAGGAAATAGCTCTTCACGAGCTGCTGCGTGAGCGTGCTGCCGCCCTGCTCGACCTGCCCCGCGCGGACGTTGACGAACAGCGCGCGCAGGATCGCGAGCGGGTTCACCCCGTGGTGCGTTTCGAACTTGCGGTCTTCGACGGCCTTCAGTGCCTCCGGCAGCAGCGGCGGCACTTCGGCCGGCGACACGATGATCCGGTCCTCGCCGTGGATCGGGAAGATGCTGCCGATCAGCAACGGGTCGAGGCGGAAGACGGGCACGTCGGCGCCGTCCGGCCCGGCCAGCGCCGAGATCGATTCGCCATCGAAGCCGACGCGCAGCTTCTGTGCGGGTTGCGTCTCGTCGGAGAAGCGGAACTCGCGGACGTAGACGTCGACCGAGTCGCCCTTGCGGCGGAAGGTGCCGGGACGGTCCACCGGCGTCTGCGGGATGTAACCGAGGCGCGCGAGTTCCTGGGCGAAGCGAGCCGAGGAGAGGTTCTGTCCGGCATAGAGTTCGAGCGGCTGCGCGTACACGCGCGCGGGCAGCGTCCAGCGGCGACCCTCGAACTGCTGCGTGACGCGGCGGTCGAGCACGGCAACGAGGATGATCGCGGCCAGCAGACGCCAGCAGCGCAATGATGGCGAAGCCGCGCTGCAGCTTCTGCCGTGACTTGGAACTCAGTTTCCTGCGCTTGGCCATCGATCCCCGCTCACTTGCGCCAGAACGTCGGCGTCAGCAGCACCAGCACCGAAAAGATCTCGAGGCGCCCGAGCAGCATCGCCAGCGAGCAGACCCACGTCTGGAAGTCCGTGAGTCCCTGGTAGTTGCTGGCCGGCCCGACGACGCCGAGGCCGGGCCCGGCATTATTGATCGTCGCGATGATGGCCGTGAACGAGCTGATGAAGTCCATGCCGCTCGCGAGCAGCAGGAAGGTCAGCGTGACGACCGTGCCGAAGTACAGCACGACGAACGCCAGCACGGCGAACACGATGTGGTTGACGACCACCTGGTTGCGGATCTTCACCGGCGTCACCGCCTGCGGATGAACCAGCAGGAACAGTTCGCGGATCGCCTGGCGGTAGAGCACGAGCGTGCGGAACATCTTGATGCCGCCGCCCGTCGAGCCGGTGTTGCAGGTGTAGCAGGACAGCATCATGATGACCATCGGCGCAAAGACCGGCCACGCCGCGAAATCCTGCGTGACGAAGCCGCAGGTCGTCGCCAGGGCGACGAGGTTGAACGAGACATTGCGCAGCGACGTCACGAGGTCCGGGTACACGCCATGTGCCCAGACGTAGAGCGTCACCACGACCACGGCCGATCCGACCAGCCACAGCATCGCGCCTGGCTTCGACGTCCGTCGAGGTAGGTGCGCAGGCTCTTCTGCTGCCAGGCGATGAAATGGCGTGAGAAGTTCAGCGCCGAGATGAGCATGAAGACGATCAGGACGACTTCGATCGCGACCGAGTCGTAGTGCCCGACGCTCGCGTCGTAGTTCGAGAAGCCGCCCAGCGAGACGGTCGAAAACGAATGGAACACGGCGTCGTACCAGTTCATGCCGGCGACCTTGAGCGCCAGGATGCCGCCAATCGTGATCAGCAGGTAGACGACCCACAGCGCCTTGGCGGTCTGGGTGATGCGCGGAGTCAGCTTCTCGTTCTTGACGGGACCGGGCGTCTCCGCCTTGTAGAGCTGCATGCCGCCGACGCCGAGCAGCGGCAGGATCGCCACGGCCAGGACGATGATGCCCATGCCGCCGAACCAGTGCAGGGACGCTCGCCACATGTTGAGCGACGGCGCCATGGAGTCGAGGCCGGTCAGCACGGTCGCGCCCGTGGTGCTGAGGCCGGACATCGTCTCGAAGAAGGCGTCGGTGAACGTGAGTCCGGGCAGTGCGATCAGCAGCGGCACCGTCGCGATGGCCGACATGAACACCCACGCCAGCGAAACGAGCAGGAAGCCGTCGCGCGAGCGCAGTTCGCGCTTGTGCCGCTTGGTCAGCAGGAACATGGCGGCGCCGACCGCCACGCAGATGAGCGCGGCATAGACGAAATCGATCAGGATGCCGTCGCGATAGATCAGCGACGTGACCATCGGCAGGATGTAGGTGACGCTGAACAGCATCAGCATCGACCCGAGGACGTTGATGACGGCAAGCATCAGGGGACGGCTGCGTGGCGGTCCGGCTCAGGTCTGGAACAGGCGCTCGACCTGCTCCACGTGCCGCTTGTCCGAGAGGAAGAGGATCACGTGGTCGCCGTTCTCGATCACGGTGTCGTGGTGCGCCATGATCACCTGCTCGCCGCGCACGAGGGTCACGATCTTCACGCCCTCGGGGAGCTTGATGTCCTCGATGGGGCGGCCGACGACCTTGCCGCCGCGCAGGCCGTGCGCGATGGTTTCCATGGCTTCGGCCGCACCCTGGCGCAGTGAGTGCACCTGCACCACGTCGCCGCGCCGCACGTACGCCAGCAGCGAGCCGATCGTGACCGTCTGCGGCGAAATGGCGACGTCGATTTCGCCCATCGCCGTGAGGTCGGCATAGGCCGGCCGGCTGATCAGCGCCATGACGCGCCGCGCGCCGAGGCGCTTCGCCAGCATGGCGGAAAGGATGTTGGCTTCTTCGGAATTGGTGAGCGCGCAGAAGACGTCGACGCTGTCGATGTTCTCCTCGACCAGCAGTTCTTCGTCCGCGGCGTCGCCCACCAGCACGATCGAGTTGTTCAACTGTTCCGAGATCTTGCGCGCGCGCTTCGAGTCGCGCTCGATCACCTTGACCTGGTTCTCCTCGTCGAGCGTCTGCGCGAGCCGGAAGCCGATGTTGCCGCCGCCCGCGATGACGACACGCTTCACCGGGTCTTCGAGCTTCTGCATCTCCTTCATGACGACGCGGATGTCCTGCGTCGCCGCGACGAAGAAGACCTCGTCGCCATCCTCGATCACGGTGTCGCCTTCGGGCTCGATGCTCTCGCCCTTGCGGTACATGGCCGCCACGCGCGCTTCGCTGCTGCGCATGTGGCCCTTGAGTTCGCGGATCGGGCGCCCGACGAGCGCGCCGCCCTTGAGCGCCTTGATGCCGACGAGCCGGACCTTGCCGTCCGCGAAGTCCACGACCTGCAACGCGCCCGGGTAGCGGATGAGCCGCTCGATGTACGCGGTGACCGCTTCTTCGGGACTGAGGTACATGTCGATCGCGAATCCCGGCAACGCCATCGGCGCGTCGGGGGATTCGGTCGAAACGAACAGGCTCGGGTGCTTCGTGTAGTCACGCGAGCGGATGCGGGCGATCTTGGTCTTCGTGCCGAAGAGGTTCCACGCCACGTGGCACGCGACCATGTTGGTCTCGTCGCTGTTGGTGAGTGCGACGAGCATGTCGGCATCGCGCGCGCCGGCGGTCTCGAGCGTGCGCGGACTCGCCGCGTTGCCCTGCACCGTGCGGATGTCGATGCGGTCCTGGAGGTCGCGCAGCAACGCTTCGTCGGTGTCGACGACGGTGACGTCGTTGGCCTCTTCGCGGGCCAGGTGGTAGGCCGCTGTCCGGCCGACCTGGCCGGCCCCGAGGATGATGATTTTCAAGCTTTAAGGACCTGTGGGGCAGCGCGCCATTCTAGCGCGACTCAGACCGCCTCAAGGTTGGCGTACCCCAGCATCAGCCACTTGGTGCCCTGGCGCTCGAAATTCACCTGGATCCGGGCGTTGGTGCCCTGGCCCTCCAGGCTCAGGACCACCCCCTCCCCGAACTTGGCATGGCGGACCCGCTGGCCGAGCTTGAAGGCCCCCGCCGGGGTCTCGTCCTGGAACCGGCGCCCGCTCATCGACAGGTTGCTGCCGCCCGAGCGGGTCGCCTGCTGCGGGGTGGGGCGCGACTGCGGCGAATAGACCGGCCGGGACACCTGCACTTTCGGGCGGACCTCCTCGACCAGTTCGAGCGGAATCTCGGCGATGAACCGGGACGGCGCCCCGAAGTTGTCGACGCCGTGCATGCGGCGCTGTTCGGCGTAGGTCACGTACAGCTGGCGCATGGCGCGCGTGCAGCCCACGTAGCAGAGGCGGCGCTCTTCCTCGAGCCCGTGCACGTCCATGATCGAGCGCTGGTGCGGGAAGAGGCCGTCCTCCAGGCCGCACAGGAACACGACCGGGAACTCGAGGCCCTTGGCCGAGTGCAGCGTCATCATCTGCACGCAGTCTTCCCAGGCCTCGGCCTGGCCTTCGCCGGACTCGAGCACGGCGTGGGACAGGAACGCCATCAGCGGCGGCATGTCCGTGTCCTCGGGCTCGAAGCCGCGCGCGGCGCTCACGAGTTCCTCGAGGTTCTCGAGGCGGGCTTCGCCCTTGTCGGCCTTGTCCTTCTGGTAGTGCCCGACGAGGCCGGACGCCTGGATCACGTGGTCGACCTGCTCGTGCAGCGGCAGGCCCTGCGTTTCGGCGTCGAGCTTCTCGATCAGCGTCAGGAACGCCTGCAGGCACGCGACGGCCTTGGCTCCGAGGTCCTCGTTGCATTCGAACGCGGCGGCCCACATCGACTTGACGTGCTCGCGGGAGTGGGCGCGCAGCACTTCGAGCGTGCGCGCGCCGATGCCGCGCGTCGGCAGGTTCACGACGCGCTCGAACGACGCATCGTCGTCGCGGTTCGAGATCAGGCGCAGGTACGCCAGCGCGTCCTTGATTTCCTGGCGCTCGAAGAACCGCAGGCCGCCGTACACGCGGTACGGAATGCGGGCGGCCAGCAGGTACTCTTCGAACACCCGCGACTGCGCGTTCGAGCGGTAGAGGATGGCGTTGTCGGCGCGCTTGCCGCCGCGCGCGATCCACTCGCGGATCTTGGCCGATGACGAACTCGGCCTCGTCGCGCTCGTTGTAGGCGCGGAAGAGGCGGATCGGCGTGCCCTTGCCTTCGCTGGTCCAGAGCTTCTTGCCGATGCGGCCGCTGTTGTTGCCGATGATGGCGTTGGCGGCGTCGAGGATGTTGCCGGTCGAGCGGTAGTTCTGCTCCAGCCGGAACAGCTGCACGTCGTGGAAATCCTTGCGGTACTGCTGCAGGTTCTCGACCCGCGCGCCGCGCCAGCGGTAGATCGACTGGTCGTCGTCGCCCACCACGTACGGGATGCTCGACGAGCCCACCAGCGCCTTCAGCCAGTTGTACTGGATGGTGTTGGTGTCCTGGAACTCGTCGACCAGCACGTGCCTGAAGCGCGCGCGGTAGTGCTCGCCGAGGCCGGGCACTTCGCGCAGGATCTCGTAGCTGCGCAGCAGCAGCTCGGCGAAATCGACGACGCCGTTGCGCCGGCAGGCGTCCTCGTACGCTTCGTACAGCTTGATCAGCTGGTGCCGCGTCGGGTCGCCGTCGTCCTTCAGGTGCTTCGGCCGCAGGCCTTCGTCCTTCTGCGCGTTGATGAACCACGCCACTTCGCGCGGGACCCAGCGCGTGTCGTCGAGGTTCAGGCCGCGGATGATCTTCTTGACCAGGCGCTGCTGGTCTTCGCCATCGAGGATCTGGAACCCCTGCGGCAGGCCGGCTTCGCGCCAGTGCAGGCGCAGCAGGCGGTGGCAGATGCCATGGAAGGTGCCGATCCAGAGCGGCGCGGCAGGCAGGCCGAGCTGCGTCTCGATGCGGTGGCGCATCTCGGCCGCGGCCTTGTTGGTGAACGTCACGGCGAGGATGCCGTGCGGCGACACGCCTTCGACCTGCACCAGCCATTCGACGCGGTGGGTCAGTACGCGCGTCTTGCCGCTGCCCGCGCCAGCCAGCACGAGGGTCGGCAACAGCGGGGCACTCACTGCCTGCCGCTGCGCGTCGTTCAGCGGCGCAAGGATGTGGGAAACGTCCATCGGAGGGTCGCGAATTCTACAGGAGTCGCACGCACCTCGCGTAAAGTAACGGGCCTCGCGCCGACCCGGCCGGAACGCTGTACAGGAGCCCCCAGCATGCGCACGCCCAAGCTGCACCCCGACCGTCTGGTTTCTTTCCTGACGGCGGTCATCGTGGCGGGAGCGCTGGCCGCGGCCCCGGCTCGCGCGACGGACATGCCCAGTGCCGACGCCGCCTGGGATACGGGTGTGGCGAGCTTCATCGAGGGTCACTTTGCCGCCAACCCGGTCACCGCGGTCTACGCCGGCCGCCACGAGTTCGACGGTAAGCTGCCGGACCTCAGCGACGCAGCGCTGCGCCGCGACGTGGCCCGGCTCGAGTCGGAACGCACGAGGCTGCTGGCCGTGGACCCAGCCACGCTCTCGGCGTCCCGCCAGCGCGAACGTCGGTACCTGCTCGCCGCGCTCGACGTCGAACTGTTCTGGAAAAAGGAAGCGGACTGGCCGCGGCGCAACCCGGCGTTCTACCTCGGCCTGCTCGATCCGGAAATCTACCTGAGCAAGCCGTACGCGCCACTCGAGGACCGCTTACGCGCCTACATCGCCTATGCCCGCGAGATCCCGCGCGCGGCTGCGCAGATACGCGCAAACCTGCGGACGCCGATGCCGGCGCCGTGGATCGAGTACGGCGTGAATGCCTTCAGCGGCTTTGCCGAGTTCTATGCCAGAGACGTGACTGCCGTCTTCGCCAGCATCAAGGACCCGGCGCTGCAGTCGCAGCTGGCTGAGGCCAATGCAGCAGCGGCGGCATCGATGCAGGGACTGGCCGACTGGTTGAAAGCCGAGCGCAAGCATGCGACCCAGGATTACGCGCTGGGTCCGCAGCTCTTCGCGCGCATGGTTGCGGCGACCGAGCAGGTCGACGTCCCGCTGGCACGACTGCAGGAAATCGGCCGGGCCGACATGGACCGCAACCTCGCGTCGCTCAAGCAGGTGTGTGATCGGTACGCGCCTGGCAAGACGCTGCGTGAGTGCGCCGACAAGGCGAATGCGAAGAAGCCGGAAGGCGGTGCCGTGGCGGGTGCCCGTCGCCAGTTGCCGGAACTGCGCGCGTTCGTCGCGGAGAAGGACATCGTCACGATTCCCGGGCCAGAGCAGGCGCTGGTCGAAACCGCGCCGCCGTACAACGCGCAGAACTTCGCGTACATCAATACCGCCGGGCCGTACGAGAGCAAGGACGTGCCTGCGGTCTATTACATCGCGCCGCCCGATCCGCGCTGGACGCCCGAGGAGCAGGCGCAGTACGTCGGTGGCGAGGGCACGTTGCTGTCGACCTCGGTGCACGAAGTGTGGCCGGGACATTTCCTGCACTTCCTGCACGTCAACCGCAACCCGTCCAAGGTCGCGCAGCTGTTCCAGAGCTATGCCTACACCGAAGGCTGGGCGCACTACGCCGAGGAAATGATGAAAGACGAGGGCCTTCGCGCTGGCAGCCCGGAGTGGGAAATCGGCCAGCTGCTGTCGGCGCTGCGACGCAATGCGCGCTATCTTTCGGCCATCGGCCTGCACACGCAGGGCATGACGGTGGCGCAATCCGAACAACTCTTCCGCGAGGGCGCGCTCGCGGATCCAGGCAACGCGCGGCAGCAGGCGCTGCGCGGCACCTACGACCCGGCGTACCTCAACTACACGCTCGGCAAACTGATGATCCTGAGGTTGCGCGCCGACTGGATGGCTGCGAATCCGCAGGCCAAGCCCCGCGACTTCCACGACGCATTCCTGTCGTACAGTGGGCCGGTGCCGCTGGTACGCAAGATGATGCTCGGCAACGATTCGCCGCCATTGTAGGGGTTAGGGGTTAGTCGGGGCTGCGGTGAAGCCTGTGTGCGTCGCTGCCGCCGAAACCGTCATCCGACGAGTGCGAGGTAGGTCATGAGCCGCAAGAGTGCAAGGAACCGCAAGCAGAATCTGCCCGCCCTTGGGGACACCGCCTCATCCAGGCGGACTCGCAGGCTCAAGGCAGTGGTTGTCGCAGCCGTATTGATCGCCCTGGGTCTCGCTGGCGTCTTCTGGATGCAACGGACCCCGAGCCCGTCGGGTACGGACGCCCAGTCGAACGCCCTGCTCGCGAGCGAGGGTTCACCGACGCGTGGCAACCCGGCGGCCAAGGTTCATATCGTCGAATTCCTCGATCCCGCTTGCGAAACCTGTGCCCAGTTTTTCTCGCTGGTCGAGCGGGTCATCGCCGACAACCCGGACAAGATCCGGCTCTCGGTGCGCCATGTCGCATTCCACGAAGGATCGGAATTCGCCGTCCGGGTGCTCGAGGCGAGCCGAAAACAGGACAAGTACTGGGAAACCCTCGCGCAACTGTTTGCCACCCAGTCGCAATGGGCGCCACACCACGTCGCGCAACCGGACCTGATCCTGCAGTCCATTGCGGCGGTGGGCCTGGACATGCAGCGGTTGCAGCAGGACCTCAACTCGCCGGAAGTGAGCGACCGCATTGCCAGGGACCTGAACGCCGCGATGGCCCTGAAGGTGACGGCGACGCCTGAATACTTCGTCAACGGCAAACCGTTGCCGAGCTTTGGCGACACGCAATTGCTCGAGCTCATCTCGAGCGAGCTGCAGGCGGCTTACTGAACCAACCTACGCTGACTCAACGCAGCCTGCCTCGCTCAGGTGCGCGGCATCCAGCGGGCCACGACCCACCCGGCCAGGCAGGCGATCAGCAGGTCGACCCAGCCGTAAGCTGGCGACGGGGCCCCGAGCTGCAGCATCGTGAGCAGCAGCACGAACAGCACTGTCATGCCGGCCGCCACGTGCGGCACGATGCCTGCGCCGGCAAGCAACCAGCCGAGCGAGAGATAGCTGAAGGACTTGTTCGCGAGCAGCGGTGGCGGTGGCACGTTGCGCAGCAGCATCTCGCGCAATTCGGGAGTACCCGCCGACGATGCCGTTGCGCCGTCGAGCAACATCCGCACCGAGGCCCACGCCAGCCAGATGCCGAGCAGCACCGCGACGATCGTCGAGCGCGGGCTGTCGTCGAGCCGGCTGAAAGGCACGAGCAGTGGCAGCAGCAGCGCAATGGCCGCGATCTCAGCGACCTCGAGCGTGCTGCCTGCCACGAATGTCCTGCCCAGCAGCGCGGTTGCGATCACGATCAGCAGCACGTCCATCGCGCGCTGCCGGCGCACGAGGCTGAAGACTGCCTGGGTGACGACGAGCCAGCCGACGAAGAAGCCGGCAAGGGCCATCCAGTCGATGTGCGGGGTGAGCAGCGGTCGCACGGCTCGCTTCAGCTGGCGCAGGCCCGGGTCCGGCAAGAGCGGCCAGAGCCGCTCCATCAGCCACAGCACCAGGATCGACATCGCGACGAACGCCGAGCGACTGCGGGGCGTGCCCTGCGGCGAAATGCGACTGCCGAGTGCGTGGAACACGGTGCCGAAGACCGTGCCGATCAGGGATCCGGTCGCGTTCAGCGACAGGTCGCGCAGGCTCGAGACGCGCGGCACCACCGAGGCCTGCAGCAGCTCGAGTCCGAGCGAGAGCGAAGCGCCGAGCAGCGTGCCAGCCACGATACCCGTGAGGCGGCCCCAGCGCGGCTCGACCAGCAGCGCGACGCAAAAGCCGAACGGAACGTACAGCAGCACGTTGTTGAACATGTCGCCGCGGCCTGCGCGCGCCCAGCCGATCGAACGCAAGGCTTCGAACAGCGTCGGGCCGTCGGGCACGAAGCGGAACGGATACAGCGAGACGTAGATGATCAGGCCGGTGACGACGGTCAGCAGCAGCGGCGCGGCGAAATGCGTGGAGCGACCGGCCATCGTGCCGTCAGGGCCGGATCTGCACGTAGTGATCGATCAGCAGCGCCGCGAACAGCACCATCAGGTAGTTGATTGAAAAGCGAAAGGCCTGCAGGTGGAGCTGGTCCGGCGCGTCCGGTTTACGCATCGCGATCGCGTACCGCATGAAGAGCACGCCGAGCACCACGGCCGTGACGAGGTAGATCAGTCCGCTCATGCCGGTGAGGTATGGCAGCAGTGTCACGAGCACCAGGATGATCGTGTAGAGCAGGATGTGCAGCTGAGTGAATTCGACGCCGTAAGTGACCGGCAGCATCGGGATGCCGGCTTTCGCGTAATCCTTGCGGCGCGCGATCGCCAGCGCCCAGAAGTGCGGCGGGGTCCAGGCGAAGATGATCAGGAACAGCAGCAGCGAGTGCGGATCGGCCGAACCGGTCACCGCCGTCCAACCCAGCACGGGAGGCGCGGCGCCCGCTGCGCCACCGATGACGATGTTCTGCGGCGTCACGTGCTTGAGCCAGACGGTGTAGAGCACGGCGTAGCCGATCAGTGAAAACAACGTCAGCACGGCCGTCAGCGGATTCACCAGCCACCACAGGATGGCCATCGACGCGATACCGATGATCGCCGCATACGTCAGCGCCTGTCGCGTCGTCACGTGACCCGTCGGGATCGGGCGGTTCATCGTGCGCGCCATCTTCACGTCGAACTTGCGGTCGACCACGTGATTGATGGCGGCAGCGCTCGACGCGGCAAGGCCGATGCCGAGCGTGCCGTAGAGCAACGCTTGCCAGGGCGGCAGGCCCGGGACAGCGAGGAACATGCCCACCACCGCCGTGAACACGATGAGCGCAACGACGCGCGGCTTGCCGAGTTCGTAGTAGTCCCGCCAGGAAGCGACGGCGGGCGGGGCAACGTGGGGGTGGGTGGAAGTCATCGGGGCGGCAATTGTACCGCCCCGGGCTGCAGACAGCCCGCCGCCGCCGGGACAGCACGCGGAACGGAGTCTCCGGCGGTCAGTACAGGCCGGACCCCCGCGGCGGGAACAGGAAACGCAGCAGGGCAACCATCGCGAGCACCAGCAGCGCCGCCACTGCGTTGTGCACCGTGGCGAGGGGCAGCGGGAACGTCTTGATCACCATCAGCGGTCCGACCAGCATCTGCGTCAGGAGCGCCATGGCCAGGGCGATGCCGGCCGCCCGGACGCCGCGAGACTGGCCGGTCCGTATCGCCTTCCACGCGACGAACCCGACCACGAGTGCGGCCACGATCGCGCCGATGCGGTGGGTGAAGTGAATCGCAACGCGGGCCGGGTGGTCGAGCACGCCGCCTTCGTAGTCGATGCCGAGGCCCCTCCACAGCACGAACGCGTTCTTGAAATCCATGGCTGGCCAGAACGAGCGCTGACAGGTGGGGAAGTCGGGGCAGGCCACGGCCGAGTAATTGGTGCTGACCCACCCACCGAGCAGGATCTGCGCCACCAGCACCGCCATGCCGATCACGGCCCAGCGGCGCAGGTTGTATTCCGCTTTGGGGCGTGAACGGCGAGTGGTCTGCAGCGACATCCACCACAGCAAAGCCATCGTCGTCAGGCCGCCGGCGAGATGAGCAGAAACGATCGCGGGCTTCAGCAGCAGCGTCACGGTCCACATGCCGAGCAGTCCCTGGAAGACGACGAGCCCGACGACGGCGAGTGGCATGCGCACCGGCTGCAGCGAATCCTGCCGATTGCGCCAGGCGAGCGCGCCGATGACCAGGATGACCAGGCCGAGCGTTGCGGCGAGGTACCGGTGCAGCATTTCCTTGAGCGCCTTCTCGTATTCGACCGGGCGCTCCGGGAACGCGGCGTTCACCGTGTGATGGTTCTCGGCGGCCTGGCCGGCCGTCAGGTGGCCGTAGCAGCCCGGCCAGTCGGGACACCCGAGGCCGGCGTGGCTCAGGCGCACGTAGGCACCCAGCACGACGACGCAGAACGCGAGGATCGTGGCGAACAGGCAGAGCTTGCGGAACGTGGTCAGGCGCCTTTTCGTATTCACGGGAATTCTCAGCCGATGTGCGAGAGCCGCAGCAGTTTTTTCACGTCCGTGAGCAGGGCTTTGTCGGGGGCTGCGGCAGAATAGCTGAGCACGAGGTTGCCGAGCGGATCGATCAGGTAGAGCCGGCCGGCAGCGGTCGGTGCGACGCCGTCGAGCACCGGAAATTTCGCGAGCAGTGAGTTCGATGCCGGGTCGTCGCCCAGGATCGCGACCCGCAGGTCGACATGTTCCGTCGCCAGGAACTGCGTGTCGACACGCGGTCCGGTCGCAAGGAACACGCGCTGGACACGATCCATGTCCTTGTTCAAGGCGATCCAGGTCTGGCGCGCGAGGTAGAGCGCCTTGTGGCAGCGTTCATCGCAGGCACCGTCGCCCAGGTAGGCAATCGTCCACTTGCCCTGCAGGAAATCCGGGGGTGTGCGCGTGCCGTCCGGCTGCACGAGTACGACGCGCGGCAATGGCACGGCAGGGTTGATCAGGTCGCCCTTGTTGGTGCCGCCAACCGGTCGCCAACCCAAGCCGCCGTAATACAGCCAGAAGGCCAGCAGCAGGGGCACGAAAAAGAGCGACGCCAGGAAGAGAAGCTGGCGGCGCCCGCGGCGCCGCTGGTTGTCTGCGATTGGTGCGTTCATGGTGAGCCGGAAGTTGAATCCGTGACCGCCGACGCCTCGCCCGGAAGTCGGCGCAGGCTCAGGGCGATGAAAATGATGAGCGTGATGATTGCGAACACGAACCACTGCACTGCGTACCCCAGGTGCCGCTCGGGACCGAACTGCATGGCGGGGCGCCAGACTCGCTCGTAGCCATCGGGCGCCGCCGGATCGAGCAGGACGATCCGCGTTTCGACCTTTGCACCGAGCGTCTGTTCGAGATCCTGCTGGCGCGGAAAATTCAGCACGCGTGGCCACCCCGTGTCGCCTGCGACGCCGGCATCACCGACGCGAACGCCGGGGGCGGGCAGCGTATCGAGGCGACCCGACACGGCACGGAGTTCGGGCGAGACGAATACCGGCGGCAGGTCCTGCCGCGTTGCACCGAGCGGCACCCAGCCTCGATCGACCAGCAGCAGACGCTCGCTGCCGTCGCGATGGAAGGGTGTCAGCACGCGAAATCCCGGCAGTCCTGCCTGCGAGGGCATGTTGTCGATGAGGACCTGGTGCTCCGGCTCGTATCGACCTTCGGCCCGCACGTGCTGGTAGCGCGGCAGTTCGTCGACGGGGACGCCGCCCTTGAGCTCGATGCTCGACTGCGTGCCCCGCTGGAACGACTGGATCATCGCCTGCTTCTCACGCGCCCGCCCCATCTGCCACCACCCGAACGCGACAAACGTTGCGAGCAGGGCGGCGGTCAGCAGCACGGCCCACAGTCGTGGAACGAACTCGCGATTGGCAATCCGCAGGCTCATTTATACTTTGCGCCAGACACTTTCGCGCCGCGCCGCGCCGACCGCCCGACCATGCTCATCAAGATCCTCATCGTCCTGGTCCTGTTCGCCATCGTCCTGAGCCTGGGTTCGGGGCTATTCCACCTGGTGAAGGAGGATGAAGGCCAGTCGAGAAAACGGATGGTCACGGCGCTGACCGTGCGCATCGCGCTGTCCGTCGCGCTCTTCATCTTACTGTTCATCGCCTGGTATGCGGGGCTGATCACGCCGCACTACCTCAGGTAGGAAAGGGGATAGGGGTTAGGGGTTAGTCGGCAGGTGAGCCGGAAAGCGCTGTTCAATTTTCCAGGCCGATCGAAATTGAGATTTCCCAGTAAAGAAGGCCGGCATTGCCGGCCTTCTTCGTTTGGGTGGGCGTCGAAAGTGTCAGTCTGCGTTCCGACTAACCCCTAACCCCTAACCCCTAACCCCTGTTCATCGGGTGTACTGGCGTTACAGCCAGTACACAAAGATGAACAAGCCCAGCCACACCACGTCCACGAAGTGCCAGTACCACGCCACCGCCTCGAAGGCGAAATGCTGCTTGGGCGTGAAGTGGCCCTTCATGACGCGCAGCCAGATCACGACCAGCATGATGGCGCCGAGCGTCACGTGCAGCCCGTGGAAACCGGTCAGCATGAAGAATGTCGAACCGTACACGCCGCTGCCGAGCGTCAGGTTCAGCTCGGTGTACGCATGGTGATACTCGGTCGCCTGCAGGTAGACGAACGCGAAACCCAGCAGGAACGTCGCTGCGAGGAAGAACTTCAGCACGCCACGCTTGCCCGCCTGCAGCGCGTGGTGGGCGATCGTGATCGTCACACCGGAGGTCAGCAACAGTGCGGTGTTGATGGCGGGCAGCCCGAAGGCCGGGATGGTCTCGAAGTCGCCGCCGATCGACGCCGGGCCGTTGGTCGGCCAGGCCGGCTCGAAGTGCGGCCACAGGAACAGATTGGTCAAGTACTTGCTGCCTTCACCGCCGAGCCACTGCACGGACAGGTTGCGCGCGTAGTACAGCGCGCCGAAGAAAGCGGCGAAGAACATCACTTCCGAGAAGATGAACCACATCATCCCCATGCGGAATGAGCGGTCGACGCCCGCGTTGTACATGCCGGCCTGGTTCTCGCCGATGACCGTGCCGAACCAGCCATAGAACATGAACATCCAGGCGGCGAAACCCGTCCAGAAGATGAAGGGCGCGACGTTCACGCCGTTCAGCAGCGCGGCCGCGCCGAGCATCATGACGAACAGCGACATCGAGCCGACGATGGGCCATTTGCTGCCGTGCGGGATGTAGTACTTCCCCGCGTCGTGCGCGGTTTGAGCGTGAGCCATGGCGTGTGCCTTCTTTCTGCGTTAACGGAAAACGTCGATCGTCGAACAGTGATTAGTGATTAGTGATTAGTGATTAGCAAGAGTCGGATGCCAAGCGGCGGGTCCACTCTCGCTATTCACCAATCACTACTCACTACTCACTTCCCAAGCGCGAGCCGCGCGGGCTCCGCGCCGGCCACCGTGTACATCGAATAGGCGAGCGTCATCCGGTCCACGTCCTGCGGCAGGTCGGGGGCGACGATGAAGCGCACCGTGAATTCCCGCTGTTCTTCCGCCTGGAAGGTCTGCGGCGTGAAGCAGAAGCATTCGGTCTTCTGCAGGTACTTCGCTGTCGTCGCCGGAGCGACGCTCGGGATGGCCTGGGCGACTACCGGCACGTCCGCGCGGCTCTTGATGAGGAACTTCGCCTCGTAGAGCTTGCCTGGCTGCAGCTTCATCGAGCGCGTCTCGGGGGTGAGCTCGAACGCGCTGCCGGGCGGGATCATCGACATGAACTCGAGCGTGATTTCGCGGCCCTCGCCGCCGTTCGACACCTGGATCGCGGACGGCGCCGCATTGACGCGGATGCCCGCGGCCTCGCAGATCACGTCATAGAGCGGCACGAGCGCAAAACCGAAGGCAAAGCTGCCCGCGACCATCACCCAGAGGCTGCGGGTCAGCGAGCGGCTTTGCTGGTCCTGCGGCGTCGAGTTCATGGCCGGAGTTGTCGTTTTACGGCTGGGCCTTCATCACGCCGGACGCGATGAAGGCGGCATAGATAGCGATCGCCACCACCGCCAGCACGATGGCTGAACGGCGGATGCGACGGCGCTGCTCGTTGGTGGGGTCACGCTCGGCCATTTCGTTCAACGCCGGTCCTTACTTGACGACAGGGGCTTCTTCAAACGTGTGGTACGGCGCCGGCGACGGCACCGTCCACTCCAGGCCGTGGTTGTACGCGCCCTCCCAGACACGGTCCGACGCCTTGGCGCCGCCACGCGCGCACTTGACGATGATGTAGACGAAGAGCAGCTGCGACAGGCCGAAGCCGAACGCGCCGATCGAGGACACCATGTTCCAGTCGGCGAACTGGGTGGAGTAGTCCGGGATGCGGCGCGGCATGCCGGCCAGGCCGAGGAAGTGCTGCGGGAAGAACAGCAGGTTCACGAACACGGTCGACAGCCAGAAGTGCCGGTTGGCGAGCTTGATGTCGTACATGTGGCCGGTCCACTTCGGCAACCAGTAGTAAACGCCCGCCATGATGGCGAACACGGCACCCGGCACCAGCACGTAGTGGAAGTGCGCCACGATGAAGTAGGTGTCGTGGTACTGGAAGTCGGCCGGTGCGATACCCATCATCAGGCCGGAGAAACCGCCGATCGTGAACAGGAACAGGAACGCCAGCGCGAACAGCATCGGCGGCTCGAAAGTCAGCGAGCCTCGCCACATCGTCGCGGTCCAGTTGAACACCTTCACGCCCGTCGGCACGGCGATCAGCATCGTGCTCAGCATGAAGAACATCTGGCCGGCGAGCGGCATGCCCACCGTGAACATATGGTGCGCCCAGACAATGAACGACAGGAACGCGATCGACGCGGTCGCGTAGACCATCGCGTCGTAGCCGAACAGCTTCTTGCGTGAGAACGTCGGGATGATCTCCGACACGATCCCGAACGCGGGCAGGATCATGATGTAGACCTCGGGGTGCCCGAAGAACCAGAAGATGTGCTGGTAGAGCACCGGGTCGCCGCCGCCGGCCGCGGCGAAGAACGTCGTGTGGAAGAAATGGTCGGTGAGCAGCATCGTCACCGCGCCGGCGAACACCGGCATCACGGCGATCAGCAGGTAGGCGGTGATCAGCCAGGTCCAGACGAACAGCGGCATCTTGAGCAGGCCCATGCCCGGCGCGCGCAGGTTCATGATCGTGACGATGATGTTGATCGCGCCCATGATCGACGAGGCGCCCGCAAGGTGGATCGCGAAGATCGCGAGCGGGAACGCGTCGCCGGTCTGCAGCACGAGCGGCGGGTAGAGCGTCCAGCCGGCCGCGGGGCCGCCGCCCGGCATGAACAGCGACAGGATCAGCAGCGAGAACGCCGACACCAGCAGCCAGAAGCTGAAGTTGTTCATGCGTGGCAGTGCCATGTCGGGCGCGCCGATCTGCAGCGGGATCATCCAGTTGGCAAGGCCCACCGTGGCGGGCATGACCGCGCCGAACACCATGATCAGCGCGTGCACCGTCGTCATGGTGTTGAAGAACTGCGGGTCGACCAGCTGCATGCCGGGCATGAACAGCTCGGCGCGGATCACCAGCGCCATCGCGCCGCCGATGAAGAACATGACGAGACTGAAGATCAGGTACATCGTGCCGATGTCCTTGTGATTCGTCGTCGTCAGCCAGCGCATCATGCCCTTGGCCGGGCCATGATCGTCATGGTGGTCGTGCGCAGCGGCGTGGCCGTGAGTCTGGGAAGCGCTCATTGGTTCGATTACTCCGCGTTCGCGACCAGCACGGTCGTCGTCTCGTTGGCTGTGGTCGTCGGGGCGGCGGCCGGAGCCGCCGTCACTGCTGCCGCCTGTGCGGCGGGCGCGGCAGCGGCCTGGCGTGCAGCCTTCTGGCTGGCGAGCCAGCTGTCGTACTCGGCCTGCTCGACGACGCGCACGACGATCGGCATGAAACCGTGGTCGCGCCCGCAAAGCTCGGCGCACTGGCCGCGGTACGTGCCGACCTTGTCGGCCCTGAACCACAGCTCGTTGATGTAGCCGGGGATTGCGTCCTTCTTCATGCCGAAGTCCGGCACCCACCAGTTGTGGATGACGTCGGCCGCGGTGACCAGCACGCGCACCTTCTTGTCGACCGGCACGACCAGTGGGTTGTCGACGTCGAGCAGGTAGTGTTCAACCTTGCGCACGTCGATGCCCGAATCGAGCTGGCGGGCTTCGTCGCTGGCGCGCGTCAAGGTCGAGAAGTACGCGACACCTTCATCGACGTAGTCGTACTGCCACTTCCACTGGTACCCCGTGACCTTGACGGTCATGTCGGCGCCGCGGGTGTCGTCGATCTTGACCAGCGTGCGCGCGGCGGGAATCGCCATCGCGACCAGGATCATGACCGGGATCACGGTCCAGATGATCTCGGCCTTGGTGTTGTGTTCGAAGGTGGCCGGCACGGCGCCTTTCGACTTACGGAACGTGGCGATCGAATAGATCATCACGCCGAACACGGCCACGGCAATAGCGACGCAGATCCACAGGATCAGCATGTGCAGCGAGTAGATCTCGCGGCTCAGTTCGGTGACGCCTTCGCGCAGGTTCAGGGTCCAGGCGGCCGAGGCCGATCCCGACCACAACGCCGCCAGGGCCGCCGTCGCGCTGGCTCCGAGGGCACGCTTCATCTTCATTGGCACTACCGAAACTCCCATGTGAAACAGGCGCCGCCCTTCTAGAGGCGACTGCCATTCCCGCATCCGACACCAGTCACGTCGACTGAACATCCAGCGCGGGGGACTCGCTCGACTTCCCCACCAGCTGGCGGAGACGCCCCGCCAGACTGAGGCGCTCCTCCTCGGTGAGGAAACGTCCCACCTCGCAGGCACGTCCGTGAGACTCGATGACGAGCCGGCTCGGGTGCCGGGCCGCTGGCGGGTCGCGCAGTTTAACCGTCGCCCAATGTCGTGCAAATACCGTCCGGCTAGGTATTGCGAGTCCCTGTCGCTCGATTACCACCGAATCGTCTGAAATTAGAATGAGTTCACGCTGCCGCCCGTCGTTCATGCTCGCACGGACGGCCCACCACAGCAGGCCGATTTCAAGACCTGCAAACGGCAGGATGGGCCAGAGGCCCTGCAACGCGAAGAAGGTGGCGACTGCGAACGTGACGAAAGCGAGTCCGCCGACGAAAACGCGCGCCGACTGTGGGGTCAGCGAGCAATTCGGCGCCAGTTCGATCCGATGACTGGGCGCGGCGGCCGCCTGGGTATCGAACGTCGAAACGACCATGGCTAGTGTCGGGCCACGGCCAACAGCGTTTCACGCAGGCGGACCGCGCCACGCACATCGACGATGGCATTGCCGAACGCGGATCGTTCGGCGGTCCAGGCGGTGGTCGCCAGCGGCGGGGAGCCCAACAGTCGCTCGAGGGTCGCCAGGTTCGCCGACGGGCGCTCGAACGCCGGGTCGATCGCATTGGCGATCCATCCGACCAGGCGGCAGCGACCCCCGACGTGAATGGCCTCGGCTGTCAGCCGGGCGTGGTTGAGGCAGCCGAGCGTCGTCCCAACGACCAGGATGACACCGAGCCCCAGGGCTTCGGGCAGGTCGCTGAGGAAACCTTCCGGGTGCAGGGGAACCCGCCAGCCGCCCGCGCCTTCAACCAGGGCCAGCTCGGCTCCGGCTGTGACCTGCCCGTACCACTCCAATAGGGAGCCGAGCGGGGTGACCTGGCCGGCTTCTGCCGCGGCAAGGTGCGGGGCGATAGCCGCTTCGAAGCACCACGGGTTCACGCTCTCGTAAGGGAGCGGCACCGCAGCAGCGGCCTGCAGCTCGAGCGCATCGGAGTTCCGCAGCGGTTCGCCCGGACCCGCGCGCTGGCTGCCGCTGGCGATGGGTTTCAGGCCAACCGCACGGACACCTTCTGCAGCCAGCAATCGGAGGATGGCGGCGGCAAGTGCTGTCTTGCCGACGCCGGTGTTGGTACCGGTGATGAAGAGGCCAGGGGTCATGGGAAGGGGGGAAGTACAGGAAGGGGAGGAAGGGGAGGAAGGGGTTAGGGGTTAGGGGTTAGTCGGAGGTGTGTCTGTTATTCAATGAAAATAGTCAAGCTGAAACTTCTATGAGACCTAGAGCCACTATTAAATAATTAGTCTGATGAATTGCGGCGGCGAATCTGGCTGACCGGGATGACCGTTTCCGACGTGGATCGGCCCTTGGTGCGGATCGGGCCGGTGGGGCACCAGGCCTGCGCGTAGACCACTTCGTACGTCGCCGGCAACCGTCCGTCACGACGGAACCCTTCGTAGGCGGCCAGCATGCGAGCCAGAGTCGACTTGCCCGTGAGCCCGCGCGCCCGCCCCGCCGTCGCGTTCTGCGCACCAATCGCCTTGAGGTCGCGCATCAGGCCGCGCGCATCGTCATAGGTCAGCGTGTACCGTTCGACGTCCAGCACCGGTTCCGCAAATCCGGCCCGCAGCAGCGCGTCGCCGAGGTCGTGCATGTCCACGAACCGGTTCACGTGGGCGTGACCCGGGTCGGCGGCCTGCCAGGATTTCCGCAACTCGACCAGGGTGTCGGGGCCGAGCGTGGTGAAGTGCAGCACGCCCCCCGGTCGCAGGACCCGCCGGCATTCGCGCAGGACCCGGTCCGGGTCGTTGCACCACTGCAGCATCAGGCTCGAGAACAGCATGTCGACAGAGGCATTCCTGAGCGGCAACCCCGCCGCATCGGCCACGACCCGGTCGAACCGGCGCAACAGGGTTTGCCGCTTGCGCGCCTGCAGCAGCATGCCATGCGCGATGTCCATCGCCAGTACCCGGCTGACCGGGTACTTGCGCTTGAGCGCGATCGACGCCTGCCCGGTTCCGGCACCGAGGTCGACGACGACTTCTGGCTCCATGCGCAGGACTTCGAGCCGGTGCAGCAGTTCGTCGCGAACCTGCGCCTGCAGGACCGCCGCCGCGTCGTATGTCGCCGCCGCCTGCGAAAACGAATCACGGACGCGCCGGACGTCGAGCGCGAAACCACCGTCCGAATTCACGTCTGCCGCTGACTTGACCTCTCCTCCTGCGGCAGAAGAGGTCGCACTGCGCGCAGGCGAGGGAGCCAGGAAGGACAGAAAGCTTTCGACCTCCTGCCGCACCGTCTCCGGGTGAGACAGGAACGGCGCGTGCCCCGCTTTCGGCACCTCGACGAAGCGGGCGGACGGCAGCCGCGATGCCAGTTCACGTCCCGCCGCCACCGGCGTGATGCGATCGTGCTCGCCGGCGATGACCAGTGTCGGGATCGTGATGGCAGCAAGCGCGTCCCGCAGGTCCGTCGTACGAAGAATGCCGAGCCCGGCGACGAGGGCCTGCGGATCGGGTTCGCCGTGCGAGTCGAGGTTGGCTCGCAGCGAGCGCAACGCCTGTGTTGAGTTCTCGTCGCCCCAGGTCTGCAGCGCCAGGAAATTGGCAAGGGTGCGGCGGTAGTCGCCGGCGAGGCCCGCCGCGAAACCATCCAGCACGGTCGCACTCATGCCCGCTGGCCAGTCTTCGCGTGCGAGGAAACACGGGGTGGTCGCCACCAGCACCAGCGCGGCCAGGTCGCCTGGCCGGGAGCGAGCGAGTTCCAGCGCCACCATCCCGCCCAGCGACCAACCCAGTACCGCTGCACCTTGCGGCACGTGCGGTGAAACGGCACGTGCCAGATCACGCAGCGTCGCCGCGCCCTCGGGCCACCGGCTGCGGCCGTGCCCCGGCAGGTCGATGAAATGCAGGCGCGCCCGCCGCGAAAGTTCGTCGACCCACGGGCCCCACATGCCGCCATGCAGAGCCCAACCGTGCAGCAGCACGACGTCCGGACCGTCGCCGCGGATCTCGACGTGCAAGGGGGCGCTCATGCAGCCGCCGCCGGCCGAAGTACGCCGCTTGCACGCATTGCCTGCAAAGCCGCCAGCAACTGCTCGACCTGCGCCGCAGTGTGCGAGGCCGAGAACGTGAAGCGCAGGCGCGACGTGCCGACGGGCACGGTCGGCGGGCGGATTGCCGGCACCCAGAAACCCAGTTCGAACAACGCGTTGCTCGCCGCGACGGCGGCCGCTTCATCGCCGATCAGCACCGGCTGGATCGGCGTGCGCGACGGCAGCGACGACAGGCCCAAGTCAGCGAGCCCGCTCCGGAAACGAGCCGCGTGCTCGAGTACTCGGTCGCGACGCCACGGTTCGTCGCGCATCACGCGCAGTGATTCACGTGTCGCGGCCGCCACCGCCGGCGGCAGCGCCGTCGTGTAAACGTAGGTGCGCGCGCGCTGCAGCAGGCTCTCGATCAACACCGCGGAGCCCGCGACGAACGCGCCGAACGTGCCGGCGGCTTTGCCCAGCGTGCACATCAGGATGGGCACGTCGTCCACGCCGAGTCCGGCTTCGTCGACGGCGCCCGCACCGGTCGGGCCGAGCACGCCGAAGCCGTGTGCATCGTCGACGAGCAACTGCGCCTGTGCCTCACGGCAAGCGGCGGCGATTTCACGCAGCGGAGCCACGTCGCCATCCATGCTGAACACACCGTCGGTCATCACCAGCGTGCCGTCGTTCGCGCCGATCCTGGACAGCTTCGTCCGTAGCGCCGCCACGTCGCCGTGCGCAAAGCGTGAGAATCGCGCGCCGGAGGCCAGGCCCGCGTCGAGCAGCGACGCGTGATTGAGCCGGTCCTCGAGCACGTGATCACCGCGACCCGCCAACACCGACGCCACGGCCAGGTTCGCCATGTAGCCGGTCGAGAACAGCAGTGCACGAGGCCGTGCCACGACACACGCGAGTTCGTCCTCGAGTGCTTGATGTTCGCGATTGTGGCCGCTCACGAGGTGCGAAGCGCCGCTGCCCACGCCCCAGCGGCGCGCGGCAGCGCAGAACGCTGCGACAATGCGCGGATGGTCGGCGAGCCCGAGGTAATCGTTGCTGCAGAAAGAGGCGCACTCGCGCCCTTCCACAGTGACGCGAACGCCGCCCGGTTCACGCGCCTCGACCGTGCGTCTTCGGCGTGACCGTCCGGCGGCTGCCTGCTCCGCCAATCTTGCCGCGAGCGTGGCGTCGGCGCGCGACATCGGCGCGTCGCTCGTTCAGCCAGCGACGGCGGCGGCTTGCTCCGGCACGATGCCGAGCCGCTGGAACAGCTGCTCGTCGTGGCTGCGGCCGGGATTCGGCGTGGTGAGCAGGCGGTCGCCGTAAAAGATCGAATTGGCGCCGGCCAGGAAGCACAACGCCTGCACGGAATCACTCATGTCCGTGCGGCCGGCGGAGAGACGCACGTACGACTTCGGCATCAGCAGCCGCGCCGTCGCGATCACACGCACGAGGTCGAGCGGGTCGAGTTCCGGCAGGCCGTGCAACGGCGTGCCCGGCACCTGCACCAGCTGGTTGATCGGCACGCTCTCCGGGTGCTGCGGCAGGGTCGCGAGCGTGTGCAGCAGCGCGACGCGATCGTTCTCGGATTCACCCATGCCGAGGATGCCGCCACAGCAGACGTTGAGGCCGGCATCACGCACAGCCTGCAACGTGTCGAGGCGGTCCTGGTAGGTGCGCGTCGTGATCACCTCGCCGTAGAACTCCTTCGAGGTGTCGAGGTTGTGGTTGTAGTAGTCGAGCCCCGCGTCCTTCAGCTCCGTCGCCTGCTGCGGAGTCAGCATGCCGAGCGTGGCGCAGGTCTCGAGACCGAGCGCGCGGACCTCGCTGACCATCACCTTGATCTTCTGCAGCTGGTGCGGCTTCGGGTTGCGGTAGGCGGCGCCCATGCAGAAGCGCGTCGCGCCGTTGGCCTTGGCCGCCTGCGCCCGCTCCACCACGTCGCAAACCTCCATCAGTTCCTCGCGCTCGAGGCCGGTGTCGTAGCGCACGCTCTGCGGGCAGTACGAGCAGTCCTCGGGACACGCGCCGGTCTTGATCGAAATCAGGGTGCTCACCTGTACCCGGTTCGGCACGAAGTGGTCGCGATGCACGCGCTGGGCGTGAAACAGCAGGTCGCTGAACGGCGCGGCGTGGATCCCACGTGCCTCCTCGAGCGACCAGTCGGTGCGTACCGTGCCGAGCAGGCTGAGGTCGGGGGCGGTCATGGCGTGATTCTCGTCGAAGTGAACAGAATGAGAGCGGGTCAGGGGAAACAACTTGGTTCAGGCTGTGCGGAGCAGCGTCCGGGCAGTATTCGGACCCCCATCGGCGCTGTCAACCAATGCGCCGCAGCCAGGTTTACACGCAATTCGACCGTTGGACGGGGTGGGTACTGCCACCCCGTTGCGTCCTGTGCCGCCGCCCCGGCCAACGCCCGGCGTTCGACCTGTGCGCCGACTGCGAGGCGGAAATCCCGCTCGTGCCCGACCCATGCCATCGCTGCGGCCTGCCTCGCCCTGCAAGCGTCGGCGCGAACGCAAACGGCTGCGAGCGTTGTCGCAAACTCCACCTGCCGTACTCCCGGTGCATGGCACCGTGGGTCTACGAGTTTCCGGTGACACACCTGGTGCAGGCACTCAAATACGAGGGCGCACTCGCGAACGCGCGAGTCTTCGGCACGCGGCTGGCTGCGCAAGCGATCAGTGAGGCGCACGACGGATCGCGTTGTCCGGCATTGGTCGTCCCCATGCCGCTGCACCCGTCCCGGCTGGTCGAGCGGGGCTTCAACCAGTCGCACGAAATCGCCCGCATCGTGTCGCGCCTGCTGGACCTCGAGCTTGCCGGGCAGGCGTTGCGTCGGATTCGCGCCACGGCACCGCAGGTCGGACTCGATCGCGGGGCACGCGCAGGCAACTTGCGCGGGGCCTTTGTCGCGGATACGCGCAGGGTGACTGGCGCGCACGTGATCCTCGTCGATGACGTCGTGACCACCGGCAGCACGGCCGTCGAGGCCGCGTCCACCTTGCGCGCCGCGGGCGCTGCCAGCATCGAAATCTGGGCCGCGGCACGCGCCCTCGGCTGAGCCGGGTACGAACACCGCCGCGTCCGCTAAACTGCGCGCCACTCGAGCCAGGCGCCACCATGACCCAGCCCTCCCAAGATCCCAGTCCCGTCGCCGCCTTGCGTGACTTCCTGAAGCTCGAATCCGCGAGCGGCATCCTGCTCGTGATCGCGGGCATCCTCGCGATGGTCGCGGCCAACACCACGCTCTCCGACGCCTACCACGCGCTCCTGCAGACCCCGATCAAGCTGCAGGTAGGCGCGTTCGAGCTCGACAAGACCCTGCTCATCTGGATCGACGACCTGCTGATGGCGATCTTCTTCCTGCTGGTCGGGCTCGAGATCAAGCGTGAGGCCGTGTCCGGCGAGCTCTCGGATCCCAGTAAAATCGCGTTGCCTGCCATCGCCGCGCTCGGCGGCATGATCGTTCCTGCCGCGATTTACGCCGCCTTGAACTGGAACGATCCGATCGGCATCCGCGGTTGGGCGATTCCTTCCGCCACCGACATCGCCTTCGCGCTCGGCGTGCTGTCGCTGTTCGGCAATCGCGTTCCGGTCGGACTCAAGGTCTTCCTGCTCACGCTTGCCGTGCTCGATGACCTCGGCGCGATCGTCATCATCGCGGCGTTCTATTCCAGCGACCTGTCGTTCAATGCGCTGATGGGGGCGGGGGTCGCGATCGCCGCGCTGTTCGCGCTGAACCGCGCCGGCGTCACGCGCATTGCGCCGTACATCCTGGTCGGCACCGCGCTCTGGGTGTTCGTGCTCAAGTCCGGTGTGCACGCGACGCTTGCCGGCGTCGTCACGGCGTTGTTCGTGCCGACCTCGGATCCCGCTCACCCCGACCATCCGCCCGCCTACAGGCTCGAGCATTCGCTGCACCCATGGGTCGCTTTCGGCATCCTGCCGATCTTCGCGTTCGCCAATGCCGGCGTGAGTCTCGCGGGCCTGAGCCTGCGCAACCTGCTCGACCCGATACCGCTCGGCATCCTGCTCGGGCTGTTCGTCGGCAAGCAGGTGGGTGTGTTCACGTTCTCGTGGGTCGCCGTCAAGACCGGCCTGGCCCGCCTGCCGAGCGGCGTGACTTTCGGGCAGGTCTACGGCGCAGCGATCCTGTGCGGCATCGGCTTCACGATGAGCCTGCTGATCGGCTTCCTGGCGTTCGAGAACGCGGCCGCTGCCGAGGTGATCGTCACCGACCGGCTCGGCATCCTCGCGGGCACCTTGATCTCGGCAGTCTTCGGTTCACTCGTACTGCACTGGGTGCTGCCGCGCAGGCAGGCGGGCGACGAACCGATTCCCGATTGAACGGGACTGCGCGACGACGCGGCGTCAGGTCGTGAACATGTAGTCGAGCAGGATTCCACCAAAGACGGCGAGCCCGAACAGATTATTGTTCAGGAAGGCGCGGAAGCACTCCGCGGGATCGCGCCGGTGAATCAGGTATTGCTGGTGCAACGACGTCGCCACGGCCAGCCCCAGGCCGAGCCAATACCAGCGACCCAGCTGCGCCAGGAAGCCCGCGAAGGCGAGCAGGATCAGCGTGCCGGTCTGCAGCGCGGCGACGATCCCGCGATCCGCGCGGCCGAACAGGATCGCCGACGAGCGGATGCCGATCACGAGATCGTCCTCGCGGTCGACCATCGCGTAGATCGTGTCGTACGCCGTCGTCCACAACACGCCTGCCACGAACAGCACCCACGCCAGGAGCGGCAATTCGCCGGTCTGTGCTGCGAAAGCCATCGGCACGGACCACGAAAACGCCAGGCCGAGATAGGCCTGTGGCAGCGCGAAAAATCGCTTCAGGAACGGGTACGTCACGGCCAGCACGCCGCCGACCAGCGCGAGCACCTGGGTCGGGCGATTGAGCGGGATCAGCAGCGCCAGGGCGATCAGCCCGAGCACCGCGAACACCGCCAACGCTTCGGCCGGCGAAACCACCCCGCGCGCCAGCGGGCGGTTGGCGGTGCGACGCACGTGCGGATCGAATTCACGATCGGCGAAGTCATTGATCACGCAGCCCGCGGCGCGCATCACGAAGGTGCCGAGCAGGAAGATGACGAAGATCCGCTCGTCCGGATGACCGTCGGCCGAGATCCACAGCGCCCACAGCGCCGGCCACAGCAGCAGCCAGATGCCGATGGGGCGATCGAGACGCATCAGCCGCGCGTATTCGACGAGTCGACCGCGCATCCGCGCGAAGCCACTTGCCGAGGTGCCGGTGCCTTTGTCCAGGTGGGTCGAGTCGCTCATCGGAGGATTCTTCAGACGTTGCGGAAACGCTCGCCCGCGCCGACCCAGCGGCCCACGAGGCCCGCTATGTTGGCCTGCGGACCGCCCAGCATCAATGCCGACGCACGCTGGACGTCCGGCAACAGGTCCGCGTCCCGGACCAGGTCGGCCACCCGCAATTGCATCAGACCCGTCTGGCGCGTGCCCAGCAATTCACCCGGGCCGCGCAGCTCGAGGTCCCGGCGCGCCACCTCGAAGCCATCGTTGGTTTCGCGCAGGACGGCCAGCCGCTCGCGGGCAATGGGCGACAGCGGTCCCTGGAAGAGCAGGACGCACGTGCTTTCGACCGAGCCGCGACCGACGCGGCCGCGCAACTGGTGCAACTGGGCCAGGCCCATGCGTTCCGCGTTCTCGATCACCATCAGGCTCGCGTTGGGCACGTCCACGCCCACCTCGATCACCGTCGTGGCGACCAGCAGGTCGAGCTTGCCCTGCTTGAACGCGGTCATGACCGCGTCCTTCTGCTTGCCAGCCATCCGGCCGTGGATCAGGCCGATACGCACGCCGGGTAGCGCCTCACCCAGCTGCGCCGCCGTCTTCTCGGCGGCTTCGTAGCGCACGAGGTCCGATTCGTCGATCAGCGGACAGACCCAGTACGCCTGGCGGCCCGAGCGGCAGGCCGTATCAATACGCTCGACGATTTCGCTGCGCCGGGTGTCGGGCAGCACGACGGTCTTGATCGGAGTGCGTCCCGGCGGCAGCTCGTCGATGATCGACACGTCGAGGTCGGCATACGCCGTCATGGCGAGCGTCCGCGGAATCGGCGTCGCCGTCATCACGAGCTGGTGCGGAAACCGGCCGTCGGACCGGCCCTTCTCGCGCAGTTGCAGTCGCTGGTGTACGCCGAAGCGGTGCTGCTCGTCGACGATGGCCAGCACCAGGCGCTGGAAGGCGATGTTCTGCTGGAACAATGCGTGCGTGCCCACGGCGACCTGGATTGAGCCGGACGCCAGATCCGCCTCGAGCGTTGCGCGAACCTTGCCGGTCTGCCGGCCGGTCAGCAGCGCCACCCGGAGGCCGAGCGGTTCGAGCCATGCGTTGAAATTGCGCGCATGCTGTTCTGCGAGCAGTTCCGTCGGCGCCATCACGGCCGCTTGCGCGTCGTGCTCGACCGCCCGCACCGCGGCCAGCGCAGCGACGACGGTCTTGCCCGAGCCGACGTCGCCCTGCACCAGCCGCATCATCGGATGGGGGCGCTGCAGGTCGTGCTCGATTTCGGCCCACACTCGTGATTGCGCACCGGTCAGGCGAAACGGCAGGTTCGCCAGGCAACGCTCGGCCAGGTCGTTCCTGCGCGGCAACGACCAGGCCGCGTCCTTGTCGGTTTCCTGCCGCAGCAGACGCAGGCTCAACTGGTGAGCGAGGAGCTCCTCGAACGCGAGCCGGCGCTGCGCTGGGTGACGGCCGGCTTCGAGCTCGGCGACGTTGGCGTCGGGAGGCGGGCGATGCACGTAACGCAGTGCCACCTCGAGCGGCGGGAGCTCGAAGGCGTCGAGCACGCCGGGCGGCACGTAATCCTGGATCGCGCCTTGCGCCAGCATCGTCAACGCCATGTCGGACAAAGCGCGCAATCGTCCCTGCTGCACGCCTTCGGTCGTCGGATAGATCGGTGTCAGGCAATCGGGCGGGGCGCCACTAGCATCTGCGAGCACCCGCCGGTATTCGGGATGCACGATTTCGAGGCCGCCGGGTCCGGGGCGGGCCTCGCCGAAACAGCGCAGCCGCTGGCCACGCACGAGCTGCGCCTGCTGCGCGCCGGAGAAATGAAAGAAGCGCAGCGTGACGAATCCCGTGCCGTCGGCAAGGCGCACGAGCAGCGTGCGGCGGCGCCGGAAAGCGACTTCCGCCAGCTGGATTTCGCCCTCGATGACGGCTCGGTCGCCGTTGCGCAGCGTGCCTATCGGCACCACCCGCGTGCGATCTTCGTAGCGCAGCGGCAAGTGGAAGAGCACGTCCTGCACCGTGTGCAGGCCGAGCTTCGCCAGCAGTTCCGCGAGCGCCGGCCCGACGCCGCGCAGCGCCGTGACCGGACATTCGGCGAGCAGGGCGGCCGCGCTCATGCCGTGAGGGCGCGCTTGCCTACAGGACCAGGACGGCGTCCACTTCGACCACGGCGCCGCGCGGCAACGCGGCAACGCCGACAGCGGCACGGGCCGGATAAGGCTGGGTGAAGTAGTCCGCCATCACCTTGTTGACCGTCTGGAAGTTGCCGAGGTCGGTCAGGTAGACGGTGAGCTTCACGATGTTCGACAGGTCACCACCCGCGGCTTTCGCGACAGCCTGCAGGTTGTCGAACACACGCCGCACGTGCACCTCGACCTCGCCGGTCACGATTTCCATCGTCCTGGGATCGAGCGGGATCTGGCCCGAGAGGTAAACGGTGTTGCCGGCTTTGACGGCCTGGCTGTACGTACCGATTGCACCAGGGGCGTCGGGAGTGGTGACTGCGTTCAGGGGCACGGGGAGCTCCGGGAAGGGGTTAGGGGATAGGGGATAGGGGTTAGGGGTTAGTCGGAATGCGGCGTCGAGAGCAGTGGCACTCTTCAGGTTTCGTGCCACGCGTAGTGTAAAGACAGGCGTATCGGGCAAGGGCAGCGGTTTCAGTCTACGTTTCGACTAACCCCCAACCCCTAACCCCTTAGCTCGCTCACGCCAGCGAGCGCGCGACCTTCAGCACATCCGGCATCGCACGCACCGCGCGGATCACGCTCGCGAGCTGCCTGCGATCGTGCACCAGCAACTCGAAGATCAACGTCGACGTGTCCGTGTCGCGTTCCACGACCGAGACGCGATCGATGTTGGTTTGCGTGCCCGCGATGGCGGACGCCACCGACGCCAGCACGCCCATGCGATTGGTGACATCGGCGCGAATCTCGACGTGGAACAGGCGGTCGGTGGCCGCCTGCCAGGCGACAGGAATCCACTTCTCGGGCTGCTTGCGGAACGAGGCGAGGTTGCCGCAGGCCTCGCGATGGATGACGACGCCGCGACCGGTCGAGAGACTCGCCAGGATCGGGTCGTTCGGGATCGGGAAACAGCAGCGCGCGTACGAGACGACCAGGCCTTCCGTGCCCGCGATGGCGAGCGGGCCGGCGATGCCCTCGATGACGCCTTCGGAATCCGCCGGCAGCAGGCGCCGGGCGATGAACGGTGCGACGCGTTCGCCGAGACCGATCTTCTCGTAGAGTTCTTCGTCGGTCCGCAAGCCGAGTTCGCCGACCACGGCGTCGAGAGCCTCCGGCGAGACCTTGCGCAGCGTCAGCGAAAATTCCTCGAGCGCCTGGTTCAGCAACCGCTTGCCGAGGTCGATCGCCTCGCCGCGCTTCAGGTTCTTGAGGTATTGGCGGATCGACGCACGCGCCTTCGCAGTAACGACGAAATTGACCCAGGCCGGGTTCGGCGTCGCACCTTTCGCCGTGATGATCTCGACAGTCTGGCCGTTGCGCAGCGGCGTGCGCAGCGGCACGAGGCGCCGGTCGACCTTGGCTGCCACGCAGCGGTTGCCGACGTCGGTGTGAACCGCGTACGCGAAATCGACACAGGTCGAATTGCGCGGCAGGCGCCGGATCTCGCCCTTCGGCGTGAAGACATAGACCTTGTCGGGGAACAGGTCGACCTTGACGCTTTCGAGGAATTCCTCCGGGTTGCCGCCCTGCTGGATCTCGACCAGTTGCTGCAGCCACTCGCGCGCGCGATCGCCCTGGATGCCGACGTCCGTGCGGCCTTCCTTGTACTGCCAGTGCGCCGCGATGCCGGATTCGGCGACACGGTGCATTTCCGAGGTGCGGATCTGCACTTCGATCGGCGTGCCGTTCGGTCCGAACAGCGTGGTGTGCAGCGACTGGTAGCCGTTCACGCGCGGGATCGCGATGTAGTCCTTGAAGCGGCCGGGCATCGGCTTGAAGACCGAGTGCACGACGCCGAGTGTGCGGTAGCACGTGTCGGCCTTGTCGACGACGAGGCGGAAGCCATACACGTCGACGATCTCGTTCAGCGAGACCTTCTTGCGCCGCATCTTCTCGTAGATGCTGTAGACGTCCTTCTCGCGCCCTTCGATCGACGCGGGAATCTGCGCAACGTCGAGTGCTTCCTTGAGTGACGCAGCGATGCGACCCACGAACTGCTTGTGGTTGCCGCGCGCCGCCTTCACGGCCGACTCGATCACCTTGTAGCGCTTCGGGTAGAGCGCGCGGAAGCCGAGGTCCTCGAGTTCGCGCTTGATTGCGTGCATGCCGAGGCGGTTGGCGATCGGCGCGTAGATCTCGAGCGTCTCGCGCGCGATCGTGCGGCGCTTCGCCGGCGGCATCGCGCCGAGCGTGCGCATGTTGTGCGTGCGGTCCGCGAGCTTGACCATGATCACGCGGATGTCGCGGACCATGGCGAGCAGCATCTTGCGGAAGCTCTCGGCCTGCGCCTCGGCCCGGCTGCGAAACTGGATCTGGTCGAGCTTGCTGACGCCGTCGACGAGTTCCGCCACGTCGCGGCCGAAGCGCGACGTGATCTCGTCCTTGGTGTTGGGCGTGTCCTCCATGACGTCGTGGAGGATCGCGGCGATCATCGTCTGCGCGTCGAGCCGGAGGTCGGCGAGCAGGTCGGCGACGGCGACCGGGTGGGTGATGTACGGCTCGCCCGAACGACGCCGCTGGCCGTCATGGGCCTGGAACGCGAAGTCGTACGCTTCCTGGACCAGTTCGACCTGGTCGGGCGGCAGGTAGGTCTCCAGCTTCGAAATGAGCTGGTTGATCCCTATGGAGCGTCTTCCGTAGGGCAGCAGGCTGCGCAGGGAAGACGTGACGTCCATGGGCGGGCGCGGTCGGGGAGCTAGTCTCCCAGCCCGATCTGCGGTGCGCGGAACTCACCCATGAATTCCGGTTCCGGCATCAGCTCCGGCGGGGGCGGCGGCGGCAGGTCCGGCTCTTCAAGGATTTCCACGCCCACATGGCCGGCCGCGATCTCGCGCAGGGCCAGCACCGTCGGCTTGTCGTTCTCCCATTCGAGCGTCGCCTCTGCGCCGTTCGCGAGCTTGCGGGCGCGGCGGGACGCCACGAGCACCAGCTGGAACAGGTTAGGAACGTTCTTCAGGGAGTCTTCGACGGTGATGCGGGCCATGTCGGGTATCTGTACCGGTTTGAGCTGGTTTGACGGCGTCGCAGGATACCACAAGCCCCGCGGCCTGCCGGCGGATGGCTAAATTCCGCCGACGGTGGCTATAACCCATTGTTTTAAAATGATTTGCGCGACTGCATGCGGGCCGGCACGCGAATCCGGTCGAACCCCGGAAGAGTCAGGCCACTTGGCCGCTACCAGCACTTTCCCGGCGTCATATCGGCCGCCGTCCTGGTCATGTCGCTGGACAGCGAGAGCACGCCGCACTTCGCGTCCCCGGCCACCGGCGTCGCGCTGATCGTCACGCTGGTAATGATGTCACCGGAAGGACCGACCGCGAGGGCGATCGTGTGCGAGTCGTTTTCCGAGAGATACGGACCCGCTCCATAGCCCAGGTCGGCCATGTCCGCCGTGAACGTGTTGTTCTCGGAGTAAAAGCGCTCCTCGTGCTGCAGCACCTCGTGCAGCATCGACTTCGCCGCTGCCCGCCTGCCGCTGCGCACCTGTTCCTGGTAGCTGGGAATGGCGATCGAAGCGAGGATGCCGACGATCGCGATCACGACGACCAGTTCGATCAATGTGATGCCGCGCTGTTGCTTCATGAGCTGGTCTTCAATCGAGCGCGATGATCTGCACAAGCTGCTCGGTGCCGTCCTGCACTGTCGTGAGCAATGTCACCTTGCTGCCCGCCTTCAGCGACGCGAGTCCGCCGCTCGCGGGCTCTCGCCGCCCGTCTGAGAACGCCACGTTGGTCGAATCGAAGCGGTAGGTGCGCCCACCGGCCACCAGTCGTCCCTGCTTCAGGTCGATGCTCGTGATGACGCTGTCGACCGAGGTTACGCTGGCGTCCGGTGTGTTCACGGCCGCGCCGGAACCTGCGATTGTCATCGCCCCGGTCTGCGCAGCCGTCAACAGTCCTGCCGCCACGACCAACCCTGTCACGCACCTGCCGAATGATTTCATCTGTGCTGCCTCCCGGAGGAAAGATCAGGGTATCTCGCGCCACGAGGTGCGACGGTTCGATAGCGGCTCCCCGCTCTCCAGAACTTGCGCGATCCCACCCGAAGACTGGTTGAGGTATTTGTTCTCGAGATTGCCTCCCTCGCCGAAGCCACGCACCACCGATGGTGAGGAGGATATCGCGTCGAGGCGCACGGCCGAGGCGTGAACGCTGCCGCTCAGGAACGCGACGATGTCGCCCGCGTCGATGGCACCACTCACGTTGACATCGAAAATCGCCTTGTCGAGACGTCCGCCCCCGAGGTAGTCGACCTCCATCAGCCAGGAGGAGCCGCCCGCTGAGCAGGGATCGGCGTTCGGGAGCGTCGTCGCCACGATGAAGCGTCCGTTGCGCAGGATCGGGTCGACGACGACGCGCTCGCCGGCGCCGGGCAGGTCCAGGTACCAGCCCTTCTTCGTCGCATAGTCGACGGCGTTCTTGGACACGGCCCGATAGGTTGAGCCGCCGCTGGCGGCCACGTCGGTAACCGTCTGCTGTTGCAGATCGGCGCGTCCGGCTACCGTGGCGCCGGCGTCCCGGATGCCGTAGAGCGACTGCACGCTCACCGAGGCGACGTCAACGCTCTGCAGATACCTGCCGGTGCCGAACAGCACCATCAGCCCGCCGTTCGGATGGCGCGTCACCTCGACCGCCGAGGTGATCGCCTGCGCATTGCCGAGCGAGTCGACTGCACTGTAGAACGGTCCGCCGAAGGCACGGTTCCAGCTGCCTTCGGCCGCGGCGGTCAGGTCGAACTTCCAGACGTTGCCCTTCAGGTCGCCCGCATAGGCATAGTCGGCCGTGCCGTTGCCGTCAGTGTCGACAACAGCCGGGGTCGACAGGCCATTGGGATCCGCCACGGTGCCGACGCCGGTGTCGATCTCGCGGATCACCGCGCCGGTCTCGGCGTTGAGGATGAACAGCTTCGCGCGACCGGAACCGGTGTTGTTGTAGCCGTTGCCGACGATGACGCCCGGATCGCCGTTGTTGAGTCGGATGATCGTCGGCTGCGAGTAAGTCAGTCCAAGGTCGTTGTCGTCGGCAGCAGTGAATTCCCAGAGCACCGTGTCGCCCGGCGCCGCTTCGCTGAAGCGCGTCGGGTCCGTCACGTCGATCGCGAACAGGCCCTTGCCGCCCGCCGCGATGCCGCTGACCAGCAGCGTGCGCCAGCCGCCGCTGAACTTGATGTCGGCCACGATGGGGCTGCCGTCCACCAGGTATTTGTGCTGGAAGCCCTGCGCGGTCAGGCCCGGCAGGCGGGAATAGACCGGTGACGGCACATAGGCCATCACCTCGTCGCCGGTCGAGGCCTTGAAACCATGCAGCATGCCGTCGTTCGCGCCGACGTAGATCATTTCGGCGCGAGCCCCATAGGTCGACTTGAATGCCAGGTAGCTCGCGTCGGCCAGGTTGCGTCTCGGTCCGCGCACGTAGACCGGCGAGGAGTTGACGATGTCGCCGAGCTTGCTGACGTTGCGTTTCCGGAAGTTCGCCGCCGCGGCGCCCTCGTTCGCCGCCGAGCCGCGCAGGTACTGCACGCGCTGGCTGCCCTTGCCGTCGTTGACACTCAATACGTTCGTGTTCAGCGCCGTCACCTGCGCCAGCGACATCTCCGAATCGTCGGGGTCCGCCGGATCGGCGGGCCATCGGAACGCGATCGCCTCGTCGGAGGACGGGTTGTAGGACAGGATCTTGCGACCGGTGTCCCAGTCCTGGAGGTTCACCCGAACCCCAGCGTCCCACAACGCCGCGCCGATCGCGCCCGTCGTGGAGTCGATGGGGAACGCCTGCAGCTGACCGGACCAGTCGCCGGTGTTGAACTTCGCCTGGAACAGCCGCGAGTCCGTCTCGATGGAACCGCTGTTCAACGCCACGGCGCCGGCAGCGCCCGAACGGATCAGGATGTCATTGAAGACCGTGTTCAGCTCGGAAGTCAGCGTCGCCTCGTCGGTCGCGTAGTAGCTGCTGTCGGTGCCGCCGGCCGCTGCGATCGTATCGAGCTGCGCCGGATTGGTGCCGAAAGGCAAGGCAAAGCCGACCACGTAGTTGAGCACACCGCTCGTGCGCACCGAATCCGCCGCCGTCGCCGCGGCGGCCAGCATCGACACCACGTCTGCCGAAGGCACTCCCAGGCGCGTGACCGACGGCAAGCCGTTGGTCAGCAGCACCGAGAAGTTCTTGCCGCAGGAGTTCGGGGGCGCAGGCAGGGGACCGCCGCGTGCGGCTTGCACCAGGTTGCCCGCGAAGTAGTCGCGGATCGTGTACAGCGTACCCTCGAGCGGAGTCAGGCCGGCATTCTGCAGCGGAAAGGCCGAATTCGTCGGCTGATTGTTGACGAACTGGGACGTCCCCAGCTTCGTATTCAACTTCGTGGCCTGGGCCGCATCCACGTTCGCGATCGGGACGTGCACGTAGCCGCCGCCAGGCGAGCCGTTGTTGAACCAGGTGAGCGAAACCGCGCGCCATGCCATGAACCGGCCGAAGTCGGTGATGCCCTGTCCCAGGTCGCTGTCGGTCGGCAGGAACGTAAAGGCACTCGCGCCCCCGTTCCAGCCGTTTGGGGCGTCCTGTGCGTTGACCAGCGGCAACGTATTGGAGGCGGAGTTCTTGGTTGGGAAGCAGCGGTAGCTGTCCCACGGCCCGGTCACCGGATTCTCGCCGTTGTTGAAAGCATCCGCAGTGCGTGAATAGCAATAGCGGGTACCCTGGTTCGCGGCCGAATAGAACGGCAGGTTGACGTTGAAATAGATGAAGTTGCCTGCCCAGCTCGTGTTCGGCTCGCGAAACTTCTTCGTCGGCGCGTCGCGCGGCCCGGCATAGGCCGGGTCATAGTCCGCGGGATTGAAGCTGACGTCGTAGGGACTCGAGTGCAGCCAATTGAGCGCATTGGCGTTCTGCTGGAAGGCCGTGAGGCCCATGTTCAGCGCGCCGCCGTAGTTCACCACCAGGTTCTTCGCCACGCGCCGGGCGATCTCCGAACGGCTGTTCGCGGCGGCACTGCCAACCGCAAGACCGGTGGCGTCCTCGTCCATGCTGTTCGAGTTGGCCATCGTCAGCATCACGTTCGGCTTGTTGCCGGAGGCCACGAACAATGGTGTCTCCGAGATGACGAGAGGCGCCGGGATCGCCTGGGGCGCCATTGAAGTCAGCGCCGCGCATACGGCGGCTGCGATTGCCGGACGCTGCGGGATCTTCGTGGGTTTCATGGGCGGTTACCTGGCTTACTGTTTGACGTAGACACTCTGCAACATCACCTGGGTCGTATCACGCCGGCCCCAGCCGCGCGCGGTGATCCTGTAGGCAGTGCCGCCAGAGGTCGAGGAACGCACGTTGGCATTCATCGAGTTGCCGGCGCCGGCCGGAAGGTCAGGCAGCAACTCGATGATGTAGCGCGGCGGTTGCGCGACATCCACGGGATAGGCGCCCGCGCCGGACTCGTCGCCGTAGACGCGCGAATCGGCGTTATCCCAGGCCACCTGCTGCCAATTCGGCGTTGCGATCGTCGCGGGTACACAGAGGCCGTCGGTGCAGTCCACGTCGAACGGGCTCGCGGTCGTGAGGTTGCCCAGGATGTCGACTTCGGCGTCGCGCAGTGCAGCCTCGGCCGCCTCGAACGCGATCGCGCGATCGCGGTCATTACCGGCCATGCGCTCCTGCAGAATCGAGGACCGTACCGCCACCAGTCCCAGGATCGTCAGCACGATCAGGAACATCAACGCGATCACCAGCGAGGCGCCGTGTTGACGATGCAATGCAGGGGTTTTGTGGCTCATAGCGTGCGGTTACGCAGCTGGATCGTGACATTGAACGGCCGCCGCAGCCGGTCGTCGCCCGCCGCGATGTCCTCCACGCCATTGAAGTCGTAGGCCTGCGGACTCTGTGCTGCCCGCTCGAGCTTGCTGCGCATCAGCAGGCTTGCGCGCACCGACACGACCTGCGTCCAGTCCGCGACGTCATCCGCGGGGACGAACAGGTCGGCGAAGATGTCGCCGTCGGTATCCAGGCCATACTGCAGCTGGAACTCCTCGACCCCTTCAGCGACCTCCTCGGAGACTGCCGCGTCGCCGACGCGGCGGAACAACGAGCGGTTGGTGCCGACACCGTTCCCGGCAATGTAGTAGGTCACTGTCGTGTACGGCGCAACCATCGCATCCGGACCGTAGGCCCGTCCGAAGTCGGCGCTTGCATTGAGGCCGGCGCCGGCGACGTGCTCGAGACCGCCAGCGAGGCCGGTGACGTAGAAGGCGGTCGACTGGGCACAGTCCCCGATGACTGCGCGCTGGCCGACGGCAAAGCCGGCGATCGAGAACAGCGGGATCACCGCGGAGCCATTCGCCATCGTCCCGGACAGCGCAGCCGGCTCGGCCAGCGGGATACGCACCGTGATCGCGTCACTGTCCAGCAGCGGCGCCGGATTCGCCGTCGCGAGACCCGCGCTCGCGGCCGGGTCAAAAGCCGCGCCGGTGCCCTCGTGCCCCATGAGGTACTGGTCGATGTCGTTCAGGTACGACGTCGGCACCGTGGTCACGTTCACCAGCCCACCGGATTCCAGCAGCCGGTTGCTGTTGCAGCCGATATAGCCTGCGAGCCGCACGTCCTGCTGCATCATGTCCAGTGCGACGCGACCCTGCTCCTGGATCTCGTTGATCGTCTGGGTCACGGAACTGGTTTTCGACGCGCGCGAGAACACCGTGACGATCACCGCGGCAAGCACCAGCGCCAGCACCATGCCGATCATCAGCTCGATCAACGAGAAGCCATGCTGCCGGTGGGCGGTTGCAGTCATGGCCGCACCGTCATCGCGAAGCGCAGCAACTCAGCATCCAGGTCGCGCGTCGCACGCTGGCTCCACCAGACCTTGATGGCGTAGGCGTCGCCTGCTCCGTCGCATTCCGCATCGGCCGCATCGTTACCGTCGTCAGGCGTGCTGTCGATGCAGACCACGCCCTCTCCGGCGGGCAGGGTCTGCTGAACCTGGTCGAGCCAGTCGAACATGTCGTCCGCCGCGAGTTGCGCAGGTGTGCATGCAGCAGGGGCGGCCTCCACGTTCGCCGCATAGATCGACCGGCAGGCGCTGGCGGCCGGCGCCACGCCGTCATAGCCCACCCCCGGCGTGCCGTCGGCAGCACCGCGGTTCGCGCGCATCCGGTCAGCCATGTCGATCGCGAGCACGGTCGCATCGGTGCGCTTGTTTGAAACCGAACTCGAGGACAGCGCGACGGCCTGCAGGCCCACCACCGCGAGCAGGCCGATCGCAAAGATCAGCATGGTGATCAGCGCCTCAATGAGGATGTAGCCCCCACCTGCAGGGCGCGACGAGACACTTCGGGGGGCACGGTTCAGCATACGACCGCCTCCCGGTCGAGCGTCGCTGCGCCGCTGGCGTGGATGTTGACGACGCGCCGCTCGTGGCCGGGCGAACAGACCTGGATGCGGCCGGGCGCTGCCAGCCGCCCGCTCTGCGTGAAGCTCAGGAAGAACGCGCCTGCCGCCCCGATCGGCGTCGTCACGATCGACGAAGCCAGCGCCGGAGTTGTCGAGAGAATCAGGTCGCCCCCATCCACGTCACCCACCGTGCCGTTGTCGATGAATACGATGCGTCCGTCATTCCAGCTCGCGTTGTCGCAGGTGGCAGCGTCCGTACTGGTGCAGACGGTGACGCGCTGCCTGCGCATTACCGCCTCGTTGCGGGCCAGCGCGAAGTCGACGACGAGATCGCGCGAACTGCCCGACAGGCGCGACTCCGCCACGAAGTTGGCGAGCCCGGGCCCGGCGAGGACCAGCAGGACCCCGAGGACCGACAGCGCGATCATCAGCTCCAACAGGGTAAATCCCGTCTGTGCCGGTGCAGGTTTCATGAATGCGAATTCTCTCACAACGCGCCAACTTTACTGTGAACGGTTGGCGGAATGTCCCCATCCGTCGACAAGCGAAGCAGACTGTGAACTGATTCACGAATTCAGGGCTCGGAACCCCTCGAGCCAGCCAGGGGGTCAGCCGTCAACTGGTTCACCAGCGCGGCGAGCCCGGGGACGCTGCTGCTGACAAGCTCGCCGCGGCCGTCCACGATCTCGCAGATATCCTCGAGGGCCCGCGCGAAGTTGTCGTTGACCACGACGTAGTCGAACTCGGGCCAGTGCGTCATGTCCGACGCGGCATCCCGCAACCGGCGCTGAATCACGTCTTCCGCATCGGTGCCGCGTCCCCGCAGCCGCCGTTCGAGCTCGGCGCGCGACGGCGGCAGGATAAAGATGGACCGGCATTCGGGGAGCGCGCGGCGAATCTGCTGCGCGCCCTGCCAGTCGATTTCAAGGATGAGATCCTGCCCTGCCGCGAGCGAGGCCTCCACCGGGCCGCGAGCCGTGCCATAGCTGTTGTCGAAGACACGTGCGTGCTCGAGAAACTCGTCGCGTTCAACCATGGCTGCGAACTCGTCCCTCGGCACAAAGAAATAGTCGCGGCCGTGGATCTCGGTCGGCCGTTGCGGGCGTGTCGTGTACGAAATCGAGAAGCGCAACGCAGGCTTGCGCTCCATGAGGGCGCGCACGAGTGACGTCTTGCCGGCGCCCGACGGCGCCGCGATGACGAAGAGGCGGCCGCGGCGGGCGCTCGTGTTCGTTGCAGCCATGCCGAATTGTAGTCTTGCTGTGTCGTATCGTGCCGGCGCTGGGAGACCCCGGCCTGCGTCATTCGACGTTCTGGATCTGCTCGCGCATCTGCTCGATCAGGACCTTCATATCCACGGCGGCGCGAGTGGTGTCGGCATCCTGCGACTTGGACGACAGCGTGTTGGCCTCGCGGTTGAATTCCTGCATCAGGAAATCCAGCCGCCGTCCCGCGGGCTCCTTGGCGTCGAGGATCTGCAGCGCTTCGGTGACGTGACTGCCCAGCCGATCGAGCTCTTCGGCGAAATCCATCTTGTACGCGAGCAGCACGAGCTCCTGCTCCAGTCGCGCCGGATCGACGGTACCGCCGAGTTGTGCGACGCGATCGCCGACCCGTTCGCGGATGCGGGCAGCGATCTCGGGCAGGCGCGCGCGCAACTGCCTGACGCTCTGGTGCAGCGCCTCGCAGCGTCCGTGCAGCATCTCGCGAAGGCGCGCGCCTTCGCGGGCCCGCGACTCGTTGAGTTCGTGGACGGTTTCCTGCAACAGCTGGATCGCGGCCGCCTGCACCGGTTGCAGGTCGTTCTCTGGTTCGCGGATGACGCCGGGCCAACGCAGCAGCTCGAGCGGGCTCACCGCGGCCAGCGACGAGCCGGCCATGGCGGCCACGTCTCGCGCGGTGCGCGCCAGTTGGTCGACCAGGGCACGATTGATCTCGAGCGTGCCGGTCTGCGCAGGCTGCCCTCGCAGGTAGAGACCGACGTCGACCTTGCCCCGGCGCAGCGCGGCAGAAACGGCCTGCCGGGCATCGCCTTCGAGGCTGCGCAGGTCGTCGGGCAAGCGCAGGGAAAGCTCCAGATAGCGGTGATTGACCGAGCGGATTTCACACGCGAGGGTGCCCCAGGAGCCCTGGCGCTCGCGCCTCGCGAAGCCGGTCATGCTGCGGATCATGGGGCCTCGACCAGGAGTGCAAAGAAAGCCGACACGCGGCGGCGCTGTATGTGAGCGACGCGAAGTGCTATAAATCACTGCGAATTCTACATGATAACGGGCGTGCCGGAGCGACCCTTGCAGATCGAGCACGCTGACCTGAGCCTCATCGGGCATCGCGAAGAAAACCAGGATCGAGTCGCCATTGCGGACGCCGACGGCACCGTGATGCTCGCGGTCGTGGACGGCATGGGCGGCCACGCCGATGGAGCGCGCGCAGCCGAAGTGGCCATGCGCGCCATGCTCAATGAATTCTGGGAAATGAGCCGGCCGCTGTTCGATCCGGACGGTTTCCTGCATCTCACCGTCGGCCGCGCGCACGAAGCTGTCGTCGCACTCGGCCAGGGTCTGCCCCCGGAAATCCGCCCTCGCGCGACCTGTGCGCTGTGCCTGGTGCAGGGTTCGAGCGCGTACTGGGCGCACGTGGGCGACAGCCGGATCTATCAGCTGCGTCATGGCAAGTTGTTCGAGCGCACGCGCGATCACAGCCACGTCGAGCTGCTGCTGCGGGCGGGTCGCATCACCGAGCACCAGGCGCAGGGTCATCCCATGCGCAACTACGTCGAATGCTGCATCGGTGGCGATCCCGTTCTGCCGGAAATGACGCTGAGCGGCCGCCGCGCGCTGGCGCCCGGTGACGTGCTCATGCTTTGTTCCGACGGGCTGTGGTCCGGGGTGTCGGACGATACTCTCGCGTCACTCAGCACGAGCCCCAGGGACCATCTGCGCGAAGCACTCGTCGCGCTCGGCGAACAGGCCGTTTCCAATTCCGCGCCCTACTCGGACAATACGTCGGCCGCGGCCGTCCGCTGGCTCGGCCCCTGAGGTAGTGATTAGTGACTAATCACTAGTCACTAGTCACTAGTCACTAATCACTTCCTGGAGATCACCTTGAGACCAAGTGGCCGCGCGCCCGACCAACTGCGTCCCGTCCGCATCACGCGCGGCTTCACCAAGCACGCGGAGGGTTCGGTGCTGGTCGAATTCGGCGATACGCGAGTGCTCGTCACGGCGACCGTCGAGGAAGGCGTGCCCGGCTTCATGCGCGGCAAGGGCGAAGGCTGGATCACGGCCGAGTACGGCATGTTGCCGCGCTCGACGCACACCCGCAGCGCGCGTGAAGCGGCGCGCGGCAAGCAGGGCGGGCGCACGCTCGAGATCCAGCGCCTGATCGGGCGCTCGTTGCGTGCGGTCGTCGACATGCGTGCGCTCGGCGAACGCACTGTCACGCTCGATTGCGACGTCTTGCAGGCCGATGGCGGCACGCGCACGGCCTCCATCACCGGCGCCTACGTGGCGCTTGCCGATGCCATGAATACGCTCGTTCGCCGCCGGTCGCTCACGGCGAGTCCGCTGCACGGACAGATCGCCGCGGTCTCGGTGGGGATCGTGCGTGGCGAGCCGGTCGTGGATCTCGACTACATCGAGGACTCATCGGCCGAGACGGACATGAATGTCGTGATGAACAACGGTGGCGGTTTCGTCGAGGTGCAAGGCACCGCCGAAGGCCATGCCTTTCGCCGTCACGAACTCGACCAGTTGCTCGACCTCGCGTCGAACTCGTGCCAGCAGCTCTTCGCCCGGCAGCTCGAAGCGCTGCAGGTTCCGCTCGCGGTGTTTCCGGAAGCAGCGTCGCGAGGCAAGGCACGCTGAGGCGTTCGTGAGCATTCCGGCGCGACTGGTCCTGGCCACCGGCAATGCCGGCAAGCTGCGCGAAATGCGCGAGATCCTCGCGCGCTGGCAGGTGGACGTCCGCTCGCTCGCCGAGTTCACGCAGGAGTCTGCGGACGAAACCGGCCTGACCTTCGTCGAAAACGCGCTGCTCAAGGCGCGCTTCGCTGCGCGTGTCTCCGGGCTGCCGGCCATCGCCGACGATTCCGGTCTCGAAGTGGATGCGCTGCACGGCGCCCCCGGCATCTACTCGGCTCGGTACGCGGGTTCCGCCGGCGACGACGCGGCCAATAATGCCAGGCTCCTGCTCGAACTCGAGTCGGTTGCGGACGCCGCGCGCACTGCGCGTTATCGCTGTGCGATGGTCTACCTGCGCTGGCCGGAAGACCCGTCGCCCGTGATTGCGCAGGCCGCCTGGGCTGGCCGCATCGGCCGGGTCGCGCGGGGCACGGGAGGGTTCGGCTACGACCCGCTATTTCTCGTGGACGACGGTGCGTGCACCGCTGCCGAACTTTCCGCTGCCGACAAGAACCTGCGCAGTCATCGCGGCCTGGCGCTGCGCAGCCTGGTCAACGCACTCGCGTCCGGCGCACCATGATCGATGCGCGAAAGATACCGCTGGCGCTGTACGTGCACCTGCCGTGGTGCGTCCGCAAGTGCCCCTACTGCGACTTCAATTCACACGCGGTGCCGGCGGGGGGCATCGCCGAACAGGCGTACGTCACGGCTCTGCAGCGTGACCTCGAACACGCTGCTGCGAGCGCCGCAGGCCGCGAGCTCGTGTCGGTCTTCTTCGGCGGCGGCACACCGAGCCTGTTCAGCCCGGCAGCCATCGAGCGCGTACTCGAGCAAGCCCGGGGGTTGCTGCCGTTTGCTGCGGACATCGAGATCACTCTCGAGGCGAATCCCGGCACCATCGAGCATGGCCGGTTCAGCGAGTACGCCGCCGCAGGTGTGAATCGCGTGTCGGTGGGCGCGCAGAGCTTCGACGACGAGCGGCTGGCGGTCCTCGGCCGCATCCACGGCGCGAGCGACACGGCACGCGCCGTGGACGAGCTGCGTGCTGCCGGCATCGACAACTTCAATCTCGACCTGATGTACGCACTCCCGGGCCAGGACCTGCGTGGCGCGCTGACGGACGTCGAGCGTGCAATCGCACTCGGACCCACGCACCTGTCGCATTACCAGCTCACGCTGGAGCCCGACACGCCGTTCGCCAGGCGACCGCCGCCGCAGCTGCCCGACGACGAGCTGGCCTGGACGATGCAGGTCGAATGCCAGGCACTGTTGGACACTGCCGGCTTCGAGCAGTACGAAGTCTCGGGCTACGCCCGTCGCGGGCGGCGTTGCCGGCATAACCTCGTTTACTGGGAGTACGGCGACTACCTCGGTGTGGGCGCCGGCGCGCATGGCAAGCTCACCTCGGTCGCCACGGGCGAGATCGAACGCACTGTCCGCGTTCGGCATCCTGCGACCTATCTCGCGGCCATCACGCCCCCGGAACGCCTTGCCGAAGTCCGGACAGTGCCCGCATCGGACCTGCCGTTCGAATTCACGCTCAACGCACTCCGCCTGGTCGAAGGCTTTACGGACCGGCTGTTCGAGGAACGGACCGGGCTATCAATTGTGGAGCTGCAGGAACCGATCGAGCAGGCCGAGGCTCGCGGGTTGCTCGCAAGGCGCGATGGTCGGTGGCAGCCAAGCGCGCGGGGACGACAATTTCTGAATGATCTGCAGGGGCTATTTCTCCCTGTTTGACAGAGATTTAGCAGCGTTTCGCAGACCAACCGCCTGCATCTGCGCAGCCCCTAGGGCCCGAATGGGCTTGCGCGCCGTCATCGTATGGAGTACCCAAAATCCAGTTATGCACAACGCCCCTGGTGTCGATGGACTTTCGGCGGGTTACGACCTGTAGCGAAAGTGAAACGTTAGGCGATGCTCATAAACCATTGATTTAAATATATAAATAGGCATGGTCATTTTTTGACCAATGCAGAAATTGCCGCTTCTCGCACGGCGGAAGGTCGGTAGTCAGCCCATTCATCCACACAGTTATCCACAGGTTTTGTGGATAACATCTGTCAAATTGGCGTGCAGCAGATGATTGAGAGTCAGTCCGAGCAGCTACTGCGGGTTCGGCGTGATGCCGCTTGTCGATTCCGGTGCCTGTCCCTATAATTCGCGCCCCTCTTTTGAACCTGCCTGGAAGCTGCGCCATGAAAGACGCGATCCATCCGAACTACAAGGCGATCAACGTCACCTGCAGCTGCGGCAATACGTTCGAGACGCGTTCCACGCTGGGCCAGGACCTGCAGATCGAAGTCTGCTCGAACTGCCACCCGTTCTACACGGGCAAGCAGAAGATGGTGGACACGGGCGGCCGCGTCGACCGCTTCCGCAAGAAGTATGCGACGGGCGCTGCCAAGGCCTGATTGACCCTCCAGCGCCCGGCCTCGGCCGGCGCGCGGACGACGACGGGGCGCCTTTGTGCGCCCCGTTCGTTTTTTGGGATGCTTTTACCGATGAGACCGGAACTTTCTGGCAGCAGCAGCGCACTCTAGACTGAGCAACCCTGGATCCGGAGCAAGCCATGCCGCGACTGCGTTCCCTGCTGCCCATGCTGGCCCTGTCGGTGGCAGGCAGCATGGCTCTGCTGGGTGCCAGCGTGGCTACGGCGGCCAGCAGCGGCGCCGTTCCCGCGACGACGGGTGACGCCAAGGCCAATGAGGCGGCACGCCAGCGACACCTGAAGATCCTGCAGGAAGTGGGTCGCTACGATGACGAGCGCCTGCAGCAGTACGTCAATGAGATCGGTCAGCGCATCGCCGCCAGGAGTGACCGCCCGGACCTGACTTACACGTTCACGGTCCTCGACAGCGAACAGGTGAACGCCTTTGCGGACCCTGGTGGCTACATCTACGTCTATCGCGGCTTGCTCCCGTACCTCAGTTCCGAGGCCGAGCTGGCGGCTACCCTCGGCCACGAGATCGGCCATGTCACGGCCCGTCACAGCGCCCACCGGCAGGCCGGTGCAACCGCTGCCAACGTCGGTGCCACGCTGATCGGCATCCTCACGGGCAGTCCCGACCTGATGAACGTCGCCGGCATGGCAGGCGGTGCGATGGTGATGGGCTACTCGCGGGAGCAGGAATCCGAGGCGGACCAGTTGGGCGTGAAGTTCATCAGTCGCGTCGGTTACGAGCCGGGAGCGATGGCCGATTCGCTCAAGCATTTCTGGAACCTCGAGCAGTTCGAACTGCAGAGCGCACGCGAGGAGAATCGTAGCCCGAATCCGCACGGAGGCCTGTTTTCGTCGCACCCGGACACCGACAAGCGAATTGGCGAACTGGGGGTATCGGTCGGCAAGAATGTCGCCAGCACGGGCGAGTACCTGTCTGCGAACCGGGACGTCTATCTCGCCAACATCAATGGGCTTGCCTTCGGCACCAGCGGGACCCAAGGCGTCGTTCGTGGTTCACGGTTCTATCACGGCGGCATGGGCGTCACCCTGGCCTTCCCGAGTGGCTGGATTGTCGATAACCAGCCCAGCAAGCTGATCGCCCACGGCCCCGCCAATGACAAGATGATCGACGTCAGCGCCCAGCCGATCCCGCCCAACATGGCGCCGAAGGAGTTTCTCGGGCGCTTGTTGCGGGGCCAGGCGAGCACGGCCGCCGAACCGCTCGAATTCAATGGCCTCAGCGGCTATCGCGCCAACCTGCGCAGCACTGGGTTGCCGTGGGGCAACAAGGGTCCCGCATCGGTGGCGGTCGTTTACAACAACGGGCTGGCCTATATTTTCCTGGGCGCGACCCGGATCGCGACCGAATTCGGCAGCTTCGAGCCGATTTTTGTCTCCAGCGTCAAGACCTTCCGCCGCTTGCGGGACAACGAGTACGCGGCGGCCGAGCCGGAGCGGATCCGCGTGGTCGAGGCAGGTCCGGACACCCGGATCGAGCAACTGGCGCAGAAATCACCGACCACGAGGTACCCGGTCGAAGAACTGCGGCTCCTGAACGGCCTCTATCCGGACAAGGAACCCACACCCGGTCAGAAGCTGAAGATAGTGGAGTAGTCCGATCTTGAACAAACTTTGCTGCCGTGCAAACCTGACTGGCCAACCCCGAGTCACCGGGGCGCGAGTGTCGATACGGGGTTTGCACCACGATGAGCAGCAAGAAATACGAACTGGTCAACACCGAGACCGGTAAGAAGTCGGTCCTCGAAGCGCGCAGCGGGACCGTCGGCCCGGACTGCGTCAACGTCGCAAACATCACCAAGGATCATGGGGTGTTCACGTTCGACCCGGGCTTCATGGCCACGGCGTCGTGCGAGAGCAAGATCACCTACATCGACGGCGACAACGGTGTGCTGCTGTATCGCGGCTACCCGATCGAGCAGATCGCGACCAAGTCCAACTTCCTGGAGACGGCCTACCTGCTGATCCACGGCGACCTGCCGGTCACCGGACAGCTCGAGCAGTTCGACCGCTCGATCCGCTACCACACGATGATCAACGAAACGCTGCTGCGTTTCTTCAACGGCTTCCACTACGACGCGCACCCGATGGCGATGGTGTCCGCCGTGGTCTCGTCGATGGCGGCGTTCTACCACGACTCCATGGACAACAATAATCCGCGCCACCGCGAGATCTTCGCGCACCGCATCCTGGCCAAGATCCCCACGGTTTCAGCCGCTGCCTTCAAGCACATGCTGGGCCAGCCTTTCGTCTACCCGCGCAACGACCTCGACTACTGCGCGAACATGCTGCACATGTTCTTCGCCGTGCCGGCCGAGGATTACGTCGTCGACCCGATGGCGGCCGAGGCGCTCGACCTGCTGCTGATGCTGCACGCCGACCACGAGCAGAACGCGAGCACGTCCACGGTGCGCCTTGCCGGCAGCACGGGCACCAACCCGTACGCGGCGATTTCCGCGGGCGTTTCGGCCCTGTGGGGCCCGGCGCATGGCGGCGCGAACGAGGCCGTGCTCGAGATGCTCGAGGACATCGGCACCGTCGACAACATCGAGAAGTTCCTGGCGCGCGTGAAGGACAAGGACGGCAATACCCGGCTGATGGGTTTCGGCCACCGCGTGTACAAGAACTTCGACCCGCGCGCGAAGATCATCCGCGAGATGTGCCACAAGGTGCTGTCGCGGCTCGGCCAGAACGACAATCCGTTGTTCGAGCTGGCGCTGCGCCTCGAAGAGATCGCGCTGAAGGACGAGTACTTCATCGCCCGCAAGCTCTACCCGAACGTCGACTTCTACTCGGGCGTGATCTACAGCGCGCTTGGTATCCCGCGCTCGATGTTCACGGTGATGTTCGCCATCGCTCGCACCGCGGGCTGGGTGGCGCACTGGCAGGAGATGATTGGCGATCCGGCCATGAAGATTGGACGGCCGCGCCAGCTTTATACCGGGCCGACGCAGCGGGATTACCTCGAGGTCGACAAGCGCGGCTGAGTTCTTCGGGCGACCCCGGTAAGGTGCTCGGATCGCCGTTGCAGGCGGCCGATCCGGTGCCGTTCCCCGAGCTTGGAAAGGCAGACACGCGCTCGGGGAACGGCACCGGATCGACCGCCTGATGCTCGGCGCCTGAGCTCGTTTTCGGGCGGGCCCGAAAACATCGCACGGCGCATGCAGCTGGACCGCTCGAACCAAGCATCGTCCAATCGACGTACGCAACCGCTCGCATCGTGACGGTGCATACCGCTGCGTCGGGAACCTGAAGGTTCCCAGCAACGACCCACCTCGCGCCTGACTAGCGCAGTAATTGCCGACAGACGACGACACCGCGAGATTGCGTCGATATCAATATGCGCGGCGGCAGGCGTGTGGCTTCCGGTTCCGATGTCACCGACTACATGCGCCGTGCGACGTTCGCGGGCTGCCCGCGAACGCGCTCAGGCGCCCGTGTCGAGCGGAGATATCCGGCAGTTCTTCCGGATCGCGTGTCTGCCTTTCCGCGATCCGGAAGAACTGCCGGAATCTCCGCCATCGACCCACAACGACTGTGCACATTCACGAATTGCCCCGCGCGCGGCGCGCGAGCACTCTGGGATCGGGTCCCGCAGCGGGAGATTCAGATGAGTCACATACGCATCGTCGTCGCCGATCAGGCCGAAGCGATCTTCTACGACCTCAGTTCGCTCAAGGCACACCCCGTCGAAGTGGCTCGCCTGGCGGACCCGGCCGCTCATCTGCACGACCGGGATTTTTCCAGTGACCGGCCAGGGCGCTCGTATGAAAGTTTCGGGAAGGCGCGTCACGCCATGGAGGGTGAGAACGACCCGCGGCAGCGCGAGGCCGTGAAGTTCGCGAAGGAGATCGCCGGCAAGCTGGACGTCGACAGGCGCAACAAAGAGTACGAGCAGCTGATCGTGGTCGCTGGCGCACCGTTTCGCAGCCTCCTGCGCAATGAATTGTCGGCCGGCACGTCGGCCTGCGTCGTGCACGAAGTACCGAAGGACCTGGTCCACAGTCCGGTCGAGGTCTTGCGTGAGCACCTGCCGACCACAGCGCAGGAACTGAAGTCCGCCTGATCAGGCCGGAGCCGCGCGCCACAGCCTCGTCTCCCGCGCGAAGCAGGGCAGGGAGCATCACACGAGCGCGGCAACCTCTGCCGCGGTTGCACGGCGCATCGGCTTGCCATCGACCGGGCTGCACGGCGACTGCCGGATGCCGTCCAGCGGGAAGACCACCGCGTCGATCGCCTGGTGTCCAGCGACGAAGCGAAAGGCCGGGAAGGTCACCGTCCGGTCGCGTTCGAATCGCAACCGGCGCTCGAGGGTTTCGTGCGGCACGCCGCGTTCCTCGAGTCGGATCGAGACGGCCTCAGCCGACTCAGAGAACAGGTGCAGGTGGATGTCCGAATGGGCCGAGGCGGTGCCGGTGAGGACGGGACCGACGAGTCGCGGGTCGAAGTCGGCCATCAGTCGCATGGCCTGCAAGGCCGAGCGCCGCAAGTCCGCGATTTCGGCCTCGTGCCGGCCACTTGAGAACAGTCGCCGCCGCGCGAACAGCGCCGCTTCAATTTCCGTATTGCGCGGCAGGATCGCCGCGTCCACGACGCCGAGCCGTTCGGCCGCCTTGCGCTTGGCGAACAGGAAATCGTCGATGCCCTGTTCGGCCATCACGCGCGCGGCTTCTTCGGCCACCGCCTGACGCAACATCTCCGCACGAGGGTTGGGTCTTTGTCGACTCATGGGCTGCCGAGCATACCGAATCGCACCGTCCCGGCAATGCCAGGTGTGAGGCCCGGAAGCGTCATAAAGTTGCGTCCGAAGGTCGCGTCAGAAAATGGAATCGTCACCCGCTGCCGATTCCACCGTTTCCGCCCCGACGCCGTCGTCACCGAGGTTACCCATCCCGGCCCGGGGTGCGTACTGCTCGAGGAACGTTTCAAACAGCGCGCCGGGAGCACCGGCGCGTGACGGTGCGCCACTTTCCCGCGACACCCACATGCGCACCACGCCTGGCGGTTCCGGCTGGCGGTGTTCCGGCTTGTCGCGCAGCGCTTCCTGCATGAAGTAAATCCACATCGGCAGCGCGGTCTTGCCGCCTTCCTCGTTCTCGCCGAGCGACCGTTCCTGGTCGAAGCCGAGCCAGACCGCCGCGGCGACGTCGGCATTGAAGCCCACGAACCACGTGTCGCGCCGGTCGCTCGTGGTGCCTGTCTTGCCGGCAATGTCCTTGCGATTGAGCGCAGCTGCCGCCCGTTGTGCCGTGCCGCGCTGGATCACGTCCGTCATCATGTCGGTCATCACGAACGCATTGGCCGGGCTGATCGCCTGCGGCGCCCGCGGTTCGACGGTGCCGGCTGGCCGGGCGTCGCCGTCGGCAACCTCCCTGCGGAGGGTCGGCAGGTCGTCCGGAATGGCCGCGAGGTCGGCAGCCACCGTGGCAGTCGCCTCGCTTGCGCTGTCGAAATCGCAAAGACTGCACGCCAGTGACCGGCGCGGCCCGGAACAGCTCCCTGCCGCCCGCATCCTGCACCGACTGGATGAAATACGGCGAGACCAGCGCCCCCCCGTTGGCGAAGACCGCGAAGCCACGCGCCATCTCCAGCGGGGTGACCTGACCGGTGCCGAGCGCGAGCGTAAGGTTGGCCGGCAACGCTTGCGGGCCGAAGCCGAAGCGCGCGATGTGCTTCATCGCGAAGCCGATGCCCGCACCTCGCAGCAGCCGGATCGAAACCAGGTTGCGTGAGCGAACGAGGCCCTCGCGCATCGGTGTCGGACCGTAGAACTTGCGGGTGATGTTCTGCGGCCGCCACTCTTCGTCGCCTTCCGCGCCGCCGCCGCCCGGCAGTACGATCGGGGCGTCGTTCACCAGCGTCGCGGGGGTGAAACCACGCTCCAGGGCTGCTGAATACAGGAACGGCTTGAAGGCGGAGCCCGGTTGGCGCTGGGCCTGCACCACGCGGTTGTATTTGCTCGACCCGAAATCGAAGCCGCCGACCAGCGACACGATGGCGCCGTCGTTGGGATCGAGCGCCACCAGCGCGCCCGACACCGCTGGCAGCTGACCCAGCCGGTACTTCGATTCCGGCAACGGCTCGATGTAAACGACATCGCCGGGCGCGAGTATCTCGCTTGCCGACTTGGGGTAGGGTCCGAGCGCGTCCTTGAGGGGATCGATCACCGGTCTTGCCCAGGAGATCCCGTCCCAGTCCATGGCGACCGCCGAGCCGTTGCGCAGGACCAGTTCGGCGCTGCGCTCGGCCACCGACGTGACGATCGCCGCCGACAGGCTGCCGCGCCTTGGATTGCGCATGAACAGTTGATTCAATGCGGCGGGATCGCCGAGCAGTGCCAGCTCCACGCGTTCGAGCGGCCCGCGGTAACCGTGCCGCCGCTCGTATTCGAGGATGGCGCGCCACGCGGCCGCGTTGGCGGCTTGCTGCAGGCGGCTGTCGAGGGTCGTGTAGACCTTGTAGCCGGCCGTGAGCGCATCCGCCCCATGCTGCTGCACCATCTCGGCGCGGACCATCTCGGCCACATAAGGCGCATCGAGCTCGATGATCGGCCCGTGCATGCGGCTCGAGATGGGCTCGTCCAGCGCGGCGTCGTGCTGGGATTGATCGATCTTGCCGAGTTCGAGCATGCGGCGGAGCACGTACGCCCGGCGATCGTGGGCGCGGCTGATGCTGGCGACGGGGTTGTCCAGCGAGGGCGATCGTGGCAAGCCCGCAATCAATGCCGCTTCGGCGAGGGTCAGGTCGTGCACCGACTTGTCGAAGTACACCTCTGCCGCCGCACCAATCCCGTAAGCACGCTGCCCGAGGAAAATGCGGTTCAGGTAGAGGGTCAGGATTTCCTGCTTCGAAAATTCGCGCTCGAGCCGCATCGCCAGGAAGACTTCCTTGAGCTTGCGTCGCAGGGTCTTTTCCGAGGTCAGCACGGTATTGCGCGCGAGCTGCATCGTGATCGTGCCGCCGCCCTCGCGGACGCTGCCCGCACTGACGTTCGCCACCAGCGCGCGCACCAGGCTCTGCCAGTCCACTCCGGGGTGCTCGTAGAATCGTGCATCCTCTGCCGCCAGGAACGCATCGACGACAACAGGGGGAATCTCGTCGAAGGCCACGGGGATCCGGCGTTGCTCGCCGATCTGCGCCATCAGCTTGCCGTCGCGCGAATAGACCCGCAGCGGCAACTGGGTCTTCACGTCCCGCAGCGCTGCCGCGTCCGGAATGTCCGGCGCGAGGTACTGGTACGCGCCTGCGAACCCCATGCACACCATCACCACCACCGACAAAGCGGCGGCCAGCAGCGCGCCCAGGATTCTCGTCATGACATTGCGACCCATTGCTAAAACTGCGAACCGTTCCTTGCTGCGCCCAAGGCGCCTGTGCATAGTAGCCGCCGACACAAGGGCAAACCCGTCGAAAGTCGGGGGCGCAAAGTCACCGGCCTGATGGGGCGACCCAAGGCGGCGGGGCTACCGGTCCGAATGTTTCAGGCAGCAAGCCTTCAAGGTCGACCCTGGTTCGTGATCGTGATCCCGCCCGCCCACGGCACCCGCCGCGCGAGCGCCGCCCTTGCGAACAGTTGACGGTTTTTCACCACCACGCCCGCAGGGAGCGACGCGGATGACGGTTTTTGTTAGCTCACTCACAATTCTATTAGGTGCAACCCTGATATATAGTGGCGCCGGGGCTTTGAAACTGCCACACAATCGCGGCGCAACCTCTTGAACTAGAAGGATCAACCGTGCTGTTCCAGCGCAGGTTCCGACCGGTTATCGGACTCGACATCACCACCTCCTCGATCAAGCTGATCGAGCTGACGCGCAGCGGCGACTCGTATCGAGTCGAGTCGTACGCGGCCGAGCCCACGCCGCCGAATGCCATCAACGAAAAAGCCATCGTCGATGCCCAGGCCGTCGGTGAAGCCGTGCGCCGCGCCGTCAAGCGCGCAGGCGCGCGCAGCAAGGAGTGTGCCGTGGCGGTCAGCGGCGATGCCGCGATCACCAAGGTGATCCAGATGCCCCGCAACCTGCGCGAGAACGAACTCGAGTCGCAGGTCGAGATGCAGGCCGACCAGTACATTCCCTTCCCGATGGAAGAGGTCAGCTTCGACTTCGAAGTGGTCGGCCCGTCGGAAAAAGACCCGGAAATGCTCGACGTGCTGCTCGTGGCCACGCGCTCGGAGAACGTCGAACAGCGCCAGGCTGCCGTGCAGGCAGCCGGCCTCACCGCGCGCATCGTCGACGTCGAAGCATTCGCGCTCGAAAACGCATGCCGCCTGCTGACGCACCAGATGCCCGATGGCGGCATGGAGCGCAACATCGCCGTCATCGACTTCGGCGCCAGCAGCACCACGTTCTCGGTGCTGCGCGACACCAAGGTGGCCTACACCCGCGACTTCTCCTTCGGCGGCCAGCAGCTGACCGAAGAGATCATGCGCACCTACGGCCTCTCGATGGAGGAAGCCGGGCGCGCCAAGAAAGAAGGCGGGCTGCCTGCCAATTACCAGGCCGAAGTGCTCGACCCGTTCATCGACGACATGTGCCAGCAGGTGAGCCGGTCACTGCAGTTCTACCTTGCGGCCGGCGCCGGGCGCGAACAGCCTGAGCTGATCCTGATCTGCGGCGGCTGCGCCAACATCCCGGGCGTCGCCGACGTGATCGCGAGCCGGGTCGGCATTCCCGCCGAGCGTGGCGACCCGCTGGGCCAGATGAAGATTTCCACTCGGGCCCTCGCACAGGGCGTGAAGAAGGACGCGACGGCATTGCTCACCGCCTGCGGCCTGGCGCTCAGGAGCTTCGACTGATGCCAAGAATCAACCTGCTGCCGTGGCGTGAGGCGGAACGCAAGCACAAGCGCCAGGAATTCTTCCTGTCGCTCGGTGCGGCGCTGGCCACGGCGGGTTTGATCACGCTGCTCGGCAACTGGCAGATGAGCGCCGCAATCGATCACCAACGCGACCGCAATAACTACCTGAACCAGGAAATCGCCGGGCTCGACAAGCAGATCGAGGAAATCAACGGCCTCGACGCGCAGAAGCGCCGGTTGCTCGCGCGCATGGAGATCATCGAGACGTTGCAGCGAAGCCGTCCGGAAATCGTCCACGTCTTCGACGAACTCGTGCGTGTCCTGCCGGAGGGCGTCTACCTGACGTACTTGCGGCAGACGGGCACGCGCTTCGAGCTGCGTGGTGTCGCGCAGTCCAGCACGCGCGTCTCATCGTTCATGCGCAACATCGATGCCTCGCAGTGGCTCTCCGATCCGACCCTGCAGATCGTCGAGACCCGCGCCAAGGATTTGACCGGCGGCGCCTCGTTCACGTTGTTCGCCAACCAGCGGAGCCAGGCCACAGCAGAGGATGACGCGGCCGCGGCACCGGCCGGCAAGGCCAAGAAGAAGGTGGCCGCCAAATGAACAAGTTGCAGGTACTGTTCGAGCAGCTGCGCAACCTTGATCCGAACGATCCGGGCCGTTGGCCGATCGGCGTCCGCATTGCCGCGGCTGCGCTGTTGTTCCTTGTCGCCGCGGCAGGCGGCTACTACTTCCTGGTCTGGAAGAGCCAGCATCCGGTGCTGCTCGAAGAACGGTTGAAGGAAGGCCAGTTGATGGAATCGCTGACCACCAAGGCCAAGCGGGCGGCGAACCTCGATGCGTATCGAGTGCAGCTCGCCGAAATGGAAAAGTCCTTTGGTGCGATGCTGCGGCAGCTGCCGAACAAGACCGAGGTGCCGAACCTGCTGGTCGACATTTCGCAGACGGGCCTCGCGGCCGGCCTCGAGGAGAATCTGTTCAAGCCGCAGGGTGAGATCAAGAAGGACTTCTACGCCGAGCTGCCGATCAGCATCCGCCTGACGGGCGGCTATCATGAGATGGGCAAGTTTGCGAGCGGCATCGCCGCGCTGCCGCGCATCGTGACCGTGCACGACATCGAGATTTCACCGCCGGCGGGCCGCACCGTGATGGAGCCGGGTGAGCTCACCCTCAATGTCACCGCGAAGACCTATCGCTACCTCGACGACGAGGAACAGGCCGCGGCGGAGCCGAAAGACAAGGGCAAGGTCAAGAAGGGCAAGAAGAAGCCCGCTGCGGGCGAGGCATGACCATGAGTACGACGGTGAAATCACGGTCGTCGGTCAACCGGCTCACGCTGCTCGCGTCGTCGATCGCCCTGCTGCTTGCAGGCTGCGGCAACGACATGAGCGAGCTGGAGGCCAGGGTCGACGAGGTCAAGAATGCTCCCGGCACCGGCATCGAGCCGCTGCCGGAAGTGAAGCCGTACGAGACGTTCGATTATTCCGCCGCCGATCAGCGTTCGCCGTTCGAGCCAGGAATTTCCGCCCTGGCCAACGCGCCGAACGCGATCCGCCCGGACCAGAACCGGCCGCGCGAGTTCCTCGAGCAGTTCTCGCTCGACACCTTGCGCATGGTCGGCACCGTGAAACTGAAGGGAAAGTTGTTCGGCCTGGTTCAGACCAAGGACGGGCTGGTGCACCGGGTGTTGACTGGCAACCATGTGGGACAGAGCGATGGCCGTATCACGGGCATCGAGGAAGGCAAGATCTCGCTCATCGAGATCGTTCCTGACGGCATGGGTGGCTTCATTGAGCGCCCCGCCGCACTCGCGCTGAGCGAATGATCTGCAAGGAGATCCGAGAATGACCGCTGCATCGTCGCCCGTGAACCATCGCCGCCCGGAGGCCGGCCGCCTGCATCGGCCCTTCCGAGCCGCGGCGCTCGTCGCGTTGGCCGGGGCACTCGCATTCGCCGCGCAGGCTGCGCTAGCGCAGGCGTCCACCCGGCTCACCAAGGTCGAGCTGCAGCCGCAGCCTGGCAACCAGCTCGAGGTCAAGCTCGTGCTGGACGGCCCGGCGCCGCAGCCGATCGCCTTTACCATCGACAACCCGGCGCGTCTCGCCGTGGACCTGCCGGGCACCTCGATCGCGCTCGAATCGCGCCGCATCGACGTCAAGGCCGGCGGCGTCGATTCGATCGTTGCGGCCGAAGCATCGGGCCGCACGCGCGTCGTCTTCAACCTCGACTCGCTGCAGCCGTATTCGACGCGAACGGAAGGCAACAACGTCTACGTCTCGCTCGGTCGCTCGGTTGCAAGTGCCACGACCGGCGCAGCGGCCAGCACTTCGTCGGCAGCTGGCGCGGCTCCGGGCGCGTTCTCGATCGACAAGGTCGATTTCCGTCGCGGCCCCGACGGCGCCGGCCGCATCATCGTTCGCACCAGCGACCCGCGCGTGCAGGCCAGCGTCAAGCAGGAAGGCGGTCGCACGGTCGTGGATTTCCCGCGCACCGGCGTCGCACCCGAAGCCGCGCGCCGCTACGACGTCGTCGATTTCGCGACGCCCGTCAGTTCGTTCGACGTGACCAGCACGCCGAACGGCGCCCGTATCATCGTCAGCGCCACGGGCGAATACGAGCAACTCGGCTACCAGAGTGATCGCGAATACGTGCTCGAACTGCGCCAGCGAACGAAATCGGCCGCAGCCGCCGATCCGACCAGGAAGGAATACCGCGGCGAGCGCCTGACGCTCAACTTCCAGGACATCGAGACCCGCGCCGTGCTGCAGCTGCTCGCCGAGACGAGCGGCCAAAACATCGTGGTCAGCGACACGGTGCAGGGCAACGTCACGCTGCGCCTGCAGAACGTGCCGTGGGACCAGGCACTCGACATCGTCATGCGCACGAAGGGCCTCGACAAGCGGCAGGAGGGCAACGTGATCTACGTCGCTCCGGCCGAGGAACTCGCCGCGCGTGAGAAGCAGATGCTCGAGTCGCAGAAGTCGATGACCGAACTTTCGCCGGTGCGCACGGAGTACCTGCAGGTCAACTACGCGAAGGCCTCCGACCTCGCAGCGCTGATCCGCTCGCAGGGCAAGGGCTCGTCGCTCCTGTCGGACCGCGGCAGCCTCGCGATCGACGAACGCACGAACACGCTGTTGCTGCAGGACACGGCGGATCGCCTGGCCGACATCCGTCGCCTGGTACAGACCCTCGACATTCCCGTGAAGCAGGTACTGATCGAAGCCCGCATCGTCATCGTCAACGACGACTTCAGCCGCGAGCTGGGCGTGCGTTTCGGCGGTGCGTTCGTGGGTAATTACGGCAGCAGCGACGGCCTGATGTTCGTCGGCTCGAGAGGTCTCGACACCGATCCGGGCAATACCGGTCCGATCATCAATCCGACGAGTCCTGGCGGCGCCGGTTTGAGCGGCACCCAGGTCACGACTCCGACGGTCAACGACCGTTACATGGTGAACCTGCCAATAGCGAACCCGGCCGGGCGCCTCGCCATGACCCTGCTCGATTCCGATTACGTCGTCGACCTGGAAATTACGGCCGCCCAGCGCGAAGGCCGTGGCGAAGTGGTCTCCGCCCCTCGCGTCATCACGGCTAACGGCAAGGAAGCAGTGATCGAGCAGGGCACCGAAATTCCGTACCAGGAATCGGCTTCGAGCGGCGCCACGACGACGCAGTTCAAGAAGGCTGTCCTGTCGCTCAAGGTCACGCCCCAGATCACCCCGGACGACCGCGTGATCCTGGACCTGACCGTGTCGAAGGACAGCGTCGGCCAGCTCTTGCCGAGCGCCACGGGCGGCAGCGTGCCGAGCATCGACACGCGCACGATCACGACCCAGGTGCTGGTCAACGACGGCCAGACGGTCGTCCTCGGCGGCATTCTCGAGACCGAGCGCCGCGACACGGTCAACAAAGTGCCGTTCCTCGGCGACGTGCCGGGCCTCGGGTACCTGTTCCGCAGCAAGTCGAAGACCGACAACAAGGACGAGCTGCTGATCTTCGTGACGCCGAAGATCCTGCGCGAGGGCGCCGAGATCTACTGACGCATCGGCCCTCCGGTGCGAGAATGGGCGGCCGCAGCGATCCTGCGGCCGCTTTTCGTTGGGGGGTCCAGTACGCCGATGTATCGATGCGCATGAACGTCTTCCTCGTCGGCCCCATGGGCTCGGGCAAGAGCGCGGTCGGCCGGCAGCTCGCGCAACGGCTGGCGCTCGAGTTCATCGACAGTGACGACGAAATCGAGTCCCGCACGGGCGTCGACATCCCCTACATCTTCGAACGCGAGGGCGAGGCCGGCTTCCGGCAGCGCGAAGCCGAGGTCATCGACGCGATCACCCGTCGTGACGGGGTGCTGGTCTCGACGGGAGGCGGGGCGATCCTCGACGCCGGCACGCGAGAGCGACTGCGCGCTCGGGGCCACGTCGTGTATCTTCGGACTTCCGTGGACCAGCAACTCGCCCGCACCCGGCGCAGCAATGACCGGCCGCTGCTCAACAACGACGACCCGCGCGGCACGCTCGAACGCCTGTTCGAACAGCGTGCACCCCTCTACACCGAGGTGGCCGAGATCGTCGTCGACACCGACGGCCGCAAGGTGAAGACCGTGGTCGACCACATCTGTCGCCAGCTCGGCGCCGGCGAGGTCGGGCCATGACGGGCCGCTCGCCGCAGACGCTGTCGATCGACCTGGAGCGGTGCAGCTACCCGATCGTGATCGGCGAAGGCTTGCTCGCCGACGCAGACCTGGTCGCCCGTCACGTTGCGGCGCACGACGTGCTGATCGTCACGAACGAGACGGTCGGACCGCTTTACGTTGATCGGCTGCGGGCGGGTCTTGCGGGCAAGCGCGTCAGCTCGGTCGAGCTGCCCGATGGCGAGCAGCACAAGACCCTGGCCGTGCTCGAACGCGTGTTCGATGCGCTGATCGAGGCGCGCCTGAACCGGGATGCCTGCGTGGTCGCGCTTGGTGGCGGCGTGGTCGGCGACATGGCTGGATTCGCGGCCGCCTGCTACCAGCGCGGCATCGATTTCGTGCAGGTGCCGACGACGCTGCTGGCGCAGGTCGACTCTGCCGTGGGTGGCAAGACCGGCGTCAACCACCCCGGCGGCAAGAACATGATCGGCGCGTTTCACCAGCCGCGAGCGGTGCTGTCGGACCTCGGCACGCTGCGCACGCTGCCGCCGCGGGAACTGCGCGCAGGCCTCGCCGAGGTCATCAAATACGGCCTGATCGACGACGCCGATTTTCTCGCGTGGATCGAGGCCCACATCGACCCGTTGCTCGCGCTGGACATGGACGCACTGGCACAGGCCGTGCGGCGGTCGTGCGAGATCAAGGCGCGCATCGTTGCGGCCGATGAACGCGAACACGGCCAGCGTGCCTTGCTGAACCTGGGGCACACGTTCGGCCACGCCATCGAGACTGCAGCCGGCTACGGCGAGTGGCTGCACGGCGAAGCCGTGGCTTTGGGGCTGCTGCTCGCCGCGGATCTGTCGCAGCGACTCGGCTACCTCGGCACGGCCGACGTCGCCCGGGTGCGCGAGTTGCTGCGCCGGGCTGGGCTGCCGACCACTGCGCCGGCCATTGGCGCGTCCAAGGCCCTGGAACTGATGGGCATGGACAAGAAAGTCCTGCAGGGACGCATCCGACTCGTGCTCATGCGTAAGGTCGGCGAGGGCGTCGTCACGGGCGACTATCCAGCCGCTGCGCTGCAGGCGACGCTGCGTGCTCACTTCGAGGTGACGGCATGAGCGAGCTGGACAGCAGCCACGTCGCGGGCAGCGACGACGACACGGTCCTCGCAGCCTACGCGCAGCGTTCGACCGCCTCACGCGGGCGTCGTTTTGCCGAGCCCCCGCCACGTCATCGCACCGAATACCAGCGCGACCGCGATCGCATCGTGCATTCGACGGCGTTCCGCCGCCTCGTTTACAAGACGCAGGTCTTCGTCAATCACGAAGGCGACCTGTACCGCACGCGGCTCACGCATTCGCTCGAGGTCGCGCAGATTGCGCGCAGCGTGGCGCGGGCCCTCGGCCTCAACGAACCGCTGGTCGAGGCGATCTGCCTGGCGCACGACCTCGGCCATACCCCATTCGGCCACGCCGGGCAGGACGCGCTCAACGAATGCATGCGTGAATTCGGCGGGTTCGAACACAACCTGCAGTCGTTGCGGGTGGTGGACGAACTCGAGGAGCGCTACGCCGAATTCCCCGGCCTGAACCTCACCTTCGAAGTGCGCGAGGGCATCCTCAAGCACTGTTCGGCGGCCAATGCCCGCAAGCTCGGCGAACTCGGCGAGCGGTTCCTGCAACGCCTGCAGCCGGGCCTCGAGGCGCAGCTGGCAAACCTGGCGGACGAGGTGGCGTACAACAACCACGATGTCGACGATGGCATCCGAGCCGGGCTGATCACGATCGATGACCTCTGCGGCTGCCGCATGTTCGGCCGCCAGTTCGAACGGGTGCGCGGGCTCTACCCGCAGCTCGGGGGACGGCGGCTCGTGCACGAAGTCGTGCGGCGCATGATCGATTACACGGTCAACGACCTCGTCGATGCGTCAAAGGCCTCGCTGGCGAGCGCCGCGCCGAAGAGCGTGGACGAAGTGCGGTCACGCCCGGCAGCACTGCTCATGTTCAGCGATGCCGTCCGCGAGGAGCACCTGGAACTCAAGCGTTACCTGCGTGAGCACCTCTACAAGCACTTCCGGGTGCTGCGGATGACGACCAAGGCGCAGCGCGTGGTGCGCGAACTGTTCGCTGCGATGTTCGGCGAAGTCAGCCTGATGCCGACCGAGCACCAGGAGGCTGCCCGGCGGCTCGAAGGCGCCGACGGGGAATCCGGCCGCGCCCGCGCCGTGGCCGACTACATCGCCGGCATGACCGACCGTTTCGCGATCCTCGAGCACCGCCGGCTGTTCAATCCCGCTGAACGGACCTGAGACGACAGGCTTCCGGGCCCGTGGTTCCGGCTGGCCTGAGGGGGTTCCCGCCCTCGGAGGCCGACGATTTTCGGCGTCAGTGAGGGCTTGCCCGGAGGTCCGGCCGGGGTCCGTCTGGTAGCATTCCCGGGCTTTTTCCGGAGTGCCGCTTTGACCCCCAAGAACATTCCCGACCGGGAACGCCTGATTTTCGCCATGGACGTCGCCGACCCGCAGGCCGCGCGTCAGCTCGTCGAACAGCTCGGCGATTCCGTCGTCTTCTACAAGATCGGCCTCGAGCTGTTCATGGCGGGCGGCTACTTCGAGCTGCTCGACTGGCTGGTCGCGCGCGGCAAGAAGGTGTTCGTCGACCTCAAGTTCTTCGACGTGCCCGCCACGGTCGCCGCGGCGGTCAAGCAGCTGCGCAATCGGGGCGTGACGCTCGCGACCGTGCATGGCAACCAGGCCATCATGGAGGCCGCAGCGGCGGCCAAGGGCGACGTCAAGATTCTCGCGGTGACCGTGCTCACGAGCCTCGACCGCGGCGACCTCGACGACCTGGGGTTCACCGTGGACGTCGAGAAGCTGGTGCTTTCCCGCGCGAGGCGCGCGCTGGAAGCCGGCTGCGACGGCGTGGTGTCGTCAGGTCTCGAGGCCCCGATGCTGCGGCAGTACATCGATCACCGCCTGCTCGTCGTGACACCCGGTATTCGTCCGGTCGAGAACAAGCCGGTGGACGACCAGAAGCGCACCGTGGATGTCGCGCAGGCCTTTGCCAACGGCGCCGACTACATCGTCGTCGGCCGCCCGATCCGTGATGCCGCCGATCCTCGTGCGGCTGCCGAAGCCATTCAACAGACCATTGCCGAGTCCCTTGCCGGAGCACGCCCATGAGCGCACCGCTGCAGAACGACCTGCTGCTGCGCGCCCTGCTGCGCCAGCCCACGCCCCGTACGCCCCTCTGGATGATGCGGCAGGCCGGACGCTACCTGCCGGAGTACCGCGCCACGCGCGCCAAGGCGGGCAGCTTCCTGCAGCTGTGCATGAACCCGGAGCTGGCTTGCGAAGTGACGCTGCAACCGCTCGATCGCTACCGGCTCGACGCGGCGATCCTGTTCTCGGACATCCTGACCGTGCCGCACGCGATGAATGTCGGCCTGTCGTTCGAGACCGGCGAGGGTCCGAAGATCGCGCGACCGGTGCGTACACCCGGCGACATTGACCAGTTGCCGATTCCGGATCCGGAAGGGGAGTTGCGGTACGTGATGGACGCAGTGCGCACGATCCGTCGCGAACTCAACGGCCGCGTGCCCCTGATCGGTTTCGCCGGCAGCCCGTGGACGGTCGGCACGTACATGGTCGAAGGCGGCGGCAGCAAGAACTTCGAGCACATCAAGGGCATGCTCTACGGCTCGCCGCAGCAGCTGCACCGGTTGCTCGACGTGATCACGCGCGCGACGATTGCGTACCTCAACGGCCAGATCGCCGCGGGCGCGCAGGCCGTGATGGTGTTCGACACCTGGGGTGGGGCGCTCACCCCCGCCGATTACCGTGAATTCTCGCTGCGCTACATGCAGCGAATCGTCGACGGCGTGACGCGCGAAGCCGAAGGGCGCCGCGTCCCCGTCATTCTCTACACCAAGGGCGGCGGCGATTGGCTCGGCGACATGGCGGCCACGGGTTGTGACGCCCTCGGCGTCGACTGGATGACCGACCTGGCCGATGCGCGAAGCAGGGTGCAGGACAAGGTTTCGTTGCAGGGCAACCTCGACCCGAGCGTGCTCTACGCCCCGCCGGCGCAGATCCGCGAGCAGGTCGGCAAGGTGCTGGCCAGCTACGGCAAGGGCCCGGGCCACGTGTTCAACCTCGGCCACGGCATCCATCCGGAAGTGAAACCCGAGCACGCATTGGCGATGATCGAGGCGGTGCACGAACTCTCTCCGCAATACCACGAGGAAAGGGGTTAGGGGTTAGGGGATAGGGGTTAGTCGGAACGCAGTAGCCAACGATTGATGATGCCCACAGACTCCTGCCCTGTCGTCCTGATTCGAATTCATCAGGCTGTTGAATTCGATGCGGCACTTGAAGCTACGATTTCCGACTAACCCCTAACCCCTAACCCCTAACCCCTAACCCCTAACCCCTAACCCCTAACCCCTAACCTCTAGCCCCTTCCCATGGACATCAACAAGATCAGCATCGGCGCCGACCCGCCCAGCGACATCAACGTCCTGATCGAGATTCCGCAAGGCGGCGTGCCGGTGAAGTACGAGCTCGACAAGGAATCAGGCGCGCTGCGCGTCGATCGCTTCCTCAACACCGCGATGTTCTATCCCGGCAATTACGGCTTCGTGCCGCACACCCTGTCGGGCGACGGCGATCCGGTCGACGTGATCGTCGTGGTGCCGAGCCCGATCGTGGCCGGTGCAATCGTGCGGGTGCGTCCGGTCGGCGCGCTGCTGATGAAGGACGAGGCGGGTGATGACGAAAAGATCATTGCCGTGCCGGTGGACAAGCTCCACCCGTTCTACTCGGGAGTGAAGTCGTACAAGGACCTGCCCATTACGCTGGTCGACCAGATCGCGCACTTCTTCCAGCACTACAAGGACCTGGAGAAGGGCAAGTGGGTGACGATCGTGAACTGGGTCGGTACCGAACGCGCGGAGAAGATGATCATCGAAGGCATCCACCGTGCGGCGAGTGCAGGCGATGACGTCGCGGCACACTATGTCGCGCAGCACTCAATGGCGGCAGCTTCTCGACGCAGCAAAAAGAAGTCGTAGGCGTTGCTCGAGACCGGACGGAGACAACGAGCCTGAATCCGGCCAGATAGTCGGTTCGAGATCTAGCGCCGGAAGCGCGGCAGGCTCGCCAGTCCGGCATCGAGTGTCACCGGCACCACGGCACCAGTTGCCTGGAAGCGCTCGAACCAGGCGAGCTTCACCGGCCGCGCCAACGTCTTCAGTCGCACTTCCATCGACGCGGCGGCACGGCGATTCTCGAACCAGGCAATCGCCGCGAGCGACAGGGGACGGTTCGCCCGCGTAAACGCGGCACCCTTGCCGGTTAGATGGGCTTCGAACCGTTCTTGCGGCAACGGGCTGATGCCGATGTAGCTCTTGCCGCCCTGGCAGTGAAGCAGATACACGGCCCAGGGCTTCTCGGTCACTGGGTCGTCCGCTCCCTCGTCGGGCGTGATCCCGACCGGAGCTTCAGGCACGTCGACTTTTCGGCGTGCCGACATCGAGCACCTGGTCGATCGTCACCAGGTCCACCAGTCCGAGTGCGCCATACAGCGCGGGAATAATCTTTTCCGGCGCGTGCTTCCTGCGCAGCGCCGCCACCTTCACGGTGCCTGCACGATACGCGGGCAGATACATACGCCCCAGCAGCGGATGACGGCCCCAGGCGCCCGACAGCTTGTCGGCGCGCTCGTCGGAGCAGAGGAATTCGTTGCGCAGCACGCGGCGCACCTTGTCCTGCGCCCAGCGCTTCTGCCACGTCAGGAACGACGACTGATTCTTGGCATCGTCCTGCAGCAGCGCGAGCAGGGTGCCGATCTGCAGGTCGATGCCGGGCAGCTCTTCGATTTCCGTCACCCCGAACGCCATCAGGATCGCGTTGTTCGCGATGCCTTCCGACAGCGCTGCGCCGCGCGTGTTCATGGTGAGCACCGTCGACTCGAAACCAAGCTTGCGGCGCGCGTACAGCGCCTGGATCCAGGCGAAGTTCGTCACGTGCCCAGGCACGACCTCGTGCGACACCAGTTGCATGAACTCGGGCACCGAGATCTCGAGCGCTGCGTTGATCTCGTACGTCGCCTCGTACTGTGGCGAACCGTCACGGTTACGTGCACGACCGAGGTAATTCATCGAGCCAGAAAACCAGGCGTTTTCGATCGCGAGGAACTTGATGTTGGCGCGCGGCACGTCACGCAGCGCCTTGGGCAGGTAGGGGACGATGTGCTGCGCCGATCCGGCGTCGAACTGTGCGATGCAGGCATCGGCCAGCATCGCGATCGACTTCTTCGGCACCATGCGCTCGCGGCGCCAGGCATCGACGGCCGTGAGCAGCTTCGCGCGCGTGGCCGACTGGTAGCCCTGCCTGGCGAGCAACTCCGCGATGCGCTCACGTTTGGCGATCGCATCGGAAGGCGTCGGCGCCGCGCCGGTCGACGCCGTCACGCAACGCTCGTACGGCACGGGCGGTCCGCGCTCGAGTCGTTCCTGCACCAGGTCCCACATCACGCCCAGGCACTCGCACAGCCCCTGCAGGTATGCGCCGCGCAACTGTCCGGCGTGCCCCGCTGCTTCGTTCAGCGCGCCGATGGCGGCCGGAATGTCGATGGCCTTCAGGTACGAGTCGACGGCAGACATATCGAGATTCTTGCCGGCTACGCCACCGCTTTGACGAAGCTTCGCGGCCGCTGGATGCCTGTAGGCTTTGGGCAGCGGCTCGTCGGAGAACCAGGAATCAGCGATGAAGCGACCGGCGCCCGACGGGTTCATGACATCGCCGCCCCACAGCGTGTCGATCCCGAGAATCGCCGTCGCCGTGGCTTGCGCCAGTGCCCGTTCCTTTGCGTTCATCGCTTCTGCGGGGTGAACGCCTTCATCGTCAAGTCACGGACCAGCTGCGTCGCTTTCTCGTTAGGCAGTCCGTAGCGGGAAAACAGGGTCAGGTGGCTGCGCATCTCGAGCATGGCGCCTGACGGTGAGCTGGAGCTCTTGCAGCATTGCTTCAGTCGCCCGTTCAGGTCCGTGGCGACCGCGGAGAGTGCCCGCTTGCGGTCGTCTTCACCGTGCACTTTCGGCTGTGAGAGGCCCCATTCGGCGGCCGTTGCAACGACGTGTTCAATCCGGGGGGTCGGGTGCATCATGCGTTTGATTCGCTCAAGGTTGGGACGGTACGGGCGTGATCCAGGGTGAGCATAGGCTACGCCGAAACTCCGCAAGCCGGTGAATCCTAGGATGAAATCCGCCGTTCGTGCACCGAGCCAGTGAGTGTCTCCGCGCCGAGTGACAGGTACATCGTGCCGTCGGAGACCGCCAGGTCGAAATCCATGCGACGGTCCAGTCGCGCGACGAGAGCCGCCAGCAGCTCGCGATCCACTGCGCAGATCCGCAGTGCCTCGGCGCGGTGAATGCGCTCGCCGGCCAGGCGCGCCAACAACTGTTCCGGGTCCCGGTGCACATACACGGCCACGTTTGGCGCTGCTTTCGCTGCCTTGTGCAGCCGCGCCGCCTCCGGTGCGCCGATGTCGATCCAGCACTGCAACATGCCGGTCAGGTCGCGCACGCTGATCGCCGGTTCATCCGGATCGGACAACCCCTTCGAAAACGCGATGCCCTCGGTGTACTCGAGGCAGTAGGCGAGCAGTCGCGTCACCAGGTATTCGGCGGTCTCCGAGGGGTGTCGTGCCACCCGCAGGGTGAGCGTCTCGTAGACGCCCCGATCGGCATCGGCCAGGCGCACCTCGAACACGTACATCGTTGCGCCCAGCGCCATTCACCACTCCTGACGAGCGAACGCCAGTGCGTGCTTGCGTGCAACCGGATGGTCAGCCACGAAACTCCTCGGTGTGCTGCTGCCCTGCGTCCCCGATTTCGTCCCACGCGGCCTTCGAACCCACCCAGATGTGGTGGATGACCTTGAGGGCATCCCCTCCCTCGGTGATGGAACCCGCTGGCACGAACACTCGCGTCGGGTCGTTCTCACCCGGCACGGGAGAGCCGCAGACACTGCAGAACCAGGTTTGCCAGCTTGTGTCCGGCTTTTTCCATGTCGCGACGAACTCCTGGCCCCGGATCCACCGGAGCTGGTCGTTCGGTACGAGAACTACCGCGATCCCGTTGCTTCCCGTGGACCTGCGACAGATCGAGCAGTGGCACACGAAGACACCGGAGAGATCCGCGGCAATCTCGAATTGAACCGCGCCGCACGCACATTCCCCTTTGGCCATCTGGACTTCCTCCCCATGGCAAAACCGACGCCGCCCAAGCTGGGGATCAAGATCGTTCCCATCGAACCCGGTCTTGCGGGCTCCCGTCCATCGTGCCCTGCGTCAAGGCTAGTGGCCGTGCGAGCCGACGGCCGGCGCAGGTGCGACCGGTTTCGCCGGCTGCGGCTTCAACGAATCCTTCAGCTCGCGCCGCAGGATCTTGCCGACGTTGGTTTTCGGCAATTCATCGCGAAAGTACACACGCTTCGGTACCTTGTAGCCGGTCAGGTCCTTGCGGCAATGCTCGATCACCGCTTCCTCCGTGAGTGACGAATCCTTGCGCACGACGAACAGCGCCACCACTTCGCCGGCGCGTTCGTCCGGCTGGGCCACCGCTGCCACCTCGACCACGCCAGGACACGTCACCGCGACGCCTTCCACTTCGTTGGGGTACACGTTGAATCCCGACACCAGGATCATGTCCTTCTTGCGATCTTCGATGAAGACGAAGCCCTTGCTGTCCATGTAGCCGATGTCGCCCGTGCGCAGCACCTGGCCCGGCAGCATGACCTTCTCTGTTTCATCCGGACGGTTCCAGTAGCCGCGCATCACCTGCGGCCCTTCCACGCAGATCTCGCCGGACTGACCCTGTGGCAACGCTTTGCCGTCGTCGTCGCGGATCGTGATGATCGTCGACGAGATCGGCAGGCCGATCGAACCGTTGAAATCGTCTCCCGGTCGATTGATGGTTGCCGCCGGCGAGGTCTCGGTGAGGCCCCAGGCCTGCGTCAGCACGTTGCCCGTGACTGCCTTCCAGCGCTCGGCCACGGCCTGTTGCACGGCCATGCCTCCGCCGAGGCTCACGCGCAGTCCCGAGAAATCCAGGCCATCGAAGCCCTTGGTATGCAATAGCGAATTGAAGAGCGTGTTGACGCCCGCGAAGAACGAAAAGGGGTGCCGCGCCAGCTCCTGCACGAATCCAGCAAAGTCACGCGGGTTCGGGATCAGGATGTTGTGCGCGCCAAGCTTGATCATCGTCAGGCTGTTCGCCGTCAGCGCGAAGATGTGATACAGCGGCAGCGCCGTGATTGCGACCAGCGCCTGGTTCGGATCGAGGTGTGGCTGGATCCACGCTTCGGACTGCAGCACGTTCGCGACGAGGTTGCGGTGCGTGAGCACCGCGCCCTTCGATACGCCCGTCGTGCCGCCGGTGTACTGCAGGAACGCGATGTCCTCGTGCCCGAGCTCGACGGGTTCGAGGTTCTCGTAGCGCCCCTTGCTCAGCGCGTCGTTGAAGCTCACGGCACCGGGCAGGCTGTACTCCGGCACCTGCTTCTTCACGTGACGCAGCGCAAAGTTGACCAGCAGCGATTTCGGGAAGCCGAGCAAGTCACCGACGCCGGTGACGACGACAGTGTCGAGAGCCAGGTCGCCGTGCACTTCAGCCAGGGTGTGGGCGAAGTTCTCGAGGATCAGGATTGCCCGCGCGCCGGAATCGTGCAACTGGTGTCGCAGCTCGCGCGGCGTGTACATCGGGTTGGTGTTGACGATCGTCAGGCCGGCACGGAACGCACCCAGGATCGCGACCGGATACTGCAGCACGTTGGGCAGCATCAGCGCGATGCGGTCGCCCTTGCGCAGTCGGGCGACCTTCTGCAAGTAAGCCGCGAACCGGCTGGCGAGCACGTCGATGTCGCCATAGGTCAGCGTGCGGTCCATGCAGGTGAAACAGGGCCGGTCGCGGTGCATTGCGATGGCCTGCTCGATCAGCTCGACCAGCGAGCGGTACTCGGACGGATTGATTTCGGCCGGCACGCCGGCCGGGTAATGCTGCAGCCAGATTTTTTCCAAGACGGGTCCCCTGGTGTCTGCGCCCGCAGTCATGGCTGCAGGCGGCGTCATGCGGTCTATATAACAGCGCGGCCGCTCAAAAACACCGACCCCGCGATCCGCAGAAATCGGTAGGGGCTATCTTCCGCCCAGCAGCGGCTGCAGGTGCGGCCAGACCTCGTCCAGCAACCGGGACTGGGCCGCCGCCGCGGGATGAATGCCGTCCTCCTGGAAGAGATTCTCGTGCGGGGCGACCTTTTCGAGCAGAAACGGCACGCTCGACAGCTTGAATTGCCGCGACAGGTCGCCATACAGGCCGTGGAAGTCGCGGGTGTAGGCGGGGCCGTAGTTGGGCGGGATCTTCATGCCGACCAGCAGAATCCTTGCCCCGGCTTGCTGCGAATTGCGGATGATGGCTTCGAAGTTGCGGCGGATGTCGGCGATGGGCAGCCCCCGCAGTCCGTCGTTGCCGCCCAGTTCCACGATGACGATCGCTGGCCGATGCGTGGCCAGGGCCCGGGGCAGCCGCGCCAGCGCGCCGCCCGTGGTCTCGCCGCTCGAACTGGCGTTGACGACACGGTGACCGTACCCTTTGGCGCGCAGCCGAGCCTGCAGCAGGGCCACCCAGCCTTGCTCGACTCGAATTCCGTACCCCGCGCTGAGACTGTCGCCCAGGACCAGGATGGTAGGGGTGGTCACCGGCGTGTCCGCCGCCCGGGCCGTCGCGGGCACGCCGCAGGCGAGCAGGACGAGGCACAGGACACGAATGGCAGCGAGCGACAAGAAGGCTTTGATGAACGACACGACGGTGGTGCTGGCAGCGGAAGGACTCGGCAAGCAGGTTAGCAGTCCCGAAGGAACGCTGGCCATCTTGTCGGACGTGTCGCTGTCGATCCGGCGCGGCGAATCCGTGGCGATCATCGGTGCGTCGGGAGCGGGCAAATCGACGCTGCTCGCCTTGCTCGCGGGACTCGACGAGCCGACGTCCGGCCGCGCCTTGCTGTCGGGCAACGACCTGACGCAACTCGACGAGGACGGCCGCGCTGCGGTGCGGGCCAGTCACGTCGGCTTCGTCTTCCAGTCGTTTCACCTCGTACCATCACTCACGGCCCTGGAAAACGTGATGCTGCCGCTCGAACTCGCGCGACGCCCGGATGCGCGTGCGGCGGCGCGCGAAGTGCTCGGCCGCGTCGGTCTCGCCGAGCGGGTCGGACACTACCCAAGACAGTTGTCCGGTGGTGAACAGCAGCGCGTGGCGATTGCGCGCGCCTTCGTGCGCGAGCCGGACGTGCTGTTCGCCGACGAGCCGACCGGCAATCTCGACGCGGCGACCGGCGGCAAGATCATGGACCTGCTGTTCGGACTGAATCGCGCGACGCAGACCACGCTCGTGCTCGTGACGCACGACCGGCAACTCGCCGGGCGCTGTGATCGCATCATCCAACTCGAGGCCGGACGCGTCGTATCCGGTTGAAGCGCAGCATGCCGTCCCTAGCCTTCGCGTTGCGCAACCTGCTGCGGGACTTCAAGTCCGGCGAGCTCGCCATCCTGGTGCTGGCGCTGCTGGTTGCGGTGGCCTCGCTGACGGCGGTCGGCTTCTTCACCAGTCGCATTGGCCTGGCCGTCGAGCGCCAGGCCGGTGAAGTGCTGGCTGCCGATCTGCGACTCGAGTCCGCGCGGCCGATTACAGGAACCTACGACGCGGAGGCCGCCCGACGCGGTCTGCGCTCTGCGCGCATCGAGTCGATGCCGAGCGTGGTTTTCTTTGGCCAGGAGTCGTCATTGATCGCGCTGCGCGCCGTCGGCGCAGGCTACCCATTGCGCGGTCGCCTCAAGACGGCCGACGAGCCGTTTGGTGTGGGCACGGTCACCGACGACCTTCCCGCGCCGGGCGAAGCCTGGGCCGATTCGCGGCTGCTCGCGAAGCTGGGTGCGCAGGTGGGTTCGAGTCTCGACGTGGGCGCGCACACGGTCCGCGTCACTCGGGTGCTCGACTACCGTCCGGATCAAGGCAGCGGCTTCGCCGATCTCTCGGCGACCCTGCTGATCAATCGCGCCGACCTGCCAGCTACGCAACTCGTGCAGCCCGGCAGTCGCGTCAGCCGTGCCGTGCTGTTCGCGGGAGAGCCGGGGCCGGTCGATGATTTCCGCGAATGGTTGAAGGCTGGCAAGAAGCCCGGCGAGCGGGTGCAGTCGATCGCCGACGCCAGTCCGCAGATCCGCGCGTCGGCCGATCGCGCCGGGCGCTTCCTGTCGCTTGCGAGCCTGGTGAGCGTGCTGCTGTCGGCCATTGCTGTCGCGATGGCCGCGCAGCGCTATGCCCGCCGTCACCTCGACACCGTCGCGCTGATGAAGTGCATGGGTGCGCCGCAGCGGTTCGTGCTGCTGCAGACCATCATGCAGCTCGTCACCATCGCACTCGTCACCGCACTTGCAGGCACGGCCATCGGATATGTCGCGCAGTCCGGCATTGCCTGGCTGCTGCGAGATCTGCTGCGCGGTGACTTGCCACCGCCCTCAGGGGATGCATTCCTGCTCGGCGTCGTCACTGCCGTCGTCGTGCTGGTCGGGTTCGCGCTGCCACCCTTGCTGCGCCTGAAGCGCGTGCCGCCGGCGCGCGTCCTGCGCCGCGACCTCGAGCCACCGCCACTGCGCTACGCGGTGGTGTACGGATTGGCGATCGGCGCGGTCCTCGCGCTGCTGTACTGGATCGTGCGCGATCCGCAACTCGTGGGTTACGTAGCGGGGGGTCTCGGTGCGACGTTCGTGCTGCTCGCCATCGCAGGCTGGTTGCTGGTGAAGGCACTGGCGCCGTTGCGCAGCGGTGTCGGTGTGGCGTGGCGCTATGGGCTTGCCAACATCGCGCGCCGCGGCCGCGACAGCATCGTGCAGATCGTGGCATTCGGCCTGGGTTTCATGGTGTTGCTGCTACTCGCGCTGGTGCGCGACGACCTGCTGCGGGACTGGCAGCGCAGCCTGCCGGTCGATGCGCCCAACTACTTCATGATCAACATCCGTCCGGACGAGGGCGCAGGCGTCGAGCAGTTCTTTGCCAAGGCCGGCCTGCCGGCGACGGAGCTGGTGCCCATGCTGCGGGCCCGCCTCAGCTCCATCAACGGCGTGCCGGTGGAGCAGATCATGTTCCAGGGCGAACGTGCCAGGGATTTCGTCGAGCGCGAGGCGAACCTCTCGTGGTCGGCGGCGCTGTCGCCCGGCAACAAGATCGTCGCGGGGCAGTGGTGGTCGGGCGAAACGCGTGGCGAACCGCAAGTTTCGGTCGAGGTCGATTATGCCGAGCGCCTCGGGCTCAAGGTCGGCGACACGTTGACGTACGACATTGCCGGCGAGGCCGTCACCGGCAGGATCACGAACCTGCGTGAAGTGCGCTGGGACACGTTCAAGCCGAATTTCTTCGTGGTTTTCTCGCCCGGCGTGCTCGAGACCGCGACCGGCACGCTGATCACCAGCGTGCACGTCGAGCCGCAGCAACGACCGTTGCTGGTCGACCTCGTGCGGCTGTTTCCCGAGGTCACCATCATCGACATCGAAGCGTTGCTCGCGCAGGTGCGCGATGTGATGAACAAGGCGAGCCTCGCCGTCCAGTACGTGTTCCTGTTTACGCTGGCCGCCGGACTCATGGTGCTGCTGGCGGCCGTGCAGGCCACGCGCGACGAGCGGCGCTACGAAAGCGCGATGCTGCGCACGCTGGGTGCCAGCCGGCGCGTCGTGTTCCAGGGCGTCGCCGCCGAATTCATCGTGCTCGGCGCGCTTTCCGGATTGCTCGCGGCCGCTGGAGCCACCGCGGTCGGCTATCTGCTGGCGACGCGGGTCTTCGACCTGCAGTACTCGCCCGACCCGTGGGTGTGGGTCATTGGTATCGCGGGCGGTGCAGTCCTGGTGGGCACGGCTGGCATCCTGGCGGCACGCTCCGTCGTATCGCAACCGCCGATGCGGGCGCTGCGGGCGGAAATTTAGCTCTGAGTTCTCACGGTCGGTGCAGCGGCAGCTCGATGCCGCGAGCCTGCGCGGCCGGGTCTGCATCAATCCAGTGATCCATGGGCCCGGCTCCAATCAATCGTCGCACTCGTCGTGGTGGCTGCGACGATAGTTTCCCTCCTGGCATTGATCGCGGCCGGCCGGCCGGAAGGACTGCTTGCTGTGGAGGGCTCGCAGCACTTCCACCAGGTTCTGCCGCAGCGGATAGGTGTCGTTGGTCAGCCACGGACCGAGCAGGTTCGCGTAGAACGGGCTGCTCAACACGCCGCTCATGCCGCCAGGCAGCGCGGTGTCGCCGTCGATCGAGCCGGGATACATGCCCGGGGTGCCGACGTAACGTCGATTGGGGCCCGAGCCGAACGTGAACGAGCTCGTGCTGTCGGCGCGCGCACTGTGCGAGGAGGCGTCGACGACGCCGAACCCGCCGTCGGTGGCCAGGCCCGGCAGATCTGCGAAGGACGGCGGGAATCCAAGCTGCGCATTCGGGATGCTGAACGGCCCGCCGACTGCCAGGCCGTCGAAAGTGATCCGGTGCAGCCTGCCCCAGCGGTAGTCGGCCTGGTTGGTCGAGCCATGGAATGCGCCGGCAAAGGCCGGCCCGGCGAGCCTGTCCAATGCGTCGAGCAGGCTCTTGAGCATGACGTAGTCGCGGCGTTGCTCGGGTAGCGGCAGTCCGGCCGCCGCCGCCCAGCCGAAGAAGTCCACGGTCGAGAGGCCGATGCCATTGCGTTCGACGAGGTGACGCAGCGCCTTGATCGCTTCGGCCGAACCGGGCGTCGGGACCCCGAGCTGGGTGAGCGTCCGGTCAACGCCGTTCGCGATCGCCTGGCCGCGCCAGGCCGAGTAGATCGTCGCCGCGATGCTGTGCTCGATCTCGGTCGATGAGGGCGGGGAGAACTCGCCGTCGACATCGACCGCGTCGTAGCCCGTCGCGACGCCGGTGGGGGTGGTGAAGTTCCACTGCTTGAGGCGGGCCACGGCTTCGGCGATTCGCGGGTCCCCGGCCAGCGCCTGAAGGGCGGCCGGCGCGGCCGGCGTGATCGCGTTGGCAAACGCGGCGAGGATGAACGGCGTGAAGACCTGCGCGTCCAGCAGCGTCACGTCGGCCTGGATCGCCTTCATGTCGGCGCGGCCGACGAGGCCCTGCGCGAACTTTGCTTTGAGCGCCGCAGTGATGCGACCGGCGCGCGTGCCGAAGTCGAACGAATAGCCGAGGTAGTAGATGCCCTGGCCGCCGAGGCGCAACTGGTTGAGCGGGTCGTTGTCGAGGGTCGCGCCTGAGGTGTCGTTGTTGGCGTTCACGACAAAGCCGTTCTTCGGATTCACGGTCTGCGGCAATTCGGCGGCCGGCAGCGCGAGATAGCCGCTGCCGTTGGTCGGGCCCGGGTTCGGGTCCTTGAGCCATTCGTTGCCGCCCTGCCCGTCGCGGATGAACCAGGGGGGTGAGCCCTTGACCGTGTTCTGCTGCAGGTCTTCGCGCAGCGGCACCTCGCTGGTGCTGAAGTAGGCGATGTTGCCGGCGATGTCGCCGTAGATGAAATTCTGCGAGCCGACATCGAAGTACTGAAGTGCCGCGCGGAAGTCGTTCAGGTTGCGCGCATGGTTCAGCAGGCGGAACGTTTCGAGTTCGCGCGTGCCACTGAAGCCCGTGTACTGCACGCTGAGCGCTTTGCCGCCACCGAGGTCGGCGATGACGGGACCGTTGTTGCGACGGGGAATCGTCAGCACCACTGCCGGTACCGGGCCGCCCGGCGGGATGGTGACCAGGGTGTCGGATCCGTTGGCCAGGCCGTCGAGCGCGTTGGCCTTGAAGGTCACCGGAATCGGGATGACGTTCTCCATCTGGCCGAGGTACAGGGAAGAGAGCCCGCTCGGCGATGCCGGGTTCGGCACCAGTTGCTCGAGATAGGTGTCCGTGACGTCGAAACCGGTGGTGGTCTCGCCCCAGGTGACGAACCGGTTCTGACCAAGCACCACCCACGGCGTACCGGCGACGCTGCTGCCGATCACGTCGAGTCCGCTCCACGGGGCGCTCAGGTGGATCTGGTAGAAATTCGGTGGCAGGTCGAGGCTCAGGTGCGGGTCGTTGGCCACGAGCGGGCGGCCGTCCCGGGTGCGCGATCCCGCGACCGCCCATTCATTGCTGCCGATCTGCTGCTCGGTGCGTGCCAGGGTGTTCTTCAGGAAGGGGACCGCGTCGAAGCGGCTTCTCAAGTCGTGTAAAGAACGAAGCGCGGCTGCGTCGAGTGTGGCGCCTGTAAGGGCCGTCATCGTCGCCGGCGCCGATGTTGGCGCGGCCGCCGACTTCAGCGCGGACGGCGTGCTGGTCTTGGCGAGTCCACCGAGGAACGGCGCCGTGCCGGTCGCATCCGGAACGCTCGCTGCCTTGTCGAACGGCGCTGAGCGGAAGACGTCGCCAAAGAACAGGGCCTGTGCCAGCGGGCTTCCGAGCTTGGCGGCGTAGGTCTGGAAGTCGGACGTGGCGCCGGTGTCGAGGTCGAACGACAGTTGGAAGGCGAGCGCCTTGCCGATGACCGCGCAATCCAGCGCGGTCCAGGGCTGGAACTTCTTGAGTTCCAGCGCCGTGTATTGCAGCGGCAGCGGGTTGCGCTTGACCCAGGCGTTGACGCCGTCGGCATAGGCCTGCAGACCCGCGCGCGTGGCCGGCGAGTACGCCGCGAGGGAGCGCTCGGCGCCGCGCTTCAGGCCGATCGTGCGCAGTTCGATGTCGCTCGCCAGCGCGCCCGTGCCGAGCAGTTCCGCCAGTGTGCCGCTGGCCTGTCGGCGCAGGACGTCGAGCTGGAACAGCCGGTCCTGTGCCTGCACCCAGCCCTGCAGAAAGAGGGCATCGTGCTCGTCCACGGCATAGATGTGCGGCATGCCGTCGACGTCACGCAGTATTCGCGCGGGACCGTGCAGTTCCGACAGCGTGATGGCGCCGTTGTTGCCGTGCCCGGGCGGTGAGTTACCGCCTCCCGCATTGGCCAACGACATGACGAACAGCGTGCCGAGCAGTGCCAGGCGTGAGTAACGCATGAGTCTGTCCCCCGATCCTGGTGAGGCCGTCCATGAAGCACGGCTGCAAGCCTCTTATACGCCAGCGCTGCCGGGGTGGAAATCGTGCGGTGCAATGCAGGAAAGGGAGCCACGGGCCGGCGGCGGCAGTTCATGCAACGATCAGGCATGGAAGGTCAAGACGCTGCAGCGGCGGTCTGGTCCGCCGTGTGTCGATAATCAGCAAACGCTCGCTCGTCGCAGGTGTGTACTGTGCAGTGGCGGGCACTTCCGGCGTGCGTCGATCGGTCAGCCACGCGTTGCCGAGACCGGGGCAGTTCCACGCCGGCGAGGCGTGGACTGCCCGCCTCGTGCGAATTACTTCTTGTCGTAGACCATCACGTTGTCGTACGCGACACCCGTTGCGCCGGTGCCCTTGCTCTTCAACGTGAGTACCTTGCCGTCCTTGGAAACGGTGCGAGTGGTCGCCCCGACCACCTTGCCGCCCTTCTTCTGGGTGCTGTGGACCGTGAGGTCATCGACCTGTTTCAACGACAAGCTGTCGAAGTGGGCGGCCCCGGTCAGCGGGTAGTCCGTTCCATCCACCTTGAAGGTGGACTTGGCGACCATTTCTTTGCCGTCCGCGCCGACACTCTTCCAGCTCATCGCGGTGCCTTGCTCGGTTGCCGCGTAGGTCCGGGTGTCGCTTTTCGGCGCCGGGCCAGGGCTGAACGTCGACTTCGCCACATTCAGCTGCCAGGTTCCGAGCAAGGGATCGGCGGCGGGTGCGGCGGCCACCGCGGCGCTTCCGATCGTCAGCAATACCGCCATGAACGCGGTTTTCAACATCGTTTTCATCCTGATTCTCCCGGGAAGTGTGGTGCGACTCAACAGGGCGCGTTGGCACGGGTGTTCCCGGCGCGGGGGAAGTTTTCCATGACGATTCAACGCGACCGCAAGAGTATCTGGGTGCGTTACGCGACTGTCCGTGCGGTAGGGGACACAGCAAATCCAAGAATGCTCGTCGCCACGGCGGCGCGCGTGTCGCGTCGTCGCTGCGCGGCCGCTTCGGTAAGATCGACAACGGTTCGGGATCACCCGGAAGGCCACGGAGAAGATTCGAGAGGGGACGCAGCTACGCTGCTCGCGCGCTCATCGATCGCGCCTCGGATCGTTGTCCGTGGAGACGGAACGCGCGGCACGCGGAACTGGAAGATGTCTGTACCGGGCCCGAGCCCTCGAAAGCCCGTTTCAAATTCGATGCGACGTCCCACAAGCGCTACAGCGGCAGCATCGACATGACGCGGGGCGACGGCAAGGTGCACGTCGACCTGAGCGGCCGCTGGCTGAGCGCTACCTGCACGAAGGGAGTCGACGACTGAGGTTTGAGCCGTTCTGCCCCAGGTCAGCGCGGGTCGGTGACCTGCAATCGCACCCAACCCATGTCCACGCGATCACCGCGCCACGTGTACCCCTGCAGCCGCAGGCGATACTCGCCGGGTCCGAACGCGGAACTGTTGAGCGACAGCAGCAGTTCCTTGTTGGAATCCGGCGTCATGCGTTCCACCACCAGCACTCGGCCGTGGTCGACCTTGTCGAGCGTCAGTGCAAAGGTCAGGAACTCCGAATAGCTCACCGGCAGGTGCAGCTCCAGCATCTGCGGCGGCTCGGGCCAGGCCAGCGTCGCATCCGGTGACGCGGACCAACTGCGGGGATTCGGCGCGATGCGCAGTGCCCGCACGCTGTTGATGGCCCGCAGCGTGAGCGTCTTCTCCCGTTCGGCGGCAACGCGGGCCGACTCGCGATCGCGCGACGCGCTCATCATCGACGCGACGGCCAGCACCCACAGCGCAATGCACACTGCGGCGAGACCGGCGACAAAGGGCCGGGTCTGCCACCACGCCAGTTCCGGCACCTCGTCGTCGTTGTCGTCGGAACGGTCGTCGGGCTCGATGACTGGCCTGCCGGCAGCCGGGGGTGGCAACTCCAGCTCGGCCTGGGTCAGGAACTTGCGCCAATGAGGCGGCGGCTTGCGGACTGCTTTTCTTCGGCCTTTCCTGCCGGGCGGCCGACCGCTGGAACTCATCCCGGTATCGCCCTCTTTTTCGTCCTGCGCTCGTCCGCGTCGAACCCGAACGGGTCCGCGGTGCCGGCGAGCAGCCGCTCCATCGCCTCCCGTTCGCGGGCCCGGACCGTACCGAGAAACTCCTTCGCGCCGTGCATCGCCTCGAACGCATCGAGGCCGCGCTCGAGGAATTCCTGCAGCAAGCCGAACCCGGCCGCGTGCGCCGGACCGCGTGCCAGCCGGACGAGCCCGCGGATGATCGGCTTGCGCACCACGCCGTCGAGATAGTCGCCGATTTCGCTGGTGAGGGCGATCTGTCGTTCGCGGTCTTTACGCCGTCCCGTCGTGCGATAGGCCTCGGCGTACCGCGCCACGGTGATGCCGCCGGCGGGCAGGGCGCGCGCCACGTCGGCATCGAGTTCCTGCGACAACGTTTCGAGCTGCACGGCGAGGCTCAGTGCCTCCAGCCCCTCGCGCGGCAGCAGGCGCTCCATGGCGCGTTGCACCTTGATCATGTCGGAGTCGCGACGGCGGGCATCCGCGCCGTAGAGCTCCTTGAAGAAAAATTCGACCGCGAGCCGGTAACGTGGATTCCGGTGCAGGTCCGCGTGCGAGCGCAGGAGTCGTTTCGACTGCCATTTCTGCAGCCGCAACAGCTGCCTGGCGAGGCGCGGATCGGCCGCGAACACGTCGCGCAGCGCCTTGTTGCGTTCGAGCAGCCGGCCGAGCGTGCCGCGTTTTTCCGGCGGAGCGCCGATCTCGATGCCGAGCAGCTTCAAGGCGTCAGGCCCGTCCGCCCGCGATCGCGTGCTCGAGCCGGTCGAGCGTGCGATGCAGGGCGCCCGTGACGGGCAGCTGGCGGCGCTTGCGCTCCTGCACGGCCCGCAGGAACGTGCGCCGACGGTCCTCGAGCACGTCGACCCGCAGCGTGATCCCGTGCCGCTGCAGGATGGGCTGCAAGCCATCGGCCTGCCGCAGCAAGTCGCGGCGCGTGCGCTGGTACGAATGCTCGGCCAGCCGGCGGCGGTCCGAGTATCGGAACACGTTCTGGAAGAACAGTTGTTCGTCGCCGCGGTCGGGTTCGAACAGCAGCACGTCCGTGTGCGGATAGCGCTGCTTGTAATCCTTCATGCCGACCAGCATGCGTGACTGGATCATCGAGCGGAAGGTCTGGCTCAGCACCGTGGGCAGACCGCCGTGGGTGAGGTCGTGTTCGTCCGGCGGAAAACCGTGCGCCGGACGCGGCGCGCTCGAGGCGTCGAATGCGACCAGCGGATTCACGCAGATCACGAAATCGACACCGGCATCGAGCAGGATCGACGCATTCATCGTGCGCAGCAGCGCGCCGTCGGCGTAGATGTGTCCATCGATGGCAACGGGTGGGTACAGGCCAGGCAGGGCCGTGCTGGCCTGGATCGCGCGCGAGATCGGGATGTGATCGAACCCCGGTTCGCCGAAGCGCACCGAATGCCCGGTGTTGAGTTCGGTCGCGACGACGTAGAGCTTCGGCACCAGTTTGCGGAAATCGTTGGTGCGGCCATCCGCCGTGAACAACCGGGCCATCACCCGCTCCAGCGGACGGTTGTCGCAGATGCCGGTGGGCAGCAAGCGGCCGAGCGGGTCGATCACTTCGGCCCAGTCCTTGCCCGGATCGCGCAGGAACTCGCGCGCGATGTCGGCGAGCAGGCCCGGGGCCCCCGCGATGCGACGCGCGTACTCGCGAAAGGCGGGCATCAGGAACAACGCGGGCGAGAACTTCATCTCGTTCGACGCGTCGTGGATGAAGACGAGCCCCATGTCGGCCGTGTCGAAGCCATTGGCGAGTCCGGCCGCGATCATCGCGCCCGAGCTCACGCCGACGTACATTTCAAGGCCGGTCAGCTCGAAGCCGTCGAGCGCTTCGGCGATCGCGTGCAGGCACCCGATTTCGTAGAACGCGCCGAGCGGTCCGCCGCCCGCGAGCGCGAGCCCGAAGCGTCCGTGGCTTTCCCTTTTGCGTCCTCTGGCCGGTTGCAGGTCGAGCATGGCTGGACCTCCGTGCGTTGTTGATGCGGGCCGGGTTGCGGTCGGAATCAGCCCGCGGTCTTGCTGCGCGTTGCCCGCGCGCGGCGCGGCGCTGCAGTGGCTTTACGCTTGGCGTGCTTTGCAGGCTTCGCCGTGCGCTGGCCCTTATCGATCTTGCTCACGGTATCGTTCAGCTCGCGCACGCGACGGGTCAGCGCACGGACTTCTTCGGCCGTCGGCACGCCGAGCTGATGCATCGCGCGCTGCACGCGGCTCTGGAACAGCGCTTCGAGGTTGTCCCAGGTTTCCTGCGCCTGTTCGCGCACACCACCGACACGCGACTGCAGTGTCTCCTGCGCGGTCTCGAACGCATCGCGCACGCGGCGCTGCGCCGTCGTGCCGGACTGGCTGAACAGCTTCAGACCTTCGACCACCGCGTCCTGGAACGCCGCGGGCCCCTCCTTTTGGTCACGGGGTTCGGCCCGGCTACCAGTGGCTTTGCGGGTGCGTGAGCGGGACGTGGCCATGACGAGACTCCTGGTGAGGGGCGCGCACAGTGAATTGTGCGGAATCCTAGGCGGTTGCTGCAGTGTGTCAATCCGCAGGCTAGGTATTTGCCGTGGTCTTCGGCGTTCGCCTGCGGCGCCGTCGCTTGGCCGCGGACTGTTCGCGCTGTTCCAGGCCGAGCATGCCCACCGTGGCCGCGAGCAGCAGGCGCTCGAACTCGGGGGCCAGCCGAGCCACGACCCGAGCCGGCTCCGCGATACATGCACGGTCCGCGATCAACCCGAAAAACACCTTGCCCGCGTACGAGAGGATGCTGACCCCGACACCGATCGAGCCGCTTTGCGGCACCCAGAAGTGCATCTCTGCGATGCGCTGCCCGCAGAGGTACAGCGGCGCCTGCGGTCCCGGGACGTTCGAGGCGACCAGCGAGCCCTTGCGACTGAACAGTTCGATGGCGGGGCCCTGTAAGACGTTCGGCAGCATGCCGAGCAGGCCGAGCACCGTGAGCGTCAACGGCGGCTGCTGCGAGCCTTTCAACTCGTGCAGGGTGTCGTGCAGGGTGTACGCGCGTTGCAGCGGATTCGACACGCCGACGGGGAGTTCGACGAACAACAGCCCGAACTTGTTGCCGAGCGTCATCGCATCGTCTGCCCCGCGCAGATTCATTGGCACCGATGCGCGCAAAGTGACGCCCCGGGTGTCGAATCCTTCCGCGCGCAAGTGGGCGCCAAACGCCCCAGCCACGGTGGACATCAGCACGTCGTTGACGGTGCAGCCGAGGGCCCGGCTCACGGCCTTGACCTCCTGCAGGTCCAGCGGCTCCGACCACGACACGCGCTTTTCGCCACTCAGGGACGCGCGCAGTGGCGAGGCCGGGTCGTCGGGCAGCGCGAGGACCTTCGCCAACTCGCCGATCATGCCGCTCGCCTGCAGCGCCACCGCCGTGGCAACCTCCGGATGAAAGAGCCGGTGCACGCCTGCCTCGAGCATGCGCGCGCCCTCAGCCAGTGCGCTTTCGACGATGTCGCCGGCCGGTTGCGACAGCTGGGTCACCCAGTCGAGCAGCCGCAGCGGGTCCGGCGCCCCTTGGCGTGGGCCTTTCTGTCCCGCCCGGGATCCCGAGCTTTGCGCGCCCGCCAGCCCCGGTCCCGCATCCTGTTCGGTCAGGGAAAGCATCACACGGACCATCGCGACGCCATCCGCATAGCAGTGGTGCAAGCGGAGCACCCAGGCGCTGCCGGTCCGATAGTGCTCGATGAAGTGCAGCTGCCACAGGGGGCGCGTCGGGTCGAAGCGCTGGCTGGCGAGCCCGGCTGCAAGGGATTGCAGCTCCTGGGGGCCACCGTTGCCGGGCAGTGCGGTCACGATGAAGTGCGCGTCCAGGTCGAAATTCGAGTCTTCGACCCACGAAGCGCCGAGGGGATCGACCTGGACGCGCTTGCGGAAGCGCGGGAAGCACAACAGCCGGGTCTCGAGGACCCGCCGCAGGTCGGCTGTGCGCACCGGCGTAGCCGTGGTGATGACGCTGACGATCATCATGGTGTTGGCAGGGCCGTCCATGCGCAGCCAGGCGGTGTCCACGGCGGACATCCGTTCGTGCTGCGCACCCCCCATCGCCGCCCGCTTGCTGCTCGCCATGGCACCCCCGGTGGCCTGCCTGAACTCGGCCGGCCGCATCGGCATCTTAGCCAATGCCGGGCCCACGCCACGTTGACCGGAGTACGTACGATCCCTAAGGTAGACCGACAAAATCAGGGGGCTCCACGGATGACTTACTTCGTGACCGGCGCGACCGGCTTCATCGGTCGGTTTCTCGTCCAATCACTGCTGCAGAAGGGCAAGGGCACGGTCTACGTGCTGGTCCGCCCGAAGTCGATCGGCAAGCTCGACGAGTTGCGCGAGTTCTGGGGCAAGGACAGCCTCAAGCGCGTGGTGCCGATCAAGGGCGACCTCGGCCAACCGAAGCTCGGCGTGGCGAAGGCCGATCTCACCAAGCTCAAGGGCAAGGTGAAGCACTTCTATCACCTGGGCGCCGTGTACGACCTCGAAGCCAGCGCCGAGGCGATGGAGAAGGCGAACATCACCGGCACCAAGGGCGCGCTGGAATTCGCCGAGGCCGTCAACGCGGGCTGCTTCCATCTCGTGAGCTCGATCGCGGCAGCGGGTCTCTACCGCGGCACGTTCACCGAGGACATGTTCGAGGAAGCGGAAGAGCTCGATCACCCCTACCACCGCACCAAGCACGACTCCGAGGCCATGGTGCGCGCGAATGGCCGCATCCCGTTTCGCGTTTACCGCCCGGGCGCGGTGCTCGGGCACTCGCAGACCGGCTTCATCGACAAGATCGACGGACCGTATTATTTCTTCAAGGCGCTGCAGCGGCTGCGCGAATCGTGGCCGCGCTGGATTCCGCTGGTCGGCGTCGAAGGCGGTTACATCAACGTCGTGCCGGTCGACTTCGTGGTCGATGCGCTCGTCCACCTCTCGCACCAGCCGAAGCTCGACGGCCGCTGCTTCCACCTCACCGATCCCAAGGTCCGCCGCGTCGGCGAGATGCTGAACGTGTTCGCGCGCGCCGCGCATGCGCCCGAGATGGCGTTCCGGCTCGATCCGAAAGTGTTCGCGATGGTGCCCGAGCCGGTGACGCAGTCGGTCGTGCGCAGCAAGCCGATCCAGAACGTGTTCAACCAGCTGCTGCGCGACCTGCAGGTGCCGCGCTCGGTGCTGCAGTTCATCAACTACCCGACGCGCTTCGATTCGGCCGCGACTTCGAGGCTGCTCGACAAGGCCAAGATCCGCGTGCCCCCGCTCGAGGACTACGCCTGGCGCCTGTGGGATTACTGGGAACGTCACCTCGACCCGGATCTCTCGATCGACCGCAGTCTCAAGGGCGCGGTGAAGGGCAAGGTCGTCGTCATCACCGGCGGTTCGTCCGGCATTGGTGAGGCCGCTGCGATTCGCGTCGCCGAAGCCGGCGGCAAGGTGCTGGTGGTGGCTCGCGACGAGGAGAAGCTCGCCGACGTCCGCAAGAAGATCACCGACGCCGGCGGTTTCGTGAAGACCTATTCGTGCGACATCACGGACCTGGCCGCCAACGACAAGCTCGCGAAGGACATCCTCAAGGAGTTCGGACACGTCGACGTGCTGGTCAACAACGCCGGCCGCTCGATCCGCCGCTCGCTGGCGCTCTCGTACGACCGCTTCCACGACTTCGAGCGCACGATGCAGCTGAACTACTTCGCCTGCGTGCGTCTCACGATGAACCTGCTGCCGTCGATGACGGCGCGCAAGGACGGCCACGTCATCAACGTGTCGTCGATCGGCGTGCTGACCAATGCGCCCCGGTTCTCGGCCTACGTCGCCTCGAAGGCGGCGCTCGAATCGTTCGCGCGCTGCGCGGCCTCCGAGTTCCACGACGAAAACGTGCACTTCACGATCATCAACATGCCGCTGGTGCGCACGCCGATGATTGCGCCCACCAAGCTGTACGAGGACATGCCGACGGTCATCTCGCCGGAGGAGGCGGCCGACATGATCGCCGACGCAATCATCCGCAAGCCGCAGCGCATCGCGACGCGCCTCGGCGTGATGGCGGAGATCATGCACCTCGTCATGCCGAAGATGTCCGAGGTCGTCATGAATTCGGCCTACCGCATGTTCCCGGATTCGGCCGCCGCCCAGGGCAAGCGCGAGGGGGAGGCGCAGCGGCCGGCGACCCGCGAGGCCATGATTTTTGCGTCCCTGATGCGGGGCATTCACTGGTAAAATAGCGGCCCTGCCCTGGGACTCCCGGGCGGGGCTCGTGACCCAGATCTCCCGGTCAGAGGCTTCCTACACTCCCAGCACCCGATTGGCTGATGCGCGCTTGTGACGCAGCGCGTTAAATGGCCCCATCGGCTCGCTATTCCCGTACGAATCAGGCCCTAATGCGGCTTCCGGACGATTTGCGGCGGAGTAAAATCTACCTGCCAGTCGAGCGGCGGCGCGAGGATGCGTGGCCAGTGGTGAGCGGACGGAACCCAGGGAAGACGTAATGAAAGTTGCCTTGATCGCGTTGTTGCTGCTCGCAGTGCTGGGTTTCGTGGCGTTGACGCGCCGGCGTGCTGCCGTGCGCGAGGCCGAAGCGGCCGCGCAGGCCCGTTCCCGGACGGCCACGGCCCGCAACAAGGCCCGCGTGCCTGCGGTTTCCAATAACCTCAAAGGCGTGACGGCCACCCAGACCATCGAGCCGCTTCGTCCCGGCTCGCGCGACGACGAGTACGTCGACGACCGCTAGTCCTTGCCGGCGTCAACTTGACGACAGGTGGCGCAGTTCCCCAGCAGAGTTCTCCCAGTTCCGGCCGTCGAACGGCTCGATCTGCAGGGCCTCGATCGTGCTCGCGTCGAGGCAGCGCGCATTGATGCTGAACCCATCCGGGTTCGAACGTGGCACGTAAAACGACTTGACCCCGCACCGGCGGCAGAACAGATGCCGCGCCACGCCGGTGTTGAAGGTGTATTCAACGAGCGCTTCCGCGCCGGCCAGCAGGCGAAAACGACCTCCCGGCACGATGAGGTGCTGGAATCCCGACATCGAGCAGATCGTGCAGTTGCAGTCGTGCACGAGCAGGCGCGCGGGGGCGTCGACTTCGAAGCGGACGGCGCCGCAATGGC
>CAWJVM010000014.1:0-23824 GCA_963846315.1 uncultured Gammaproteobacteria bacterium
GAGCGCGATAACATCGCCCAGAGCATCCAGTACAAGAACCAGCCGCGCATCAACCAGTTCATGGAGCGCGATGGCTACGGCCTCACGCTCGATATCGCGAAGGACTTCAGCGCCTTCACGTTCAACTCGTTGACAGGTTACCGCCAGGCTGACTCCCAGCAGGTGTACGACCAGACTGGCGCTGGGCCGGAGGCGCTCGACTGGAGCATCGCGCAGTGGCAGGGCTACATCGCCTGGATCAACGCGAGGTACGGCACGCGGCCGCCGACGTCGAATAACGGCCAGTTCCTGTTCGCGCAGCCGGTCGGGGAAAATGTCAATGCCGAGGCCTTCAGCCAGGAGTTCCGCTTCACCTCGAAGCCCAGCGACAGTCGCTTCGACTGGATGGGCGGTCTGTACTACAAGAAGGACGAGATCGCAAAGACCGACCGGTTCATCGGCGAGAACTTCCTCGGTGCGGTCATTACGGGCGGCAACAACCCGTTGTCGACGCTGAGCGGCGAGAACCGCTGGGAAAACGAGGGCGAGACCGAGAACATGGCGGCTTTCGCGCAGGTGGGCTTCAAGTTTACCGACGCCCTCAAGCTCAACGTCGGCTTGCGTTACACGTCGGACGACAAGAGCGGCACGGTGAGCGGTCTCGTGGTCGAGACGGGTGACCGTTTCAACCCGAATGACCCGCGCGCCAACGTGACCATCGAAGCGCTGTGCCGTGCCCCGGACGGCACCATCATCCGCACGGCCACGGGCGGCACGGGCGTCGCGACCTGCGCCGCGCCGAACGCATGGGTTTACGCGGAAGGCACGGGTTTCACGACGAACTACGGCGAGAAGTGGACGCAGGTCACGCCGCAGGCAACTCTCGAGTGGACCATCACGCCGGAAGTCTTCACGTACCTCACGTACTCGGAAGGCTTCAAGGGCGGCGGCTTCGACGACACTCCGGCAAACCCCGCGCAGGCGTCGACGCCGTTCGATCCGGAAGAGGCGAAAAACTACGAGATCGGCATCAAGTCCGACTTTTTCGACAACCGCTTCCGCGTCAATGCCGACGTGTTCTACATGGACTACACGAACCTGCAGGTCACGCAGACCAACGCAGCGTGCCTGTGCAACATCACGGACAACGCGGCGAGCGCGGAGATCACGGGCGTCGAGGCCGAGTTTTCATACCTGCCGATCGACAGCCTGCGGCTCGGGCTGTCCGGCTCGTACGTCGATGCCAAGTACAAGGACTTCATCGAATCGGCGCTCGACCCGACCACGGGCCGGCCGCTGGACAGCTCGGACAATCGCATGCAGCGCACGCCCGAGACGCAGGTCACCGGCGTCGTCGACTACACGATGGGACTCGGCAGCTGGGGCAAGGCGCTCAACTTCCGGATGAACTACACCTGGCAGAGCGACATGTACTGGGCGACCGACAACATCGCGTCCGAAGATTCGTATGGCCTGCTCGACGCCCGTATCGGCCTCGCACCGGAAGGTGCGCCGTGGCAGGTGGCGGTCTGGGGTCGCAACGTGACGGACGAACTGTACCGCACGAACATCATCTCGTTCTTCGGCGAGGAGGTTTCGCAGTTCGGTGCTCCGCGCACCTACGGCGTCGACTTCACCTTCAAGTTCTGACGGCGAGGGGCGGTGCGCTGCAAGGCGCACCGCCCCGACCGCCCTGCACCCAGGCGGAACTCCAGTGGTCGAAACGACCGCCATCTGCCGTTTCTGCCACGCGACCTGCGGGCTGAAAGTCACGCTCGAGCAGGGCCGCGTCGTCGACATCATCGGCGATATCGACAATCCCGTGTATCACGGGTACAGCTGCGTCAAGGGACGCAACTTCCACGAATTCCATTACGACCCGAACCGCGTGCTGCGCCCGTTGCGGCGCGATGCGACCGGTCTGTTGCGGCCCGTCAGGCTCGATGCGGCGTTAACCGGCATTGCCGACGAGCTGAAGCGAATTCTCGCGCAACACGGCCCGCGCTCGGTTGCGCTGTACGGCGGCACCTTCAGTCATTTCTGCTCCGCGGGCGTCATGCTGCGCGACGCCTTCATGGACGCAATCGGTTCGCCGATGCGTTTCAGCAATGCCACCATTGACCAGCCAGGCAAGCCGATCTCGATGGCGCTGCATGGACGATGGGGCGCGGGGCCGCAGGCCTTCGCCGAAGCCGACGTCTGCCTGCTCGTGGGTGCCAACCCACTGGTGTCGATGTGGGGTGGCATCCCGACGTTCAATCCGGCGAAGCGACTGCACGAGGCGCGTGCCCGCGGTCTCCGGCTGATCGTCATCGACCCGCGCGTGACGGAGACGGCCCGCAAGGCGGACATTCACCTGCAGTGCCTGCCGGGTCACGATGTCGAACTCCTCGCGGCGATGCTCAGCGTCATTTTTGCCGAGGGCCTGCACGACAGCGATTTCGTCGCGGGGGAGACGCAGGGATTCGAAGCGCTGCGATCCGCCGTCGCACCGTTCACCCCGGAGCGCGTCGCAACGCTGGCCGGCGTGCCGGCGACGCAGATTGCCGAGGCCGCGCGAACATTCGCCAGGGCACGGCGAGGCAACGCCACGAGCGGCACCGGGCCGAGCATGGCGCCGAATGGCGTGCTGATGGATTACCTCGTGCTGGCGCTCAACACGGTGTGCGGGCGCTGGATACGTGCGGGCGAGCCAATGCCCAATCGAGGGGTGCTGTTCCGCCAGTTTTCCGGTATCGCCCGTGCCGAGAAACCGCGACCGGGCGTCGGTCTCGGCCAGACGCTCCGCATTCGCGGCCTGACAGAGACCGCCGCCGGCCTGCCCACCGCGGCGCTTGCCGACGAAATCCTGTCGCCAGGCGCAGGCCAGGTGCGCGCACTGATCGTCGTCGGGGGCAATCCGCTGCTCTCCTGGCCCAACCAGGCCAAGACCCGCCGCGCGCTCGAGTCACTCGACCTGCTCGTCGTCGTCGATCCGCAGGTTTCGGCGACGGGTCGTCTTGCGCACTACGTCGTCGGTCCACGGTTCGGCCTGGAAGAGCCTGCGATGTCGTTCGGCAACGAGGGCATCACGACCTACGGGTTGTCGATCGGCTACCAGGAGCCTTACGCGCAGTACCAGCCGCGCCTGATCGAGCCGCCCGCCGGGTCGGAGGTGCTGGCCGACTGGCGCATCTTCTACGAACTCGCGCGCCGGATGGGAATGCAGCTCGCCTATCGCGGCCAGCCGATCGACATGGGGAACGCGCCGACGACCGAGGAGCTGATGGAGCAGTTCGTGCGCCGCAGTCGCGTGCCGCTCGACCTGATCAAGCAGCACCCGCACGGGCACCTGTATCCCGATCCGCAACCTCTCGCAGAAGCCAGGGAGGCGGACTGGCCGCATCGCCTGCAGCTGGGCGACGCAACGATGTTGGACCAGTTGCAGCAGGTCGCGGCGCGCCTGGGTTCATCCGCGGCCGTCGCGGGCGCTGACGTGGGGCACCCCGCGACCGGGCCTGCGGCTGACGGCGCCATCGAGCTGTTGCTGGTGAGTCGCCGTGAGCACGCGGTGTACAACTCCGTCGCACATCACCTGCCCGCGCTGCGGCGCAGGCGTCCCTTCAACCCGGCGTACGTGAACCCGGCCGATGCGCGGCGACTGGGTATCGAAGACGGTGGCGCCGTCGAAATCGAATCATCGGCAGGCCGGGTGAATGCGGTCCTGCAGTGCGCCACGGATGTGCGGGAAGGCGTCGTCTCGATGGCGCACGGTTTCGATCCGCAGGCTGGCGCAGGACAGAACGCCAGCACAGCGGCGCTGGTCGACGACGAGAACGACTACGAGCCGCTCAGCGGCCTGCCGCGCATGAGCGCAATCCCGGTGCGATTGCGGAGGCAGGCGGCGAACTAGAGTTTGTCGCGGTGCAGCTTGATGCCTGCGCGCTCGCGGTCCCAGGTGTCGGGCGTGATGCCCTGGTCGCGGAAGAAAACCTTGCGGATCTTGTTGGTTTCGGTTTTTGGAATCTGCGCGACGACGCGCACGTACCTCGGCACCATGAAATAGGGCAGTCGCGGGATCAGGAACTCGGTGAGCGCACGTGGATCCACCGTGCGCCCCGGCTTGGACGTCACCACGACCATGACCTCCTGTTCGGCGATTTCACTCTCGACGCCTACCGCGGCCACTTCGTCCACGTCCGGATACTGGCGCACGCCGTTTTCGACCTCGAACGACGAGATGTTCTCGCCGCGCCGGCGGATCGTGTCTTTCTTGCGGTCGACGAAAAAGTAATTGCCGTCGCCGTCCTGCCGGAACAGGTCGCCCGTGTGGAACCAGCCATTGCGCCAGGCAGCTGCCGTCGCTTCGGGCTGGCCGTTGTAGCCGGCATTCATCGACCACGGATGCAGGCTGCGCACGATCAGCTCGCCGATCTCGCCGCGCGCCACTTCGATGTCGTGATCGTCGACCAGCCGTGCCTGGATCCCGGTGCGGGGCTTGCCGCAGGACCCGTAGACGCGGGTATTCAGGTCGGTGACCAGCGGCGCCGAGACCTCGGTCATGTTGAAGCCGGTCAGGTATTCAAAGCCGAACCGGTGTGCGAAAGCGACCGTGTCCTCGTTGACCGGGAACATCGTGAGGCACTTCAGCGGATTGTCGCGGTCGTCCGGACGCGGCTCGGATTTCGCAAGGAATGCCGCCATCACGCCGATCAGCCCGCAGGTGGTGACGCAGTTGCCTTCGCGCACCTGCTCCCAGAACTTTGCCGTGCTGAAGCCGTCGACCAGGTAGATGCTGCCGCCGCGCACCAGGGCGGCGTACGTCGGGCTCGTGCCGCCGACATGGAACATGGGCAGGTTGACGAGGATGGCCTCGCCATCGCCCATGTAGCCATACACGGTCATGCCGGTCATGTAGAGCTGCAGGTAGGGCGACAGCACGCCCTTGGAATAACCTGTGGTACCCGACGTGTAGATGATCGACTGGATGTCCCAGTGATTGATGTCGGCGCTGTCGTCGAGTTGCGAGGCATCGCCCCGCAGGGTGCCTTCGTCGAGCAGCTCGAGCTGGGGCTGCGCCGTACGAGCCCCCGCGCCGATCGTGACGATCTTGTGCAGGTGCGGCAGCTGCAGCCCGTCGAGGCGCTCCACGAGACTGTGGTGCGCGATCATCACGCCTGCCTCGGCGGCGTTGACGACGTGGGCGAGCACGTCGCCGCGATAAGCCGTGTTGAGCGGCACGAACACGGCGCCGAGGTAATTGGCAGCAAACCAGGTGAGCACCATCGTGCGCCCGGTCGGCAGCCAGGCGATCACGCGGTCGCCTTTCCTGACGCCGAGCCGCTGCAGGCCGGTCGCCGCGGCACGGACCTCAGACAGGCATTCGCCGTAGCTCCACGTGCTGCCGTCTTCGAACAGGGCGAAGCGCCGCTCAGGATGGCGTGCCGCGCGCGTGTCCAGCATCGCCTTGAGGACGCAATCTTCCCGTGCCGGGACCGCGGGATCCAGCCAGGGCGGCCGACGCTCTTCGAGCCCCATGCGGGAACTCAGCTGCCGGAGGCAACCTTTGCCGGACGCGAGCCGTCGAGCGGCAGTTCGAGCTGCTTCAACACCGTCTGCAGGTCGAAGTAGTCACGCCACTCGCAGATCAGGCCGTCGCGGAACAGGAACGTGGACATGTAGGGCAGGCTGACCTGCTTGCCGTCCTTGACGTAATTCTCGACGCCCTCGACGACCGCCGAAGTGTCGTCCGCGAGGATGCGGTGGACGTCGTAGCGCTTGTCCGTCATGCCGCTGCCGAATTTAGCGAAGAAACCGCGGACCTTCGCCTTGCCGTGGATCGGGCCGATCGGCACGTTGACCGCGATGACGTCTTCCGTGCAGAGGTCCATGACGGCGTCGAGATCGTCGGCTTTCCAGGCGGCGTAATAGGCGCGGACGGTGTCGGCGTGATTCATGGCGCGGTCTCCGTGGCAGGACCCGGTTGCCGGTCTGGAACGAGTCCGGAGGAGAATAGGGTCTAGGGTCCAGTTGTGCAAGTGACCAACTGGAACGTTGTCCGCCTGGTCGTGGCGGGTCGTCCGCTGCACTGCGGCGCAATCCGCCGGCCGTCTTGCGGCAGGCACTGCTTGACACTCCCAGGCCGTTGGCCGATGTTGCAACTTGCATTATTGAACCAGGAGGACCGTTCGAACGGGCGCTCCGCATGAAGCCGAAAGCCGACTCCCGCGCCGCCGCCGTCGCGCCTGTAAAGGACTACCTTGCACAGCTGCGGGCGGCGGAGGGCGGCCCGCAGGTAGCAGCGCTGTTCGACTTCGACGGCACGATCATTGCCGGATACTCCGCAACGGGCGTGCTGCAGGAGAAGTTCGTGCGCGGCCAGATGTCCGCCGGGGAAATTGTCGGCACCGTCGCAGCCATGGCCCAGTACTGGCGCGGCCGGATCGGCTTCTCGGAACTGATGACGGCTGGCGCGAAGTTCATGAAGGGAGTTCGCGAGGACAGCTTCGCGCAGCTCGGCGAGGACCTGTACTGCAAGCGTATCGCTGGCAGGATCTATCCCGAGACCCGCGAGATCATCCGTGCGCACCAGGCCAAGGGTCACACCGTGGCCATCGTTTCGTCTGCCACGCTGTACCAGATTGCGCCTGCGGCACGCGAACTCGACATCGACCGCATCCTCTGCTCGCGCTATGAAGTTGTGAACGGCGAGTTCACGGGCAACATCGTGCGACCGCTGTGCTTTGGCGCGGGCAAGCTCACGGCGGCCGAGTCACTCGCCGGCGAACTCGGCCTCGACCTCGACAAGAGCTACTTCTACTCCGACAGCCACGACGACCTCGACCTGCTCGAGCGTGTCGGCAATCCGCGGCCGCTGAATCCCAGCGACAGGCTGCGCTCGATCGCCGCGCAGCGTGGCTGGCCGGTGGCCAGGTTCAGCAGTCGCGCGAGCCCGGGTCTCCTCGACTATGCGCGCGCACTGACGCCGACACCGACGCTGGTCGCTGCATCGCTGGCCGGCCTGCCGATCTGGGCACTGACCGGATCGACGCGAGAGGCTGCGAACTTTGCCCTGGCGGCCTTCGGCGACTACGGTTCCGCGCTCGTCGGCATCGACCTGCAGGTGACGGGCGAGAAGTACCTCTGGACGGCACGACCCTGCATCTTTCTGTTCAACCACCAGAGCCGGGCCGACGTCCTGATCCTCGCAAAGCTCGTGCGGCGCGACTTCAGCGGCATCGCCAAGCGCGAAATGCGTGACGTGCCGGTGGTCGGCAAGCTGCTCGAGATGGCGGGCGTGGTGTTCGTCGATCGCAAGAGCGCGCAGGACGCGATCAAGGCCATGGAGCCCCTGGTCGATGCGATCCGGCGTGACGGCAAGTCTGTCTGCATCGCGCCCGAAGGCACTCGTACGCTTACGCCGGCGCTGGGCCCGTTCAAGAAGGGTGCGTTTCACCTCGCCATGCAGGCGGGCGTGCCGATCGTCCCGGTCGTCATCCATAACTCCGGAGACGTTCAGCCCAGGACCGAGTTCGCGATGCGGCCGGCCACCGTACGAGTCGAAGTCCTGCCCCCCGTCGATACGTCGGGCTGGCGCGCCGCGACTCTGGACCGCCACGTGCGCGACGTGCGCAACCTGTTTCTGCGCTGTCTCGGCCAGCCGGAACAGCCTGCCTTGCCGCGCAAGGCGGGCAAGTCGCCAACATTGCGTCGCAACGTCGTGAAGCCGCGCAATCCCGCGCGCGCGACCCGCAAACTGCGGTCCCGTTGACCCGCGTGGACGACCAGGCTGCGCCGTTGGCTCTGCCGCTCGCCCGCACCGGGAAGCCACTGTTCATCCTGGACGCGCGTCACGACGTTGAAGAACGCTGTCTGCGCGAGTGGCTGAGCACGCGCAGGGATACCCGCGGGGCCGCCGACAGCAGCGATTGTGTCGTGCTGCCAATCTCCGCCGAGGGTCGTGCGCTGTCGCTGGAGCAGCTCGACTCCCGGCTTGCGGCCGACGACGAGACCGCGGTCATCCCCGTGCGGGTCGCGTGGCGGATTCCCCATCTCGAGCGCGAGCACGGGCTGCGCCTGCGCGACCTGGTGTTTGGCGATCCGCGGCGTCCCGGGAGAGCACGCGCGGCGTGGGTGGTGCTGCGGGACCGGCAGCGCGCGCATTGCCTCGTGGGCGCGTCCGCTACGATCGGCGAGTTGCGACAACGCTTTGCCAGCCAGGTGGCGGGGGTCGAACGCCGGGAGAGGCATGCGTTTGCGCGTTTTGTCGCACGCGAGGCAGCGGTGACCCTCGACATCGAAGAGCGTGGCATCCAGGGCAGTCGCTACAAGGTGCCGCGCTTCGTCGCCGACAGCATCCTCACGAGTCCGGAATTCCGTCCCGCCCTCGAGCGCATTGCGGACTCGCAGGGCCGTCCGCTGGCAGACCTCCTGGTGGAATCGAGGCGCTACCTGACGGAACTGGTGTCCACGCCAAGTCCGCTCTGGCTCGACCTGCGCGCACACCTGGATCGTTTCCTGTTTACGCGCGGTTACGACCGCCGGACGCGCATTGACCCCGCGGAATTCGAGCGGCTGCGCCAGAGCATGCGCACGCATCCGACGGTTCTGCTCTTCACTCACAAGACCTACATCGACGCCAGCCTGCCGACCCTGCTGCTCTACAGCAACGACCTGCCGATGCTGCACACGTTCGGCGGCATCAACATGGACTTCGCGGGTTTCGGCACCCTGCTGCGGCGATCCGGCGCCATTTTCATCCGTCGGACGTTCCAGGACGATCCGGTCTACAAGCTCGTCCTGCGCAGGTACGTGGGTTACCTGCTGGAGAAGCGCTTTCCGATGTCGTGGGCGCTGGAAGGCACGCGCTCGCGCCTGGGCAAGCTGATGCCGCCGCGCTATGGCCTGCTCAAGTACACGCTCGACGCAGCGCACGACGCCGGCATCGAGGGCGTGCACATCTATCCGTTCGTCACGAGCTTTGACCTGATCCGTGACGTCGAGGAATACGCCGCCGAGCAGACGGGCCGCGTGAAGAAGCCCGAATCACTCAAGTGGTTGCTCGGTTACGTCAGGTCGCTGCGCCAGCCGATGGGACGAGTACGCGTGGACCTGGGCGAGCCGGTCGTGGTCCGGCAGGCGCCTGCGCCGGACGACAAGCTGGCGCTCGCGAAGATCGCGTTCGAGGTCGCGGTGCGCGCCAACCGCGTCACGCCGCTCACCGTGACAGCCGTGATGTGCCTGGTCCTGCTCGGTACGGCGCCGCGCGGCGCCACGGCGCAGGAACTCCTCAAGCTCGTCGCGGTGCTCGCGGACTGGGCACGGGCCCGCGGCATACGCATGACCGACGAACTGGCCGCCGACGACCGCGCAGCGTTCCTGGTCAATGTCGATCGTCTTGCCGCGAGCGGATTGCTGCTGCGCTACGACGAGGGCAGCTCGGTGGTCTACGCGATTGAACCTGCCCGGCACCCGCTTGCGAGTTACTACCGCAACACCATCGCCCATCACTTCCTCGACAAGTCCATCCTGGAACTGGCGCTGTTCAAGGTGGACGACGTCGCTGACGGCGACGTTGCCGCAGCTTTCTGGACGGAAACCGAACGCCTGCGTGAGTTGTTCAAGTTCGAATTCTTTTATCCGCCGCGCGAGGAGTTCCGCGCCGGACTCGTCGCCGAACTCGAGCGCATCGATCCCAGGTGGCGGGAGCGTCTTGCGGGCGACCGCCAGCAGGCCCGGCGACTATCGCGACGGTTACAGCCCTTCATCGGCCACGCGGTCCTGCTGCCGTATGTCGAGGCCTACGCGGTGGTCGTGGACCTGCTGGCCCGGCTCGGTCCCGGCGAGCGGCTCGAACAGCGACGCTGCGTCGAGCTGGCGCTGAAGGAGGGGCGGCAGGCCTACCTGCTGCGGCGGGTCAGCAGCGAGGCCTCGATCGGCAGAATCCTGTTCGAGAACGGGTTCCGGCTGGCCACGCATCTCGGGCTCGCCGGCGAAAGCACGACCGAGACGATCGCCGGGCGGCGGGCACTGCTGTGGGAGTTGCGGGCGTTGTCGCACCGCATGGAGCGGATGCGGCACGAGGCGCTAGCTCGCGCCGAGGAAATCATGGCGATGAAGGCATGACGATGATTTCGCAACTGAGCGCGCAGGATTCGCAGTTCCTCTACGTGCAGGGCGGCGACGTTCTGACCCACGTCATGAGCATCACGCTGTACGACCCGTCGACCGCTCCGGGCGGCAAGGTGCGGTTCAAGGACATAGTTCGCCACGTGTCGAGCCGTTGCCACACTTCGCCCGTGTTCATGCGCAAGCTGCACCGGCTGCCGCTCGACCTCGATCATCCGTACTGGGTCGAGGATCCGAACTTCGACGTCGAGGCACACGTCACCCACGTGCGGCTGCCGAAGCCTGGCGACTGGCGTCAGTTCTGCATCCTGGCCGCGCGTCACTTCGCGCGGCCCATGGACATGGCGCGGCCGCTCTGGGACATCTACGTCGTCGAAGGCCTGGACGGCGTGCCCGGCGTAGCGCCGGGCAGCTATGCGCTGTTGCAGCGTTTCCATCACTCTGCAATCGACGGCGCTTCGGGCTCGTACGCACTCATCGCATTGTGCGACAGCGATGCCCTGGGGACTCCGGCGGTGCAGGCGGGTCCCGGCGTCGAACTGGGTGCCGTGCCCGCGCCGGTCACGATGGTCACCCGCGCCCTCGCTTCCAATTTCTCGTCACCGGTCAGGATGATGAACGCGGTCCTGAGGCTGTCGCCGGCGCTCGTGGCGGCGGCGAAGCGTCGGCTGACCGCGCCGCCGGTCGGGAGCAGCAGCGGGGTGCCCGTGGCTCGCTTCAACCACCGGGTGTCGCCGCACCGGATGTTTGCGGCCGCGGAGTTTCCGTTGGTTGAACTCGGCCGGCTGCGCCGGCGAGTGGACGGTGCGACCATCAACGACGTGATCCTTGCGATCTGCGGCGGGGCGTTACGTCGGTACCTGCTGCAGCATCGCGATCTTCCGCGCGACACTCTGGTCGCCGTGTCGCCGATCAACGCCCGTCCGCGCAACGGCCAGGACGCCGTATCGGGCAACAACCTCTCGGCAATGACGGTAGAACTGGGCACGGACATTGCCGATCCCGTAGCGCGGCTGCAGTCCATCCGCAGCTACACGCGCGAGGCCAAGGAAGCGAAGGCAGGGCTCGGTGCGCGCCTGCTCACCGACCTGACGCGGCACATTCCCGGCGCCACGCTGGCGGGTGTCGCCCGGCTGGTGACCAACGAACGCATCGCACGCAACCAGGCCAACCTCATCATCACCAACGTGCCGGGTCCGCAGTTTCCGCTGTACATGAACGGTGCGCGACTCACGCACCAGTTCGGCATGGGGCCGGTCACGCACGGGCTGGGTCTGTTCATCGCCGCGCACAGTTACTGCGGCGTCGTCAGCTTCTGCATCACGGCGGACCGACAGCTGGTACCCGACGTCGACGTCCTGGTCCGCTGCCTCCATGAGTCGTTCGCCGAGTTGCGCCGGTCGAAGCGCGCTCCGCCGAAAGCGGCGGCCAGGCGCAAGCCCAAACGCACGGCGCGTACTGCGCACAAGGCCAGGCCATGAAACTGCTGCTGTTCGCTCTCGGCCTGCTGCTGGTCGGCATCACGACGCTGTACTGGACCCGGCCCCGACTGTTGTTCGATGCCGTGAAGAATCTGCTCCGGCGTCGCGCTGCGCTCTCCCGCAGGACGGTCTGCGTCGGTGACATCGAGTGGCCGTACCTGGACGGCGGCAAGGCGACGGGCGAGCCGGTCGTGCTGGTGCACGGCTTTGGTGGCGACAAGGACAACTGGACCCTCTACGCGCCGTATCTCACGCCGCACCATCGGGTCATCTGCCCTGACCTGCCTGGCTTCGGCGAGAGCGACCACAGCGTGGACCGTGACTACCGCGTCCAGGCACAGGCACGCCGGCTGTGCGAGTTCCTCGATGCCCTGAACATCGACCGTTGTCACCTGGCTGGCAACAGCATGGGCGGCTTCATCGCGCTGCAGTTCGCGCTCGACTTTCCCCGGCGACTGGCGTCGCTGGCGCTGCTGGACAATGCGGGCGTGGCGGGCGCAAACACCAGCGAGCTGCAGCGGGCGATCGAGCGGCGCGAGAATCCACTCGAGCTCAAGACGATGGCGGACGTCGAGCGACTGCTGGCTTTCGTCTACCGCAAGCCACCCTTCATGCCACGCCAGTTCAAGCGAGTCCTGCTCGATGACGCGCTGGCCAACGAGCGGGTGCTCGAAAAGGTCTTCTGGACACTTGCGAGCGAGGGCATCGCGGGGGTGCTGAACGCGCGACTGGGCGACGTGCGGGCGCCGACCCTGATTTTATGGGGCCGGCACGACCAGTTGATCGACGTGAGCGTCGTCGACGAATTGCGGCGCGGCATCGCGAACAGCGTTGCGGTGATTCTCGAGCACGTCGGGCACGTGCCGATGCTGGAGGCTCCGCAGGAAACGGCCGCGCACCACCTGGCGCTGCTTGCGCGGGCGTCCCGCCCTTGCTGGATTGCGCCGGCGCAGTCAGGATAGGAACCTGCGTTCGATTGTGCAAGCGACCGGCCCCGCGCCGGCGCAGGAGTCCAGCCCTTGCGAGTAACGATGCCCACGCCCGAGCAGGTGCGACAGCTTCCCGAACTGTTGCGGGTGCGCGTGCCGAAAGAATGGGAAGACCTGAACGGTCACGTCAACGTGAAGCATCACCTGACGATGTACGACCTGACGAGCAACCCGTTGCTCGAACTGCTCGGCGTCAGTGAGGAATGGGTTCGCACGCAGCGCGTCGGCCTGTTCGACCTCGAGCACCACATCTGGTTCCTGAACGAGGTGCACGTGGGCGAAGAGGTGTCGCTGTTCCTGAGTTTCACCGCCCGCAACGACAAGCGCGTGCAGGGGCACGTGTTCCTGCTCAACGTCACGCACGAGCGACTCGCCAGTGTCGTGGAGTTCGTCTCGGCGGCCGCCGATCTCGATGCACGGCGGACCGTGCCGCTGCCGGCCGTCATTTCGAATCGCATCGATGAACTGATGGCGCGCCAGCGTGCCCTCGACTGGGCCGCGCCGCTGAGCGGCGCGATTTCCATCTGAACGGTCCGGAGTACCGCATCCCATGCTCGACGACCTGACTCGTCTCGCGCTCGCCAATGCCGCACTGATCTTCGGCTCGTTCATCCTGCTGTGGGCTGTCAGCCTGGGTGTGCGCGATTCGAGCCTCGTCGACATCTGGTTCGCGCCGTGCATCGGTGCGGCCGCGGTGCTCGGCGTGTTCGTCGCACACGGCGCCGAGCCGCGCCGCATCCTGATCGCCGTGCTGGCCGTCATCTGGTCGGCGCGACTCGGTGGCTACCTGGCCTGGCGCAACTGGGGACGCGAAGACCCGCGCTATGCGCGCCTGCGCAAGCACGTCGAGGACCAGGGCGGGAATTTCGCATGGCACAGCCTGACGCGCATCAATCTCTACCAGGGTGCAATCGTCTTCGTCGCCATCGCGCCCTTCCTCGTGGCCCAGACAGCGCCGACGCCGGCTACGCTCGGCCCGCTCGCCTGGCTCGGCACGGCACTGGTGCTGGTCGGCGTCTTGTTCGAGGGAGCCGCGGATTGGCAGCTCACGCGATTCAAGGGCGTGGCGGCCAATGCCGGCAAGGTGCTCGACACCGGACTCTGGCGCTATTCACGGCACCCGAATTATTTTGGCGAGACCTGCGTGTGGTGGGGTTTCTGGCTCGTGGCCTGCGAACATCCGTGGGGTTGGTTCACCGTGTTTTCACCCGCACTCATGACGTGGTCGATCCTCGGCATGATGGGCAAGGAACTGGTCGAGCGGCGAATGCTCAAGAAGCGCCCGGGGTACGAAGACTACGTGCGGCGCACCAGCGGCTTCTTTCCCTGGCCGCCACGCCGTTGAGCGACGGGCTGTCGCACGGGACCGCGAATCTGCACTTCGCGTGCCTCGACCGCAGCGCCGCAACTGCCGCAGACGACCTTGACGCGCAGGCGCTTCCCGCAGGGGCGATGACGCAGCAGCAGCCCCGGACCGTGCGGAGACGGAATCCAGTGCGTGCCCCAGTCGTGCATCGCGATGGTGAACTGCAGCAGGTCCCAGCCCTTGTCCGTCAGGTGATATTCGTAGCGCGGTGGATGGTCCTGGTAAAGACGCTGCTCGATCACGCCCGCCGCCAGCAGTCGGCGCAGCCGGTCGGCGAGGATGTTGGTCGCGATGCCGAGCGCGGCATTGATGTCGTCGTAGCGGTGCAGCCCGAAAAACAGCGCGCCGACGAGCAGCGCGGTCCAGCGGTCGCCGACGGTGTCGACGCTGTGGAACATCGTCGTGTCGACGCCATCGCCGCTGGACGAGACCGTGCTCTCGCGACGACGCGTGGAGGTCGGCGGAGGCGCGTAGCTGTGCGCACCCGGGCCCGGCTTGAAGGCCATGTCGCGCCAGTCGATGCGGGTTTCGCAATGCGCACACACCAGGCTCGGGTTCAGGGACTTGCCACAGGTCGTATGGACCAGTTTGGGCGGCAAGCCGAACTCGCCACCCCAGCGGTTTTCCCACGTCCACATGCAGAGTGCCACGGGATAAAAAGCCAGGCCTTTTTCGGTGAGCCGATATTCGAGACGACTAGGTGCGCTGCCGTACGGGCTGCGGTAGAAGAGGCCGGCGTCCACCATCGCGTTGAGGCGTGCAGTGAGCGTTCCGCGCGACGCGCCAGTGCGACGCCGAAGGTCCTCGAAGCGACGGACGCCGACGAACGCGTCGCGCATGAGCAGGAACGACCAGCGATCGCCGACGACCTGCAGCGCGCGCGCGACTTCGCCGCTGTGCAGCAGGACGCGGATGGTCTCGACGTCGCGGGGGCGCGGTGCATGCCGTGCGGTCTTGCTGGTCGCCATGACTCGATTGCGTCAGTCTAAAGTTGCAAGTCTAGCATCTGGCGGCGGTCGATCCTGTTGCCGCCGACATCGTCAGGGGGGGTACGTGAATTACCAGCAACTCAAGAAGATCGTCGGCTTCTACAGCCGGTTCACCGCCAGTTTCACGCAGGTGGGATATCGCTGGCGTAGGCTTTCATGGCCGCAGTTCACCCCGGATTACCGCGGCCAGCACTGGCTGGTCACCGGCGGCTCCGGCGGCATCGGCCGGCACATCGTGCTGGAGGCCGCGCGCGCCGGCGCGACCGTCACCGCGGTGGCTCGCAGCGAGTCCAAGCTGGGAGTCCTGCGCGAAGACGCGCGCCGGGCGGGCATCCAGGGCGTCGAAACCGAATGTTGCGATTTCACGTTGCAGTCCGACACCGAGCGCCTGCTGCGACGGCTCGAGGGGGCCGGGCGCAAGCTCGACGTCCTCGTCAACAACGTCGGCGTGCTGCTCGACGATCTATCGGTGACGGTGGAGGGCCGCGAAAGCTCGTTCGTCTCCAACCTGCTGAGCCACTACCAGCTCACCGAAGGGCTGATTCGCGCCGGCTTGCTCGCCGGCCCGAAGGCCACGGTGATCAACATGACGTCGGGCGGCGGTTACAACATGCCGCTGATGGTCGCGATGCTGAACGTCACCGATCCAGCGAAGTACAACGGCGTGTTCGCGTACGGCTTCCACAAGCGCGCGCAGATCGTGCTGAACCAGTACTGGCGCGACACGTACGGGTCGCGCGGCATCGCCTTTTACGTGATGCATCCCGGCTGGGCCGACACGGACGGCGTGAAGCGATCGCTGCCGAGGTTTCGCAAGATCCTGCGGTCGATCCTGCGCGATGCGGCTGCGGGCGCCGATACGGCGCTCTGGCTGGCCGGGACGCGTCCGACACAACCCGAGCACGAACTCGTGTGGTTCGATCGCGCGATCCGCCCCGCGCACGTCTACGACCGGACGCGCACGACGAAAGACACGCCACGATCGCTCGTGGCGTATCTCGAGTCCGAACTCGCGCGTCAGCCGACCGCGCGCGCCTGAGGCCAGAGCTGCTCGCCGGGGAACCACGACGCGTGGAACCCGGCAGCGACCCGGCCAGGCAGCCGCACTCGCGCGAGGGGCCCGGCCGTGATCCGCTTGGCGTCGAAGATCCAGGCCTCCGAACGGTAATCGCGGATGTTGGTCGCGAGCGTGATCGCGTAGCCGCTGTCCTCGTCGCCGCCGCGCGTGCTCTTTGCGAACGGCGCTTCGCTCGGGAACCAGCCGGCCGGGTACTTGTAGATTTCGCTCGTGCCCTGGTCGTGGTCGTACTTGACGAGCGCTTCGAACGCCATCGTCTGCAGGTCCGTCGGGATCAGCTGGTGGTACGAGTAGCGCGTGCGGACACCGTACTGTTCGGCATCGGGCAGGCAGAACTCGACGTTCAGGTCGTCGACCTGCTGCTCGCTCTTTTCGCCGGTCTTCAGGTTCATGCGCCAGCGGCGCAGGTGTCCCTTGTAACGCAGGTAGGCGAGCATCGACGCGAGCGGGCCTTCCTGCGGGTCGCGGCGGATGGTGGGGTCGGGCTGGAAGCAGCCGTCCATCGTGATCCAGTCGCCGTCTTCCCACGCATTGACCATGTGCAGCACGTAGCCCGGCTCGAATTCGAACCAGCGGACCTGCTCCTGCGTGCCATAGCGCGGAATCACGCCGAAACGCGTCGGCAGGTCGCGCATGAACTGCACCACGCGATGACCCGTGCGCTTCAGCACGTCCAGGTCATGGAACAGCGGGAAGTCGTGCAGGATCGTGTAGTTCGGCGTGATCGTCGTGTCGTGCGGCAGGCGCGGACCGGGCAGGTCGATGCGGGCGCGGTGCTTGACCTTGCCGTCGGCCGAGATCACGTAGTACGTGAGCCAGGGCTGGAAGTCGGCGTAGCCGTAGTTGATGAACTCGCCGGTGCGCGGATCGGTCTTGCCGTGCGCGTTCATCGGCGTGTCGAGGCCGCCCGCGAAGTCCTGCTCGCCTTCGGTTTCGAGCGTCAGCGGGTCGAGGGCGTAGACGCGGCCGGCGTTGTACCAGGCCGAGAGGATCTTGCCGTTGTGGAAGTTCAGCGTCGTGTTCGACGTGTCCTTGCAGTAGTCGGGGTTCATCGCCTCGACTTCGTGGCCGGCGACGCGGGAGAGATCGTACGGACCCATGATGCCCGACAGTTCGACCTTGCCGCGCTCGATCTCGTCGTGCAGTGCGCGCGTCTGGACCCACTTGCGGATGTAGCTCGCGCGGCCATCGCGGAAATACACGCCGTGCACCATGCCGTCGCCGTCGAACCAGTGGTAGTCGCCGCGCGGCTTGAATACCGGGTTCGGACCGTTACGCATGTACGCGCCGTACAGGTCCGCGGGAATCTCGCCCTCGCTGACCTCGAGGTCGACGGCGGTGATCTCGGACACGACGGGCGTGTAGGGGCCATGCAGGTACGGGTTGTCGATGCCGTCGACCCACGTCGGTCGATCCGGCGGGTCCTGCGTGGTGATGTCCGTGTACTTGCGCATCATGCGTTTCCTCTGGAAAGTCGCTGTCGACAGGGCCCGGTACCAGAGTACTATAGTGCAAGTCATTGGGGAGTTGTGAAGTGTCGAATGTCGCCAAGGCGAGCCGGGCCGAGCGCCTGCGAGCCCTGACGGGGGGAATGCGGCTGCCGCTGATCGCCGCACCGATGTTCCTGGTGTCGGGCCCAGGCCTGGTCCTGGCCGCCTGCCGGGCCGGCATCGCGGCCGCGTTTCCGACCCCCAACGCCCGTTCGATCGCCATTCTCGAGGACTGGCTGCGCCAGGTCGTGGCAGGTCATGCCGAGGCATGCGAGGCGACGCCCGGCAAGGTCGGCCCCTGGGCGCTGAACCTCGTCATGCACAGCTCGTATGACCGCCTGGGCCCCGAACTCGAACTGGTCGATCGCTATCGACCCCCGCTCGTCATCACGGCACTCGGCAGTCCGGCGCAGGCCGTCGAGCACGTCCATGCCTACGGTGGAACCGTTTTCGCCGACGTCAGCAGCCTGGCGTTCGCGCGCAAAGCCGCTGCCGCGGGGGCCGACGGCCTGGTGCTCGTCAGCGCGGGTGCGGGCGGCCACACCGGCAAGGTTTCACCGTTCGCGTTCGTTCAGGCCGTGCGCGAGTTCTACGACGGCATCATCGTCCTTGGCGGCAGCATCGGTCACGGTGGCGCCGTGCGTGCTGCTGAACTGCTCGGCGCAGACCTGGCCTACGCAGGCACTCCTTTCATCTGCGCGGAAGAGAGTCTCGCGGCGCAGGAATACCGCGACATGGTGGTACGCGCATCGTTCGAAGACCTCGTGATGACCAAGACGTTCACCGGGGCGGACGCCTGGTACCTGCGCGAGAGCATCGTCAAGGCAGGCCTCGATCCGAATGCGCTGGTAGGCAAGGACAAGATGGATTGGTCGAATTCCGAAGGCCAGCTCAAGGCCTGGAAGAACATCTGGTCGGCGGGGCAGGGCGTCGACCACATCCGTGCCATCGAGCCGACCGCGGCGATCGTCGATCGTTACGCGGCTGAATACGCGGAGGCCCTGCGCAAACCTGCGTTCGGTCGCGGTACGTGATGAAGGAATTCGACCGCAAACGACTGGTGGGCAGCTGGCAACTGCAGCGCTGGTTCATCACCTACGAGGACGGTTCCGTCACCGAGCCGCTGGGTTCCGGCGCGATCGGGCTGCTCGTGTACACGCCGGATGGCTGGATGAGCGCTGCGATGATGGCTGCGGGACGACCGCGCCTGTCGCGCGGCAATCCACGTGCCGCACCCGACGACGAAAGGGCCGCAGCCTTCGACACTTTCTTCGGCTACTGCTGCCGCTGGCGCATCGTCGGCCAGGCGGTGGAGCATCACGTCACGATCTCGCACAATCCGGCGCTGGTCGGCACGGTGCAGACGCGCAGGATCCAGATGCGAGGCCGGACGTTGACGCTGTCGGCCGAGGAAGTCGTTCCCGGCGGACGACGTGTGCATCGCCTGCGATGGCGTCCGGCGCAGTCTCAGGTATCCGCGCGCGGTGCTTTGGCGGCCGATCAATACGCGCGACAGGCCGTGAGTCCGTCAAGACGACCGCTGGCGGCAAGAGCGCAGCAAGGAGATCGTAATGAGCCGGGCCGCGCTGGAGCTGTTCGACAAGCACGAGGCTGCGCTGCGCGCCGCGGGACTGGCCTGCCGCGAGCGCAGCTACTTCACGCTGTTTCCCGAAACACCCGATCGGCATCGCGGGGGCGCAGCGGCCGCCGAGGCGGGCATTGCCGCTTTTCGTGCCCAGCTCGGGCGGGCCTTCGAGCTCGATCAGCCCGGCACACTTGATCGCATCGGCGGCGAGGTCTCGCCGTACACGCTCGAGCCGCTGGGCATCGATTACCCGCGCGCCGACATCGATGCACTGTTTGCCGCCGCGCGTTCCGCGATGCCGGGCTGGGCGGCCGCGAAGCCGCAGGCGCGCCTCGGCGTCTGCATGGAGATCGTCGATCGGTTGTACGGCAACGTGTTCGAGACGGCGCAAGCCGTAATGCACACGGCCGGTCAGAGCGGTCCCATGAGTTACGCGGGCAGCGGAACGAATGCGCTGGATCGCGGCGTCGAGGCACTGGCCTATGCGCAGGCTGCGATGTCGGATGTACCGACCGAGGCGCTGTGGGAAAGGCGGTTCGGATCGACGACGATCCGGCTGCGCAAGCGTTATCGGCTGGTCCCGCGCGGTGTCGCCGTGTGCTTTGCCTGCGCCACGTTCCCGACCTGGAATGCCTATCCGGCGATGCTGGCGAGCCTCGCGACGGGTAACCCGGTGATCGTGAAGCCACACCCGACGGCCATCCTGCCGATGGCGCTGGCCGTGCGCACGTTCCGCGAGGTGATTGCCGGCGCGGGATTTTCGCCCGACCTCGTCACGCTCTGTCTCGACACGGTCGAGGCTCCGGTCGGCAAGGTGCTGGTCAAGCATCCGCAGGCCGCAATCATCGATTTCACGGGCAGTGCGCGCTTCGGTTCCTGGGTCGAGGCGAATGCCTACCCGGCGCTCTGCTATTCCGAGACATCGGGAGTGAACACGGTCGTCGTGGAATCGGTGGACCAGCTCGAGCCGGTGGTCAAGAGTCTCGCGACGACGATGAGCCTGTTCTCGGCGCAGATGTGCACGTCGCCGCAGAACGTCTACGTGCCACGCGACGGCATTCGTCATGCCGGCGGCCGCATCGGTGCGGATGAATTCGGCTCCCTGCTGGCGCAGGCGATGGCTTCGATCGCGGCCGACCCGAAGCGCGCCGCGCCGATCATGGCGGCAATCCAGTCGGCGTCCACTCCTGCGCTCATCGACCAGTTGGCCGAGGAGGGAGCGCGCCGCGGCAGGATCCTGCTTGCGTCGTCCCCGTACGCGCACCCTGAGTTTGCGCGCGCTCGCACCCGTACACCGCTGCTGGTCGGTCTCGATGCCGGCGCCAGGGACCTGTACGGTGAAGAGCGCTTCGGGCCGATCGGCTTCGTGATCACGACCGACGACCGCGATGCCGCGCTCGCGGAGGCAGCTGCAGACGCGCGCGCCGGAGGCGGAATCACCGCGTTCCTGTACTCCACGGACGAGCAGTACACGGAGCGTGCAATTGCCGCGTACTCGGCGGCGGGCGCGCAGCTCACCTGCAACCTCACCGGGCCGATGCCGCTCAATTTCGCCGCGGCGTACAGCGATTACCACGTGACGGGACTCAACCCGGCGGGCAACGCCACGCTGACGGACCTTGCGTTCGTCGCCTCCCGGTTCCGCATCACGCAATCGCGGGCGCCGGCGACCTGAAGAGACTGCGGCGCGACACGACGGTTCCCTATACTGGCCGCCATGGCGGAATCCGAAGCGCTGATCTACATCGAGTCGGACAGCAAGCTGGGTCTGCAGGCACAGATCAGGCAGAAGCTGGTCGAGTCGATCCACCTGGGCATTTTCAAGCCTGGCATGCGCTTGCCGTCGTCGCGCAAGCTGGCGGAGCAACTCGGCGTCGCGCGCAACACGGTCGTGATTGCCTGCCAGCAGCTCGTCGCTGAAGGTCTGCTCACCAGTCGAGCCCGCAGCGGTCTCTACGTCGCTCGCCGACTGGCAGCGCCTGCGTATCCGCCGCAGGCACCGGGCGAACGGGGATCCATCACCGGACCGTGGCAACAGTGGCTCAAATCGCGCGCCAACCCGGACATTGCCCGTATCGCGCCGGCCGACGCTCGCGACTATCCCTTCTGCTTTCTCGACGGCCAGTTCGATACGTCGCTGTTTCCGGTGGCCGAGTGGCGCGAGGCCGGCCGCTATGCGCTCGGCAGTGGCGACATCGGCGTCTGGTCTGCAGCGACGGGCGGGCTCGACGATCCGATGCTGATCGAGGAGCTGCGCACCAAGATCCTGCCGCGACGAGGCATCAACGCGCGCGCCGAGGAAATCCTGATCACCGTCGGCGCCCAACAGTCGCTGTACCTGCTGGCCGAACTGCTGGTGGATGCGACCGTTCCGGTCGCCATGGAAGAGCCAGGCTATCCGGAGATGCGCCATCTCGTGCAGCGGCGAGGCGCGCCGATCGTGCACCAGCCGATCGACGGCGACGGCATGCTCGTCGACGGAGCGCTCGATGACAGTCGCATCGTTTATGTGACCCCCAGCCACCAGGCAGCGACGGGCGTCACGATGTCGCTCGAGCGTCGTCGGGCCCTGCTGGAGAAGGCGGCGCAACGCGACATGCTCGTCGTCGAGGACGACTTCGACTGCGAGAGCAACTACAAGGGCTATCCGCACCCGGCGCTGCGCGGCATGGACCGGGAAAACCGCGTCATCTACGTGTCGTGCCTGTCCAAGGTGCTCGCACCTGGCCTGAGTCTCGGCTTCATGGTGGCGGCACCCGAGCTGATCGCAGAGGCGCGCAAGTTACGCCGGTTGATGGTGGGACAACCGCCGCGCAACAATCAGCGCGCGATGGCGCACTTCATCCGGCTGGGACATTACGACGCGCTCACGGCGAACCTGCATCGCACCTTCGGGCAGCGTTGGGACGCGCTGCGCCAGGCCCTCAACTTCTACCTGCCGCCCTGGGTGGCACTGGCACCGAGCAAGGGCGGGACCGTGCTCTGGGTGCAGGGTTCCGACGACCTCGACGTCTCGCGCCTGGTGGACGAGGCGGCGCGGCGCGGCGTGCTGGTCGAGCCCGTCGATCATTTCTATGCGCTCTCGCGGCGGCCGCTGAACTGCTTCCGCATGGGTGTATCGGGCATTCCGGCACATCGCATCCGTGAAGGCGTTGCGCGGCTGGCCGCCGTCGTTCGCGAGTTCACCTCGGGCGCCACGGAGCACCTCGACCTGTGTGTCGGTCGGCGACTCTTGCGGCGTGACCTGCAGGTCACGATTCCGGGAGCCGTGATGCGAACCCAGCGAGTCTATGGCGAGCCGGTCGAGATCCACCTGCACGCCGACGGGTCGATGACGGGGCGCGCCGGATTCGCCGGCGAGGACCGCGACTACGGTCGCTGGTGGCTGGAAGGCGACCGCTACGTGCGCCAGTGGCAACGCTGGTCCTACGCCGAGCCTGCTTCGTATGCAGTGGTGCTCGACGGGGAGCGGATCAAGTTCTATCTCGAGTCGGGGTTCATCGAGGACACGCTCGCGTTCGAGCGGGCGGCGATGCAGTAGCCCGCCACCGGGAGCCCAAACCCGTCTGGCTCCATCAGCTGTACCCAACTGGTACTACACCCCCTTTGTGGTTTGGCCTAGCCTCCCTGAGCCGCGTCCAGCGACGCGGAGGGGGGGGCACGATGACGCATTTTGCGGTGGCCGGGCTGCAGCTCGAACTGACGGCACAGGACAACCTGGAGACTGTCCGCGCCGAGATGGAGCGCCTGACCCGCCGGTTTCCCTGGGTCGACATGGTCGTGCTGGGCGAACTGTCACTGCGCGGCCCCCAGACCTCGAACGCTGAGCCACTGCCAGGGCCCCTGGAGCAGTCGCTCTGCCAGATCGCGCGCGACCTGGGGCTATGGTTCGTCCCGGGCTCGATCCACGAACGGGACGGCGATCGCATCTACAACACGGCACCCGTGATCGATCCCAGCGGACACGTCGTTGCGCGCTATCGCAAGATGTTTCCGTTCCTGCCGTACGAGCAAGGCGTCACGGCTGGCTCGGAATTCGTAGTGTTTGACGTGCCCAGGATCGGACGGTTCGGCGTCTCGATCTGCTACGACATGTGGTTCCCGGAGACGACGCGGACCCTCGCCTGGATGGGGGCGGAAGTGGTGATTCATCCCACGATGACCAACACGATCGACCGCGACCTGGAGCTCTCGATCGCGCGCACCAATGCTGCAGTCAACCAGTGCTGGTTCGTCGACGTGAACTGCGCGGGCAGGCTCGGCAATGGCCGCTCGCTCGTCGTCGCACCCGACGGCAGCGTCGTGCACCAGGCCGGCACGGGATACGAGATCGTCCCTGTCGAAATGGACCTCGGGCTCGTGCGTCGTAGCCGCCGCCGCGGCCTGCTCGGGCTCGGGCAACCGATGAAGAGCTTCCGCGACAGCGCCGTCGTCTTTCCGCAGTACCAGCCGGGACAGGGGTCGTCACCGACCCTGCGTCAGCTCGGCGCAATTGCCGTCCCGGGTTCCGCGTCGATGGACGAGGAGGCCGGCTGAGGCATCTGGACCAATCAGTCGTCGGCATCTGGTTCTATGGGTCGACCGACGGCTCGTCTATTTTCAGACCAACACGGCGATCAAGCCGGACAGTTCCGCAATGACAGGGGTGGCGTCATGAGCAACGAGATTCGATCGAAGGGCAATGTGCTGGCATTCGAGGTGCGGCGGTGCCTGCATCGTGCACGGCCCGGCCGGAGTTTCATCGCGATGACGGTGGCTGC
>CAWJVM010000015.1:0-197352 GCA_963846315.1 uncultured Gammaproteobacteria bacterium
AGCGCTTCGGCCACGACGTCGACGAAAGGCTTCTTTTCGGCGTGGAACTCGACGCCGCTCGGATGGTCGCTCGGCCGGTAGGAGAAGGTCGTCGTTTGGGCGAGGAAGTCCGGTGCCAGCAGCACGCAGTCGCGATCTGCGAACGTGAAGACCGTGTCGAGGTGCATCGCAGCCCGGATCTTGGGCATTGCGGCGACGATCACGCGTTCCGCGGCGCCCTTCTTGAACAGCGTGGCTGCAAGCTGGCTGATGGCCTGCCGCGAAGTGCGCTCGCTCATGCCGATCAGTACGTTGCCCTTGCCGATGGGCATCACGTCGCCGCCTTCCAGTGTCGCCTGGCCGTGGTCCTCGGTCGGGTCGCCCCACCAGACGTTGACCTTGCCGGCGAAGTCCGGATGGAACTTGTAGATGGCCGTCGTCAGGACCGTTTCTTCGTGCCGCGCCGGCCAGTACAGCGGATTGAGGGTGACCCCGCCATAGATCCAGCAGGTAGTGTCGCGCGTGTACAGCGTGTTCGGCAGCGGCGGCAGCAGGTATTCGGTGACACCGGCCGCTTCCTTCACGACCTTCAGCGCCTTGCCGCCGACCGACTCCGGGAACTCGAGCGTTGAGAGGCCGCCGATCAGGGTTTCCGCGAGGATGCGGTTCTCGAGGCCCTCGAGGTAACTGCGCAACTCGTCGATGAAGCCGAGGCCAACCTGGTTGGGCACGACCTGGTTGTCCATGATCCGCTTCTTGCCTTCCGGGACCGCGACGGTCTCGGCCCGCAGGTTGTGCATCTCCACCACGTCGACGCCGCGGTCGCGCATCTTGGTGACGAAGTCGAAGTGGTCGCGCTTGGCGTTCTCGACCCACAGCACGTCGTCGAACAGCAACTGGTCGCAGTTGGACAGCGTCAACCGCTGGTGCGCTCGACCAGGTGCGCAGACCATGACCTTGCGCAGCTGGCCGACTTCCGAGTGGACGCCGAATTTGACTTCTTTTTTGCTTGCCATGATTGGACTCACTGGATACGGGGTTGGTGTCAGAGGGAGAGGGTGCCGGTCGACGGACCGTAGATGCAGTACAGGGCTGCAGCGACGATGAGGCCGAACACGACCCAGTCGCTGGTGCCGACGAAAACGGGCTTGCCTTGCTCACGGCGCGCCATGTAGTAGAGGATCGTGCCGGGGGCGAACAGCAGTGCGGCGAGCAGGATGTATTTCAGGCCACCGGCGTAGATCATGAATAGCGTGTAGATCACCGCCAGCGAGGCCAGGATCAGGTCGCGCTTGCGTTCTTCCGGCCGGACCTCGTAGGTCTGGCCGCGCCGCGCGATCATCAGGCCGTACGCCGCGACGAAGAAGTAGGGGATCAGCGTGGTCGCGCTGGTCAGGCTCAGCATCAGCGCAAACGCATCGCGCGACCAGTAGGTCGTGATCACGATCAGCTGGATGATGATGCTGGTCGTCCACATCGCCACGACCGGCACGTTGTTCTGGTTGGTCTTGGCGAAGGCCTTGGGCATGTCCTTGGACTTGCCGGCGGCGAACATGACTTCGGCGCAGATCAGCGCCCAGGCCAGGTAGGCGCCGAGGACCGACACCAGCAGGCCTCACTGACAAAGATCGCGCCCCAGGGTCCGACCACCGACTCCAGCACCGCAGCCATCGACGGCTGGCGCACGCCGGCGATGTCGGCACGCTGCATCACGGCATAGGGTAGCAGGGTCACCAGCACCATCAGGCTGGTGACGATGATGAAGCCGGTGATGGTGGCCAGGCCGACATCGGTGCGTTCCTTGGCGAAGCGCGAATAGACGCTGGCGCCCTCGATGCCGATGAAGACGAACACCGTGACCAGCATCGTCGCCTTGACCTGCTCGAACAGTCCGTTGGTCAGGTCGCCGCCGTAGAGATTGAAACTGAACAGGTCGACCTTGAACGCGAAGATCAGGATCAGGATGAAGACCATGATCGGGATGACCTTTGCGATGGTAACGATCTTGTTGATCGCCGCCGCCTGCTGCACGCCGCGCAGGATCAAGAAGTGGAACAACCACGTCCACGAACGGCTTCTTTTCGGCGTGGAACTCGACACCGCTCGGATGGTCGCTCGGCCGGTACGAGAAGGTCGTGGTCTGGGCGAGGAAGTCCGGTGCCAGCAGCACGCAGTCGCGGTCTGCGAACGTGAAGACCGTGTCGAGGTGCATCGCAGCCCTGATCTTGGGCATTGCGGCGACGATCACGCGCTCCGCGGCGCCCTTCTTGAACAGCGTGGCCGCCAGTTGGCTGATGGCCTGCCGCGAAGTGCGCTCGCTCATGCCGATGAGGACGTTGCCCTTGCCGATCGGCATCACGTCGCCGCCTTCCAGCGTCGCCTGCCCGTGGTCCTCGGTCGGGTCGCCCCACCAGACGTTGACCTTGCCGGCGAAGTCCGGATGGAACTTGTAGATGGCCGTCGTCAGGACCGTTTCTTCATGCCGCGCCGGCCAGTACAGCGGATTGAGGGTGACCCCGCCGTAGATCCAGCAGGTGGTGTCGCGCGTGTACAGCGTGTTCGGCAGCGGCGGCAGCAGGTATTCGGTGACGCCGGCCGCCTCCTTGACCACCTGCAGTGCCTTGCCGCCGATCGACTCGGGGAACTCGAGCGTCGAGAGGCCGCCGATCAGGGTTTCTGCGAGGGCGCGGTTGTCGAGGCCTTCGAGGTAGCTGCGCAGCTCGTCGATGAAGCCGAGACCGACCTGGTTGGGCACGACCTGGTTGTCGAGGATCCACTTCTTGCCCTCCGGCACCGCAACGGTCTCGGCGAGCAGGTTGTGCATCTCCACCACGTCGACGCCACGGTCGCGCATCTTGGTGACGAAGTCGAAGTGGTCGCGCTTGGCGTTCTCGACCCAGAGCACGTCGTCGAACAGCAGCTGGTCGCAGTTGGAAGGCGTGAGGCGCTGGTGTGCCCGACCGGGGGCGCAGACCAGGACCTTGCGCAGCTGGCCGACTTCCGAATGAACGCCGAATTTGACTTCGTTTGTGCTTGCCATGATTTGACTCGCTGGATGCTGGGGTGGTGTCAGAGTGAGAGGGTGCCGGTCGACAGACCGTAGATGCAGTACAGGGCTGCAGCGACGATGAGGCCGAACACGACCCAGTCGCTGGTGCCGACGAAAACGGGCTTGCCTTGCTCACGGCGCGCCATGTAGTAGAGGATCGTGCCGGGGGCGAACAGCAGTGCGGCGAGCAGGATGTACTTGAGGCCGCCGGCGTAGATCATGAAAAGCGTGTAAGCAACCGCCAGCGAGGCCAGGATCAGGTCGCGCTTGCGTTCCTCCGGCCGGACCTCGTAGGTCTGGCCACGTCGCGCGATCATCAGTCCGTAGGCGGCGACGAAGAAGTAGGGGATCAGCGTGGTCGCGCTGGTCAGGCTCAGCATCAGCGCAAACGCATCGCGCGACCAGTAGGTCGTGATCACGATCAGCTGGATGATGATGCTGGTCGTCCACATCGCCACGACTGGCACGTTGTTCTGGTTGGTCCTGGCGAAGGCCTTGGGCATGTCCTTGGACTTGCCCGCGGCGAACATGACTTCGGCGCAGATCAGCGCCCAGGCCAGGTAGGCGCCCAGGACCGACACCAGCAGGCCGACACTGACAAAGATCGCGCCCCAGGGCCCGACCACCGACTCCAGCACCGCGGCCATCGATGGCTGGCGCACGCCGGCGATGTCGGCACGCTGCATCACGGCATAGGGCAGCAGGGTGACCAGCACCATCAGGCTGGTGACGATGATGAAGCCAGTGATGGTGGCCAGGCCGACATCGGTGCGTTCCTTGGCGAAGCGCGAATAGACGCTGGCGCCCTCGATGCCGATGAAGACGAACACCGTCACCAGCATCGTCGCCTTGACCTGCTCGAACAGGCCAGTGGTCAGGTCGCCGCCGTAGAGATTGAAGCTGAACAGGTCGACCTTGAACGCGAAGATCAGGATCAGGATAAAGACCATGATCGGGATGACCTTCGCGATGGTGACGATCTTGTTGATCGCCGCCGCCTGCTGCACGCCGCGCAGGATCAGGAAGTGGAACAACCAGATTCCGACGGAGGCGACCATGATCGCGATGACCGTGTTGCCTTCGCCGAAGACTGGAAAGAAGGCGCCGAGCGTGGACTTGATCAGCACCCAGTACGACACGTTGCCGATGCAGCTGCCGATCCAGTAACCGAAAGCCGACAGGAAACCCGCGTAGTCGCCGAAACCTTCGCGGGCGTAGGCATACACGCCGGCGTCAATGTCGGGCCGGCGCTCGGCCAGGGCCTGGAACACTCGCGCCAGCATGTACATGCCGGTGCCCGCGATGAGCCAGGCGATGACTGCGCCGAGCGGACCTGTGGCGCTGGCAAACGTCCGCGGCAGCGAGAATATGCCCGCTCCGACCATTCCGCCCACCACCATTGCGGTGAGCGCCGTCCGTGACATCTTCTGCTCGGCCATCCCGTTCCACCCCGCTGAGTTTTTTATTGCACGGCGATCCGCGCGCAAAAGCACGAAATCACATCTTCGACAAGCTATCCAATAGTTGCATCTTACGCAATGAGAAAGAATTCATACAGGACAGCCGCACACAATACGCACGTTGATTCGCTGCAGCGACGCGCCCGAAACGGTGCGTCGAAATGGTCTGATCAAGATTGCGTTCGTGTTACGGCGCAATCTGGATTCGGGCCAAGCCTGGCGCACCGCCGCAGCGGTTTTATTGCCCACGAAACGCGTGATCGCTGCTATCGTATGGGGCGCGGCTTGCATTGTGCAGCGCAGCATTCACTCGCCGCCGGCTCGCATCGTCGAATCGGCAGCTTGGCGAGTACGGCGCGCCGAACGCATTGATACCGATGCCGGTCGCCCGACGTTCAATCAAACTGAAGCTTTGGAGCAACGAGCAATGAAAATGCGTTGGAATCTTATCGGGTCGATCGCGCTGCTGGGCGCGGTCCTCGTGGCGGGCGAGGCCACTGCACAGACCACGGTGACCTACGGTCGCATCACAAACGTGCGCCAGGTCGACATCCAGAACCAGGGCGCGAATGCGGCGGGAACGATCGTCGGCGGCGCCCTTGGCGTCGCTTCGGGCTCCGGGCAGTCGCGAAGCAATCGCGCCTTGCGTGGTGTCGGCGGTGCGGCGGTTGGCGGCCGACTGGCAAGCGCGGCAGGCTCGTCGACCGGGTTCGAATACACGGTCCTGATCGGCGGGACCAACACCATCCGGGTGGTGACCGAGCAGGCCGGCATGCGCGTCGGCGATTGCGTTTCGGTGGAGCGCGGGGCGCACAACAACCTTCGCCTCGTCGACGATGCACGCTGCAATGCCGCAGCCAACACGCCGGTGCCCGCCAGCGCAATGGCGGACGCTACCGCCTGCGAATCCGCCAAGGAACAGCTGCTCAATGCGTCGACGGACGCGGAATTCGACCGCGCCGAGCGCCGAATGCGGCTGCTGTGCGGTGACTGATCGCGGCAATTGGTCTCGATTCACCGGCTGAAAGACGGTAGAGGCCGGGCGTCCGGCCTCTGTTCGACGTGAACTCAATTAAAGGTATTGACGATGAACAAGCGACATTTTCTTGCGGCATTGATGGGCGTGCTGGTGCTCGCCACGGGCTGCACCACGACGGGTCCGGGCTCCAGCGACCCAGCCACGCGCAGCCAGAGCATCAACGCCGACGTCGACAACGCGCTGGCCAACCTGTACCGACAGGATCCGGGGGCGCAGCAGCTCGTCAACAGGGCGAAGGGAGTGCTGGTATTCCCATCCGTGCTGGAGGCCGGGTTCGTCTTCGGTGCCTGGCGGGGCGACGGCGCCTTGCGCGTGGGCGGCAAGACGGCCAGCTTTCACCGCACGACGGGCGGTTCGTTCGGCCTGCAGGCCGGCGCCCAGTCCACGGCGGTCTTCCTGTTGTTCATGACGGATGACGCCCTGGCACGATTCCAAAGCAGCAATGGCTGGACGGCCGGCGTCGATGCGACGGTCACCTTGTTGTCGGTCGGCGCGAACGCTCAGGTGACCAGTGCCACTGCACAGCAGCCGGTCATTGGTTACGTGCTCTCGAACCAGGGAATCATGGCGGGCGTCACGGTCGACGGATCGCGGATTACCCGCCTCAAGCTCTAACCAAGCACGACCCGCATGAAGCCGTCGTCAGGCGCGCCTTATGTGCGCCTGTCAGGGTTGATCGTGATCCTGGCAGGCGCTGTCGTCAGCCCATGTGTCGCATGGGCAGAGACGCCCGGCGCGCGGTGTCTGGAAATACATGACGCCGTAGAGAGGCTTGCCTGCTTCGACGTCGCCATTGGCGCCGCAGTGCACGGAGGCTCCGCGGCCTCGTCGCCACCGCCTGCCGTGCCGGCATCCGCATCGATGCCTTCAGCTGTGCCCTCGGCCGAAGCCGTCCCGGTCACGCCGCGTCCCGCGTCGCTGATCGACACGACCTGGGGCTTTCTCCCCGACTCCAGGCGGGCGTATGTGAGGCTCCATCAGCCCAACTACCTATTGGTGGGCCGCTACACGACGGACGCCAACATCGCGCCCTACCAGCCATTGTTCGATGCGTTCGAGGAAGAGGGCGATTTCGACGACGTCGAGGCCAAGTTCCAGCTGAGCTTCAAAGGCAGGCTGTTGGCCACGGACGATCACCGCTGGGGCTTGTGGTTCGCCTACACCCAGCAGAGCCAGTGGCAGCTGTACAGCCCGGACATCTCGCGCCCGTTCCGCGAGACCAACTACATGCCGGAAATCTTCGGCAGCTTCCGGCCCGGCATCCAGGTCGGCGGCATGCAATGGAACCTGCTCAATTTCGGGTACACCCACCAGTCGAACGGACGGTCCGACCCGATCTCGCGCAGCTGGGACAGGCTGTTCGTCGAGGCTGGATTCGAGCGCGACAATTTTGTCCTGCTGGCCCGGGCCTGGACGCGCATCACGCCTTCAGACTACGAAGACGACAATCCCGACATCGTGGACTACTACGGCCACGGCGAGATCACGGGCAGCTACAAATGGCGGGACAACAGCTTCACGCTGATGGGTCGTGGCAACCTGAGCACCGGCAAGGGTGCGGCGCAGTTCACCTGGGCCTCGCGACCACTGCTGGGCCCGCTACGTGGTTACCTGCAGGTGTTTACCGGTTACGGCGAAAGCATGATCGATTACGACTGGAATCAGACGACGATCGGCATCGGCCTGACGCTCAACGACCGGTTCTGATCCGGGCCGGCTCGACAGCCGGCCCGGCTGATGGCAACTGCATGCGAGCGGCGGCCCTGAGGCCTTTTCAAGAGCGCGTGTCTGCCTTTCCAAGCTGTTGAAAAGGCCTCAGGGCCGCCGCTCGCAATCGTTCTATTCGGCCTTGGCCCGGCCGTACATCTCTTCCATGGCCTGGCGTAACGCAGTCGCCCAGATTCCCATCGCACGTCGCGCATCCGCGGTATTCGTCACCCGGTTCGTGATGCTCCACGTTCCAGCGGACCGTGCGCTCCGGGCATCGACGGCACGCGCCAGGATTTCACCCGTCATCGAATCGCGCAATTCGGCAACCAGTGTCATGCGTCCAGCGTTGGCGGTGTACGTGCGCGAGCGACCGGCCGTCATCGTGTCCGGCGCCGTGATGTACAGATCGACGATGGCGGCGCTGACCCGCAATGTATCCGGACCTGCCACTTCGACGAGCTGGAAGCCGCCCCTTTCGAGTTCCGCGCGGAAGGTTTCGCGGAACAAGTCCGCCAGCCCTGTCTGGATCGCAGCCATGTCGTCGGCATTGAGCCGGCCGAGCTGGCTGCGGCCGCCGCGGTTCGGGTCCCAGTTCCTGGCGAAACTGACTTCCACCGGGTCGATCATCACGCTTCGGTAGGCGACGATCTCGGCATCCGGCTTGAGGAATACAGCTCCGAGCCGCGTACCAGGCTGCCGGACGAGGCCATCCCATTCATCGGGGCCTGCATTTCGGGTACTCGCGCATCCCGCAAGGGTTGCCGCGCACAGCCCGACCAGTAATGGCAGCAAAGTGCGAAAGCGGATCATGTTGACGCTCCAGGGTGTTAGTAGTGTCTCGCGCACGCCGCGGGCAGGATCGTCCGGGAGAGGTCTGCGGCAGACGGCGTGCGATTCAGGCTAGCACGGCAAAGTCCGTAGCTTCAACGCTGCGGCCCAGGTGTGCAATCGCGGGTGCGTCGTGTTTCTGATTTCGCTGGCCTGGCGCAAGGCTGGTCCGTACAAGTGCTTCTGACCAGTGATCGCATGGGCACATAGGCTCAAATGTGAGACCGCGATTGGCCTTGGACATGCCCAAGGGGCCTTGAGAGTACCAACAGAATTCGGCTCGGATGGAAGCGTGAAAGCAAGTCGATCTTCTTTGTTGGCGTTACTGGGCGGCGTCTGCCCCCCGTTGTTCTCACTTGCGTGGCTGATCCTGTGCTGCCTGTTGACGCTGAGTCCGCCCATTCGGGCGGCAGCACCGCGCAACGTGCTGGTGCTCTACTCTTATGGCCGGCTGCTGCCGGGGAACATCGCGGCTGACCGCGGGCTGTCCGAGGTATTCGCAACCCGCCCCGATCTGGCGATCGCAGCGTCCGCGGAGTTTCTCGATAACCCGAGATTCAGTGGCGAGGTCTACGAGCGAGCGTTCGTAACTTACCTGCGCGAGAAGTACGCGGCGCACCCGCCGGACGTCGTGATCGCCTCGGCTAACGAAGCGCTGGACTTCATGCTCCGCTACCGGGTGGAGCTGTTTGCGCAGGTTCCGGTTGTACACATGTCCGTTTCGTCGGAACACCTGCAATCGGTAGCGCCGATGTCGCCCGACGTCGTTGGCACGCCGTTGAACTACGACTTCGTTGGCACGGTGGAACAAGCGCTGCGCTGGCATCCGGCAGCAAAGCGACTCGTCGTGGTGACCGGCACCAGCCCGTGGGACATGGAATGGGAGGCGCGCATACGCGACCACGCTGCCGGCTTCCCAAGCCAGCTCTCGGTTGAGTTCATGACTGGATTGCCAGCCGCCGTGCTGCAACGACAGTTGCGCGAATTGCCGGCGGATTCAATCGTGTTCACTCTTGGCTTTTTCCGCGATGGCGGTGGGCGCGAGTTCACGCCGCGCGAGGCCAGCCAGCTCATTGCGGCCGCATCGTCGGTGCCAGTCTACGGGCCGTTCTCGACCTTCATGGGCACCGGCATCGTCGGTGGCCGCATGGCGAGCTACGACGCCATTGGGCGCCTGGCCGCCGAGACTGCGATCAAGCTGCTCGATGGCGCTGTCCCGGCCTCCCTGCGGCTGCCCGCGGCCATGCCCACGCCGCTGAACGTTGACTGGCGGCAATTGCAGCGCTGGGGCATTTCCCCGCGAGCCGTGCCGGTTGACGCGATCGTGCACTTCAAGGATCCCACTCTCTGGGAGGCCTACCGCCAACAGGTGCTCATTGCCGGCGTGGTGATGCTGCTCCAGGCCGGTCTCATCATCGCGCTGTTGCTCGAGCGTCGCCGCCGTCGACGCACTGCGGCCGCGCTGGCCCGCAGCGAGCAACACATGCGTCTCGCGGCGCATGCTGCCAGTTTGTCGATATGGGTCCTGGACGGCAGTGCTGTTTCGGCCAGCGGCTTCGAGTTTGCCTTGCCGCAGGCCGAAATCGGGTCCGGGCCGCTGGCGGACTTCCGCGAGACCCTGGCGCGCGTTCACCCGCAGGATCGCGACATGGTCGACTCGGCGCTGCACGACGCCCTGGCCACCCGTGAAGAGTTCGAGGTGGAGTACCGCATCGCGGCGCCGGATGGCGCATGGTGGTGGCAGTCGGCTCGCGGGCGCGCGGACCTTTCACGGCCTCCGCGACTGCTCGGCGTAGCGATCGACATTACTCAACGCAAACGCGCCGAGGTCCAGGCCGAGCAGGACCGCGCCGCCCTGTATCACATGACACGCGTCTCGCTGCTGGGGCAGCTCTCCGCGTCGATCGCACACCAGTTGAACCAGCCGCTCGCGTCCATCCTCGGTAATGCCGAAGCTGCGCAGAAAATGCTGGAGCGCGAGCCTGTCGACTTGCCCGAACTGCGCGAGATCTGCGCCGACATCGTCACCGAGGATCATCGCGCCGCCCAGGTGATTCGCCGGCTCGGTGTCCTGTTCAAGCGCGGGGAACCTTTGTTCGAGCCTCTCGACGTCAACGACCTGGTTCGCGACACGGTCGAATTCGCCCGCACCATGTTGACGTCGCGTCACGTCACCGTGCGGTTGCAGCTTGCGCCGAATTTGCCACCGGTTGCTGGCGACCGGGTGCAGCTGCAGCAATTGGTTCTGAACCTGGTCGTCAATGCCGCCGATGCGATGAACGACCTGACCGAGACCGCCCGGATCCTTACGATCAGTACCGCTTTGCGCGCCGGCACCGTGAGTATTTGCGTGGCCGACGGGGGGCCGGGCGTCGCCGAAGAAGCACTGGGCAAGCTGTTCGAGCCTTTCTGGAGTACCAAGGCCGGTGGCATGGGCATGGGGCTGGCGATCTGCCGTTCCATCGCCGAGTCGCATCGTGGCAGCCTGGCCGTTGCGAACGCGCTCGAGGGCGGAGCGGTGTTCTGTGCGCTGCTGCCGGCGACGACATCCACATGACCGCCAACGCCAGCGCGCCGACGGTCTTCCTGGTCGACGACGACAGGCCGGTGCTGAAGGCCCAGGCGCGGCTGTTGCGCGAACACGGCTTTCAGACTGTCCTGTTCGAATCGGCGGAAGAATTTCTTACGCAGCACGACGCATCGGTGCCGGGCTGCCTGGTGCTCGACGTCAACCTGCCTGGGCTCGACGGGCTCGCGCTGCAACGACGCCTCGCCGAGGTTGGCCCGTCGTTACCGATCGTCTTCCTGACCGGGACCGGCGACATCCCTAAATCAGTCCAGGCAATCAAGGCCGGCGCAGTGGATTTCCTGACTAAGCCGGTTGCGGGCGCAACCTTCCTGGCTGCAGTGCGAACTGCCCTGGCCCAGGACTCGCGGGCTCGCTTGGTGAAGGACGACGAGGCGGCGCTGCGGCAACGCCACGCGAGCCTCAGCGCTCGTGAGCGTGAAGTGCTGGCCGGGCTGGCTGCGGGCAAGCTCAACAAACAGATCGCCGGCGAGTTGGGGCTTGCCGAAGCCACCGTCAAGTTCCATCGTGCGCACCTGATGGAACGCATGCAGGCGCAGACCGTCGCCGAATTGATGTACCTGGCGGCCCGCCTGGAGCGCGAATAGCGCGCGCACCACGCTCGGGCGCTGTGGAGCTATGCCAAAGGCCAGTTCCGCATCGCGCCGCGACCGGTCACCGTTGTCCGCGAGATGACCCCGACCCGTATCGCCCTGGTGGATGACGAGGCATCGGTCCGCGTGGCGCTGGGCCGGCTGTTGCGCATGGCCGACTACGAGGTGCTGGCGTTTGCATCCGGCGAGGAGTTCCTGGCGGCACTCGGCAACTGCATGCCCGACTGCGCGTTGCTGGATGTCCATCTGCCGGGCTTGACCGGGATCCAGGTGCAGCTGCGGCTGCGGGCTGATCACGTGCAGCTGCCGGTCGTGTTCATCACGGCGAGCGACGATCCCGCAATCGACAGCAGCGCCTTGCAGGCGGGCGGCCTGTGCGTATTGCGCAAGCCCTTTTCCAATCAGCAGTTGCTGGCCAGCATCGAGTTTGCGATCTATACCAAAGGTTAGTCCCCGGCCCTGTGGCAGCCGCCTAAACTTTCGCAGAGGGCGGTTCCCTCATTTTTGCAACCAGGAGTATGCAATGACGACCCGACAATCCTTCGGCGGATGGCTGGCTGCCGCGAGCGCCACCCTCGCGTTGTGTGCTCCAATCGCCTTCAATGCGGGCGCTGCTGATGCGCCGGGCACCCACTTCCACCCGAAGGGTAAGGCCCCGTCGCAGTACACGCTGGACGCCATTGAGCGCACCAAGCTGACGATGCCGTCGTTCGCCGACACGCGCGACTTCGACGAGCAGAAGAAGGGCTTCATTGCGCCGGCAGAGCAACTGAAGATCATGGCCGACGATGGCCATGTCGCTTGGGACATGCAGCGGTTCGATTTTCTGAACGGCAGCAAGGGATTCGGCAGTGTCGATCCGTCGCTGCACCGCATTTCCATGCTCAACATGAACTACGGGCTGTACGAGGTCGTACCCGGCATCTACCAGGTGCGCGGCTTCGACCTTGCCGACATCTCGTTCGTGCGTGGCAAGACGGGCTGGATCGTCATCGATCCGTTGACCACAGCCGAACCGGCGCGTGCGGCGCTGCAGCTGTTCCAGAAGCACGTCGGCAAGGGCTTGCCAGTCACGGCGGTCATCTATTCGCATTCGCACGGCGACCACTGGGGCGGCGTGCGTGGTGTCGTGGACGAGGCGGACGTGCGGGCCGGCAAAGTTGCCATCATCGCGCCGCGCAACTTCATGCAGCACACCATTTCCGAGAACGTGTACGCCGGCAACGCGATGAACCGGCGGCTGTTCTACCAGTATGGCCTGTTGCTGCCGGCGAGCCCGTTCGGCTACGTCGGCCAGGGCCTCGGCCAGGGCGTGTCGTCCGGCACCATGGGGCTGATCACGCCGACCCGGATCGTCGAGAAGGACATCGAGGAGTTCGAGGTCGACGGCGTCAAGATGATCTTCCAGAACACGCCCGACACCGAGGCGCCGTCCGAGATGAACACCTACATCCCCGGGATGAAGGCGCTCTGGATGGCCGAGAACGTCACGGCGACGCTGCACAATATCTACACGCTGCGCGGTGCACCGGTCCGCGATCCGTTGAACTGGTCGAAGTACGTGGCCGCCGCGCTGTACCTCTACGGGCAGGAAGCCGACGTCATGTTCGCCTCGCACCACTGGCCGCGCTGGGGCAATGCCCGCATCCAGGAAGTGCTGCGCGGGCAGCGCGACCTCTACGCCAACATGAACAACCAGGTGCTGCACTTCGTCAACCAGGGCGTGACGATCAACGAGATCCACAACGTCTACCAGGTCCCGAAGAGCATGCAGACGGAGTGGTACCTGCGCGGCTATCACGGCTCGCCCCAGCACAACAGCCGCGGCGTGGTGCAGCGCTACATCGGCTTCTGGGACGCCAATCCGGCCACGCTGATCCCGCTGTCGCCGGCCGACTCCGCGCCTCTGTACGTGGAGATGATGGGTGGCGCCGAGAAGATCATGGCCAAGGGCAATGAACTCATGGGGCAGGGCAAGTACCTCGCGGCCACGGAGATCCTGAACAAGCTGGTGTATGCGCAACCCCAGAACCAGGCCGGCAAGGACCTGCTGGCAGACGTCTTCGAGCAGCTTGGCTACCAGCAGGAGAACCCCGGCCTGCGCAACAGCTTCCTGGCGGCTGCGTACGAGCTGCGGTCGGGCATCCCGGCCACCGAAGCCGTGAGCTCGAGCAGCCCTGACGTGATCCGGGCGATGTCCACCGAGCTGTTCCTCAACTTCCTCGGCATCCGCATGGACAGTCGCAAGGCCGAAGGGATGCGTTTCACGATCAACCTGATCACGCCGGACAACGGGCAGAAGTTCCTGATCGAGATGGAGAACGCGACGCTCACCAACATCGAAGGCTTCCTCTCCGACAAGCCGGACCTGACGGTCACGATCAAGCGCACCGACCTCGAGCAGACGATGATGGGCGCCAAGACGCTCGAAGCGCAGATTGCGGACGGCACGGCGAAGGCCGAGGGCAACCTCGGGGTGTTGCAGCAGCTCGGCTCGACCATGGTCGATTTCGACCCGCGCTTCCCGATCATGCCGGGCACGAAGCTCCGGGCGACAGCAGTCGACAAGGCTGATTCTTTCGAGGCCACGGTTGGCAACCCGGCCGCGGAATAGGGACGTAACCGAAGCCAAAGTTCTGATGCCGACCGTCGCGCGAGACGCCACCAGCAGGTGATCTCGCGCGACGGAATTGGCAAGTGATCACCAGGAAGATATCTGACCAGGATCGCGGTCGTTGCGTCGGGATGTGCTCGCTGACTGGCGCTGGCAGAGGATGCGGTCGGGGATTGGCGCCAGACGGTGTTCATGTACGGCATGCGCGCGGCGATCGAGGGCGACGCCCAGATCGGCAGTATTGCGGTGCCGGTCGCCGTCAGCATTTCCGACCTGTTCGACGCGCTCAAGTTCGGCGCGATGGCGGCCTACCGGATCGAGAACGTCGTGTGGTCGTTCAGCGGCGACGTGGGGGGATTCGGCATCGGCTCCGACCCGACTTGGCATATGATCACGACCTTCAGGCAGCAGAACACGGAGCGGTTCGGCTGGTACCTCGGCTACCGGGTGATCGCTTATGACTATGACGACGGCAACGGCTGGAATTACCAGCACTACGACCTGCGACAGCACGGACCCGGCATCGGCGACTCGAACGGGTTCTGAGCGACTGTGCTGACCGTCCGGGTGGACGGTCATGGACGCTCGCCTTCTCCTGATCAACGAGGACACACATGAACGCTAAGCTCGGCGGCAGGGCCGCTTTATTCGCGCCCGTCGCCTTGATGGTCATTCAACTACTGCTCGGGCCAGCCATCGCCGCGGAAACGGACGCCAATCTCGCGCTGCAGCTCTCCAATCCCGTGGCGGCGCTCATCAGTGTGCCGATGCAGCTGAATTACGACCAGGACATCGGGCCGAACGACGCGGGTGACCGCTGGTTGCTCAACGTGCAGCCGGTGGTGCCGGTTGATCTCAACCCGGACTGGAATCTCATCTCCCGTACCATCCTGCCGATTGTGCGGCAAGACGACATCTTTCCCGGATCCGGGACCCAGACGGGCATCGGCGACGTCGTGCAGAGTGTGTTCTTCTCGCCCAAGGCACCGACGGCCTCGGGCTGGATCCTGGGTGCGGGGCCGGTGTTCCTGCTCCCCACGGGTTCGAATGACCTGCTGACCGCCGACAAGTGGGGCATCGGGCCCACCATCGTGGCGCTCAAGCAGAGCAACGGCTGGACGCGCGGCGTGCTTGCGAACCACATCTGGTCCTTTGCCGGGGAGGGCGATCGCGCGGACGTGAATGCGACCTTCCTGCAGCCGTTCCTCACGTACACCACCCCCGACCGCTGGACGTTCGGACTCAATACCGAGAGCAGCTACGACTGGGAAAACGAGCAGTGGTCGGTGCCAGTCAACGTATCGGCATCGAAGTTGACACGATTCGGCAGTCAACTGGTCAGCTTGGGAGGTGGCCTGCGATATTGGTTGGATAGTCCCGACAGCGGCGCGGAAGGTTTGGGCCTCCGCTTCACCGTTACGCTGCTGTTTCCCAGATAGCAGTCCCGCCTGCGGCTAGCCCTGGAGATGTCGCGATGAAGTGTCTTCCTGTCGTTCCGATTCTGCTGGCCGTGAGTGCCTGCGCGGTTACGTCTGTCGCGCTGGCGATCGAACCCATCCCCGAGACGCCCGGCTGGCGCGGATTCGTGGTTGGCGGCGTGGGTTACACCGATCTCAAGAGCAACCTCGTGGCGGGCAACGGAATGCTCGACATCGGTCGCGACACGATCAATTCCGTCAACGATGCTCCGCGCAGTGACGACGCCGTGCACCCGATCTTCACGGGTGAGGTCAACTACACGTTCGCCGACCAGTGGCAGGTCTTTTTCGGAACGTCGCTGGAGGATGCCGTGACGCTGGACGGCGTGGCCCAGTTCGGGGTGCGCAAGGATACCGGCGCGTCCGGAGTCCTGCAGGCCGGCTACCTGTTCAGCGGCATACCGACGCAAACGTGGGAGGACCCGTATGCCGAGGGTGTCGAGCGCGAGGAGACCGATCGCGGCTCCAGTGGCTTGCGTCTGCAGTGGGACCGGGTGCTGGGTTCTGCATACCAGCTCACCTTTTCCTACCGCGACATCTCCATCGACAAGGAAGCCAGCGGGCAGGGCGTACAGAGTGTCGCGTGCGACGTCGCCTGCCAGGACCTGCTGCGGCGGGACGGCGATCAGTATGCCTTCGACGTTTCCTACCTCTACAAGATCGGGGACGGCTCGCGCCACCTGTTGCGCCCGCTGGTTCGCTACACGATCGACGACCGCGACGGCGATGCGATCAGCAGTGATTCATACCGACTGCAGTTGAGCTACGTCTTCCTGGGGCAGGGCTACACGGTCGTCAGCAACCTCGCGTATGGCAGCAGCAGCCAGGACGCGCGCAATCCGATCTTCGGCGTGAAGACGGACTCCCAGAGGTTCGCTGTGGACTCCACGCTGCTCTACCGGCTGCCGGCGTCGAGCGGTCGCTGGCAGGCCGTGGGCAGCATTCTCTGGGGCCAGGACAATTCCGACGTGAGGTTCCACGACAGCGACGTGTTCAACGTCAACGTCGGCGCGATGTATCGCTTCGGAGGTCGTTGAAACCTGTCGCCGGAAGTTCCCGGCCCAGCCATCACCAGCTGAGATCGTTGATCGAACGTTCCTCGATCGGTCGCCCGAGCCCGAGCACGAGTTGCCAGTCGCTGTCGGTGGTAGCGGCCAGCGACAGCGACACCGGGCCCAGCGGCGTGCGGCCGGCCAGCACGAAAGCCGCGGAATAGGTCGGCGGCGCGTAGATTCCGTCGAGACGGTCGCTCATGTCCGCAGCGGTGAACGTCACCCCCGCGTAGATCGACTGGCCGAACACGTAGCTGATGTCCGCGATCCGCTGCAGGTAGGACGCTTGCGCGCTCCAGTACGACGAGCCGCGCAGTTCACCGATGCTGAGGCCGGGCAGGCTCACCGGGCCGCCGAGGCTGAACAAGTCGTACAAGGGCAGCGCGGTGTCGAACGACGATCCGCCGCTCACGCGCAGGTACCCGACGTTGCGGCGGAACGGCAGCACGACGGTCGCGGTGCCCTCGAAACGGTCATAAATCGCATCGGCTCCCAGCGCTTCCTCGCTGCGGAAATAGGTCATGCGGGCGACCATGCCGTGTTGCCACAGCACGTCGCGGTCGCGCGAGTCGAACGTGTAGCGAGCCGTGAATCCCGCGTAGCCCTCGTTCGAAATTTCGGGCAGGTCCTGGGAGCCGATTTCCCGGCTGGCCGACTGGGTGCCAGAGCGGATGCCCGCGCGCAGTTCAGCGCGCTTGCCAAAGACTCTTCCCGCGTCGAGATCGGCCCATCCAGACGTGAACCGATAGCGTGTCACCGCGTCACCGCCGTCGAAGAGGTCCTCGATCGATCGCTGCGCGATCAGGCCGGGCTCCACAAACCAGCGCTGCGCCGAGTCGAGCGGCTGGTACAGGGAGGTCTCCAGCGCGGAGGTTCGACCGAGTCGCAGCGAACCCCGTAGTTCACCGCCGCGATCGTTGATCCAGGTCTGCAGGTAATCGCCGCCGATCGTGAACGCCGTGTTGGCGTCGGTGCCGATATGCAATCCAAGGTCGAAGCGCACGATGTGCGGGCCCCACGATTTTTCCTGCAGGTGCAGGTCCAGGGTCGGCTGGGCCGGATCTCCCGAAAGTATGTAAGCCACGCGTTCGAAGTCCGAAAGCGCGTACACCGCGGTGGCACGCTGCGCAATCTGCTGCGCGTCGACCACGTCGCCCGCCTGCAACCTCAACGTCTGCTGGATGAACTCTGGATTCGCCCGCTCCAGACCGTGCAGATTCACGGCCGCCAGCGTGACCTTCGCGCGTCCGGGCCGCGACGCTGCTTCGCGCCAAGCCAGGTACTCGGCCTCGGTCACCGCAAGACGCGAGAGTGCCGTGCGCTGCGCCAGCGCCGCCTCGCGCCCCATCGGGATCGCGTCATCGATCCGATCGAAAGACGCCGAGCCGATGTCCCCCATCTGGATCACGATCTTGACGTCGGCGGGGCCGAGGGTTTCGAGCTGCTGTCGCTCGTTGGCGCCGATGAGTACGTCGAGGGTGCGCGACATCATCGTGAGCGGCGAGCGCAGGTCGGCAACCGTAGGCGGGGGATTGGGCACGGCGACCGCGATGACCACGTCGGCACAGGTCTGCCGGGCGATGTCCACCGGGACGTTGCGCGTGAGCCCGCCGTCTCCAAGGATGCGGCCATCGATGTTGACGGGCGAGAACACTCCGGGCACGGCCATGCTCGCCCGCATCGCGAGCGCCAGGTCGCCACGAGCGAGCACGACCATCTCGCCGCTCTGCATGTCCGTGGCCACGGCGCGGAAGGGAATGGGCAACTGGTCGAAATCCGCGACGCCGCGACTGCGGCCGACGAGGGACTGGATCGTCAGGTCGACGTTCTGCGTGCTGATCAGGCCGGACGGCGCCATGAGGCTGCCATCGCGCACGCCGAATTCCAGGCTGTTGCTGTAGGTGGCGCCGACGAGCTTGCGGCGCATCGGCACCTGCCGGCGCAGGTCGCGGCGGCCGATGGCGTCCTGCCAGGAGATCGACCGGATCTCGGTCTCGAGTTCGCTGGCGCTCATGCCCGAGGCGTAGGCGCCACCGACGAGCGCGCCCATGCTCGTGCCGATGATGCAATCGACGGGAATGCGCATCTCGTCCAGCACGCCCAGCACGCCGACATGAGCGGCTCCTTTCGCGCCGCCGCCGCCGAGCACGAGCCCGATGCGCGGCCTGGGTACCACCGGTGCCTCCACGGCAGCGTTCTCGGCCGCAATCGATTCGGCCGGCAACGCAGCGCAGGCAACCCAGACACACAGGAACCATGTCGCGGCCCTGCGGGTGGTCCTGTCGACGTCAGCGCATCTTCGCTTCACCGGCACTCCAGCTGCGGTACGGGCACACGCCCACGTTCGTATGCTACCGCGAGGCGGGGGCTGTAGGCGCTTGCCGCGCACGTAGCATGCCCGTCGCGATTGACAAACCCTGCTGACGGGCCATCCTTGCGGCTGGTCACGCCAAGGCTGCAGAAGGAGAGGCACATGCCAGGCATCCCGATGTACCACGACGGATCGCGGCAACTGCAGGACCGATTTGCGACGCGCAAGCTCGCCGACCGGTTGGTCGAGGTGCTGGCCCGGAACGCTTTCACCGATGCGGATCGCGCGTTCATTGAAAGCCGGCCTTTGTTCTTCCTGTCCACGGCCGACGCCGAGGGCCGTCCCGATTGCTCGTACAAGGGCGGTTTTCCGGGTTTCGTTCGCGTCCTCGACTCCCAGACGCTCGCTTTTCCGAGCTACGACGGCAACGGCATGTTCAAGAGCCTGGGCAACCTGCTCGTGAATCCCTACGTTGGACTGCTGTTCATCGACTTCGAGACACCGAAGCGCTTGCGCGTCAACGGCCGGGCGACCGTGCATGACGACGATCCGCTGCTCGCGGAGTTCGTGGGTGCGCAGGTGATCGTTCGAGTTCGCCCGGAGGCGATCTTTCCAAACTGCCCGCGGTACATTCACAAGATGCAACTGGTCGAGACGTCCACGTATGCGCCACGTGAGGGGCATACGCCTCCGGTGCCGGAATGGAAACGTTATCCGGAATTCCACGACGTGCTGCCACCTGGCGATCCGGCCGCGGACGTGGCGACCGACCTCCATGCAAAGCCAGAGGCTTGCGACGCGTGTTCACTGAAGCCCGTCTGTCGCAGGCCCTGGCACCGTTTCGTGAACTGGCGAAATCATCGCCGGAACCGGCGGCTCTCCCGGCGACACCGGAACTCGCGGGCAGGCACCTGGAGCTCGCGGCGCAGGTGATGCGGATGCACTGCCGGCGTACGCTGGACGGGGATCTGACGCAGCTCGAGCAGATCACCCGCGAGCGTCGCAGGCGTGCGTGAGGCTCGACGCTGGCAGCCTGCGGGTCAGGATTTCTGCACTCTGGAAACAAGCCATGAATAAAAAATCGATCTGGGCGGTGGCTGCGGGTGTGCTCGTCACGATCGGGGTGACGACCGTCGTCGACATCTTGCTGCACGTCACCGGCGTCTTCCCGGGTATGGACCAGCCGCTCGACGATGCGCTCGCGCTGCTCGCGACCTCGTACCGCATCGTGATCGGCATTGGCGCCGCGTGGCTCACAGCCCGGCTCGCACCGCAAAAGCCGCTGAAGCACGCGATGATCCTTGGCGCAGTAGGAGTCGTCCTGGCCATCGCGGGCGTGGTGGCAACCTGGAACCTGGGACTCGGACCCAGGTGGTACCCCATCGCACTGGCCATCCTGGCGCTGCCGCAATGCTGGGTGGGCGGCAAGATCTACGGGAAGCAGGCTGCGAAGAATTCCGCCATCGCGGCTTAGGGATTCGCTATGTTCGACCTTCTGAGCGGTCGGGCAGTCACACGCAAGAAGAACGAGGGAGGTCAGGTATGGCTGTCGCAGCAAATCTGGTCGTGGCGCTGGTGGCCCTTCTGCACGTCTACTTCCTGGTCCTGGAAATGTTTCTCTGGACCAAACCGATCGGGCTCAGGGTCTTCGGCCAGACGCGCGAAGCGGCAGAGGCCACCAAGGTCCTGGCCGCCAATCAGGGCCTCTACAACGGGTTCCTGGCGGCGGGGCTGGTCTGGGGTCTCGTGCTTGGCCAGAACGGCCTGGCCATCAAGGTCTTCTTCCTCGGTTGCGTCGTCGTGGCCGGGCTGTATGGGGCCGTAACGGCAAGTCGCAGAATCCTCTTCGTCCAGGCCCTGCCCGCGGCGATCGGTCTGGGCTTGCTGCTGCTTGCTGGCCATGCGCAACCGATGTCGGCCACAGCAACCCTCGAGATCGAAGAACAGCGGGTCCTGGCGACCGAGGACGAGTACATCGTGGCCGAAGTGAGTCGTGACGAAGCGGCGTTGCGCCGGAAGATCGACGACCGGTTCGTGTTCAACGCGAGCGACGGCACGACCTCGGGCAAGGAAGACCTGATCGACGAAGTCCTCAAAATGGCCATGGTCGGTCAGACGGTTCGTGAACGCTCGGTGCTCATCGAAGGGGACATCGCCATCGTCCACGGCACGGCAGACCTGAAGTTCGCCGGTCCCGGCGAGACGGAGACCGCCTCCAGCCTGCGCTACACGTCCACGTACGTGAAGCGCGACGGCCAGTGGCGAATGCTCGCGCTTCAGATGCAGAAGCGAGCGCCGGAATAGGGCAGGGCGGCTACCAAAGGAGGTCACATGCGCATTCCACCGGGCTTCAATACCGTCACGCCGTATTTCTTCGTCGATGGCGCGGCGCGGTTCCTGGACTTCCTGGTGCAAGGGCTCGGCGGCGTTGAAATCGGTCGTCACCTGGACGGTAACCGCATTGCCAATGCGCAGGTCCGCCTCGGCACCTCGACCGTCATGCTGAGCGAAGCGTCAGCGGCGTTCCCCGCCATGCCGGCCTCGTACTATCTCTACGTCGAGAACGCCGACGCCGCCATGGCCAGAGCGATGGCTGCAGGGGGCACGAAGATCATGGACGTCGCCAACATGCCGTACGACGACCGGCAGGGCGGCCTGAAAGATCCCTGGGGAAATATCTGGTGGATCTCGGAGCGCCTGATTGAGGGTCCGTACTGAAAGTCCGCGAGCGCCGTTTGTAACTCGCGCACCACCGCAAGCGAAGGAGTCGATCCCCATGGCCAAAGGCACCGTCAACCTGCACCGCGTGCTGCGCACGAAGCCGGAGCGCGTCTATCGAGCATTCCTGGACGCCGACGCCATGGCGAAGTGGCTGCCGCCCTACGGCTTCACCTGCAAGGTTCACCAGATGGACGCGCAGGTCGGCGGAACCTTCAGGATGTCCTTCACGAACTTTTCGACCGGCCAGGGACATTCCTTCGGCGGCAGCTATCTCGAGCTGGTGACCGGTGAGCGGATTCGCTACACCGATCAGTTCGACGACCCCGGGCTGCCCGGAGAGATGATCACGACGATTACGCTGCGGCCCGTGTCGTGCGGCACCGACGTCGCGATCGTCCAGGAGGGAATACCGGAGATGGTTCCCGTCGAGATGTGCTATCTCGGCTGGCAGGAATCGCTCGCGCAACTGGCGACCCTGGTCGAGCCCGAGATTCCCGGCTGAAGCGAGGAAGCAGTCAATGATGTCGTCGATCGAACAATCACCTCAGCGCTACGCAAGAATCGGCGGCATCCTGTACCTGGCGATCATCGTGCTGGGTATCTTCGGCGAGGCCTTCGTGCGCGGAACGCTGGTCGTATCCGGCGATGCGACCGCAACCGCCAACGCGATTTCGGCCTCTGAATCGTTGTGGCGAGCCGGCATTGCCGGTGACTTGCTGATGCACGTGCTCGACCTGCCGGTGATCCTCGTGCTCTACGTCCTGCTCCGGCCGGTCAGCGAGACGCTCGCGTTGCTGGCGACCTTCTTCAACCTGATCCAGACCGCCGTGCTCGTGGCCAACAAGCTGAACCTGCTGGCCCCCATCCTGCTGGTCGGCGAGGCCAGCGGACTCGGCGCCTTTTCGCCGGAACAGTTGCACGCCCTGTCGTACCTGGCAATCAAGGCGCACGGCTATGGCTTCGGCTTCGGCCTCATCTTCTTTGGGTTTGCGTGCCTGTTCCGCGGCTACCTGGTTTTCAAGTCGGGGTACTTTCCCAAGGTGCTGGGTTTGCTGCTGGCGCTCGCGGGGCTGAGCTACCTGGTCAACAGTTTTGCGCTGCTGCTGGCACCCTCGTTGGCGTCCGCGCTGTTTCCCGCCATTCTCCTGCCCGCTTTCGTCGGCGAGCTGGTTTTTGCGCTGTGGTTGATCTTCAAGGGCGTGAACGTCGAAAAATGGCCGCGTTGAGAACGCTGCCGCCCAGGCTGTTCTTGCTGTGCGGGAAGATGGCCGCCGGGAAGTCGACGCTGGCGCGAGCACTGGCACGCCGTGAGGGGGCTGTGTTGCTCGTGCAGGACGAATTCCTCGAGCGCCTCTTCCCAGGCGAGATCGTGGATGTTCCTTCCTTCGTCCAGTGTTCGTCACGGCTCGCTGCAGCCCTCTCGCCGCTGATTCTCGATCTGCTGGCGCGAGACACCCCGATAGTGCTCGATTTTCCGGGCAACACCAGGACGCAGCGCGCGTGGTTTCGACGCTTGATCGACGAGTCGAAGGTCGGTCATGAGTTGCATTTCGTGGCTGTGTCGGACGACGTGTGCAAAGGGCAGCTGAAAAAGCGCAGCCAGCACCTGCCCGACGGCAGCGCCTGGACGACCGCTGCGGAATTCGATGCGATCACCGCCTACTTTCAGCCGCCGTCGGCGGATGAAGGCTTCAACGTCGTTTGTCACGAAAACGGTGTGGAGCCAGCAGGTTAGAATACGAAGAGGAAGAACGATGGCTAAGCACGACACCAAGGCAGACACCACGCCAGCGGTTGACACCTTGCTGCTCTCCCTGAACCATCCGGCAACACGCGAAATCCAGGCACTGCGTGTTCTCATTTGCGACGTGAGTCCGTCGATACTCGAGGGCGTCAAGTGGAATGCGCCCAGCTTCCGGGTCGACGAGTACTTCGCGACGATCAACCTGCGGGAAAAGCAGGGTGTCGGCGTGGTGCTGCACTTCGGGGCGAAAGTACGCGACGTCGCTGCCGGACCCGATTCGATCGTCGATCCGGACAAGTTGCTCAAGTGGCTGACGAAAGATCGCGCGATGGTCAAGTTTGCAGGCCTCGACGACATCGCCGCCCGCAAGGAAGCCTTCCAGGCCGTGCTGCGGCAGTGGATCAGGTTTGCCTGAGGACGCGGGCGGGCCGGGTGAGCAGGTAGACCAACGGCCCGAACGAGCCAAGCGCGAGTGTAGCGATGATCCACGGCCAGACGTTGCGGCCCGTGGCCTTCGCGTCGCGCCACATCCACACCATCACCAGGGTCAGGGCGATGACGAGGTCGACCAGCACCTGCGTTCCAGCAAGAGTCTGGAAGGGCAAGGCAAAGATACCGAAGTAGCCGTGTTGCGAAAGCGCGGCCGCGCTCAAGGCGCCGAACAGGACCAGGGTGGCGATGAGCAGGGTGCGCTGCATGGTCGGGCTCCTCTGTGGGGGTGAGCACAGTGTCGGGCGTGCAGGTGATGGCGGCAATTACCTGCGAGGTCATTGAATCGCCCCGGTCCTGTGGTTCAATTCCGCCATGGATGCCACGTCCCCGACACTGCCGGAAACGCTGCGCCAGGCGCGCCGTGATCCGGTCGCACGTCGCATGAGGTTCCACGACGCAATCGCCATCGACGGCGCCGCCACGCCAGAGCGCGTGGCACAGGCGGTCGCAGCCCTCGCGCAATGCACGGGCACGGTCCTGCTCGAGCCTGGCCTCCACCTGCGGGCGAGCGACCGCGAAATCCGCTGTGAGGTCCTCGACAGCACGTCGGCTGCGCATCGCTGCGAGGAGGAGTACAAGGTTCTGGTGGAAAACGCGGCACGTGCGCTGCAGCGGTCGCAGCTTGCTGCCTCGCTCCCGGACCGGCCGTTGCGATGGGCCGTCGTCGAGGAACGCGACGGCGGAGTGTTCGAGGTGTGGAGCGATTGAATCCGCGAGGCTTGCCGTCAATGGCGACTGCAATTCGCATCCGACCCATCCACCAGGCCGATTTCGCGGCCTGGACGCCGTTGTGGGACGGCTACAACGCCTTCTACGGCCGTGCGGGCCCCACGGCGTTGTCACCCGCGATTACGGCGGTCACCTGGAGCCGCTTCTTCGACGCGAATGAACCCGTCTTCGCGCTCGTCGCCGAATCGGCGGGGCGGCTGGTCGGCCTGACGCACTACCTCTACCACCGCAGCACGACACGGATCGAGCCCACGTGTTACCTGCAGGACCTGTTCACGGCAGCGGACGCTCGTGGCCAGGGCGTCGGGCGCGCATTGATCCTCGGCGTGTATGGGGCGGCCAGGGCCGCGGGTATCCACGAGGTCTACTGGCAGACGCACGAGACCAATAGCGCGGGTCGCCTGCTGTACGACAAGGTCGCCAAGTACGCCGGCTACATCGTCTACGAACAGGACGTCTGACGCGGGCGATGCCGTCTCGCGGCCAACGCCCTGTACCGCAACGCTGCAACCACGATGCCCAGCTACGTCGCCCTGCTGCGCGGTGTGAATGTCGGCAAGGCCAAGCGCGTCCCCATGGCGGACCTGCGCGACGTCCTCGTGGGTCTCGGCTGCACCGAGGTCGCGACGTTGTTGAACAGCGGCAATGCCATATTCAAGTCGAAGGCCCGGTCGGGCTCCGGCTGCGCCAACGCGATCGCCCGCGCACTCGCCGACCGATTCGGGTTCGACGTGCCCGTCGTCGTGAATTCCGCGCAGGAACTCAGCGCCATCGTGGCCGGCAATCCACTGCGATTCACTGAGACGGATCACTCGCGCCTGCTGGTGGCATTCGTGCAGGACGCGGGGCACCTGGCGAGCTTGCGCGAACTCGAGTCGCTCCTGGTTCCACCCGAGCAGTTTGCCATCGGCAGCCGTGGCGCCTATCTGCTGTGCGCGTCAGGCCTGCTCGAGAGCAAGGCCGGCGCGGCGCTGGTGGGCAGGGCCGGCCCGGCCGTCACGACCCGCAACTGGGCGACGGTCCTGAAACTGCAGGCGCTGGCGCTTTCGATCGGCGCGTGAGCCTGCGACACTGGCGGCAACCATCAACGTGAGGCGCAGCCTGCCATGCTGATCCGAGCCTGCAGATCGAAGATCCACCGCGCGACGGTGACTCGCGCCGACCTCGACTACGTCGGTTCGATCACCATCGACCAGGCGCTGCTCGACGCCAGCGACCTGCAGCCGTACCAGTACGTCAACATCACGAATGTCTCGAACGGGGTGTTCTGGCAGACCTACGTGATCGCTGCCCCGAAGGGCAGCGGTCGAGTCGAACTCAACGGGCCGCCGGCGCGGCACTTCCAGGCCGGCGACAAGATCATCGTGCTCGGCGAAGCCTGGCTCGAACCCGCCGAGCTCGAGGATCTCGATCCGAAGATCGTGATCGTCGAAGGCGACGACAGCACGAAAAAGCTGACGGACCGCAACCGGAAATTCCGTCTGCTGGCGCACAGCAAGGTCAGGAACTCGCCGCGCAAGAAGGCCTGACGCATGCGCATGGCTGGTTGCAGCTGCGGACAACTGCAGGTGGCGACGACCGGCGAGCCGCTGCGCGACGTCGACTGATGTCACCAAAGTTCTTCGCCAGGGCGGCGGACTTCCGACGCTGGCTCGAACGGAATTCGGCCACGACCGACGACCTGGTCGTGGGCTTCCACAAGGTCGGCTCGGGCCGTCCGAGCATGAACTGGCCGGACTCGGTTGATGAAGCGCTCTGCTTCGGCTGGATCGATGCCGTTCGCAGGCGCATCGACGACCAGTCGTACCTGATCCGATTCACACCACGCAAGGCGGGTTCGATCTGGAGTGCCGTCAACGTGGCGAAGGCCGAGCGGCTGATCGCCCAGGGGCGCATGCAGGCTGCAGGGCTCGCGGCCTATCAGCGCCGCACCGCAGCCCGGACGGGTATTTACGCCTACGAGCAAGCGAAGGAGGCGCAGCTCGCCGACGACGAGCAACGGCGGTTCCGGCGTGACCAAGTCGCCTGGGATTATTTCCAGGCGTCCCCGGCGGCCTATCGTCGGACCGTGCTGCACTGGGTCGCTGCGGCCAAGCGACCGGAGACCCGTGCACGCAGGCTCGAGCGGCTGATCGCAGCGTGTGCCGAAGGCACACGCCTGTAGTGCGGTCGAGTTCGCGTGTCCGCTATGCTGCGCTCCCTACGGGAGTGAAGGTCTGACCGCAGGAGGTCATCGTGTTGCAGGGACTGCGTACGGCCATCTACCCGGTAGCCGATCTAGCGGCGGCGAAGGCGTGGTACTCCAAGGTGACCGGGCACGCGCCGTATTTCGACCAGCCGTTTTATGTCGGTTTCAACGTGGGCGGGTTCGAACTGGGTCTCGTGCCTGACGGCACGCCCGGCACCGCGGGTCCACAGGCGTTGTGGGGCGTTGCCAACGCCGCCGAGTCGTTCGCGCGGTTGATCGAACTCGGCGCCGACGTGCTGGACGCGGTGCAGGACGTGGGTGATGGCATCCGCGTGGCGGCGGTGCGGGATCCGTTCGGCAACCGGCTGGGCATCATCGAGAATCCACACTTCAAGCTCGGCTGAGGATGGGGGCTGGTATTCGATGAGCTGGCATGAACGACGAAGTGCCGCGCGAAAGCGCGCAGTCGGCAAGTACGATACGGCCGAGGCCGAGGCGTACGGCAAGCTGCAAGGACTCGGCTGGCTCACGGCCGACGAGGAGGCCGCGTACCTCGCCGACCTGGGACGGGTCGTGCAGTTCGTCGACGGCGCGAAGGTTCTCGACGTGGGCGCCGGCACCGGCGTGATGTGCTCGATGCTGCGTCGGTTACCCGGCATCGAACTCACCGCACTCGAGCCATCGGCCGCGATGCTGGCCGTGCTGCAGGCGAAGCCCGACCTCGCAAACGTGAGAGCGATCAATGGTTTCTGCGATGAACCTCAGGATCGGGATCGATTCGCTGCGGCGCAGTTCGACGTCATCGTGTCGCGGCAGGTCGTCAACGGACTTTACGACCCCTTGCTCGCGTTCCGCCATTGGCAGCACTGGCTGCAGCCCGCGGGTGCTGTCGTCGTCATCGACGGACTCTACGGGCGCGATGGCTGGGTCGGTCGCTGGGAGGAAGAAGTGGATGCGCTGCCACTCTCGGCCTCGCAGTCGATGGCATCGACACCGTACCTGCTCGAGGCGAGCGGCTTCCACATCGAAGCCGTCGAGCGCATGGCGACGGTGAACACGTTGCCGACGACGCGCACGCCGCGCTACGTCGTCGTCGCGCGCAAACCGATTCGCTGAGTCGCTTGAGACGGCGATTCGTCGTCGCTGTGATCGATCGAGCGCACCCGCCGTCCGATTCTTGCCGCGAGAGCGTTCCTGCTGCGTTGTGACGCGCGCAGCACGCAACCCGCAGCATGCGCCTATACGCGCCGCAGCAACGCGCCACGTCGCTGAGAATTCGTTTTAAGCGAAGAGCAAGGCGTCGACGATCTCGATCCAGTGGCGCACCGGCACCGGACTGACCTGACGCAGGTGCTCGAGGCAACCGATGTTCGCTGTTGCGATCACGGTGGGTTGCTGGTCGAGCAGCGAGTCGAGTTTGCGCGCACGCAGCTCGCGCGAGAGCTCGGGTTGCAGGATTGAGTACGTACCTGCCGAACCGCAGCACAGCGTCGGGTTGCGTGTCGCGACGAGCTCGCAACCGGCGGCGCGCAGCAGTGCTTCGACCTTGCCCGCACTCGACGAGCGCTGCCCATGTTGGAGCGAGCACGGCGCTTGCCAGGCAACGCGGACCGGCTCGCGTGTCCTGCCGAGGGCGGCGACCGCGCCTGCGAGCGCCGCGGGGTCGATCACTTCGCAGAGGTCGCTGGTTGCGGCGCCTACGCGCATGCCCGCCGCCGCGACCGACGCCTCTTCGTGGCGGAGCACGTGGCCGTAGTCCTTGGCGAACGTGCCGCAGCCGCTGGCCGTGCTGACGATCGCCTCGTACCCGGAGTCGAGCAGCCCTGCACTGGCGCGAACGTTGCGACGGACCTGCTCCTGCGCGGCTGTGGATCGACCCAGGTGGTGCTCGAGTGCGCCGCAACAGCCAACCGCGTCGGCCGCGACCAGCGAGATCCCAAGCTGGTCGAGCACCCGTGCCGCCGCGGCGTTGATCTGCGGCGCTAGACCCGGTTGCACGCAGCCTGCAAGCACGGCCATGCGTCGGGCATGCCTCGCCTCGGGCCAGGCGAGCACATCGTGTACCGTCGATGGGCCGCCTGCCCGCGCCGGCACCAGCGCCTTCAGCGCGGCCGGCAGCGCCGGGCGCAGCGCCTGGCCGATCCGCACCAGCGGCGTGAACAGTTCCCGCCGGGTCGCGACTTGTGCCAGCGCCAGGCGGACGAATCGCGTGCCGAGGTCACGCGACGACGGTGGCTGCTGCTCGATGAGTTCGCGGCCGAGGTCGGCCAGCCTGCCGTACTGCACACCCGACGGGCAGGCAGTCTCGCAGGCGCGACAGGTCAGGCAGCGGTCGAGGTGCGTGCGAGCCGTCTCGGTCGCGGCGCCGTGTTCGAGCATCTCCTTGATCAGGTAGATGCGGCCGCGCGGGCTGTCGAGTTCGCTGCCGGTGATGCGGTAGGTCGGGCAGGCCGGCAGGCAGAAGCCGCAGTGCACGCAACTGCGCAGCAGGTCGCGGGCCTCCTGTGCCAGCGGTGTAGCGGCAAGCGAGTCGGCGGGTCTGGAATACATCGTCGCTTTCTCAGAGGTCCGCGTACATCCGGCCCGGGTTCAGCATACCGGCCGGATCGAAGACGCGCTTCACGGCGCGATGCAGTTCGAACAGGGGTGCGGGCAACGGCGCGAAGACTTCTCCGGCGCCGTCGGTGTCGGCGTCGTCACGACGGAAGAGGGTGGCCTGACCGCCCGCCGTGCGAGTGAGCTGTTCGATCGCCTGGCGTTCGCCGCCGCCGAGCCAGGCCTGCGTCCCGTTCCATTCGAACGCGACGCGATCTGCCCGGACCAGCGCTGCGCCGGCCGCCGTCGCTGGCAGTGAGAGTCGCCACAACGGTCGGGCCGAGGCGAAGTACGGATGAGTCTGGTCGCGCACGCTGGTCCAGAGCGAGGTGCCGGCCTGCGGTTCCATCACGTCGCCACCAAACGTCCTCGAGACGGCATCCAGGCTCGACGCGGAACCTTCCAGTCGCACGGACAGTTCACCGGCCTGCCAGAAACTGCCGGTGATCGGCAGGCCGCGCTGGCCTGCCGCGAGCAGCAGGTCGATCGCGCCTTGCGCGTCGATGTTTCGCGTCACCGTGCGGGTGCCTCGGGCGACGGGCAGCACCTTGAGCGAGACCTCGAGCACCACGCCGAGGATACCGAGAGAGCCGGCGAGCAACCGGGACACGTCGTAGCCGGCGACGTTCTTCATGACTTCGCCGCCGAACTTGAGCACGCGGCCGTCGCCGGTCAGCAGCCGGGCACCGAGGACGAAATCGCGCACCGGCCCGCGAGCGATCCGCGCGGGACCCGCGAGGCCAGCGGCAACCGTGCCGCCGAGTGTGGCCGTCGGCCCGAAGGACGGAGGTTCGAATGGCAGCTGTTGTCCGTGGCGTGCAAGCAACGCCTCGACGTCGGTCAACCGCGTGCCACTGCGCGCGGTGAGCACGAGTTCGGCCGGGTCGTAGTGCAGCACGCCGTAATGACCAGACAACGCGAGTGTGTCGCCTGCGACCGGTCGTCCATAGAAACCCTTGCTGTCGCCGCCGACAATCCGCAGCGGCGTCTGCGCCGATGCTGCGGCGCGTACCCGCTCGACGAGCGCCTCGGTAAGGTCCTGCCCCGTGGGATTCTCGATCAACGCCATGCCGTCAGAACCTTGGCAGGTGCGAATGCGGCAACTGGCCACCGTGCACGCGCAGCGCACCATAGTCGGCGCAGCGGGCGAGGGTGGGCACGGCCTTGCCCGGATTGAGCAGGCCGGCCGGGTCGAACGCGAGCTTCAGGGCGTGGAAGGCCGCGAGTTCCGCGGATCCGAACTGCGAGCACATCGGGCCGAGCTTCTCGACACCGACGCCGTGTTCACCGGTCACCGTGCCGCCGGCGGCGACGCAGGCTTCGAGGATGTCGGCGCCGAAGCGCTCGGCCCGCTGCAGCTCGTCGTCCTTGCCGGCGTCGAAGAGGATCAACGGGTGCAGGTTGCCGTCGCCCGCGTGAAAGACGTTGGCCACGTCGAGCCGGTAGGTCTGCGACAAAGTCGCGATCTGCGCGAGCACCTGCGCCAGGTGGCGGCGAGGAATGGTGCCGTCCATGCAGTAGTAGTCCGGGGCCAGGCGACCCACGGCGGGGAACGCGGACTTGCGGCCCGACCACATGCGGTGGCGCTCCTCGGCGTCCCGGGCGACGCGCACGCTCGTTGCGCCGGCGGCTTCGAGCACCGCACGGGCGCGGTCGAGGTCGTCATCGACGTCGGCGGGCAGCCCATCCACCTCGCACAGCAACAGCGCCTGCGCCGCCAGCGGATAACCGCAGTGCGCGAACGCCTCGGCCGCTTTGATCGCGGGTGCGTCCATCATCTCGAGCCCGGCCGGGACGATACCGGTGGCAATCAACTGCCCGACGGCGTCGGCGCAGCGACCCACGTCGTCGAACGCGGCCAGCAGCAGTTCGACACGCCCCGGCAGCGGCAGCAGGCGCACGGTGACTTCCACCACGACGCCCAGCAGGCCTTCGGAGCCGATCACAGCGGCCAGCAGGTTGAGACCCGCAGCCTCGCCGGTCTCGCTGCCGAGCTCCAGCAGTTCGCCGTCCATCGTGACGACCTTCACGGCGAGGACGTTGTGCACGGTCAGGCCGTACTTGAGGCAATGCACGCCGCCGGAATTCTCGGCGACGTTGCCGCCGATCGAACACGCGACCTGTGACGAAGGATCGGGCGCGTAGTACATCCCGAAGGGCGCTGCTGCCTCGGACACGGCGAGGTTGGTCACGCCGGGTTGCAACCGTGCGAGGCCGCGCCGTGGATCGAGCTCGAGGATGCGGTCGAGCCGCGACAGCACGAGCAGCAGTCCCCCCGCGACCGGCAGCGCACCGCCCGAGAGTCCGGTGCCGGAACCGCGCGCGACCACCGGCACTGCATGCCGATGACAGGCGCCGAGAATCTGCTGCACCTGTTCGACGCTCGTCGGCAGCGCGACCAGGTCGGGTCGGTGACGATGGGCGGTGAGCGCGTCGCACTCGAAGGCGACGCAGGCGGCGGGAGCAGAGAGCAGGCCCGGTCCGAGGATCGAGCCGAGCTCGCTCAGCAGGCTCGCGTCAATGGCCACTGGGCCGCAGGGTCTGCACGCCGGCGTCGGTGCCGATCACGAGCACGTCCGCGCCGCGCTGCGCGAACAAGCCGTTGGTGACGACGCCAGGAATCTGGTTGATCGCGCGTTCGAGGCCGACCGGGTCGACGATGTCGAGACCGCGCACGTCGAGGATGTCGCAGCCGTTGTCGGTCACGGTGCCCTGGCGCCAGACTGGCTGGCCGCCGAGCCGAACCAGTTCCCGCGTCACGTGGGCGCGCGCCATCGGGATGACTTCGACGGGTAAGGGAAACTTTCCAAGGCGCTCCACCAGCTTCGCCTCGTCCACGATGCAGACGAAGACGCGCGCAGTGGCTGCGACAATCTTCTCGCGGGTGAGGGCGGCACCGCCCCCCTTGATCAGGTGCATGCCGCGGGTCGCCTCGTCGGCGCCGTCGACGTAGACGTCGAGGCCCTCGACCGAGTTGAGGTCGAGGACGGGAATACCGTGACTCGCGAGGCGGCGTGAACTGGCTTCCGAACTGGAGACGGCGCCGGCGATGCGGCTCGGCATGCCCGCCAGCGCATCGATGAAGAAGTTCACGGTGGAACCGGTGCCCACGCCGATGACGGTTCCCGGCGTGACGTAGTCGAGCGCGGCGGCCGCGGCTCGTTGCTTCTTCTGGTCCTGGCTCATCGTTGCTTTGCCTTACCCCTGAAACAACTGTGCCCGCTTACGCGGGCACAGTGTCGTTTCGGATTCGGCGGCGTCTATCTTGCGATGGAACGCCGCCTCATCTTCAAGCGACCTTACTTCTTCTTCGCGGCCTTTTTCTTGGTGGCCTTCTTCTTGGTCGCCTTCTTTGCTTTCGCTGCCATGATCAATTCTCCATGTCGGGTTAGTCCCGGGCCGAGTATTTACAGAATTAAAAAAAGAAATGCAATAGTCACGTCACGATTTTTTTGAACGGGTTCTCGGGCCGACCGCCGACTTCGAAGCTCGCGACGACGACTTCGACGCTCGCAACGCGACGATGCAGCACCACTCTGCCGCAGTGACCGGTGTCACTGAAAGACGATTGCCGCGTTTCAGAATCAACATCTCGCGCAATGCGTCTGCTGCGTGCTCACGCAACTCCGGCAGCGTAATTACAGGCTCAATTCGATTTTCGAGTTGCACGTCGACGCTGAACCAGCGCGGTGCTGCACGCGTGCTCTTCGCATCGTAGTACTCGCTCTTCGCATCGAACTGCGACGGATCCGGATACGCCTCGCGCACCACCGTCACGACACCCGCGACACCCGGAACGTCGCAGCTCGAGTGATAAAAAAAAGCGCGGTCACCGGTCCGAAAATCGTCCCGAAGCATGTTCCGCGCCTGGTAGTTGCGCACGCCTTCCCACCCCGTCGTGCGGCTCGGAGCACTCGCGAGGTCGTCGATTCCGAACACGTCGGGTTCCGATTTCAGCAGCCAGTACTTCATGCGACTTGGGTTCTTCGCGGTGTGTGAGCAGGGAAGCGGACGATGCCGCGCTCGGTCACGACGAGGTCGAGAGCGACGTCCCACGAGGCAGGCTCGAGTCGATCGACCTGCTGGATCGAGTACGCGATGCCGATCAGGCGCGGACGGCGGAAGGGTTGCGTGCGGTCGAGTCGCGGACGCAACACGCGGTCGTAGAAGCCGGCGCCCATGCCGAGTCGATGGCCTTGCCGGTCGAAGCCGACGAGCGGAACCAGGATGGTGTCGAGGTGACGGACCGGGATGCGGCCGCGTGAACCGTGCAGCGGCTCGGCGATGCCGAACCGGTTGCCGCGCAGCAGTGCGCCGGGCTCGAACGGCACGAGGACCATCGTGCCGTCCCGGAGGCTGACGATGTGCGGCACGTAGATGCGGACGCCGCGCTGCCACGCCGGGCCGAAGCAGGGTCGCAGGTCGACTTCGTCCGGCCTGCCGAGGAACGCGGCGACACGCCGGCCGTGCTGCCAGACACCGAGCCGGCGCAGCGATGCGCGGATCGCACCGTCGTAGCGGCGGCGGTCGGCGTCAGGGATCGCGCGACGCCCCGCGCGCAGCTGCCGGCGCAGCTCGCGGAGGGTCGTCGTCGCAGTGGGAGGGAGAGGCGCCACCCGCCGTGCCGTCACGGACCATTGCTCTCGACAAGAGCAATATTTGGGGAGGGCCGCGGCACTTAAGGCTTCCCGCTCGAGGCGGACTTGCACAATGTTGCCGGCTGACCGTTCCCCGGGGTATTTACATTAAGGTCGAGAGGTAACCCGGCCCGTGTCGAACACCGCAGGCGACGCCAAATCATCGAAGGTTCGGACTGCTGCGAACCCTCAGAGTTCAAGTTGCTGGCCTTTCTCGAGCGCGGATTCCACACGCTCGCGCAGGGACTTCAGGCGCGCGCCGAGATCACCCTCGACGACCGTGCCGTGCTTGCGCACTTTGATCAGTTCATTCGCCAGGTTGAGTGCGGCGATGACCGCGATGCGGTCGAGGCCCACCACCTTCCCGGAATCACGGATCTCGCGCATCTTGCCGTCGAGGTACTCGGCGGAGTCGAGCAGGTCGGAGCGTTCTTCGGCCTGGCAGGCCACCTGGTATTCGCGATCGAGCAGGCGGACGCTGACGCGGGAAATGCGATCTTCACTCATCAGCCCTGCTCCATCGACTTGAGGCGACCGATCATTGCCTCGACCCGTCCACGTACCTGCTCGTTCTTCTGCAGGAGGTTGGCGCGCTCGTTGATCAGGGTGTCCTGACGTTGACGCAAGGCACGGTTTTCTTCCTTGAGCTGGTTGACCGTGGCCACCAGCTCCTCGAGGCGGCGTTCGATGCGTCGGAGTTCGACGTCGACGGCAGATCGGGCAGCGGGTTCGTTCATGGAATTCACTATAGAGGGCGCACCCAGGGGAATCAATTTGAACTGGCCCGAACCGGGCCGTTGGGGGCTGGCGGCAGGTGCGGATGGTACGATATGCGCAATGTCGGCACCGATTGCTTTCGACGACGTCGCGCAGGCCCTGTCGGCCGGCGGTTCCACTGTCCACGCCGCCGAGGCGCACGGTTGTCTGTGCGGCGCATTCTGCGCACGGCGCGTCTACCTGCCCGCGGAATGGTTGGAAGAACTGCTCCCCGACGGCCTCGAGCCCGGCAAGCGACCTTCGCTCACCACCGCCGGTCCCCTCAAGTCGCTCTTCGACCAGAGCCGCACCGTGCTCGAAGCGCGCGAGATGGAATTCGAGCCGCTGCTGCCGCCGGACGAGGCCTCGCTCGCCGAGCGCGTCGAGGCTCTCGGCGCCTGGGCACAGGGGTTCCTGTACGGCTTCGGCGCGGCCGGCCCGTTCAAGCGCGGCACGCTGTCCACGGAAGTCACCGAGGTACTGACCGATTTTGCCGAGGTCGCGCGTGCCGGCGCGGTCGGCTCCGAGGCTGCCGAAGTCGAAGAAGGGGCGCTCGCCGAGCTGGTCGAGTTCGTCCGCGTCGGCGTCCAGCTCGTCTACGACGCGCTCACCGACCTGCGCGCCGCCCAGACCACCTCGACGGCGCGCCACTGAAACGCACCGTTCGTATTCCCGAAGCCACTCCGGACCGCCATGACCCTGCGTAAAGACGAGTACGCGCGCCGCCGCAAGCAGCTCATGAAGCTCATGGGCAAGGGCGCCATCGCCATCATCCCCGCGGCGCCCGAGCGCCAGCGCAACAGCGACGTCCATTACCACTATCGCCCGGACAGCGATTTCCATTACCTCACGGGCTTCAACGAGCCCGAAGCGGTGGCGGTGCTGATTCCCGGCCGCGAGCAGGCGGAATACATCCTCTTCGCACGCGACCGCGATCCTGCCCGCGAAACCTGGGATGGTCGTCGCGCCGGACCCGAGGGCGCGGTCCGTGAGTACGGTGCCGACGACGCCTTCCCGATCGGCGACATCGACGACATCATTCCCGGCCTGATCGAGCGCTGCGAGCGCGTCTATTACTCGATGGGCGTCAACCTCGAGTTCGACCAGCGCGTGGTCGGCTGGGTCAATACGTTGCGGGGCCAGACCAAGCTCGGCATCCACAGCCCGCAGGAGTTCGTCGCGCTCGAGCACCCGCTGCACGACATGCGGCTGTTCAAGAGCAAGGCCGAGGCGACCGTGATGAAGCGCTCGGCGCAGATCGCAGTCGGCGCGCACGTGCGCGCGATGCGCGCCACCCGGCCCGGCGTCACCGAATACGAGGTGATGGCCGAACTGCTGCACGAGTTCCACCGCCACCAGGCCGACATTTCCTACCACCCGATCGTCGGCGGCGGCGCCAACGGCTGCATCCTGCACTACCACGAGAACGCCGACACGCTGCGCGACGGCGACCTGCTGCTGATCGACGCCGGTTGCGAATACGGCTTGTACGCGTCGGACATCACGCGCACCTTTCCGGTCAATGGCTGCTTCTCGCCCGAGCAAAAGGCGATCTACGACATCGTGCTCGACGCGCAGGAAGCCGCGTTCGCCTGCATCAAGCCGGGCAACCACTGGAACGAGCCGCATGATGCGGCGGTTCGCGCCATCACGCAGGGCCTGGTCAAGGTCGGCCTGCTCAAGGGCCGGGTGCCGGCGTTGATCAAGGCCGAGGCGTACCGCAAGTTCTACATGCACCGCACCGGGCACTGGCTCGGCATGGATGTGCACGACGTCGGCGAGTACAAGGTCGGCACCGAGTGGCGCGTGTTCGAGCCCGGCATGGCGCTGACGGTCGAACCGGGCATCTACATTCCGGCCGGCACCAAGGGCGTGCCGAAACGCTGGTGGAACATCGGCGTGCGGATCGAGGACGACGTGCTGGTCACGTCCAGCGGTTACGAGCTGCTCACGTCCGGCCTGCCGCGCACCACGGTCGAAATCGAACGCGTGATGGCGTCGGCGGCCTGACAGGGAAATGCCGGTGAGCACGACACCTGCCTCCTACGACCTCGCCATTGTCGGCGGCGGCCTGGTCGGAGCCTCGCTGGCCCTGTCGCTCGCGCCGCTCGGACTGCGCCTCGCGCTGGTCGAAGCCGTGCCACCCGTGCAGGGCGAGCAACACCCGAGTTTCGACGAACGCACGACGGCGCTGGCCAACGGCACCGTCCGCGCCTTCAAGACCTTGGGCGTCTGGGCCGGCATGGAGCGCGAGGCGGCGCCGATCCGCAGGATTCACATTTCGGACCAGGGCCGCTTCGGCGCTGCGCGCATCGACGCGGCGGAGCAGGGGCTCGAGGCGCTGGGTTACGTCGTGCCGAACCGCGCGATCGGTGCGGCGCTGTGGCAAGGCCTGTCACGGGCGCCCGCGATCGAGGTGATCGCGCCAGCCACGGTGACGGGTAGCGAACTGGCCGGCGAGCGGCGAGTGGTGAATTACGAGGTCGCAGGGGAGGCGCGTTCGCTCAGTGCCCGGCTGGTCGTGGCGGCCGATGGCATTCGCTCGCTGGTTCGCGACCAGGCGGGCATCGACGCCGACCACATCGACTACGACCAGGTCGCCATCACCGCGGTCATGACTACCCAGCGTTTCCACGACTACGTCGCCTACGAGCGTTTTACCGCCGAAGGCCCGATCGCGATCCTGCCGCTGACCGATGGTCGCTGCGGCATGGTCTGGACGCGCAAGCCGGCCGAGGTCGAACGGATGCTCGCGTTGTCGGACGAAGACTTCCTGCGCGAGTTCCAGGCGGCCTTCGGCTTCCGGCTCGGGCGCTTCCTGCGTATCGGCCAGCGTGCCTCGTACCACCTCGTGCTCTCGCGGGCCGAGCGCCACGTGGCCCAGCGGCTCGCCGTCGTCGGCAATGCCGCGCAAGGGCTGCACCCGATCGCGGGGCAGGGCTTCAACCTGGGGTTGCGTGATGCGATGAGCCTCGCCGAAGTCATTGCCGACCGGCGCGTGGCCGGCACCCTGGATCCGGGCGATGCGGACCTGCTCAAGGACTATGCCGACTGGCGCGAGACCGATCGCCGTCGCATCGTCGCGTTTACCGATGGCCTCGTGCGCCTGTTCTCCACGCCGCTCGGCGCGCTGCGGAGCCTGCGCAGTCTCGGCATTCTTGCCTTCGACGTGCTGCCGCCCGCCAAGTCGGCGCTCGCGCGGTTGAGCGTGGGTGCAGCCGAGCGCGTGCCGCGCCTGGCTCGAGGCGTGCCCCTGGCTGGAACCCGCTGAGCATGGCCACGCCGCGCCGCAAATTCGATTTCGACGTCGTCATCGTCGGCAGTGGCATGGTCGGCACCTGCCTTGCCGCACTGCTGGCACGCGAGGAAGCGCTCGCCGGCTGGAAGATCGCGCTGGTCGATCCGGTCGCGCCACGCCTGCCGGACGAGCGCGAGCTGGACTTGCGCGTGTCGGCACTGTCGCGAGCGTCCGAGCGCATCCTGGCGGCGGCCGGCGCCTGGGACGCGATCGTTCCTTACGCATCCCCGTACCGCGACATGGTCGTCTGGGACGCGGCAAGTACGCCGGATCGCCCCGACGCGCTGAAATTCTCCGCCGCCGAGACCGCGGAGCCCAACCTCGGCCACATCGTCGAAAACCTGCGCGTGCAATGGGCACTGCACGAGTCGCCGTTGCTGCGTGGGATCACCGAGGTCCGCAGTGCGCTTGCCGCCCTGGAGATCGACGAGACGTCGGCGCGGGTCACGCTCGAGGATGGGCGTCGCCTTTCCTGCCAGCTGGTGATCGGCGCGGATGGCGGGCAGTCGGTGGCGCGCCAGCTCGCCGGCATCGGCCGCTCGGGCTGGACGTATGACCAGACGGCGGTAGTCGCGCACCTGCACACCGAGAAGCCGCACCGCGAGACGGCGTGGCAACGCTTCCTGCCGCACGGTCCGCTCGCGTTCCTGCCGCTCAAGGACGGTCGTGTGTCGCTCGTGTGGAGTACCACGCCCGCTGAAGCCGCGACCCTGCAGGCGATGAGCGAGGCGGAATTCGGCGAACGGGTCTCGGTCGCGAGCGACTACGTCCTCGGCCGGGCCACGCTCGCCAGTGGACGTGCAGGCTTCCCGCTCGCGCTGTGGCATGCACGCGCCTACGTGCAGCCGCGGCTGGCACTGGTGGGCGATGCGGCCCACACGATCCATCCGCTGGCAGGGCAGGGCGTGAACCTCGGCTTCCTCGATTGCGCGAGCCTGGTGCAGGTGTTCGCTGAGGCCTCCGCCAAGGGCGAGGAATTGCACGGCCTGCGGGTGCTGCGCCGCTACGAGCGCTGGCGCCGGAGCGAGAACGCGGTCGTCATGGGTGTCTGTGACACGATCAACCGGCTCTTCACCGAAAAAAGCGTGGCCGTCGCCGGGCTGCGGCGGTTCGGCCTGTCGATGGTGACGAGCCAGCCGTTCCTGCGCCGCACGCTGGTCGAGCGCGCGCTGGGCGTAGGCGGCGATACCCCGCTACTCGCACGGCGTTAGCGGCCACGAATTTACACGGGCAGGCCACCGGCCTGCGGAGCCTCACGATGCAGCATCAAGACTGGCCGGACACGCTCTTCACCCAATCCCCGCCCGGCCTCGGCAATCAATTCGACGACGACCCGCTGCTGGGGTCGTGGATCAAGCGCACGCTGCCCGCGCCGATCGTGACGGAGCTGAGCAGCGAATTGCGCGAACTGGGCGCGCTCGCCGGCGGCGACTTGTACAAACTGCAGCAGGCCGATCTCCTCAACGAGCCCGTGCTCACGCAATGGGACCCCTGGGGCAAGCGCATCGACGAAGTCGTCGTCTCGCCGCTGTGGCGCGAGGCCGAGCGACTCGCTGCCAAACACGGCCTGGTCGCGACCGGCTACGAGCCCGCGTTGGGTCGCCACGCCCGCATCGCACAGTTCCTCAAGGTCTACCTGTTCCATCCATCGACCGATGTGTACACCTGCCCGCTCGCGATGACGGACGGCGCAGCGCGCTGCCTGCTGGAATCCGGCAACCACGAGCTGATCGATCGCGCGGTGCCGCACCTCACCTCGCGCGATCCGGCGACGTTCTGGACCAGCGGCCAGTGGATGACCGAGACCACCGGGGGTTCCGACGTCGGCCGTTCCGAGACGCGGGCGGTGGCGGATGACGAGGGCGGCTGGCGACTGTACGGGCGCAAGTGGTTCACGTCGGCCGTCACTTCACAGATGGCGCTCACGCTCGCGCGGCCCGAGGGCAATCCGCCCGGCGGCAAGGGTCTGGCGATGTACTACATCGAGATTCGCGACCTCGACGGCAAGCTCAACGGCATCCGCGTCGACCGGCTCAAGGACAAGCTCGGCACGCGCAAGGTGCCGACGGCCGAGTTGCTGCTCGATGGCACGCGCGCGGCCTTGGTCGGCCCGCCGCTGAATGGCACCCGCTCGATCGAGCCGATGCTCGGTGTGACGCGGATGTGGAACAGCGTCTGCGCAGTGTCGTTCATGCGCCGCGGCCTGTCGCTGGCGCGGTCGTTTGCGAAGGAACGCACCGCGTTCGGCCAGCCGCTCGAGCAGTTGCCGTTGCATGCCGACACGCTGGCCGGGCTCGAAGCCGAGACCTGGGGTGCGTTCCTGATGACCTTCCTGCTGGTCGAGCTGAACGGCCGGCTCGAGCGCAACGAGATCGACGACCAGCAGCGGGCCTTGCTGCGGCTCATGACCCCGTTGACCAAGCTGATCACCGGCAAGCAGGCCGTGGCAGTCGTGACCGAGGTGATCGAGAGCTTCGGTGGCGCGGGTTATGTCGAGAACACCGGCTTGCCGCAGTTGCTGCGTGACACGCACGTGCTGCCCATCTGGGAGGGCACCACCAACGTCCTCTCGCTCGATGCGTTGCTGCGCAGCGATCTGCACTCGGGGCTGGCGGCGCTGATGGCTCGAGCCTCCGCTTGCCTGCGAACCGTGTCGGAGCCGCGCATGGTTGCGGCCACGCAGCAGGCGCTGGGCGCGCTGGAACGCGTGGCGCTGGTGGTCGAGAGCGGGCAAGAGCCCGAAGTGCTGCAGGCCGGCGCACGGCGGCTCGCGATGACGCTGGCTCGGGCGCTGCAATTGACGCTGCTGTGCGAACATGCCCAGTGGATGATCGACCATGGCGGCGACCGTCGCGGTTACGCGGCGGCGATGCGGTTTGCTCGTCAGCCTGTCGACCTGATGACGGAAGTGGATCCGGAGGCGGACCGCTTGCTGCTCGGCTGCCGATGATGACCGAAGCCTCGTCGGGCGATGCGCCGGCCGATGCGCCGGGCGCCACCACCGTCGCAACAACCGTTGACGACGCCAACGCACTGCCGTTCGTCGCGCCTTGCCGCACACTTGGCACGTGGGAGCCCATCGGCTGGCTCGGACACGCCTGGCGCGATTTCAAGACTGCACCGCGCCAAAGCCTCACCTACGGTGCGATCGTCGTCCTGCTGAGCTGGGCGCTGGCGTACATCGCCATCCGCTTCGGCGGCTATTTCGAGCTGCTGGCACTGGTGTCGGGTTTCATCCTGGTCGCACCGCTGCTCGCGGTGGGCACCTATTCGATCAGCGAACAGATCGAACGTGGCCTGCAACCGTCGTTGCGCCGCTGCTTCATCGAGGAGCGACGCGCTTTCGGCAACCTGATGGTCTTCGCGCTGGTCTTGATGATCGTGTTCCTGGTCTGGTGGCGCGCCGCTTCGGCCGTCCACATCTTCTTCCCGGTCGACATGACGACGCCCGACTGGACCGACTACCTGCAGTTCCTGGGCATCGGCAGCGCGATCGGGTCGATTTTCGCGACGATCGTGTTTTCGGCGGCTGCCTTCTCCCTGCCGATGCTGATGGATCGCGACGCCGATTCGATCACCGCCGTCGTGACGAGCATCAACGCCGTACTGCGCAACAAGCCGGCGATGGCCGTGTGGGCGGCGCTGATCGTGCTCGCCGTGGCCCCGGGCTTTGCGATGCTGCTGATGGGGCGGGAGCAGGGCGCCGGGTTCGCGCTGGTGATGGCCCTGCTCGGCATCACGCTGCCCTTGATCGGTCACGCAACGTGGCACGCCTACCGAGCCACGATCGATGCGTCGGCGTGGCCGCGGAACGAGCACCTCGAATGATTTCGCGCCGCCGGTTCATGAGCGCGCTGACCGCGGCATCCATGCTGCGCTCCGGGACGGGCAGTGCGGATGCGGTGAGTGTCCGTGCGGGCGAACTGCTGATCGCGACATACAACCTGCGCTATGCGGGCGACGCACCGCCGAATGCCTGGCCGCAGCGCCGCCCGTTGCTGCAGGCACTGTGGAGTCACCACCGTCCCGATGTCATCGGGACGCAGGAAGGCCTCTACACGCAGATCAAGGACCTTGCCACCGACCAGCCCGACTACGACTGGATCGGCCTCGGCCGGGATGGCGGCAGCCGCGGCGAGTTCATGGCGATCTTCTATCGCCGCGACCGCTTGTTGCCGCTGGAGTACGAGCACTTCTGGCTGAGTGATACGCCGGAAGTGGTCGCGTCGAGCAGCTGGGGCAACGACGTGCGACGGATGGTCACCTGGGTCAAGTTCAGGGACCAGGCGACCGGACGAGAGTTCTACTTCTGGAACACGCACCTCGATCATGCTGTCCAGTTCGCACGGGAAAAGTCGGCGGAGTTGATTCGACAGCGCATCGGCCTGCTTCCGTCCGGCGTGCCGCTGTTCCTCGTCGGCGACTTCAACGCCGTGGCGAGGGACAACCGCGCTTACGAGATTCTCACTCAGGACGCTGGACTGACAGACACGTGGTACGCAGCTCGCGAGCGCCGCAACGAGGACGCGAACTCCTTCACGGGTTTCGGTCCGCTGCAGCGTGAAGGCAAGCGTATCGACTGGATTCTGGCGCGTGGCGCGATGGATGTGCACGCGACGGAGGCCGTCACGTTCCAGCAGGGCGGGCACTGGCCGAGCGATCACCTGCCGATCATGGTCCGGGTTACGCTGCGGGACCCGTCGGCAACCTGACGAGCAACCAGCGCGATGGAGTCGGGCGGCATTGGCAAGCGATTCGGCTTCTGACAAATTGCGGTCATGCAGCTGGTCGAACTGGGCCTGACGCGTTGGTTCGAGGACAAAGCCACGGAGCTGTACGGTCCGGACGTGCCCGTTGCCCGGGTGACGGCGGTCGACCGTGGCCGCTACCTCATCCGCGACGAGCACGGCGAGACACCTGCCGAGCTCACGGGAAAATTCCTCCACGCCGCCCGATCTTCGGTCGATCTGCCCTGCGTGGGGGATTGGGTTTGCGTGCGCTATCAGGATGCACGGTCGCACGCGACGATTCATGACGTGCTGCCGCGCAGGTCCTTGCTGCGGCGGAAAGCCCCCGGCCGGGATATCGAATTCCAGATGATCGCTGCCAACATCGACGTGGCGTTCGTCATCCAGGCCTGTCACTTCGATTTCAACGTGCGCCGGCTCGAGCGCTACCTGGTGATCGTGCGCGAAGGGCACATCGAACCCGTGCTGCTGCTGACCAAGACGGACCTGGTCAGCCCGGAAGAGTTGGAGCAATTGATCGGCGGGATCCGCCTTGCGGGCATCGACGCGAGAATAGTCACCCTCAGCAACGTGACGGGCGAAGGCATCGATCGCGTTCGCGCGCTGGTGCGTCCCGGGAACACCTATTGCCTGCTCGGTTCATCGGGCGTCGGCAAGACCACGCTCATCAATCATCTCGCGTCTGGCTCCGCGCTTGAGACCAGGGAGGTCAGCCACACGGGAGAAGGACGTCACACCACCACCCGCCGCCAGCTCATCGTGCTCGAGCATGGGGGCCTGTTGATCGACATGCCCGGCATGCGCGAACTGGGGATGCTCGGGGTCGGCGAGGGCATGGACGAAGCCTTCTCCGATATCAGTGCACTCGCCAGGAACTGCCGATTCACCGATTGCAGCCACGCCAGCGAGCCGGGTTGCGCCATTCAAGCGGCACTCGCCAGGCACGAGCTGAGCGACCAGCACCTGCAGAACTATCTGAAACTCACGAAAGAATCGCAATTCAACGATCTGTCGTACGTCGAGCGACGGAAGAAAGACAAGGCGTTCGGCCGCTTCGTGCATTCGGTCATGAAGCAAAAGAACCGGCCGGAAGACAGCTAGTGCTGCACCAGGTTCACGAGCCAGTGCGAGACAGTGACCCACTCGTCGGTCCGGGAGAGCAGCAACCGCAGCGGAGCCGACACGGCGATGACCAGGCCGCCCCATAACGTCGCCGGGTGAATGCGCCCGAGCACTTTCCAGTCCCAGGCGAAGAGCGGCACGACGAACATCGTAGCCACTGCAAGTACCACCGGGGGGGCGAGGCCGAGCAGCAGCGCCCACCGCGCCACCGCGGGTGGCAGCAGCGCGATCGTGCCGAGCAGCATGTAACGCTTGTGCGCCTGCGGGTCGTGGCGCCGAGCACGAATCCCGGCGACGACGAAGACGGCAAACAGCGTGATCGCCACCAGCGGCACGATCAGGAAACGATGCGGATCGATGCCGAACGGGGCAATGCCACGGAGCACTGCGTGCAGTGCGACGAGCACACCGACCACCACCATCACGATCGCCACGCCTGCAACGACGACACCGAGTCGACGGTGCAGGTCGATCCGTTGGGCAGCCACGAGCCGCGTCTGGATGTACAGCAGCACCACCCAGGCGGTGAACAGGAACGCATGCAGGTGCACGAGGTGCGTAAGTGTCGGCGGCGCAGGCGTAGGCACCGGCAGGATCGGGCGCAGGAAATACGTCGGGGCGAAACCCAGGATGGCGACGGCGAGGATGGCGACGGCCATGCCGCCGTAGAACCGGCGCTCAGCGCCAGTCGTCGTCCGCAGTGAGCCCGGCGTTGCCATGGTCAAACCCCCGATCAGGTGCGGCCGTAAGTCCTTGCGACGTAGTCCTCGACCAGTTGCTGGAACTCTTCGGCGATCCGTTCGCCCTTCAGCGTCGGGCCTTTCTCGCCGTCGATGTAGACCGGTGCCACCGGACGCTCGCCCGTGCCTGGCAAGCTGATGCCGAGGTTGGCGTGCTTGCTTTCGCCGGGACCATTCACGACGCACCCCATGACTGCGACAGTCATCTGCTCGACGCCGGCATAGCGCTTGCGCCATTCGGGCATGCGATGCCGCAGGTGCGACTGGATGTCCTGCGCCAGTTGCTGGAAATAGGTCGAGGTCGTGCGCCCGCAGCCGGGGCAGGCGATGACCATCGGCGTGAACGAGCGCAGGCCCATCGTCTGCAGGATCTCCTGCGCGACGATCACTTCCTGCGTGCGGTCGCCATTGGGCTCGGGTGTCAGCGACACGCGGATCGTGTCGCCGATGCCTTCCTGCAGCAGCACGGACATGCCCGCGGTCGACGCGACGATGCCCTTGGAGCCCATGCCGGCCTCGGTCAGGCCGAGGTGCAGCGCGTAGTCGCAACGGCGCGCGATGTTGCGATAGACGCCGATCAGGTCCTGCACGCCGCTGACCTTGCACGAGATCACGATGCGATCGTGCGGCAGGCCGATCGCCTCCGCGCGTGCAGCGCTCTCGAGCGCCGAGACCACCAGTGCCTCGCGCACCACGTCGTTCGCCTCGAGCGGCTGCGCCTGCTTCGAATTTTCGTCCATCAGTCGTGTCAGCAGGTCCTGGTCGAGGCTGCCCCAGTTGACGCCGATGCGCACCGGCTTGCCGTGCCGGCAGGCCGTCTCGACCATCTCGGTGAATTGCGGATCGCGCTTGCTGCCCCGGCCGACGTTGCCCGGGTTGATACGGTACTTGGCGAGCGCCTCGGCGCAGCCCGGGTGGTCGCGCAGCAGCTTGTGCCCGTTGAAGTGGAAATCGCCCACGATCGGCACCGACACGCTGAGTTGCGCCAGTCGCTCGACGATGCGCGGCACCGCGGCCGCCGCCTCGTCCGTGTTGACCGTGACGCGCACGAGTTCGGAACCCGCGAGTGCGAGCGCACGGATCTGCAGTGCGGTGCCTTCGACGTCCGCCGTGTCGGTGTTGGTCATCGACTGCACGACGACCGGGTGACCGCCGCCGACCGTCACCGGACCGATGTGGACCGGCGTGCTCGGGCGACGGGCGATGGGGCTGCTCATGGGCGCGCGGCTTTCGTCGCCTCGATCCAACGCTGCACGTTGGCCTCGAGCACGTCGAGCGGAATCGCGCCGCTGCCGAGCACCACGTCATGGAACGCGCGGATGTCGAACTGATCGCCAAGCTGGGCTGTCGCCTCGCCGCGCAGCTGCTTGATCTTGAGTTCGCCGATCTTGTACGCGAGCGCCTGGCCCGGGTTGCCGATGTAGCGGTCGATCTCGTTGATGATGTCGAGCTCGGTCTTCGCCGCGTTCGCCTTGAAGTAATCGATCGCCTGTTGCCGCGTCCAGTGCTTGTGATGCAGGCCGGTGTCGACGACGAGGCGCACGGCACGCCACATCTCGTAAGTCAGCTGGCCGAACTTGTCGTAGGGATCCTCGTAGAAACCCATCTCCTGGCCGAGGCTCTCGCTGTAGAGGCCCCAGCCTTCGACGAACGCAGTCGCCTCGAAGTCGCGGCGGAACTTCGGCAGCTCGCCGAGTTCCTGCGCCAGCGCAATCTGCAGGTGGTGGCCCGGCACCGCTTCGTGGATCGTCAGCACCGGGATTTCGTACTTCGGGCGTTCCTCGGGCTTGTAGAGGTTGACGTAGTAGTAACCCGCTCGCTTGCCGTCCATCGCCGGGCCCTGGTAATAGGCCGTCGTCGTATCGGGCGCGACTTGTTCAGCGATCGGCCGCACGCCGTACGGCATGCGCGGCAGCTTGCCGAAGTATTGCGGCAGCAGCGGATCGACCCGCTTCGCCATCGCCTCGTAGGCATGCAGCAGGTCCTGCGGATCCGTGTAGCGGAACTTCGGGTCCGTGCGCAGGTAGGTCAGGAACTCATCGAAGCTGCCCTTGAAGTCCGTCTTCGCAATGACCTTCATCATCTCGCCGCGGATGCGCGCCACTTCCTTGAGGCCGATCTCGTGGATTTCGTCCGGCGTGAGGTTGGTCGTCGTGTAGAAGCGCGCGAGCTCGGCGTAACGGGCCTCGCCATTCGGCGTGTCCCACAGCCCGACGGTCTCGCGGGTCTGCGGCAGGTACTCGTCGACGATGTACTGCTTCAGCTTGGTGTACGACGGCACGACCGTCTTCATGATCGCATCGCGTGCCGCAGCCTGCAGACGCGCCTGCTCGGTCGCCGGGATCGAATCCGGCATCTTCTTGAACGCTTCGTAGAACGGACTCCTGGTGGGATCCGTGACGATCTGCTTGTCGAGCTGCGGCGGCACGCGCTGCAGGATGATCTTTGGCGGCACCTGGCCGCGCTTTACGCCTTCGCGCATCAAGGCGATGTTCTGGTCGACGAGCTGGTCGAGCGTGCCGATGCGGGCGAGCCACTGCTCGTAGTCCTTGACCGTCTTGAACACGACGACGTCGGCCATGCGGTGCATCGACGCCAGGCCACTGCGCTGCGAGAGCGGTGTGTACTGCGAGCCGTAGTCGTAGGTGTCGATGCTCGCCTGGTACTGGCGGCGGAACAGGTCGCGGTTCAGCCGGTCCTCGGGGGTCAGGTGGGCCGGGTCGAATCTGTCGAGCGCGGCGATGACCGCCTTGTCGCCCTCGTAGGAGGCCTTCAGGGCCGCCGGGGACACGTCCGGCCACTTGTCATCGAAGCGGTGGTCGCCGATGTAGGTGGCGCCAACCGGGTTTTCGCGCAGGCCGCGCTCCCATTCGGCGTCGAAAAGCGCATGCAAGTCCTTGGCAACGTTCGCTTTATCCTGCGCGTGAAGTGGGGCGGACAGGGGCAGGGCGAGCAGCAGGAGCAGGGCAGGCAGGACCGGACGCATGCGGTGGTCTCTCTATATAGATAGGAGCGCGTGATGTTCCGGTCCCGGCGCGGCATTGGCAAGCCGTTGGCGTCGCCCAAGTGCACTCCCGCGCGGCGAGCGAGGGAATCACACCCCTTATGAGTCTTGGAGGCAGGCGCATGGCGCCGTACCGCAGGATCGACCAGGTCGTCGGCTATACTAAGTCTTTGATTGTTTTAGTATAATTGGACAAGCTGTTCGGCTGCGGCCCGCACCGACACTCAACGATCCATTGGGCTGTGGGACGGTTGCCGAGGTTGCCTGGCACCGGTCGCATAGGCTATCTCAAGCATTTCGACCATCCATGAGAGGCGCTCGCCGGGCGTCTTCCGCAGGAAAGCCCAGCGACGCAGTCGCTCCGCGTCTTCGTAGGTTCCCCACGCTTGCGGGATCGACTGCGGATCGAATTCGGTCACGTTGTTTTGTCTCGCTGTTGCAGTACTCGGAGCCGCTCGACATCTTCGAGGTCACGGGGCCGCGCCGTTTGCTGCTTCATGCTGATGAGATGCGCAATTGATGCGACGCGAATCTGCACAGCGCCAATCGTGACGGCGACGGAATCGTTCAGCAGCGCCATGAACGGAACCGGACATGCGAGCAGCACGTCGACCGTGGGCCGGCGGTTGGTCGAATCCCAGAGGCTGAAGACTTCCATCCCTCGTTCAAGCCGCCATTGCTCGCGGATGGCTTCATTCGCCAGTTACCCGGTCGATACCGTGCAGCAGCATCGCGAGGCCGCCGACTACAACGTACGGGATCCGTGCTGCACTTAACGCTGCGAACAGGCTGAGGAAATCTGTCGGCATGAATCATTGTCGCTTTGATGGAAGCGTCGCGCCAGCGAGTTCTAGCGGTGTCAATCGGCACCTCCCTTTGGTTCAGCCCCCGCGTTTCGCTATTCGTGGGCACCTGTATTCAGCAATATGCGTTGCGTCAGGCGAAACTGCTGGTCACGGGCCGCCAGGAGCGGTTTGGAAAATACCAACCAGGCGCGTAGCGTAGTTGCGGGCAGATGCGCAGATAGGGGGGGTGCGCGCAAATGATTCGAAGCATTCTTACAGGCCTGGTGCTGGCCGTGTGCTGCACCATCGCATTTGCGGACACACCTCCGGCACCCAGCGCGGCCGCGCGTCCGTCCGACGCCGAAACTGCGGTGCTTGCGGCAATGGACCGCTACCTGGCTGCAATCTCTGCAAGTGATCTCGACACGATGGCGTCGATGCAAACGCCGGACGGGATGAACTACCGGGCACTTGCGCTCCCAAGCGGTGGAATGGAGATCCTGGGCCGGCCGAATTCCTATTGGGTGGATCCGGCGCGCAAGGATGGCCGCACCTACCGCGAGCGGTACTGGGCGCCGACCGTGCTGGTCCGGGGCAGCATCGCGATGGTCTGGGCGCCGTACGAATTCTGGATCGACGGCAAGACCAGTCACTGCGGCATCGACGTGTTCAATTTCATCAAGGTCGGCGAAGCGTGGCACGTCGCCAACTCGATGTGGACCGTGGAGCCGGACGCGTGTCCGGAGCTGCGGCCGACGGATCCTGCGAGCATTCGTCCCGCGGGTTAACCGCCATCCATTGGCGTTGTCTGAATCCAAGGAGACTTCCTGTGCGTTACACGACAAAGCTGATCCTCGCCTGTGCGTTCACCCTGATGGGCTTCGCAGCTCCGATAGCAACGGCGCAAAGCGGCCCGGTCCCCGCCGAGTGGCAGGGCACCTGGGTACCCGTCAAGGCTGCGTGTGAGTCACCGGTGCGCGTGGTGATCACCGCCGACGAGCTTTCGCTCGTGAACGGCAACGACAAGCAGGCGATTGGTGGCATCGAGATGGCCGGTCCCGCCTACTGGGGTCCCGACTACCAGGGCATCGAGGCGGTGCTGATCACCGAATTCGACGGCCAGCAACCGGTGACCGCCACCTTCAACGCCGGGGAGAAGAAGGGCATTGGGCAGGTCGCGTTTGCGCCGGTCCAGCCGGGTGCGGCGGGCAACGCGCTGCTTACGGCCTACAACAAGCGCATCACCGAACTCAATCTCGCCAAGCGCTTTCCCCTCGACCAGGTGCCGCTCAAGAAGTGCGCTGCCGCTCCCTGACGGCACGCACCCTGACAGGACGAAGTTCTACCGGCTCGAACCAGTCGCACCAAGGGACGGCAGGCTGCTGGTGGCAATCTCGGTCGCTGCGCGCACATCACCCCTTTGCCGCTCCGGCAGGAGAGGGGGTAGAATCCCCGAACCCATCGCAAGGTCTGTCCGAAGAGTGGCCAGAAAACGGCCCGCCGAAGGCGCAACCCGCCCGGAAACGCTCAGGCAAAACAACGGCAGCACCTGATGGGCTCTGGAGAGCGGTCCGCCTCGTTGCGGACCCACCGAAGGGGTGCGGCATCGGCCTGGGGCTGGTTCCCGATCTCTCAGGTCAAAAGGACAGAGGGGCGGCAGGTCGTTCACAGCGGCTTGCCGCCCTTTTTTTTGGTCGTGAAACGGCAAGGCCAGGACGGGGAGCAGATTCATGGGATTGCGCACACCGCTTTTCGATACCCACGTCGCGGCCGGGGCCCGCACCGTCGACTTCGGCGGCTGGGACATGCCCGTCAACTACGGCTCTCAGATCGAGGAACACCATGCCGTGCGTCGCGACGCCGGCATGTTCGACGTCTCGCACATGTGCGTGGTCGACCTGCGCGGCGATCGCGTACGCGACTACCTGCGCCGCCTGCTCGCCAACGACGTCGCCAAGCTGACGCAACCCGGCAAGGCGCTCTATTCGTGCATGCTGCGCGAGAACGGCGGCGTGATCGACGACCTGATCGTCTACTACATGAACGACCAGTGGTACCGCATGGTCGTCAACGCCGGCACGCGCGACAAGGACCTCGAGTGGCTGCGCCAGGTGGCGGCCGGTTACGGCGTCGCCGTCGAGCCGCGCACGGAACTGGCGATGATCGCGGTGCAGGGGCCGAACGCGCGGACCAAGGCCGCCAGCGTCATGGAGCCTTCGATCGCAGCCCGTGCGCTGCAGGTCGGTCCGTTCTTCGGTCTAGACGCCGGCAGTTTGTTCATCGCGCGCACCGGCTACACCGGCGAAGACGGCTTCGAGATCATGTTGCCTGCCGAACACGCGGTGGCGCTGTGGCAGGGCTTGCGCATTGCAGGCGTGGCGCCGTGCGGCCTCGGCGCGCGCGACACGCTGCGTCTCGAAGCCGGCATGAACCTCTATGGCAACGACATGGACGAGACCACGTCGCCGCTCGAGTCCGGCCTCAACTGGACGATCGGGTGGGAGCCGCAGGACCGCGATTTCATCGGCCGTGCGGCCCTCGTGGCGCAGAAGGCGAGCGGCGATACCCGCAAGCTCGTCGGCCTGCTGGTCGACGACCGCGCGGTGTTGCGCTCGCACCAGAAGGTGATCGTCGCCAACGTGGGCGAGGGCGAAGTGACCAGCGGCACGTTCTCGCCGACGTTGCAGCGCTCGATCGGCCTGGCGCGCGTGCCGGCGCAGACCGGCGACCGCTGCGAAGTCGAGATCCGCGGCAAGCTCGTCGCGGCGCGCATCGTGCGCCCGCCGTTCGTTCGCAATGGCCAGGTCGCCATCGCGCTGTAACCGCTACAGTCACTGCACCGTATTTCTAACACGCATTCGCTTCACTCTTGAGAACTTTCCAAGGATTCCGTCATGAGCAACATTCCTGCCGACCTCCGCTTCCAGAAATCCCACGAGTGGGCGCGCCTCGAGGCCGACGGCACGATCACCATCGGCATCTCCGATCACGCGCAGCAGGCGCTCGGCGACCTCGTGTTCGTGGAGGCGCCGGAACCCGGCCGTCACGTCAACGCGGGCGAAGCCGCGGCGGTCGTCGAGTCGGTGAAGGCCGCGTCCGACGTCTACAGCCCGGTGACCGGTGAAGTCGTGGCCGGCAACGCCGACCTCGGCGGCCAGCCCGAACTGATCAACCAGGATCCGTACGGCGCCGGCTGGATCATGCGCATCCGCCCGGACGACAAGGCGCAGTTTGCGTCGATGCTCGACGCCACGGCCTACGCGGCCGCCCTCGCCGCCGAGACGCACTAAGCACCACGGAGGGGCGCCATGCCTTTCATCCCGCACACGGAAAGCGACATCCGCACGATGCTCGACGCGATCGGCGCGCCGGACATCGACGCGTTGTTCGACGAGATCCCCGCGAACCTGCGTGCCCCCGGCTTGCCGGGTGTGCCGCCGGTGCTCAACGAGATGGAGGTGGGTCGCCTGATGGCCGACTTCGCGACGCGCGACGGCCGCCCGCTCAACTTCATCGGTGCGGGTGCGTACGAGCACCACATTCCCTCCGCGGTGTGGGCGATCGTGACGCGGGGCGAGTTCTACAGCGCCTACACGCCGTACCAGGCCGAGGCGAGCCAGGGCACGCTGCAGTTGCTGTACGAGTACCAGACGATGATGGCGAGCCTGACCGGGCTCGACATCTCCAATGCGTCGCTCTACGACGGCGCCTCGGGCCTAGCCGAAGCGTGCCTGATGGCCGTGCGTGCCAATCGCAAGTCGAAGTCGCAGCGCATCCTGCTGCCGGTGGCGCTCAACCCGACGTACCGCGACGTGGTGCAGGTGATCGCGGGCAACCAGAACATCGCGTTCGAACTGTTGCCGTACGACCCGAAGGGCGGGCAGACGCTGGTGTCGGCACTCGAACCGTACAGCGGTCAGGACATCACCGCCGTCGTGCTGCAGCAGCCGAATTTCTTCGGCACGCTCGAAGACGTCGACGCCGCCACCGACTGGGCACACGCGAACAACGCGCTGATGATCGGCGTGGTCAACCCGACCTCGCTCGCCGTGCTGAAGCCGCCGGGCCAGTGGGGCAAGCTCGGTGCCGACATCGCGGTGGGCGACGGGCAGCCGCTCGGCGTACCGCTGTCGTCGGGCGGCCCGTACTTCGGCTTCATGGCGACGCGCACGGAGCACGTGCGCCAGATGCCGGGCCGCATCATCGGCCGCACGCTCGACCTCGACGGCAAGACCGGCTTCACGCTCACCTTGCAGGCGCGCGAGCAGCACATCCGTCGCAGCAAGGCGACCTCCAACATCTGCACCAACCAGGGCCTGCTGGTCACGGCCGCGACGATCTACATGTCGCTGCTCGGCGCGAAGGGGCTGGCGCAGGTGGCGGCAACGTCGATGCAGCGCACGCAACAACTGGTGGATGCGCTCACGCGCGTGCCCGGCGTGCGGCTCGCTTTCGACCGTCCGCGCTTCCACGAGGCGGTGCTGTTGCTCGATCGTCCGGTCAAGCCCGTGCTCGAGGCGCTCGCGCGCCGCGGCATCATCGGCGGCGTGGATATTTCCGCGCGGTACCCGTCGCTCGGCAACGCGCTGCTGGTGTGTGCCACCGAAACGCGCACGCTCGCCGACATCGAAACCTATGCGCAGACGCTCGCTGAGACGATGCGAAACACTGCGGCTGCGGCCTGAGCCCAGGAATGAAATCCATGCATGAAAAGCTGATATTCGAGCACTCTGCACCGGGCCGCAGCGCCGATGCGCAGTACCCGCAGGCACCGGTCGAATCGCTCGTCCCCGCGGCCCTGCGCCGTGCCGCGCCGCCGTTGCTGCCTGAGGTCTCGGAACTGCAGGCCGTGCGACATTTCACGCGGCTGTCGCAGCTCAACTTCTCCATCGACACGCACTTCTACCCGCTGGGGTCGTGCACGATGAAGTACAACCCGAAAGCCTGTAACCAGTACGCGATGCTGCCGGAGCTGCTGAATAGGCATCCGCTGGCGCCGGAATCGACGGGGCAGGGCATCCTGCAGATCCTGTTCGAACTGCAGGAAATGCTGAAGGAAGTGACCGGCATGCGCGGCGTGTCGCTGACGCCGATGGCGGGCGCGCAGGGCGAGTTCGCCGGCGTCGCGATGATTCGTGCGTACCACAAGGCTCGCAAGGATTTCGCGCGCGTCGAGATCATCGTGCCGGATGCCGCACACGGCACCAACCCGGCGACCGCGACGATGTGCGGCTGCACGGTGAAGGAAATTCCGACGAAGGCGAACGGCGACATCGACCTCGATTCGCTCAAGGCCGCGGTCGGCCCGCAGACGGCCGGCATCATGCTGACCAACCCGTCGACGATCGGCGTGTTCGAGCGCCACATCGACGACGTGCGCCGCATCGTGCACGAGGCCGGCGGCCTGCTGTATTACGACGGCGCCAACCTCAACGCGATCCTGGGCAAGGTGCGTCCGGGCGACATGGGGTTCGACGTCATCCACATGAACCTGCACAAGACCTTCTCGACGCCGCACGGCGGCGGCGGGCCGGGCTCGGGCGCCGTGGGTGTCAGTGAGCGGCTGTTGCCGTTCATGCCGGTGCCGATCGTGGGCAAGGACGGCGAACGCTTCCGCTGGCTCGACGAAAAGGACCTGCCGCAGACGATCGGCCGGCTGTCGGGTTTCATGGGCAACACCGGGGTGCTGCTGCGCGCCTACATCTACATGCGCATGCTCGGCCGCGACGGCATGCAGCGCGTGTCGGAGTTCGCGACGCTGAACTCCAACTACCTGGCCGCACGACTGCGGGCCGCGGGGTTCGAACTCGCGTACCCGGAGCGCCGGGCGAGCCACGAGTTCATCGTCACGCTGCGGCACGAAGCCCGGGAGTGGGGCACCAACGCGATGGACTTTGCCAAGCGACTGCTCGATTACGGCTTCCACGCGCCGACGACCTACTTTCCGCTGCTGGTGCCCGAGTGCCTGCTGATCGAGCCGACCGAGACCGAGTCCAAGGAAGAGCTCGATGGCTTCGTCGAAGCGATGATCGCGATCCGGAAAGAGGCCGAAACCGAGCCTGACAAGCTCAAGGGCGCGCCGTGGACCTTGCCGGTGCGTCGCCTCGACGATGTCCGCGCGGCGAAGCAGCTCGACCTGACCTGGAAGGCTGCATGACGGGAGACCTGCGCGAAGGCGTGCGGCCCTCGGGCCTCAGTCGACTCTGGCTGGCAACGCTCAATTCGCGCCGTGGTTTCCTGCAGTGCTACCGCAGCGAGGCCGCTTTCCGGCAGGAAGTCTGGCTGGCCTGCGTGCTGCTGCCGGCCGGCCTGTGGCTGGGACAGAACGCGGTCGAGCGGGCGCTGCTGGTGGGCAGCGTCATCCTCCTGCTGATCGTCGAGTTGCTGAACACCGGCATCGAAGTCGTGGTCGACCGGATCGGGGTCGAACGCCACCCCTTGTCCGGGTTCGCCAAGGATGTCGGCTCCGCGGCCGTCCTGGGCGGACTGCTGCTGCTATTCTCGACCTGGGCTCTGATCCTCTGGGACCGCTTCTTCTGATCTTTCTTCCCTTCCTCCCCTTCCCGTCCTTCCTGGCCTTCCTGTCCGACTAACCCCTAACCCCTATCCCCTAACCCCTACCCCTAACCCCTTCCTATGACAGCACTAGTCTGCGGCTCCCTGGCCTTCGACACCGTCATGGTCTTTCCGGGTCGATTCCGCGAGCACATCCTCGCCGATCGCATCCACATGCTGAACGTGTCGTTCCTGGTGCCGAGCATGCGGCGCAATTTCGGCGGCTGCGCCGGCAACATTGCCTACAACCTGCAGTTGCTCGGCGAGAAAGGCGCGCCCATGGGAACGGTGGGGCACGACTTCGAGCCGTATCGGCGCTGGCTCAAGGCCTGCAATGTCAGTCTCGACTACGTGCGCGAACTCGACGACGCCTTCACCGCGCAAGCGTTCATCACGACCGACCTCGACGACAACCAGATCACCGCCTTCCACCCGGGCGCGATGTCGCAGTCGCACCTCAACGCCGTGCCGACGAGTGCGGGCATCACGCTCGGCGTCGTGGCGCCCGACGGCCGCGACGGCATGGTCGCGCATGCATTGCAGTTTGCCGCGGCCGGTATCCCGTGGCTGTTCGACCCCGGCCAGGGCCTGCCGATGTTCGACGGCGAGGCGCTGCGCGACCTGATCGGCAAGGCCACCTGGGTCGCCGTCAACGACTACGAAGGCCAGATGCTGCAGGAGAGGACGGGTTGGGCCGCGGCCGAGATCGCCACGAAAGTCCGTGCCTACATCGTCACCCGGGGTGCCGACGGCAGCGTGATTCACGCCGACGGCGAGCAATACGTCATTCCCACCGTCAAGCCGGAAGCCATCAAGGACCCGACCGGTTGCGGCGACGCCTACCGCGCCGGACTTATTTTTGGGCTGATGAATGAACTCGACTGGGAGACCACGGGTCGAATCGCTTCACTGATGGGTTCCATCAAGATTGCGCACTCCGGAACACAGAACCACCGCTTCGACATGAACGAATTCAAGCAGCGCTTCAGCGCGGCGTACGGCCGCGAACTGTGACCCACCGGCTGGCGGGCACCCGCATCGGCCTGGGCCGACGACTCCTCCCACTGCTGCTGTTGCCCGGCCTGGCCCTGGGTCTCGTCGGCGAGCGCATCCGCCGCCGAGAGTCCGGCGTGGGACCGGACGCTCGAGCGCATCGCGCCTTCGGTCGTGACCATCGAGATCGACCAGACCCGCGCCTTCGACACCGAGTGGAACCAGTCGAGCCAGGCGACGGGCTTCGTGGTCGACGCGGTGCGTGGCCTGATCCTGACCAACCGCCACGTCGTGACACCCGGACCGGTGGTGGCGACCGCGGTGTTCCAGAACCGCGAGGAAGTCGAACTGCACGCCGTCTATCGCGACCCGGTGCACGACTTCGGCATCTATCGCTACGACCCAGCCAAGCTGCGCTACGTGCAACCGGTTGCACTGCCGTTGTACCCGGAAGGTGCGCGCATCGGCACCGAGATCCGCGTCGTCGGCAACGACGCCGGCGAGCAGCTGTCCATCCTGGCGGGCACGCTGGCGCGGCTCGACCGCGAAGCCCCCCAATACGGCGTCGGCAAGTACAACGACTTCAACACGTTCTACGTGCAGGCGGCCTCCGGCACGTCGGGCGGTTCGTCGGGTTCGCCCGTCATCGACATCCAGGGCCGCGTCGTGGCGCTCAATGCGGGCGGCAGCAGCGGGGCCCAGTCCAGTTTCTACCTGCCGCTCGGTCGCGTGCAGCGTGCGCTGCAGCTGATCCAGCGCGGCGAGCCCGTTCCGCGCGGCACCCTGCAGACCGTCTTCAGCTACACGCCTTACGACGAACTGGTGCGCCTCGGCTTGCAGGCCGCCACGCAGGAAGCCGCGCGCAAGGCGCGCCCCGACCTCACCGGCATGCTGATCGTCGACGAGGTGCTGCCCGGCTCGCCGACCGAAGGCAAGCTGCAGCCAGGCGACATCCTCACCCACGTCAACGGCCAGCTCGTGACCACGTTCCAGCCGCTCGAGGAAATCCTCGACGACTCCGTTGGCGGCAAGGTCGAGATCGTCGTCGAGCGCGGCGGCGAACGGGTCCAGCAGACGCTGCCCGTGGGCGACCTGCATGCGATCACGCCCTCGGAGTATTTCGAGTTCGGTGATGCCGTGGTGCACACGCTGTCGTACCAGATGGCGCGGCACTTCAATGCGCCGGTGCGCGGCGTGTTCGTGGCCAACCCGGGCTACGTGCTCAACGCGGCGGGCGTGCCGCGCGGCGCCGTGATTTCCAGCGTCAATGGCAAGCCGGTCGACCACCATGGAGGAGTTCCGCGACATCGTCGCCAAGCTGTCGCACGGCGAGCGAGTCGCTCTGCGCTATTCCACGCTCGACGACCCGAAAGGGTCCGAGACGCGCGTGATGCGGATGGACCGCGCGTGGTTCCCGGCCAAGGTCTGCCGTCGCGACGACAAGACCGGCCTGTGGCCTTGCGAGGAACTGGCGGCGGCTCCGGCCGCGGCCACGGTCCAGCCTGCTCGCACCAATTTCGCCACCGGCAACGACAAGCGTGCCAACCAGCTCGCCGCCTCGCTGGTGCTGGTGACGTTCGACATGCCGTTCTCGCTGGCCGGCATCACGGAGCGCAACTACCACGGCACCGGCATCATCGTCGATGCCGAGCGCGGCCTCGTCATCGTCGATCGCAACACGGTGCCGGTGGCGGCGGGCGACGTGCGGCTCACGTTCGGCGGCTCGATCGAGGTGCCCGGCAAGGTCGACTACGTGCATCCGCTGCACAACCTGTCGGTCATCTCGTTCGATCCGAAGGCGCTCGACGGCACGCCGATCCGCGCGGTCAAGTTCGACCCGCGCGAACTCGAGCCGGGCGAGGCGGTCACGGTGGTCGGCCTCGGGGGCGATTCACGCCTGCGTTCGCTCGCGACGTACGTCGCGACGCTGGACGACGTGAATTTCCCGCTGTCGCGCACTTTGCAGTTCCGCGACGCCAACCTCGAAGTCGTCTCGCTGGTGAACGCCCCGTCGGATTTCGACGGCGTGATCACGGGCAAGGACGGCCGCGTCCGCGCGCTGTGGTCCAGTTTCGCCACCGAAGGCGCGCGCGACACGGTGCAGCTCAACCGCGGCATGCCGGCCTCGGTCGTGCTCGAGGCGGTGGCGGCAGCGCGCGACGACAAGCCGCTCTATTCGCTCGAGACCGAGTTCGAAGCGCTGCCGATCGCCGCCGCGCGCAAGCTCGGGCTGCCGCCCGCGTGGGTCGAAAAGCTCGAGAGCCGCAACCCGGCGCACCGCCAGGTGCTCACCGTGGCCCGTGTCGCCGCCGGCTCCGGCGCCGCCAAGGTATTGCAGGAAGGCGACCTGCTGCTGGCCGTGAATGGCGCAACGCTCAACCGCTTCCGCGAAGTGGAGGAGGCGACGCAGTCCCCCCGTGTGCAGGTCACCGTGCTGCGTGATGGGGTAGAGAAAGTCGTCGACGTGGAGACCGCCGCACTGCGGGGCGAGGACATCGATCGCCTGTTGCTCTGGGCGGGCGCCGTGCTGCACATGCCGCATCGCGCGATGACGATCCAGCGCTCGATCGCGCCGGAAGGCGTGTTCGTGGCCTACTTCGCCTATGGGTCGCCGTCGACTCGCTACGGGTTGTTCGCCGGGCGCCGCATCGTCGAGGTGGATGGCCGGCCGACGCCCGACCTCGATGCGTTCATCGCCGCCGTGCGCGGCCGCCCCGATCGTTCGTCGGTGCGCCTGAAAACGGTCACCTGGAACGGGTCGACCGGTGTCACGACGCTGAAGCTCGACCAGAATTACTGGCCAGCGTATGACCTGCGTCGCAACCCGGGCGGTGAGTGGGTGCGCACGGCGATTCCCTGAGCCCGCGCCTGCGCGGTGCACGGGGTTTGACGCTATGATTCGCGTCCTATGGTGACCGCGCGACTTCCCCAGGACGAAATCGACCAGGCCGTTGAGGCCCTGCGCCAAGGCGAGGTCGTCGCGTTCCCGACGGAGACCGTGTACGGCCTCGGCGCGGATGCCTCGAATCCCGACGCGGTTCGCAAGATTTTCGAGCTGAAAGGACGCCCGGCGACCCATCCGCTGATCGTCCACATCGACAGCGCGCGCTCGCTCGAGCGCTGGGCGCTCAGCGTGCCACCGTCCGCCGCGGCACTGGCCGAGAAGTTCTGGCCGGGACCGCTGACGCTGATCCTGCGCCGTGCGCCGGCGGTCGATCTCGCCATCACGGGCGGGCAGGACACCGTCGCCGTGCGCGTGCCGGGTCATCCGGTGGCGCAGCAGTTGCTGCGCGCCTTCGGCAGCGGCATCGCGGCGCCGTCCGCCAACCGCTATGGCCGCATCAGTCCCACGCGCCCCGAGCACGTGCGCGACGAGTTCGGCGACGACGTCGGGATCGTGCTCGACGGCGGCGACTGCAAGATCGGCCTTGAATCGACCATCGTCTCCTGCGTCGATACGGTGCCGCGCATCCTGCGGCCGGGCGTGCTCACGCTCACGCAGCTGCGCACGGTGGTGCCGGAACTGCAGGAGGGTCCTGACAACGGTGCGCCTCGCGTCCCCGGCAGCGACGCCAAGCACTATGCCCCCCGCACTTCGCTCAGCCTCGTCCCGAGCCGCACGCTCGAGGAAGTCGTGGGCCAGCTCACCGAGCACCGCGAGAAAATCGCCGTGCTCGCGATGCGCCCGCCGCGCGTGGCCAACAAGTACATGACGTGGATCAACGCCGGCCGCCGCGCTGACGTCTACGGCCGCGAGCTGTACGTGAACCTGCGCACGCTCGACAAGTCGGGGGCGAAGGAAATCCTGGTCGAGGAAGTCCCGGCGGGTGAAGCCTGGGACGCCGTGCGTGATCGCTTGCGTCGGGCTGCCTCCGCGGAGAACGTCGTTTCCGGCGACCCGGACATCGCGGCGCTGCGCGCCGACCTGGGCCAGGACTGAACCCGCGTGAGCCGGGGGGTCGATTTCAAGGCGCTGGTCGCGCAACACGGCTCGCCGCTTCTCCTGCTGGACTGCGACGTCGTTCGCCGCCAGTACCAAAGCCTGCAGGCCGCGCTGCCCGGCGTCGGTTTGTTCTATGCACTGAAGCCCTTGCCGCATCCGGCCGTGGTGGCCGAACTGCGTGAACTCGGCGGCTGCTTCGATGTGGCGACGTCGGGCGAGATCAAGCTCGTCAAGGCCGCGGGTGTCGCGCCCGAGCGCTGCATCCACACCCACCCGATCAAGACCCACGCCGAGATCCGTGCCGCGCTGCGCTTCGGCATCCGCACGTTCGTGGTCGACAATCCCGACGAGCTGCGCAAGTTCCGGAAGTTCCGCGCCCGGGCGGCCGTGCTGTTACGCCTGTCGTTTCGCGACCCGACCGCGGTCGTCGATCTGTCGCGCAAATTCGGTTGCGAGCCGGCGGCCGTCGTGCCAATGCTCGAGCTCGCGCAGAGCCTCGGCGTCACGGTGCAGGGCCTGTCGTTCCACGTGGGCTCGCAGGTTGCGGAGCCCAAGAAATACGTCGAGGCCATCGGCGTCTGCGCCGAATTGATCGAGCACGCAGGCGCAGCGGGTCTAGCGGACCTGAGCCTGCTCGACATCGGTGGCGGCTTTCCCATTGCCTACGGCGGCACGGTGCAGCCGATCCGTGAGTTCTGCCGCCCGATCCGGCAGGCCTTGAAGAAATTGCCGCGCGGCGTGCGCGTGATCGCCGAACCGGGGCGGTTCATCGCGGGACCCTCGGGTACTGCGGTCGCGACGGTCGTCGGCCGTGCGCAACGCGAAGGCCGCTGGTGGTATTACCTCGACGATGGCCTGTACGGTTCGTACAACGGCCAGTTGTACGACCACGCCCGCTATCCGATCGAGGTGGCCGGCGGCAAGGGTCCGACGCATCCCAGCGTGCTCGCGGGCCCCACGTGCGACAGCATCGATGTCGTGCGCGAAGACATTCCGCTGCCGGAACTGCAGATCGGCGACCTGGTCATCGGCCGCATGATGGGCGCCTACACGGCCTGCTCGGCCACGGATTTCAACTTCATTCCGCGCGCGAAAGTCGTTGCACTCAACGCGCAGGCAAGGTTGCGGCGTGCAGATTGACGTGGTCGATCACGTGGCGGGTGCCTCCCGCGCGCGCGGCATCGCGCTGGTCATCGACGTGTTCCGCGCCTTCACGGTCGCGCCGCATGCGGTGGCCGCGGGCGCCAGCCGCGTGCTGCCGGTCGGCGCGATCGAAGACGCGCTGGCCCTGCGCGAAGTGATGCCGAACGCGCTGCTCGTGGGTGAACGGCATGCGCGGCGCTTGCCCGGGTTCGATGCCGGCAATTCGCCGACAGAGATTCTCGCGCTAGGCGTGGCAGGGAGACCCGTGGTTCACACGACGCACGCTGGCACGCAGGGCCTGGTCAACGCGACGGGCGCCGATGAAGTGCTGACCGCCAGCCTCGTCAACGTCTCGGCACTCGTGCGCTACGTCAGGGCGCGCAATCCGCAGCACGTGACGATCGTGCGCATGGGGCACGAGGCCCGCGAACGGTGCGCCGAGGACGACCTCTGCGCGGAGGCTCTCGTTGCGCTGTTCAACGGCGGCAACGCCCTGACCACCGCAGAGGCCCGTGAACGGTTGCGCAACGCACCGGCTGCCGAGAAGTTCTTCGACCCAGCCGCCGACTGGGCACCGCTCACTGATTTCGACTACTGCACCGAAGTCGACCGCTTCGACTTCGTGCTGCGTCTGCGCACGGGCGCGGACGGCCGGCGCGAACTCGAGCGCATCGACGTGCCCGGAGTGGCGGCGTGACCGGAGCGATGACGTGACCGAACCGCACGCCGCGGCGGCTGGCTTTCAGCTCTTCGGCATTCCCTTCGAGTTCATCCTGTTCGCGGCCACGCTGCTCGGCGTCGCGCTGTTGCATCACCGCACCCTCGAGGTCGCCGTCACCGGCCTGGCATCGATCGTGCTCTACAAAGTCGCAGTCGCCGGCTTTCAAGAAGGTGCCGGGCTTACGGGTCTCGTGGGACACCTCGGGGCCGAGTGGGTGGTGCTCCTCAACCTGTTCGGCCTGCTGATGGGGTTCGCGCTGCTGTCGCGCCACTTCGAGCAAAGCCACGTGCCGGCGAAGCTGCCGGACTACCTGCCGGACGACTGGCGGGGCGCCTTCCTGTTGCTGGTGATGGTGTTCGTGCTGTCGAGCTTCCTCGACAACATCGCAGCGGCCCTGATCGGTGGCACGGTCGCGGCGACCGTGTTTCGCCACAAGGTGCACATCGGCTACATCGCCGCACTCGTGGCCGCTTCGAACGCGGGTGGCTCCGGCAGTGTCGTGGGCGACACGACCACGACCATGATGTGGATCGACGGGATCAGTCCGCTCGACGTGCTGCACGCCTACGTGGCCGCGGGCGTTGCGCTCGTCGTCTGCGGCATCCCTGCAGCGTTGCAGCAACATGCTCACTCACCGATCGTGAAGCAGAGCAGCGGCCGCACGAGCATCGACTGGGGACGCGTGGGGATCGTCGCGACGATCCTGCTCGCCGCCATCGCCGTGAACGTGCTGACCAACGTCGAATTCCCCGAATACTCGGATCGCTTCCCGTTCCTCGGTGCAGCAGTCTGGGTCGCGATCTTCGCGACCGCTGCGTGGCGCCGGCCCGACTGGTCCGTGATGCCAGCGACGTTCAAGGGCACGGTCTTCCTGCTGAGCCTGGTGCTTGCCGCGTCGATGATGCCGGTCGAACAACTGCCCGCGGCTTCGTGGCCGACGGCACTCGGACTCGGGTTCGTGTCGGCCGTGTTCGACAACATTCCGCTCACCAAGCTGGCACTGGAGCAGGGCGGCTACGACTGGGGCGTGCTGGCCTACGCGGTCGGTTTCGGTGGCTCGATGATCTGGTTCGGCTCGTCCGCCGGTGTCGCGATCACGAACCTGTTCCCCGAGGCGCGCTCGGTGGGCGGCTGGTTGCGCGGCGGCTGGCACGTGGCCCTGGCTTACGTGGCGGGCTTCGCGGCCGTCATGCTGGTCATGGGCTGGCATCCGCACGCGCCGCACAAGGGCGTCGACACCGGACCAGCCGTGACTGCGCATCCGCAGGAGTAGAGGGACGATGATCCGCAATGTGGTGTTCGACGTCGGCAACGTGCTGGTCAAGCTGCATTACCAGCCGTTCATTCAATACCTGGGTCGGGCGGGCGTCGACATGACCGACCTGCCGCGCTGGCTCAGCCAGGTCGATCTCGAAGGCCACGAACGCGGCGACGTGCCCGGTGAAGTCCTGCTCGACCGCATTGCCGCCCTGGCCGCGCGGCCGCTGGATCCCGCCGAACTGCGCACGCAGTGGCTCTCGATGTTCGAGCGCTGGGACGAGATGTTCGCGCTCGCGTCGGGCCTGATGGCCGACTACCGCGTGTACCTGCTGTCCAACATCGGCGACATGCACTGGGCGCACCTCGATTCGCTGTATGGCCTGGATTCGCTCGTGCACGGCGCCTGCGCGTCGTTCCGCGTCGGCGCGGTCAAGCCGCACGCGGACATCTACCGCAAGGCGGAGCTGATGTTCGAGCTCGACCCGGCCACGACCGTCTTCCTGGACGACCTGTTGCCCAATGTCATGGGAGCGCGCGAATGTGGCTGGCATGCGATCCACCACACCGACGCGCCTCTCACACGTGCGCAACTGCGGGCGCTGGGCTTGCGGTTGCCCGCGCCGTTCACCTGAGCGAGGTTTCGCCGTGAATGCGCTGCCCGCCGTGCCGACGATGGTCCTGCTGCTCGCGGCCTCGAACGTCTTCATGACATTTGCCTGGTACGCGCACCTGAAGAACCTGAGCGGCCGTGCCTGGTACGTGGCGGCGTTGGTGAGCTGGGGCATCGCGCTGTTCGAATACCTTTTGCAGGTGCCGGCCAACCGCATCGGCCACACCGTGCTGACGCTGCCGCAGCTCAAGATCGTGCAGGAAGTCATCTCGCTGGCCGTGTTCGTGCCGTTCGTGTTGCTCTACATGCGGCAACCACTCAAGCTCGATTACCTGTGGGCGTCGCTCTGCATGCTGGGCGCCGTCTATTTCATGTTCAGGAAGTGACCATGGCCCAATCGGTGAACCCACCTGCGACCGACACCGCCATCCATCGCCGCGTCGAGGCCTGTCGCGCAGGCACCGATCCCACGATGATTGCGCGGCTGCGCTCGGGCTGGGCCGTGCTCGGCGATCCGCAGGTGCTGCCGGGCTATTGCCTGCTGCTGCCTGACCCGGTGGTACCGCACCTGAACGCACTGGAGCCGGCGCTGCAGCAGGCGTTTCTGGCCGACATGGCGCGGATCGGGCAGGCCGTGCAGGACATCACCGATGCCGTGCGCATCAACTACGCGATCTTCGGCAACGTCGAACCGGCCCTGCACGCGCACGTCGTTCCACGCTACGCCGACGAACCCGCTGACCTGATCAAGGCCAACCCCTGGGGCTACGACTGGAACGCCGCCCCGCGGTTCGAGCCGGACGCCGACGGCGACCTGCTGCTCGCGATCCGTGCCCGGCTCGAGCGCGTGTGAATTCATCGTCGTCATTCCGTTTGATCGCGAGGGTCGCCTGCGTGCTCGCGAGCGTCGTGCTTGCAAGCAGCGTGTCGTCGGGCGCCGCCTACCGCTACCAAGATGCGCGCGGCGAGTGGGTCTATACCGATCGACCACCACCGCCAGGGCAGGCGGCGGAAAGCATGGCGCTGGGAGGCGGCGGCGCAACGGCACTGAAGCTGGTTGTGGAGCCCCGTTCCACGGACGCGGGTGTCGCGCTGGTGGCGATCAACCCGTGTCGTTGCACGGTGGAATTCGCCGTCAAGGCGCAGACGTCCGCTGGCAACAAGCTCGGGCGCGGGACGGTGGCGCCGCAATCGGAACAGGTCCTGCTCGACGTCGCGGCGGTCGACGTGCCTTCAGAAATTCGCTACGAATACGGCTATGTCATCGGTGAACCCGGGGTGGAGCACCGACCTGTTCGACCCTATCGCGCGCCGTTCGCACTGGCACAGCGATTCACGGTGACACAGGCTGCGCCGGACACCGTCACGCACGTCGATCCGTCGAGCCGCAATGCGATCGACATTGCGATGCCCGTCGGCACGGCCATTCACGCGGCACGCGAAGGGCTGGTGATCAACGTGGCCGCGCGGCATTTCAAGAGCGGCCTCAATCCGCAGAACATGGACGAGGCCAATTTCGTGCAGATCCTGCACGACGACGGCACGCACGCGATCTATGCGCACCTGCAGCTCGACACCGTGCGGGTGCGAGTCGGGCAGCGCGTGGCGCGCGGCGAATACATCGCCAGCTCGGGCAACACGGGGTTCTCCAGTGGGCCGCACCTGCACTTCGTGGTGCTGCGCAACGTCGGGCTGCGCAGCGAGTCGGTGCCGGTCACGTTCGCAGGCCCCGGCGGCGCGAGTGTCGCACCACGCAGCGGACAGGCGCTGACGGCGTACTGAGGGCTGAAGTTACGAGGGTCCGCGGCAGGGGTTCCGGTCTTCCTCTGCGCTCCGGGGTCTCACGCGCATCGTGAATCGTGCGAAGGACCCGCACGATTCACGGCGAGCCTTGCTCGAACGGGTGCGAGGCGATGGTGTCAGCGAAGCAACAGAATCGGTGGTGCCGCCTCGCACCTGCGCTCGAGCTGCGGCGTTCGACACGGAGCGCAGAGGAAGACCGCAACCCCTGCCAGCGGACCTGACGAAACCCTACCCTCACCCGGCCTTGCGGCCGACCTCTCCCGCCACTGCGGGAGAGGTGAAGAGCGCCTAATGGCCCCGCAACTCGCGCACGAGCCGCGCGAGCGTCGGCACCGGCGGCGAACACGTCATGCCGCGGCAGACATACGCGACTGCACCGCCCAATGCCTTCTTGCTGGCCAGCGCCGCCGGCAGGTTGCGGGCATCGGCCGGCACCGCCACGAGCATACGGTGCGGGTCGTAGAGCTTGTCGACTTCGCTGCGCCACACGTCGAGTTCGTCGCTGTCGCCGCGCAGCACCAGGATCGACGGCGGCGACGTGTATTCCTCGAGCGCCATCAACAGCGTGCCGTGCCCGTGCGGGTACCGCTCGATGGCGGCCCATGCAGACCGCAACGTGGCCTCTGCGGCATGGATGTAACGCGGTTCGCTGAGCAGATACCCGAGTCGAATCAGCACGCGGGCCGCCACGCCGTTGCCGGCGGGTGTCGCGTCGTCCGAAAACGTCTTCGGCCGCAGGATCAGCGCCTCGTGGTCGTCGGCCGTGAAGAAGAATCCGCCGGCATCGTGATCGGTGAAATGCTCGAGCATGACGTCGACGAGTTCGATCGCCCACGCGAGGGCCTCGGCATTCCAGCGTGCTTCCAGCAGTTCCAGCAGGCCCCACGCCAGCATCGCGTAGTCGTCGAGGTACGCGGGGAAGCGAGACTCGCCGTCCGTGTGCACCGCGAGCAGCCGTCCATCCCTCCAGCAGCGCTCGCGCAGGAACTGCATGGCCTGTACGGCGGCATCCGCCAGGTCGTCACGCTCGAGTGCACGGCTGGCGCGTGCGAGTCCACCGATCGCCATGCCGTTCCAGGACGTGAGGATCTTATGGTCGCGGCCCGGCCAGACGCGCGTATTGCGCACCTCGAGCAGGCGTGCGCGCGCTTCTTCGATGCGGGTTTCGACGGTCGCTTCGTCGAGCCTGAGCTCGGTCGCGATGTCGGCGATCGACTTGAACGTGTGCAGGTGCCACTGGCCTTCGAAATTGGCGTCGCGGTCGAGGCCGAAGCGCTGGGCGAAGGGCTCGTACTGCTCGACATCGAGCAGGTCGCGCACCTCATCCGGTGTCCAGACGTAGAACTTGCCTTCGTGGCCTTCGGAATCCGCATCCAGCGTCGAATAGAAGCCACCCTCGGGCGAACGCAGGTCGCGCAGCAGCCAGTCGGCCGTTTCCGCGGTGACGCGGCGGAACAGCGGTTCGCCGGTGGCGACGGCAGCCTGCGCGTACACGCCGAGCAGCTGCGCGTTGTCGTACAGCATCTTCTCGAAGTGCGGAATCATCCAGTACGGGTCGACGGAATAGCGGCAGAAGCCGCCACCGAGCTGGTCGTACAGGCCGCCTTCGGCCATGCGGGTGAGCGTCAGCGTCGCCATGAACAGTGCCTGCAGGTCGGGCTCATCGCTCGACGCCGAAGCGCGCCAGGTGCGCAGCAGCAGCTCCAGGTTGGCCGGGTGCGGGAACTTGGGCGCCTCGCCGAAGCCGCCGAAACTGCCGTCGAATTCGCGCTGCAGCGTTGCGCGGGCCGTCAGCAGGGGTTCGCGCGACAGGTCGTCGCCCGACTGCGTCCGCCGGTGGCTGCAGCTGCCCGAGCACGTCGACCAGCTTGTCGCCGTACTCCTGCAGGTCGCCGCGGCGCGTCTGGTAGAAATCACCCACCTTCTCGAGCACCGCGCGGAAGCCCGGCATGCCGTAACGCTGCTCGGGCGGGAAATACGTGCCCGAGAAGAACGGCCGGTGCGAGTCGGGCGCCAGGAACATCGTCAGCGGCCAGCCGCCGCCCGCCTGGTTCATCACCTGGTGCGCGGTCTGGTAGATCCGGTCGAGGTCGGGGCGTTCCTCGCGGTCCACCTTGATGTTGACGAACAGCTCGTTCATCAGCGCGGCAGTCGCGGGATCCTCGAACGATTCGTGGGCCATCACGTGGCACCAGTGACAGGCCGAATACCCGATCGAGAGCAGGATCGGCTTGTCGAGCCGGCGCGCGAGTTCGAGTGCCTCCGGGCCCCAGGGGTGCCAATCGACCGGGTTGGAGGCGTGCTGGCGCAGGTAAGGGCTGGTCTCGGCGGCCAGGGCATTCTGGTGGCCGGAGGGGCGGGGCGAAGTCATGGCGGAACCTGAAGGGGTTCGATCGACTAGAATGCACGAATCATAACGGAAGGCTGCCGCTCGCCGGCGGAAACGCGCATGTCAACGCCGCCCCCGGCACTCTCGACTTCGTCCGACGACCTCCCCGAACTGCGGCTCAAGCCGCGCGAAGAGCGCCGCATCGCGGGCGGGCACCTCTGGATCTTCAGCAACGAGGTCGACACGGACCGCACGCCGCTCACCGCATTCGCCACCGGTGCGCTGTGCCGCGTCGTGGCGAGCAACGACCGCTTCCTGGGATTTGCCTACGTCAATCCGCACGCATTGATCTGCGCGCGCATCCTCGGGCGCGATCCGGGGTTTGCCCCCGGCAAGTCGCTGATCGTGCACCGGCTGCAGGTGGCGCTCGCGCTGCGCGAGAAGCTGTATCCGCAGCCGTTCTACCGTCTCGCCTATGGTGAGTCCGACGGACTGCCGGGACTGGTGCTCGATCGCTTCGGCGACATCGTCGTCGGTCAGATCGGCACGGCGGGCATGGAAGCGATGAAGCCCGCGATCGTCGAAGCGGTGGCCAAGGTGCTCGGACCGAAGGTGCTGATCTGGAAGAACGATTCCGGCGCCCGCGAACTCGAAGGCCTGCCGAGCTACGTCGAAACGGCGATCGGGCCCGACATCGAGGAGACCGTCGTCGAGGAAAACGGTGTCCGCTTTTTCGTGCCGATGGGCCATGGCCAGAAGACCGGCTGGTTCTACGACCAGGCCTACAACCGGCGCGCACTACTCAAGTACGTCAAGGGCGCGCGCGTGCTCGACGTGTTCAGCTACCTGGGAGCGTGGGGCCTGGCGGCCGCTGCGGCGGGTGCCAGCGAAGTACTGAGCGTGGATTCGTCGGCTCCCGCGCTCGAACTGCTGCAGCGTTCCGCTGCCGCCAACGGCTTGCACAACGTCCGCACCGAGCGCGCGGACGCGTTCGATGCGCTGGCGGCCCTGCGCGCGGCAGGCGAGAAGTTCGACGTGGTCATCATCGATCCGCCGGCCTTCATCAAGCGGCGCAAGGACATGCCGAAGGGCCAGGCTGCGTACCGCAAGCTGAACCAGCTGGCGATGCAGGTACTGGGACGCGACGGCTTCCTCGTGTCCTGTTCGTGCTCGCACCACCTGGGCCTGGACGACCTCATGGTCACGATCCAGCAGGCCGCACGCCACGTCGACCGGTTCGCGCAGGTCGTGGAAGTGGGCGGGCATGCGCCGGATCACCCGATCCATCCCGCGATCGCCGAGACGCGCTACCTGAAATCGCTGTTCTGCCGCGTGGTGCTGGACTGAGCCGGTTGAGCGATTGAACGCCCTCGCAGGTAAGATACACGGCCGATGTTCGTCTATTCCCACCCTGATCCCATCGCGCTGTCGCTAGGACCGCTGCATATCCGCTGGTACGGCCTCATGTACCTGGTGGGCTTCCTGTCGGCCTGGTGGCTGGCCCGTCGCCGCGCGGGACGCCCCGAGTCCACCTGGAAGCCGCTCGAAGTCGACGACCTCATTTTCTTTGCCGCCGTCGGCATCATCCTCGGCGGACGCCTGGGCTGGATGCTGTTCTACGGCACCGAGCGGATCCTGAGCGAGCCGCTCAGCGTGTTCCGCATCTGGGAAGGCGGGATGTCGTTCCACGGCGGCCTGGTCGGAACGCTCGTCGGGCTCGCGCTCTTCGCTCGCAGTCGCAAGAAGCAGCTGGTCGACGTGTTCGATTTCGCCGCACCGCTGCCGGCCATCGGATTCGGCGCGGGTCGCGTCGGCAACTTCATCAATGGCGAGCTCTGGGGCAAGCCGACGGACGTGCCCTGGGCTGTGATCGTCGACGGCGTGCCGCTGCATGCCTCGCAGTTGTACGAAGCCGCGCTCGAAGGCCTCGCGCTGTTCCTGATCCTATGGTGGTTCACGTCCAAGCCACGGTTCCGTTGGGCGCCCTCGGGGTTGTTCCTGGTCTGCTACGGCGTGTTCCGTTTCCTGATCGAATTCGTGCGCGTGCCCGATGCCAACCGCGGTTACCTGCTGTTCGACTGGGTGACGATGGGACAGGTGCTCTCGCTGCCCATGATCCTGGCAGGACTCGCGATGCTGGCGGTCGCCTACCGGCAGCGGCAGCCCTCCGGCAACTATCGCGCGGCCTGACGTCGATGCGGCAATACCAGGCCCTGCTGCGGCACATCCTCGATCACGGCGCCGAGAAAGGCGACCGCACCGGCACCGGCACGCGCTCGGTGTTCGGCTGGCAGATGCGCTTCGACCTGAACGAGGGCTTTCCTCTCGTCACGACCAAGAAGCTGCACCTGAAATCGATCGTGCACGAGCTGCTCTGGTTCCTCAGCGGCGAGACCAACGTGCGTTACCTGCGCCAGCACGGCGTTACGATCTGGGACGAATGGGCGGACGACCACGGCGAGCTCGGTCCCGTCTACGGCGCGCAGTGGCGCCAGTGGGCTGCCGCTGACGGCCGCAAGATCGACCAGATCGCGCGCGCGCTGGACCTGATCCGCCGCGACCCGGATTCGCGCCGCATCATCGTCAACGCCTGGAACGTGGGAGAGCTCGAGCGCATGGCGCTCACGCCGTGCCACGCGCTGTTCCAGTTCTACGTGGCGGGCGGCAAGCTGTCGTGCCAGCTGTACCAGCGCAGCGCCGACGTGTTCCTCGGCGTGCCGTTCAACATCGCGTCCTACGCGCTGCTCACGCACCTGGTCGCGCAGCAGTGTGACCTGGGCGTTGGTGACTTCGTCTGGACGGGCGGCGACACGCACCTCTACGTCAACCATTTCGACCAGGCGCGGCTGCAGCTCTCGCGTGAGCCGTTGCCGCTGCCGCAACTCGTCATCAAGCGCCGGCCGGAGTCGATCTTCGATTACCGTTTCGAGGACTTCGAATTCGCCGGATACCAGGCACACCCCGCGATCAAGGCACCCATCGCCGTATGAAGAAGACTCCCTCGAAGAAACCTGCCACGAAGTCGTCCAGGACGACTGCCGCGCATCACGCACACATGCGTCACGCCCAGAAGACGGCGCGGACGACGGCCGCCGAGGCCAATCCGCTGTACGTCGTGAAGCGTTCGAAGATCCACGGCCGCGGCGTGTATGCCGCCCGTCGCATCCGCAGCGGCACGCGCATCATCGAATACGTCGGCGACCGCATCTCGCACGACGAGGCGGATTCGCGCTACGAGATGAAGGCCGATGACGACGGTCACACCTTCCTGTTCGTGGTGGACGACGATCTCTGCATCGACGCCGGCGTCGGCGGCAACCCCGCGCGTTTCATCAACCACAAGTGCGACGCGAACTGCGAGACGATCATCGAAGGCCGCCGCGTTTTCATCGAAGCGATCCGCACGATCCAGCCGGGCGAGGAGCTGGGGTACGACTACCAGCTCACCTGGGAAAGCACCGACGATCCCGACGAGCTGAATCTGTATGCGTGCCGTTGTGGCGCGGCGAACTGCCGCGGCACGATGCTCGACCGCGAGTCGGTCGACGCCAAGAAGAAGAAAAGGAAGCAGGCGGCGGCGAAGAAGAAGGCGGTCGCCAAGGGCAAGAAGCCGGCTGCGAAAGGCAAGAAGGCCTGAGGCATCGCGATGCCGCTCGTCTCGATTGTCGTGGCGACAGACGAGCGGGGCGCGATCGGGCGCGACGGCGGCCTGCCGTGGCGATTGCCCGACGACCTCAAGCGCTTCAAGGCCCTGACGATGGGGAAGCCCATCGTCATGGGTCGCAGGACCTGGGACTCGATCGGCAAGCCACTGCCCGGTCGGCACAACATCTTGATCACGCGCCAGGCCGGGTTCGACGTGCCCGGCGTTACCGTCGTCGCGTCACTTGATGCCGCGTTGGACGCCGCGGGCGACGTGCCCGAGATCTGCATCATTGGTGGTGCAGAGATTTACCGGCTCGCGCTGCCGCGCACGGACCTCATTCACCTGACGCGTGTGCATGCGACCGTCGATGCTGATACCTATTTCCCGCATCTGGTTGCCGGGGAGTGGGATGAGGTCGTGGTCGAGGAGCGCCCGGCGGATGCTCGGCACTCGTTCGCGCACGATTTCGTGGAGTTGCGGCGGCGCCGGGCGGGAGCCGAGAACCTCCCCCTGCGCAACTAAGCCCGTTCGAAGCACGCCACGGTCTCGACGTGGTCCGTGAACGGCATCAGGTTGAACGCACGCAGGTCGCTGAGCCGCATTGCGCCGCTGGTGGTCAGTCGTTCCGCGTCCGCGAGCAACGATTCGAGCCCACAGCTCACGTACACCAATCGCGCGGGCGGGTCGGCGACCAGTTGCCCCACGAGTTCGCGATCCAGCCCCTTGCGCGGTGGGTCCGCGATCACGACATCGGCGCCCTGTGCCATCGACGCCATCGCTCCCGCAGAGCCGGCAACCACTTCGATCTTCTCCCGCGCTGCAGGCTCGAGTGCGTCGAGCCCAAGCGCAAGGCCCTGCAGTGACTGCGGGCTGACCTCGTTCATGCGCAGGTGGCTGACGCGAGGCAGCACCGACAGCCCGATCGCACCCACACCCGCATAGAACTCAGCGACACGCGCGCCAGCCGGCACCTGCTCGCGCACGTGTTCGACGATGCGTTCCGCGATGTCGAGGTTGTTCTGGCCGAACGCGCCGGGTGGGTAATGCACGGCTGCCCCACCAAAGCGTTCGACGACACTCGGCGCTCCGCACCACGGCGTGAATTCGCGACCCAGGATCGTGTTGCTCCGCTCGCACTGCGAGTTGAACCACAAGCTGTGCAGTTCATCACCGAGCCGATCCCGAATCAGCTCGAAACACGCATGGAACGGCTCGACCGTCGTGCTGTTGCCGACGATCACGACTTGCGCCGTGTCCGAGCTTCGCTCGACCACCACCTGCAGGTAGCGCGCGAGACCGCGGTGGACGGTCTCCGCATACGGCGCGATCCCCGCATCGACCAGTGCACGCCGCACCACGGCCGCGACCCGGTTGATCAGCGGCTGCTGCACGACGCAGTTCGGGATGTGCACGACGCGGTGCGTGCCGAGTTCGAACAGGCCGAGTTTTGGCGAGCCGAGCCGGCCGCGAACAGCCAGGCGAGCACGCAAACGAAAACCTGTCATTGCGCCCGACACCACCGGAACACTGGCCAGGCCATGCGCACGGGCCAGCGCTTCCAGCGCCGAGTGCGCAGCGGCAGCGATGCCAGGCTCGCCGAAGCGCGGGCAGCCCGGACAGGGCGGGCGGTGAGAGCAAGTCAGCATCGTGGCGGGCGTCAGCTGCCCCACGCGGCGGCGAACACGCGCAGCAGGTTGGTACCCAGGATCTTTTCGATCCGGTCATCCGAATGGCCGCGCAGGCTGAGGCAGTCCGCCAGTTGCTCGAAGCGCCGCGGGGTATTGAGATCGTTCGCGAACAGGTAACCGTCTGCGGATTCCTGCGGCGCCGCGATGCCGGCCGCCTTGCGGCGAGCGACGTTCGTCGTGAACGACCGCACGAATTCCGGTGTCAGCGCGACGGACGAGAGCGTGCCATCCGTGCCGATCGAGACGTGTTCCTCGCCGGCGACGTTCACTGCGTGCTCGATGTGCCGCACGACGTCGGCGGCGGTGGGTTGCCTGCCGCCGCACAGGTACGGCATGACATAGATACCCGACACCCCACCCGTGTTGGCCACTGCGCGCAACTCCGTGTCGGTGCGATTGCGGGGGTGGTCGGCGAGAGCTGCGCAGCCCGTGTGCGTGAATGCAACGGGCCGGTTGGAGCGCCGGATTGCGTCGGCTGCCGTGACGCGCCCGCAGTGGCTTCCGTCGACCAGGATCCCCAACTCGTTCATCCGCTCAACCGCCTCGTGCCCGACTTTGCTCAGCCCCGCGTCGGCCGGTTCCATGCAGCCGTCTCCCAGCCGGTTGTGCCGGTTGTAGGTGGGTTGAATCACGCGGATGCCGAGACGATGAAACGTCTCGAGCCGGTCGAGGTCGGTCTCGAAGCACACGCCGTCCTGGAAACCGTACAGCAGCCCGGTGCGACCCTTCGCTTTCGCTGCGCGGATGTCAGCGGCGGATCGCACGCGGAGCAGGGCGGCCGGGTAGCGGTCGACTTCGGCTTCCCAGCGCTTGATCGACGCGACGGCTTTCTCGAAGGCCGCGTCGGGCGGCATCGTGCCCACTTCGCCGACGGTGAGGTGCAGGCACGTCATGCCCGACACCTTGATGTCGTCGACCTCGCCGGTCGTCAGCTCCGAGCCGTCCTCGGTGGCGTGGCCGCCGGGGCCGCCGAGACCATCGATCACTACGGTGCGCGAATACCGGTTCCAGGTCCCGTTCGCGGACTGCGACGACCGCGGCATCACCGCGAGCCCGAACGCCAGTCCGGTCGACGCGAGCAACATCCGCCGGGTGCGTGAAATCATGTTCATCGGCTCGCCGTAGCGTGGGGCTGGATGCCGAGCGCTCGGCATAGTGCATCGGGATCGAACAGCGCGCCGTCCTTGATGACGAGGCGCAAGCGTCGCACGTCGCCGACATGGCGGCTCGGGTCGCCGTCGACGAGGATCATGTCGGCCAGCTTGCCCGGCGCGATCGAGCCGAGTTCAGCCCCGCGGCCGACGAGTCGCGCCGCGTCGAGCGTGGCGATGCGCAACACCTCGGGGGCCGGCACACCGGCTTCGACGTAGAGTTCGAGTTCGCGCGGCAGCATGAAACCGGGCATCGCATCCGTGCCCGCGACGAAGGGCACGCCCGCACTGCGCACGGCGATCAGCATGCGTTGCATCTGGGTCAGCGCCTGGCGGTAGCTCGTGTCCTTACCGTCGGGGACCGGCAAGCCACCTTCCAGGAGACCGCGCCGGACGAGCGGGGGCATGCGATCGGCCACGGCCGCCAGTCCCGCGCCGACCACGCCCGGGCGATCGGTGAAGAGGCTTTCGAACGTGACGAGCGTCGGATCCAGCGTCACGTGATGCTGCTTGAGCAGCTGCAGGAAAGCCTGCACGCGTGCCGATTGCGGATCGATGCTGGCGGCATGCTCCGCGACGGCCGTGAACCGCGCTGGCGTGCGTGTGTCCTGCACCTGGTCGTACAGGAAATTCAGAAACACCATGTTCATGTGCTGAATCTCGTCGTACCCGGCGAGCACGGCCTGTTCGGCCGTCATGAACGCGGGAACGTGACCGCCCACCCGCATGCCGCGCTTGTGCGCTTCGTCTGCAATGGCCGGCACCAGCTTCGGGTCCATCGAGCTGTAGATCTTGACGAGTCCAAAGCCAGCAGCGTTCATGGCCTGGACGGCCTTGCGGGCCTCGGCTTCGTCGCTGACGAGCATCTTGGTCGGCCCCTGAAAGGGTCCACGCCCATCGATGATGCCGGCGAACACCACTCGCGGACCGAGCGCTTCGTTGGTGTCGAACACGCGCAGCAGCGCGGGCTTGTCGGGCTCTGCGGCCATGTCCCGGATGCTCGTGACACCGGCCGCCAGGAACAGCGGCCCGCTGTCGAGGTCCGGGTGCGTGTGCATGTCCCACAGTCCGGGCAGCAGCGCGCGGCCGGTCGCATCGATGCGCTCGGCGCCAGCGGGGATCGGCACCGAGCCGTCGGGACCGACGGCGACGATGCGTTGCTGCGCAAAGACGACGGTGGTGCCGGGACGCATCGTCATGTGCTCGGCATCGAACAGGTTGGCGTGCTCGATCACGACCGGTCCGGAGGGTGCACGTCGTAGCGCGCGAACTTGCGCCGTGCGCCGGCGCGCCTCCTGCGCATCCTGCTCTGCGCGCAACCCGGGGAGCGAGTCCTGCCAGCCTTCGCGCACGAGCGTCGAGAAGCTGTCGAACGTCGCGAACAGTTCGCCGTCCTCGTCGAGCCAGACGCTGGTGGGCTGGAACCCGAGGCCGCCGATCGAATACAGGCCGACCTGGCGGGACGATTCGCCGTTGCCGATCTTCAGCTGCGACAACGGCTGCAGGACTGCTTCACCCTGCGGCAGCAAGGGCAGCTTGCGACCTGGTACGTTGCGCAGGGCCCGTGCCAGCAAGCCGGTTTCCTCGAACGAGCCGGACTGGCTGACATAAAACGCCGCGCCCGCAACAGGCTGGCTACCGCTTTCGACCTTGTTCTGCCAGGTGGCGGTGCCGGCTGCGCGGGTGAACCGTTCAGCCACCGGACTCTTGAGGTAGTCATTGCCATCGGTGGCGATGGCCACGGGGATGCCCTTCGCGTCAAGCTGGATCCTCGACGTGAGTGCCGGGCCACGGCCGCGATCATTGAACGCAAAGTGGACGACGCGGGTGCCATCGCGCTGCAGGCAGACGGTCTGGAAGCCCGCCCGATTGCCCATCAGGCTGAACGCATAGTCGCGGCTCGACTGGGTGCCGGCCGGACAGGCGACCGGCTGCGGCGCTGCGATTGGCACCGCCGCCGCAGCGGGGGTATCCGTCGCAAACGCAGGCACAGTCGCCGCCAGCACCGGGCCTGGCAGGGCGCGGGCACAGGCCAGGAGAACGGGGGTCAAGCCGGCAAACAGGCGGGGCACGGCGAGACTCCTTTTTGTTGTTCACCGGAGCATAGTGACCGGGCGTGCAACGCACAACGCGTGTTGACGTGACGCCGGCCGACAGCCGCTCGCGGTCAGTGGTCGTCGGACGAGAACCACCGCCGTGTCGGCCTGGTCCTACAGCTGCGGGGTGAGTCGCTGAGTCTGCGGCTGCTAGAATTCCCAACCCTGCCGCAGGGAAGCGCGGGATCGCCACTCGTCGAGGGCAAAGCCAAGCCATGCCGCCACAGCGGAGTTTCGACGGATTGCAGCGAGGCGTGCCGAGGCCCTGGATGCTGCGGCTGAAGCCGCTCATCATCGTGCTGCTGACGGTCGCCATCGCCATGTTGTTGCGCTGGCCGCTCGACCGGTTCTGGGCAGGACTGTTCCCGTTCATGACTTTCTTCCCGGCCGTGGTGTTCGTCGCCATCTTCTGCGGCTGGCGTTACGGCATGCTCGCGGCGGTGCTTTCGTCGCTCGCAGTCTATGTGTGGCACGAACCGGAGTCCGACAACCTGCTGCTCGCTTCGAGCATCTTCATCTTCCTGCTCGCGAACGCCGTGACCGTGAGCCTGGCCGAGTTCGCGCGTCGCGCCCGGTCGCGGGCCGAAGCCGAAGCCACGGCCGCGCACGAGAGCGAGCATCGCTTCAACGTCATGGCGGACAGCGTGCCGCTGCTGATCTGGGTGCACGACGCGACCGGGAAGATCCTGTTCGTCAACCGGCGCTGGGAGCAGTTCTTCGGTATTACCCAGGAGGGCGCTCGCCGTCGCGGCTGGCAAGTGGTGCTGCACGACGAAGATCGCGCTGCCTACACCGACTCGTTCCTCAAGGCGTTGCGTGGCAAGCATGCGTTTCAGGCGACGGCGCGCGTGCGCCGGGCCGACGGCGAGTGGCGCTGGATCGAGTCCGATGGCGTGCCCCGCTTCGGTCCGAACGGCGAGCTGCTGACGTTCGCGGGGACGAGCCACGACGTGACCGAGCGCCGCGCATTCGAGGTCGAGCGCGAGATGCTGCTCGAAAGCGAGCGTGCCGCGCGGACCGACGCCGAAAACGCCACTCATGCCAAGGACGAGTTCCTGGCCACGCTCTCACACGAGCTGCGCACGCCTTTGTCCGTGATCGTGCTCTGGAGCCGCATCCTCGCGCGCAAGTACGGCGACGGGGAAGACGACCTGCGCAAGGGGCTCGCGCTCATCATCGACAACGGCATGGCGCTGTCGAAGCTGATCGGCGACCTGCTCGACATGAGCCGCATCGTGTCGGGCCGCGTCACGCTCGATGCGCATCCGCTCGACCTCGTCGACCTGCTCGGCCAGGCCGTCGCTTCGCATCGCCCCGCGGCGGAGGCCAGGCGCATCGAGATGAGTCTCGACATCGGCAGGGAGCCGCTGATCGTGAACGGCGATCCCACGCGGCTGCAGCAGGTGCTGTGGAACCTGCTCGCCAATGCCGTCAAGTTCGCCAGGGAGGAAGGGCACATCCACGTGGCTGCGCGCAGCACCGGGCCTGGCGTCGAAATCAGTGTCACCGACGACGGGGAGGGCATCGCCCCGGAATTCCTGCCGCAAGTCTTCAGCCGCTTCCGCCAGGCCGACAATTCGAGCGCCCGGCGCCACGGCGGCCTCGGTCTCGGGCTGGCGATCGTCAAGCAACTGGTGGAGCTGCACGGCGGGCAGGTGTCGGCGCACAGTCGCGGTCTCGGGCAGGGGGCCACGTTCGTGGTGACGCTGCCGTTGCTGGCGCACGAACCGGGGCAGGACATCGATTCCAGCGGCGCCTGGCGACGCCTCGACCCCGACCGGCAACTGGTGCTGCGTATCGACGGCAGACGGGTGCTGGCCGTCGACGACCAGCGTGACATGCTCGAATCGCTGCGGCGGATGCTTGAAGAGCGCGGCGCACGTGTCACGGCCGTGGATTCGGGCGCCGCCGCACTCGACCTGTTGCGTGCGGCGCCGGAGGAATTCGACGCGCTCGTCAGCGACATCGGAATGCCGCGCATGGACGGGTACGAATTGATCCGACGCGTGCGCGGCGAGCTGGGACTGGGGCCGCAACGCCTGGCGGCCGTTGCCGTCACGGCTTACGCACGCGATGAAGACCGGGCCCGGGCCTTGCTCGCGGGGTACCAGGCCCACATCGTGAAGCCCTACCAGGTGGGGCAGCTGGTGACGCTGATCAATGAGCTGGTCGATGCGTCGGGCGAGTCGTCGACGCTGGCTACCGGGGAATCCGCGAGGCGCGCGCCGATCGCGATCTAGGGCGGCGCGGCGGGCACGACCGGCAGCGGATCGAGCAACTCGGTCACCAGCGCGTCCATCTGCGCCGTCGGGATGTCGGCCACTGCATCCGCCGTGGCCGTGAGGCGTGTCAGCACTTCGGCCTGCACGCGTCCGCGATCGAAGGCGACGCGGTATGGGATCTCGTGGTGGAACATCACCATCGAGTACCGCGGAATGAAGCGGTCCGGGTGACGGCGCTCGAGTTCGAAGCTCAGTTCCTTGCGCAGCATGAACTTGGGGTCGCGCACCGTGTCCCGCATCTCCAGGAAATTCTCGAGCGCCATCGCGGCGATCGCATCGGTGTCGGGCTTGCGCAGCTGGAAGAATTGCTCGAACGCCGATTGCCAGTCGACGGCCGAGCGCAGCAGCCGATCGAGTTCGAAGCAGTCTTCGAAGCACGCATTCATGCCCTGGCCGTGGAACGGCACGATGGCATGCGCCGCGTCCCCGAGCAGCACGGCGGCTGCGCCGGCCGACCAGGCGTCGGCGCGGACGGTGCCCATGCGACCGACCGGACGCTCGAGAAACTCGCGGGCGAGCCCCGGCATCTGCTCGATGACGTCGGGAAAATACCTGGCGAAGAACGCAGTCACGGACGCGCGGCTGTCGAGCGCAGCGAAACTTTCCGCGCCGCCTTTCAAGGCCAGGAACAACGTGACCGTGAAGCTGCCGTCGATGTTCGGCAGCGCGATCAGCATGAAACCGCCCCGCGGCCAGATGTGCAGCGCGTGGCGCTCGATGCGGTGCGAGCCGTCCGGTCCCGCCGGCAGCGTGAGTTCCTTGTAGCCGTGCTCGAGCATGTCCTCGACCACGCGGATGCCAAACTGGCCGGTCATGGCCCGGCGCACGACCGAGCCGGCGCCGTCCGCGGCGATCAGCGGCGCGAGCGCCTGCGTGTACGTGTCGCCCGCGACCTCGTCGAGCAGGACCAGTTCGTCGCGCTCGAAATCGAGCGTCCGCGCCGCCTGCAGGAAGCGCGGTTCGATGCCGTAGTGGCGCCGTGCATGGTCGAGCAGGACACGGTTCAGGCCCGGCCGCGACACGGAGTGGATGACCTCGTGCGGTCGCTGGCCGTACGGCGCGAACGTGAGCGAGCCGTCGAGTGCGTGCAGCGTGCGACCTCGCATCGGGATCAGCAGTGGGGCGACGTCGTCGTACACGCCGGCGGCTCGCAGTGCATGAATGCCGCGCTCCGCCAGCGCCAGGTTGATCGAGCGACCCGCATCCATGTCGACCTTGCGCAGGTCCGGGCGGCGCTCGAACACCTGCACCTGCCGGCCTTGCCGCGCGAGGTAGATGGCCATCAGCGCACCGGACAGTCCGGCGCCGAGGATCGTGACCGGTCGCTTCACTCCGCCAGTTCCGCGTGCAGCGCGTCCACGCAGCGCCAGACGTCGTCGAAGCTGTTGTAGAACGGCACCGGTGCGGCGCGGATCACGTCCGGCTCGCGCCAGTCAGGCAGGATCGAACGCTGCCGCAGGCCGTCGAAGACGGCGCGTGCACGATCGCGCGACAGGCCGACCAGCCGCAACGACAACGCGGCACCGCGTGCGTCCGGCACGGCGGGCGTGATGATTTCGACGCGATCCGGGAGGCGCGCCTGCACCAGTCGTTCGAAGTAACCCGTCAGCGTGACCGATTTCTGGCGCAGGGCCGGCAGGCCGGCCGCGGCGAAATGCGCGAGCGACGCCGCGAGCGGCGCCATGGCCAGGATCGGAGGATTGCTGAGTTGCCAGCCAGCCGCGCCAGGGGTGGGTTTGAACTCGGGCGCCATCAGGAAGCGCGTGGCGGGGTCATGACCCCACCAGCCGGCAAATCGCGGCAGCCTCGTGTCCGTGGCATGACGCGCGTGGACGAACGCTCCACCCACGGCGCCCGGACCGCCATTCAGGTATTTGTAGTTGCACCACACGGCGAAATCGGCGCCCGCATCGTGCAGCGAGATCGGCACGTTGCCGATGGCATGCGCGAGATCCCAGCCGACGGTACAGCCGGCCTTGCGGCCCGCCGCCGTGATCGTCGCGACGTCGAGCACCTGGCCCGTCAGGTACTGGATGCCCGGCAGCAGGATCGTGGCGATGCGTGCGCCTTCGCGGTCGATCGTCGCCAGGATGTCTTCGGTCCGCAGCAGGTCTTCGCCGTCGCGCGGCGCGATCTCGATCAGGTCGGTCGCGGGGTCGAGCCCGTGGAAACGCACCTGCGATTCGACGGCGTGGCGATCCGATGGGAAGGCAGAGCGTTCCACCAGGATCGCGCGGCGCGTGCCCGCCGGCCGGTAGAAGCTCACCAGCAGCAGGTGCAGGTTGGCCGTCAGCGTGTTCATCGCGATGACTTCGCTGGTTTCGGCCCCGACCAGCGTCGCCAGCGCCGGCGCCAGCCGCTCGTGGTACGACATCCAGGGATGACGCCCGTTGAAGTGTCCTTCGACGCCGAGCGAGCGCCAGTCGCGCATCACGTCTTCGACGTACTCCGTGGCCAGCACGGGTTGCGCGCCGAGCGAGTGTCCGCACAGGTACACGAGTTCGCGACCGCTGGCGGCGTCGCGAGGCAGGATGAAGCGATCGTGCCAGGCGGCGAGGGCATCCGTGCCGTCGAGCGCGTGCGCGTGTTCCCGGTCGAGCCTCATGTCGCCACTCCCGTCATCGGCAGCAAGGGATACAGCACGGGACGACTCGGCGCCGCATCGGCACCGAAGGCAGGCACCTGCAGGTCGAGCAGGTACAGCCCGTCGGGGACCGAGTCCGGCACGTACGCAAGTTCCGTGACGAGCGCCCGGCCACGCGTCGCCTGCGCTGCGTCGACGGACCCCGGGGGCAGCCCCCAATACACCCGATGCGCCGCGAGGTGGCCGCCGTCGTCGGCGCGATCGAGGCTCGGCAGGTCGACGACCAGCGAGTTCACCTCACGTTCGACGAGCCAGCGCATCGCGTCGGGCAAAAAATAGGGCGCCGGGCTCGGCGAGCCGGAATACGCGCGGTGCCGTTTGCCCGGGTCGTTCGGCAGGGTGCGGATCACGACTGCCGTGAACGGGGCGCCCAGCCAGGCAGCGGTTGCGGCTTCGAGCATGCCGCGGCTGATCACGAGGTCGCCGGCTGCGGCGTGAGCGCCCGGCACGTCAGTCGCTGTCGCCCCCAGGGGCTCGGGCCGCACCGAGACGACCAGTGCGATGGCAGGCGCCACGGGCGTCAGGCTGGCGACCGTGACCGGGCTGCGCGTGACGTGCCCGACGCATTCGGTGTGGGTGCCGTGGCAATGCGGGGCCAGCGCATGCACCGCGCAGTTGCAGCTGGCGCCGCTTGCGACGCTGCCGGTGAAGCCGCCGAGCTGCAGGGGCTCGCTCGAGGCCGGCGTGGCGACGAAGAAGCTCGGTTGCGCGCCGTTGAACTCGAGCACGATGGCAAGATCCGCCGGCGCGCTGACGTCGGCGCGCCAGCGTCGGCCACCGGCAGTGAACTCCAGGTCGTTCAAGCGGTCATTTCCTCAGTACGGCGCCGCAGTTGCGGCAGGCCGTGTGCTCGGGATTCGACCAGAACCGTTCGAAGACGGGCGTGAGCTGGGTTTCGAGGTCCGTGATCTGCAGGTATTCGCTGTACAGGCGTGCGTCGCAGTGTTCGCAGTACCACAGGAATCCGTCGGCTTCGCCGGCGCGGCGTCTGCGCTCGATGACCAGTCCTACCGTGTCGGCAAAACGTTGCGGTGAGTGCGGTACGTGCGCCGGCAGCAGCAGGACGTCGCCCGCGCTGATGGGAATGTCCACGCGGCGGCCGTGCTGGATAGTCCGCAACAGCATGTCGCCCTCGAGCTGGTAGAAGAACTCCTCGCCCGGGTCGTCGTGGTAGTCCTGGCGGGCGTTCGGGCCGCCGACCACCATGATGATGAACTCGCCCTGTTCGAACACCTGCTTGTTGCAGACGGGTGGACGCAGTTCGGACCGGTGCGCTTCGATCCACTGCCGGAGGTTGAACGATGTCAAAGACTGCATGGGCCGAGTATAAATTAGCCTCCATGACCCGACGCAGACTCCGCACCGGTCCCGCCTGCCTGGCCCTGGCTCTTGCCGCGGTGGGCGCGCAGGTGCCCGTCGGCGCCCAGACGACGGCGGACACCAGCCCGTCCGGGGCCGCCCCGACCGTGAATGCGGTCTGGACGGAGCACAAATTCACGTTCACGTATTTCGGCCTGGGCGTGTACTACGGGTGCGGCGGCCTGGAAAACAAGATCGAGTACATCCTGACCGAGCTCGGCGCTCGCCCGGATGTCCGCGTATGGGTCGGTTGTATCGATGGTCCGGGGGTCCAGCCGATGCCGACGGCGCGTATCAAGTGGCCGTACCCACCGAGCTGACGCCGGAGATTCTCGCCAGGCTCGAGGCGGAAAAGTCGAAGCGCGAGCTGGTCGCAAGAACCAGGGGCACGGGCGCCGTGGTCGACGTCGCGACGGCGCCGTTTCCCGCCGAGCGTCGTGTCGTCGAATTCGAGGGCCGGCATCGCGGTCGCATCAACGATGGCGACTGCGAGCTGCTGCGACCAGTTGCTGCCGCAGGTGCTGGAAAAACTGGGTATGCGCGAGGCGCCCGGCTCGTCGCTGAAGTGCACGCCACGCCAGTCGCAGTTCGGTGCGGTCCGCCTCCGGCTCGAATCGCTGCATGCGATGCCGGCCGCGGTGGCGGAACTCACCCCGCCCTGAGGCCAGGGCCGCGCGCCAGTGATCGTTGCAGGCGTCGTCTCAGTCGGCCAGCGGCAGCCCGCCGGTGTGATTCGCCACGTGCACCGGCCGGGCGTCCTGCAGGTCGAGGCGTTGCCCGGTCAACGTGCCGCCCCAGACGCAACCCGTGTCGAGGCCGAGAACGCGGTCTTCGTTGACGTAACCCATGGCGGACCAGTGGCCGAAGACCAGGCGTTCGCCCGCTGATTTGCGCCACGGAATGCGAAACCAGGGCTGCGTGCCCGCAGGTGCGGTCGCGGGTACGCCCTTGAATTTCAGTGCCATGCGGCCCGTCGCCACATCGCAGACGCGCAGGCGGGTGAAGGCATTGATCGTGAAGCGGATGCGGTCCCAGCCGTCGAGGTCGTCGCGCCAGGTGTCCGGCTCGTTGCCGTACATGCGATCGTAGAGCTGGCCGGTACGCTCGCCGAGCAGCTTGTGCTGCACTTCGGTCGCGCACGCCTGGGCCATCTGCAGGTCCCATTGCGGCGGCAGTCCGGCATGGAGCAGCGAAAGGCCAAGACTCGCGTCGTGGTGCAGCAGCGGCCGCGTCTGCAGCCAGTCGAGCAGTTCTGCGGCGTCCGGCGCGTCGACGATGGGCCGCAAGCCCGCATCGCCGTCACGCCAGTCCGCGCCGCCGCGCGCGAGGGCGAGCAGGTGCAGGTCGTGGTTGCCAAGCACGGTGATTGCGGCATCACCGAGTGACTTGACGAAGCGCAGGGTGTCGAGCGAACGCGGGCCGCGATTGACGAGATCGCCGACGAACCAGAGCTGGTCGCGCGATGCGTCGAAAAGCAGCCGGTCGAGCAGGGCATCCAGTTCGTCCTGGCAGCCCTGGACGTCGCCGATCGCAAAGACGGCCATCTAGCCCGTCAGTGCAGCACGCCCGGCATGGCGAGCCGGAACGGCGCGATCGGTGCGTCGAACTGCTCGCCGTCGTCCGCAACCATGTGGTACTTGCCCTGCATGGCGCCGACCGGTGTCTCGAGGATGGCGCCGCTGGAATAGCGGAAACCCTGGCCCGGCTGCAGGTGGGGCTGTTCACCGACGACGCCTTCACCGACCACTTCCTGCACCTTGCCATTGGCGTCCGTGATCAGCCAGTGGCGCGTCACGAGGCGGGCGGGCTGGGTGCCTTCGTTGCGGATCGTGATGGTGTACGAGAACACGAAGCGGCCCTCGCCGGGGCTCGACTGGTCCTCGACGTAGTTCGTGCTGACGTCGACACGGATGCGGTGGGCCTCCGCCGTCGTCATGCCTTTTTCCAGCGCACGGCGAGCACGTCGCACGGTGCCGAATGCAGGATCGTGTCCTCGGTCTGGTTGAACATGATCGACAGGCCGTGGCGTTCGCGGCTGCCGAGCACGATCAGGTCGACGCCGCGGTCCGTGGCGACACGGACGAGTTCGGCCTTGATGTTGCCGGCCTGCACGATGCGCTCGGCCCGGTCGAGGCCGGTCTTCTGCGCGAGTTCGGCAATGCGCCGCGTGGCGCGCTCGATCAGCTCGCCTTCGATCTGCACGGCCGGCAGCAGCGCCTCGCCCATCGGTTCGACGGGGACGTACTCCACGACGTGCAGCAGGATGACCTCGGCGCCGTAGCGCTCGGCGATGTCGCGCGCCCGCTCGGCAATCTTCTCGCTGCCCTCGGCGACGTCCACAGCCAGCAGGATTTTCTTGTACTCGCGCATGGTGTGCTCCGTGGAACGCGTGGTTCCGGTGCGAAAAGCGGTCCAGACACAATTATAGGCGGGACCGGAGGGGCCACCCATCGGGAATCATTCTGCCGGAATAGTAGCTTGCGCGTCCTGCTGTCGAGCCACCCACTGCGCCGTGAGGCCTGCGAACTGCGCCGGAGCGAGCGTTTCGGCCCGCGCCCCGGGATCCACCCCCGCGGCCCGGATCCCGTCCACGTCGAGCAGGCCCATCAGCGAGTTGCGCAAGGTCTTGCGCCGCTTGGAAAAGGCGGCAGCGACGACGGCGGCGAACGCGTCCTGGTCGACGATGGCGAACGGTGGTGCCGCGTAGGGCGACAGCGCGAAAAATGTCGAAGTGACCTGGGGCGCGGGTTTGAAAGCGCCCGCACCGATGTCGAACAGCCGTTCCACCTTGACGTGCGGCGCGAGCATCACCGTGAGCCGGCCGTAATCGCCCGAGCCCGGCGCAGCGGCCATGCGCACGACCACTTCCTTCTGCAACATGAAGTGCATGTCGACGAACGCGTCGAGCTGCGAGATGAAGTGGAAGAGCAACGGTGTCGAGACGTTATAGGGCAGGTTGCCGATCAGGCGCAGTTTCGGTCCGTCGCCGCGCAGTGCGCGAAAGTCGAACTCGAGAGCGTCGGCGACGTGCACGCGCAGCTCGCCACGTCCCTGGCAATGGGCCTGCAGCGGCGGCACGACGTCACGATCGATTTCAATGACGTCCAGCGTGCCCGCCAGTGCGAGCACGGGCGCGGTGATCGCGCCCCGACCGGGGCCGACTTCCACGAGCCGCTCACCGGGGCGGGGATCGATGGCGCGCACGATTCGATCGATCGTGCCAGGGTCGTGCAGGAAGTGCTGCCCATAGCGCTTCTTGGCGTGACCGTGTTTCACCAGCGCGACGCCTGGTGCCGCGCGCGCCGGCCCAGTTCGAGCGCGAGCGCGAGCGCCGCCTGCAGGCTGCCAGGGTCGGCCTTGCGCGTGCCAGCGAGGTCGAGGGCCGTGCCGTGATCGACGGACGTGCGCACGATCGGCAACCCGAGCGTGACGTTGACTGCGTGGCCGAAGCTCGCGTGCTTCAGCACCGGCAGGCCCTGGTCGTGGAACATGGCGACGACGGCGTCGATGCCCTTGAGCCGGTGCGGCACGAACGCGGTGTCGGCCGGCACGGGGCCGACGAGATCGAAACCGTCGCGGCGCAGGGCCAGCAGGGTGGGTTCGATCACTTCGATCTCTTCACGACCGAGGTGACCGCCTTCGCCAGCGTGTGGATTCAGGCCGAGCACGAGAATGCGGGGCCGGCGGACGCCGAACAGAGTCTGCAGGTCGCCTGCCACGATGCGCAGGACCGCCTCGAGGCGCGCAGGCGTGATGGCGGCACTGACCTTGCGCAGCGGCAGGTGCGTGGTTGCCAGCGCGACGCGCAGCCCGCCACCGACCAGCAGCATCACGGGCAGTCGCACGCCCGTGCGGCGCGCCAGGTACTCGGTGTGACCGGTGAATGGAACGCCAGCTTCGTTGATGATCGATTTCTGCACCGGCGCGGTCACGATCGCCTGGAACGCCCCCGCCGCACAGCCGCCGATGGCCGCATCGAGCGTTTCGAGGACGTAACGGGCATTGGCCGGGTTGAGCACGCCGGGTCGGGCCGGCACTGCCAGCGGCACGTGCAGCAGTTCGACGCCGGCGCGCGGCCGGGAGATTGCGTCAAAGTCCGGCAGGTCGAGCTTGCGGGCGGAGCGCGGTCGCGCGCGGCCGAACAGCGAGCGATCCCCGATCAGGACGACACGGCAACCCGGCGGCACCGTGTCGAGCAGTTCGGTGCAAAGGTCCGGACCGATGCCTGCCGGTTCGCCGGTGGTGACGGCGACGGTACGCAGCGCCATGGCACGGCGCGGTCGGCCCGCGGTGCTCACATCCGGTATTCGACGAACGCTTCGTCGCGCAGCCGCCGCAGCCAGATTTCCGTTTCTTCGTCGGCGCGCGCTTCGCGCAGCTGGCTGACGCAGCGGTTGCGTGTGTTGTCCTCGCTCGCGTCGTAGGTGCGGCGCCCGAGCAGTTGCACGAGGTGCCAGCCGAACTGGGTCTGGAACGGCGGGCTGATCTCGTTCTCGGCGAGCGCATCGAGCTGCTGCTCGAAGGCGGGCACGAAGCTGCCGGGTCCGGCCCAGCCGAGGTCGCCCCCGGTCGCCGCCGAGCCCGGGTCTTCGGACGTGACCGAGGCGACCGCCTCGAAGCTTTCACCCTTCAGGATGCGGTCGCGGATCTGCGTCAGCTTCTGGCGCACGGTCTCGTCGTCCATCACTTCTGTCGGCTTCATCAGGATGTGCCGGGCATGCACCTGCGACACGAGCGCGGGCGCCTGGCCGCCGCGAATCTCGAGTACCTTGAAGATGTGCAGGCCGCTCGGCGTGCGGATCGGCGCCGTCACTTCGCCGGCTTTCAGCGTGGGGATGATGTCGGCAACGAACGACGGTAGCTGGCCGGCCTTGCGCCAGCCGAGCGCGCCGCCTTCGAGCGCGGTGCCGGAATCGGAGTAGGTGATGGCAAGCTGGGCGAAGTCTTCGTTTTTCTGCGCGCGCTCAAAAACTGCCTGCGCACGCGAGATGCGCTCGGCGATCTGCTTTTCGTCCGCCGTGCCCGGGATGGCCACCAGGATGTGCGCGAGGTTGAATTCGTTGTCGGCGTCCGGTGACGCCTTGCGCTTCGCGACGCACTGCTCGACTTCGCGCGGCGACACGTAGACCCGTGCGAGCACGTCGCGCTGGCGCAGTCCCTGCATCGTCATCTCGCGGCGGATTTCGTCGCGGTAGTCGCGGTAATCGATGCCCTGGGCCTCGAGCATGGCCGGCAGCTCGCTGAACTTGATCTTGTTGCGAGTGGCGACTTCGGTCAGCGCGTTGTTGATCATCTCGTCCGAGATCTTGAGTCCGAGGCGGCTGGCCCGCTGCATCTGCAATTCCTGCAGTACGAGGCGCTCGAGCACCTGCTGGCGGAGGACGTTGCGCGGGGGCAGCTGCTGGCCCGATTGCTGGATGCGGGCACCGATGACGGACATCTGCTTTTCGACGTCGCTGCGCAGCACCAGGCCGTCGTTGACGACGGCGGCGACCCGGTCGAGCAGGACGCCGGAGGAGCTCAGGTCCTTGGACTGGGCGTGAGCGGTGCCCACGGCGGCGAGCAACAGGACGGCTGCGCCGAAAAACTGCTTATATTTCAAGGGTATCTCAGGGTCTGGGCGCGGAGGGAAGCGAGGAGTATCCCCGAATCGCTTCGCGCAGGAAAGCTTCGTTGTCCACTCCGACACTGGACAAACCCTTCAGTTCCAGCTGCAGGCCGATCGACGTTTCGGCATCACCCGAGCGGCTGGAGACGAAGCGACGCGTAATCACGCGCACAGCCCAGCAACACGACGAATATTCGACGCCCAGGAACTGGTCCAGGGTCTTGTCTTCCTGCAGCGAGTAGACCCAGCGCGCGAAGCCGCGCCACTGGTTGGTGATCGGCCAGGCGCCCGAGACGTCGACCTGCTCGAGCAGGTCGCGCCGGAAGCGGTAGCCTGCGTTGATCACCCGGCCCGGCGAGGGGTTGTACTGCACGAAGCTCTCGGACCGCTCGCCCTGGGTCTCGTCCGGGTTCCACTGGTAGGCAAAGCGCGCGTTCCAGTTCTTGAAGGCGTTGAGTTCGACTTCGGCGACGACGTCCGACGTCGAGCGATCGCGCACGGGCTCGCCCGGCAGCGTGACGCGCGGATCCTGGAAGTAGTACGCCTGGCCGAGCGTGGCGCTCAGGAACTGGCGGCCGCGGCTCGCATCGAGCAGGCGAGTGGTGACGCCGACGCTGACCTGGTTTGCGTCGCCGATCCGGTCCGGGCCGACGTAGCGGTTGGTCCGGAACAGCTGCACCAGGTTCAGGTCGGGAATGCCGGTGTCGAAGACGGGCAGGTTGTCCTGGTTCTCGTACGGCACGTACAGGTAGAGCATCCGCGGTTCGAGCGTCTGGATGCGGTTGCCTTTCGATCCCGATGCACGCTCCAGCGTGAAACCCGCGTCGAGGCTGGCTGACGGCAGCGCACGATCCGGTGAATCGTCGGCACCCGCGCGACGTCGTCGAGCAGGTACTGGGTGTAACGGTATGCGCCGCCCGCGGCGAAGAACGCGCCGTTGCGGTCGACGCGCCATTCGAGCGCAGGCTCGGCATCGAGGCGCACGCCCTGCGGGCCCAGGTCGCGCTGGAAATTGGTGGCTTCGGCAAACACGGAGCCCGACAGGTCGCCGGCGAAGTCGCGCCAGCGCCCGAGGGCGGTGAGCTGCGGGACGATGCGGTAGGGCTCGTCCTCGAGGGCCAGCGAGTCGTCGATGACCTGGTAGCCCTGCGCGCGGGCGTTGAAAGACCAGGCGTCCAGGTCGTGACGCAGTTCGATGTAGCGATTGACGAACTGGACGCTGGTACCCTCGAAGCCGACACCGAAGTCCTCGAAGTAGTCGTTGTCGCTGACGTTGGTGGCGTCGATCTGCAGTCGTGTCCGCGGTGCGAGGCGCGTGACGTGCCGCCAGTCGACGACGCCGCGCGATTCGCCCGTTTCCTGGTCGTGCACGAGGTATTCGACGTTGAGCTGGCTGCGGCTGCGCTCGCTCAGGAAGCGGAACTCCGGATCGAGCCGGACGCCACGCGACGAATACCAGCGCGTGGTGAGCGTGGCATCGTAATTCTCGGCGAGGTTCCAGTAGTACGGCACCGCAATCTGCGTGCCGGTGCGACTGCCGCTGCCGATCGTCGGGAACAGCAGGCCGGACTTGCGCTGGTCACCCACGGGAAACGAAATCCACGGCGTGTAGAACACCGGCACGCCGAGAAACTCGACCCGCACCTCGCGACCGGTGCCGACGAGGTTCTTCTGGTCGATGTCGATCGAGCCCGCATTGAGACTCCAGTCCTCGTTGCCTGGTGGGCAGGCCGTGTAGCGCACGCCCTCGAGGCCGATGAGTCCGGACTGCGAGACCGTCGCATTCCTGGCCGCACCGCGCACCGACTGGTCGACCAGTTCGAATTCGGCGCCTTCGAACGCGCCCACGCCGCCTTCCTGGAACGAGCCGCCCTTGCCGCGCACGTGCATCTGCGGGTCGAGGAACTCGACGTTGCCGTTGAGTTCGACGCTGCGCTGTTCCGCGTTGATCGAGGCCTGGTCGGCGGTGAGCAGGCGTTGACCCATGCGAATCTGGACGTTGCCGCTCAGTTCGGCATCGCCGGCCCGGCCCAGTTCGCCGGTGTCGCTGGTGACATGGATCTGCGGGTCGTCCGGATCGGCCTTGAGCAGTTCGTCGAGGCGCGGATCGACGACGGCCTCGACGGCGCAACGGTCGGCGGCGCGCGCCGATGCGGCGGCTGTTGCGGGAACCGCGACCGGCGGCGGTGCCTGTGAATCAACCTGTGCCTGCTCCTGAGCCTGGGCCGCCGCCGCCCCGAGCCATGCGCAGGCTGCCGCTTGCCGCAGGATGGCCTGCAGCGCCCGTTGCAGGCGCGGGGAACCGGGCGCGTCGTCGTCATCCGCGTGATTATAATTGCGCGCGATTCGCCGCATCCGACTATTGCCTGCCCGTTTACCAGCCCTTGCGGGGTCCCTGTTTGCACGACACACGCCCGCATTCGCCGGTCACGGGCCAGGATGATCCACGCCTTGCCCTGCTGCGCCAGTGGCTCGAGCGGGACCTCGGTTTCCGTCAGTACGGCATCGCGCCGGCCTCCGCCGACGCCAGCTTCCGTCGGTATTTCCGCGTGACGCGCGCGGGACAGGCCGCCTTGATCGTCATGGATGCGCCTCCCGGCAAGGAAGACGTCGGTCCTTACCTGCGCGTCGCGGCCATGCTGCAGGAGATCGGCGTCCACGGTCCGCGCGTCCTCGAACGTTCTGAACGGGACGGATTCCTGCTGCTGACCGACCTCGGCACGACGATGTACCTGCCGGAGCTCACCAAGCCAGGACAGGCCGACCCGCTGTATGCGGATGCGCTGGCAGCACTGGTGCAGATCCAGTCGCGCGGCGCCCAAGCCGCCGGGCAGCTGCCGCCGTACGACGAGCAACTGCTGCGATTCGAGATGAGCCTGTTTCCCGACTGGTTGCTGCAACGACACCTGTCGCTGGAGCTGAGTCCACGCGAAACGCAGGTGCTGCAGGCCGGGATGGACGCGCTGGTCGTCAACGCGCTCGAGCAGCCGCAGGTGTTCGTGCATCGCGACTACCACTCGCGCAACCTGATGGTCTGCCCGGAGGCCAACCCTGGCATCATCGACTTCCAGGACGCCGTGCGCGGCGGCTGCACCTACGACCTGGTATCGCTGCTGCGCGACAGCTACATCGCCTGGCCGCAGGAGCGTGTCGTCGCGTGGGCCCTCGCGTTTCGTCGCATGGCGCTGGCGGCGGGTCTCGCGGCCGGCCGTGATGACAGGCAGTTCCTGCGCTGGTTCGACCTGATGGGCGTGCAGCGGCATCTCAAGGTCGGCGGTATTTTCGCGCGGCTTTGCCATCGCGACGGCAAGGCTGGGTACCTCGCCGACATTCCACGCACGTTGCAGTACGCGGTGAACTCGTGCGCACGCCACGCGGATTTCGGCGAACTCGGCGAACTGATCGGCCAGCGCGTACTGCCGGCAGTGCTTGCCAGCCTCGAAGGTAACGCACGTTGAAAGCCATGATCCTGGCGGCGGGCAAGGGCGAGCGCATGCGACCGCTCACGCTCGACCGGCCGAAGCCGCTGCTCGACGTAGGCGGCATGGCGCTGATCGAGCATCACCTGTATGCGCTGTCGTCGGCAGGTTTCAGCGAAGTCGTCGTCAACCTGTCGTGGCTCGGCGAGCAGATCCCGGCCACGCTGGGCGATGGTTCCCGTTATGGGTTGAGCATCGCGTACAGCCCGGAAGGACCTGAGCCGCTCGAGACCGGCGGTGGCATCTTCCGCGCGTTGCCACTGCTGTGCCCGATCGGCGTCGAACCGTTCCTGGTGCTGAACGGCGACGTCTGGATGCAGTACTCGTTCGGGGACCTGCGGGAGAAATATTCGCAAGGGCTGCCGGGCAAGGACCAGGCGCACCTCGTGCTGGTGCCGAACCCCGACCACAACCGCCAGGGCGACTTTGCCGTCGACGCGGGACGCATGGTCGAGCCTGTCCCCGGAATGGTGCCAGACACCGCGGTCGCCACCAGGATCGCGGCGCTGCCGAGCTATACCTTCTCGGGACTCGGCGTGTATCACCCGTCGCTCTTCAACGCCTGCGCGGACGGCAGGTTCAAGCTCGCGCCGCTGCTGCGGACCGCAGCGGTCAACGCTCGTGTCAGCGTGGAGGTGTTCGAAGGCGACTGGCTCGACATCGGCACGCCGGAGCGCCTCGCCGCGTTGAACGCACGACTTCGCTCGTGACCGGGCCGCAACGCGCGCGCCGCAAGTACAATGCCCGGCCATGAGCGAATTCAAGGGCATCCCCGTCGTCACTGGCGCCAAGACGGCGGCCACCAGCGGCGAGAAATACCAGACGGCCCAGGGGTTTACGGCGATCCGTGACGGCATCAAGGCCGCCGCGTCCAGCACTCCGGTGACGCCCGCGGGGCGCAAACCCAGCTGGCTGCGGGCGCCGATGCCGGCAGGCCGCGGTTTCGAGACCGTCAAGCAGACGGTGCGCGAACACCGTCTCGCCACCGTCTGCGAAGAAGCCAAGTGTCCAAACATCGGCGAGTGCTGGAACGCGGGCACGGCCACGATCATGCTGATGGGAGAGGTCTGCACGCGCGCCTGCCGCTTCTGTGCAGTGGATACCGGCAACCCGCGCGGCTGGCTCGATGCGGACGAACCGGCCAACGCCGCGCGCACGGTGCAGCTGATGCAGCTCAAGTACGTCGTGTTGACGTCAGTCAACCGTGACGACCTGCCCGACGGTGGCGCGGCGCACTTCGCCGCCTGCGTCCGCGCGATCAAGCGCCTGAATCCCGCCACCGCCGTCGAGGCGCTCACGCCGGACTTCCAGGGCGTGATGACGGACGTCGCGACGGTCGTCGACAGCGGTCTCGACGTCTTCGCGCAGAACGTCGAGACGGTCCGCCGGCTCACCCACCCAGTGCGCGATCCGCGTGCATCGTACGAGCAGACGCTGGCGGTGCTGGCGCAAGCGAAGCAGCATCGCCGCGAGCAGGGCGACGTGCGGGTCAAGACCAGCCTGATGCTCGGCCTCGGCGAAACCGAAGCGGAAATCTTCGAGACGATGCGCGACCTGCGCGACGCCGGCGTCGACCTGCTGACGCTGGGCCAGTACCTGCGTCCCACGGCCAACCACCTGAGCGTCGAGCGCTTCGTGACGCCCGAGGAATTCGAACGGTATCGCCGGCACGCGCTGGAACTCGGTTTCGTCGAATGCGTGTCGGGTCCGCTCGTGCGCTCGAGCTACCGCGCCGAACAGGCGCTCGCCGGCAACAACGCCGGCCTGGCTGCAGGCGGGCTCGCCAGGCGTGGCTGAACTCGATGCATCGGTAGAGCCGCTGCACGCGCTGCAGGCCGTTCCGGCACCGGCGCTGAAATGGCTCGGTTGCGTCGACTACGAGCCGACCTGGCGCGCGATGCAGAGCCGCACCGATGCCGCCACGCACGCCACAGCGGACGAAATCTGGTTCCTCGAGCATCCACCCGTGTTCACCATGGGCATGAATGCGAAGGTCGAGCACCTGCTCGCTCCGGGCACGATCCCGGTGGTCAACATCGATCGCGGCGGTCAGGTCACCTACCACGGACCCGGCCAGCTGGTCGTCTATCCGTTGCTGGACCTGTCGCGGCAACAGTTGGGCGTGCGAGCGCTCGTCGAAGGCATCGAGGGCGCCGTGATTGCGACACTGGCCGCCTGGGGCATCGAGGCCTGCGGCAAGCGCGATGCCCCGGGTGTTTACGTCGGCGGCCGCAAGATCGCGAGCGTCGGGTTGCGCATCCGGCGCGGCCGCTCGTACCACGGCCTGGCGCTCAACGTCGCGATGGACCTCGAGCCTTTTGCGCGGATCAACCCGTGCGGCTACGCCGGACTGGAAATGACGCAGGTCAGCGGGCTCGGCGGGCCGTCATCGGTGCGCGACGTCGGCGAGGCCATGGCGCCGCACCTGCTGCACTCGCTCGGGTTCGAGCGGGCGCTGTCCGATCACAACGCGACCAGCACCTGGCTGCAGGACGTGAGCTCCCGGTAGAGCGCGTCGAGCTGGGCCTTGCTGGTGGCCACCACCGTCACCGTGATCGACAGGTACTTGCCGTTGCTGCTCGGCCGCTCTTCGATGCGTTCCGGTGCGAGCGTGCCGAAATGCCGCGTCACGATGCCCATGACGAGGCTGCGGAAATCGTCCGACGCCTGACCCATGATCTTCACCGGGAAGTCGGTGGGAAACTTGAACAGTGTTTCTTCGGGCGATGCATGGCGGAGAATCGCTCATGCATCCTCCAGCGCCGGCCGTGCGGCGATCGCGTCGAGGTGCTGCTGCAGCCGTGCATACATCGAGAGCCACGTTGCACCTGGCGTGCCCTTGCCGATGGCCGTGCCGTCCACCGACGTGACCGGCAGCACACCGCGACCCGCAGACGCGATCCAGACTTCGCTGGCCGAACGCAACTCGTCGACCGCAAACGTGCGGATCGCGACTGGCAGCCAGCCGGCCGCGAGTTCGATTACCGCGTCGCGCGAGGTGCCCGGCAGGATGCTCTGGTCGTTGGGCGGCGTGACGAGCTTGCCGTCACTGACGATGAAGACGGTGCTGGACGAGCCTTCGGTGACACGCCCGTCGCGAGTGAGTATGGCTTCGGAGCCGCCCTGGTCATGCGCCTGCTGGCGCAACAGCACGTTGGCGAGCAGTGCGACCGACTTGATGTCGCAACGTGCCCAGCGGGTGTCTTCGAGCGTCACGGCGGCGAGCCCGCGCTCGAGCAGCGCCCGCGCCGGCTGCGGGTACGGGCTGACAAAAGCGAAACCCGTCGGCTCGACCGACGCGGGCGGAAACAGGTGGTTGCGACCGTACTCCTCGCCGCGCGTCACCTGCAGGTAGACGAGCAATTCCGGCGCGTTGGCCGCGGCAACGAGCGTGTCCGTCACTTCGACCCAACCCGCCAGCGGCAGCGGGTTGCGGATCCGCAGTTCGCCGAGGCTGCGGTCGAAGCGTTCGAGGTGCTGGCGCAGCCGGAACGGCCGGCCACGATGCACCGGCACCACCTCATAGGCGCCGTCGGCGAACAGGAAGCCACGGTCGAGCGGCGAAATCCTTGCCTCCGCCAGTGGCAGGAAGTCGCCGTTCAACCAGCAGGTGGGATACGGATCGGCCATGGCGGCTCCGTCAGTGGAAGATCAGCCGCAGGCTGTCCCAGGCGCGGCCGAAGAAGCCGGCCGCAGGAACGTCGGCGGTCGGGTACAGGTCATACGTCGCGATCGTCTGTCCATCGACGACGACCTTGGCCTTGCCAATCGACTTGTTCTTCGCGAGCGGGGCGACCAGCGTCTCCGGCAGTTCGAACTCGGCCTTCACCGAGCTCACGTGGCCGCGCTGGCTGGTGACGTAGAGGTCGCGGTTGACGGTGAGTCCCACCTCGTCCTGCTTGCCCTTCCACACACGCACGGTCGTGAGCGGCTCGCCCGCGGCATAGATGCGCTTCGACTCGAAGAAATTGAAGCCATAGCTCAGCAGGGCGGAGCTCGCGTCTTCGCGGGCACGCATCGAATCGGTGCCCAGCACGACCGAGACCAGGCGCATGCCGTCGCGCTTGGCCGAAGTGACCAGGCAGTAGCCGGCGGCATCGGTGTGGCCCGTCTTGACGCCGTCGACCGTCGGATCGCGCCAGAGCAGGCCGTTGCGGTTCTGCTGCGTGATGCCGTTCCACGTGAACTCCTTCTGCGAGTACCACTTGTAGTACTCGGGGAACTCGTGGACCAGCGCGCTGGCCAGCACGGCCGTATCGCGCGCGGTGGTGTAGTGCTCGGGATCGGGCATTCCGGCCGCATTCATGAAGTGGGTGCCGGTCATGCCCAGTTGCTTGGCGTACGTGTTCATCATCTGCACGAACGTCGCCTCGGTGCCGCCGACCTTCTCGGCGAGCGCCACGGTCGCGTCGTTGCCCGACACCACGATCATGCCCTGGATCAGGTTCTCGACCGAGACCTGTTTGCCGAGCTCGACGAACATCAATGACTCTTTCGTCGCCGGTCGCCACGCATGCTCGCTGATGGTGACCATGTCGGTGAGCTTGATGCGCCCTTCCTTGAGGGCCTTGAACACGCCGTAGGCCGTCATCAGCTTGGTCAGGCTCGCGGGTTCCTGGCGTGAATCGGGTTCGAGCGCGGCCAGCACGCGTCCGCTCTCGTGCTCGATGACGATGAAACTGCGGGCGTTGAGCTGCGGCGGCGGTGGCAGCGCCGTGGCGGGAGGCGCAGCGGACGCAGCAGTTGCCACGTCGCTGGCTCCGTTACTGGCGGCGGCCGGGTCGGCGGCGTCTTTCTTATCGGAACCGCAACCGGACAGGGCGAGGCTGGCGAGGAGTGCCAATGCAAACAGGGTCGGCTTGAACTTCATTTCTGCTTGGGAACCGTGCGTGAAGGGGAGAAGGTGGATTACCTGGCGCCGGCCGTCGTCGACCAGCCGTTCGACGGCGTGACGGGTTGCGGCGCGGCAGGAACGATGGAACCGGCGGCGGGCGGCAGTGGCGAGCCCGCACGAGTAGCGGCGATTGCGTCAGCCAGGTCGCTGACCGCGCTCGCATACATGTGGCTGCGGTTGTAACGCGTGATCGCGTAGAAATTGGTGAAGCCGACGCGGTACTCGACGCCGTCCTGCACCTTGAGCACGACCAGCATGGCCGGTGCGCTCGCCGGCAGGCTCGTCTCGAACTTGACGCCGCGTGCCCGCAGCGAGCCCACGGTCTCCGTGAGCGCCAGTTTGTCGTCCAGACCGGCCAGGTTGGCGTTGGCGGCGTCGGCGGCGACCACGACGGGTTCGCCCGCGCGCCACCCGTGCACCTTCAGGTAGTTGCCCACGCTCGAGAAAACGTCGGCCCAGTCGTTCCAGAGATCGCGCTTGCCGTCCGCGTCGCCGTCGACGGCGAAGTTGCGGAAGCTGCTCGGCATGAACTGCGGCAGTCCCATCGCGCCGGCGTATGAGCCGACCGGAGCGAGCGGATCGAGACCTTCCTCGCGGGCCATCACGAGGTATTGCTCGAGTTCGTTGCGGAAGAACACCTGGCGGGGCGGGTAATCGAAAGCGAGCGTCGCGAGCGCATCGATCACGCGGTACTTGCCGACGTTCTCGCCGTAGAACGTCTCGACGCCGACGATGCCGAGCAGGATGTTGACCGGGACGCCGGTCGCGGCCTGGGCCTGCTCGAGTTCCGCCTGCTTCTGGCCGTAAACCTCGGTGCCGCGCGTGATCCGGCGTTCGATCAGGAACTTGGGTCGGTACTCGTCCCAGCGAAGCGTGCGCTCGGCAGGTTTCGCGATCGCCAGCAGGATCGCCGGCTTCGATTCGACCTGCGCCAACAGCGTGCGCAGCGGCTCCGGCTCGAAGCCGTGCTTCTTGCTCAGGTCGGCAACGAAGGCGCCGATGTCGTCGCGCGCCGGATCGAACGCCTGGGCGTGCGCCGGGACCGCGTGGCCGAGCGCGAACGCCAAAGACACGGCGACCGACAGGGCCCTCGACACGGCAGGCGGCCTGACCAAACCGGCAAGCGGGCCCGTGGCCCGTGGGGCGAGACGTTTCCGTGTCACGTGGAGACCAGTTTGCGGCGGGAGTGGATCGACATGAGGATACCGAACCCTGCCATGAGGGTCACCAACGACGTGCCGCCATAGCTCACGAGCGGCAGCGGTACGCCGACGACAGGCAGCAACCCTGCGACCATGCCGCTGTTGACGAAGACGTACACCGAGAACAGCAGCGTGAGGCCGCCAGCCATCAGGCGGGTAAATGTGTCCTGTGCCTGCGCAGCAATATAGAGCCCGCGACCGATGATCAGCAGGTACAGCGCCATCAGCACGATGAAGCCGACGAGGCCCCATTCCTCGCCGATCACGGCGAAGATGAAGTCGGTCGAGCGCTCGGGCAGGAATTCGAGCTGCGCCTGGCTGCCGTTCATGTAGCCCTTGCCGAAGATTCCGCCCGAGCCAATCGCGATCTGCGACTGGATCGTGTGGTAGCCGGCGCCGAGCGGGTCGGTTTGCGGGTTCAGGAACGTCAGCACTCGCTGCTTCTGGTAGCCGTGCAGCAGGTACATCCACACGACCGGCACCGCGGCACCCACCACCGCTGCGAGCCCGAGGATATAGCGTAACTGCAGTCCTGCGAGCAGGATCACCAGCCCGCCGCCGGCCGCCACCAGCAGCGCCGTGCCGAGGTCAGGCTGCTCGGCGATCAGCAGCGTCGGCACCAGCACGATCAGCACGACCGTGATCAGCGTCGTGAAGTCGGGCGGCAGCGGCCGCTCGTGCAGGTACCACGCGCAGCACAGTGGCACGGCGATCTTCATGATCTCGGACGGCTGAAAGCGGATGAAGCCGAGGTTGAGCCAGCGCTGCGCGCCCATCGCGGTGTCACCCACGACGGCGACCGCGATCAGCAGCAGCAGGCCCAGGCCGTAGAGGAACGGCGCGCCGATCCGCATCACGCGCGGTGGAATCTGGGCGACGAACGTCAGCACGACCAGGCCGAGACCGACACGAGCGGCCTGGCCCACGAAGATGTGAATGTCCTCGCCGGCCGCGCTGTACAGCACGACGAGTCCGACGGCGCAGACGGCGAGCACGCTCAGCAGCAGCGGCCCGTCGATGTGCAGCGCGTCGAACAGGCGTCCAGTCAGCGTAAAGGTGCGCTGGGCCCGACTCGAGTAACCGGGTCCGGCGATTTCTTTCCTCATTCGTCGATGCCTCCTGCGGGTGGCGCCGCTGGCGCGATGGCCGGAGCCGCGTCAGCAGTCGCCGTGCGCGGCAGCAGGTAGGCGTCGAACACTGCGCGGGCGATCGGACCCGCCGTGCTGCCGCCGTGACGGCCGTTCTCGACCAGCACCGCGATCGCGATCTTCGGATCGTCGACCGGCGCGAAGGCGATGAACAGCGCGTGGTCACGCAGGCGTTCGGACACCTGCGATTCGTTGTACTTCTCGTTCTGGCCGATGGAGAAGACCTGAGCGGTGCCGGTCTTGCCTGCAACCCGGTACGGCGCGCCGGCCTGCACGCGGACCGCGGTGCCACCGGGGTTCACCACGCCGATCATGCCGTCGATGATGGTGTCCCAGTACTTGGGATCGTCGACCTTCACGTCGGGCAGCGGGCGGGGCGGCAGCGTCGCGACCGCGCCCGTGCGGGAGTCGCGCACCGCGCGCACGAGACGGGGCTGGAATCCCTTGCCGCGCATCGCGAGCGTCGCGGTGGCGTGCGCGAGTTGCAGCGGCGTCGTCAGCATGTAGCCCTGGCCGATGCCGGCGATGACCGTCTCGCCTGGGAACCACACCTGCAGTTCCTTCTTCTTGAACGCTTTTTTCTTCCACGCCTGTGATGGGACCAGTCCCGAGCGTTCGCCGAGTATGTCGATGCCCGTCTTCTCGTTGAGCCCGAACTGGACCAGGAAGTCGTGCAGGCGGTCGATGCCGATCTGGTCGGACACGCCGTAGAAGTACGTGTCGCACGACTGCGCGATCGCCTTGTGCATGTTCGACCGTGCCGTGGCCCTGCTTCTTCCAGTCGCGGAACCTGCGGCTCGAATTCGGGAACTGCCAGACACCGCGGCAGTAGCGCGTGTCTTCCGCCGTCATGACGCCGTACTGCAGCGCGGCCAGCGCGACGAACGGCTTGATCGTGGAGCCCGGGGGGTAGACGCCGCGCAGCGCACGATCGATCAGGGGCTTGTCGATGTTGTCCGCGAGCGCGCGGTATTCCGGCACGGTCAGGCCACGCGCGAAACCGTTGGGGTCGAAGGTCGGCGTGCTGACGAAGGCAAGGACATCGCCATTGCGGGGGTCGATCGCGACGACCGCCGCCCGCTGCGTGCCTAGCGCGGTCTCGGCCACTTGCTGCAGCCGGTGGTCGATCGTGAGGTAGAGGTCGTCGCCCGCGACGGGTTCCTTGCGCTGCAGGTCCGGCGCCTTGACGCCGACGCGGTCGACGCGTCGACCCTGCGCATTGACCAGCAACTGCTGGTAGCCGGTCTCGCCGTGCAGCACGTCCTCGTAATTGCGTTCGATGCCGAGCTTGCCGATCAGCGTCGTACCCGAATACTTGGCGACGTCGATGCGCTTCTGGTCGTCTTCGCTGATCGCGGCGACGTAGCCGAGCGCGTGTACGCCCACGCCCGCGTGAGGATAGAGCCGCGTCAGGCGCGGCCGGATCTCGACACCGGGAAAGTCGGGTCGATGCACCGCGAAACGCGCCAGTTCTTCTTCCGACAGCTGCAGGCGGATCGGCACGGCGTCGAACGCGCGCCGCGCCATGATCGAGCGCCGGGTCCGCACGACGTCTTCGGGTGCCAATAGCCCAAGCGTCACCAGGCGCGCCAGCGTGTCTTCGAGGTCGGGGGTCTGCTCGCGCGTGAGTTCCAGCTGGTAGGCAGGCCGGTTCAGGGCGAGGGGTTCGCCTTCCCGATCGAGGAGCAGGCCGCGCGGGGGCGGGATCGGCTCGATGCGGATGCGGTTGCCCTGCGACAGTTCGCTGAAATAGTCATGCCGCACCACCTGCAGGTAGAACAGCCGGGTGAACAGCGCACCGAGCAGCACCATGATGATGAATGACGCGGCGACGATGCGCCGGCCGAACAGGCGCTGCTCGGCGTGATGATCCTTGAGCCGGGAATTGCGGGCCATCGCGCTCCTGCCGTCAGGACGAGCGGCGGGTGAGCGAATCGCCCAGCGCCACCACCAGCGGCCAGAGCAGCGCGCCCGAGAGCACCGGCAGCCAGCGCACCCATCCCGTGAAGCCGTGGCCGGTGAGGCCGTCGATCCAGAACATCAGGAAGTGGTACAGGCCGAGCAGCAGCATGACGATGACGGCCTGCTGCACGATCGGGAACATGCGCATGCGCAACTGCAGCTTGTGGGTGAGGAAACCCACGACGAGAAAGCCGAGCGCGTGCTGGCCGAGCACCATGCCGCGCAGCACGTCGAGGAACAGCCCCGACAGCCACGCGTAGCCGAGACCGGCAATGCGGGGACTGGTCAGCACGAAATAGATCATTGCCAGCAGGGCAAGGTCGGGCCGGACCGGGTCGAGCCAGCTCGGCAACGGCACGATCGCGAGCACCAGGCCGGCCGCCATGCTGATCCAGTACAGCAAGCGGCGCGCGAACATGCTCATCGGCCTCATTCGTCACCTGCCTGCGCCTGGGGCGTCGGTGTGGCGGTCGGAGGCGTCGCCGCCGGCTCGCCTGGCTGGCGCGGCGTGAAGCTGCGGCGGGTGCGGGCAACGTCGTCGCCGGCACCGGTTCGACCCGCTCCTTGAACCAGACCAGCAGCACTTCCCGTGCCTGGTCCAGCTTGGCCGTGGGCTTGGCTTCGACCAGCGCGAAGGTGCTGCCGGCACGCTTGACCTTGGAGACCTGAGCGACCGGGTAGCCCGGACGGGAACACGCCGCCCATGCCGGTGGAAAGCAGCAGGTCGCCCGGCTCCAGGTCGGATTCGACGGTGACGAACGGCAGCGACAGCTTGTTCTGGTCGCCGGTGCCGACGGCAATCGTGCGCACACCGCTGCGGTTGGACTGCACCGGAATGGCGTGTTCGGCGTCACTGATCAGGATGACTTCGGCCGTGGACGCGTTGACCTTCGAGACCTGGCCGAAAATACCGTCACCGTCCAGCACGGCCTGGCCCTTGAACACACCATCGGCCGCGCCCTTGTCGAGCAGCACTCGATGGCGGAACGGATCGAGGTCGACGTTCAGGATCGAGGACACCAGCACCTTGTCGGCGATGCCGGCTGTGTTCGCGCGCATGTCGCGCAGGCGCCGGTTTTCTTCCTCCAGCACCGCGAAACGCTGCAGCTGCAGGTTGGCGAGGCGCAGGCGGGCGGTGAGCTCCAGGTTTTCCTGGCGCAGGCGGCTGCGGTCGGCAAAGGAGCCCGTCACCCAGTCCGTGGCACGGAACGGGAAATCGACGGCGCGCTGCATCGGATAGATGACCGTGCTCAGCGATTCGCGGATGCGGTCGATCTGGTTATAGCGCTGGTCAGCCACCATCAAACCGACCGAGATCGCCGCCAGCGTAAGGAAATACGCGGTCAGCGGCGGTCCGCGGCCGATGATCGGGCGTGAGTCGTGGGTCAGTTCGACCACGGCTGTCCCTGCAAGCTATGGAATGCAGTCAATCCAGGCCGAAAATGCCTGGGCCGTGCTCGTCGATCAACTCCAGCATCTTGCCGCCGCCGCGCGCCACGCAGGTGAGCGGGTCTTCCGCGACCACCACGGGCAGGCCGGTTTCCTCCATCAGCAGCTTGTCGACGTCGCGCAGCAGTGCGCCGCCGCCGGTGAGCACGATGCCGCGATCGGCGACGTCGGAGCCGAGTTCCGGCGGGGTCTGCTCGAGCGCGGCCTTGACCGCGCCGACGATACCCTGCAGCGGTTCCTGCAGTGCCTCGAGGATTTCGTTGGAATTGAGCGTGAAGCTGCGCGGCACGCCCTCGGAGAGGTTGCGGCCCTTGACCGAGATTTCCTTGACGTGCTGGCCGGGGTAGGCCGAGCCGATCTCGATCTTGATGCGCTCGGCGGTGGCTTCGCCGATCAGGATGCCGTAGTTGCGGCGCACGTAGTTGATGATGGCTTCGTCGAAGCGGTCGCCGCCGATGCGGACCGAGGCCGCATAGACGATGCCGTTCAGCGAGATGACCGCCACTTCGGAGGTGCCGCCGCCGATGTCGAGCACCATCGAGCCGCGGGCTTCGTGCACCGGCATGCCGGCGCCGACGGCGGCCGCCATCGGTTCTTCGATCAGGCGCACCCAGCGCGCGCCCGCGCCTTCGGCGGATTCCTGGATCGCCCGGCGTTCGACTTGCGTCGAGCCATAGGGTACGCACACCAGCACGCGCGGGCTGGGGCGGATCATGCGGTTGCCGTGCACCTTCTCGATGAAGAACTGCAGCATCTTCTCGGTGACGGTGAAGTCGGCGATGACGCCGTCTTTCATCGGGCGGATGGCCGTGATGTTGCCCGGCGTGCGGCCGAGCATGTTCTTGGCTTCCGTGCCGACCGCCTCGATCTTCTTGCCGCCGCGGGAAGGTTCCTCGCGGATGGCGACGACGGAAGGCTCGTTCAGGACGATGCCCTTGCCGCGGACGTAGATCAGGGTATTGGCGGTGCCAAGGTCGATCGAGAGGTCGTTGGAGAAATAACCCCGGAGTTTCTTGAACATTTAGGATTCGCGGAAAAAAGGAGGAGAGCGCTGCCTTGCGCTGAATCGCGGCAATTTAACCATAGTCACGACATTCCACAAGGTCGCGTGTATGATTTGTGACTGTTTTTTCCAGTCCTTTCGAGCATTTCCAGATGAGCCTGACACGCACCCAGGTCGAGGGGATCGCCCACCTCGCACGCCTCGAAATCACCGAGGCGCAGATGCCCGTGTACGTCGACAGCCTCTCGCGCATCATCGATTTCGTCGAGCAGCTCGCGGCGGCCGACACGGCCGGCGTCGAACCGATGGCGCATCCGCTCGCCGACCAGGTCCAGCGGTTGCGTCCCGACGCAGTCTCAGAGACCGACCAGCGCGAGAAGTTCCAGCACAACGCCCCGAGCGTGGCCGCCGGACTCTACCTCGTACCCAAGGTCATCGAGTGACGCAGCGACCGTGAGGGTGCCATTCCCCGGCGCCAGCGCACGGTTTTGCGCCGGGACCGTGAACCCGGGCACTTTTTCCAGCCCTTTCGCCGTAGACGACCCATGCACACATTGACCGTTTCGGAACTCGCCGCCGGCCTGCGGGCCCGCAAGTTCTCGAGCCTCGACCTCACGCTGCATTTCCTCGGCCGCATCGAGCGCCTGGGACCCGAGCTGAACGCGTTTGTGACGATAACGGCGGAGCGCGCCCTGGCGGATGCCCGCGCCGCAGACGAAACGCTGGCCAAAGGCGAGGGCGGCCCGCTCACGGGCGTGCCCATTGCGCACAAGGACATTTTCTGCACGGACGGCATCCTGACGACCTGCTCGTCGAAGATGCTGTCGAATTTCGTCGCGCCGTACGACGCCACGGTCGTCAGGCGCTGGCGTGCCGCGGGCACCGTGCTGCTCGGCAAGACCAACATGGACGAGTTCGCGATGGGTTCGTCGAACGAGACGAGCTATTTCGGTCCCGTGAAGAATCCCTGGGACCACCAGCGCGTGCCGGGCGGGTCGTCGGGCGGTTCCGCCGCTGCCGTCGCGGCCTGTCTCGCGCCTGCTGCCACGGGCACCGACACCGGTGGCTCGATCCGCCAGCCAGCGGCGCTCACCAACCTCACGGGCATCAAGCCCACCTATGGCCGCGTTTCGCGCTACGGCATGATCGCATTCGCGTCCAGCCTCGACCAGGCCGGTGTGCTCGCGCATTCGGCTGAAGATGCCGCGCTGCTGCTCGAAGCGATGTCTGGCTTCGACCCCAACGACTCCACCAGCGTGGATTGCCCGGTGCCGAACTACGCGGCCGAGCTGAGCCAGCCGCTCAAGGGGCTGCGCGTCGGCATCATTCGCGAGTTCTTCGGCGAGGGTCTCGACCCGGCGGTCGAAAAATGCGTGCGTGCGGCGATCGAGTTGCTGCAGCAGGAAGGCGCCGCGATCAAGGACGTGAGCCTGCCGAGCCTGCCGCTGTCGGTGCCGACGTACTACGTCGTCGCTCCAGCCGAGTGCTCGTCCAATCTATCGCGCTTCGACGGCGTGCGCTTCGGCCATCGCTGCGAGCAGCCAAAAGACCTGCTCGACCTCTACAAGCGTTCACGCGGCGAAGGCTTCGGCGCCGAGGTGAAGCGCCGCATCATGACCGGTACGTACGTGCTGTCGGCCGGCTATTACGACGCGTACTACCTGCAGGCGCAGAAGTGCCGCGCCCTGATCGCCAGCGACTTCGCGCGTGCCTTCGAGGACGTGGACGTGGTGCTGAGCCCGACCGCGCCGACCGCCGCGTTCGAACTCGGCGCCAAGACCAGCGACCCGATCGCGATGTACCTGAACGACATCTACTCGATCGCGGCCAACCTGGCGGGCCTGCCGGGCATCTCGATTCCGTGCGGCTTCGTCAACGAAGGCGGCAAGGACCTGCCCGTGGGCCTGCAGCTCGTCGGGCCACACTTCGGCGAATCGCGGCTGCTCTCGGTGTCGCACCAGTACCAGCAGCACACCGACTGGCACCAGCGCGTGCCGGCCGGCTACGCCTGAGCGTGATGCGCCCGCTGCACATTCCGACTAACCCCTAACCCCTATCCCCTAACCCCTATGCATTGGGAAACCGTCATCGGCCTCGAGATCCACGCGCAGCTCGCCACGCGCAGCAAGATCTTTTCGGGATCGCCCACCGCCTACGGTGCCGAGCCGAACACGCAGGCCAACCTCGTCGACCTGGGTTACCCGGGCGTGCTGCCCGTGCTGAACGGCGATGCCGTGCGCATGGCCATCCGCTTCGGCGTCGCCACTGGCTCGAAGATCTCGCGCCGCTCGATTTTCGCGCGCAAGAACTACTTCTACCCCGACCTGCCGAAGGGCTACCAGATCAGCCAGTACGAGCGCCCGGTCGTCGAGGACGGCTCGCTCGAGATCGTGCTCGAGGACGGCACGCGCAAGACGATCGGCATCACGCGTGCCCACCTCGAAGAAGACGCGGGCAAGTCGCTGCACGAGGATTTCCATGGCCTGTCGGGCATCGACCTGAACCGCGCCGGCACGCCACTGCTCGAGATCGTGTCCGAGCCGGACATGCGTTCGGCCAAGGAAGCGATCGCGTACCTGAAGAAGATCCACACGCTCGTGCGCTACCTCGAAATCTGCGACGGCAACATGCAGGAAGGCTCGTTCCGCTGCGACGCGAACGTGTCCGTGCGCCCGGTCGGCGAGGCCAAGTTCGGCACCCGCGCCGAGATCAAGAACGTCAACTCGTTCCGCTTCGTCGAGCGCGCCATCAACTACGAAGTCGACCGCCAGATCGAGCTGCTCGAGGGCGGTGGCAAGGTCAAGCAGGAAACGCGCCTGTACGATGCCGACAAGGGCGAGACGCGCTCGATGCGCTCGAAGGAAGAAGCGAACGACTACCGCTACTTCCCGGACCCCGACCTGCTGCCGCTGGTGATCGACGAGGCGACGATCGAGCAGGTGCGGTCGACGCTGCCCGAGCTGCCCGACGAGAAGGCGGCACGGTTCGTCCGCGATCACGGCCTGTCGGAATACGACGCGGGTGTGCTGACGTCGAGCCGCGAGCTCGCGGGTTACTACGAGACCGTCGTGCGCAAGCTCGGCGGCCAGCCCAAGCTGGCTGCCAACTGGGTAATGGGCGACCTGTCGGGCGCGCTCAACAAGGACAACCTCGACATCGTGCAGAGCCGCGTCAGCGCCGACGCGTTCGCGGGCCTGCTCACGCGCATCCAGGACAACACCATCTCCGGCAAGATCGCCAAGGAAGTCTTCGAGGCGATGTGGTCTGAGGGCAAGGGTGCCGACGAGATCATCGAGGCGAAGGGCCTGAAGCAGATCACCGACACGTCGGCGATCGAGCTCGCCATCGATGAGGTGATGGCGAAGAACCCCGGCCAGCTCGCCGAGTACCGCTCGGGCAAGGACAAGCTGTTCGGTTTCTTCGTCGGCCAGGTCATGAAGGCGACAGGCGGCAAGGCCAACCCCGCGCAGCTCAACGACCTGCTCAAGAAGAAGCTGTCTGGCTGAGCAACGGTGCGACGCGCTTCCGACTAATCACAAGTCACTAATCACTAGTCACTAGTCACGATTCAGTTCCCGCTGCCTATCGGTGCCTAATCCCTAAACCTTAATCCCGGGCTGCCCGCCATGGCCACCATCCGCGAAGACGACTTCATCCAGAGCGTCGCCGACGCACTGCAGTTCATTTCTTACTACCATCCGCTCGACTACATCGAGCACCTGGGGCGCGCCTACGAGCGCGAGCAGTCGCCGGCCGCGAAGGACGCGATTGCGCAGATCCTGACCAACTCGCGCATGTGCGCCGAGGGCAAACGCCCGATCTGCCAGGACACCGGCATCGTCAACATGTTCCTCAAGGTGGGCATGGACGTGCGCTGGGGCACCAGGCGCAGCCTGGCCGACCTGATCAACGAAGGCGTGCGCCTCGCGTACAACAATCCCGACAACAAGCTGCGCGCCTCGGTCGTCGACGACGCGTTGTTCACCCGCAAGAACACGAAAGACAACACGCCCGCCGTGTTCCATGTCGAGCTGGTGCCAGGCGAGGAGGTCGAGGTGACCGTCGCGGCGAAGGGTGGCGGCTCCGAGAACAAGTCGAAGTTTGTCATGCTCAACCCCAGCGACTCGATCGTCGACTGGGTGCTGAAGACGGTGCCGACGATGGGCGCGGGCTGGTGTCCTCCTGGCATGCTTGGGCTGGGCGTCGGTGGTACGGCCGAGAAAGCCATGCTGCTGGCGAAGGAATCGCTGATGGAGCCGCTCGACATGCACGAGCTGCTTGCGCGCGGTCCGCAGAGCAAGGCCGACGAGCTGCGCATCGAGCTGTACGAGAAGATCAATGCGCTCGGCATCGGCGCGCAGGGGCTCGGCGGGCTCACGACCGTCCTCGACGTGAAGCTCAAGCTGTTCCCGACGCACGCCGCGTCGAAACCGGTCGCGATGATCCCGAACTGTGCCGCCACGCGCCACGCGCACTTCGTGCTCGACGGCAGCGGTCCCGCGGTGCTCGAACCGCCGTCGCTGGAGCAATGGCCGAAGGTCACCTGGACCGCGGGCGGCAGCTCGAAGCGGGTCAATCTGGACACGCTGACGCGCGCCGAAGTCGCAAGCTGGAAGCCGGGCGAGACGCTGCTGCTGAACGGCAAGATGCTCACGGGGCGCGACGCCGCGCACCAGCGCATCGCGGACCTGTTCGCGAGTGGGCAGGGCCTGCCGCCGGGCGTGGATTTCACGAACCGTGCGATCTATTACGTCGGTCCGGTCGATCCGGTGCGCGACGAAGTCGTCGGTCCGGCGGGCCCGACGACGGCCACGCGCATGGACAAGTTCACGGACATGATGCTGGAGAAGACCGGTCTCATCGTCATGATCGGCAAGTCCGAGCGCGGCCCCGTCGCGATCGAATCGATCAAGAAGCACCAGGCGGCTTATCTCATGGCCGTGGGCGGCGCTGCGTACCTGGTGTCGAAGGCGATCCGCACGTCGCGCGTGGTCGCTTTCGAAGAGCTGGGCATGGAAGCGATCTATGAATTCGACGTGAAGGACATGCCGGTCACGGTCGCGGTCGACGCGCAGGGAACCTCGGTACACAACACCGCGCCGGCCGAATGGTCGGAGAAGATTCGCACGCTGAAGATCCCGGTTCGCGTGGCCTGACCGCTCGATGGCCGAAGTCGACACGCTGCGCCGGTTCGTCTTCGAGCGGTATCCGTTTCGCGGCCAGCTGGTGCACCTCGGGCCGGCGTGGAAAGCCATGATGGAGCACCACGACTACCCCGAGCACGTGCGTAATACGCTCGGCGAGGCCGTCGCTGCCGCGGCACTGCTCGCGTCGACGCTCAAGTTCCACGGGCTGCTCACGCTGCAACTGCGTGGCGAAGGTCCGATGCACCTGATGCTCGTCGAGTGCACCGACGGGCTGGCATTGCGTGCCGTTGCGCGTTTCCGCGAGTCGCCCGATACGAAGGACCTGCGCGTCCTGTCGGGCGACGGCGCGCTTACGGTCACGGTCGAGAACGACGGTGCGGCCAATCGATACCAGGGCATCGTGCCGCTGTCCGGGGCGTCGATGAGCGACTGCCTGCGCGAATACTTCGAGAGTTCCGAGCAATTGCCGACGCGGCTCTGGCTGCACGCCGACGGCGAGAACGTCAGCGGCCTGTTGCTGCAGCGTCTGCCCGTGACCTCGAAGTCGCCCGGCGTGACCGAATCGGGCGGGCAGGCCGTGCCGGAAGACGAACTCGAAGACGCCTGGCGACGCGTGCAGCTGGTGGCGGATACGGTCACGGGCGCGGAACTCGCCGAACTCGACGACCAGAAGCTGCTGCACCGGTTGTTCAGCGAAGACGACGTGCGGATGTTCGAGTCGACGCCGGTGTTCTTCCGCTGCCGCTGCTCGCGCGAGCGGGTCGAGAACATGCTGAAGGCGCTGGGTCGTGACGAAGTGGACTCGATCGTCGAGGAATTCGGCCAGGTCGAGGTGCGGTGCGAATTCTGCAGCCGTGCCTACCGGCTCGATGCGGTCGATTGCGCTGCGCTCTTCGTGGGGCCCGGTCCAGCCGCGACCGGGGTGCACTGAGCGGCCGGCGCGCCGCGACCGCGCACAGCGGTTTTGTCGTAATACTCATCTAAAACAATAGCTTGTGGCGAGATGCCAGGTGCCGATGGCGCCGCGTGACCGTGCGCGCGTAGAGCTTTTGAAGTCGCTTCGGGCAGGGACTGGCCAAAGAATAAAAAAATCCTTATATTCGATTCATGCCTTTATTCGATACGGTCATGATTCAGCTTCGGGCGGCGGCCGAACCGACCCGGCTGCGCGTGCTTGCGACATTGCGCCGGGGCGAGTTCTCCGTCATCGAACTGACCGAGATCCTGGGCCAGAGCCAGCCGCGGGTATCGCGGCACCTGAAATTGCTCTGTGACGCCGGCTTGCTCGAACGATTTCGCGAGCAGCACTGGGTCTGCTACCGGGTTCCTGCGCAGGGCGAGGGCACCGAGTTCGTCGACGAGCTGTTGTCCCGCATCGAACCGGGTGATCCGACGCTCGCGGCAGACCGGGTCCGAGTCGAAACCGTCCTGGTGCAGCGCAGCTTGCCCAAGCCACGAGGCGCCAGCGACGGCCCCGAACCCACGACAGTCGCTGCCGCCGATGAACTCGCCGCCGTGCTCGCCGACACGCTCGATGTGCAGGTTGCGTCTTCGCTGTTCTACTTCGGTCGGTCACCGGCCGAAGTGCTGCCGGGGATCGCGTCACGTGCGCGTCGTGTCGTCGGCATGCATCCGTCGCGGCTCGAGGTGCAGCGGGCGCGCGCTGTCCTGCATTCGCGCGGGTTGAGCCATTGCGTGCTGCAGCAGGGTGAACTGGCGGCGTTGCCGCAGCCCTCGCTGAGCTTCGACGCCGCCATTGTCGACCGCCTGCTCGATTCGACCGCCCATCCTGTCGAGGCGCTGCGTGAAGTGACTCGCCTGCTCGCCGCCGGCGGGCAGCTGCTGCTGGTCGAAGACTACGACGCCCTCGCAGCACGCGCCGGCGCGGGCAACTCGTTCGCAATGCTGCGAGCCTGGGTTGCGGACGCGGGTCTCGACTGTCGGCGGCTGCAGCCGCTCGACCTCGACGGTCGTCACCTCGTGCTTGCCGTCGCGGTCGCCCAGCGCGTCGCGGCTGCGGCCTGAACACGGTTCCCACGGAGTCTCCTGTCATGCTGGCCCTGCCCGCCGATCGCGCCGCCCCCCGTGCGACGCCTGTTGCCTCGTTCGAGTTCTTTCCACCCAACGACGACGGCATGGAGCAGTTGCTGTGGGAATCGATCCAGCGCCTCGCGCCGTTGAAGCCGCGTTTCGTGTCGGTGACGTACGGCGCCGACGGCTCTACGCGCGAGCGCACCCACAACGTCGTGGCGCGGATCCTGCGCGAGACTGCGCTGACGCCCGCGCCGCATCTCACCTGTGTCGGGGCGCCCGCGGGCGAGATCCTGGACATTGCACGCGGCTACTGGGACATGGGTGTGCGGCACATCGTGGCGCTGCGCGGCGACATGCCGCCCGGCCAGACGACGTACCGTCCCCATCCGGACGGTTTCGCTTACGCCGTCGACCTGGTGCGCGGGTTGCGGGGAATCGGCGATTTCGACATCTCGGTGGCGGCGTATCCGGAGGCACACCCGGAAGCGCCGAGCGCCCAGTTCGACCTCGACAACCTGCGCGCCAAGATCGACGCGGGCGCCAACCGCGCGATCACGCAATTCTTCTTCGACACCGACATCTTCCTGCGCTTCCGCGACCAATGCGCCGCGGCCGGCATCAACGCGGAAATCGTCCCGGGCATCCTGCCGATCACGCGCTTTCCGCACATGCTGAAGTTCGCCAAGCGCTGCGGCACCAGCGTGCCGGACTGGCTCGTGCATCGTTTCGACGGACTCGAGGACGACCCGGAGACCCGCCGCCTGATTGCGGCCAGCTTCGCGATCGAGCAGGTCAAGCGCCTGCAGCAACACGGCGTCGACGAGTTCCACTTCTACACGCTGAACCGCGCCGAGCTGACCGTGGCGATCTGCCACGCACTGGGCGTGCGTGCGCCGGCTGGCCGCGCCGCCGCGATTGGAGTCTGAGTTGATGTTGCGACCCGAACGCCTCCGTGAGTTCCGCCGCCTGCTCGGCGAACGCATCCTCGTCCTCGACGGCGCGATGGGCACCGTCATCCAGTCGTACCGGCTCGAGGAAGCCGACTACCGCGGCGCGCGCTTCAGCGAGCATCCGCGCGACCTCAAGGGCAACAACGACCTGCTCGTGCTGACGCGACCGGACGTGATCGGCGACATCCACCGTCGCTACCTCGAATCCGGCGCCGACCTCATCGAGACCAACACGTTCAATTCCAACGCGCCGTCGCAGGCTGACTACGGCCTGGAAGCGCTGGTGCGCGAACTGAACCTGACCGCGGCGCAGATTGCGCGCCGGGTTGCCGACGAAGTGGCGGAACGCACGGGGCGGCCACGTTTCGTCGCCGGTGCCCTCGGGCCCACCAACCGCACGGCGTCGCTGTCGCCCAGGGTCAGCGACCCGGGTTACCGCAACGTCACGTTCGACGAACTCGTGGCGACCTACATGGAGGCGACGCAGGCGCTGGTCGAAGGCGGCGTCGACCTGATCCTGGTCGAGACGATCTTCGACACGCTCAACGCCAAGGCCGCGCTGTATGCGGTGCGCGAGGTGCTGGACGCGCAGGGCCTGGACCTGCCGGTCATGATCTCCGGCACGATCACCGACGCTTCGGGACGCACGCTGTCGGGCCAGACCGTCGAAGCGTTCTGGAATTCCGTGCGTCACGCGCGGCCCACGGTCATCGGGCTGAACTGCGCGCTCGGCGCCAGGCAGTTGCGCCCGTACGTCGAGGAACTCTCCCGGATCGCCGACGCGTACGTCTGCGCCTATCCCAATGCGGGCCTGCCGAACGCGTTCGGCGAGTACGACGAGACAGCGTGCGAGACGGCCGACCTGGTGCGCGAATACGCGACCAGCGGGTTCGTCAACGTCGTGGGCGGTTGCTGTGGCACGACGCCCGAGCACATCCAGCACATCGCGGATTCGATCGCGGGCCTGCCGCCACGCGTGCCGCCGGTCATCGAGCCGCGTTGTCGCCTGAGCGGTCTCGAGCCCCTCAACATCGGTCCGGACAATCTCTTCGTCAACGTGGGTGAACGGACCAACGTCACCGGGTCGGCGAAGTTCCGGCGCCTGATCGAAGCCGAGGATTACAACGGGGCGCTCGATGTGGCGCGCCAGCAGGTTGCCAGCGGCGCGCAGGTCATCGACATCAACATGGACGAGGGGATGCTCGACTCGGAAGCGGCCATGGTGCGCTTCCTGAACCTGGTCGCGGCCGAGCCCGACGTCGCGCGCGTTCCGATCATGCTCGATTCGTCGAAGTGGACCGTGCTCGAAGCGGGCCTCAAGTGCCTGCAGGGCAAGGGCATCGTCAATTCGATCAGCCTCAAGGAAGGCGAGCGGCCGTTCCTGGCGCAGGCGCGCAAGGTCCGGGCCTACGGGGCGGCCGTGGTCGTCATGGCCTTCGACGAGCAGGGCCAGGCCGACACGATCGAGCGCAAGGTGGAGATCTGCAAGCGCTCGTACCGGCTGCTGACCGAGAGCGTCGGCTTCCCGCCGGAAGACATCATCTTCGACCCGAACATCTTCGCGGTCGCGACGGGCATCGAGCAGCATGACCGCTACTCGCTCGACTTCATCGAAGCAACCGCGCTGATCCGCGAGGCGTGCCCGCACGCGCTGGTCAGCGGCGGCGTCAGCAACGTGTCGTTCTCGTTCCGCGGCAACGACGTGGTGCGCGAGGCCATGCATTCGGCGTTCCTGTACCACGCGATCCGCAACGGCATGGCGATGGGCATCGTGAACGCGGGCCAGCTCGGCATCTACGAGGACATCGATCCGGACCTGCGCGAGCGGGTCGAGGACGTGATCCTGGCACGTCGCGGCGATGCCACCGAGCGGCTGCTCGAGATCGCGAGTCGCTTCAAGGGTGAAGCGGGGCAGAAGCGCGCCGAGGACCTCGCCTGGCGCGAGTGGCCGGTGCGCAAGCGTATCGAGCACGCACTGATCAAGGGCATCGACGAATACATCCTCGAGGATACGGACGCCGCGCGCCTGGAACTCGGCCGGCCGCTGCTCGTCATCGAGGGCCCGCTGATGGACGGCATGAACGTCGTGGGCGACCTGTTCGGTGCGGGCAAGATGTTCCTGCCGCAGGTCGTGAAGTCCGCGCGCGTGATGAAGAAGGCCGTGGCGCACCTGGTGCCGTACCTGGAAAAAGAACAGGACGGCTCCAGCCGCTCCAACGGCAAGATCGTGATGGCGACCGTCAAGGGCGACGTGCACGACATCGGCAAGAACATCGTCGGTGTCGTGCTCCAGTGCAACAACTTCGAGGTGCTCGACCTCGGCGTGATGGTGCCGGCCGACCGCATCCTCGAGACCGCGCTGCGCGAGAAGGCCGACATGATCGGGCTGTCGGGCCTGATCACGCCGTCGCTCGACGAGATGGTGCACGTTGCGCGCGAGATGAAGCGACGTGGCTTCGAACTACCGCTGCTGATCGGCGGCGCCACCACGTCGCCGGCGCACACGGCGGTGAAGATCGATCCCGAATACGACGGGCCGGTGATCTACGTCAAGGATGCGTCTCGCGCCGTGGGCGTGTGCCAGTCGTTGATCACGCCGGAGTCACGCGTCGAGTACGTGAACAGGATCAAGCAGGACCACGCCACGCGCCGCGAACAGCACAAGGGCCGCAAGGCCAAGGGCCCGGCATTCACGCTGGCCGAGGCACGTGCCAACCGCTTCCGTGGCGACTGGTCCACTTACCGCCCGCCCGTGCCGAAGTTCGCGGGCATCCGCACCTTTGACAACATCCTGCTCGACGAACTGGTGCGCTACATCGACTGGATGCCGTTCTTCAATGCCTGGGAGTTCGCGGGCAAGTTCCCCGACGTGCTGACCGATCCGGTGGTGGGCGAGGCCGCGAGCAACCTGTACGCCGACGCGCGTCGCGTGCTGAAACAGATGGTGTCGGAACGGTGGGTGCGGGCGAGTGCCGTCATCGGCTTGTTCCCGGCGAATTCCGTGGGCGACGACATCGAGGTCTATACCGACGACAGTCGGACGCAGGTGCTGCATCGCCTGCACAGCCTGCGGCAGCAGAAGCCGAAGCCGTCGGGGCAGCCGCATTACGCGCTGTCCGATTTCGTGGCACCGAAGGAGTCGGGAGTGGCGGACTGGATCGGCTCGTTCGCCGTGACGACGGGCATCGGCCTCGACGAAAAGGTGGCCGAGTACGAAGCACGGCACGACGACTACGGCGCCATCATGCTCAAGGCGCTGGCCGACCGGCTCGCGGAGGCGCTGGCCGAGCGCATGCACGAACGAGTACGGCGCGAGCTGTGGGGTTACGCACCGGAGGAGCGCTTTACCAACGACCAGCTGATCCGCGAGAGTTATCGCGGCATCCGGCCGGCGCCGGGGTATCCGGCGTGTCCCGACCATACCGAGAAAGGCACGCTGTTCCAGTTGCTGGACGTGGAGGCGCGGACCGGAATCCACCTGACCGAGAACTACGCGATGCATCCGACGGCGGCGGTCAGCGGCTGGTATTTCTCGCATCCTGAAGCCCTGTATTTCCAGGTCGGCAAGATCGACCTCGACCAGGTGCAGGATTACGCCCGGCGCAAAGGACTGTCGATGGCGGAAGCAGAGCGTTGGCTCGCCCCGATACTCGGTTACGATGTGTCGGCCAACGCCGCCTGACTGTGTCTCCCGGGGGAATCTGCTTGAACACCATGCGCCGCCAATCGCCTGCATCTTTCCTCGTCTGCGCTGCAATGCTCGCAGGTCTTGCAGGCGCGGGCCAAAGCACGCACGCCGCGGCAGCGACAACCCAGGCTGCTGAGACGTACGACCTCATCGTCCGCAATGGCACCCTCTTCGACGGTTCTGGCAGTCCGGGCCGACGCGCGGACGTCGGCATCCGTGGCGACCGCGTGGCGTCGGTGGGCGACCTCTCCGGGGCGAAAGCGACCAAGGAGATCGACGCGGCCGGCAAGGCTGTTGCACCCGGCTTCATCAACGTGCTGTCGTGGGCCAACCTGTCGTTGATCGCCGATGGCCGCGGCATGAGCGACCTCAAGCAAGGGGTCACGCTCGAAATCATGGGTGAGGGCGAGTCCGGAGGCCCGCTCAACGAGGCGATGAAGGCCGACATCCTGCAGCACCAGGGCGATATCAAGTACCCGATCGACTGGACGACGCTTGGTGAGTATCTCGATTCGCTCGTGCGACGCGGCATCTCGCCGAACGTCGCGTCCTTCGTCGGTGCCACGAGCGTGCGCGTGTACGTGCTCGGGGAGGACGACCGGGATCCGACACCGGCCGAGCTGAGCCGCATGCAGGACCTGGTGCGACAAGCCATGCGTGAAGGCGCGCTGGGGGTCGGCAGTTCGCTGATCTATTCGCCGGCTTTCTTTGCCGAAACACCCGAGCTGATTGCACTTGCGAAAGCGGCGGCTGAGTCGGGCGGCGGCTACGTCTCGCACGTGCGCAACGAGAGCTACGGGCTCGAGGCCGCGATCGACGAACTGATCGAGATCACCCGCGCCGCCGGCGGGCACGGCGAGGCCTATCACCTGAAGGCGGCGGGCGAGGCCAACTGGGGCAACATGGCGCGCGCGATTGCGAAGATCGAGGCGGCACGCAAGCAGGGCGTGGCCGTGAGCGCCAACATGTACGCGTACACCGCGGGATCCACGGGCCTCGACGCCGCGATGCCGCTGTGGGTGCAGGCAGGCGGGCTCGAAGCCTGGGTCTCGCGGCTGAAGGACCCGAAACTGCGTGCGCGCGTGATCGAGGAAATTCGCAATCCACCCGCCGGGGAGGAGAACCTCTTCCGCACGGCAGGCTCGCCCGACCGTGTGTTGTTCGTTGGCTTCAAGAATCCCGCGCTCAAGCCGCTCACCGGCAAGACACTCGCGGACGTCATGAAAATGCGCGGCACCAGCGCCGAGGACACGATCATCGACCTCGTGATCGAGGACAACTCGCGAGTGCAGTCGGTCTACTTCCTGATGAGCGAGGACAACGTGAAGCTCGGCCTGTCGCAACCGTGGGTGAGCCTGGGTTCCGATGCCGAAGCGCTGGCGCCCGAAGGCGTGTTCATGAAGTCGAGCACGCATCCGCGCGCCTATGGCAACTTCGCACGTCTGCTCGGCAAGTACTCACGCGACGAAAAGCTGATGCCGCTCGAGGAAGCAATCCGACGCATTACGCGCCTGCCGGCGACGAACTGGAAGCTGCAGGACCGCGGCTGTCTCGACGTGAACTGCTACGCGGACGTCGTCGTCTTTGATCCCGCCAGCATTGCGGACAAGGCGACCTTCGATGCGCCGAAGCAATATGCCGTCGGTGTCGAGCACGTCGTCGTGAACGGCGTGCCGGTGATCCGCAATGACGAGCACACCGGCGCGAAACCGGGTCGGGTCGTGCGTGGCCCGGGGTACCGTCCGTGAGGCATGGGTGCAATTAGATGGCGAATTCCGGATTGATCACCGTAGGTTGACGTTTCCGCTGAAACGTCAGAATGATCTATGTAAATGCCTCGGCTCCCGAAGGTTGCTCAAGAGCCGGGGCCTCACCAAGAGGGCAGTGCCATGCTCACAGGTTCGTGCCACTGCGGTGCAGTACAGCTCCAGGTAGCTTCCAAGCCGCGGCGACTCACGAGTTGCAACTGCTCAATCTGTCGTCGCCACGGCGGGCTCTGGGGCTACTACGATCCAGGCAAGGTTAAAGTTCTTGCCCGCAAGGGTGATCTGGTTCGTTACGTTTGGGGAGACAGATGCCTACGGCTGGTTCGGTGTGCCAACTGCGGCTGCGTTACGCACTGGGAACCAATCGATCGGTCCAAAAACCGGATGGGTGTAAATTTTCGCAACTTCGATCCCTCCATAATTGAGTCCACTCGGATCCGGAGGCTGGATGGCGCCAAGACCTGGAAGTTCCTGGACTAAGAGAATACAAAGCGCCATGACGTCGCTCCGTGCCTCAGGAGCGCAGACGTTGCCGGCGCGCCCCCGCGACAAGGAGCCACATGCAGGTGCCGATCTCTCCTGCTGCGGCAGGAAGCGTGGCGATGCGCGCGAGTAGGGTTTCATCGAACGACGGATGGAACACGTCCCCGAATACGGCCACGAGATACCCGCAGCAACCGAGAGCGAGCGCGGCGGCGAGCGGCACGGGGACGAGCCGCGTGCGCCACAGCAGGTACGCAAGCGGCAGCAGCCACAAGCCCCAGAACGCCTGCACGACGAGGATCGTGTTGCGCCATGACTGGATCGCGTGCGCGGCGAACGCTGCGCGGAGTTCCTGATCGGCCAACGCTACGCCGTCGGTCGCCCAGCCCAGGGCATCCAGCCGATGGACGGCGCCAACGAGACCGATCGGCACACTCACGACGACGAGCGCGGTCATCGTCATGGCAGCTGCCGGGTGGGCGTGTCGCAGCACCCGGTAGAACGAGAGCCCGAGCGCCAGGAATGCAAGCTGGTTTATGAGCCAGGCACCGACTCCCGTGCGGTACAGCGGTTCCTGCGCGCAGATCACGGCCAGGATCCGTGCGGGATCGTCGCCGAGATTCAGCTGCGCCGGCACCCAGGCCAGGCTGACGATACCGGTCACCACGACAGCCAGGTACACGAATCCGCACATCCGGGCGTCGCGATCGGTAATGAGCATGATCACTCCTGTAGGGGTATTGGTTGCAAGGATGACCAAGCGCAACGGCGCCCACCAGTCGGTGCGATGAGCAGTCGCAGTGATCGACGAACGGGGGTGTCCACCGCGCATGCGGTTCCCCGGCACGATGTCGATCGACCGGGCACCCGAGCACGCGCAGGAACGCGCGGCATCAGCGTCGGCCGTTCGTCTGTCAGTGCTTCCAGCGGTCGGCGCCCGCAACCGCCCATCGCAGCGCAGCCGGCGCCGTCACTCGCTCCAGCAGAATCCCGCGCATCCGCAGCAGGGAGTAATCATGTCCTCTCGAACCGCGCTCGCTGAAGGGACCGCCGCGTCCGATTCCTCCCTTGGGGCTGCTGCGTACTCAGCGGCGGGACCATCACCCTCGGCGCCGGTGAATGAGTTCGCCACGCCGCGCCGTCGCCCCAGCGCGCTCGTCGTGGCGGGCGCCACTTGGCTCGCCATCGCGCTCGCCGGCCAAGCCATTTTCGCGGCGTACGTGTTGATTTTCTACGGCAGTGCCGTCGTGCGCGGCGACTGGGCCGCCTGGAACGAAGTGTTCCCGCGCGGCTACACACCGGGCGATCTCCTCGGGAACCTCATGGTCGCCTCGCACGTCGCGTTCACGGTGCTGCTCGTATTTGCGGGTGCGGCGCAGCTTCTCCCGGCAGTGCGAAGCCACGTGCCGACGTTGCACCGGATCAGCGGACGCATCTTCGTGTCCGGCGCGATCGTGCTCGCCCTCGGCGGCCTCGGTATGATGCTGCACCGTGGCGCGGTCGGCGACTGGACGCAGCACCTTGCGCTGGCCGGCAACGCGATGGTGATTCTGGTCTGCGCCGTGCAGGCCCTGCGCCATGGGCGCGCGCGCCGCTTGCTACAGCATCGCGCGTGGGCGCTCCGGCTATGGGTCGCGTTCTCGGGCGTCTGGTTCTTCCGGATCGGCCTCGCCCTCTGGCTCGTCGTGCACGGGAAAGCAGTCGGGTTCGACCCGGACCGCTTCAGCGGCCCGTTCCTGACCGTACTCGCGTTCGGCCAGTACATCGTGCCGCTCGCGCTCCTTGAACTCTGGTTGCGCACCGACCGGCACGGGGGCCCGCGGCTGAAAACAGCGGTCGCGGCTGTATTCGGCGGACTCTCTCTGGTGACGTTCGCCGGCGTGACTGCGGCGAGTCTGGTCCTCTGGCTGCCGCGTCTCTAGCGCCGCCGGCCGCACCCGGTCCATCATCGTCGCATGGCGCCATTCTCCCCCCGGCTTCCGTCACCTTTCGGATGGGCACGCGTGCGCGTCGTGCTGGTCGCGGCGACGCTCGTGGGGCTGCTGCTTGCGATCGGCTCGGAGACGGCCACCGCGGTCGTGGTGCTGCGAGCCTGGGTCGTGGGCACGGGCGCGCTGATCGCGTTCGCGCTGTTCGAGCGCTGGCCGCGTCGTCTGCCTGCCTGGCTTGACCGCTGGATACTTCAGCTCGCCGGTGTCGTCGTGCAGGTGCCGTTCGCGGCGCTGCTCGCGTACTGGCTGTGGCTGCGTGGACCGCCTCCGTTTGACACTGACGGCGACTTGTTGGCGGGTTGGGTTCTGCTCACCTTCGCCGGCGTGCTGTTTGCACCGTGGATTGCACTGGGGGCCATGCTGCGTCAGACGCAGGCTTTCGCGCGCACACAGGCCCTGGAGTTCCGGCTCGAGCGCGAGCAACTCGAGCGGCGCGCAGTGGACGCGCGCCTGCGCCTGCTGCAGGCACAGGTCGAGCCGCATTTCCTGTTCAACACGCTCGCGAATGTTCAGGCACTCGTCGCGGCCGGCTCGCCGAGGGCGGTGCAGGTGCTCGCGAGCCTGATCGCCTACCTGCGGGCCGCGGTGCCCCGCCTGCATGACCCTGTGACCACGATTGGCGACGAACTGCAGCTGGTGCGCTCTTACCTCGACCTGATGCAGATGCGAATGCCGGACCGTCTGGCGTGGACAGTGGATGTCGAAACCGGAACCGAGACGCTGGAGTGTCCACCGATGGCCCTGCTCACACTCGTCGAGAACGCCGTGCGCCACGGAATCGACCCTGCCGAGGAAGGCGGGAAGATCGACGTGCGCTTGCGTCTCGACGACGGCCGCTGCATTGCGTCCGTCACGGACAGCGGCATCGGTATGCAGCCGACCGGCGGTGGCCTCGGCACCGGCCTGGCGTCCCTGCGAGAACGGTTGCAGCTCGCATTCGGCGGCGACGCCGGACTCGAACTCAGCGAGGCAGAGCCGCACGGGGTGCACGCCAGGATCTGGTTTCCAGCAAGGCCGGTCCCGTCGCACGGTGGGGGGGGCATCGTATGACACAGCGTCCCACGGCGCTGATCGCAGACGACGAGCCGCTGCTGCGCGATGCGCTCGCCGGCATGCTTCTGGAGGCCTGGCCAGAGCTCGAGATCGTCGCGCACGCGCGAAACGGCCGCGAGGCGATCGAGCGCTTCGAGGCGCTGCATCCGGACGTGTGCTTCCTCGACGTACAGATGCCCGGCACCACCGGGATCGACGCGGCGCGTACGATCGGGAGGGGCGCGCACCTTGTGTTCGTTACCGCGCACGAGCAGTACGCCCTCCAGGCCTTTGCGCACGGCGTTCTCGATTACCTGGTGAAGCCAGTGGATACGGCCCGGCTAGCCGAAACGGTGCAGCGCCTGCGCGAACGGCTGCGGACCGCGGCGCCGGTGGCCGCCACGGAGGTGCTGCTCGCGGAGCTCGCACAGCGCCTTGCGCGAACCCACCAGGGCACGCTGCGCTGGATCCGTGCATCCGTCGGCGCAACGGTGCGCCTGATCCCTGTCGCGGACGTGGACTACCTCCGGGCGGAGGAGAAGTACACCGTGGTCGCGTGGCGGGACGATGGCGGGCGGCCACGCGAAGCGGTGATCCGGATGCCGCTGAAGGAGCTCATTGCCCAACTGGATCCGGACAGTTTCGCGCAGGTGCACCGCGCGATCGTCGTGAACCTCGCAGCAGTCGCGCAGGTAGTGCGGCACGATAACGACACCGCGGAGTTGCATATAAAGGGTCGCGAAGAGGTGCTGCCGGTGGCACGGAGCCGTGTACACGTGTTTCGGCAGATGTGACGGTCACCGGCAGGCCCCTCCGGACCAATCGCGACGAGTGGTCACACCCAGCCAGTCGGAGCCGTCAGCAGAGCGCATGCGGCCAACAGGAAGGTGGCCGCGTGCGACATCAGCCCTTCTTGAAAATGCCGAGCGCGCGCAGGATGAAGATCAGTGCGACCGCGCCGACCACGGCGACGACGAATCGCACGATGCCACCGGTCGGTGCGAGTCCCAGAGCGCCGGCAGCCCAGAAGCCCAGGAATGAACCAACGATCCCGACCAGCACGTTGGCGATCAGCCCCATTTGCGCATTGGTCTTCATGACGATGCTGGCCAGCCAGCCGACCACGCCACCGATGATCAAGGTGATGATCAAATCCATGTTCCATTCTCCCTTCGTTGTGACCGCAGATATGCGTTACAGATAGTGCGCGCTGCGCCGGAAATCCGCACCTGGAATTGCCTGCCCACGCGGAGTTGAACCTGGGGTCGTCGTTATCCGCGCTACTTGCGTTGCATGGTCGTCGCGTCACGCACCGCCTTGAACTCGGTGCCCGGGTTCCATTGCGGCCAAGCGCGCGAATTCGCGAGCTGGTTGGCCATCTGGTAGATCAGAGTGACGTCCTGGGCCGCACCGCTCAGGTCCCAGGACGCGCTCCAGCGGTCGCAGGCCTGGTGATAGCACTTGCTCGTGTACTCGGCGACCCAGCGGTCACCGGCCTCACGCCCGCCATTGACGAGGTCATGTCCGCCGCCCATGCCCATCAGCAGCAACGTGGGCACGCCGCGCTTCGCGAACGGGAAATGATCGGCGCGGAACGCCAGGCCGCGCTCGGGCTTCGCGTCCGGCGTGACGACTCGGCCCTGGCCAGCGGCTGCCTTCACCAGCATGTTCTCGAGTTCATTCTGCCCGGCACCGACCAACACGATGTCACGCGCGAGGCCGTTCGGCTGCAGCACGTCCATGGTGAAATTCGCGACGGTGGTCTCGAGCGGCAGCAACGGGTGGTCCGCGTAATACTCCGACCCCAGTAACCCACGTTCCTCGGCGGTCCATGCCGAAAACACGAGGCTGCGGTCCGGTCGTGGACCGTGCTTGAAGGCACGCGCGATCTCGATGACGCCGGCGAGTCCGATCGCGTCGTCCAGCGCGCCCGCGCGGTAACGCAGGCCCTGTGCGTCGGGTTCGCCGCTGCCATAGGCGTCCCAGTGACCGCCAATCATGATGCTTTCGTGCGGATGGCGACGCCCCGTGATCTTGCCGAGCACGTTGTGGCTGTCGATGCGCGCGTGCGCGAGCGGGAAATCTGCGCTGAACGTGGCACCCTGCAGTTCGACGGGGCGGAACGCCTTGCTGCGCGCGCTCTTCTTCAGCGCGTCGAAGTCGAGGCCCGCGCCACGAAACAGTTCGACGGCGGCGTCACGGTGCAGCCACGACTGCAGCAGCAGCTTCTCCTTCGCGGGGTCGGCCCGCACGATGTCGTAGCCTTCACCGTTCGGTGCGATGGCGGTTTTCCAGCCGTACGCCGCGGGTTCCGTCTCGTGCACGATCAAGGCAGCGATCGCGCCGCGGCGTGCAGCTTCCTCGTATTTGTACGTCCAGCGGGCGTAGTAGGTGGCCGCCTTGCCGCCGAACTTGCCGTGGGCGTCGTCACCCGGCGCCGCTTCGAAATCCGGATCGTTGACCAGGTACACGGCAACCTTGCCGCGCAGGTCCATGTCCTTGTAATCGTCCCAGCCCCGTTCCGGCGCGCTGACGCCGTAGCCGACGAACACCAGCGGCGCGTTCTCGATCTGCACGCGGTCGACGGGGCGCAAGGCGAGGGCGGCCATGTCCACCTGCTGCACCAGCGATCGCTGCTTGCCGTTCACCGTGAAACTCATCGACGCGTCCGCCGGCACCTGCGTGCGGACCAGCGGTACCACCTGCACGTAGGTGCCGTCCGTGCCGGCCGGTTCGAGTCCCACGGATTCGAACTGTTCGACGAGGTAGGCGACCGCCTTGGTCTCGCCCGGCGTGCCGGGGGCACGTCCTTCAAATTCGTCCGCGGACAGCTTGCGGGTAATCTCCGACAGGCGTTGCGGGTCGATTGCGTTCTTCGCCGGCATGTCCTTCGCGGGATTCGCGGCCTGCGCCGCTCCAGGTGCCAGCAGCGGCAGTGCGAGCAGCGTCAAAGCCAGGCGCAGTGCGATCTTCGTCATGTGTCGTAATCCTCGAGCTTCGCTTCACGCAGCAGGCGCTGGTAGCGGATGGTGCTGTGCGGCCAGTTGTTGGTGATGGTGCCGTCCGCGAGCTTGTACCAGCTGGCGCCGGTCGCGGCCCACACGGACTTCGCCAGGTCCTGCTGCAGGCTGTGGTTGTAGGCTTCGAGCACGTCACGCTTGACGTCGATGCGCCGCAGTCCCCGCGCCTGCATCTTGCCGAGCGCGTCGAGGATGTAGTCGACCTGCGCCTCGATCATCACCAGGATGCTGTTGTGACCCAGGTTGGTGTTGGGGCCGTACAGCATGAAGAAGTTCGGGAAGCCGGTGACCGTCACGCCCAGGTAGGCACGCGCGCCCATGGCCCATTCCTGCTTCAGGTCGCGTCCGCCACGACCGGTGATCTGCATCGGCGCAAGGAAGTCGGTGCTCTTGAACCCCGTCGCGAAGATGACGACGTCGGCCGCGTGCAGTTCGCCGGTCCGCGTACGCACGCCCGAAGGCTCGATGCGCACGATGGTGTCCGTCACCAGTTCGACGTTCGGTCGCGACAAGGCCGGGTAGTAGTCGTCGTTGAACAGCACGCGCTTGGCGCCGATCGGGTAGGTGGGCACGAGCTTCGCGCGCAAAACGGGGTCCTTCACCTGGCGTCGAAGGTGCGCGAGCGATTTCAGCCGCGCCAACACCTGCACCGGCTTCACCTGCTTCATCAGCGGCGTGAGCTGCAGCTCACCGAAAAAGAACCACTGTGCGTCGTGGTACAGCCGGGCGAGTCCGGGGAAGCGCGTCAGCAGCCGCTGCGTGCGCGGCGCGTAGAGGCGATCCTTGCGCGGCATGAGCCAGTTGGCCGAGCGCTGGAAAATGGTGAGCTTCGCCGCGAGCGGTGCGATCTGCGGCACGAACTGGACAGCACTCGCGGCATTGCCGATCACGGCGATGCGCTTGCCGGCGAGAGTCACGCCATGGTTCCACTGCGCGGAATGGAAGTGCGATCCCGCAAAGGAGTCCAGGCCGGGTATCGCCGGCGTCGACGGCCGATTCAGTTGTCCGACGCCCGCGATCACGAAATCGGCGACGAGCGTCGTGCCGTCCGCACAGGCCAGCGTCCAGGTGTTGCCGTCGTCGTCGTACGCGATCCGCGTGACTTCGGCATTGAAGCGGCAGTGTGGCAACAAGCCGTGCTTGATCGCGAGTTCGGTCGAGTATCCGAGCAGCTCCGACTGCCAGGCGAAGCGCCGACTCCAGTCGGTCTTCTGTGCGAAGGAGAAGCTGTACAGGTAGGAAGGCGCGTCACACGACGCGCCGGGGTAGGTGTTGTCGCGCCAGGTGCCACCGAGCGTGGCCGCCTTCTCGAGGATCACGAAATCGTGCTGGTTTGCCTGCTTGAGGCGCATGCCCATGCACAGTCCGGAATGTCCCGCGCCGATGATCGCGATCCGAGTCCGACGTGGTGGCTGACCTTGGCTCATGCGGCGTCCCCGACTGGCGTCTTCTGGTGCTGGCAGCCCAAGCTTGCCGCGGTCAGCGCAACTCTGCCAGATAGGAGGTTCCGCCGAGCGCGTTCATCTGGCGTTGGATCCAGGCCTGCCGTTTCAGCACGTAGCGCGACGGCGCATCGACCTTGAAGCGCGTGGGTGCCGGCAACACGGCCGCGAGCAGCGCGGCCTGGGCCTGAGTCAGTCGCGCCGCGTCCTTGCCAAAGAAGCGGCGGCTCGCCGCCTGCACGCCGTACGTGCCGCGCCCGAACTCGGCGATGTTCAGGTACACCTCGAGGATGCGCTGCTTGCTCCAGCAGGCTTCGATCAGCACCGTGATGCCGGCCTCGAGACCCTTGCGGAACCAGCTCTGCCCGCGCCACAGGAAGATGTTCTTCGCGACCTGCTGCGAGATCGTGCTGGCACCGCGAACGCGGCGACCGCGCTCGCGATCCGCGAGTGCCTTGTCGATCTGCTTGAAGTCGAACCCGCGGTGGCGCAGGAACTGCTGGTCCTCGGATGCGATCACGGCGAGGGCCGCGTGCTTCGAAATGCCGTCCCAGTCGACCCAGACCTTGCTGAATTCGTAGCCCTTCTCGCTCGAGAACAGCGCGCCCACGCGATCCGTGAGCATGAACGTGGTGAAGGGCGGATCGATCCAGCGCAGCGCGACGACCGTGCCGATCGTCAGTGCCGCCCAGGCTAGCCCTGCGAGCAGCAGCCCGCGCAGGATCCGGCCCGCCAGCCCGCGCCGACGTTTCGCCATGCGGTGTTGCCCCGGGAAAGGGTGCGGTCTACTTCGCGGCTTCGACGCGCTTCGCGCTGACGACCTTGATCGGCTCGACCGGCACGTCACCGTGGCCGCCGCGATTACCGGTCTTGACCTTGGCCATCGCGTCGATCACCGCCATGCCGTCGGAGATGCAGCCGAACACGGCATAGCCAGCGCTGCCGCGGCCCGGGTCGAGGTTCGAGTTGTCGACCAGGTTGATGAAGAACTGCGACGTGGCGCTATGCGGATCGTTGGTGCGCGCCATCGACAGCGTGCCGCGCCGATTCTTGACGCCGTTGTCGGCTTCGTTCTTGATCGGGGCGCGCGTCGTCTTCTGCCTCATGTCCTCGGTCATGCCACCGCCCTGCACGACGAAGCCCGGGATCACGCGATGGAAGACGGTGCCGTCGAAATGGCCGGCGTCGACATAGTCGAGGAAGTTCTGCACCGTGACGGGTGCATCCTTGTCGAAGAGTTCGATCGTGAATGCGCCGAGCGAAGTTTCGAATCGGATCATGGCTGCGTGACCTGCCTGCAGAAGTTGGAACGGGAGAGGGTGCGCATAGTGAACGCGCGGCGGCGCGATGTCACGCCCCGGGATGTCCCGGCCAGCGACCTGCAGTGCAGCGCTCGAGCCCGGCCAGGTCGCGGTGCGTGGTCACGTCGCCGAAGCCGGCCGTTTCGAGCAAATCGCGCACTGCGGGACCCTGCTGGTCCCCGTGCTCGACGATCAGCCAGCCCCCGCCCTCAAGGTGGCTGCCAGCCTCGGCGGCGATCACACGCAGCGCATCCAGGCCCTCCGACCCGGAGAAAAGCGCGCCGTGGGGTTCGAAGCGGCGCACGCCGGGTTCGACGCGTTCGTCGCCTGCGGCAATGTACGGCGGGTTGCTGACGACCAGGTCGAACTGCTGCCCGGCCACGGGCTCGAACCAGTTGCCCGCGACGAACTCGACGTTGCCGAGCCGCAGTTGCAGGGCGTTGCGGCGGGCAACTTCAATGGCGGCCGCGGCCACATCGGTGCCAATGACACCGGCGCCGGGCCGCTCATGCGCGATGGCGAGTGCAATGGCGCCGCTGCCGGTGGCGAGATCCAGCACTCGCGCCGCCGCGCCTGGAGGCAGGTGAGCCAGTGCGAGTTCGACCACGAGTTCGGTCTCGGGTCGCGGTATCAGCACGTCCGGCGTGACCGCGAGCGGCAGCGACCAGAATTCCTTTTCACCGAGGACGTAGGCGACCGGCTCGCCATGCGAGCGCCGAGTGACGTAAGCCTCGTAGCGGTCGGTGGCCTCGCAGTCGAGGGTGCGTTCCTCGGGGTGGGCCATGATCCAGGCGCGCGTCTTGCCCAGCGCCGCGCCGAGCAGGATTTCGGCTTCGTGCCGCGGATCGTCGGCGACGCGCCGCAAGCGTGCGCTGCCTTCCGCGATCAGTTGGGCGACTTCGCTAGCCATGGGAGGGAAGTGATTCTCAATCCAGCTGCGCCAGCTGCTCCGCCTGCCACTCCTGCTGCAGCGGGCCGATCACGTCGGCAAGCGCGCCTTCCATGATCGAGGACAGCTGGTACAGCGTCAGGTTGATGCGGTGGTCCGTCACGCGGCCCTGCGGATAGTTGTAGGTGCGGATGCGCTCAGAGCGGTCGCCCGTGCCGACCTGGAGCTTGCGCTCCTGCGCCTGCTGCGCCGTCTGCTTCTGCCGTTGCGCTTCGAGCAGGCGTGCCCGCAGCAGTGACATCGCGCGCGAGCGGTTCTTGTGCTGCGAGCGCTCGTCCTGGCACTCCACCACGACGCCGGTCGGGATGTGCGTGATGCGGATGGCCGAATCGGTCTTGTTGACGTGCTGGCCGCCGGCACCCGAGGCGCGGAACGTATCGACGCGCAGTTCGGCCGGATTGATCGGCAGGTCCTCGATCTCGTCCAGCTCCGGCAGGATCGCGACCGTGCACGCGGAGGTGTGAATGCGGCCCTGAGCCTCCGTCGCCGGCACGCGTTGCACGCGGTGCGCACCCGACTCGAACTTGAGTTTCGAGTACGCGGCGCGGCCCACGACGCGACTGATGATTTCCTTGTAGCCGCCGTGCTCGCCGGTGCTTTCGCTCAGCACTTCGACCTTCCAGCCCTGCCGCTCGGCATAGCGCGAATACATGCGGAACAGGTCGCCCGCAAAGATCGCGGCTTCGTCGCCGCCGGTGCCCGCACGGATCTCGAGGAAGATGTTGGCGTCGTCGCGCGGATCCTTCGGGACCAGCAGGCGCGTGAGTTCGAGGCCCTCCGCGTCGATACGCTCGCGCAGCGCGCCCGCCTCCTCGTCGGCGAGTTCGCGCATCTCCACGTCGGCGCCGGCGGCCATTTCCTCCGTGGCGCGCAATTCGCCTTCGAGCCGGGAAAATTCCTGGTAGCGCTGCGCCACGGACTCGAGCCGCGAATACTCCATCGAGAGGTCGCGGAACTGGCCCTGCTTCGCGATGACGCCAGGGTCGGCGAGCAGCGCGCCCACTTCCTCGAAGCGCTCGACCGTCCGCTCGAGACGGCGTCGGATCGACTCTTTCATCAATCGTGCGGCTGGTCGAGCCGGTAGATTTCGGCGATCGTCTCGATGATCTCGCCGTCGCCGGTTTCCGCCGCGTCACGCAGCCGCTGGCTCGGTGCATGGATGAGCCGGTTCGTCAGCGTGTTGGCGAGGAAGCTCAGGACTTCGTCCTGGCTCTTGCCGTGGGCCAGCATGACCCGGGCCTGCTCGAGCGTGCGCTGGCGCGTGCGGTCGGCTTCCTCGCGCAGGCGGCGGATCAGCGGCGCGGCGTCGCGCGTGCGCAGCGAATGCGCGAAGCGTTCGACCTCGGCGTGGATCAGCTCGCCCGCTTCCCGCGCCGCCTGGCGGCGTCCTTCGAGGTTTTCGTTCACGACCGACTGCAGGTCGTCGACCGTGAAGAGGTAGACGTCCTCGAGCTCGGCGACGTCGGCGTCGATGTCGCGCGGCACGGCGATGTCCACCATGAACATCGGACGACGCTTGCGGGCACGCAGCGCCTGCTCCGTCATGTGTCGCGTGATGATCGAGTGCGGGGCGGCGGTGGAAGCAACGACGATGTCGGCTTCCTTGAGGTGATTCGGAATTTCGTCGAGGCCGATTGCAAAACCATGGAACTCGGCGGCGAGCTCGCGCGCGCGGTCGACGCTGCGGTTTGCAATGATCATCCGGCGCAGGCCGTCCGCGTACAGGTGCCTGGCCGCGAGCGCGACGGTTTCGCCGGCGCCGACCAGCAGCGCGGTGCGGTTGTCGAAACTCGCGAACACGGTGCGTGCCATCGCCACCGCGGCCGAGGCGACGGAAACGGCATTGGCGCCGATCTTGGTTTCGGTGCGCACGCGCTTGGCGACCGAGAAGGCAGACTGGAACAGGCGGTTCAGCACCGGACCGGTGGTGCCGGCCTCCTGCGCGACCCGGTAGGCGTCCTTGAGCTGGCCGAGGATCTGCGGCTCGCCGAGCACCATCGAGTCGAGCCCCGACGCGACCGAGAACGCGTGCGTGACGGCCTTGTCTTCGTCATGGTGGTAGAGGCTGTGGTGCAGCGGGACGCCGATGCCGTGGTAACGCTGCAGCCAGTCGCCGAGTTCGGCCTGGCCGAGGTTGTCGGTCACGCAATAGAGTTCGGTCCGGTTGCAGGTCGAGACGATGACGGTCTCGTGGACGTCCGGCAGGTTGCGCAGTTGTTGCAATGCATCCGGGATGCGAGCCGGCTCGAAGACCACGCGCTCGCGCACTTCGACGGGAGCGGTGCGGTGGTTGATGCCGACGACGACGAGAGACATCCGGGACCTGGTCTTGAAAGACGCGAAATTCTGGGTGAACGGACCCCGCAACACAAGCTGCGGTGAGCTTCGGCTATAGTGGAGACGCCATGCCAATCCGCATTATCCGTGCCTTACCTAGCGCCCTGGGCGCGTTCTTCCTCGGTTTACTCGGGGCTTGCGTCGCAACGACCCCGGCGGGACCCGCCGCCGCGGGCGATGCGATGCTGCCCGAGGCCCGCCTGACTGCCGCCGAGGCCGCGTTCGACCGGGGCGACTTTCCGGCCGGCGCCAGGCTGTATCGCGAGGCGGCCCAGCAGTCCGACGACGAGACGATTGCCGAGCAGGCCACGCGTGCGGCGTTCGATCACACCCAGTTGCAGGAGGCAGCGCTGGCCGCCGGCCGCTGGCTGGAGATCAATCCGACCAGCGAGAACGCGCATCGCTACGCGGGCATCACGGCGCTCAAGCTGCACCGGCTCGACGATGCCGAAACCCAGTTCGGGTTCCTGCTCGACACCGTGTACATGAGCCCGGCAGCGGGTTTTCTCGCGCTGCTGCCGGTGATCAGTGACGAGGGCGTCGCGACGGACGTCATGGAACTTTTCCGGCGGCTGTCGGCGCGGCATCCCGGCGTCGCGGAAGGTTATTACGCCTTCGGCAGTGCGGCCCTCCGGGCCGACAATTTCGCCGCGGCCGACCAGGCGGCCCAGACGGCCGTGGCCAAGGCGCCGTACTGGAAGCCCGCGAAGATGCTGCTCGCGCGCACGCGCATCGCGACCGGCAAGGACGAGGAGGGCCTCGCCATGGCGCGCGACCTGGTCACCGAACCCGATTCCGACGTCGGCACGCACCTCGAGTACGCGCTGCTCCTGTCGGCGACGGGCCGTGACCAGGAGGCACGAGCCATGCTCACTCCGTACACCACTGGGCAAGACCGTGGTGCCGGGCGCGATCCGCACCCTGGGGGCGATGGAACTCGATGCCGACAACCTCGACGCGGCGACGGTCCAGTTCGAGAACCTGCTCGCCACGGGTACGCAATCCTACGAAGCCCTGTATTTCCTGGGTGTGATCGCCGAGCGGCGCAAGGAAACCGAGCGTGCACTGCGCTATTACTCGCGCGTCGCGGGTGGTGACTACAATCTCGCCGCGCAACAGCGCGTTGCGCGCATCAAGACGGAACAGTCCGGCACCGAGGCGGGCGTCACGCACCTCGACGAGCTCGCCCGCACGCAGCCACAGCTGGCACCGGACGTCTATTCCGCGAAGGCCGGCCTGCTCGAATACCGCGGCGATACCCGCCGCGCCGCGCAGGCGTACGAGGAAGGGCTCTCGCGGTATCCGGATGCGCTCGAACTGCGCCTGAACCATGCGTTCTTCCTCGAGCGCACGGGCAAGGAAGACGCGGCGATCCGCGACCTGCGCGAATTGCTGGCGGAGCGGCCGGGCGACGCGCACGTCCAGAACGCGCTCGGGTACACACTTGTCGACCACGGCAGGAACCTGCCCGAAGCGCGTGGGCTGATCACCGCTGCCCTGGCTCAATCGCCCGACAACGCAGCCACGCTCGATAGCATGGGTTGGCTCTTGTACAAGGAAGGCAAGTACCCCGAAGCGCTGCACGACCTGCAGCGCGCGAACGAGTCAGGCGCGGATCCGGAGATCGACCTGCACATCGGCGAGGTGCAATGGGCGATGGGTGACCAGAAGGCGGCCCGCGCAACGTGGACAGCGGCACTCGAAAAAGCGCCCGAGAACAAGATACTCCGCCAGCGCCTCGAACGCGCCGGTCCCTGAGCCACGGTCGGGCCATGTCCTGCATGCGTCCGTTGCTCGCTGTCCTGGCCTGCGCAGTGTTCGTCTCGGCCTGCGCGACGACACCGGCCGGCGGGCCATCCGCGTCGAGAACCGCCGATCCCGCGCAGTTGACGCAATGGATGGCCAAGGGTCGTATCGCCCTGGCCGCACAGGGCGAGGGCGGCAGCGGCAGCTTCGTCTGGCAGCAACGTTCCGAGCGGACGGAACTGACCGTGCGCGGGCCATTGGGTGCGGGCGGACTGGCACTGGTGACGGACGGCGAATCGATCGAACTTGCCGATGGCGCCGGCCAGCCGCTCGACGGCGAGGCGGCGCGGGCCGAGCTCGAGCGACGTCTCGGCGTGGAATTGCCGCTGGCCGAACTGCGCTACTGGATGCTCGGCGTGCCGGCGCCGGAATCGGCAGGTAGCGGCCCAGTGCAGATGAGCGCGGGCTCGGTGCCGGGATTCGTCCAGGGCGGCTGGGTCGTCAGCTATGAGGAGTTGAAGTCACAGGCGGGTTGGAACCTGCCCGCGCGCCTGACGGCCACGACCAGCGGTGCGCGGGTCAGAATCGTCGTCGACGACTGGATCCTGCCAGCGCCATGAACCGCTCCCTCGGCTACCCCGCGCCCTGGCCGGCACCCGGCAAGCTGAACCTGTTCCTGCACGTCGTCGGGCGTCGCCCCGACGGCTATCACGAGCTGCAGACGGCGTTCCAGTTCATCGACCTGTGGGATTCGATCCGCTTTTTCCAGCGACCTCCTGGTGTCATTGAAAGGTTGGGCACCCTGCCGGGGGTCGCGGCCGAGGACGACCTCGTCGTGCGGGCCGCCCGGCGGTTGGCGGCTGCGGCCGCAGATACCGGCGTATCCCTGATGCAGGGAGTGGCGATCGAGGTCGAAAAACGGCTACCCATCGGCGGCGGTGTGGGCGGCGGAAGTTCCGACGCGGCCACGGTCCTGGTGGCTCTGAATCAATTGTGGGGGATGCGGTTGGACACTGAGGTCCTGGCGACGCTTGGTTTGAGTCTCGGCGCTGACGTGCCGGTGTTCGTTCACGGCAATGCCGCGTGGGCCGAGGGGGTGGGTGAACGACTGGTGCCCGTCGACTTTCCGGAGCCCGTCTACCTGCTGGTGCAGCCCGACGTGGCCATCAGCACCGCCGAAGTGTTCAAAGCCCCTGAATTGACAAGGGATTCTCCGGTGCTCACAATTGCCGGCTTCCTGCAGACCGGTGGTCGGAACGACTGCGAGCCCGTGGTCCGGCGTCGCTACCCGGTGGTCGCGGGCGCACTCGACTGGCTCGGTCGCCACGGGCCCGCGCGACTCACGGGCACGGGCTCCTGTGTTTTCGCACCGATGATCGATGCGACGCATGCGGAGACGGCACTCGCCGGCAAGCCACGCGAGTGGCAGGGATGGATTACGCGCGGCCTCAACCGGTCGCCGCTCACTGCGCGCCTGCAGTTCGAGCAGCAGGTTGGCCGGCGCTGAGTTCTTGTAAGCGCGCTGGGGGCGGCACGACGACGGGCTTGAGCAACGAATGCGTTGGGGTGTCGCCAAGTGGTAAGGCAGCGGGTTTTGATCCCGCCATTCGGAGGTTCGAATCCTTCCACCCCAGCCAACCGAGACAACGAGAGAGGCACGTAGATGGACGGCCCGATGATGGCGGTGTTCACGGGCAATGCGAACGCGCAGCTTGCGCAGGACATTGCGCGCTACCTGCAGGTGCCGCTGGGCCGTGCCCACGTGGGTCGCTTCAGTGATGGCGAAGTCACGGTCGAGCTGATGGAGAACGTGCGCGGTCGCGACGTCTTCATCCTGCAGTCGACGTGCCCGCCCGCGAACGACCACCTGATGGAACTGCTGTTGATGGTGGATGCCTGCCGACGCGCTTCGGCCGCCCGCATCACGGCGGTGATGCCGTATTTCGGCTACGCCCGCCAGGATCGCCGCCCGCGCGCCACGCGCGTCGCGATCACGGCGAAGGTGGTGGCCAACATGGTCGCCGGCGTGGGCGTGCATCGAATGCTGACGGTCGACCTGCACGCGGACCAGATCCAGGGGTTCTTCGACATCCCCGTGGACAACGTGTATTCGTCGCCAGTGCTGCTCGGCGAGGTGTGGCGGCAGAAATACGACGACCTCGTGGTGGTGTCACCGGACGTCGGCGGCGTGGTGCGCGCGCGCGCGATCGCGAAGCGCCTCGACGACGCCGACCTGGCGATCATCGACAAGCGCCGCCCGCGGGCGAACGTGTCGGAAGTGATGAACATCATCGGCGAAGTCGAGGGCAAGACCTGCGTCCTCGTCGACGATATGGTGGATACCGCGGGTACGCTGTGCCACGCGGCGAAGGCGTTGAAGGACCACGGCGCGAAGCGCGTCGCGGCCTACATCACCCATCCGGTGCTCTCGGGCCCCGCGGTGGACCGCATCGAGGCTTCGGCGCTCGACGAGCTGGTGGTGACGGACACGATCCCGCTGCGTGAAAACGCGCAGGCGTGCCGCAAGATCCGCCAACTGTCGGTCGCGGGCCTGCTGGCCGAGACGATGCGGCGGATCCGGGACGAGGAGTCGGTGAGTTCGCTCTACCTGGACTGAAGGTGAAGATAGTGAGAAGGGGTTAGGGGATAGGGGTTAGGGGTTAGTCGGAACGCGCAGTGCGCGAAGCAGAACATGCGCGGTGGCACAGCCACTCTTGCTTCCGACTAACCCCTATCCCCTAACCCCTAACCCCTTTAGGTGTCGTCGAGTACTGGTCGCGGACTCCACGGCTTGTTGTTGTTAATTGGAGATGCTTATGAAAACCGCTTTCGAACTCGTCGCCGAGTTCCGTGACGCGCAAGGCAAAGGTGCGAGCCGCCGCCTGCGTCATGGGAACAAGGTCCCGGCCATCCTCTACGGTGGCCACCGTGATCCGCGCGCGCTGTCGCTCGATCACACCAAGCTGCTGCTGCTGCTCGACAACGAGCGCTTCTACTCGACGATCATCAACCTGAAGGTCGGCGAGTTGAACCAGGCGGCGATCCTCAAGGACGTGCAGCGTCACCCGGCGAAAAACGCCATCGTTCACATCGACCTGCAGCGCGTCCTCGACGACGAGAAGATCCGCATCAAGATCCCGCTGCACTTCAAGGGCGAGGCCGGTTCGCCGGGCGTCAAGAAGGGCGGCATCGTTTCGCACCTGCGCAACGAGGTCGAGATCAACTGCCTGCCGCGGGACCTGCCGGAGTTCGTCGAGGTCGACCTGTCGGCCGTCGACTTGAACCAGATGCTTTACCTCGCCGATCTCACGGTGCCGGAAGGCGTCGAGATCCCCGAGCTGACGCACGGTCGCAATTCGCCGATCGTGTCGATCCACCATGCACGCGCGGCTGAGGAAGCAGAAGTCGTGGCAGGTGCGGAACCGGCGGCAGGCGCAGCGGCAGCCGCAGCGGCACCGGCGGCGGGCGCAGCAGCGGCCAAGCCGGCGGCAGCCAAGCCGGCTGAAGCCAAGAAGGCTGAAGCCAAGAAGGACGCCAAGAAGTAACGCGAACGCTCCGGCCGCATTGAAAGCGGTCGGAGAGAGCGGGCCGCCCTGCACGGGGCGGCCCGATTTCGTTTTATCCAGGCAGAACGATCAACATGGCCGGCACACCGTTGCAGATCGTGGTCGGGCTCGGCAATCCGGGGCCCGAACACCGGCTCACGCGACACAACGCGGGATTCTGGTTCGTCGACGCGCTTGCCTACCGGCACAGCGTGCAATTCCGTGCGCATGCGCGCTACCAGGGCGAGATCGCCAAGGTCGTCGTCGAAGGCACCGAACTGGTGCTGCTGAAGCCTCAGACCTACATGAACCGCAGCGGCCTTTCGATCCGCGCGCTGATGGACTACATCAAGTCGCCGGTCGCGGAAGTGCTCGTCGTGCATGACGAACTCGACCTGCCGTGCGGCGCCGCACGGCTGAAGCTCGGTGGTGGTCACGGCGGCCACAACGGCCTGCGCGACACGATCACGCACTGCGGTGCCGATTTCTGGCGGTTGCGGCTCGGCGTCGGGCATCCGGGCGACAAGTCGCAGGTCATCGATTACGTGCTGCAGCGTGCGCGGCAGGCCGAGGAGAACGCCATCGTCGATGCCATCGATGCCGGCCTCGACTCGCTCGGCATGCTGCTGCGCGAGGGCGCCGAGAAGGCGATGAACCGCCTGCACACGAGAGTGATTAGTGAATAGTGATCAGTGATCAGCCAGCGGCCAGCAGATCACCAATCACCAGACAACAATCGCTATTTTCCATTCACCAATCACTAATCACTAATCACTTCCTATGGGCATCAAATGCGGCATCGTCGGTCTTCCCAACGTGGGCAAGTCGACGCTCTTCAACGCGGTGACGCAGGCGCAGAACGCCGCGGCTGCGAACTATCCGTTCTGCACGATCGACCCGAACGTGGGTGTCGTGCCGGTGCCGGACTTGCGCCTGCAGGCGCTTGCCGCGATCGTCAAGCCCGAAAAGATCCTGCCCACCACGGTTGAATTCGTGGACATCGCCGGCCTCGTGGCCGGTGCGTCCAAAGGTGAAGGCCTCGGCAACAAGTTCCTCGCGCACATTCGCGAGACCGACGCCATCGCGCACGTGGTGCGCTGCTTCGTCAACGACGACATCGTGCACGTCGCGGGCAAGATCGACCCGCTCAGCGACATCGACGTCATCAACACCGAACTCGCGCTCGCCGACCTCGATACCGTCGAGCGTGCGCACCGTCGCGCCGAGAAGGACGCCAAGACGGGCGACAAGGATGCCGTGCGCCTGCGCGACGTGCTGAAGCGCATGCAGGACCACCTCGACTCCGGCAAGCCGGCGCGCACGCTGCCGATGGACCCGATCTCGGAGCGGCCGCTGCTGCGCGAGTACCACCTGATCACGATCAAGCCGCTGATGTACGTGGCGAACGTGGCAGAGGGCGGCTTCGAGAACAATCCCTACCTGGAGGCTGTGCGCGAACGCGCGGCAGGCGAAGGTGCGGACGTGGTTCCCGTGTGCGCGGCCATCGAGGCCGAAATCGCGCAGCTCGACGAAGGCGATCGCCTCGCGTTCCTCGAGGAGCTGGGCCTGCACGAGCCGGGCCTCGATCGCGTGATTCGCGCCGCCTACCACCTGCTCGGGCTGCTCACGTTCTTTACGGCGGGCGTCAAGGAAGTCCGTGCGTGGACCACGCACGTCGGTGCACTGGCGCCGCAGGCGGCCGGTGAGATCCACACGGACTTCGAAAAGGGCTTCATCCGCGCTGAAGTGATCGCGTACGGCGAATTCATCGCCTGCAAGGGCGAGCAGGGGGCGAAGGAGGCGGGCAAGATGCGGCTCGAAGGCAAGGAATACGTCGTGCGCGAAGGCGACGTCATGCACTTCCGCTTCAACGTCTGACGTCACCACTCCCGCGCCGCGGCGTTCGACACGGCGCGCCCCGGAGGTCCTTGCCTCCCGTCACGCCGAAACATCGCTCCAGCTGGCTGTTCGGTGCTAGTGCGGTACGCTGTCCTTCACGGCGTCCAGCGCGTCCTTCAGGCCGAATTTCTTTTTCTTCTTCGGCTCCTCGGCCGGCGCGCCGTCGCTCGACGAACCTTCACCGCCCGCAGCCGATCCGTCTTCCATGGCGGCGTCACCTCCGTCCATGGCCGGCATCCCCAGCATGGACGAGGCGACTGATTTCACGCGCACCTTGAGCGCCCAGTCGGGTTCCCAGGCGATCTTCGGGTCGGTCGGGCGTGGCGGGTACGCAAGGTTCAATTCCGTGCCGTACGCAATCATGCGCAGCATCGCGCCGGACGCTGCCTCGCCTTCGCCGAAGATTCCTTTCGGCACGTCGCAGCGGTTGGTCGTCGGCGCGAGCAGCACCTTTTCCTTGAGCCACTGGTCGACCGACTTGTTGGTCTGGTAGTCGACGAGTCCAAAACCGGAGTCGGGCAATTCGCTCGACGTCCACAGCGTCATTTCGGCTCCCTCGCCGGATTCGTCGCCCTTGCCGCCCATCGCAGCGATGAAATACCCGCGAGCCGTGGGCAGGACCTGCCAGCTGAGTTGCGTCACACCTGCGACCTGCGCCTGCTGCAGGGCGATCGCCGGCATGATGTCCTGTGCGGGCGGCAGCGTGAACTTGAAGCTTTCCGGCACGCCTTGGCCGCTGAAGACATGCTCTCCGGTGAGTGACGCGCCCGCCGGCACGAGTCGGTTGTCAGTGGGATTGGGCCACACCGGCCGCCCCGGTGCGGAGTGGGTACCGCGCTGCGTGGCACGCCGGCCTTTGAAGATATCGCCGAACTCCTTGATCGTGCTGGTCTGGAAGTCGACGACCTTGGGTTGCCCCGGCCGGATGGCTGCGCCGCAACCCCAGTACAGCTTGATCTTGCCCTTGGGTTGCTCAGCCGGCTCCTCGATCGAATCGTCGCCACGGTCGGTGGGTACCGGCTTGGCCTGCGGCAGCACCTTGAGCTGCAGTGTCGGCGCAAGCTTGCTTCCCGGAGGCACGTTCTGCAGCGCCTCGGCCAGGCTCGGGTTGCGGCTGGTGCGCAGCGTGACGTCAACGTAGCTGCCGCTGCCGCCCATGCGCGTCGAGCCAAACTGGTTTCCCTGCTTCTTGCCGCCGAACATGGCCGACATCGGCGTGTCGCCGCCGGCGCCACCCATGCCGCCCATCATCATTCCAGCCATGCCCCCAGGCATGCCCGGTGAAGAGAAGGTAGCGATATCGATCCAGCCTTGAGCGATCGGGGGTTTGTCAGCGGGGCGCGTCGGGGTGGCCTGTTGCGCCCAGGCGGCCGGTGACGCCGCGGCACACAGGCAGGCGCTGACGTTCAACAGGCGCTGCGCGAAATCGAAGGTCCGGCTCATGGCGATACCCCGCTGTGGTAACCCGCAGTTTCGAAGGTCCAGTGTCGCATGACATTACACCGCCGGCAGGTGCCGAAAGTCATCCCCGTCTTGACGCCGGGGCCGCCCCTCCGGACAATTCGCGGTCCCCAGCGGCCCGCACCCAGTCCGGCTGCCACTCGAACCTCGTGGTGAGGTAGCTCAGACGGTTAGAGCGAGGGATTCATAACCCCTAGGTCGGGAGTTCGATTCTCCCCCTCACCACCAATTTCTCTCGGCAAGACAAGCAAGAACGATCGGCCGAGTCGCTAGAAATGTACTAGGCACAAAACTTCAGCACAAATCGCAGGGGGTTGGCCGAGATTCGACCTGAAGCCGGGTTTTTCGTCGCAGTGGTTGTGTCGCTTCGCTTCGCGGCGGCGAGTGCGTCTGCTCAGAGCCGCCGCCTCGTCATGCCCAGGCCGACCAGCCCGAGGCCGAGCAGCGCAAGCGTGCCGGGTTCGGGAACGGCAGCCTTTACGGCGAGATTGTCGATCTCAAACGAATTCTGCGACGAGGTCAGCGTGATGCTGTTGAATATCTCGCCTGCAGTGCCAAACACCGTAAACAGACCGTTGGTGCCGGGCGCCGCCTGGTCGCCATTGGCCATGTTGGGGAAACTCAATGTCCCCGGAATATAGACCAGCTGGCCGCTTGAAGAGTTGACGGTCAGCGTGTTGTAGCCGTCAATCGAGCCCCAATCGAACTGGAAGGCCGAAACGCCACCCAGGTTGATGGACGCCGAGCCGCCGCCGAGAACAGACAGGTAGGACGTGCCGGCGGGGACAGAATTGGCTGGTGGTGCGCCATTACCGTCAGCGGGCGGGTTCTTGATCTGGAAGTTGGAGCCAGTAATCCCAAACGTGCTGGCGAAGGTATTGATTACCGTGAAGCCGGAGCTCGGCGATGGACTGCCTGGGCCAAAGGCAGTGCTCACTGAGGCAACCGCCGGAGCCGTTACAACCACCAATGCGACAGACGCCGCCGCAAGAATCAATTTAGTCATGGCCTAATCCTTAACACGCATCAGGAAATTCAGATTTGTGCCAAGTGTCATGCACCTCCTGTGCCAGATCCCGTTATTTCTTTTTCAAACAGTCGGTTAGCGACGACTCTTGGCCTGGTCAATCCTGCAGCACGGCACTTCGTAAGGTATTTCGACGTGCCCGACCCGCTACAACGGCAGGCGGTCGAACTCGAAGGAATCGAAGCCGGTGAACTGATTGCAGTCTGCCGAGACCCAAGGCAGGCGCGGGTCGCCCTCGCAGTCTTCATTCTTTTGCACAACCGCTGTTTTTTTGCGATCAGGCTGTCGGGCGAGAGCTGTCGAGCAAGAGAAGTCAGTCATTTGATCCAGTGATCCAGGATTCCGCGCAAAATCCCGCCTCCCTCCGACGCAATGGCCTGCGACGGTCCCCGCACAATATCGAGTCAAGGCCTTCGAGTTCCGCCGGGGCGTTGGTGTCGGATTTTCTTACGTTGAATGACGGGTTACGATGCGAACGTGCCTGCAGTTCACTCGCAAGCCATTGGTTTTGAAGGACAATGCCGCACTTGGAGATTCATGGCGCGGATCTTGCTTTCAAACTCACTTCGGAATGCCGCTTAGCCCAAGCGGCGATAACTCGAAGAACAGATTGGGAGACAACTGTGAATTTCCGACATATTGGATTCTCTTTGGTTGGCGTGATTTCGTGCCTCGGCTTCAGCGCTCCGGCCGGGGCCGCGTTCATCGAAGTCGGCGATGCCGGCGACAGCATGGCCACGGCTCTCGACCTTCCAGTTGGCACGACCCACATTTCCGGCAGTTTGAACGCGAATCCAGACGGTCCGGATGCCTTCGACCTCGTGGACCTCTTCCTCATCAGGATCGTCCAGCCGGCGAAGTTCTATGTCACGACCGGCGACGGGTCCGACATGTCGCTGATCGCCGACCCGGTGCTGTACCTGTTCGATTCCAACGGCATGGCCGTCGTCATGAACGATGACGCCGACGGCACCCAGTCGACGCTCGTGGGTCTCCCTGATGGTTACCCCTTAGGCTTCTACTTCCTCGGTATCTCATTCGCCGGCGTGCAGCCGACGGATGGCACCGATCCGTTGTTCGACGTGTTCGGCGGCGGTGGTGTACTGAGCGCCAACGCCCTCAACGGGTGGACGGGGGGCCCGCTGACCTCTAACTTTGACATCGCTGGGTTGTATGAGATCGAAATTGCCGGCGTCCCGGAGCCGGGCAGCCTCGCGCTGCTGGCGCTTGGATTGCTCGGCCTCGCGACGTCGCGACGCACCCGCTCCGCCAACGTCTGACCGCCAGGGGATCAACACATGTCGAAGAATTCAGTCGCGTCGCTGACGACGTCGCTCGCCCTCGCGCTCACCGTCTTCGCCAGTGGCGCAGGACAGGCCGCGCCGCGTGACTACTCCAATCTGCTCGTTTCGGCCGGCGCCGAAACCGCCGTGCCGCCGCCGTTGATGGCCAGCCGGCGCGGCCCGATCGAAGTGTCGGTGCGTCTGACCGGCAAGCCGCTGGCCGCAGCAGCTGGCAGCAAGCAGTCTGCGCAATGGTCCCGCGCCCAGCAGCGCTCGTACCTTGACTCGCTGGCCGCAGCCCAGAACGCCGTCATGAGCCAGGTAGTCGCTCTTGGTGGCACCGAGGTTGCACGCCTGACGAAGGCGAGCAACGCCTTGATCGTCTCGATCGACGCAAAGAAGGTGCCGCAGCTGGCGACGATCGCGGGCGTTGCGGGTGTGCGACGCATAATCAACTACGAGCAGTCGCTGTCCGAGACCGTGCCGTACATTGGCGGCACCGCGGTGCAGGCGCTGGGCTACGACGGCTCCGGTGTGCGCGTCGCGGTGCTCGACTCGGGCATCGACTACACGCACTTCAACCTCGGCGGCCCGGGCATAGAAGCTTTCTATGACACCTGCTACGCCGGGCGTGCAGCCGCGCCGGTCGGCGACTGTGCCACCTATTTCGGCCCTGGTGCGTCGAAGGTGGTCGGTGGCTTCGACTTCGTCGGCGAAAATTGGGGGCCGAATAGCGCTCCCCGCGCCGAGGACCCGAATCCGCTCGACGTCTATGGTCACGGCACGCACGTTGCCGACATCATCGGCGGCCGTTCGGCCGATGGCACCCACAAGGGGGTCGCGCCAGGCGCGAGCCTTTATGCGGTCAAGGTCTGCAGTGCTGTCGCCAGTTCCTGCAACGGTGTCGCCCTGCTGCTGGGTATGGAGTTCGCGCTCGATCCCAACGGTGACGGCGACATCTCGGACGCCGTGGACGTGATCAACATGTCTCTCGGCAGCTCCTATGGCCAGCGCGAGGACGACCTTTCTGGCGCCACCGCCACCGCGTCGAAGTTCGGCGTCACGGTCGTGGTCTCGGCCGGCAACAGCGCCGACCGGCCTTTCATCACGGGCTCGCCGTCCTCGACGCCGGAGGCAATCAGCGTCGCGCAGACCAGCGTCCCGTCGGCGATCGCCTATGCCGTGCAGGTCAACACGCCGGCCGCCATTGCCGGCCTCTACCGGAACACCAACACCGTGGACTGGGCGCCAATCACCAGTGGGTTCACCGGCCCAGTGACCTGGACCGGCGACCTCGGCGCCGGCCTGGGGCTCGCCTGCACCGCGTTACCGGCGGGTTCGCTCGCCGGCAAAGTGGCATTGATCGACCGCGGCACGTGTTCCATCAGTTGGAAGGTACACAACGCCGCCGTGGCCGGTGCAATCGGCGTCCTGCTTGCGAACAACGTCGCAGGCGATCCGCCGTCCTTCAGCTACGGCGGTACGCCGGACAACTCGCCGTTCGTGCCCGCCCAGACCATAGTCATCACGCAGGCGAACGGCAATACGTTCAAGACGAATCGCGCGACCCTGAACGTCACCGTTTCGCCGGCACTCGTCACGGTCCTTGCCGGCAGCATGGCCTCGACGTCGTCGCGCGGCCCGAACATGAGCTATGCCGCGATCAAGCCAGAGATCGGCGCGCCGGGTGCGTCGTTGTCCGCCGAAGTCGGCACGGGCAATGGCCAGACGGCGTTCAGTGGCACCTCAGGCGCGGCACCCATGGTGTCGGGATCCGCGGCACTGCTGCTGCAGGCCGTGCCCACGTTGCGTCCGCACGAGGTCAAGGCGCGGCTCGTCAATTCGGCCAACGCGAACGTATTCACCAATCCCGCGACGTTGCCGGGTGTGCTCGCGCCAATCACGCGAATCGGCGGCGGCGAAGTCCGCGTCGAGGGTGCGGTGAAGCTGACCAGCGCAATGTGGGATGGCGCCGATCCAGCCGGCGTGGTGTTGTCGTTCGGCACATACCGTTCGACGGGCGTAGTCACTTACACCAAGAAGGTGCTGGTGCGGAACTATGCTCCCCAGGCGCGCACCTATGCGGTCAGCCGGTCCTTCCGTTACGCCAACGATGCCGCGAGCGGTGCGGCAGTGTTGACTGCGCCGGCCACGGTGACGGTGCCGGCCAACGGCACGGCGACGTTCACGTTCAGCCTCAAGCTCGATGCGTCGAAGGTCACCGCCTGGCCGTTCGGCAACAGCGGTGGGAATCTTGGCACTGGCGCGGCGCTCAACGGGCCCGAAATCGACGGCTACCTGACGCTGAATGACGGCACCGATACGTTGTCGCTGCCCTGGCACATCCTGCCGCACAAGGCGTCGAACGTCGTGCCTGCGTCGACGAGCCTGGCCCTGGGCGGCGCCCCGAGTGGCGTGCTCAATCTCGCCAACACGGGTGCCGCGGCGCCGGCCCTCGTCGACGTTTATTCGCTCGACGCGACGAGTCCGAAGTTCGCTTCGGCATTCCAGCCGCGCCCGGCGACAATTTCGCGATCATCGATCTCAAGTCGGTGGGCACGCAGTTCGTACCCGGGCGGGCGGACGGGTGGACCTGGCGCTGTTCGCGATCAACACCTAGGGCGAGCGCTCACACCCGAACTACCCGGCAGAGTTCGACATTTACGTCGACAGCAATAACGACGGCACGGATGACTATGTCGTCTACAACGCGAGAACGGGGCGTTTGCGACAACAGGTCAGAACGTGGTGTGCGGTGTTAACCTGGCCACCCCCGCCGCTCGGTGGCCATCTACTACTACAGCGTCTCCGACCTGTCATCGGCCAACATCATCATGCCGGTGCCGATGAGCGCGATCGGGCTGACGGCGAACTCGAAGTTCGCGTACCAGGTGTTCGCATTCGACAATTACTTCACCGGCGGAACACCGACGCCTCCGAGTCGTGTGACTCGTACGCCCAGTGCTCCTCGGTTCGTCGCCGGCCGAGGAGCTACTTCGATGATGCCGGTGGGCGGTGTGAAGGCATTGACGGTGAACCGCAACATTGCAGGCGATGCAGCGTCGCCGTCGCAAAGCGGTCTGCTGCTGATGTACTACGATGGCAAGAAGGGCGCCGAGGCATCGGCGATCGTCGTTACGCCCTGACGCCATTTGACCGTCAATTAGAGCGACAATGAGGCCCCGGCGGGTGACCGCCGGGGCCCTTTTTCTTCGAGGAGTCCGAGCGGATGAAGCGACTACTGCCGATCGCGATGCGTGCTCGCGGCCTGCGGTGGGTCCGTCGCCGGCAAGGCCGCGCAGGCAGCGAACCGCGTCGAGCGCGTACCGCAACCTGCACCGCCTGTGACGGGCGAGGCGCCCGCCGAGGTGCTCGGGCGCGTCCGCCTGGACCTGGCCGCACGGACGATGCGGGACACGGCAGCCCTGCAACCGGTGCGCGACGAAGCCGTCACCTGGAGCGACGGCGCGCTCGGCTGCCCGCGATTCGGCGAGGTGTATCCCCAGGTGACGACCCACGGCTATTGGATCGTGTTCGAAGTCGACGGCCGCGACTTCGATTACCGCGTCGACGCCCGCGGCCGGTTCCGGCTCTGTGAAAACCCTCGTGGCTCGGGCAGGGTCCCTGTCGACGACCGCTGACCGCGTCGTTCTCGGTTCGATTCCTTCGATGTGAGCCCATCCACGACCCGGTGATCTCGAGTGCCGAGCCGGTTGTTACCACACCGGCCGAGATTCAAGCCCTGTTCGACTGCGTCGGTTGCGCCGCAGTCCACTATCGTGCAGCATCCGCCCGTCGCGCCAGGCACTTGCACGGAAGCAAGTGCGTGCGCACAGGGAACCAAGCCTGTCCCAGTCAGGTCAACCCCAGGGAGCGGGGAACCCATGAATACCTACCAGCAGTTTTGGCGTCTCGCCCCGTTCAGTGGCGGTCTGTTCGCCGGGGGCGCAAACGCGCGCAAGCGCGCGAGCACCATCGGTTTTCGCCCGGTATGGGCCGTGCTCGCCGAGCACGTTCGTCGGGCAGGCGCGCAATCAGTCATCGAGATCGGCTGCGGGGCCGGCGAATTCGCACGCTTGCTGCGCGACCTCGGCGTCGTGAATTACCTCGGACTGGATACCAATGCCGCGCGACTGGCGCGGGCTCGCATTGCGTGTCCGCAATACCGGTTCGAAGTCGCCGACGTCTTCCTGACCAGTCACCTGCGCCGTGAAGACTACGACGTGGCGATCATGACCGGCTTCCTCGAGTTCGTACGCTGGGACCTGGTCGCGCTCGAACTGGTGCGTTCGCAGCGACGGGTGCTCGGCACGGTCACGGCGGGTGACGAGCCCGGCCGGGTGCGGCAGTTCACGTCGGCCAGCCAGGTGCTGGACCACTACTCGCCGGTGCTGCGGGAGCTGCGGGTCGAGCCGATCCACCTGCCGCACGGCCGCACGGCATTCCTGTTCGACGGCATCAAGTAGCGCTCGGCGACCGACGCCGGGCGCGGGGCTGTCGATCCCAGGCTTGGGCCCGACGGGACAGGTACGAGTGCCACAACAGTCGTGCCGCAACGGCGCGCAAGGGACTCCAGCGCGCGGCGAAGGCTGCGGCCTCGTCGCTCGTCGGCACTGCGCGCAACCCGCGCACCTCGGCCATCGATTTATGCAGGCCAAGGTCGCCGGGTGGCCAGACGTCCGGACGCCGCAGCGCCATCAACAGGTAGACACCGGCCGTCCACGGGCCGACGCCAGGAATCTGCACGAGCACCTGGCCAGCATCCGCGTCGGGCAGGCGCGCGATTCGCTCGAGCGACACGGCGCCTTCCTGTAACTGGCGGGCGAGGCCAGCCACGTAACGAGCCTTCTGGCGGGTGAGGCCGAGCGCGAGCAACGCGGGCTCGCCGTGCGCAACGACGCGTGCGGGAGTAACGGCCCCGTCGCAATGCAGCTCGAGCCTCGCGAAGAGCGCCGCCGCGGAAGCGAGTGAAACCTGCTGCTCGAGGATGATCCGAACGAGCGTCGGGAAACCGCGTGGTCGGGCCCAGAGGGGAGGTGGGCCGAACTCGTCGACGATATGGGCCAGGTGACGGTCGCGCACAGCGAGTTCCTGGACGCCGGCGAGCAGCGAGGTCCGGTCGAGCGTGGGCGGGCGCGCCATGGTTCGGGCGAGAATACCCGTCCCTGTCGCATTCCGGTACGCCTGGCGGCACGTGCGTCCTGCGCTTGCCAGTGCCGGGCGCGTCGGACAAAGTGCGCCATCGTTTTGCGCCGTAGGAAGGGATTCGATGTCTGCAGCCACCGACGCCAAGCTCGCCAACCGCATCCTCAGGGGGCTCGTGTACGGCGCCGTCGCCGGTGCGCTCGTGCTGCTGCTTGCGCCGCACGTCCCCGGCCTGCATGACGGCGCCAAGTGGGTGGCGACCAACCTCTTCGATCCGCTCGGCCAGGTCTTCCTGCGGATGCTCTTCTTCGTCGTGATCCCGCTGGTCTTCGCCTCCCTGGCGGGTGGCGTGGTGCAACTCGGCAAGCTGTCGGACCTGGGGCCGCTCGCCGGCCGCACGTTTGCGCTGTTCTTCGCCAACATGGCCATCGCGGCGACGCTCGGCCTGCTGATGATGAACATCCTCAACCCGGGCGGCCGCATGGACCCGGAGACGTCGCAGCGACTGGTGCAGGAATACAGTTCGCAGGCGGGCACGCACGTCCAGTCGAGCGAAACGCGGCCGCAGATCACGCCGGCTGCCGTCGTCGACATGTTCATGCCGAAGAACCTGTTCGGCTCGTTCGTCGGCAACCAGCGCAACATGCTCGGCGAGGTGCTGCCGCTCATCGTCTTCGCCATCCTGGTCGGTGCCGCAGGTCTCGGCTTGCCTGAGGCGCGACGCAGGAAGCTGCTCGACGGACTCGAGACCGTCAGCGACCTGATGACCGGGATCGTGCACTTCGCCTTGCGACTGGCGCCGTACGCGGTGCCGGCGATGATCTTCAGCGTGGTGGTGAAGGTCGGCTTCGACATCCTGATCGCGCTCGGCCTGTTCGTGCTTGGTTGCGGCACGATGCTGCTGCTGCACCTGTTCGGCACGATGTCGATCTGGCTCAAGTTCCTCGCGAAGCGCAGTCCGCGGGAGTTCTTCGTCCAGATCAAGGACGTGCTGGTCACGGCATTCTCGACCAGCTCGAGCAGCGCCACGCTGCCGGCCGCTCTCACCGCCTGTCGCGAACGACTCGGCATCGCGCCGTCCACGGCCGGTTTCGTCATGCCGCTGGGCACGACGATGAACATGAGCGGCACCGCGTTGTACGAAGGCTGCGTCGTGCTGTTCGTCGCGCAGGTGTTCGGTGTTCACCTCGGCCTGGCCGAGCAGGTCACGCTGGTATTCCTGTCGGTCCTGAGCGCCGTGGCCGTCGCTGCGATTCCAGGCGGGTCTTTGCCATTGATCGCAGGATTGCTGGTCACCTTCGGCATTCCGCCTGAAGGCATCGGCATCATCCTCGGTGTCGATCGCCTGCTCGACATGACACGCACGATGACCAATGTCGGCTCCGACCTGGTGACGACCGCGGTGGTGGACCGCGGGCAGCGCGCCAGCGGCCACGCGGGGCACGTCTAGCCCGAGCTGCGTCCTGCGTTCGCCGGCGCGGCCAGGCCGCGCAGCGCGCGCTCGATCGATTCGGTCGAGGTCGTGTCGACCGCGATCAAGTGCCGTTGTTCGTCATTACCGAACGGTTCCCAGTACGAAGGTTGCCGATCGAGCAGCGCGACCGTGGCTTCCGAGGCATCGGCGCCTGCGGCGGCGCGGTCGGCGATTCGTCGCTCGAGCACGTCTCGCGGCGCTGCACAGTGAACGATCACGACTTCGGCTGCCCGCTCACGCCCTGCCGCCAGGAAGAGTTCGCGCTCGCCGCGCCGCAGGTTGGCTGCGTCCACGATGATGCTCTCGTTGCCGCGCAGGCAGTGCGCAACGCAATCACGCAACTGGTCATACGTGCGCGCATTGAATTCGAGCGAGTAGATGCCGGCGTCCGGTGCCGAGGCCGACGAGTCCAGTGACTGCAAGCCTGCGAGACGCTTGCGCTCGATGTCCGAGCGGACGATCAACGCCCCACCGCGTTCAGCAAGGCGCCGCGCGAACCAGGTCTTGCCGGAACCGGACAACCCGACCATCACGAACAACCGGGGACGTGGTCGTTCGATCTGCGTTACGGCCCAGTCGAGGTACTGGTGGGCCAGCGTCGCGGCTCCGGTCGCCCCTGCCGTTCCGCTGCGTGCCTGCTGGCTGCGCAGCGCAGCAACCTTGGCCCGTACCAGCGCGCGATAGAGTTCGAAGTAGGGCAGCAGCGCAACTGCCGCGAAATCGCCGGACGCTTCGAGCCACGCCTGCAACGCTTCGCGCCGCAAATCAGTGCGGCCATGGGCCGCGAGATCCATCGTCAGGAAGGCGAGATCGCTGGCGACGTCGATGAAGCGCAGCGCGGGATCGAATTCGAGACCGTCGAAGGCCGCGAGCGTCCCTTGCCAGCGCACGACGTTGCCGCAGTGCAGGTCACCATGTCCTTCGCGGACTCGTCCCTGCTGCCGGCGTTGCTCGATCAGGGACCGGCCAGCTTCGAACAATCGTTGCGCCTGGCCGCGCAACCGCGCCACACATTGCGCCTCGTCGCGGCCGGGCAGGATCCGTGCGATCTCGTCGAGGTTGTCGAGCGTGACCCGGTGGACAGGGTCAGGCGCACCGAATGCTTCCTCACTCGTGGCGATCGCTGCCGTCGCGTGCATCCGTGCGATGCGCTCGCCGAACGCCTGCAGTTCGCTGGCTGCGATCGAGTCCGACTGCAGCAACCGGGAGAGCTCGTCCTGCGGGTCGAACTGCACCATCTGCAGCGCGTGCTCAAACGGCGGGCTGAGCGTGTCTCCGACGCGTGGTGCGGAGGGCGTTCCCGCGATCGGCACCACGTCGACGTACAGTCCCGGCGCGTGGCGGCGGTTCAGTCGCAGTTCCTCGCGACACAGCGCCGCACGGCGCTCGGCCGTCGAATAGTCGATGAAGCTGAGCCGCACCGGCTTCTTCACCTTGTAGGCGAACGGCCCGGTCAGGAACACCCAGGAGACGTGCGTCTCGATGCAGGTTACGGGACCGCGGACCGGATGCAATGCCGCAAAGGCAGCCGGGTCCTGCATCGCAACGGCGAAGTCAGCCGCTGCGGCCGGGTCATCGAGCGAGCAGTGGGATTGACCGGCGTTCACGCGAGATTCGGCTCTCGACGGGCGCTTCGGGCAGTGTACTCTTGCCACCTATCCGCCGGGTGCCTGCGATCAATACTGATGGTCGGCAGGCCCCGTGGCTCGACAATGAAAACGTCAACCAGGACAGTCCAACAGAGGGACTCAGCATCGTGACAATCCCTGTCCAGATCACCTTCAGGCACATGGAAAGCTCCCCGGCCGTCGAAACTCGCGTGCGCGAGCTGACGGATCACCTGGGAACCTTCAGCGACCGCATCCAATCCTGCCGCGTCGTCGTGGATTCGCCGCATCGGCACCACCACCAGGGCAAGGTCTTCAACGTGAAAGTCCAGCTCACGCTCCCCGGCGACGACGTTGTCGTCGACATGGAGCGCCCCGACCGCGACGGGCACGAGGACGTGTACGTCGTCCTCCGCGACGCGTTCGATGCCGCGCGCCGCCAGCTGCAACAGCGCATGTCCGCGTTGCGTGGCGAACCGTCGCTGCGCGAAAAGCCGGTCGCCTGACCGGCCCGGCCCAGGCGGCGCAGTGCCCCGGATAGCGTGATGGACTCTGCGCCGCTGCTGTTCGCGCCGCTTGCGTCGCGCGCCTTCGGTGAGCGCGTGGCAACGTGCCTCGGCACGCCGCTCGCGCCGCTCGAGGAGCGCGACTACGAAGGCGGTGAGCACAAGTCCAGGCCTCTGGTCAGCGTTCGCGGGCGCGTCGTCTACGTCATTCAATCGCTGAGTGGCGACGAGGCGGGCAGCGCCAACGACCGCCTCTGCCGCGTCCTGTTCCTGATCGCCGCCCTCAAGGATGCCGGCGCCGCGCGCGTGACCGCCTGCCTGCCGTACATCGCCTATTCGCGCAAGGACCGGCGCACCAAGGAACGCGATCCGGTCAATTCACGTTACATCGCGCAGTTGCTCGAAGCCGTCGGCGTCGATCACGTGATGGTGATGGACGTGCACAATGTCGCAGCGTTCGAAAACGCGTTCCGTTGCAGTGTCGACCTGCTCGAGGCCGCGCCGTTGCTCGCGGACAGGATCGTCGAGCAGGCAGGTGGCAGCAAAGTGACCATCGTGTCGCCGGATTTCGGCGGCGCCAAGCGCGCGCAACGGGTGCAGGCGCTGGTCGCGGTGCGATCCGGCGTGCCCGTCGAATTCGCCGTCTTCGAAAAGCGCCGTGACGAAGGCGAGGTCAGTGGTGACCTGGTCATCGGCCCGGTCGCAGGCCGGCATGCGGTCGTAGTCGACGACCTGATCAGCGCGGGAACGACGATCCTGCGGGCGGTGCAGGCGTGCCGCGCGGCGGGCGCGCTGTCGGTGACGGCTTTTGCGACGCACGGAGTGTTCGCGCCAGGCGCCAAGCGGCTGCTCGGTCCCGACGGACCCGATCGCCTGTATGTCACCGACACGCTGCTGCCCACGCGGTTGGCGCCTCCCCCGGGTGCCGCCGGCAGGCTGGTCGTCCTGCCGGCGTCGGCCTTGTTCGCCGAGGCCCTGCGCCGCATCGGCACGGGTGAATCCGTCGTCGCATTGCGCGAGATGGAGCGCAAACCGCCGAAGCCTTGAGCCGTATCCAGCCGGGGTTTGCTAACCTTTCGCGCATCGTCGCGAACAATGGAGCGCATCCCGCATGAACGCAGTTCCCAGTCCTGCCGTCGTGAAAATCGACGCCGCGTCGGGCACCGAGGAAAGGCTCGAACTCGATCCCGCACGCCTGGCGGCTGGCAGTCCGCTGCCGGAGCAGTTCGTCCGCAATGCGTACACGGACGCCGGCGGGAGGTTCTTCGCCGGCACCTGGCGCAGCAGCGTCGGGGCCTGGCGGGTCACGTATACCGAGAACGAGCTGTGCGTCCTGACGGCCGGCCGCATCCGCATCACCGATGACCAGGGCCGCCAGGCGACGTACGGGCCGGGCGACAGCTTCGTGATGCCGGCCGGGTTCGCCGGCCTGTGGGAGGTCCTGGAGCCGGCGCAGAAGCTCTACGCCATTTACGAACCCGCCGCCGAGGCCTGAACCATGCAGGTGCGTCTGGCGGGGCGTGTGCGCCTCGCCGGTGCATCCGCCGGATCCCACCCCGCGCCATCACAGGCTTTTCGAATGGCACACTTCCTGCACTGCAGGATGCCGAGCCGCGGCGCGGTGGGCGTTCGTTCTGAAAGCGTATCGCTCCTGCTACACTAGCGGCGATGGTCGTTTAATTTGTGTTGTTGTTAAGCAACAAAAGAGGTAGCCGAGATGAAATTTACCCATGGCCTGGCAGCGTTGGTGCTCTCGCTGACCGCGGTAGCTGCGCAAGCTGAAATCACCGGTAACGCAGCGGTGGTTAGCGACTACAACTGGCGCGGTATCACCCAGACCACCCAGGACCCTGCGCTGCAGGGCGGCATCGACTATTCGCACGAAAGTGGCTTCTACCTCGGCGCCTGGGGCAGCAATGTCGATTTCGGTGGCTATTACGACGAGAACGTCGAAATCGACCTCTACACGGGCTTCCGCGGTGGCGATGCCGTGACCTGGGACGTCGGCCTGATCTACTACACCTATCCGGGCGCGGACGACATCGACTTTGGCGAAATCTATGCCGGCCTCGGCTACCAGTGGCTGAGCGGCAAGGTCTCCTATTCGAACGACTTCGGGAACTCCGGCGAGTCGGCGTTCTACTATGAAGCCAACGCGGCGTACGAGCTGCCGGCCAACTTCGGCGTGACCGGGCATCTCGGCTACAGCGACGGCGACGCCATCGACCTGTTCTACGAGGACAGCTACATGGACTGGTCGGTCGGCGTGACGTACGCGTACAGCCACTTCACGTTCGGCCTGAAGTACGCGGACGGCAGTGACCTGAGCCTCGCTCGACGGCACGCGCGGACGACGTCAACAGCAGCGAAGGCGTGGCGATCTTCTCGATCTCGACTTCGTTCCCGTGGACGAAGGAGTAAGCGACTCGCGCGTCGCCTGACGCTCAGGACCGCCTGCAACGCCCGGTCTCCGCAAGGAGGCCGGGCGTTTTGTTGTGGCGGCGCACGCCAGGTGTTCGTCAGGCGTGTGCCGGGCGCTCGCCAAACCCGGCGTGCCCGGAGTACCGTGCGTCGCTCACGCAGATGAATGCAACCGCTGCCACGACATGAGGGTGCGCCGATGCTCAAGCTTCACGGATTTCCGGTCAGCAACTACACCAACATGGTCGAACTCGCCCTGCTCGAAAAAGGGCTGCCGTTCGAATACGTGCTGACGTTTCCGGAACCGACGCCCGCCTTCCTCGCCCGCAGTCCGCGCGGCAAGGTCCCCTTTCTCAGCACGCCGCAGGGCTTCATCAACGAGGCCAGTGTGATCCTCGACTACCTCGAAGACGTCGATGCGACCCGGCGCCTGTTGCCGGAGAATCCGCAGGCACGAGCCACCGTTCGTGCACTGATGAAAGAGATCGAGCTCTACATCGAGTTGCCGGCGCGCAGCTGCTTCGCGGAAGTGTTCTTCGGCGGCACCGTGGCCGATGCGATCAAGGGCAAGGCGCGCGAAGAGCTGCTCGCGGGCTTTGCCACGCTCCAACGCCACGCCCGCTTCGCACCGTTCGTCGCCGGTGACAGCTTCACGCTGGCCGACATCGTTTTCCTCTACAGCGTCGACATCGCGGTCGCGGTGGGCAAGCGGCTGTGGGACCTGGACCTGCTCGGCGACATGCCGGCGGCCCAGGGGCTGTTGCAGCGACTCAACGAAAATCCGCACGTCCAGGCCATCGCTGCCAAACGCGAAGCGGGTACGCCGGCATTCGTGGCGGCGGTGCGCGCGCGCCTGCAGGGCGCCCGCTAGAGCGTCAGCCCAGCTCCTGCAGCACGTCGCCGAGGATGCCGAACACCTGGTCGATGTGCTGCTTCTCGATGATCAACGGCGGCGACATCGCGATGATGTCGCCCGTCACGCGCAGCAGCAGTCCTTTCTCGAACGCCCGCACGAACGTGTTGTAGCCGCGCAGGCCGGGCTTGCCGGGGACGGGTTCGAGCTCCACGGCGCCGATCAGCCCGAGGTTGCGCAGGTCGATCACGTGCGGCCGGCCCCGCAGCGAATGCACGCCATCGGCCCAGTAGGGCGCCATGTCGTTGGCACGCGTCAGCAGGCCTTCCTTGCGGTAGATTTCCTGCGTCGCGATGCCCGCCGCGCAGGCGACCGGGTGGGCGGAATACGTGTAACCGTGGAAGAGTTCGATAGCCCCTTCGGGGCCTTGCATGAAGGTGCTGTAGATCTGGTCACTCGCCGCGACCGCGCCCATCGGCACCGCGCCATTCGTGAGGCCCTTGGCCATCGTGATCATGTCGGGTTGCACGCCGAAGAACCCGGCGCCGAACGGCGCGCCGAGCCGGCCGAACCCCGTAATCACCTCGTCGAAGATCAGCAGGATGCCGTGCTTGGTGCAGAGGCTGCGCAGGCGTTCGAGGTAGCCCTTGGGCGGGATCAGCACGCCCGTTGAGCCCGCGACCGGTTCGACGATCACCGCGGCGATGTTGCTCGCGTCGTGCAGCGCGACGATGCGCTCGAGTTCATCGGCCAGGTTCGCGCCGTGTTCGGGAATGCCGCGCGTGTACGCATTCCTCGCCAGGTCGTGCGTGTGCGGCAGGTGATCGACGCCCGGCAGCATCGCCCCGAACCACTTGCGGTTGTTGACCATGCCGCCGACGGAAATGCCGCCGAAGCCGACGCCGTGGTAACCCCGCTCACGGCCGATGAAACGCGTGCGTGACGCCTCGCCGCGCGCACGGTGATAAGCGAGCGCGATCTTGAGCGCCGTGTCGACCGACTCGGAACCGGAGTTGGTGAAGAACACGTGCCCCATGTCCTGCGGCAGCCAGCCCGCGACATCGTTGGCCAGCTGGAACGCCGTCGGGTGTCCCATCTGGAAAGGCGGGGCGTACTCCATCGTCGCGATCTGCCTGGCCACCGCCTCGCTGATTTCCTTGCGGCCGTGCCCCGCATTCACGCACCACAAGCCCGCGACCGCGTCGAGGATCTGCCGGCCGTCGGGCGTCCAGTAGTGCATGCCTTCGGCCTTCGCCAGCATCCGGGGGTTGGCCTTGAACTGGCGATTGGCCGTGAACGGCATCCAGAAGGCTTCCATCTGGTCGCGGGGCAGCGCTGCGGGGGCGGTCATGGCGGGGTACCCGATGAGTGATTCGACCGGCCGATGATAAGAAAAATTGACACTTGGCTCAAATGAACGTGAAATTCGGCCTGTTTTGAACCTATGTGTGCAGGATATTGAACACCCTGTGAGCGAGCTCAGCATCGACGTCGGTGCCCACCTGCGGGCCGTGCGCACCATGTATGGCCTGTCGCAGCGAGAGTTGGCGAAGCGTGCCGGCGTGACCAACGGCTTGATCTCGTTGATCGAGCAGAACCGCGTCAGCCCCTCGGTCAGCTCGCTGAAGAAGGTGCTCGACGGCATCCCGATGTCGCTCGCGGAGTTCTTCACCCTCGATTTCTCGGCGAGCCCGCAAGTGTTCTTCCGCAGTGACGAACTGCCGGTCATGGGCGACCGTTCGGTGATTTTCAAGCTGGTGGCCGCCCGCCGGCCGAACCGGGCCATGGCCGTACTGCACGAGCACTATGAGCCCGGTGCCGACACGGGTGCCGACATGCTGCGGCACGAAGGCGAGGAGGGTGGCGTCGTGGTCCGTGGCCGCATCGAGCTCACCGTCGGCGCCGAGACGCGGCAACTCGGCCCCGGCGATGCCTATTACTTCACCAGCGCGATCCCGCACCGCTTCCGTAACACCGGCACCGATCCGTGCGAGATCATTTCCGCCAATGCGCCACCGACCTTCTGAAACGGCGACAATCACAGCGAAGTCCCATGAACCAGACAGCCACCCCCACCGTGCAGGACTGGCACGACCGCGCCGCCGCGCTCGCCATCAACGGCCAGGCCTTCATCGATGGCCGCTACGTCGCTGCCGCCAGCGGCGAATCGTTCGACGACATCACGCCGATCGATGGCCGCGTGATCGCGCGCGTCGCATCGACCGACCAGGCGGACGTCGAGCGCGCCGTTGCCGCGGCACGCCGGGCATTCGACAGCGGTGCCTGGTCGAGGCAACCGCCGCGCGAACGCAAACGCGTGCTGCAGCGGTTTGCCGAACTGATCCTCGCACACCGGGACGAGCTGGCGCTGCTCGAGACGCTGGACATGGGCAAACCCATCTCCGACAGCCTGGCCGTGGACATTCCGGCCACGGCGCGCTGCATCGCCTGGTACGCGGAAGCCGTCGACAAGGTGTACGACGAGGTCGCACCGACGGCGTACGACCAGCTTGCGCTCATCACGCGTGAACCGATCGGCGTCGTCGCCGCGATCGTGCCGTGGAATTTCCCGCTGATCATGGCTGCGTGGAAGATCGGCCCGGCGCTCGCCGCCGGCAATTCGTTCATCCTCAAGCCGTCCGAAAAGTCGCCGCTGTCGGCGATTCGGCTCGCCGCGCTGGCCGCCGAAGCCGGCATTCCCGACGGCGTCTTCAATGTGCTGCCCGGCTACGGCCACACGGCCGGCCAGGCGCTGGCGCTGCACATGGACGTCGACTGCCTCGGCTTCACCGGCTCGACGCGCACCGGCAAGCTCATGCTGCAGTACTCGGGGCAGTCGAACATGAAGCGAGTGTGGCTGGAGTGCGGCGGCAAGTCGCCGAACATCATCCTGGCAGACTGTCCCGATCTCGATCGTGCCGCGGCGACCGCGGCCGGCGCGATCTTCTTCAACCAGGGCGAGATGTGCACGGCGGCGTCGCGTCTGATCATCGAAGCAAGCGTGCGTGACCGCGTGCTCGAGAAAGTCGTCGAGGCGAGTCGCGCGATGCAGCCGGGCGATCCGCTCGATCCCGCGACGCGCATGGGTGCAATCGTCGACGAGATCCAGACCAGGACCGTGCTCGGCTACATCGACTCGGGCAGGTCGGAGGGCGCGGCGGTGCTGGCAGGCGGCCAGCGCGTGCGCGAGCAGACGGGGGGTTGCTACATAGAACCCACCGTCTTTTCGAACGTGACGACCGACATGCGCATCGCGCGCGAGGAAATTTTCGGGCCCGTGCTGGCGGCCATCACCGTCAAGGACGCCGAAGAGGCCGTGCGTGTCGGCAATGGCGTCGAGTACGGCCTGGCGGCGGCGGTGTGGACCCGCGACATCGGCAAGGCGCATCGCATGGCGAAAGCACTGCGCGCCGGCATGGTCTACGTCAACTGCTACGACGCCGACGACATCACCGTGCCCTTCGGCGGTTTCAAGCAGTCGGGCACGGGTCGCGACAAGTCGCTGCACGCCTTCGACAAGTACACTGAACTCAAGACCACCTGGATCGACCTGTCACAATGAGCGGCTACAGCAACGTCACCTTCGACGAGATCGAGATCGGCGCCACGGCCAGCGCCGAACGCGTGGTGGGACAGAATGAGATCGAGGCACTGCTGCTGGTCTCGGGCGATGTCGTGCCGTTCCATGTCGTGGATGGCACCAGCGTCGAGCCCAGCGACCTGTGCGTCGAGGCGGTGGCGGCGGAGGCCATCATCTCAGGCATGCTCGAACGGCGGCTGCCCGGACCGGGCACTCGCATCGTCTCGCAGCAACTGGAATTCAACGGCGTGATCCGCGTGGGCGACCTGGTCCGTGCGACCGTGACGGTGCGCGAGAAGGCCACCGAGAATCGTCGCGTGCTGTTCGACTGCGAGGTCGATGCGGCGGGCGAGACCGTGCTGCACGGGACGGTCATCGTCGAGGCGCCGCACCGCAAGGCGACCTTCCCCGAATTGTCGCGACCCGAGTTCATGATCCGTCGCAACGACGTGTTTGCGCGGCTGCTCAGGCGCTGTGAACCGCTGGCACCGGTGTCGTGCGCCGTCGCGCACCCGTGCGATCCCGATTCGCTGATGGGTGCGCTGGAAGCGGCCCGGCTCAACCTGATCGTGCCCGTGCTGGTAGGACCCGCGACCCGCATACGCGCCCTGGCGAACGGGCTGGGACAGGACATCTCGAACTTCCGGCTGGTCAACACCGAGCACAGTCATGCGTCGGCCGAGGCCGCGGTGACACTCGCCCGCAACGGCGAAGTCGAAACGCTGATGAAGGGCAGCCTGCACACCGACGAGATCATGACAGCCGTCGTGTCGTCGCAGGGCGGGCTGCGCACCGAACGTCGCGTCAGCCACGTGTTCGTCATGGACGTGCCGGCCTACGATCGCATCCTGTTCGTCACGGACGCCGCGATCAATATCGAACCCTCGCTCAAGGAAAAAGCCGACATCGCGCAGAACGCGATCGACCTCGCGCGCAACCTCGGCATCGACACGCCCAAGGTGGCCATCCTGTCGGCCGTGGAGATGGTCAACCCGGACATCAACTCGACCATCGATGCCGCGGCGCTGTGCAAGATGTCGGACCGGGGCCAGATTCGCGGAGCCATTCTCGACGGGCCGCTCGCGTTCGACAATGCGATCAGCGAACTCGCTGCCCGCACCAAGAGCATCCATTCGCCCGTCGCGGGGCGCGCCGACATCCTGCTCGTGCCCAACATCGAGGCTGGCAACATGCTGGCCAAGCAACTGCAGTACTTCGCGGGCGCCGACAGCGCCGGGATCGTGCTCGGCGCGCGCGTGCCGGTGATCCTGACGAGTCGCGCCGACAACGTGCGCATGCGCATCGGTTCGGCGGCGGTGGCTAAGCTCGTCGTCCACGCGCGACGCGCGGCGATACCGCCGCTCAAGTGATGGTCATGACGGCTCGCGACGAACGCGCGATCCTGGTGCTGAACGCGGGCTCGTCGAGCATCAAGTTCTGCCTCTTCCGGCTCGTGGACGGGCAGGCCGTGCGCGACTTGCGCGGGCAGGTGTCGGGACTTGGCACCGTGCCGCGATTCACCTCGCGCCGGGATGGCGGATCCACCGTCGAGGCGTCGCTCGGCACGGGCCCGATGTCTCACGCCGACGCGCTCGATCGCCTGCTCACGGCAGTCCAGGCGGAACTCGGCGCGGCACGCATCGTGGGTGTCGGTCATCGCGTCGTGCACGGCGGTCTCGAGTTCATGGCACCGACCGTGGTCGATCCTGCCGTGTTGCAACGCCTGGATCAGTACGTGCCGCTCGCGCCGTTGCACCAGCCGCACAATCTGGCGGCGATCCGCGCGATGCTGGCGCGCCTGCCGGGCGTGCCCGAGATCGCGTGCTTCGATACCGCGTTCCATCGCACCGTCCCCGACGTGGCGCAGCGCTTTGCCCTGCCGCCGCGCTTCGCCGAAGCAGGCGTGCGGCGATATGGTTTTCACGGGCTGTCCTACGAATACATCGCGTCGCAATTGCCTGCGGTCGACGCCCGCGCGGCGGCAGGCCGGACCGTGGTGTTCCACCTCGGTAACGGTTCGAGCATGTGCGCCTTGCAGGCCTGCAGGAGCATCGCGACGACGATGGGTTTCACCGCGGTCGACGGCTTGCCGATGGGCACGCGCTGCGGTGCGATGGATCCCGGTGTCGTGCTGTTCCTGATGGACGAGATGAAGCTTGGGCCACGTGACATCGAGCGGTTGATCTACCACGAGTCGGGCCTGCTCGGCATGTCGGGCGTGTCGAGTGACGTGCGCGACCTGCTTGCCAGCAGCGAGCCCGCCGCGGCGTTGGCGCTCGACGTGTTCGTGTATCGCGCGACTCGCGAGCTCGGTTCGCTCGCCGCGGCGCTGGGCGGTCTTGACGCTATCGTCTTTACCGCCGGCATCGGCGAAAACCAGGCCGAGATCCGGGCGCGCATCTGTCGCGAGGCGGCCTGGCTGGGCGTGCATATGGATGCCGCGGCCAACGATCGGCATGGACCGCGCATTTCGACGCCCGACAGTGCCACGGCGGCGTACGTGGTCCCGACCGACGAAGAAAGCATGATCGCGCGGCACGTGATGAGCGTGCTGCACGCCTGACGAGGCGGATTGGTCCAAGGGCATGGGCTTCGCTAGACTGAAGGGTCTTCACGACCCGGAGCCCCCGATGAAAGTCACCGTTGCCGCGACCCAGTTCGCCTGCACGCCGAATGCCGCCGAGAACATCGCCCGGGCCGAGTCGATGGTGCGTCAGGCCGCCGCCCGGGGCGCGCAAGTCATTCTCCTGCAAGAGCTTTTCGAGACTCCGTACTTCTGCAAGGACCACCTCGCGGAACATTTCGCGCTGGCCCATCCGATGCCGGACAACCCAGTCGTGCGCCGCTTCCAGGGCCTGGCGAAGGAACTCGGAGTGGTGTTGCCGATCAGCGTGTTCGAACGCGCCAACAATGCGTATTACAACTCGCTGGCGATGATCGACGCCGACGGCGAGGTCCTGGGCACCTACCGCAAGTCGCACATCCCGGAAGGACCCGGTTACCACGAGAAGTTCTATTTCTCGCCAGGCGACACCGGCTTCCGTGTCTGGAAGACCCGCTTCGGCACGATCGGCGTCGGCATCTGCTGGGACCAGTGGTTCCCCGAAGCCGCGCGCTGCATGGCGCTGATGGGTGCCGAGATCCTCCTGTACCCGACGGCAATCGGCTCCGAGCCCCAGGACCCGACTCTCGATTCGCGCGACCACTGGCAGCGCTGCATGCAGGGCCACGCGGCCGCCAACGTGATGCCGCTGGTCGCATCCAACCGTATTGGCATGGAGAAAGGCCAGCAATACGAAATGACGTTCTACGGTTCGTCGTTCATTGCAGACAGTACCGGTGGCAAAGTGGCGGAGGCGGATCGCACTGCCGAGGCCGTGCTGACCGCGACGTTCGACCTGGAACGGCTGCGCATGCAACGTCACGCATGGGGCGTCTTCCGTGACCGTCGCCCGGAACTCTACTACCCGATCCTGTCGCTGGACGGCCGTGCCCCGGGCTGAACGCATGTCAGATACTGCAGCGTCTATCGCGCTGCAGGCGCTATCGTTGCGCGGTCCCGTCGCCTGCGTGGACCTCGAGACCACGGGCGGGATGGCGGCACAACACCGCGTGATCGAAGTCGGCATCGTGCTGCTCGAGCACGGCGAGGTCGTCGAGGAATGGAGCACGCTGGTGCATCCCGGCATCCGGATCCCGTCGTTGATCGCCTCGTTCACCGGCATCGACGATGCGATGGTGGCGGACGCGCCGCCTTTTGCCGACGTGGCGCAGGAAGTGCAGCGCAGGCTCGGGGGCCGGCTGTTCGTCGCTCACAACGCACGCTTCGATTACGGCTTCCTGCGCGCGGAGTTCCGCCGGCTCGGCGTGAAATTCTCCGCGCCGGTGCTGTGCACCGTGAAGCTGTCGCGCGCGCTCTACGCGGAGCATGCGCGCCACAACCTCGACACCCTGATGGACCGCTTCGATCTCTCGTGCCTGGCCCGGCATCGCGCACTCGGCGACGCGCAGGTGCTGCCCGCGTTGATTGCAGCGATGGAGAGGCAGCGCGGCGTGGACGTGATGCACGCGGCAGTGACAGCTGCGTTGCGCGAGCCGCGATTGCCGCCGCACCTGCCGCCCGAACTCGCCGATGACTTGCCGGAAGGTCCGGGCGTGTACCTGTTCCGCGGCGAAGGCGGGACGCTGCTTTACGTCGGCAAGAGCCGCAACATCCGCAGCCGTGTGTTTGATCACTTCGCCGCCGAGCATCGCTCCGGCAAGGAATCCAAACTGACGCTGCAGACTCGGCAGGTGGAGTGGACCGAGACGGGAGGTGAACTCGGAGCACTGCTGCTCGAGTCGCGCCTGGTGAAGGAGCTCTCACCGACGGGTAATCGCCGCTTGCGCCGTCACGAAGGCGACTGCGTCGTCCGTCTGCACCTCGACGAACAGGGGCTGCGGCCCGAGGTCGTGCCGATTGCAGACGCAGACATGAGTCTCGATGCCGACCCCTTCTTCGGCCCGTTTCGCACCGAGAAAGACGCATGGCGTGCGATCGAGGGCAAGGCACGCGAAGCAGGACTGTGCCTGAAGACGCTTGGCCTGGAAGCGGGTGCGGGCAGCTGCTTCGCGTATCAGGTCAAGAAGTGCCGCGGGGCCTGCGTGGGCAGGGAGCCGCGCGCACTGCACGATGCACGTTTGCAGATGACGCTGGCGCCGCTGAAGTTCAAGCCGTGGCCGTTTGCCGGCGCCATCGGCATTCGTGAGCTCGCACCGGCAGCGACCGGTGTGCAGATTCACGTGATCGACCGCTGGCGCCACCTGGGCACGGCGCGTGACGACGACGAAGTGCAGGCCCTGCTGCGTGCCGCAGGCGATGCCGCGTTCGACGCCGACAGCTATCGCATCATCGGGCGCGCGTTGCAGGATGTGCGGCCCCGCGACCTGATGCAGTTTCCTGCGCGACGGGAATTCGCTTGAACGACACCACCGTGCCTGAACTGCGCCACCGCTTCTTTGCTGCCTGCCCGCTCAATGTGGCGGACATGCTGTCCGCGGAGCTGCGCCAGCATGGCGTCGACGTGGTGCGTGAGCATCCGGCCGGTGTGAGCTTCGAGGGGCCGCTGGCGAGCGCCTACACCGCTTGCCTGCAGGCGCGCACGGCGAGCCGCGTGCTGCTGACGCTCGCCGATCTCAACGCGAGCGATCCCGACGTGATGTACCGCGGCCTGCTCGAACTGCCCTGGGAAAGCCACGTGGGTTCGGACGGCACGTTTGCAGTCGATGTCGTCGGTGAATCGCCCCCGTGGCTGCGCCACACGCAGTTCGCCGCGCTGCGCGCCAAGGACGCCATTGTCGACCGCATGCGCGAACACACGGGTGAGCGGCCCAACGTCGACCTGGCCTCGCCCGATCTGCGCGTGAGCCTGCGTTTCGCCAGGGAACGCGTCACCGTCGGCATCGACCTCAGTGGCGAGCCGTTGCATCGGCGCGGTTACCGGCAGACGGGCGTCGAAGCGCCCCTCAAGGAGAACCTCGCTGCCGCGCTGCTGTTGCGGTCCGGCTGGGCCACGATGGCGGCGGAAGGCGCGGCGTTCTACGACCCCATGTGCGGTTCGGGCACGCTGGTGATCGAGGCGGCGATGATTGCCGCGGGAATCGCGCCAGGCTTGCTCCGGCGCCGGTTCGGCTTCGAGCGCTGGCTGCAGCACGATGTGGAGCTGTGGCACGCACTGCGATCCGCCGCAGAGGGCGCACGCAGGCTCGAGGCGCTTGAAGGTGGACGCTGCGCGGGCAGCGATCGCGACCAGTCGGCAATCCGCGCCGCGATTGCCAACGCCAATCGAGCCGGGCTCGGCAACCACCTGTTGTTCGATCGCCGCGATCTCTCGAACCTGCCGGCGACGACTCACCCTGCCGGCCTCGTCGTGGTGAACCCGCCGTACGGCGTGCGCATCGGTGATCCGGAAAAGATCGAGGCGCTCTACGCCAGCCTCGGCGACAAGCTGCTGCGCTGCTTCCCGGGCTGGGAGGCGGGTGTCTTCACCGGTGATCCGCCGCTGGGACGCGCGCTGGGTTTGCGCGCGTATCGCACTCACACGTTCTACAACGGCGCCATCGAATGCCGCCTGCTGCGCTTTCACCTCGACGAGTCGGCGAAGGAGCCCGATCCAGCGCAGGTGCGCGCGGCTCGGCTCGAGGCCGCCCGCGAACGCCCGGGTTCGTCGATGTTCGCGAACCGACTGCGCAAGAATTACTCGAAGCTCGCTGACTGGGCGCGTCGCAGCGACGTCGCCTGCTTCCGCGTCTACGACGCCGACATGCCTGAATACGCGTTCGCCATCGACGTCTACGGCAACGACGAGCGCTGGGCCTGCGTGCAGGAATACGCCGCGCCGTCGAGCATTGCGCAGGAATCGGTGCGCGCCCGTCGTGACGAAGCGCTGGCTGCCATCCCGTCGGTGCTGGAGATCGCGCCGGATCGCATGGTCCTGCGGGTGCGCAAGCGACAAAAGGCCGGCGAGCAATACGAAAAGCTCGACCAGGAAGCGCAGTACCACGTCGTCCGCGAAGGCCGTTATCGCTTTCTCGTCAACTTTACCGACTATCTCGACACCGGCCTGTTCCTGGACCACCGCGTCACGCGCACGCGGCTCGGTGAGTGGGCGAAAGGCAAGCGCTTCCTGAACCTCTTCGCGTACACGGGTGCGGCGACCGTCCATGCCGTCGGCGGTGGGGCGATCGCCTCGACCACCGTCGACATGTCGAAGACCTACCTCGATTGGGCATGGCGCAACCTGGATCTCAATGACTTGCGTGGTCCAGCGCACGAGTTCATCCAGGCGGATTGCCTGGCCTGGCTCGAAGCTCAATCGCAGCAGCTCCGACCGCCGGCCTATGACCTCATCTTCATCGATCCGCCGACGCACTCCCGCTCCAAGCGCATGCAGCGTGAGTTCGACGTGCAGATGGATCACGGCTGGCTGTTGCTGACGGCAGCGAAACTGCTGGGGCCGGGCGGCACGATCGTGTTCTCGAACAATTTCCAGAAATTCAAGCTCGACGGCGCAACGCTGGAGCACTTCGAAGTCGATGACATCACGCGCTCGACGATTCCGGAGGATTTCTCCCGCAACCCGAAGATCCATGCGTGCTACGTGTTGCGTCCGAAAGTCGGCGTACTGGCGGGCAGGTGAGGTGCGATAATGAAGGCGGCTTTCGCGTGTAGTTGCACGCAGTCACAGGGGATTCAGGATGAATACGATCACGCGCTTCTGCGCGGCCATCGCTTTGACGCTGGCCTTGTCGCCAACGGTGCTTGCCGACCCGCCCGCGGAGCAGGGGCCGCAGAACCAGGGCCAGTCGCAGGGACAGTCGAAGGGAAACTCTGCTGAGCACGCCAAGGGCGACACGGACTCGCAGCACGACGATCGCTACGACGATAAGAACAAGGGCACGTCCAATCACGGGCAGGTCGTGTCCGAGTGTAAACATCGCGCCAACGAGCGCAACCTGAAGGGCCAGGATCGCAAGGAGTGGACCGAGTGGTGCGAGGAGCGTGGCGGCAGGTACAACTACGACTACAAGCGGTACAGCTCGGACCGCAACTGCTACCAGAAGGCCGACAACAAGGGGCTGAGCGGCGACCAGCGTCGCAGGTTCATCAATAACTGCCTCGACAAGTAGTCCGGCAGCGGCAAGGACGGCCAGTACTCGCAGGACGCGTGGGCATCGGCAGGCAGCAGTCGACAGCGGTATCCGGTTCGTGGAAATCTTCAAGTCATTCACGCTCGAAAGCGCGCATCGACTGCCGAACGTGCCGGCAGGGCACAAGTGCGCTCGTGTGCACGGGCATTCGTTTCGTGTCGAACTGCACGTCAGCGGATTGGTTGACCCGCATCTCGGCTGGGTGATGGACTTCGCCGAGATCAAGCAGGCATTCGAGCCGCTGTTTCAGCGGCTCGACCATCGCTACCTCAATGACGTACCCGGACTCGAGAATCCCACCAGCGAGAACCTGGCGCAGTACATCTGGCGCGAGTTGAAGCCTGCGCTGCCGCGGCTGGCGCGTGTCGTGGTGCACGAGACGTGTACCAGCGGAGCGAGCTGCACGGGCGAGCCAGGTTGAAGTCCTGAGCGGCCAGCCGGCGGCGGGCTCGCCAACACGCCAGGCTCCGTTCGGGTAATGTAGACAGATCCCCCGCTTACGGACACCCACATGCATCACGTCCCCTTTCGTACGCTTCTTGTCACCGCGCCGGCGTTCGCACTGGCATTGACCGGTTGCGGCCAGTCGCAAAGCCCCACGCCCGAATCGCTTGCTCCCGTGGTGCAGGCGACTGCGCAGGACGATGCAGCGGCGCAAGCTGCGGCAGCGCAGGCCGCCGAGGAGGCGAAGGCCGCGGAACTTGCAGCGAAAGAGAAGGACCTCGCTGAGCGAGAGACCGCGTTGAAGCAGAAGGAACTCGAAGCCGAACTCGCGAAGCGTGATGCGGAGACCGCCACCGCTGCGGCGGCTGCGGCCTCGCAGGATGCGGCGGCCAGGCAGGCTGCGGCGAAAAAGGCGACTGCGGCAAGTGCGGCCAAGGCGGCGACGGCCAGTGCTTCGGCTGCAACACCGAAGGCGACCCCGCCAGCGATGCCGATCCTCGTGCCTGCGGGGACGCAGCTCGCGATTGAAGTGACCACTCCGTTGAGCACGAAGACCAGCAAAGTGGGCGACAGTGTCGCTGCGCGGCTCGCGTCCGACCTGATGATCGGCGATCGCCGTGCGGCGAAGGCGGGAGCGACCGTGCACGGCTCGGTGACGCAGGTCATTTCGGGCAGCAAGAAAGTCGGCGGCATCCCCACGCTCGGCATCACGTTCGATTCACTCGTCGCCAATGGCGCCAGCGTGTCGATCAATGCGCCTTTCACGCAGGTCGCCAAGAGCGATACGGGCAAGGACACGGCCAAGATCGTGGGCGGCGCGGCGGCCGGCGCGATCATCGGCCACCAGGTTTCGCACAAGAACGGCTCCATCGTCGGTGGCCTGCTCGGCGGTGCGGCGGGCACGGCGGCGGCCAAGAACACGGGCGGCGAAGTGACGCTGGCTGCAGGTCAGGTCGTTACGGTGGCAACCCAGTCGTCGTTCGAATCCAGGCCCTGAGGCTGACTTTATCCTGCATGGCGCCTGGGCAAGAGTGAGAGGCCGCGCGACTGCTGCGCCTGAGCGCCTCCAAGGTTCCAAGCCCCGTCGCTACATCGTCACCTGCATGTGACTCGCCGCGTATTGCAGCGATCCGAACATCAGCAGCGTGCCTGCCAGCAGGCTGGCGGCAATGGCAAGCCGGAAGGTCGAGTCGAGGCGCGGGGTCGAAGTCTGCATCGGGGTACCGCCTTGGTCATGTGGCCTGGCAAAACACTTGGTATCCCCCTGCGGGCGCTAGAGTACCGCACAATTGCTGCGTCGCAGCACAGCGAGCATGAAGTTTTTCGGCCGCTCAGGTGAGCAGTACTCACCTGATTACAGAAATCCCGGGCTGGACGGCGTGGCGCACGTGCAATCAGCGGCCGCGCAGGCACGCAGTTGAAGCCGTGCGAAACTGAATCTAGACTGCGCGCGCTTCGGCGCGCCCAGGGAGATTTCAGCATGCAGTGCTGCCAGTTGGCCGGCACGTCTCGGATGACGCAGGCCTCCATGGTGATCTTGCTTGCGGCCACGCTGGCGACGAATCTCCTGCTTTGGCCGGCCCGGGCGGCCGCTGTCGATGCCATTCCGCAGGCTGCCGAACGAGACCTGGAGCAAGCGGCGGCGGCCGCGCCTGAGATCCGTCTCGGGCCACTGGTGTTCGGAATGAGCCTCGAGGAGATCCAGGCGGCCGTGCCCGACGCGAGTTGGCAACCGACGTCCCGGTCCAAGTTCACGGGCCGCCCTTTCGGCATTGTCGCCGCGGATGCCATCGACTTCGGTGGGCAGCGCATGGAAGTCAGGGTGCGCGAAGAGAAATACGATCGCGATATCGTCCTGACCTCGCGCAGCACCGAATCCAGCGCGCAGGCTTGTGAGCGGGCCGGCCTCGACTTCCTCAGCGCGCTCGAAAGCAGCGCCGGCACATTGCAGGCGGGTACGAGTTCATACGGCGAAGCTGTGTCGTTCGGGCGCGGTTCGACGGTGTTGTTCACGGCGTTCGACGACCGCAGCCGCCTGCTGACACGCAATCGGGCGCAGCGCGCGCCTGTCGATCGGATGGGCCTGGCGACGAAGCGCGAGGCAGAGCGCCTGGAAGTCAAAGGCTCCGTCACCTACGACGCGCGCAGCGCCGGAAACTGCGTCTTTACCGTCACCGTCATCAGTTGGCGTCAGCGGCCACCCTTCGAAGTGATCGCGTACGACGAATCCAGGGTCGTCCGCCGCATCAGCATTGGTGACCGCCATCGCCTGGCAAGCCAGCTGAACATTGCAGCCGACGAGATCGTGGTGCCGCAACAGTGCCAGGTCAGCCGGCAGACTGGCGCGGTCCTCGTGTGCCGCCCGGGCGCCAATGCAACGGCTGACCCAGACATCGAGGGTGTCGCCGGCCGCTACGCGGGTGCGATGGCTTTCGACCTGTCCGGTCTCGACCGTGACGATCCACAACCGGTGTTGGTCGAGATACCCGTGCGTGTCGCGCGTTCCGACGTGCGGCCGCTGAGCTTTGCCGGGCCGGTCGTGCCGATGTCCGAGGTCGCGTTCGATGCGGTACCGCCGGGACAGGAGATCCAGCGGGCGTTTCCCTCGCAAGCGCTGCGCGATGGGGTTGGAGCGGTGGTCGAAGCTGTCTGTGAAGTGCAGCGCGACGGTTCGCTCGTCTGCCGCCGGTCGACGGTGCGCCAGACCAACGGGTTGTCCGACTTCGCCGCTGGTTTCGAACGAGCGGTCGAGAAGTTGCTGCCGTTGTACCGGGCCGGACCGGTCATGAAGAACGGGACGCCGAGTGCGGGCGCGGTGTTCGGCATGGCCGTCGCATTCAAGGTCGCCGAGTAGCCGCATGTGGGGCCGGACGGGCCGTGTCCCATTCGCTGGCACTGACGTAGTCGCGGCGGCGTTGCTGCTGGTGGCGTCGTCGTTGCTGTCAGCGCCCGGAGCATTCGGGCAGGCGACACTCACTGCTGCAAGAATGCCGCTCGGCGTCGGCCCCTTCGTTCTTGGCACGAGCCTTGACGAAATCAAGAGCGCCGCGCCGCAGATTTCATGGCGCAACGAGAGGGTCTCGAGGTTCACCGGTCGCGTGTTTTCGATCCGTTCGGACGATACCTTGCCGATCGCCGGAATCGAGTTCGAAGTGGGCGCGCTGGCCCACTACTACCAGCACGGGTTGAGCCTGGAAGGTGCCACCCATGTCGCGGACGCCGCTGCATGCGAGCAGGCCGGAGTGGCCGTACTCGCTGCGCTCGAGTCGCAGGCGGGGCCATTCGCGAGCCACTCGCCACGCACCGTTCCGCCCTCGGCGCCGGCGCTGCAGTGGAACGTGCAGCGATCGCCAAGTGGCGCGGTCACCGTGATGCCGTCGCCGAGCTTCGGGGGCCCGGGCGGCCGGACCGAAGGCGAAACCGTGCGCGTCGGTGCGGCGTCCAGCGCGTTGGTCGAGGCGTTCGACAGCCAGTACCGCAGCCGTTCGCGGCAGAAGTTGCTCGGGCCGGGCCCCGCGTACCTGCGGTTGAGTGCGTTCAACCGCGGCGCCGACTACTCGGTCCAGGCGAAGGTCGAGTACGGCAGAGACAGCGTGGTCAACTGCGCCATGCGGGTCGAACTCGAACGCTGGACCCAACCGCCTGTGCCGCAGACTTTCGATACCGCGAAGGCGAGGACGCTCGGCCATTTGACCGTGGCCGAGCGCCACCTGGTGCAGGCTCCAGATGTTGTCGGTGGCGATGCAATCGATGTCGAACTGTTCTGTGACATCGATCGCCGCACGGGCTGGACGTTCAGTTGCGGCGTGGTCAGCCCCGCAAGCATAAGCGCGGCGCAGGAGGCAGTCGCGCAGCGCCTGGCGCGGCTGGTGGCATTCGACATGAGTGGCGTGGACCGCGACGACCCGCAGATGATGCGGGGAACCGTGCGCGTGCGTGTCGACCCGGCGGACCGCAAGCCGATCGATTTTCTCGACGCGACAAGAACCCCGCTGGATGACGTCGAGTTCGAGGAGCAACCCGGCGCCGAGGACGACGCGCCCGCCTTTCCGCCGTTCGCGGCGAACGCCGGCGCCGAAGTCGAGGTGCCGTTGACCTGCCGCATCCAGGTCGATGGCTCGCTCATCTGCGCGTGCAAGCAGCCCGCGGTGGACGCCGAGCCAAGGGCAGTCGTCGCGAGCGCGTGTCGCGTTGCCGGTACGCGCTACCGTGCCGTGCCGTCGTTGCGCAGCGGTGCGCCGAGCGCCGGTCGCGTGATCGACCTGACGGTCCGCGTGCGGCCGGAGTCCTGATCCTGCATGACGGAAATCCAACGAGGCGAGGCGCCTACAGCAGGTCCTTGAGCCGGAACCAGAGCATTGCGAGCACGAGTCCCGGCATGCGCAGGGCGGGGCCCCCGGGGAAATCGTGGTGCCTGAGTTGCGTGAATAGATCAAAGCGCTCGGCCTGTCCCGCGATGGTCTCGGCCACCATCTGTCCTGCGACGCCGGTCAGCGCGATGCCGTGCCCCGAGAATCCCTGCAGGTAATACACGTTCGGCGCGATGCGCCCGAAGTCGGGCGCGCGACTCATGGTGATGTCGACGTGCCCGCCCCAGGCGAAGTCGATCTTCGCATCGGCAAGCGATGGGAAGACATTGAGCATCCGCTCGCGCGTTGCCCGGGCGGTGTTGCGCGCATCGCGACCAGAGTAGCTGACCCGGCCGCCGAACAGCAGGCGGTGGTCGTCCGAGCGGCGGAAATAATCGAGCACGAAGTTGACGTCGGACACGGCGATGTTCTCGTGCATCAGCGCCTCGATGCGCGCCTGCCCGAGCCGCTCGGTGGCGATGACGTACGTGCCGACCGGCATGATGCGGTCGCGCAGCTTCTTCGAGATCGTCTCGTCGATGAACGCGTTGCAGCACAGCGCGACGTGCCTCGCCCGCACCGTCTGGCCGCCGCGTGTGCGCAGCTTCACGGTGGCGCCGTGCTCGATGCCGACGACCAGTGCCTGTTCGTAAATCGAAACGCCCGCCGCCGCCGCCGCGGCCGCGAGTCCCAGTGTGTAATTCAGCGGATGAAGGTGCCCGCTGCGGTCGTCGCGCAGGCCGCCGATGTAGCGATCGGTGTCGAGCACCGCACTCAGTTCGGCCCGGTCGAGCCAGCGGGTGCCGGTGTAGCCGTAGCCATTCAATTCGTCCTGGTGTGCTTGCAGGTCGGACACCTGGCGCGGCTTGAGCGCGGCGTGCAGGTGGCCCCAGTGCAGGTCGCAGTCGATGCGGTGCTTCCCGATCAGGTCCCGCATCAGGTCGAGTGCCGCCACCGAGATGTCGAACATCTTCCTTGCGTCGGCCTCACCCACCTGTGCGACCAGCTTGTCCTGGCTGCACGCGTAACCGACGATTGCCTGGCCGCCGCTGCGCCCCGACGCGCCGAAGCCGATGCGGTGGCCCTCGAGCAGCACGACCTTGTAGCCGCGTTCGGCGAGGAACAACGCCGTCGCACAGCCGGCGATGCCGCCACCCACGACGCAGACATCGGCATCGACGTCACCCGTCAAGGCCGGGTGACCGGGCGCGGGATTCGCCGAGGCGGCGTAGTACGAATCGATATGCTCGACCGGCATGGCTTCAGCTCGTGGTCAGGTACCAGTCGTAATCGATGGCCGGCACGTGGGAATTGAAATCCTGCATCTCGCCGCGGCGGGTCTGCGCGTACAGGTTGGCGAAGCGTTCACCAAGGTATTCCCGCGCGAACTCGCTGCGTTCGAACACGCCGAGCGCCTCGGGCCAGGACTGTGGAATCGTCGGGGTCGTGTCGCGGTATGCATTGCCTGCCAGCACGGGGCCCGGATCGAGCTTGCGTGTGAGTCCCAGGTGCATGCCGGCAAGCACGATGGCGGAGAGCAAGTACGGGTTGGCGTCGGCGCCGGCGATGCGGTGCTCGACGCGCCGACTGGCAGGCGGGCCGTGCGGGACGCGGAACGCGACACCTCGGTTGTTGACGGACCAGCTTGGGTTGAGCGGCACGTAGGCCTCGGGCTGGAAGCGGCGGTACGAATTGGCCGTGGGTGCGCAGATCGCGATCGCGTCGTTCATCGTCGCGGCGAGGCCACCGATCGCATGCCGCAATCGTTCACTGCCTGCCGCGTCATTGGCCTCGAATATGTTGCGACCAGCCGCATCGAGCACGCTGATGTGCAGGTGCGCGCCGCTGCCAGCGTGGTCACGGTATGGCTTCGGCATGAACGTCGCTTCCATGCCGTGCTGCAGGGCCACGCCTTTCACCAGTCGCTTGAGACGAATCGCGTGGTCGCAGGCGAGCAGGGGATCGTCGACGTGGTGCAGGTTCACTTCGAACTGGCCGGGGCCGTATTCGGCGAGCACGGTGCCGACCGGCAGTTCCTGCTCGCGTGCGGCGGCGTCGATCGCACTGAGCACGGCCGAGTACTCGTTCAGCTCCTGCATCGAGTTGATCTGGGTCTTCACTTCGCGGCGGCCGGTCAGTGGCTGGTGCGGCGGCTGTGCGTTGCCCTCCGGCGTACGCTCGCGGTCGACGAGGTAGAACTCGAGTTCGACCGCCATCACCGGCTGCAGCCCCAGCGCGGTGAAGCGCGCGACGACATGCTCCAGCACGTGACGCGGATCGCCATGGAACGGCGTCCGGTCGTGCTCGTACATGCTGATCTGCATCTGCGCGATCTGGTCGCCGAGCCACGGTACCGGCACGAGGCTGCCCGCGATCGGCAGGCACACGCGATCCGCGTCGCCTTCGTCAAAACCCAGGCCAGTGGACTGCACCGTGCCGCCGAGCACGTCGAGCGCAAACATCGAGCCGGGCAGCAGCAGACCCAGGTCGTGCACGCCTTCAAGTTCTGCAGCCGTAACTCGCTTGCCGCGCGGGATGCCCATGAGGTCGGCGAGCAGCAGATCGACGAAGCGCACTTGCGGACGACGCTTCAGCCAGGCGGCGGCCGGCCCGAATTCCGCAAACTGCGGCATGACACACCCGTTGTTTAGGATTTAGCGACGGCTGGGCCGTCCGGGAGCGAGGAGAATAGCCGTTAGCCGCGTTGGGCGGCAAGCCGTGCAGGCGTCGTTGAAAATCGATCCAAGTCCATGTTTGGCCTGATTTTTGGCCATTTTTTTGCGTTGCGCGGCGACGGCGGGGGGGTGGCTGTGGTTTAATCCTGACCGTCCCCGAATGATGGCCCCCCAAGAGCCGTCTAGGATTTTAAACGTGGCTCGCCACAAACCATTGATCGGCATTCCCGCGGATCGCCGGGTCCTGGGTCCGCACCCTTTCCACTGCGTCGGCGAGAAGTACATCGCTGCCGTGGCCGAGGCGGCCGACGCCATCCCGGTCCTGCTCCCCGCGCTGGGTGAGCGCGACCTCGACGCGCTGTTGTCGCAGCTCGACGGCATCCTGCTGACTGGCAGTCCTTCCAATGTCGAGCCGCATCGCTACCTCGGCCCCGCCAGCGAACCCGAGACGCTGCACGATCCACACCGCGATGAAACGACGTTGCCGCTGATTCCGCAGGCCATCGCAACGGGCCTCCCCCTGTTCGCCGTGTGTCGCGGGTTCCAGGAAATGAACGTCGCCTTCGGCGGCACGCTCTGGCAGAAAGTGCAGGACGTCCCGGGCATGCAGGACCACCGTGAAGACAAGGAGCAACCGCTCGAGGTCCAGTACGCGCCGGCCCACGAGGTGGAACTCGTGCGGGGCGGCTACCTGCACGGACTTGCGGGCACCGAGCGAGTCCGGGTGAACTCGCTGCACTCGCAGGGCGTGCAGACCCTCGGCCGCGAGCTCGAAGTCGAAGCGCGCGCTGCCGACGGACTGATCGAAGCGTTCCGCGTCCGCAACGCGCCAGGCTTTGCGCTCGCAGTGCAGTGGCACCCGGAATGGCAGGTCCTGCAGAACCCTTTTTCGCACGCCTTGTTCGCTGCCTTCGGCGACGCGGCGCGCGCACGCATCAACGCACGGAAGTAGTTTTCATGAGCACCCCGATCCAGCAGTTTTTCAAGGAACACGGCATCTCGGAAGTCGAGGCCGTCGTCCCCGACATGGCAGGCATCGCGCGCGGCAAGGTGATGCCCGCGATGAAGTTCGCGGAAGACGAGGGCATGCGCATGCCCGAGAGCATCTTCCTGCAGACGGTTACGGGCGATTACCCGGACGACGACCGTGCCATCAGCCCGTCGGAAATCGACATCGTGCTGAAGGCCGACCCGAACACGACGCGAGTCGTCCCGTGGGCCGCCGAGCCGACCGCGCAGGTCATCCACGACAGCTATTACTCTGACGGCCGCCCGGTGACGATGGCGCCGCGCTACGTGCTGCGCCACATCCTCGACCTCTACGCGCAGAAGGGCTGGAAGCCGATCGTCGCGCCGGAACTCGAGTTCTACCTGGTCGAGCCGAACATCGACGCCGACTATCCGCTCAAGCCGCCGGTGGGTCGCTCGGGCCGGCCGGAAATCGGCCGCCAGTCGTACAGCATCGCCGCGGTCAACGAGTTCGATCCGTTGTTCGACGACATCTATGCGTTCTGCGAAGCGCAGGAAATCGAGATCGATACGCTGATCCACGAGGACGGGGCCGCGCAGATGGAGATCAACCTGATCCACGGCGACGCGATGTCGCTTGCGGACCAGGTGTTCATGTTCAAGCGCACGGCGCGTGAAGCCGCGTTCCGGCACAAGATGTACGCGACGTTCATGGCGAAGCCGATGGCGCGCGAGCCGGGCAGCGCGATGCACATCCACCAGAGCATCGTCGACGCCAAGACCGGCAAGAACGTGTTCAGCGACAAGGACGGCAACCCGACCCCGCTGTTCTTCTCGCACATCGCCGGCCTGCAGAAGTACCTGCCGCAGGCAATGGCGCTGTTCGCGCCGAACGTGAATTCGTTCCGCCGCATCATCCTGCGCCACCTCGCGCCCATCAACACGCAGTGGGGTTACGACAACCGCACCGCTGGCCTGCGCGTGCCGATCTCGAACCCGGACAACCGTCGCGTCGAAAACCGTCTCGCCGGGGCGGACGCCAATCCCTACCTGGCGCTCGCCGCCTCGCTGGCTTGCGGTTACCTCGGCATGATGGAAGGCCTGAAGCCGTCGGAGCCCGTCTCCGGCAGCGCGTACGACCTGCCGTTCAACCTGCCGCGCAGCCTCGAGGAATCGGTGCGCCTGTTGCGCGACTGCCGCACGCTGATCGACACGCTCGGCGACCGCTTCGTGCTGGCCTACACCGCGGTCAAGGAAAGCGAGCAGGATACGTTCCTGCAGGTCATCAGCAGCTGGGAGCGCGAGCACTTGCTGCTGAACGTGTGAGGAAAAGGGGTCAGGGGATAGGGGTTAGGGGTTAGTCGGAAGGGGCATCTGTTGCGGTGAAGTCACCTCCACGCGACGCATGCGCCTCCCCCGACGATCCACCGCACCTCTGCTCCGACTAACCCCTAACCCCTATCCCCTAACCCCTTGGCAGATTTATGCGCTCCACCCCCTACCTCGCCGACCGCACCACCGCCCAATGGCAGGAGCTGGACCGCCAGCACTACCTGCACCCGTTCACGGACTACAAGAACCTGCACGCGAAGGGCTCGCGGGTCATCGTCAAGGCCGAGGGGGTGTACCTGTACGATTCAGAAGGCAACCGCATGCTCGATGGCATGGCGGGCCTCTGGTGCGTCAACCTGGGGTACGGTCGCAAGGAGCTCGCCGAGGCCGCCTACCATCAGCTGCTCGAGCTGCCGTACTACAACAGCTTCTTCCAGACGGCCCACCCGCCGGCCATCGAACTCGCGAAGCAGCTGGTCGACCTGACGCCACCGCAGTTCAATCGGGTGTTCTTCACGGGCTCGGGCTCGGAAGGCAACGACACAGTCGTGCGCCTGGTGCGCCGCTATTGGGACCTGCTCGGGCAGCCCGAGCGCAAGGTCATCATCAGCCGGCAGAATGCGTACCACGGCAGCACCATGGCCGGGGCGAGCCTCGGCGGCATGGCGTTCATGCACGAGCAGGGCGGCCTGCCGATCCCGGACATCGTCCACATCCCGCAGCCGTACTGGTACGGCGAGGGCGGCAGACTCAGTCCGGCCGAGTTCGGCGTGAAGGTCGCGCACACGCTCGAGCAGAAGATCCTCGAAATGGGACCGCAGAAGATCGCGGCTTTCATCGGCGAACCAATCCAGGGCGCCGGCGGCGTGATCATCCCGCCGGACACGTACTGGCCGGAAATCCAGAAGATCTGCGACCGCTACGGCATCCTGCTGGTCGCGGACGAGGTCATCTGCGGCTTTGGCCGCACGGGTCACTGGTTCGGTTCCAATCACTTCGGGATCAAGCCCGACCTCATGACGATTGCCAAGGGCCTGTCCTCCGGCTACCTGCCGATCGGCGGCGTCATGGTGGCGGACCGGGTGGCCGACGTGATCATCGACCAGGGTGGCGAGTTCGCCCACGGCTTCACCTACTCGGGGCACCCGGCGGCCTGCGCCGTCGCCAGCGTCAACCTGACCCTGATCCAGCAGGAAAACCTCGTGTCGCGCACGCACGACGAGACCGGCCCCTACCTCGCCAGGAAGTGGCGCGACATTTCGGAGCATCCGCTGGTGGGCGAGGCGCGGTCCGTCGGCCTGATCGGCGCTTTGGAACTGGTCAAGGACAAAGGCTCGCGCACGTTCTTCGACAACCGCGGCGAGGTCGGCACGATCTGCCGCGATTTCTGCTTCGAGAACGGCCTGATCATGCGCGCCGTGCGGGACACGATGATCATTTCGCCGCCGCTCGTGATCAGCCGCGAGCAGCTCGACGAGCTGGCCGAGAAAGCCTGGCGCTGCCTCGACCTGACGTACGCCCGCTGCCGCGACGAAGGTCGGTTGTAGCGGGCGGGTGCCGCGCCCGAATCAGGGGCGGACGGGTTGCCGTGCTGCACCGAAGTGCGGCACGGTGAGTTGCCCCTAGCCACGGAAAAAATTCTTCGCTATACAGCAACACTCACGCGCACCATCCGGTGCGGTTCGCAGCAAGCACAGGGGTACGTCCAAGATGAGCATCAGCATCCGCGCCGGGTTATTGAGCCTGGTGATCGCCACGGCCCTCGTGGGTTGCGGCAAGAAGGAACAAGCACCTCCGGCCGCCGAGACGGCTGCTGGGCCGACGGCGGGCGCACCGGCTGCACCGGTGTCGACCGAGGAAAAGGTCGTCAATGTCTACAACTGGTCGGATTACATCGATCCGACGACGCTCGAGGCGTTCACCGCCGAGACCGGCATCAAGGTCAACTACGACGTCTTCGACTCGAATGAGGTGCTGGAGACCAAGCTGCTTGCGGGCAACACCGGGTATGACGTCGTCGTCCCGTCGGCTTCATTCATGGAGCGCCAGATCAAGGCGGGCGTGTTCCGCAAGCTCGACCGCGCCAAGCTCGGCAACTGGGGCAACCTCGATCCGGAAGTGCTGCAGCGCGTCGCCCTGCACGACCCGGGCAACGAGCACGCGGTGAACCACATGTGGGGCACCGACGGCATCGGTTACAACGAGGGCAAGATCAAGGCGATCGACCCGAACGCGCCCGTCGACAGCTGGCAGATCGTGCTCGATCCGAAGTGGGCCGCCAAGTTCAAGGATTGCGGCATCTCCGTGCTCGACGCGCCGAGCGAGATGGTCGGCGTCGCGCTGGCCTACCTCGGCAAGGACCCGAACAGCCAGAACGAGGCCGACCTCAAGGCGGCCGAAGACCTGCTGCTCAAGATCCGCCCGTACATCCGCATGATCCACAGCTCCAACTACATCGACGCGCTCGCGAACGGCGAGTTGTGCCTGGCTGTGGGCTGGAGTGGCGACGTCCTGCAGGCGCGTGACCGTGCCGCCGAGGCCGGCCAGGGCAATGTGATCAAGTACAGCGTGCCGAAGGAAGGGACGATCATCTGGTTCGACATGTACGCCATCCCGGCCGATGCCAAGCACCCTGACAACGCGCACGCGTTCATCAATTTCATGATGCGGCCGGACGTCGCGGCCAAGAACTCCAACTTCATCAACTATGCCAACGGCAACCTGGCCTCGCTGCCGTTCATCGACGACAAGGTCAAGAACGACCCGGGCATCTACCCGCCGGCGGAAGTAAAGGCCAAGCTGTTCCCGGACCTGGCCGAGTCGCCTGAATTTACGCGCCTGCTGAACCGCTCCTGGACGCGGTTCACCACGGGCAAGTAACAGCGCCCGGTACACGCCACCCACGGGGCGGTCGGATGCCAGTCCGGCCGCCCCGTTTGATTTGCGGGCGAAGCTGACTTTACCCGGTGCCTGAGCTATAACCGGGAGCATGCCGACCGCGCGGGGGAGGGTGGCGGCGGGCCAGGAGCAAGGGAGAATCATGAATACTCTGTTGAAGCACGCGGCCGTCATCGCCGCCCTGTCCGTCCTCCTGTCCGCCTGCGGCAAGTCCAAGCAGGCTGCGACCGACGACACGGCCGCCACGCCCGCCGCCGCGCCAGCCGGCGGCACCGAGCAGGTGGTCAACGTCTACAACTGGTCCGATTACATCGACCCCGAAGTCATCAAGGGGTTCGAGAAGGCCACCGGCATCAAGGTCCGTTACGACGTCTTCGACAGCAACGAGGTCCTCGAGACCAAGCTCCTGACCGGCAACTCCGGGTACGACGTCGTGGTGCCGAGCGCGTACTTCCTGCAACGCCAGATCGCCGCGGGCGTTTTCGCCCCGCTCGACAAGTCCAAACTGCCTGGACTGGTGAACCTTGACCCTGACCTGGTCGCGCGCGCGGCACGCCACGATCCGGGCAACGAACATTCGGTCGTCTACATGTGGGGTACCACCGGCATCGGCTACAACCGCGACAAGGTCAAGGCGATCATGCCGGACGCGCCGGTCGACAGCTGGAAGCTCATCTTCGATCCGGCCGTGCTCGCGAAATTCAAGGGTTGCGGCGTGTCGATGCTCGACGACCCGACCGACATGGTCGGCACGGCGCTGTTGTACCTCGGCAAGGATCCCAACAGCGAATCCGAAGCCGACCTCAAGGCGGCCGAAGACCTGCTGATGAAGATCCGGCCCTACCTGCAGACGATCCACAGCTCGCAGTACATCGACCAGCTCGCGAACGGCGAACTCTGCGTCGTGGTGGGTTACAGCGGCGACGTGCTGCAGGCGAGGGACCGCGCCGAGGAAGCCGGCAAGCCGCTCGACATCGGTTACTCGATCCCGAAGGAAGGCGCGCTGATGTGGTTCGACACGCTCGCGATTCCCGCCGACGCGGCGCACAAGGACGCGGCGCACAAGTTCATCGAGTACCTGCTGCAGCCCGAGGTCGCGGCGAAGAACTCTGATTTCGTGAACTTTGCCAACGCCAACAAGGCTGCGACGTCACTCGTCAACGCCGACCTGCGCAACGACACCAATATCTACCCGACGCCTGAGGTCGCAGCGCGGTTGCAGCCTAGCCTGGCGAAATCCGCCGAATACACTCGTGCGCTCAACCGCACCTGGACACGCTTCGTGACGGGACGCTGATCTACACAAAGAGACACCATGGCCACTTCACCGCGCGCAACCCCGCTGAAATTCGAGCCCTGGACGGACCCGGACGCGAAGCCGTACGTGCGGATCGAAAAGGTCACCAAGAAGTTCGGTGACTTCATCGCGGTCGACGACGTCTCGCTGAGCATCTACCAGAAGGAAATCTTTTGCCTGCTGGGAGCCTCCGGCTGCGGCAAGACGACGCTGCTGCGCATGCTCGCGGGTTTCGAGCGACCCACGTCCGGCAAGATCTTCATCGACGGCGTGGACATGACGTCGATTCCGCCCTACGAGCGGCCGGTGAACATGATGTTCCAGTCGTATGCGATCTTCCCGCACATGACGGTCGAGCAGAACGTCGCCTTCGGCCTGAAGCAGGAACGGCTGAGGAAAGACGAGATCGAGACCCGCGTCAACGACATGCTGAACCTGGTGAAGCTCGGCCAGTTCGGCAAGCGCAAGCCGCACCAGCTGTCGGGCGGCCAGCGCCAGCGCGTCGCGCTCGCCCGCGCACTGGTCAAGAAACCAAAGTTGCTGCTGCTCGACGAGCCGCTCGCCGCGCTCGACAAGAAGTTGCGTGAACACACGCAGTTCGAGCTGATCAACATCCAGGAGACGCTCGGCGTCACCTTCGTGGTCGTCACGCACGACCAGGAAGAAGCGATGACGCTGTCGACGCGTATCGGCCTGATGAACCACGGTGAGATCGTGCAGGTCGGCACGCCGAGCGAAATCTACGAATATCCCAGCTCGCGTTTCGTGTCGGAGTTCATCGGCTCGGTCAACATGTTCGAGGGCCGGCTGGTCGAAGACGAGCCGTCCTACGTGCGCATCGGCTGCGACGACCTCGAAGCGCCGATCTACGTGGACCACGGCGTGAGTTCGGCGCCGGGTGCGACGGTCTGGGCGGCGATCCGGCCCGAGAAGATCACGATCAGCCGCGAGAAGCCGGACGTCACCGACAACTGGGCCTCGGCGGTCGTGCAGGACATCGCGTACATGGGCGACATGTCCATCTACCGGCTGCGGCTCGATTCCGGCAAGGTCGTGCGCGTCACGCAGCCGAACATCTACCGCCACGCCGATGACCGCATCACCTGGGAGGAACGTGTGTACCTGCAGTGGTACCCGGAAAGCCCGGTGGTGGTGACGAAGTGAAATCGCTGCTCAAGCGACTGGGACTGCAGGGGCGCACGGCCGTCACTGCCATCCCGTACCTGTGGCTGCTGCTGTTCTTCCTGATCCCGTTCGTGATCGTGCTGAAGATCAGTTTTTCGACCGGCCAGATCGCGATGCCGCCGTACGAGCCGTTGCTGCACTGGACCGGCGACAAAGTCGTGCAGATCAAGCTCAACCTCGGCAACTTCGCGTTCCTGGTCGAGGACGACCTGTACTGGAGGGCGTACCTCAACTCGATCAAGGTCGCCGGGGTCTCGACTGTTCTCTGCCTGCTGATCGGCTACCCGATGGCATACGCAATGGCGCGCAGCAACCCGTCGACACGCAACATCCTGCTGCTGCTGGTCGCGCTGCCGTTCTTCACGTCGTTCCTGCTGCGCGTGTATGCATGGATCGGCATCCTCAAGAACAACGGGTTCATCAACAACGCGCTGCTGTCGCTCGGCCTGATCGACCAGCCGATCCAGATGCTGCAGACCGATTTCGCGGTCTACATCGGCATCGTCTATTCGTACCTGCCGTTCATGATCATGCCGTTGTACGCCAACCTCGAGAAGATGGACCTGACGTTGCTCGAGGCCGCGGCCGACCTTGGCTGCAAGCCGTGGCAAGGCTTTCTCAAGATCACCGTGCCGCTGTCCAAGCACGGCATCATCGCCGGCTGCCTGCTGGTCTTCATCCCGGCCGTCGGCGAGTTCGTGATCCCGTCGCTGCTCGGTGACCCGGGCATGCTGATGATCGGCAAGGTGCTGTGGACAGAGTTCTTCAACAACCGTGACTGGCCCGTGGCCAGCGCCGTGGCCATCGCGCTGTTGCTGTTCCTCGTCATCCCGATCATGTTCCTCGATCGGGCACAGAATACCGAACCTGCGGCGGGCGACCGGAAATGAACCACGGTCGTCCCTGGTTCCGGATGACGGCCCTGTTTCTCGGGTTCGCGTTCCTGTACATCCCGGTCGCATTGCTGGTCATCTATTCATTCAATAGTTCGCGCCTGGTGACGGTCTGGGGCGGCTTCTCGACTCGCTGGTACGGCGAGTTGCTGCGCAACGAGCAGATCCTGAACGCGGCCAAGCTCAGCCTCGAAGTCGCGGCGATCTCGGCGACGCTGGCCGTCGCGCTCGGCACGCTGGCGGGACTCGTGCTCGCGCGGTTCGGTCCCTTCAAGGGCCGCACGCTGCTGTCGGGTCTCACCACGGCGCCGCTGGTCATGCCTGAAGTCATCACGGGTCTGTCGCTGCTGCTGCTGTTCGTCACCATGGAACAGCTGATCGGCTGGCCAGCGGGCCGCGGCATGACCACGATCGTGATCTCGCACATCACGCTGACGATGGCTTTCGTGACGGTGATCGTGCAGTCGCGGCTGGCGCAGATGGATGACTCGCTCGAGGAGGCCGCGATGGACCTCGGCGCGCGCCCGTTCAAGGTGTTCTTCCTGATCACGCTGCCGATTATCGCGCCCGCGCTGATGTCGGGCTGGTTGCTTGCCTTCACGCTGTCGCTCGACGACCTGGTGATCACGAGTTTCGTGGCCGGCCCCGGTTCGAGCACGTTGCCCATCGTCATCTTCTCCAAGGTGCGCCTCGGCGTGAGCCCCGACATCAACGCGCTCGCGACGATCCTGGTGGCCGTCGTCGCCGTGGGCGTGGTCGCCGCGGGTTACGTGATGACGCGGCAGCAGAAGCAGAAGGAGCGCGACGCGCAGATGGCGCTCGCCGCGAACCAGCAGATGATCGAGAGCGTGAAGAAGGGCTGAGACTGCATGGGGAGATGGATGTGACAGAGGGCGATCCCTCGCTGCGGCTGGCGTTCGACGTCGGCGGCTCGTTCGTCAAGGCCGGGCTGGTGGACATCGAATCGGGACTCGTCATGGGTGAGGCCCTGCGGCGTGCGACGCCTGCAGGCGCAGCGCCGGAAGCCGTGCTTGAGTTGCTCGTTGCGATGGCGCGCGAGCTGCCGTCGTCCGGTCCGTTGGGTCTCGCGTTCCCGGCCGTGGCGAAGCAAGGTGTCGCATGGACTGCGGCCAATATCGACAAGCGCTGGATCGGCCTGAACGTGCAGGCCCATCTGCAGGCGCGACTGCAGCGGCCGGTGGCGTTCCTGAACGACGCGGATGCCGCGGGGATCGCCGAAATGACGCTCGGTGCGGGCCGCCATCACGACGGCACCGTCATGGTGATCACGCTCGGCACCGGCATCGGCACGGCGCTGTTCGTGGACGGGCGCCTGCTGCCGAATACCGAACTCGGCCACCTCGAAGTGAGGGGCAAGGAGGCGGAACATCGCGCATCCGCGAAGGTCCGCACCGACCTTCATCTTGACTGGGTGGAGTGGGCGGCCGAGGTGAACGAAGTCCTCGAGGCATACCACTCGCTGCTGTGGCCCGACGTGTTCGTGATCGGGGGTGGCGTGACGGAGAACTGGCTGCACTTCGGGCCGCTACTGAACAGCCGGGCTGAGATCTTGCCGGCAGCGTTCGGGAATGATGCTGGCATCGTCGGCGCGGCGATGGCGGCGGCGCAGATGGTGCGCGCCACCCAATAACTCGGCGCGAAACCCGCGGCGTGCGTGACTTTGCTTTGGCTCTGTCACCGAGACATGTTGGTCCGTACTGCGCGTCCATGCAAAAAGCATGGCACTCGCGAACGCGTAAAGCCGGCCAGAAGCGGCCGGGCGCATGAAGTCCGGAAAGGTCGGAAAGCCCAGACAAGTTGTCCGGGAAGGTGCCCCGCCTATACATTGATGTAGCAGAGACGCCCACTGGCATCGCCAGTCGACAGGCCATCAAAATAGGAACGAGACCAGGAGCGAATGATGTCGCGACCCCTCTGCTCAGCCATGTTCTTGGCATTTCTGAGCTTCGCAGCGATTCCGAGCGCCCACGCCGATGCCGGTTGGACTGACCTGGGTCCCGTGCTGGAACTGACACCCAGTATCCAGGGTCGCTATGTCGTCAAGATTGGCGTGACGCAAAACCAAAGCGGGTGTCGGGACAAGCAGGCGTTCTATCAGGACTACAGCGACAGGGGCGCGGACAAGATGTACCTCGCCCTTCTTGAAGCGATCAGCTCGGGGAAAAAGGTGCGCGTGTACGTTACGGGCGGCTGCGAGCTGAACGGACACTCACAGATTTCTTCCGTCACAATCGTATCGTGAGGAAACGAATTTTCAGCAACATCGACCAGAAGTGGCCGTACGCTCGCAACTTCGGGAGACCCCATGCCCAGGCTTCGCGTAGAGAGCTTCACCATCTCGCTGGATGGTTTCGGTGCTGGCCCTGACCAGGACCTGAACAATCCACTCGGTGTGGGCGGCACCTCCCTGCACGGCTGGGCGATCTCGACTCGAACGTTTCAGGAACAACTGTTCGGGAGTGATGGCGGACAAAGCGGCATCGACGACGATTTTGCTGCACGAGGTTTCCAGAACGTGGGTGCCTGGATCTTGGGCAGGAACATGTTCGGACCCATTCGTGGGCCTTGGCCGGATGAGAGTTGGCGAGGTTGGTGGGGCGACAATCCTGTGTATCACGTCCCCGTATTCGTGCTGACGAACTACGCGCGCCCACCGCTTGCCATGGATGGCGGAACCACTTTTTACTTCGTCACGGAAGGCGCTGTCGCCGCTCTTGAGCGTGCTCGCGACGCTGCCAAGGGCAAGGACGTGCGACTTGGTGGCGGAGTCAACGTCATCCAGCAGTATCTTCGCCAGCGCCTGATTGACGAAATGCACATCGCCATCGCGCCAGTGCTTCTTGGCGCTGGTGAGCGACTATTCGACGGAGTCAATCTTCGCGCCTTGGGGTATGCATGTACGAAGCATGAGGCGTCGTCACAGGCGACTCACATCGTCCTGTCGCGGCAGTGACCGCGGCGATGGGCTTCCCCACGCCAGGTGGTCACCGGTCGTAGGTCTTCTCCGGGCGAGCGTGTCTGCCTGTCCGCTCGCCCGCAGAAGACCCGGACCGAACGCCCTCACCGACCGTCCGACGTGGCTCGTTCTTGCTCGGGGGCTTACTCGACCCGATAAAGCGGCGTCGAGCCGCTGCTAGAATGCGACCCATGCACCCGCCGATCGACAGCAAGCTGCCGCGAGTCGGCACCACGATCTTCACGGTCATGTCCCGTCTCGCCGCGGAACACGGCGCAATCAACCTTTCGCAGGGCTTCCCCGACTTCGATCCACCCGAGCGCCTGCTCGATCTCGCCAGCCACCACATGCGTGATCAAGGCGGCGCCGGCAACCAGTACGCCCCGATGGCCGGCCTGCCTGGCCTGCGCCTGGGCATCGCCGCAAAGGTCGCCGACTACTACGCTCGCACCGTCGACGCCGAACACGAGATTACGGTGACCTCTGGCGGTACCGAGGCGATTTTCTGCGCGATCCAGGCCGTCGTCCGTGGCGGCGACGAAGTGATCCTGCTCGACCCCGCCTACGACTCGTACGAGCCGGCAGTCGACCTCGCCGGGGGACGGGCGGTGCACGTGCCGCTGCGACGCCCCGGCTTCGGCATCGACTGGCAGCGACTGCGTGATGCGATCACGCCGCGCACGCGCCTGCTGCTCATCAATTTCCCGCACAATCCTAGTGGCGCGACGCTCGACGTCGCCGACCTCGTGCAACTCGCAGAGCTCCTGCGTGGCACAGGCGTCTGGGTGTTGTCCGACGAAGTCTACGAGCACATGCTGTTCGACGGCCGTCGGCACCACAGCCTGCTGACGTTGCCCGAACTCGCCGAACGCAGTTTTGTCATCTCGTCGTTCGGCAAGACGTACCACGCGACGGGCTGGAAGGTCGGCTACTGCATTGCGCCTCCGCCGTTGATGCTGGAGTTCCGCAAGGTGCACCAGTTCGTGCAGTTCGTCGTCGCCACGCCGCTGCAGGCGGCAATCGCGGACTTCATGCAGGAATGCCCGCAACACACGCGGGAACTGCCGGCTTTCTATCAAGGCAAGCGCGATTACTTCGCCGCCTTGCTCGCGCGGACGCGGTTCCAGTTCGAGCCGGCGCACAGCACCTATTTTCAGCTCGTGGACTACTCCGCCGTGAGTGACCTGCCCGACACCGAGTTCGCGCGCCTGCTCACGACGCAGCACGGGGTCGCGGCCATCCCGATTTCGGTGTTTTCCGCGGACAGTGCCGCGAAGACCGAACACATCGTCCGATTCTGCTTTGCCAAGCACGAGGCCACGCTGGATGCGGCGGCCGCCAAACTGAGGTTGCTATGACTGCAAATCTGCGCGTCACGATGATCCAGGCCGACCTGGCCTGGCAGGATCCCGCCACCAATCGCCGCCACCTCGCGGCGCATTTTCGCGGACTCGCCGGGCACACGGACCTGATCGTACTCCCGGAAATGTTCACGACCGGGTTCACGATGGAGGCCCGCTCACTCGCCGAGACGATGGCAGGTGCCACCGTCGGGTGGCTGCGTGAAGAGTCGGCCGCGGTCGGCTGCGCCATCACGGGCAGCCTGATTGTCGAAGAGGGCGGTCGGCACCACAACCGTCTGATCTGGGCGGCGCCCGACGGTAGCTTCGCGCACTACGACAAGCGGCACCTGTTCCGCATGGCCCGCGAGGACGAACACTTCGTTGCGGGCACCGGGCGCATCGTCGTCAACCTGAAGGGCTGGCGTGTCTGTCCGCTGGTCTGTTACGACCTGCGCTTTCCGGTATGGAGCCGTAATCGCGGTGACTACGACGTGCTGCTGTATGTCGCCAACTGGCCGTCGCGCCGGCGCACCGCGTGGAGCGCGCTGCTGCGCGCGCGGGCCATCGAGAACGTCTGCTACGTCGTCGGCGTCAACCGCGTGGGCAAGGACGGCAACGGCGTGGCGTACAGCGGCGACAGCGTTGCGCTCGATTTCCTCGGCCAGGTGCTCGGTGGCGAGCGCGGCGGCGATTTCGTCGAGACCGTGGTGCTCGACCGGGAATCGCTCGCCACGTTCCGCAGCGATTTCCCGGTGCACCTCGATGCCGACGAATTCGAGTTGCGGGCCGGGGCGACATGAAGAAGCGCACGCGGGTCACGCATCCACCGCAGGTGATCGTTCCCGCGGACAACCGCCCGTTGGTCGCGCCGATCTACCAGTCGGTGAAGTTCACGTTCGACGACGTCGGCGCAACGCTCGACCTGTTCAAGGGCAAGCGCGCGGGTTTCTACTATTCGCGTGTTTCCAATCCGACGTTGCGGCAACTCGAACTGCTGCTCGCGGAACTGCAGGGCCGCGACGGATGCCTGCTGACCGGCTCCGGCATCGCCGCGATTTCGATGCCGCTCATCGCGCTGCTCAAGGCAGGCGATCACGTCGTCTATTTCGCTGAGCAGTACCAGCCGACTCGCGGGCTCATTGGTCGCGTGCTGCGCCGCTTCGGCGTCGCCAGCACGATGCTGTCGATCGACGACCTGGACGGGCTCGAGCACGTGCTCGGCACGACGCCGACGCGGCTGGTCGTGTTCGAGTCGCCGACCAATCCCGTGCTGAAGGTCGCGGATATCGAGCGCCTGACGACCAGCGCGCGACGCCACGGGGCACTGACGCTGCTCGACAACACCCTCGCGGGATTCCACAACCACGGCCAGTACGACGTCGACCTGTTCGCGCACAGCCTCACCAAGTACGCGTCGGGCCACGGCGACGTGATGGGGGGTGCAATCATCGGCCGCACGGAACTCATCGATTCAATGCGTGACGATATCGGCATTCTCGGGCCCACGCTCGATCCGCACGCGGCGTTCCTGCTGCAGCGGGGCATGAAGACATACTTCGTCCGCTGGGATGCTCAATGCCGGAATGCCCAGCGCATTGCCGAACACCTGTCGCGCCACCCGCGGGTCGAGCGCGTGCGATTTCCCGGCCTGCCGGGTGACCCTGGGCACGCGCTGGCACGGCAGCAGATGCACGATTACGGCACCATCGTCACGATCGATGTCGAGGGCGACGCAACGGTGGGCGCGCGCTTTGCCGAGCGCCTGCAGTTGTTTTCGATCACGGCGAGTCTCGGCTCGACCGAGTCGCTGGTGGTGCCGCCCGACTTGCAGCAGGCGCGCGGTTTCACGCCGGAACAGCAACGCTGGGCGGACATCGGACCCGGCACCGTGCGCCTGTCGATCGGACTGGAAGACGTGGACGACCTCGTCGACGATCTTGACAAGGCATTGGATGCGGCGAACCATGCCTGAGCAGGTCGCCGGCTCCGCCGCGCGGCAATGAAGGGCGGCTAAGGTGGCGCCGGGCAATGGATGCCGACAGCCTGGATGATGGGTTTCGGGTGGGGGACTGGCTGATCGAGCCCAGGGAATGTCGCGCGTCCAGGGATGGCCGGGCCGTCGATCTCACCGGCGAGCAGGTCCTGGTGCTCATGGCCCTGGCGAGCCGGCACGGCGAGGCCGTGAATCACCGTACCCTGCGCAACGAGATCTGGCCGAATGGTGCTGGCGCGGAGGAAAGACTGCGCCAGGCCGTGAGCGTGCTGCGCGAACTGTTCGGCGACAAGCCGCGCCATCCCCGTTACATCGCCAGTGTCGGCAACGACGCCTACGCGCTGGTCGCACATTTTGAGCGTGTGACCCCCGTTGACGCGCCGCCGGCATTGGCACCCGACGGTCGCGCGACGCAGGTCGGTCGCTGGCAGCGACTGCTCGTGGAGCTGCAACGTCGCCACGTCTTCAAGGTCATGGCTTCGTACCTGGTCGGCATGTGGATCATGCTGCAGGTCGCCCAGGTCACGTTTGAGCCGCTGCGATTCCCCGCGTGGTGGATGACGGCACTGACGATCCTGGCGGTCATCGGCTTGCCGATCGTCACGACGCTGGCCTGGACTTACGAAATCACGCCCAACGGAGTCAAGGTCGACGCGGGTGCCGACAGCACGGGTGTCATGCGCAGGCTGGCGCGCCCACGCCAGTCCATTGCGCCTGTCGTCGTTACCGGTGTCGCACTGATGGCGCTGGTCACTGGGTTCGCCTGGTGGCGTTCGCTCGACGTGGCAGGAAGTGTCGCGGCAGAGCCGGCGCCACCCCTGGAACCGGGGCCTCGATCGATCGCCGTGCTGCCGCTCGTGGATATGAGCGCGGCCGGCGGCAATACCTTCCTCGGCGACGGGCTGAGCGAGGAATTGTCGACCAGGCTTGCGCAGGTCCCGGGGCTGCGCGTTGCCGCGCGAACGTCCGCCTTCGAGTTCAAGGGCAAGAATCTCGACGTGCGCAAGATCGGGCAGTCGCTGGGCGTACGGCACGTGATCGAGGGCAGCGTGCGTCGCAATGGCGACAGCGTCCGAGTGACGGTGCAGCTGATCGACACGGCGACGGGCTATCACGTATGGGCCGGCAATTTCGATACCGCCTGGCGCGACGTCCTGGAATTGCAGGACGACATCGCTAAATCGGTGACGGACGCGCTGCAGGTCGTTCTGAAGGACACGGACCCCCGGCACGGCGCAGGCAAGGGGCATCAGCTCGACACACGCGCGATCGACCCGTACCTGGCGGGTCTCGGCGCCCTGCGACAGCCGGGCGATCTCAGCCGGCTCAAGCAGGCGGAACAGTCGTTCAGGTCGGCAATCGATATCGATCCCGCGTTCGCCGGAGCCTATGCGGGGTTGTGCAGGACGTATGCCCGGCAATTCGATCGCACGCGCGACCCGGCGGCGCTGGCATCCGCGGAGACGGTCTGCCGCAAGGCCCTTGCGCTGGATGAAACCCTTGTCGAAACGGAGAAGGCGCTCGCCAGCATGGCGCTCGCGTCCGGCAAATTCGAATCGGCACGTACGGCCTATGCCGGCCTGATCGAACGCAATCCCAGGGATGCCGACGCTCACATCGGGTTGGGCGACGTGCGGGTCGGACTCGGCCAGGGAGCCGAGGCGGAGGCGAGTTATCGACAGGCGGTGGCTGTCGAGCCGGCCTATTGGGGCGCCTACTCGGCGCTCGCGACGCATCTGTTCCAGCGGGGCAAGATCGACGAAGCGACGGCAGCCATGCGCAAGGTGACGGAGCTGGTGCCATCGAGTGCAAACGCCTGGAGCAACCTCGGCGGCGCGCTGCAGATGAAAGGCGATTTCAGCCAGGCCCTGGCAGCGTACGACCGGTCGCTGCAACTGGAGCCGTCGAAGGATGCCTATTCCAACCTTGCCACCACCTACTACTATCTGGGCCGATTTCCGGAGGCGATCCAAAGCTACGAGCGCGCGGCGACGCTGGGCGAGCACGACTACGTGATTCAGGGCAACCTTGCCGATGCACTCTGGCAACTGCCGGCGCGCCGGGATGACGCCATCTCGAGATATCGACGCGCGATCATCCTTGCGGAGGCGCGACTGGAAACCACTCCACTCGACCCGAGGCTGCTGGCGCAACTCGGTTTCTATTACAGCCGCGTGGGCGAAGAAGAACGTTCGCGACGGTACCTGGCGGATGCACTGGCCAGGGGACCGGAACTGCTGTACGTGCAGTATTTCATCGGAGTGGCCGCCGCCGATCGCCGCGACCGCGCCACCGCGCTGCGGGCCGTGTCAGAGCTGGTGCGTCTGGGGTGGCCGCCGGCCATGTTGCGTTCTGCGCCGGAGTTCCGCAGTCTGTTGCAGGACGCCGAATACAAGAGAATTGTCGGCGCCGGTTGACGAACGAAGGCTACTGATTTGGCGTCGGCCTGCTCGCAGGCGACGCTATCGACGGTACGACAGTGCGATCAACAGGGGGAGGTTGACTGATGAATACCACATCGATGGTGAATCGATCACGGGGCCGGGCGGGTATGTTGCTGGCCGTGGCAATGCTGGCTGGGTGCGTGAGCAACAGTGGCGGAGGCAACCCCGGCACTCTGATCGACCATGAATTCCCATTTGGCGTCACGCCGGTTCCTGGAACCGGAAACCCCACCCACATTGACGTTCAGCCGCTCGCTGAGTTGGACGGCCTGCATGGCGGCGGCAATGTGCGCGTCGAAGTCAATTCAAACTCGAACGCTGAAAAGTACTTCGTGACCTGGAAGTCGAGCAAACCGTTCTGGATCCGCTTCGAGCCCATGAATTCGAACAACGGTCATGGCGGCGACAGGTTCGGTCCGGGAGACTTCACGGAATCGACGGCTGGCGGGACGACGCCGCCCACCTATTCATACCGTCTGGACTTGAAGCCAGGCCGTGTCAGGAAAACCTATTCGGCGAAATACTTCCTGACGTTTGGACCGCTGGATCCAGCCGATCCGAAGACCAAGTCCCTTGGCTTCGTGCTCGACCCCGTCATCATTGTCGACCGCTGAGGTCGAAGTCGCTTGATCACCGACCCCCCGGGGCTCAGCCGCTTCGAGCGACTGCTTTCGCTGGTCACGCGCGTGCGGCCCGGGGAGGGCCGCACTGCCTTCCTGTTCTTCCTGCACGCGTTCCTGCTGCTGTCGTCGTACCAGGTGGTGAAGGCACTGCGCGAAGCCTTCATGCTGGCGAAGTTCTCTGCCGAGACGCGCTCGTACGCCATCGCGCTGATTGCGCTGGTGCTGATGGTCGTGGTGCCGTTCTACGGCTGGGTACGCCGCCACCTCGACGGCGCGCGCCTGCTGCGCGCCGTCACGATCTTCTTCGTCGTCACGATGCCGCTCTTCGCGCTGCTTGCCCGGTCGGGCGTGTCGATCGCGTTCGCGTTCTACATCTGGGTCAGCATCTACGGAGTGATGGTCGTCTCGCAGTTGTGGGCGTTCGCCGCCGACTCGTTCAACGTCAAGAGCGGTCAGCGACTGTTCGTGGTGATCATGCTGGGCGCGAACCTCGGGGCACTGACCGGCGCGAAAATCACGCAGCTGCTGGCTGCCGCGCTGTCGCCGATCGGCCTGATGGTGCTGGCGGCGGTCATCCTCGGCGCCACGTTGCTGCTCGCGGGGCCCGAACGCGCGGCCGTGCCGGAAGGCTCGCGCGCCATCTCGGTGGAGCACGGCCGGCCCGTGCCGCGCCTGCTCGGCGGCATCGGTCTCGTCCTGCGCGACCGTTACCTGTTGCTGATCGCGCTGCTCATCGTGCTGCTCAACTGGATCAACACGACGGGCGAATTCATCCTCGCCGATTTCGTGAAGGCCGACGCCGTGGCGCGCGTCGCAGCGAGTGGTGGCGCGCTCGATCTCGGCACGCTGATCACGGCGTTCTACGGCGACTTCCAGTTCTGGGTGACGCTCGTCAGTTTCGGCATCCAGTTGTTCCTGGTTTCGCGCATTTTCCGGGCGGTCGGCGTGCGCGGTGCATTGCTCATTCACCCGGTGATCGTGGCGGCAGGGTACGGCATGTTGGCGCTGGCGCCGATGCTTGGCGGCTTCGTGCCGATCTTCACGCTGCTGCGCTTGATCAAGATCGTCGAGAACGGCGTCGACTATTCGCTGATGAACACCACGCGCCAGGCCTTGTTCCTGCCCGTGGACCGCGACTCGAAATACGACGGCAAGACGGCCATCGACACGTTCTTCGTGCGGTTCGGCGACCTCATCCAGGCGCTGGCCGTGTACATCGGCCTCAACCACCTGCACTGGGATGCGCCGAAGTTCGCGGTCTTGAACCTGGTGCTGGCGTTCGCGTGGATCGCACTGGCGGTGGCGCTCGGCCGCGGCTTCAGCCGCAAGGCGCTCGAGAACATCATGAACGTGGCGCCCGAGGCGGTCGAGGAAATTCCCGACCTCGTGTTCGCGCCGGGCAAACCCTTCCTGCACCGCGTCTCGCCCACTGCATTCCAGGACGCCGATCCGGGTGACGTGCTGAATCTCCGCGCCTGTTGCGACGATGGCACGCCGTTGCCGCGCTGGGTGCGGTTCGACCCGCGTCAGCGCGCGTTCGTCGGCGTGGCGCCTGTCGACGTGACGATCGAACAGTTGCGCATCGCGGTGATCGCCAGCGACGTCGACGGGCTCGAGGCGCGCGCCACGTTCATCGTCAGGCATTTCATCAGGGAGACTTCGTAGCCGCGGCCGCCGCTGCAGGCAGCGCCAGCAATGCGTCGCGACGTGCCAGGATGGCCTTGCGCGACTTGGCGTCGACCAGCTCTCCCAGCGAAGTCTCCAGATTGGCCTCGTTCAGCGCGGCAACCCGGCGTCGCAACTCCGTGCCCGGCGCAGGCGGGCGCGCTTTCAGGTAGCTGGGGATAGCTTTCGACGAGCCGAACGCACGCTCGTGCGCCGTCGCGTAGACGAACCAGTCGTCGGAGTCGAACAGCAGCGACTCTGGCACCCGGCCGTCGTTGCCGATCAGCGTGTCTAAGGCATAGACGAGCTGGAACTGCGGCTCGGCGCTGCACCAGCCACCGCCACGCAGTTGCTGCTTCTGCACGTCCCCTTGCGTCACCCACTTGAGCGGGCGGCCCTGCAGCACGCCACCCTGGCCCTGAACTTCGCGCTCCACCGTGACGGGTACGATGCCGAGCCCGAGCTGGCGGTCGAGCCGGTAGGCCGCCACTTCCTTCCGGGCAGCGTCATGGGCACGCACCTGGAACACGGCGGGTATCCGCTGGCCTTCATGGCTCACGGAGACGTTCATCTCGTTGGGGCCTCGCGGGCTCTCCACGGTCACGTTGCCGTCGCGCATTGCTGCGAGCACGCTCGCATCGTCGAGTTCGTTCGGCGCCACGAACAGGCCCTCTGGTTTGACCGGTGTCGCCGCCGGCTCACCGGCATAGCGGACGCTGAGGCCGGAGGGTTGGATGAACAGCGCGGCTGCCCGTCCCTTGTACGCCGCGCGGTTCATGCCCGCGTCCAGTTTCACCACCCGGCCATCGAAGCGTGAAGTTGCGCGCAGGTCGCGGGTGGGCGTGTGGCCGATCACGAGCCGTGCGACGCCGAATTGCTGCAGCAGCGGCAGCAGTACGTCGGTTTCCGCGACCTCGTTGCACAACGCCGCGCCGCGGTACCAGTTCGGCCCGTCCGCGGACAGCAAGTCGCTGTCGGCCGCGGCATCGAAGCGCTGCACGGCGTCAGCGAGCGCACCATCTGCGGTGCCGCCGCTGGTCGCCGCGGCCGCCGTCTGCGTCGCGAGTCGTTCGCGGGCGAGCTTCGGCCGGGCGCGGAATTCGTCACCGGGCTGCAGCAACCTGGCCTGCTCGAGCCGGTCGGCGAGGCCAAGGTAATCGGTCAGCGCCGTTCGATAGCGCAGATTCACTTCCGGCAGGCTCATTCCGCGCAGCACGTTCGACGGGCCTGCATGCATGAACAGCGTGTCGTTCACCCTGATCGCCACGGGCAGCGCGAGCAGCCATTGTCCGTACTTGCCCCTGGGACCGAGCGCTGCGCGGTGGCCGAAGAAGCCGGGTGGAAATTTCTGGTCGAACGCAGCGCCAGAGCCTGCGCCCTGTGCGGCTTCCCAGGCCTGGCGGCGTTCCGCGCGTTCTTCGGCCGATTCGACGTCTGCGTAACTGGCGTATTCCCCCGGATCGACGTAGCGCAGGTCGCCGAGCAGGTTCATCGCCTCGTGGTTGCCGAGCACGACGTGCAGCTGGCCGCCCGCTGCCGTCGCCTCGCTTTGCAGCCGCATCAGCAGGTCTAGGACTCTGCGTGAATCGGCGCCGCGGTCGAGCAGGTCGCCGAGGCTCACGACGTGGGTGCGTCCGGCGGACCAACGGTCCTGCGCGTCGACGATGCCCGTCTCGCGCAACAACGTGACCAGTTCCGTGTAGGCACCGTGCACGTCGGCAAAGGCCACCACCCGGTCCACGCCCGTGAACTGCACCTGCGCGGGTGGCGACGGCGACGGGCTCGCGGCCCGCGCCAACGCGGCCATGGCAGTCACGCCGATCACGCACGCGACGACGAACTTCGGCAGTCGGAGATTCAGCATCCTTGCGTCCTCAGTTTGGAGCGGCTGCGACGGTGATCTCACCGGCATCGACGCGTTGCAGCAAGCGGCCGAGCAGTCGATTCACCGCGGAAATTTCGGTTTTCGTCAGTCCCATCTGCAGCTCGCTACCCTGGCGACGCACGCCGCGACCGGGCGACAGGTTGGGACCGAGCGCGACCGGCACGAACCGATCGCCTTCGAGCTGCCATTGCGCCAGCACGCCGAGGCGCTGCTCGAGCACGGGCAAGGTGATGGTGCGCAGCCGCGCGACCGCATCGGCCGGCAAGCGGTTGACGCGGATCCGCTTCCACGCCTCGCCCCGATCGCTGTCGATGGACGCGAAGGCCACGCCGTGATCGATCGAGAACACGCGGGCGCCGGTTGGGGACTTGCCAATGAGGAAATTGCCGGCATTCGAGTCGCGATGCTCGATCAGGTAGGTCAGCACGTTCAGCTGTCCGATGTGACGCGCGTACAGCGCGTCGGCCTCGAACCTTGCCGGATCGAAGACGTCGGCGACGACACGGATGTCGCTCAGCCAGTACTGCACCACCGCCAGCACCTGGTCTGCGGACGAGAACGTCCGCGCGACGTCGGCCTGGTACTTCACGAAATCCGCCCGCGGGATCATGCGCAATGCCGTCGGCGGCACGACGTACTCCGCGGGCTCGAGAAAGAGCTGCTGCAGTTCGTAGGCCGCGAGGTCGTAGCGCGGCACGTTGTTGAACGTGTCGGCGCCGGGTTCGGCCTTGCGCAGTTTCACGCGCAAGGGCGGAGCGCCGCCGAAGGAGACATCCGCCTTCAGCGTGATGTCGCCTTTTGCCTTGGGTCGACTGATTTCGGCGTGGGTGATGACGAGCGGTTCCGCCGCGAGCAGGCGTTCAAGGTCGGCGACCGGCTGCGTGATGTTCGCGTCCTGGGCCACGGCAGTGGCTCCCAGTCCGAACAGCAAGGACAGTGCCAACAGTCGGGCAGGTAACGTCCTGGTAGGCATCGGTCTCCCTCCCTCCTCGGAGATTATTATCGTGTCGAAGGCCCCACGGTGAAGAACCGGATGTCGTTGCCATCCGCGAAGATCGTGCCGATCTCCGTCGGCAACGCACCACAGGCCGCGAGCGCGGCGTCGAACTTTTCGGTGCGTCGCGCCTTGATGGCGAAGACATCCCGGTCCTTGTCCCCGACCTCGTCGCACAGGGTTTCTTCGGACAGGAGCTTCGAATACTCGAACCGGTGCTCGCCGATCTGGATCCCTTCGACGGGCACGTCCAGGTAGACATTCAACCCGTAATACGGGCGCATGCCGACGAACACGATGCGGTCCACCTTGCGACCCTGCAGCAGCGTCGAGAGCTGTGATGCGATGTGGCGCGCGTCCCGGTCCGTGTGCCAGTACGCGAGGACACCCTTGAGCGCGACCAGGACGGCGAGCGTGACGCCTGCGACCCATGCAACCCGCCGGTCCGTGAACCGGTCCGATCCGGACACGGCGCGCGCCATCATCAGCGCGAGTGGCACGAACAACGGCAGCACGTAGAGTTGCAGCCTGGAGCGCGCGAGGAAGAAAACCGCCAGTGGCAGCAGCAGCCAGTACGCGAGCAGCAGCCAGTCGCGATTGCGCTCCCGCAGGCGGGCCCTGAAGGTGCGCCAGGCAGCAACCGGGCCACCTGCCGCGACAACCGCCAGCAGCGACCACGGCAGCGTGCCGACGACGAGCATCGGCAGGTAGACCTCGAATGCGCCGTACCACTGCGCATTGCGGTCGTGGGTGGCCGTGAAGACCCGGTCGTAGACCTCGTAGCCGAGGAAGTAGCCGAGCAGGTCCGGCTGCCGTGCCACCAGCATGCCGAACCACGTGAACGCGACGACGGCGAACACCAGCAGGCCGAGGGGCACGAACATCAGCTTGAGTCGCCGGCGGTCATGCACCCCGAGGTACAGCAGCATCGCGAACAGCGGCAGCAGCCCCGGCGGCCCCTTGGTCATGAACGCGAGCCCCCAGCCCAGCCACATGAGCACGAACCAGCGTCGGGCAGCGGGCCCTTCCCGTGACCACGCCTCGACGAAGGCATACATCGCCGCTGTCTCGAACAAGACGAGCAGGGGATCCGTCGAGACGATGTTCGAGGCGATGGCGGGTGCGAACGACAGGCCCCAGATGATCGAGGGCAGCCACGGGCGTTGCGGGCACAAGCGGCGACCGAGGCCGAACATGAACAGTCCGGTGCCGAGGTACGCGAGCGCGCTCGGCAGGCGCGCGGCCCACTCGTTGTGGCCGAGCATGGCAAAGCTCGCGGCGAGCGCCCAATACGTGACCGGCGGCTTGGTCAGGTGCGGATGCTCGCCGTCGACCGACGGGATGAGCCAGTCGCCGCTTTCGTGCATGTTGATGCCAGCGGAACTGTAACGACCCTCGTCGGGCTCCCAGATGCCGCGCGTGCCCTGGAAGGCGAAGGCCATCAGGCACAGCCCCGCGACCAGCCAGAGCGGGATCCGCGGCGACAGCGCATTGGGCGAGCGTGGCATCAGGGTGGGTTACAGGCTGCTGAAGACCCGGACGCGGTGCCGGTGGTACGGCAGGACCTCGAGCAGTTCGCCTTCACGCAGGCGCTCCTGGATGCCGCGCCACCATTCGGCCGTGAGCACCTCGGCGTGCGCGTCGAGGAAGACCTGCTTCAGTTGCGGGTCGAAGCCGAGGAAGTTGATGAATGTCTCCGGGAACACGTCGCTCTCGCCGACGTAGAACCACGCGTCCGCGCGCATGTCGTCCTCGTCGTGCTGCGACTGCGGGATCTCGCGGAAACGACAATCCGTGACCAGGCACAGCTCGTCGTAGTCGTAGAAGATCACGCGGCCATGGCGCGTCACGCCGAAGTTCTTCAGCAGCAGGTCGCCCGGGAAGATGTTGGTGACGGCGAGGTCGCGGATGGCCTGGCCGTATTCGATCACGGCCTTCTCGGCCTCGTCGCGGCTGGCCGAGCGCAGGTAGAGGTTGAGGGGCGTCATGCGCCGCTCGATGTACACGTGGTCGATGATGACGTCGTCGCCTTCGAAGTGCACCGTGCGCGCGGCTTCCTTCTGCAATTCCTCGAGCAGGTCCGCCGAGAAGCGCGCGCGCGGGAACTTGATGCGCTTGAATTCCTGCGCGTCGACGAGGCGGCCCGCGCGGTCGTGCTTGAAGACGAGTTCGTACTTGGTCAGCACGTCCTCTCGCAGGATGTTCTTCTGGTACGGGAACTTGTCACGGATCAGCTTGAACACGACGTCGAACGACGGCAGCGTGAAGCAGATCATCACCAGGCCGCGCTCGCCCGGTGCCAGGATGAAACAGTCGTCCGACTGCTGCAGGTGGCCGAACAGCTCGCGGTAGCGCTCGGTCTTGCCTTGCTTGGCACGGCCGAGCACGGTGAACAGTTCGCTGACGCGCTTGCGCGGCAGGATCGTCGTCAGGAACTTCACGACTTCGCCGACGTGGGCGAGGTCGACGTGGAAATACGAGCGCGTGAAGCTGAAGAGCACGCTGACGGTGCTTTCCTCGAGCATGATCGCGTCGACCACGACGCCGCTGTCGCCGTTGCGCAGCGAGACGACGAACGGCATCGTCCAGCCACGGCCGTTGATGCGCCCCACCAGGTAGGCGCGGGTCATCTGGTAGAAGACGCCCTTGATGACCTCGATCGATTCGATCGCGCGGCGCTCCTTGCCGGAGTGGGCGAGCGCCTTCACCTCGTCGCCGATCATCTTCACGCTGCGCTCGAAATCGCGGTACGGCGTGCGGAAACTGAAGTCTGCCAGCAGTTCCTCGGCCAGCAGCTCGAGGTCGCCGCGATTGGCGTAGACCTTGGTCTCGACGTGCGTGCGCACGTTGCCGAGCGGATCGAGGTCCAGCGCGATGAACTCGACGGCCGGGTCGACACCCACGGTGCCGAAGGTCTTGCGCGTGACCGAGCTGAAAAAGGTCTTGATGAATTCGTTGTCGGGCAGCGGATCGATGATCTCGTCGAAACGGCGCTTGATGCTCGACCAGATCGCGCGTTCGTGCACGTCCTCGCCGAGGCGCAGACGCATCAGTTCGACGCTGCCCGAGACGTATTTATCGTAGAGCTCGATGCGCTCCACGGCATCCTTCTGGCTGCCGCGCCAGTCGCGCTCTTCGAAGCGATGTGGCGCGCGGCGCGTGACGACACGGAATTCCGTGTTGTAGTCCGCGAAGGCATCGACCAGCAGCTGGGCGCAGTCGGCGACCAGCGTGTCGCGGGAGGAGGGCTGTGCGACGGTCAGGTTCATCGTCGAAACGTTCCTTGCGTCGCGCAGCCCGGCCCGGAGCCGCTCAGAGGTTGCGGATCAGCACGTCGCCGAACTCGCTGCACTTGACCTCGGTGGCGCCAGGCATCAGGCGCGCGAAGTCGTAAGTGACCGTCTTCTGGCCGATGCTCTTGTCCATCGCGGCGATGATGGCGTCGGCCGCCTCGAACCATCCCAGGTAGCGCAGCATCATCTCGCCCGACAGGATCACCGAGCCCGGGTTGACCTTGTCGAGGTTGGCGTACTTCGGCGCCGTGCCGTGCGTGGCTTCGAACACCGCGTGGCCCGTCATGTAGTTGACGTTGCCGCCCGGCGCGATGCCGATGCCACCCACCTGTGCCGCGAGCGCGTCGGAGAGGTAGTCGCCGTTCAGGTTCATCGTCGCGATGACGTCGAACTCCTCGGGGCGCGTCAGCACCTGCTGCAGCGTGATGTCGGCGATGGCGTCCTTGATGATGATCCTGCCGGCAGCCTTGGCGGCATCCTGCTCGGCGTT
>CAWJVM010000016.1:0-299487 GCA_963846315.1 uncultured Gammaproteobacteria bacterium
CAAGACAGCAACGGAAGGGAAGTCATCATGGTGAGTCAATCTCTATCCACGCTTGGCGCGTGTGTTGTCCTCGCGGCGGCGCTGCCCACCGCTGTGTCGGCGCAACCAGCCGGCGTGGACCCGCGTGCGGATGCGGTACTGCACAACATGACCCAGTATGTCTCCGGGCTGCAAAAATTCGGCGTGACGACCGAAAACACGCTCGAGGTGGTCACGACCGAGGGGCAGAAGATCCAGTTCACGACACCCGCGTCGATGACCGTGGCACGACCGAACAAGCTCGTCGCGCAACGCCGGGGCGACATCGTCGATCAGATGATGTTCTACGACGGCAAGTCGTTGACCTTGTACAACCCGTCCACCCAACACTACGCCACGGTGCCGGCGCCCGCGACCATCGATGCGATGGTGGACCTTGCGTACGAGCAGTTGGACCTGATCGCACCGGGCGCCGACCTGATCGACACCCGTGCCTACGAGCTGCTCATGCAGGACGTTCAGTCTGGGTTGTACCTGGGGACCGCGGTCGTGGCCGGTCAGCGCTGCCATCACCTGGCCTACCGGGGGATCGAGGTCGACTGGCAGCTGTGGGTGCGCGAAGGCGCGCAGCCAGCTCCATGCCGCTACGTCATCACCTCGAAGACCGTCGCGGGGGCGCCGCAGTTTGCCGTCCAGATCTTGAAGTGGGACACGTCCCCCGATGTCTCAGCCACCCAATTCCAATTCGTCGCGCCCGCCGGCGCGAAGTCGATCGAATTTCTGCCGCGGTAAAGCGAGGAGTCTGACATGACGCAAAATAAGTTCGTGAAGCCGCTTCTGCTGGCGCTTGGCCTGCCGCTGCTGTACCTGGCAAACGTTGCCCCAGAAGCCCCACTGCGTTTGACCTTGGCGCGCGACGCCCACGCGATCGTCGGCGCACCATTGACCCCCGTCTCGGTGGCCGGCGTGGCGCGGCGCACTACGCGCCGAGCAGTCGTGGCCACCAGCACGACGACCGCAGCGGCGACATCGGCGACTGCACAGCAGCAAGCAGCCACAGCCCAGCAACAGTCGGCCACGGCCCAGCAGCAGTCGGCAACGGCTCAGCAACAGACCGCCGCTGCACAGCAGCCCCCCGCAACGGCTGCGGTGCCGGCAGGCTCCCTGGCAGTAGGTACGATCGTCAATACTCTGCCCGCTGGCTGTACGCAGGAGACCAAGGGTGGTGTCGAGTACCAGCGCTGCGGCAACGTCTACTACCGGGCGGCCTTCCAGGGCAACAGCCTGGTTTACGTGGTGCAGCAGCCATGACGGCCGGCGGTATCCGTTGCCGAAGGCCACGACGCCTCCCAATCCAAAGTCCGTGCTGGCTGCCGCGCTGGCGACGGCGATGGCGCTGCTGGCCTTGCCGTCCCGCGCGCAAGGCGCGGACCCATGGCGCTTCGAGGCGTCCGTGTACGCCTACCTGCCGACCATCAGCGGCAGCACTGTGTTTCCCCAGAACGATGCTGGCAGCGGTGTGTCGATCGACGCCGATACGATCCTCGATAACCTGAAGTTCACCTTCATGGGCTCGTTCGAGGCGCGCCGGGGCGACTTGGGCCTGTTCACCGACGTCATCTACATGGATGTCGGTAACTCGACGTCGGCTTACCGGCAGTTCACCGTTGGCGACCTGCCCTTGCCCGGCGGCGCCAACACCCACGTGGACTACGACCTGAAGGGCTGGGTCTGGACGCTCGGCGGCGTGTGGGCCGTCTCGGCGGAGCCCGCGGCAACGCTGGACCTGCTGGCGGGTGCGCGCGTGCTCGACATCGAGCAGACGATCGGCTGGGACATCACGGGCAACGTCGGTGCGGTGCCGCTGCCGGAACGGGCCGGGTCTTCCGAGGTCGGTTTGACCAACTGGGACGCGATCGTCGGCTTCAAGGGCCGGCTGGCACTTGGCAGCGACGGCAAGTGGTTCGCCCCGTATTACGCGGACATCGGTACCGGCGAGTCTGACCTCACCTGGCAAGGCATGGGCGGCATCGGCTACTCGTTCAAGTGGGGCGATATGGTGGCCGCGTGGCGCTACCTGGACTACGACATGAAGTCCGGCGACAAGGTCGAGAGCCTGGACTTCAACGGGCCGGCTATTTCGGCCGTGTTTCGTTGGTGAAGCCCGGGCGCAGGCAAGAACCAGTGCTCACTGGAAAGGAATCGAAGATGATCAATATTTCCGAAACATCCATCAGCGCTCGCAAACAAGGGGCGCTGCGAGGCCTGTGGGTACTGAGTGCCGTGCTCTTGCTGGCAGCTCCGGGCGCCTGGGCGCAAGCGGGCGATGCCAAGGCCATGCTCAAGGCCATGTCGGACTACGTGGGTCGCCAGCAGAACATAGAACTCAGTTTCGACAGCGACATCGAAGTCATCACGCCTGAATTGGAGAAGATCCAGTTCACCAATTCCGGCGAGGCCCTGCTGCAGCGGCCGAACAAGCTGCGCGCCCACCGCGTGGGAGGCTATGCCGACGTGGCCTTGTTCTTCGATGGCAAGACCGTCAGCATTCTAGGAAAGCACCTCAACGCCTATGCGCAGTTCGACGCACCTGGCAGCGTGGATCAGTTGTTCGAGGCTCTGCGGGCTGGCCACGGCGTCGCATTGCCGTTCGCGGATCTGCTGCTGACGAATTCCTATGACACCCTCGTTGCCGGTGTCCTCGAGGCCAAGTACATCGGACGCGGCGTCATCGATGGCCGTGAGTGCGAACACCTTGCCTTCCGAAATTTCGAGACCGACTGGCAACTCTGGATCGAAGTCGGCGCGAGCCCGATCCCGCGCAAGATGGTGATTACCAGCAAGACCCTGAACAGCGCGCCGCAGTACACGCTGCGGGTCAAGGCCTGGAATACCGACGTCAAGCCGGTGCGCGATGCGTTCGTCTTCCTGCCGCCGGCCAACGCACAAAGACTCAGCCCGGACGCCCTGATCGGGCTCGACGAGCTACCACCCGAAGCAAACACTGGAGCCGAGAAATGAACAAGTCCGCATTCAAAGTCATTCTGATGACAGGCCTGGCTGCGGCCGGATGGCTCGGGCTTGGCGAAGGCGGCCCGGTGCCCACGGCGCAGGCCGTTGTCGGCGCACCCGCGACGCCAGTGAGTTATGCCGGCGTGGCACGCCGATCCACTGTCGGCGTCGGTGCGCCCGGTGTGGGCGTTGCTCCCGGTGTAGGTGTGGGCGCACCGGGCGTAGGCGTCGCTCCTGGTGTCGGTGCGCCCGGTGTGGGTGTTGCGCCTGGGAATCGAGGTGGCCCGGTCAATCGAGTCGGGGTGCGTTGAATGCGCTGTTGTGGCCCGCTGTCACCGCACACTGCACCGCTATGCTGGCCGTGGACTCAGGATGACGTGCCCTGAATGACTAACTTCGCTGGACAGCTGCCCTGGGGCATGAGCCCAGAATCTCGCCGGGGTGAACCGGACGCATGCCGTTCTTCAGTGCCATGGTTCGTTTGGAAAATGGAGGCTAGGGTCGGAATCGAACCGGCGTACACGGCTTTGCAGGCCGCTGCATGACCACTCTGCCACCTAGCCTCGATGGCCCAAAACGTCCTTCCAGAAACGCATAACCCCGGGAGAGCCCGGGGTCACGCGAGGATCTGGAGCGGGTAACGAGGCTCGAACTCGTGACCTCGACCTTGGCAAGGTCGCGCTCTACCAACTGAGCTACACCCGCTTGGACTCACGAAAGCGAACTTTCGCGAGCCGCAAATTCTCGCTGCCGAGCCCCCGCCTGTCAAGAGATGGTCGTTTTTCGCAATTCCGGCCAGGCGATCTGCAGGTACGAGACCATCGACCAGAGCGTCAGGACCGAAGCAATCACCAGCAGGATGACGCCGAGCTGGTAGATCGGGAGGCCGAACAGGTCGCTGCGGTAGACCATGAAGCTGAGGCCGACCATCTGCAGGATGGTCTTCCACTTGCCGAGCGACGACACCCTGACCTTGGCCCGCGCGCCGAGGTGGGCCATCCATTCGCGCAGGGCCGAGACGGTGATCTCGCGGCCGACAATCACCATCGCCGAAACCACGATCCACGGGTTTTGATCGTGCGCCACCAGCAGGATCAGCGCGATGGCGACCATCAGCTTGTCAGCCACGGGATCCAGGAATTCGCCGAGTGGCGTGGTGACGCCGAGCTTGCGTGCCAGGTAACCGTCGATCCAGTCAGTGACCGCCGCGAGGATGAAGACCAGGGCCGCCAGCGGATCGCCCACGGGGCCGCCCCAGTAGAAAAGCACGACGAACAGCGGCACCGCGAAGATGCGACCGAGCGTCAGCGTGTTCGGGAGAGACTGCAGGTTCAAGTCGGCGACTCGGTCAGGCCCCAGGATTCATTCGTTCGTAAATTTCCGCGGCCAGCTGCCGGCTGATGCCGTGCACCCTGCCCAGGTCTTCCACCGACGCCTGCCGGATGCCCTGCAGTCCGCCAAAAGCCTTCAGCAACTCCCGCCGGCGCTTGGGCCCCAGGCCAGGAATCTCCTCGAGCCAGGACTCGCGCCGGCTGCGGTCGCGCGACTGCCGGTGACCGGTGATCGCAAAACGATGAGCTTCGTCGCGCACGCGCTGGATCAGACGCAAGGCCGCCGAGTCGTCGGCGAGTATATGCGCGGCCTCCTGCCCGGGAAAGAACAGGCGCTCCTGCCCGACCCGCCGGTCCGAACCCTTGGCCACGCTGACGACGGCAAGGTCCGTGACGCCCACGCGCGCGAGTGCGGCCATCGCCGCGTGCAACTGTCCCAGGCCACCGTCGATCAGCAGCAGGTCGGGCATCGGCGCCTCGCCTCGCATCACGCGCACAAAGCGGCGTTCGACGGCCTGCTCGATGCCGGCGTAATCATCGCCTGGCGTGATGTCGCGCAGGTTGAAGCGTCGGTAGTCGCTTTTCAGCGGGCCTTCTGGGCCGAGCACCACACAGGACGCCACGGCGGACTCACCCATCGAGTGGCTGACGTCGAAGCACTCGATGCGCTGCGGCGTCTTGCCGAGATTGAGTTCACGCCCCACGGCCTCGAGCTGGTCCGCGACCGTGGCGCGGCTCGACGCCCGCATCTTCAGGCCGAGCGCCGCGTTGTTGCGGGCCATCTCGATCCAGCGCGCCCGCGTGCCGCGGACGTTGGTGCGAATCTGCACCGCGTGCGCTGCCTTCTGCGCCAGCGCCTGTTCCAGCGCGTCCGCGCCCTCCACCGGCCGCGACAGCACGATCTCGGATGGCGCTTCGCGTGCCAGGTAGTACTGCGCCAGGAAGCCTGCGAGCATTTCGGCTTCGTCGCCCAGGCCGCCCTTGGGAAAGTAGTTCGAGCTGCCGAGGTTGCGGCCACCCCGCACGAACACCACCGCGACGCAGAACTCGCTGCCTTCGTGCGCAATGCCGACGGCATCGATGTCGTGTCCAGACATCCGCGTCATCACTTGCGTCGCCTGGATCTGCTTCAGCATCTGGATCTGGTCGCGCAGCCGCGCAGCCTGCTCAAAAGCAAGCTTTGCGGCGGCCTCGTCCATGCGCCGACCCAGGTCTTCGATCACCTCGCCGTTGCGGCCATCGAGCACCTTGACCGCGTCTGCGACGTCGAGCGCGTATTGCTCCGGCGTGATCAGCCCGACGCAAGGCCCCGTGCAGCGATCAATCTGGTATTGCAGGCACGGGCGCGAGCGGTTGGCGAAGAACGTGTCCTCGCACGGGCGCAGGCGGAACAGCTTCTGCAACAGCAGCAACGACTCGCGCGCGGCGACCGAGTTCGGGTACGGGCCGAAGAACCGCCCCGGCAACTTCCTGGTGCCACGGTAGAACGCGATGCGCGGGTAGGCGTGGCCCGAGACGTGGATGAACGGAAAGCTCTTGTCGTCCTTGAGCAGGATGTTGTAGTGCGGCCTGTGCTGCTTGATGAGATTGAACTCGAGCAGCAGCGCCTCGGTCTCCGACGCGGTGACGGTGATCTCAACGCTCGCCACCTGCGCGAGCAGCGCCATCGTCTTGTCGGCATGCACACGCCCGTGGAAATAGCTGGAGACGCGGTTGCGCAGGTGCCGCGCCTTGCCCACGTAAAGAATCTCGCCGCCCTTGTCGAGCATGCGGTACACGCCCGGCTTGGTCGGGAGCGCTGCCAGGAACGACTGCAGGTCGAAGGTCAAAGGAGTTAGGGGTTAGGGGTTAGGGGTTAGGGGTTAGGGGTTAGTCGGAGGTGCGCATTCGCGTCAGTTGCGTCGCACGTCCAACCACCGCACGGAACATCTCGGTCGTCAGGCGGCGGGTGTTGGTGTTGTACCGGCTGCAGTGATACGAGTCGACCATCGTGAAATTACGCGGCAACGCGTGTTCGGCGCCGTGGGCGAACACGAACGCCGACTGTTTCAGGCCCAGCGCGCGCACTACAGCGCCATGGGCGATCGCACCGAGCGCCAACAGCACCGTGCCCTCCCTCACTCCAGCCAGCTCATGTGCGAGGTAGCGATTGCACGTCGCAATTTCCACCGGCAGTGGCTTGTTACCCGGCGGCACGCACTTGACCGAGTTCGAGATTCGGCAACCGATGAGGCGCAGGCCATCATCGATCGCCACCGACTGCGGCCCGGTCGACAGACCGAATTCATGCAGCGTCTCGTACAGCAAGATGCCGGCGTAGTCGCCGGTGAACGGACGGCCCGTGGCATTGGCGCCATGGAAACCGGGCGCCAGTCCCACGATCAACAGCCGGGCATCCGGGTCACCAAAAGGTGCCACGGGTGCGCAGTGATACTGCGGGTGCTGGCGCTTGCCCTCGGCGAGGAACTCAGCGAGCCGCGGGCAGAGCGTGCAATGAGGGTCGAAAGACGTGTCGGCTGGCGTCGTCATGTCGCCATGAGCATAGCAGCGGGCCCCTCACCCCAACCCTCTCCCACTTCGCGGGAGAGGGAGCAGAGGCCCTCACCCGCGCTCCGCGCGACCTCTCCCGGCGGACCGGGAGAGGCGCATTAGCTCAGTGGTGGGCGCCACCCGTGTCGAACTGCTCTTCCTCGGTCGAGCCGTGCATCGCGGTGGTCGAGGAATGGCCTTCCTGGATCACGTTGGTCACGTCGTCGAAGTAACCCGTGCCCACTTCCTGCTGGTGCGACACGAACGTGTAGCCGCGATCGCGCGCCGCGAACTCGGGTTCCTGCACCTTCTCGACGTAGGCGGTCATGCCGCTCTTCACGTACTCCTGGGCCAGGTCGAACATGCCGAACCACATGTTGTGAATGCCGGCGAGCGTGATGAACTGGTACTTGTAACCCATGGCGCCGAGTTCGCGCTGGAACTTGGCGATGGTCGCGTCGTCGAGGTTCTTCTTCCAGTTGAAGCTTGGTGAGCAGTTGTAAGCGAGCAGCTTGCCCGGGAACTGCTTGCGGATCGACTCGGCGAACTTCTTCGCGAAGGCCAGGTCCGGTTTGCCGGTTTCGCACCAGACCATGTCGGCATACGGCGCGTAGGCCAGGCCGCGGGAGATCGACTGCTCGACGCCCGGCTTGGTGCGGTAGAAGCCTTCCGGCGTGCGCTCGCCCGTGCAGAACGGCTTGTCGTTGGGGTCCACGTCGCTCGTCAGCAGGTCGGCTGCTTCAGCGTCCGTGCGCGCAAGGATGATCGTCGGCGTGCCGCAGACGTCGGCCGCGAGTCGCGCGGCCATCAGCTTCTGCACCGCTTCCTGCGTCGGCACCAGCACCTTGCCGCCCATGTGGCCGCACTTCTTCACCGAGGCCAGCTGGTCCTCGAAGTGCACGCCGCCGGCGCCGGCACGGATCATCGCCTTCATCAGTTCGAAGGCGTTCAGCACGCCGCCGAAACCCGCCTCCGCGTCCGCGACGATCGGCGCGAAGTAGTCGACGTAGTCCTTGTGACCCTGCGTGATGCCCTTGGAGTGCTGGATCTCGTCCGCGCGCTTGAACGTCGAATTGATGCGTTCAACGACCTTCGGCACGGAGTCGACCGGGTACAGCGACTGGTCCGGGTACATCGACATGTAGCTGTTGTTGTCGGCGGCGACTTGCCAGCCGGACAGGTAGATGGCCTTGACGCCGGCCTTGACCTGCTGCATCGCCTGACCGCCCGTCAGGGCGCCGAGGCAGTTCACGTACGGCTCGGTATTGACCAGCTTCCAGAGCTTTTCAGCGCCGAGGCGTGCCAGTGTGTGCTCGATCTGCACGCTGCCACGCAGGCGGACGACGTCTTCGGCGGTGTAGGTACGGCGAACGCCCGCCCAGCGCGGATCTTTCGCCCAGGAATCTCTCAGTTGTTGAGCCGGATTCGTCATGTCGTCGTCCTCTGGTGGTATTCGTTGGCGCAGACACGCCGGACCCCGGTATCGTGCTGCACCGCACAATGAAGAATAGACGCGCGGTCCGGTCCGGGCAAGCGTGAAATGTCCGCATCCGGGACAATCGCTCGATGAAGCTCGTCCTGTTCAACAAGCCCTGCCACGTGTTGCCGCAATTCACCTCGCCGGACGGACGCCGGTCACTCGCGGATTTCCTGTCGCTGCCCGGCCTGTACCCGGCCGGCCGGCTCGATTACGACAGCGAAGGACTGATGCTGTTGACGGATTTCGGCCCCTGGCAGGCGCGCATCAGCCAGCCGGGCTCACCACTCGCGAAACGCTACCGGGTGCAGGTCGAGGGCGAGCCGGCGAACGAGACGCTCGAGCCGTTGCGACGAGGGTTGATCCTCAGCGATGGGCCGACCCGCCCTGCTCCCGCCACGCTGATCCCGGAGCCCCCGGGCTTGTGGCCGCGCGATCCACCGATCCGCAGCCGCAAGGCGATTCCCACCGCGTGGATCGAACTCGAACTGAGCGAGGGCCGCAACCGGCAGGTGCGGCGGATGACTGCTGCGGTCGGCCTGCCCACGTTGCGACTGATTCGCTGGTCAGTGGGGCCGTGGACGCTCGACGGACTCGCGCCGGGACAGTGGCGCGAGGTTTCGCGAACCGAGGCCGAGGCCGTGCTGGCTGCGGGCCGGCCTCGGTTGCCTGCGGTCAGGCCGACCGTCAGGCCGAACGGGCAACGGTCGCGATCCGCATCGCGAGCTCGAGGGCCTGCTCGTAATTGAGCCGCGGATCGACCTGCGAGCGGTAGTCCTTGGCGAGATCGGCATCGGCGAGGCCGCGGGCACCGCCGGTGCACTCGGTAACGTCTTCACCCGTGAGTTCGAAGTGCACGCCACCGAGATAGCTGCCCATCTCGCGGTGCACGGTGAACGCGGCTTCGAGCTCCGCCAGGATGTTCTCGAACCGGCGCGTCTTCACGCCCGAGGCCGTCGATTCAGTGTTGCCGTGCATCGGGTCGCAGACCCACAGCACCGGCACACCGGTCGCACGCACGGATTCGATCAGGCCGGGCAGTTTCGCCGTGACGTGTTTTGCGCCCATGCGATGGATCAGCACCAGCCGGCCGGCTTCCTTGTGCGGATTCAGCGTGTGGCACAGACCCTGCACCCACGCGGCATCCATCGACGGACCGACCTTGACGCCGATCGGGTTCGAGATGCCGCGGCAGTATTCGACGTGCGCGCCGCCGAGGTCGGCCGTACGCATGCCGATCCACGGCAGGTGCGTCGACAGGTTGTACCAACGCTCGCTGCGCGGAATGAAGCGCGTCTGCGCCTGTTCGTAGAGCAGGTGCAACGCCTCGTGACTCGCATAGAACGGGGCTCGACTCGCCTCGTGCACGCGGCTGCCGCTGATCGCCTCGAAGAAATCGAGCGAGTCCGCGATCGACGACGCAATCTGCCGGTAGTGATCAGCGAGCGGTGAATGCTGCACGAAGCCCAGGTCCCAGTACTCGGGGTGGTGCAGGTCCGCGAAGCCGCCGTCGATCAGCGCGCGCACGAAATTCAGCGTCAGTGCAGCGCGTTCATAGCCGCGCAGCAGCAACTCGGGATCGGGCTCGCGCTCGGCTGCCGTGAAGCCGGGCCGGTTGACGAGATCGCCGCGGTAGCACGGCAGCGTCACGCCATCCCTGGTCTCGGTGTCTGTCGAGCGCGGTTTCGCGTATTGCCCTGCAAAGCGCCCGACGCGGATCACCGGCTTCTTCATCCCGTGCAGCAGCACCAGGCTCATCTGCAACAGGATCTTCAGCTTGCGGGCGATCTGTCCCGAGTCGCAGTCAGCGAAGGATTCGGCGCAATCCCCACCCTGCAACAGGAACCGCTCTCCTCGCTGTGCCTCGGCAATCTGGCGCTTGAGTGCCTCGACTTCCCAGGAAACGACGATCGGGGGCAACCGCCCGAGCGAATCGACCGCACGGCTCAGGGCGACCGGGTCCCGGTACGACGGCTGTTGTTGCGCGGGACGGGAAGTCCAGCTCGAAGGCGACCACTCGGCAGTCTGGTGAACGGCGTTCATCCCATTGATCCTACCGGGAAACTTTGCAATGCAAAAGAAACCGGATGTACGCCGGGACCGGCTTTCGTCAGAATCGCGCCCCTCAAAACAGATTCGCGCCCGCGACTGGCCGTTTGGCCGCCGCAGAGGCGCCACCAGGAGTTCTTGACGATGCAGAAGGTGCTCATCCTCGGGGCCGGCAAGATCGGTGCCCTCATCTCCGGCTTCCTCGCGGAATGCCGCGATTACGAAGTCCACGTGGCCGACGTCAATGGCAATGCCGCCAATTCGGTGGTGGCGGCACACGGCCTGCCGAACCTGCATGCCTACGAACTCGACGCCTCGGACCCAGCGCTGCTCGAAGCCCACCTGCGCGACCACCCTGCCGACACGATCATTTCGAGCCTGCCTTTCTACTGCAACGTGAAGGTGGCCGAAATTGCCCGCAAGGTGAACGCGCACTACTTCGACCTGACCGAGGACGTGGCCGTGACGCGCTCGGTCCGCAAGCTCGCCGAGGGCTCCTCGCGTGCGTTCGTGCCGCAGTGCGGACTGGCGCCGGGCTTCATCAGCATTGCGGCCAACGCCTTGATCCAGCACTTCGACGAAATCCGCAGCGTGAAGCTGCGCGTCGGCGCCCTGCCGCAGCATCCGAACAATGCGCTCAAGTACTCGCTGACCTGGTCCACGGACGGCCTGATCAACGAGTACGGCAATCCGTGCGAAGCCCTCGTCGACGGCCGCGCCGTCGAGGTTGCGCCGCTCGAAGGCCTGGAGGAAATCGAGATCGACGGCATGATCTACGAAGCGTTCAACACGTCGGGCGGCCTCGGCTCGCTGGCCGAGAGCTACGGCGAAAAGGCACAGGCGATGGATTACAAGACCATCCGTTACCCGGGGCATTGCGCGCAGATGCGCCTGCTCATGAACGACCTCAAGCTCAACTTCGACCGCTCCACGCTGAAGCGCGTGCTCGAAAACGCCGTGCCGCAGACCCTGCAGGACGTCGTGATCGTCTACGTCGCAGTGGCGGGCCGGCAGCACGGTGAACTGCGGGAAGAAAACTACGTCAGCAAGATCTATCCACAGGTCATCGCGGGTCGGCTGTGGTCGGCGATCCAGGTCACGACGGCCGCCGGGATCTGCGCCGTGGTCGACCTGGTGATGCAGAGCGCGGGTCGCTACCGCGGCTTCGTGCGCCAGGAAGACTTCGCCCTGGTCGACGTGCTCAACAACCGCTTCGGCAAGCACTACTCCGACGGCGGCGGCAAGGAGATCTCCTCGCGCATGATCGTGGCCGGCACGACCGGCCAGCAGCGTGTCGCCGGGGGTGCCCGATGACCGACGCACTGCTGCAAAGCCTCGGCCTCGCACAGGTCAACGCGGGCACCTGGTCGGGCGCCGGCGGTTGGCTCGACGATGCGTCGGCCAAGGTCATCGATTCGATCAATCCGTCGACGGGCGCAGTGATCGCGCGCGTCCGCTCCACCACACCAGCTCAGTACGAGCAGGTGCTGGCCTCGGCCGCAGCGGCCGCCAAGGCCTGGCGCGCCGTGCCGGCGCCCAAGCGCGGCGAAGCCGTGCGGCTGATGGGCGAGGAACTGCGCAAGTACAAGTCGCAGCTCGGCAGCCTGGTCTCGCTCGAAATGGGCAAGATCAAGCCCGAGGGCGACGGCGAAGTGCAGGAGATGATCGACATCGCGGACTTTGCGGTCGGCCAGTCACGCATGCTGTACGGCCTGCAGATGCACTCCGAGCGTCCCAATCACCGGATGTTCGAGCAGTGGCATCCGCTTGGCGTGGTCGGGGTGATCAGTGCATTCAATTTTCCGGTCGCCGTGTGGGCGTGGAATGCGTTCCTGGCGGCCATCTGCGGCAACGTGACCGTGTGGAAGCCTTCGCCCAAGACGGCACTCTGTGCGGTTGCGATCCAGCACCTTTGCAACCGCGTGCTCGAACGCCACGGCCTGCCGCCGATCTTCCAGCTCTTCATCGACGAAGGCACCGAACTCGCGATCCGCTTCGTCGAGGACCGGCGCGTCGACCTGGTGTCGTTCACCGGCTCGACCGCCGTCGGGCGTGACGTCGGCCAGCGCGTCGCGAAGCGCCTCGGCAAGTGCCTGCTCGAACTCGGCGGCAACAACGCGATCATCGTCGACGAGTTCGCGAACCTCGATCTCGTCGTGCCCGCGATCGTCTTCGGTGCCGTGGGCACCGCGGGCCAGCGCTGCACGACGACGCGCCGCGTCTTCGTGCATGAAGCGCAGATGGCCGAACTCGAACGCCGTCTGACCGGCGCCTACAAGCAGGTCCGCATCGGCGACCCGCTCGCACAGGGCACGCTGATGGGTCCGCTGATCGATGCCGGATCGGTCGCCCGTTTCGAATCCGCGGTGACGCAGGCCGTCGCCAGCGGCGGCAGGTTGATCTGCGGTGGCAAGCGCCTCGACCGTCCAGGGTTCTTCGTCGAACCCGCGATCGTCGTCGCGCGCGGCGACTGGGAGATCGTCAAGACCGAGACGTTCGGCCCGGTGCTCTACCTGATCCCGTTCAAGAAGCTCGACGAAGCGATCGAGGCGCAGAACGCCGTGGCACACGGTTTGTCGTCGTCGATCTTCACGGACCGGCTGCAGCATGCCGAACGCTTCCTGTCGCCGACCGGCTCGGACTGCGGCATCGCCAACGTCAATATCGGCACGTCCGGGGCCGAGATCGGCGGTGCGTTCGGCGGCGAGAAGGACACGGGGGGCGGGCGCGAATCCGGTTCGGACGCGTGGAAGGCCTACATGCGCCGCCAGACCTGCACAGTCAACTGGGGCGCGGACCTGCCCCTGGCGCAGGGCATCAACTTCGACCTGTCGAACTGACCGGTCAGCGGCCTGGGCGCTTCGGCGCCAGGTCGCTGTAGATGCTGCGAACGAACTCATCCGGCGTGACCAGCGCGCCGGCGTGTCCGAACCGGTTGTCGAATTCGGCAGTGGGCTTCGCGGCGAGGATCTCCTCGACGCCCACCCCCTGCTCCACCGCTTCACGTACCTTGCGCCCGACGGCGACGAGCATGTCGCGATACGCCGCCAGCTCGGCGCGATTCGAGACCGGACCGTGCCCGGGAACGACGACTGTCCGGGCGTTCGAGCGCGCGAGCACGGCCTCGATGGCGGCCACGGTGCCGGCCAGCGACCCGCCCGACTCGACGTCGATGCTGGGATATTGGCCGCTCCAGTAGATGTCGCCGAGGGCGACGACCTCCGCATCGTTCCAGCGCACCACGATGTCGGCCGACGAATGCGCGTCAGCGACGTGGATCATGTCGAGCCGATCGCCGTTGAGGTGCAGGGCCAGCGTGTCGTTGGTCGTGATCACTGCACTCGTGGCTTCGCGGCCGATGACGATCGCGCCCTTGCGGGCAAAGGCCTCATTGCCACCCGCGTGGTCTGCATGATCGTTGGTGTTGATGACGAACCGGATCGGTGCCGCGGCAAGGCGCGCCACGGCATCAATCACCGACGCCGAGGTCGTCGCGAGACCCGTGTCGACGAGCACCACGCCGTCCGCGCCGGACCAGACCACGATGTTGCCGCCGGCACCCGTGATCACGTTGAGGCCGGTGCGCACGCTCTGCACCCGCAGTTCGGCGATCGGATCAGCCGCCTTGACGGCCGCGGGCGCGACACTCTGCGCCTGCAGCAACCCAGGCGGGTGGAACAGCACGCACGCCATCAATGCCCTGGCGAAAAATCCGACCGTGCTGAAACTTGACGTCATTCGTGCGTTCTCCACGCCCGAGTATAGTCGCTTACGCTCAGCGCTGACCTGCTCCACGCGCCGTGCCCATCGCGTCCACGCCGGAACTCTCCCGCCGGGCCCGCTGCAACTGCTCCTCGAGTCGCTTGGCCGACACCGGCAGCAGGGTGCGCAGGTCCTGCGCGAACAGCGAGAGTCGGAACTCCTCGACCATCCAGCGCAGCCGTTCGCGTTCGGCGCCGGGCAGGTCGAGGTCGGCGGCGAGTCGCAGGCGCCGGACCTCCCGCTCGTAGGGCTCGACCTGGGTCTGCAGCTGGCGATCCCGTTCGACGTCGCCGCGCGCGCGCTCCAGTCGACGTGCAATCGCCCGCACGTACTTCGGCAATTGCGTCCACCAGCCGTCCGGGGTCTCGCGCACCCAGCCCGGGGCCAGCAACTCTGCCAGCTGGTCGTTGACGCTGTTCCGCGCCGGCGCAAAGGGCGCGCCATTCGACTGGCTCATCTGCACCCGCACGTCTTTCAGGGCGATCAGCACGGCCTTGATGATCCGGGCGATTTCGCCCGCGCGATCCACCACGTCGGACCGTCCGCGTTCCACCAGCGCCTCGAACTGCGCTCGAGTGCGCGGCAACTCACTGGTTTGGCCCAGCACGGCGTCGGCCACGGCGCGGTCGGCGATTTCGCTGAGCAACTCCTTGCCGAATCCAGCCCCGGCCAACAGCAGCGTGAACTCGCGGTCCGATGCCCAGTGTCGCCGCGCCAGTTCGTGCTGTTGTGGCAGGCCCAGCGCAGCCAATCGCACGATGCCGGCCCTGGACGCGCGCCGGGCTCCGCCTTCGGTCGTGAACAGATGCAGCCGCACGCTCGCACCCTCGTCCTGGATGCCGGGATAGGCGCGCAGTTGCAGCCGGCCACTGCGGACCGTGGTCTCGACCGGCCAGGCCGCAAAATCCCACTGCCGCACTCCGACGCGCTCCCACGCAAAATCCGGAGCGACTTCGGCAAAGGTCGAACCGCTGGACGTCGCGCGCAACTCATCGCGCAGGACCGCGAGATCGCGACCGGTCTTGAGCAGCTTGCCCGCCCCATCGAGCACGCGCAGATTGATGCTGAGCCACGGCGGCAGGGCCACGGTGGTCACCTGGCCGGCTTCGATGCGGATGCCCGCTTCCCGGGTCGCGAAGGCAGCGACCTGGACGAACAGCGAACCCGTGCCGAACGCCGGCAACTGGGCCAGCAGCCGATCGGCCGCATCGGGAATCGGCACGATTTCGCGCCGGACTTCCTTGGGCAGGCCACGCAGCAGCGCGATCACTTTTTCGCGCAGCCAGCCGGGAATCAGCCATTCGAGACGTTGTGCATCCACGGCCCGCAACAGCGGCAGCGGCACGTCGAGCGTGACGCCATCGTCGGGGACCGTCGCATCGAACCGGTAGTGCAACTGCAGGGCATTGCCGTGGACATCGAGTGACAACGGGTAATCGTTGGCGTGGACGACCGGCAGCGGCTGCGCCAGGAACACCTGCTCCGCCGCATCGAGCCGGTGCGGCGTGGACCGTTCCTCGGTGCGCCACCATTTTTCGAACGCGCGGGTGGAGGCGACTGCCGGCGGAATGCGTTCGAGGTAGAAGCGCACGAGCGCGTCTTCGCCGGCCAGCAGGTCCCGTCGGCGCAGGCACGATTCGATCCGTTCGAGCCGTGCGCGCAGGGCGGTGTTGCGATCGAGGAAGGCGAACGGCATCGAGGGCTGGCGGCGAACGAGCGCCTCCTCCACGAACATTCGCTGCGCCGCGGCTTGGTCGACCGAGGCAAAGCTGACACGCCGGCCGCTGCTCAGCACCCGGCCATAAAGCGAAACCGTCTCGCGCGCGAGCGCCATGCCGCGCTGCGCGTCCCATTCGGCGTCGCCGTAGGTGCGCTTGACGAGGTGCGCGCCGGCAGACTCGATCCACGACGGCTGGACCTGCGCCACCATGCGCGCATAGAGCCGATGCGTCTCGACCAGGCTCGCCGCGACGATCCAGTGTGGTGAACGCTTGGCGAGCGGGGTCCCGGGCGCAATGACAAACCGTGTATCCCGCGCACCCAGGTAGCTGCGGGCCTCATCAAGCACGCCGATGCCACCGAGAAACCCCGTCAGCAACGTCTGGTGCAGGACGGCCGTGCTTGCTGCCGGTGGGTCGCGACCACCCTGCGTCAGCGCACGCGACATGTCCTCGAGCTGCTCGCGCAGGTCGCCCCATTCCCGCATGCGCAGGAACGACAGGAAGTGCTCGCGACACCAGTGACGCAATACGCGGTTGCCGCCGGCCGCCGGTTCGCGGGACGCTCGCCAGAGGTTGAGCACGCCGACGAAGTCCGAGCGCTCGTCGGCGAACAACGCGTGCCTTTCATCCGCTGCCGCTGTCTTGTCGGAAGGCCGTTCGCGCGGATCCTGGATGCTCAGGAACGAGACGATCGAGAGCGCTTCATCCATGCAGCCCGTGCGTCCGGCTTCGACCAGCACCCGCGCCAGCCGCGGGTCGACCGGCAACGCGGCCATCTGGCGCCCGAGGCGCGTGATCCGTCGATCCCCATCGACTGCGCCGAGTTCCTGCAGCAGGCGGTAGCCGTCGTTGAGCAGGCGCGCGTCGGGCGCGTCGAGGAACGGAAACTCCTGCGGACTGCCGAGCGCGAGGGCAGCCATCTGCAGGATGAGACTGGCCAGGTTGGTCCGCAGCAGTTCCGGTTCCGTGTAACGAGGCCGCGCAACGAAGTCGTCCTCGGCATACAACCGGATGCAGATGCCCTCGCCCTCGCGCCCGCACCGGCCACGGCGTTGATCGGCACTCGCCTGCGACACGGGCTCGATCGGCAGGCGCTGGAATTTCGCGCGTGGACTGTAGCGACTGATCCTCGCGAGCCCGGCGTCGATGACGAAGCGCACCCCGGGAATCGTCAGCGATGTCTCGGCGACGTTGGTCGCGAGCACGACGCGCCGGCGCGTGTGGCCGGCGAACACTTTGTCCTGGTCCGGACCGGTCAGTCGCCCGTACAGCGGCAGCACGTCCCAATCCACGCGGCTGCGCACGAGCAGGTCGCGAGTCTCGAGGATCTGCTTCTCACCCGGCAGGAACACGAGCGCGTCGCCTCGCAGGCCGCGCGCGTCCCGCTCCAGTTCCTCGAGCGCATCGCGCACGGCTTCGGGCAGCGGCGGCGCGGCTTCGTCTTCCTCCGCCAACGGTCGATATCGCACCTCGACCGGGTAGCTCTGTCCCTCGACATCGATGATGGGTGCGCCGCCGAAGAACTCGGCGAAACGCTGGGTTTCGATCGTCGCCGAAGTCACGACCAGCCGCAGGTCGGGACGCTTCGGCAACAGGCGGTGGCAGACCCCGAGCAGAAAATCGACGTTGAGGTTGCGCTCGTGTGCCTCATCGATGATCAGCGTGTCGTAGCGCAGCAGCAGCGGGTCGCCTTCGAGCTCGCGCAGCAGCAAGCCATCCGTCATCAACTTGACCAGCGTGCGCGGGCTGGTGCGGTCGACGAAGCGCACCTGGTAGCCGACGAGGTCGCCGACGGTGGAGCCGAGTTCCGCGCTGATCCGGGTGGCCAGCGCCTGCGCCGCGATCCGCCGCGGCTGGGTGTGCCCGATCAGGCCGGCGGCACCGCGCCCCATCTCGAGGCAGATCTTGGGCAACTGCGTGCTTTTTCCGCTGCCCGTCGCACCGCTGACGATGACCACCTGGTTCGACTCGATCGCACGACGGATGTCGTCGCGCCGGGCATGCACTGGCAGGGTTTCGTCGTAGGTGATTCGCGGAACAGAGGCGCGGCGCGCCGCGACCAGTCCCGCGGATGCCTGGACCTGCGTCTCCAGTCGCGCCACTTCGCGCGGATCGGCTGCCGCGGGCCTGCGCGCCAGGCGATCCAGCGTCGACTGCAACCGGCGCCGATCGCGCAACAGGCAGTCCGGGAGCAGGTCACGCAGAGCCGCGAAGCGCGCTGCGATGGGATCGGATGCACTCACGGCGACTCAGCCGAGATCCTGCTTGGCAATAACCCAGAGCGCTTCGAGACGCTCCATGTCGACGTCCGCGGGGGTTTGACCCTCCGCCGCGAGGCGCGCCTCGACCTGGCGGAAACGCCGTTCGAACTTGGCGTTCGCGTCACGCAACGCGGCTTCGGCATCGAGGTCCAGGTGCCGGGCTGCCTGCGCCAACGCGAACAGCAGGTCACCGAGTTCCTCGTGCGCAAGGGCGCGATCGCCCCGGTCGATTTCGTCCTGCAACTCGCCGAGTTCCTCGCGGACCTTGCCCATGACACCCTTCGCGTCGTCCCAGTCGAAACCGACCTTGGCCGCCCGCGACCCGAGCTTGGTCGCGCGGGTCAGTGCCGGCAGACCGAGTGTCACGCCCTCCAACGCGCCGCTACCCTGCCCCTTGGCCGCGCGCTCGGCGCGCTTGAGCTTTTCCCACGCCAGCGACTGGGCCGCGGCACCTTCGATCCTGGCGTCTGCAAAGACATGCGGATGGCGACGCTCGAGCTTGTCGGCGATAGCCGCGGCGACGGCGTCGAAATCGAACAGTCCGCGTTCCTCGGCGAGGCGCGACTGGAACACGACCTGGAACAGGACGTCGCCGAGTTCGTCGCGCACGGCCTCGGGTTCGTCGCGGGCAATCGCATCCGCCAGTTCGTACGCTTCCTCGATCGTGTGCGGCGCGATCGACGCCCAATCCTGCTCGCGATCCCACGGACAGCCCTGCTCTGGGTCGCGCAGCCGGACCATGATCTGGCGCAGCCGGTCGATGGCGCTCATGCCGTGCCCTCCCGCAGCATCCGCGCGAACGTGATGAGCATGCTGGCGGTGGCGCCCCAGATCTGGCGTCCCTGGTAGGGGATTTCGTGCGTAAGCACCGTGTGGCCCGCAACCAGTCGATCGCGCGGTCGATGGTTGCGCACGTCGAGCACGAACTCGAGTGGCACTTCGAAGACATCCTCGACCTCGGTCTGGTCCAGGTGCAGCTCGAAACCAGGCTGCACGAAGCCGACCGCGGGAGTGACGCGGAACCCGGAGATCACGAGGTGGTCCTGCAGGTAACCAACGCGAGTGACGTACTGCGGCAACAGGCCGATCTCTTCCTGCGCTTCGCGCAAGGCGGCTTCCCAGGGACCCGCATCGGCAGGTTCGACGCGGCCGCCCGGAAAGCTGACCTGGCCTGGATGGTTCTTCAGGTGCGATGCACGCTGCGTCAGCAACACCTGCAGCCCTTCCGGACGTTCGATCAATGGCACGAGCACGGCGGCGCGCGCTGGAGCGGTCGGCAGCAGCTTGCGCAGAAGATCGATCTGTTCGGCCGTGAACTGCGCAGCGTAGGGAAACTCCGGGTCGCGGCCGGGCACCGTATCGCGCAACAGAGTTTCGATACGCGCGCGCAACGGCAGGCCTTCGATGCGGCCAGGAACCGTCAACCTAGCCTTCTCCCTTGCCCGGCCCGCCGTGTTCGCCGCCGCGCGTGAGCGTCGCCGGATCGAGCAGCTTGGCGAGCCGTTGCTCACCCAGGTCCGTCATCTCGGCGGCCACCTCGAGGATCGGCCGACCTTCGGCGTAGGCCTTCTTGGCGATGGCTGCCGCCTTGTCGTAACCGATCACGGGATTGAGAGCAGTCACCAGCATCGGGTTGCGACTCAATGCGAGCGACATCTGCCGCACGTGCACGGCGAAGCCGGCGATCGTGCTGCGTGCGAGCGTGTGCGACGCCCCTGCCAGCAATTCGATGCTCTGCAACAGGTTGTAGGCGATCACCGGCAGCATCACGTTGAGCTGGAAATTTCCTGACTGACCCGCGATGCCGATCGTCGCGTCGTTGCCCATCACCTGGGCTGCCACCATCGTGACCGCTTCCGGGACGACGGGATTGACCTTGCCTGGCATGATGCTGCTGCCTGGCTGCAGCGCGGGCAGCGAGATTTCCCCGAGCCCCGCGAGCGGGCCGCTGTTCATCCAGCGCAAGTCATTGGAAATCTTCATCAGCGCGACTGCGAGCGTGCGCAGGTGACCCGACAGCTCGACCGCCGTGTCCTGCGACGCGAGCGCGGCGAAGAAGTCGCGCGCCGGGCGCAGGTCGAGACCGGTTTCCTGCGACAGCAAGGCTGCCACCTTCGGCGCGAATTGCGGGTTGGCGTTGATGCCCGTGCCCACTGCGGTGCCGCCCTGCGCCAGCGCATGCAGGCGCGGCCGGCAACCCTGCAGTCGCGTCACGGCGTCCTCGAGCTGGGTTCGCCATGCACCCATTTCCTGGCCGAGCGTGACCGGCATGGCATCCATCAGGTGCGTGCGGCCGGTCTTGACCGTTTCGCCGACATCCGCTGCCTTGTGCGTGATCGTCTCGATGAGCTCCTTGAGTGCCGGCAACAGCGATTCGGACAGCGCGAGCGCGGCGCCGAGGTGAATCACCGTCGGAATCACGTCGTTGCTGCTTTGCCCCCGGTTGACGTGATCGTTCGCGTGCACGGGCACGGTCGAGCCGCCGGCGTACTCGGTCGCGAGTCGCGCAATGACCTCGTTGGCATTCATGTTGCTACTGGTGCCCGAGCCCGTCTGGAAGACGTCGATCGGGAACTGGGCGTCGTGGCGACCCGTGGCCACTTCCAGGGCTGCGCGCTGGATGGCGAAAGCCCGGACCCGATCGAGATCGCCGAGTTCCAGGTTGGCCCCCGCCGCGGCCCACTTGACGAGCCCAAGCGCGCGGATGAAGCCCCGCGGCATGGGGAGGCCACTGATCGGGAAGTTCTGGATGGCGCGTTGGGTCTGGGCGCCCCACAGTGCCCCAGCGGGCACGCGGGTTTCACCCATGCTGTCGCGTTCGACGCGGAAGTCGGTGTCGGCCATGGCGTGCTCCGGGGAACCGCGCAGGCACCCTGGGTGGGCCGTGCGGTATCATGCGAGATCGTAGCATCTCCCGGATAACCGCATGAGTCTCACCCCGCTGACCGCGCTTTCCCCGGTGGACGGCCGCTACGCCGCGCGCTGTGCCGATCTCCGGGAAATCTTCAGCGAGCAGGGCCTCATTCATGCCCGCGTCCGCGTCGAGATTGCATGGCTGCACGCACTGGCGGGCGAACGTCGCATCACCGAACTCCGCGGAATCACCCCGGCCGACCTCGCAGTTGCCCAGCAGATCGTCGACGATTTCGGAGCCGCGGACGCCGCGACGGTCAAGACGTTCGAGCGCGAGACCAACCACGACGTCAAAGCCGTCGAATACCTCGTCAAGCAGAAGCTCGGCGCCTACCCGGCCTGGCAGTCACGGCTCGAGTTCGTCCATTTCGCCTGCACGTCGGAGGACATCAACAACCTGTCCTATGCGCTGATGTGCAAGGAGGCCCGGGCCAAAGTGCTGTTGCCGCACATCGACGCATTGCTCGGTGCCCTGCGCTCGATGGCGCACACGCACGCCGACGACGCGATGATGTCGCGCACTCACGGCCAGGCCGCGACGCCGACCACGCTCGGCAAGGAAGTGGCCGTGTTCGTCCGTCGCCTGCGCCGGGCACGCGATACGTTCGCCGCCGTGCCGATCCGCGGCAAGGCCAACGGCGCCGTAGGCAATTACAACGCGCACGTCGCGGCGTACCCCGACGTGGACTGGCCGCTGCTCGGCCAGCGCCTGGTCGAGTCGCTCGGTCTCGAGTGGAACGCGTACACCACGCAGATCGAACCGCACGACTGGACGGCTGAATACTGCGACGCCCTCGCCCGCTGCAACTCGATCCTCACGGACGTCTGTCGCGACTTCTGGGGTTACGTGTCGCTCGGCTATTTCAAGCAGAAGATCGTCGCGGGCGAGGTCGGCTCGTCGACGATGCCGCACAAGGTCAACCCGATCGATTTCGAAAATGGCGAAGGCAACTTCGGGCTGGCCAATGCGCTGTTGCGTTTCCTGGCCGAGAAGCTGCCGATTTCGCGCTGGCAGCGCGACCTGACCGACTCCACCGTGCAGCGCAACCTGGGCGTGGCGCTCGCGCATTCGGACATCGCGATCCAGTCGGTCTCACGCGGCCTGGCCCGCGTCGAAGTCGACCGTGCACGCCTCGCGGACGACCTCGCAGCGAACTGGGAACTCCTCGCCGAACCGATCCAGACCGTGATGCGGCGTTACGCAGTTCCCGAAGCCTACGAGCAACTGAAGGCGCTGACACGGGGACGCCGCATCGACGGGCCCGCGGTCGCGAAATTCGTCGACGGGTTGCCGATCCCGCCAGCGGAGAAGGCAAGACTGAAGGCGCTGACACCGGCGACGTACATTGGTCTCGCCGCCCGGCTGGCCCGCGAAGTCTGAGTCGAACACGGTTGCGTTTGACATAAAGCAGCATCGGCAGGCTGGCATGACCCCGGATCACGTTCAGGATTACGTCGTGCGACTGGCCACCTGGGAGCGCGATCGCGTGCAGATCCAGCACGTGCGGCGAACTGTTTTCATCGAAGAACAGCTGATCGCGGAACGCGACGAATGGGATGACCTCGACCCCGTCATCGACCATGTCCTCGTTTTCGAACCACCCGCTTCCGTGAAACGTGACGCGGTCGGCACTGGACGCCTGGAACCCACCGGTAAGATTGGCCGCGTCGCAGTACTGCCGCAGTACCGTGGCACAGGGGCTGGCATCGCCGTCATGCATCGCCTCCTGGATCTCGCCGCTGAGCGCGGATTCCATGAGGTGTACCTGAACGCGCAACTGTCAGCCGCTGGATTCTACGAGCGGTTGGGTTTCCGGGCCGATGGCCCGGAATTCGACGAGGTCGGAATACCGCACCAGTGCATGCGCCGGGCGGTCGGGAAGCGGGATGGAACAACGGACCGAAACGACGGGGACGCGCAGCATCCTCTCGAACCTTGACGAATACCGCGCCGCGGTCGCGGAAATCGCGACCCGCGCCAATCGCACGCTTTCCATCTACACGACCGACCTCGAACCGCTGATCTACGATCACGACCTGTTCCTGGAGCCGGTCAAGCGCCTGGTGCTGGCCCGCAGCCATGCACGCCTGCGTGTTCTGATTTCCAATCCCGGCCGCGTCTCCCGTGAAGGCAATCGCTTCATGATGATGGCGCGCCGCCTGACCAGTTACATCGACCTGCGCAACGTCGCCCCCGAATTCCGCAGCAATCCCTGTTCGTTCATCGTCGCCGACGACAAGGCCATCGCCTTCCGGCAGCAGGCGTCGGCCTGGGAAGGCATCGTCGAATTCAACGACGTGACCATCGTCAGGCGTTACCTCGCCTACTTCGACGAGGTCTGGGCCGGCAGCCTGATCCAGCCCGAATTGCGGGCCACGGCCGTCGACTTCTGACGCCGCCCCCTGCCGGGCAGGCCCGCTATAATGACCGGCATGGTATGGAAGCCTGATGTCACCGTAGCGGCCGTCGTCGAACGCGATGGCAAGTTCCTGTTCGTCGAAGAGCGCGCGAGCGGCCGGGTGGTGCTGAACCAACCGGCCGGTCACCTCGAACGCGACGAGACCCTGCTGCATGCCGTTGCCCGCGAAACGCTGGAAGAGACCGGCTGGACCTTCGTCCCACGCGATATCGTCGGCATCTACCTCTGGCAGCCCGACCACCTCGCCAGGACGTTCCTGCGTGTCGCGTTCTGCGGCCAGTTGCAAGGTCACGATGCCTCGCGTCCCCTCGATCACGGCATCCTTCGCACCCGTTGGCTCGATCGCGAGCAACTCGCGGCGGCCCAGGCGCGACATCGCAGCCCGCTGGTGGCGCGGTGTGTCGATGACTACCTCGGTGGCGCGCGGTATCCGCTCGAACTCCTGACGCACCTGATGCGCAGAGTCGAGTCCACCACGGACCTGACGACGTCGATCGCTGCCAGCGGCTGAGTCGCTCACCTCTCCCGCCGCGCGTGGAAAGCTCATACGCGCGCTGGTTGCTGGCGTCCGACCCGGCCTGTCCTGTCGCGCTTGGAAAGGCAGACACGCGCGCGCCAGGACAGGCCGGATCGAACGCCTGGCTGCACGAGCCTCCGCATCTTCTCCCCCTCAATTGAATACTGAGGCGCTGTTTGGCGAGCCGTCGATCCGGGACCTTCCCCCGGGCGCGTGTCTGCCTTTCCAAGCTCGGGGGAAGGTCCCGGATCGACCGCTCGTAGCGACCACATGCCTCCAACCGACACGGGAGCGCGGGCAGGACAGGTAAGATTCGCGCATGCCTTCCCAGCGCGTGGTACTCGCGATCTCCGGCGGTGTCGATTCCGCCGTCTCCGCCGTGCTGCTGCAGCGCGCGGGCTATGACGTGCAAGCGCTCTTCATGCGCAACTGGGACGAAGACGAGGACGGTTATTGCACCGCAGCCGCTGACCTGCAGGACGCACGCCGCGTCTGCGACGACCTCGGCATCCCGCTGCATGCGGTGACGTTCGCCGCGGAATACCGGCACCGCGTCTTCCAGCAGTTTCTCGACGAACTCGCCGCGGGTCGCACGCCGAACCCCGACGTCGCCTGCAACCGAGAGATCAAGTTCGGCGTCTGTTTCGAACATGCGATGCGACTCGGCGCCGATTGGTTCGCGACCGGCCACTACGCGCGCCGGCAGGATGGCCGGTTGTTGCGTGGCCTGGATGCCGGCAAGGACCAGACCTATTTTCTGCACACGGTGCCGGGTCCGATGCTCGCGCGCACGCTGTTTCCCATCGGCGACCTGGCGAAGGACGAAGTCCGCAGGCTCGCACACGAACAGGCGCTGCCCGTGCACGACAAGCGCGACAGTACCGGCATCTGCTTCATCGGGGAGCGCCCGTTCGCCGAGTTCCTCGCGCACTACCTGCCCGCCCAGCCCGGCCCGATAGAAACACCTGCGGGACGTCGGATCGGCACTCATCGCGGCCTCATGTACTACACCCTGGGCCAGCGCCAGGGCCTGCAGGTGGGGGGCGTGCGGGGCGCGGCTGAACGACCTTGGTACGTCGCTGCGAAGGACCTCGGTCGCAACACGCTCGTGGTCGTGCAGCAGCACGACCACCCGCTGCTGCTGTGCACCGAATTCGTCACCGAACCTGCGCACTGGATTGCTGGCGCGGCGCCGGCTGCGCAGTTCCGCTGCACCGTGAAGACCCGCTATCGCCAGGCGGACCAGGCCTGCGAGGTCATTCTCCTGCCGGGCGGACGCTGCAGGGTGCGCACTGACGTGGCGCAGCGCGCGGTCACGCCCGGGCAATCGGCTGTTTTCTATCGGGGCGACGAATGCCTGGGCGGCGCAGTGCTGGCGGACCTTGCCGTCACCCCGTTCGAGCTCGAATCCGTGAGGCCTTCCGGGCTATAATTCCGCGGTTAACCGCAGCGTTTTCCGCCCCGGAGGTTCCATGAGAGACAGCTTCAAGACCCGCACGACGCTTGCCGTCGGCAACCAGTCGTACGAGATCCACAGCCTCCCGGCGCTGCAGGGCCACGACCTCGCCCGCCTGCCGTATTCGCTCAAGATCCTGCTCGAGAACCTGCTGCGGTTCGAAGACGGCGTCAACGTCACGCAGAAAGACATCGAGGCGCTGCTGCAGTGGGACGCCAAGGCGGCCCCGAGCTACGAAATCGCCTTCACGCCTGCGCGCGTGATCATGCAGGACTTCACCGGCGTGCCGGCCATCGTCGACCTCGCCGCCATGCGCGAAGCGATGATCCGCCTCGGCGGCAACCCGCAGGAAATCAACCCGCTCGCCCCGGCCGAACTGGTCATCGACCATTCGGTGCAGGTGGACAACTACGGCGCCGCGGATTCGCTGGCCAGGAACAACGCCACCGAGTTCGGCCGCAACGTCGAACGCTATTCGTTCCTGCGCTGGGGCCAGACGGCGTTCAGCAATTTCAAGGTCGTGCCTCCGAACACCGGCATCGTGCACCAGGTCAACGTCGAGCACCTTGCACGCGTCGTCTTCGCCGAGGACAAGAACGGCGTGAAACGCGCGTTTCCGGACACGCTGGTCGGCACCGACTCGCACACGACGATGGTCAACGGCCTCGGCGTGCTGGGCTGGGGCGTCGGCGGCATCGAGGCCGAGGCCGCGATGCTCGGCCAGCCGGTCACGATGCTGATCCCGCAGGTCATCGGCTTCCGCCTGAAGGGTGCGCTGCCCGCCGGCACGACGGCGACTGACCTCGTCCTCACCATCACCGAGATGCTGCGCAAGAAGGGCGTGGTCGACAAGTTCGTCGAATTCTTCGGCGACGGCCTCGCTGCGCTGCCGCTCGCGGACCGCGCGACCATCGCCAACATGGCGCCAGAATTCGGCAGTACCTGCGGCATCTTCCCGATCGACGAGGAAACGATCCGCTACCTCGAACTCACGGGTCGCCCCGCAGAGCAGATCGCACTGGTGCAGGCCTATGCCAAGGCCCAGGGCATGTGGCGCACGAACGGCATGCGTGAGGCGGATTACACCGACGTGCTCGAACTCGACCTGGCAACGATCGAGCCCAGTCTCGCTGGCCCGAAGCGCCCGCAGGATCGCGTCCCGCTGCGCAAGTCGAAAGCGATCTACCGTGGCGCGCTCGTCAAGATGGTCGAAGAGCGCACGCAGAAGAACCCGCAGGCGACCGGCAAGGTATCCGTCACGTCCGGTGGCAAGACATTCGAACTGGCCGACGGAGCGGTGATGATCGCCGCGATCACCAGTTGCACCAACACGTCGAATCCCGCGGTGCTGATCGGCGCTGGCCTGCTCGCGCGCAAGGCGCGTAGCCGCGGCCTCGTCTCGAAGCCCTGGGTAAAGACGAGCCTCGCCCCCGGCTCGCGCGTGGTAACGGATTACCTGACGAAAGCCGGCCTGCTGCCGGACCTCGAGAGCGTCGGCTTCTACGTCGTGGGTTATGGCTGCACCACCTGCATCGGCAATTCGGGCCCGCTGAAGCCCGAGATCTCGGAAGGGATCAAGGCCGGCGATGTCGTCACCACTTCCGTGCTCTCCGGCAACCGCAACTTCGAAGGCCGTGTGCATCCGGAAGTGAAGATGAACTTCCTCGCGTCACCGCCGCTCGTGGTCGCCTACGCACTTGCCGGCACGATGGACATCGACCTCAACAACGAGCCGATCGGCACCGGCACCGACGGCAAGCCGGTTTTCCTGAAGGACATCTGGCCGACCGCGCAGGAGATCCAGGAATCGATGGCCGCGAACATCAACTCCGCGATGTTCAAGAAGGGCTACGCGAGCGCCTTCGCCGGCGACGAGAACTGGAATGCACTGCAGGTCCCGGAAGGCGAGATTTACAAATGGGAGCCGACCTCGACCTATGTGCGCAATCCGCCGTACTTCGAAGGCATGACGATGACTCCGGGAGCGGTGAGCGACATTCGCGGCGCGCGAGTGCTCGCCCTGCTCGGCGACTCGGTCACGACCGATCACATCTCGCCGGCTGGCAACATTGCCAAGGCCAGCGCCGCCGCCAAGTACCTCATGGCGCAGGGCGTGCAGCCCGTCGACTTCAACCAGTACGGCGCGCGCCGTGGCAACCACGAAGTGATGATGCGCGGCACGTTTGCCAACATCCGCCTGCGCAACCTGTTGTTGCCAGGCACGGAAGGTGGCATCTCGGTGCACGTGCCGACCGGGGAGCAGGGGTCGATCTACGACACGGCCATGAAGTACAAGGCGGAAGGCACGCCGCTCGTCGTGATCGCCGGCAAGGAATACGGCACGGGTTCGTCGCGTGACTGGGCTGCCAAGGGCACGATGCTGCTCGGCGTCAAGGCCGTGATCGCGGAGAGCTTCGAGCGTATCCACCGCTCCAACCTGATCGGCATGGGTGTGCTGCCCCTGCAGTTCAAGGACGGCGAGAACGCGCAGTCACTCGGCCTCACGGGCAAGGAAAGCTACGAGATCTTCGGTCTCAACGGCGGTGCCGCGAAGGTCGTGAGCGTCATGGCGACTCCGGCCACGGGCACACCGGTCAAGTTCGAAGCTCGCGTGCGCATCGACACACCGAAAGAGCGTGACTACTTCCAGCATGGCGGCATCCTGCAGTACGTGATCCGGCAGCTGGCGGCGCAAGGCAAAGCGGCCTGAGGAAGGGGTTAGGGGTTAGGGGTTAGGGGTTAGTCGGAAGTGTCACCCAGTCCCACGCCCCTGCTCTCCGTCGCCGCCGCCACGCTCGGCGCAGCACGGCATGTATGCGTGCTGACGGGTGCCGGCATCTCGGCGGAAAGCGGCGTGCCGACGTTTCGTGACGCGCAGACCGGCCTCTGGGCGAACTTTCGCCCCGAAGACCTGGCCACACCCGCCGCGTTCGCCCGCGATCCGCAACGGATCTGGGAGTGGTACGAGTGGCGCCGCGAACTCGTGCGGCGGGTGGAGCCCAACGCGGGTCACCGTGCGCTCGTCGAGCTGGCCAAGGCAGTGCCGCGACTGACGCTGGTCACGCAGAACGTCGACGGCCTGCACCAGCGCGCAGGCAGCACGGGTGTCATCGAATACCACGGCAACCTGCTGCGCGACCGCTGCCCTGCCGAAGGCACGGTCGCGGACCGTGCGTCCCTTTCGCTGTCAGGACTGCCGGAATGCGCACGGTGCGGCGAATTGCTGCGGCCCGACGTCGTCTGGTTTGGCGAAGCGATCCCGCGACAGGCGCTGTTCGAGGCCGATGCGGCCGTGACCGACTGCGACGTGTTCCTGTCGATCGGCACCGCGTCCGTCGTCTACCCGGCGGCGGGGCTCGCTGAAATCGCCCTTCGTCATGGCGCGAAAGTGGTCGAGATCAACACCGAATCCACGTCGCTCACACCACTTGCCGACGTGTTGCTGCGCGGTGCCTCGGGTGAACTGCTGCCGCAGTTGCTGCAAGCTCTGCGCGGCTGATCTGGCTGCGCCGCTGCGACAATCGACGCGACGTGGTCGCGCGACCCAGGCGACGCAAGCGGCGCGTCGCTTTATTGGGCATGGGTTCCCTGGACGCTGGGTTGGATCCTCCCCCCAGAGGACGGGTGCCATGTTAAAAGCTCCCCAACCGAACCGCGCAGACTTTCCGAGGTCTCACTCCAGATGCGACGTACCCATCCCAGCCTGCAGCCCCTGCCCTCCGAGATCACGCCGCCCGACCGGTATTTCAATCGGCGCGAGGTCATGGCGGCACTTGCTGCCGCCGGCGCAGTAGGTGCCGGCCTGCCCCGGACCGCTGCGGCAAGCCCGCTGAAGTACGGCAAGAATCCTCGATTGAGCCTTAAGGATGAACCTAATTCCCTCGAAGATATAACGACTTACAACAACTTCTACGAATTCGGAACAGATAAGTCGGACCCCGCGCGGAACTCCGGCAAATTCAAGCCACAGCCCTGGTCGGTGGCCATCAGCGGCGAATGCGCCAAGCCAGGTACCTACACGCTAGAGGACATCCTCAAGCCCCACGCACTCGAGGAGCGCATCTACCGTCTGCGCTGCGTCGAGGCCTGGTCGATGGTGATCCCGTGGGTCGGATTTCCGTTAGGCGACTTGTTGAAGCGCTTCGAGCCGACTTCGAAGGCCAGGTACGTTGCATTCAAAACCGTGCTGCGGCCGAACGAGATGCCGGGCCAGCGCTTCCCGGTGCTCGACTGGCCGTACGTCGAAGGCCTCCGTATCGACGAAGCCATGCATCCACTCACGCTGCTCGCCGTGGGTCTCTACGGCCAGTCCCTGCCCAACCAGAACGGCGCACCGCTGCGGTTGGTCGTGCCCTGGAAGTACGGTTTCAAGGGCATCAAGTCGATCGTCGAGATCCGCTTTACCGAACGCCAGCCACCGACTTCATGGAACCTATCGGCACCGCAGGAGTACGGCTTCTTCGCCAACGTGAATCCCCGCGTCGACCATCCGCGCTGGAGCCAGGCGCAGGAACGCCGCATCGGCGGCAGCCTGTTCGCGTCGAAGCAGGCGACGCTGCCGTTCAACGGGTACGCCGACCAGGTTGCCGCGCTCTATTCCGGGCTGGACCTGCGCAAGTTCTATTGAGCCGCCAAGCGTGACATCCCAGGCGCGCCCGGCCGCAAAGCGTTTCCGGGCCGACAAACCCCTCGTGTTCCTGCTGTGCTCGCTGCCGCTGCTGTGGCTGACGCTGCGTGCGTTCAGTGTCGGTAGTTTGTCACTGGGCCCGAATCCGGTGGAGGCCCTGCTGCACGGGCTGGGGCTCTGGGGCCTGCGCCTGTTGCTGCTGACGCTCTGTGTCCGTCCAGCCGCCGTCGTGTTGCGCCAACCACGGTTACTTCGTCTGCGACGCATGGTGGGGTTGTTCGCCTTTTCCTACCTGGTCCTGCATTTCCTCACGTGGCTCGTGCTTGACCGGGGCCTCGATTTAAACGGAGTCGCGGCGGACATCGTCAAACGCCCGTACATCACCGTGGGCTTCGCCGCGCTGCTGTTGTTGATCCCGCTGGCCGTCACGTCCACGGATCGCTGGATGCGTCGACTGGGGCGACGGTGGCATTCGCTGCACAAGCTGGTCTACGTCGCCGCCCTGCTCGGTTCCGTCCACTTCCTGTGGCAGGTGAAAGCCGACTGGCGCGAGCCGGCACTGTACATCGCCGCCTACCTGGCGCTGATGGCGTGGCGGTGGGTCAAGCGGCCGCGCAAGCAGCCGTCAGGCTCGCTTCAACACCGCGTGCGCGAACACACTGCCGAGAATGACCGCTAGTCCCACATAGAACTGCAAGCCGAGCTCGCGTTGCTCACCGAGCAGCAGCATGGCCAGGAACACGGCGTAGACGGGCTCGAGGCTGACGGCGAGCTGGGCACTGAACGCACTGAGGTTGCGCAGTGCGACAAGTGAGAGGGCAAAGGGAAACAACGTGCAGGCCAGCGACAGCACGACGAGCAGCGCTGCGTCGTGCGCTCCCGGCAAAGGGAGGTTCGTTGCATTGCCGCCAAAAATCACTGCCAGCAACGTGAGGAAGGCCGTGCCGGCGGCCAGCTCGAGGCCGGTGACGGCCATCGGCTCGCCGAGCTCGACGTAGCGTTTGTTCAGCGAGCCGAACACGGCCACCAGGAACGCGGACAACACTCCGGCTGCGATACCAAGACGCATCCCTTGCGGCGTGCCGCCAACCACCAGCATCACTCCGGGAATGGCGGCCACTCCGATCAGCAACTCGCGGGGATCAAAGCGCTTGCGAGTGATCCAGGGCTCGACGACGGACATGATGATCGGCGCCACGCCCATGCACGTGGCTGCCACCGAAGCGTTCGCCAGCTTGATCGCACCGTAGAACGTGACCCAGTGCAGCGCGACCACGACGCCGATGCCCGCGAAGATGCCGATCGTGCGCAGGCTCATTCGACGCAGGCCGCGCCAGAACGCCGGGATGAACACCAGCGCGGCCACGACCAGGAACATGCGCCACCAGACCAGCGCGAACGCGGGCAGCGTGATCAGCTTGCCAAGGATGGCGGTGAAGCCCCAGATCACCACGCACAGGTGAATCTGCAGCAACGCCTTGCGGGCTGGAAGCATGGTTGGCAGCGGGCTCCGGCTGGGCCGGTCGCCCGTGAACTCAGCCCGCCTTCGTCAGGTAGCCCTGCACGATCTCGAGCGCCGTGCGGTCGCTCGGCGGCAGGTCCACGTCCGTCGTGCCGATGGGCGTCGTGCGCTCACCCCAGCGCACAAGGTGCGCACACCACGTGAGGCCCGCGCCAAAGCCCGGCAAGAGCAGCAGGCTGTTCGGCTTGACCCGGCCTTCTTCGATGGCTTCGACCAGTGCAACCGCGACGGTTGCGGCGGACATGTTGCCGTACTTGTGCACGTTGACGAACATGCGATCCGCAGGCGCACCGACGCGCTTCGCGACCGCATCCATGATGCGCAGGTTGGCCTGGTGCGGAATCACGACGTCGACGTCGTCGACCTGGTACCCCTGCGCGGCGAGCACGTCCGTGCAGGCACCGGACATTCCGAGTACCGCACGCTTGAAGATTTCCGGACCCTCGAAAATCCACGATGTCTCGCCGTAGGGTCGACCCTGGTTGACGTAGCGGCCGCCCATGCCCTTGACGACGAGCGTATTGCGCGCGTCGCTGTCGCAGCCCAGTTTCTCGCCGAGCAGCCCTTCGACCTTGTCCGTGGCCTCGAGCACGACGGCGGCACAGCCGTCACCGAACAGCACGCAGACACCGCGGTTGTGCCAGTCCATGAAAGCCGAGATCAGTTCGCCGCCGACCACCACTGCATTCTTGACGACGCCGGTGCGGATCAACGCATTGGCGGTGCTGAGTGCGTACAGGAAACTGGTGCACGCCGTGTTCACGTCGTAGGCAGCGGCGCGCTTGGCGCCCAACCGTACCTGCAGGCCCGAAGCCTGGTTCGGCACCTGGTCATCGAAGCTGCAGGTGCCGATGACGATGAGTTCAACGTCGGCCGGATCGAGGCCCGCCGCTGCCAGAGCCCGCATGGAACTGACGTACGCCATCTCCTCGAGTGACACGTGCGAAATGCGCCGCTCGCTGATGCCGGTACGCGAGGTGATCCACTCGTCGTTGGTGTCGAGGAAGGTCGCCAGGTCGGCGTTGGTCAGGACATTGGGTGGGAGGCATTTGCCCCAGCCTGTAATGGCAGCGTGAGTCACTGACGTCCCCCAGGGGCTGGTCCGGATATGGTGCGACACTTTACCAGTCTGCGAGCGCTGTGGAATGATCCCGCCGGCCCCATTCCGGGCCGCCCTTGCCAGAGTCCCTGCATGCCAATCGCCCGCGTCAACGGCCATGACAAATCATCCGTGCCGGCCAGGACGTCCCTGTTCGACGGGCTCGCGACCCACTGACCCGTGCGTCAATTACGGCACTGGATCGTCCTCGGCGCGCTGGCGCTCGGCATCAGCCTGGGCGCCTGGATCGATCATTCCGGCGGCCAGTTCGCGCATTCAGTCGCAAGCGGCATCGAGGCGATCGGCACGCTCTGGCTCAATGCGTTACGCATGACGGTCGGACCGCTGGTGTTCTCGATGCTGGTGGCGGCCGTGGCGAGCGTCTCGGACGCCATGGCGACCGGCCGGCTGGCGTCGCGAGCCATCGGCTGGTTCACGTTCCTGCTGCTGGTCGCGGGAACGTTGGCAGTGCTGCTGACGCAAGGCCTGCTCGCGCTCTGGCCGGTGGACCGTGCAACGGCCGACGCCTTCATCGCCGGAGCGAGCCAGGGCGCTGCCACAGCGGTCGCTAGCCTCAGCTGGACCGACTGGCTGCAGCAACTGCTGCCGCCGAACATCGTTGCGGCCGCAGCGGACAACGCAATCCTGGCGCTGGTGGTGTTCGCGATCCTGTTCGGTTTCGCAGCCACGAAATTGCCGGCACCGCAACGCAACGCTTTGACCGGCTTCTTCGGCGCCATGGCCGAGGCCATGGTGGTCATGGTGCGCTGGGTGCTGCTGGTCGCCCCGATCGGTGTGTTCGCACTGGCGCTTGGCGTGGGCCGACAAGCGGGCTTCGGCGCGGCAGGACTGCTGGTGCAGTACGCAACGACGGTCGCCGCCGTAATCGCGATTGCGACCCTGTTCATCTATGTCGTCGTCGCGCTGCGGGGTCGGGTGAGCGTGGGCACGTTCGCCACGGCCGTCGCCCCCGTGCAGGTGGTGGCCGCCAGCACGCAGAGTTCGCTGGCCACGCTGCCCGCCATGATCGAATGCTCGCGGGAACGGCTGGGCGTACCGCCGCGCGTCGCGAGTCTCGTGCTGCCGCTGGCCGTGGCCGTGTTCCGCTACACCAGTCCGCTCGGCAACCTCGGCGTGTGTTTCTTCATCGCAGCGATGTATGGCATCGAACCGAACCTGCTGCAGATGATTGGTGCGATCTTCGTCGCGATCGCCGTCAGCGTCGGCTCGGTGGGACTTCCCGGCCAGGTGTCCTTCATCGCCAGTGTCGCGCCGATTTGCGCGGCGTTGGGCTTGCCGGTCGAGGTGCTCGGCATTCTTGTCGCCGTAGAAATCCTGCCGGACATCTTCCGCACCATCGGTAACGTTACGGCGGACGTTGCCGTCACGGTGCTGGTCGACGAAGCGGAACCGCCAGCGGGCTGAGCGTCAGTGCGAAGCTGAACGAAGCCACCCAGCGCGCGCCAAGGTCAGGCTGTCGCGTGCCGCGGAAATCCGCCCGCCTTCACCAGCATGCCGGGCACGCTGCGCCCGAGCTGCTCCTGCAACCACTTGCCGGTTTCGATCGCGGCATCGAGCGAGACGCCGGTCTGGTAACCGGCGCGGTGCAGCTGGTAGAGCAGGTCTTCGGTCGCGATGTTGCCCGTGGCCGCCGGTGCAAACGGACAGCCGCCGATGCCGCCGAGGCTGGCATCGATGGTGCGCACGCCGGCCAGCAACGCGGCGAACGCGTTGGCAAAGCCGCTGTTGCGGGTATTGTGAAAATGGCAGCGCAGCGGAATGCCGGGGACGGCTTCGCGGACTCGCGAAACGATCTCGGTGACCTGCGTGGGCACGCCGACGCCGATGGTGTCGGCCAGCGCGATCTCGAACGGTCGTGCTTCGGCCACGCGCCTCGCCACTTCGACAACCCGTTCCACCGCAATTTCACCCTCGAACGGACACCCGAACGCCGCCGAGACCGTCACCTGCGCCCGGACGCCTGCCTGTTCCGCTGATCGCGCGATGTCGAGCCAGGCGGCGATGGATTCGTCGGTCGACACTCCCTGGTTGCGACGGTTGAACGTGTCGCTGGCGACGACCGCCATGCCGATCTCGTTGCACCCCGCCGCCATCGCCCGCTCGAATCCCTTGCGATTGAGCACGAGGCCGATGTAGTGCACACCCGCAGGCGGCGCGCCGAGTGCTCGCAGCACGGCCTCGGCATCGGCCATCTGCGGCACCTTCTTCGGATTGACGAAGCTGGTGACTTCGACGCGACGCAACCCGGCGGCCAGCACGCGACGAATGAACTCGATCTTGGCCGCCGTCGGTAAAATGCCGGGCTCGGCCTGCAACCCGTCGCGGGGACCGACTTCGACGATGTCGACATGCGTGCTCATGGCGGCTTCCGGTCGTGGCTAGAACATATCTAATGTATATTGATATAACAATTAAATCGGGGCGGCACGGCCAAGGTTAAGAACCCTGCCCGGCGAATACAAGGTGATCCCAGGACTGGCTCTGGTGAACTAACGGAGCCCCGCAGGCTCCAAAGCCCCGAGACGCGCCGCCGGCGCTACAATGCGCGCCACCAGGACCCATAGCCCCGAGAGGCCGATGATGAAGAAAGCGAACCTCGTTTTGATGGCTGCCCTTGCTGCGGCCGGGCTCGTCGGCATAGCCGGCGGCTCGCTGCTGCCTGTTTCGGTCGCGGTGGCAGCCGAGAAGGAAAAGCCCGCCCCGAAGCAGAAGCTGAGCCCGGCCGTGCAGAAGCCTCTCGTGGCGGCACAGAACGCCATGACTGCCAAGAACTGGGACGAAGCACTCGTCCAGATCCAGGCCGCGCAGGCCGTCGAGCCCAAGACGCCGTACGACGCTTTCATGGTCGACGAGCTCGGCTGGTACATCTACCTGCAGAAGAAGGACTACGTGAAGTCCGCCGAGACGCTGGAACGCTCGCTGGCGTCGGGCATGGTCCCCGAAGCCGACAAGGCGCAGCGGATGCGTGCGCTCACGCAGATGAACCTGCAGAACCAGCAGTACGACAAGGCGATCGCGCACGGTACGGAATACCTGAAGCTCAGCCCGAACGACGCGGAGATTGCCCTCTCCCTGGCACAGGCACGCTACCTGACGAACGACTTCAAGGGCGCCAAGGCGGCGTCCGAGCAGCTCATTGCCACGAGCCCGAAGCCGGCCGAAGCCGCCCTGCTGCTGGCCCTGCGCTCGAACTACGAGCTGAAGGACGAGCCCGGCATCCTGCGTTCGCTCGAGGGACTGGTGCGCTATTACCCGGCACCGAAGTACTGGGAAGACCTGCTCAACGCACAGCTGTACCGCACCAAGGACGACCGCGGGCTGCGTTCGCTCTACCGTCTGATGAACGACACCGACACCCTCGACAAGGGCGAGGAGTTCGCCGAGATGGGCAGCACCCTGGTCACCGGCGGCTTCCCGAACGAAGCCAAGCTGGTCCTCGAGCGCGGCATGGCCAAGAACGTCTTCCAGGCCGACTCGAAGACGCGAGCCCAGGCGGAACTTGAACGTGCCCGCACCGGCGCGACCGACGACGCCAAGGAAGTCAGCACCGCTCCGGCGCAGCTGGCGGCCGCCAAGACCGGCACGCAGATGGTTGCCATCGGTAAGCTCTACTTCAGCGCAGGCGACTACGCCAAGGCCATCGACGCGATCCAGAAGGGTCTCGCGAAAGGTGGCGTGGCCGACGCCGACGACGCGAACATGCTCGCCGGTATCGCCAACTCCCGCCTGGGCAAGTCGACCGAAGCCCGCGCCGCGTTCGAGGCGGTCAAGGCGCCTGGACTAAGCGACATTGCCCGACTGTGGATTTTGAAGCTCGACGCGTCAACGGCGGCCCCGGCGCCCGCCCCCGCCGGCTGACCAGTTCGTTCGATCGTCACCGGGCCCCGCAGGCAACCAACCTGCGGGGCTTTTTTTCTTGGGCGACCTTCAACTCCGGGCACTCACCGTGGCGACCTTGCAGCAGATCAGTGATTTCATGGCGGAATCGTTTCCGCAGGGCAAGGTGTCGATCGACGCCGTCGATGCGGTTTCCGCCACCGTGCGGCACAAGATAGGGATCGAGGAATTGCGCCCGGGCGGCACCGTCGCCGGGCCGGTGCTGATGGCCGTTGCAGACGCTGCGCTCTACGTTGCGATTTTCGGGCGGCTCGGCATCGTGCCGCTCGCCGTCACGACCAGCCTGACCGTCAACTTCCTGCGCAAGCCCGAGTCGGGACGGGACATCGTTGGCGTGTGCAAGCTCATGAAGTCGGGCCGCTCGCTTGCGGTCGGCGAAGTGTGGCTTTACTCGGCGGGCAGCGAGGAGCCGGTCGCGCATGCGGTCGGCACGTACGCGTTGCCGCGTTGAGCGTTAGCGTCGATCGATCAGGGCGTCGGGCCTGCAATAGCGGGCTGTTCCGTAGACTTTCCGGCGAGCGGAAAGGCAGACACGCTCGCGGAAAGTGCGGACGCATTTCGCCATATGGCGAAATACAATGTTCCCCATGCCCAGCAATAAGAAATCACGCTCGACCGCCGACGCAGTCTTCAAGGCGCTCGGCAGTCCTGCGCGCTTGACCATCGTCCGCACGCTGATCGGCGGGGAACGGTGCGTCTGCGACCTCGTGGAGGCCTGTGGCCTCGGTTGGTCCACGACCTCGAAACACCTGGACGTGCTGCGCGAGGCCGGTGTCGTTGCAAGCGAGAAGCGCGCGCAGAAGATCTTCTGCCGCATCGAGCTCGCGTGCGTAGCTGACTTCATCTCCTGCCTCGACGGGGTGTGCGCGCCCACCGGGGCCTGCTGCGTCAAGTGACCGCCATGTTCACCCTCACCCTCAATCCCGAGATCCGTCACGAGCTCAAGATTTTCGCCGTGCTAGCAGCCGTCTTCGGCGCCGTCTACTTCCTGCCCGTGGGCACTCCGCGCTTCGACGGAGCCGTGAGCGAAGCACTTGAACTGACCAAGTGGTATGCGCGCGAGCACGTCGTGCTGTGCTTGCTGCCCGCGTTCTGGATCGCTGGTGCGATCGCAGCGTTCGTGTCCCAAGCGTCGGTCATGCGCTTCCTCGGACCCACCGCACCCAAGCCACTCGCCTACGGTGTCGGGTCCGTGTCTGGAACTATTCTCGCCGTGTGTTCGTGCACGGTGCTGCCGCTGTTCTCGGGCATCTACCGCATGGGCGCAGGACTCGGCCCCGCGACGGCATTCCTCTACTCCGGTCCCGCCATCAACGTGCTGGCGATCGTGATGACAGCCAAGGTCCTGGGCGTACAGCTCGGCCTTGCCCGAGCGATCGGTGCCGTGGCGTTCAGCGTCGTCATCGGCCTGCTGATGGCACTGATCTTCCGCCACGAAGAGCAACAGAAGGCCGCCGCAGCGCTTGCGCTGCCTGAGCCGGAGGCCGGACGGCCACTCTCACAGACGGCCGCCTTCTTCGCCGTGCTGGTCGGCATCCTGGTGTTCGCCAACTGGGGCGCAGCGTCGCAGACCACGGGTTTCTTCGCCGCGGTGTACGCAATCAAGTGGCTGATCACCTCGCTGCTCGGCGCCGTGCTCGCGATCATGCTGTGGCGCTGGTTCAAGCTCGAGCCGATGCGCATCGCGGCGGTCGCTGTGGCGACGATCATCACCACGATCGCGCTGCCCGGGCACCCGACCTGGCCGTTCCTCGTCGCCGTGCTCGGTCTCGCGTGGCTCACGGCGGGTTGCGAAGGCGAGGCTGGAGAGTGGTTCAACCAGGCGTGGGATTACACCAAGCAGATCGTCCCGTTGCTGCTTGGCGGCGTGCTCGTGGCTGGCTTCCTGCTTGGACGTCCTGGGCACGAGGGGATGATCCCCTCCGAGTGGATCAGCGGCCTCGTTGGCGGCAACTCGATCGCGTCCAACCTGTTCGCTGCGGTTTCCGGCGCGTTCATGTACTTCGCCACGCTGACGGAAGTCCCGATCGTGCAAGGTCTCCTCGGCAGTGGCATGGGTGCCGGTCCTGCTTTGGCGCTGCTGCTCGCGGGTCCCGCCTTGAGCCTGCCCGCCATGCTGGTGCTCAACTCGATTCTCGGCCTGAAGAAGACCGTCACCTACATCCTGTTGGTCGTCGTCATGGCGACGATCACGGGCTGGGGTTACGGCCTGCTGGTGAACTGATGCGGGGCCACCCCGCAGGAGATGACGCATGAAAATCCAGATCCTCGGTTCCGGTTGTGCGAAGTGCCGCGCGCTGACGACAGTCGCCGAACAGGCGGCCAACGACTTGGGGCTGAAGTACGAGGTCGAGAAGGTCACCGACGTGACCCGGTACGCGGATTTCGGCGTGATGTTCACGCCCGCACTCGTGGTGGACGGCGTGGTCAAGGCCAGCGGCAAGGTGCCGTCGCTCGATGAGACCAAGAAGCTGCTTAGCTGAGCATGAAAAAACGCATCCTCAAGTTCGCGCTGGTCGCGCTCGCCGGCGTCGGTTGCTGGGCTGCGATCCAACAGGCGCGTCAGGCAGCCGACCTGCCTGCGGTTCGGCAAGCGATCGTCACGACCCAGCCGGGCGTGGCGCCTGACGTGATCCAGGTGACGTACTTCAGCAGCGACGTCCGCTGTGCCACGTGCGTTCGCATCGAGCGCCTCACACGCGAGACCGTCGCGAAGAATTTTGCGCCGGAGATCGCCAGCGGACGCGTCGTGCTGAAGACGGTCAATCTCGATGGCCCCGGCAACGAGCATTTCGTGCAGGACTACCAGCTCATCAGCAAGACGGTCATCGTCTCGGACCGGGCGAAGGGCCAGGAAGTGAAGTGGGAGAACCTGCAGGAGGTCTGGTCCAAGCAGAAGGATGAGCAGGCGTTCGAGGCGTACCTGGTCGACGCCGTCCGCCGTCACCTGGGCAGCGTTTCTTGAGTCTGCTCGCTGCGGTACTCGCGGCGGCCTGGCTCGGGTTGATGACCTCCGTCAGCCCGTGTCCGCTCGCAACGAACATCGCGGCGGTGTCATTTCTCGCGCGTCGTCTCGACACGAAGCAACGTGCCGTTGCAGGTGTACTGGCCTACGCCACCGGGCGTGCTGTCGCTTACGTGGCCGTGGGGGTGCTTGTCGCATGGGGCATTGCGGCGGCTCCGCAGACCTCGCGCTTCCTGCAGACCGTCCTCGAGCCGTTCATCGGCCCGCTGCTGATCGTTGTCGGCCTGGTGTTGCTAGGCTGGATCCCGCTGCGGCTCAACTTCGGGCCGGCAAAGCCCGGTGCCACGGAAGGCTTGGCCAATCGAGGATTACCTGGGGCATTCCTGCTGGGCATCCTGTTTGCGCTGACCTTCTGCCCGACCTCGGCGGCGCTGTTCTTTGGCAGCCTCCTGCCGCTGACGATGAGCGCACCGACCCAACTCCCGCTGTTCGTGATCTATGGTCTCGCTACCGCCGTACCGGTCGCCGTGGTCGCGTTAGCGGTGCTGTTCGGTGCGCAGGCAGGTGCGAAGGTTCTCGGCGGTGTGCAGCGTTGGCAGGGTCCGCTGCAGACCGTGAACGCGTGGCTGATCGTCGGCGTCGGGGTCTACCTCACGCTGTCCGGTTCGTTGGGACTGCTCTGAACGAGGCGACGCTGGCATTGACATCCATTGATATTTCGATACATTTGGAAAGATGAAAAGCCCGGATATCGTCGGCGCCCTCGCGGCCCTGGCCCAGGACTCGCGCCTCGCGGTGTATCGACTCCTCGTCAAACGCGGCCCCGCGGGCCTGGCCGTCGGCGAGATCAGCGAGAAACTCGAGATTCCGGGCCCCACGCTTTCGTTCCACCTGAAGGAGCTCGCCCAGGCAGGCCTCGTGACGGCTCGCAAGGAGAGCCGCTTCGTTTACTACGCCGCCAACTTCGAGCGCATGAACGCGCTGCTCGCCTACCTCACCGAGAACTGCTGTGGAGTCGGTGCCACCTGCGCGCCCGCCTGCATGCCCAGCACCACGACCGAACGTAAGAAAAACCTGCGTGAACAAGCGCGAACACATCGCCGTCAGGAATCACGATGAACGTCCTCTTCCTTTGCACCGGTAATTCCTGTCGCTCGATCCTCGGCGAGGCGACCTTCAACCACCTTGCCCCGGCCGGGTGGCGTGCCATGAGCGCCGGCAGCAAGCCCACCGGCAAAGTCCATCCACGCTCCCTTGCTCTCCTGCAGCGCGAAGGTATTTCGACCGCGGGCTACTGCAGCAAGTCGTGGGACGACCTGCCCGCGACACCGGATATCGTCATCACGGTGTGCTCGAGCGCGGCTGGCGAGACCTGCCCCGCGTACCTTGGCCCCGTGCTTCGCACCCATTGGGGCGTCGATGACCCAGCCCACGCGAGCGGCACGGATGCCGAGATCGACGCGGCATTCACCAAGGCGTACCGCACATTACGCAACCGTATCGAGACGTTTCTTGCCCTGCCGCTGAACCAGTTGCAGAGCGATCGAGCCAGGCTGAAGGCGGAGATGGACCGCATCGGCAGCACGGTGGTGTGAGGAGTCGATCATGGCAGTCCAATGTGAAGTCACGGCCCGGCAGGCCGCTGGCGCGCCGATGAGCGTCTTCGAGCGTTACCTGACGGTCTGGGTGTTCGTCTGCATCCTCGTCGGCGTCCTCGCCGGCCAGGTGTTCCCCGAGGTGTTCCAGGCGATCGGGAGATGGGAGGTGGCGAAGGTCAACCTCCCGGTGGGGCTGCTCATCTGGGTGATGATCATCCCGATGCTGGTGAAAGTGGACTTCTCCGCCCTGCACGAGGTTCGCCAGCACGTTCGCGGCATCGGCGTGACGCTGTTCGTGAACTGGCTGGTGAAGCCGTTCTCGATGGCATTGCTGGCGTGGATTTTCGTGCGGCACCTGTTCGCACCCTGGCTGCCGGCCGAACAGATCGACAGCTACATCGCCGGCCTGATCCTGCTCGCCGCCGCACCCTGCACGGCCATGGTCTTCGTGTGGAGCCGCCTGACCAACGGCGACCCGATGTTCACGCTGACCCAGGTTGCACTCAACGACTCGATCATGGTCGTTGCGTTCGCGCCGCTCGTCGGACTGCTGCTCGGCATCGCGGCCATCACGGTGCCGTGGGACACGCTGATCACGTCCGTCTTTCTTTACATCGTCATCCCCGTGATCATCGCCCAGCTCTGGCGCCGTGCACTCCTCGCCCGGGGGCAGGCTTCGTTCGACGCGGCGATGACCCGGGTCGGGCCATGGTCGATTTCGGCGCTGCTGCTGACGCTGGTGCTGCTGTTCGCGTTCCAGGGCAAGGCCATCATCGACCAGCCGTTGGTGATTGCGCTGCTCGCGGTGCCGATCCTGATCCAGGTGTTCTTCAACTCGTCACTCGCGTACCTGCTCAACCGGGCCGTGGGGGAGAAGCACAACATCGCCTGTCCGTCGGCACTGATCGGTGCCTCGAATTTCTTCGAGCTCGCCGTCGCGGCCGCCATCAGCCTGTTCGGGTTCGAGTCCGGTGCCGCGCTCGCCACCGTCGTCGGCGTCCTGATCGAGGTTCCCGTGATGCTGCTCGTGGTCCGCGTCGTCAACCGCTCCAAGGGCTGGTACGAACGCCAGGTTGCGTGATGAGCGAAGTGATTGAAAAGCCCGTTGCACTGGCCTCGCAACTGAACGCGGCCTGCCAGTGCATCTGGGTCGACCGGGAGAAGCTACGTAGCCGGTTGCGCGCTGACCTGGGCGAGGAAGCCAGCGCGCTCGAGACTCGTGAAGGTCTCGTTTCGGGCAACGTCGTTTTCATCGGGCCGCGGGAAGCCGCGGCAATGGACCGCACGATCCGCCTGGTCACCCGCGCACTCGAGAGCGACGCCTACCGGGCCAAGGTGGAACTGGCGGCACCCGCGATCGCGCGCTTGCGCCAGCCCACATCGGGCGGTGTACTCGGCTTCGACTTCCACCTGGGCAGCCCGAGCCCGCAACTCATCGAAATCAACACCAATCCCGGTGGACTGCTCGTCAGCTTCGAACTCGCGCAGGCCGCCACCGCGAGTTGCGACTGTCTGGCTGCACCCTTGCCGAAGCTCGCCTCGGCGAGTGTCGAACTCGGCCAACTCAGCACGCGCATCGTCGAGAGCTTCAATGACGAGTGGGCGCGGGCGCGTGGCAAGACGCCACTGCAAACCATCGCGATCGTCGACGACGACCCGCTCGGACAATACCTGTATCCGGAGTTCCTGCTGTACCGGCGGCTCTTCGAGCGCGCCGGATGGCGCGTGCTGATCGCCGACCCCATCACGCTGACGACAACAGCCGAGGCGCTGCTGCTCCAGGACGAGCGCATCGACCTCGTCTACAACCGGCTCACCGACTTCTACTTCGCCGAGGAACGACACTCAGCGTTGCGGCGTGCGTATGAACTGGACCTCGCCGTCATTACGCCGCACCCCGCCGCTCATGCCCGCTGGGCGGACAAGCGGCTCCTCGCGTGGCTGCGCGACGAGCGCCTGCTCGCCGACGCAGGTCTCGATCCAGCGGAGCGGGAGGCCGTCCTCGAGGCGATCCCGCCCACGGAGATCGTCGAGCCGCAAGCCGCGGCCGAGCTATGGGGGCGCCGCAAGACCCTGTTCTTCAAACCGGTCGATGGCTTCGCCGGCAAGGCCGCCTACCGCGGCGACAAGCTCACGCGAACAGCGTTCGAGCACATCGTCGCCCATCGCTACGTCGCCCAGGCGATCGTGCCGACGTCGTTTCGCCGCATCTGTTCGGTGAACGGTGAAGAATCCGACCTGCGCGTCGATATCCGGAATTTCGCGCTGCACGGCGAGACATGGCTGCGCTCGGCCCGGCTGTACCGGGGCCAGACGACCAATTTCCGCACGGTGGGCGGCGGGTTCGCGCCAGTTCTGGCGCTACCCGCGTAGTGCCAGATCGCATGCCGGGGATTCGAGTCGACTCGAGCTCGGTTTGGTCACGGCGCCATGGAAAAAGGGCACGAACTTTCGTCCGTGCCCCTTTTGTTCTCAAGCTACGGTGGCGCAGCGACGCGCCGGCCAGATCAGCGCGCAGCGGTCTTCCAGAGTTTCGCGATTTCCGCGAACTTCGGATCCTTGATCAAATCGAACGCCTTCTGCGCCCCCGCGTTGTCGCCCTTACGCTTCAGCGCGATGCCCAACAGCATCTGTGCACTGTCCGCGTCCGACAGGCCACCCTTCGCAATGGCCTTCTGCAGTGCCGCCACGGCGTTCGGGTAGTCTCCCGCACTGAAATACAGCTCGCCGACCTTGGCGATCTCGTTGCCAGTCTTAGCCGCCGCGAGCGTGCTCGCAGCCTTCGGCAACGCAGCACGTTCGGCATCAGCCTTGCGCTTGGCGGCCTCGAGCGTGCGCTGGGCGCGGATCATTTCATCACCCGAGTACACGTTGGCTGCGATGCCCTTCTGCATCACGCGCTCAGCTTCCTGGCCGAAGCCCGCGATGATCAGGGCCTGGGTCATGTCCGTGAACTGACGGGCAGTCTTGAGCGCACCCACGTCCTCGGCGAGGCGATAGAGGGCCATCAGCGCGTGATCGTGCTTGGTCGTCTTCAGGTAGCCGTCGAGCACGCGTTCCCACGTGTCGGTCGACGGGTAGTACTTGAGCAGTTGGTCGAGCGCCTTCGCCGTGCCGGCAGAATCACCGAGTTCGTAATTCGACCGCAGCACCAGTTGCAGCAGGTCCTGGCTCGGCGTGCCGCCACCCTTCAGGACGCGATCCGCCGCGGCTATTGCGCCCTTGTAGTCCTTCTGCTGGTAGTACGCATTGGCGACCAGCAGTTGCATGTCCTTGTCGCCCGGAACGGACTTCAGGTACTGCTGTGCCGTCGCAGCCGCCTTGCCGTAACTGCCGGCACGGGCATAGAGCTGGGCAAGGGTCTTGGTGCGAGTCACCTTCTCGCCGGCCGGCATCTGGCCGGAGGCGATCTGGCCTTCGAGCACGCGCGCGGCGTCTGCATTGCGGCCCTGCTGCAGGTACACGTACCACAGCATCTCGTTGATCTTGTACTGGTCGAAGGCGGTCTTGCCGGCGGCACCGTCCGCTTCCTTGATCTTGGCCAGCGCGGCATCCCACTTCTTCTTGGAGATGTTGTCTTGCGCAGCCTTGAGCGGCACGCCGACCTTCTGGCTGACCTTCTGTTGTGCTTCAGCCGTGGCTGGCACGACCAGCAGGGTGCCCGCGACACCGATCCAGCCCGCCATCGCAAGCGCGCTGGTGAGAACAAAACTCGCCTTGCTCATCGAAATCCTCACTGGGAGTTCTAGTCCCGCTGACAAGGAAAAAGCCGCCGGAGCTCTTCGCCCCGGCAGCCCCTCTTGATCCGATGCCATCACCGCCGCGAGGCAAGTGACGACAAGCCTGTGTTTACATGAACTGCTCGTTGCCGACGAAGCCGATCTTGAGCAACCCGTTGCGCTGTGCCGCCGCCAACACTCGTGCGACGACGTCGTACGACGCACGCTTGTTCGGGCGGATGTGCAACTCGGGCTGCGGATCGATGGCGGCTTCGCGACGGAAGAAACCGTCGAGCTGATCCACCGTCACCGGCGAGCCGTTCCAGAGCACCGTACCGTCGAAGTCGATCTCGAGGTTGATCACCACCGGATCCGCCTGCTGTGCAGCGGGGTTCGGGCGCGGCATGTCGAGCTTCACCGCGTGAGTCATCACTGGAATCGTGATGATGAACATGATGATCAGTACGAGCAGGACGTCGATCAACGGCGTCATGTTCATTTCCATCATCGGTTCGTCTTCGGCGCCGCCACCACCAATACTCATGCTCATCTGTTATGACTCCTGCAGCGGCTCAGCGGGCGAGGCCACGATCGGGTTCGGTGATGAAGCCGATCTTCAGGATGTTGGCACGCTGGGCCAGCACCATCACCCGGCCGATGTGCTCGTACGCCGTGGCACGGTCGCCGCGAACGTGGATTTCCGGCTGGGGCTCGAGCACGGCAACCGACTTGAGGCGCTCGAGCAGCGCCTCCTGCGTCGGCACCAGCGCCGTATTCCAGTAGACGTTGCCTTCCTGATCAACCGCGATGTTGATGTTTTCCGGCTTCGTCTGCGTGGGAATGTTGGCCGCCTTCGGCAGATCCACTTTCACCGACTGCGTGATCACGGGGACCGTAATCAGAAAGATGATGAGCAAAACCAGCATCACGTCCACGAGCGGCGTGGTGTTGATCTCCGACATCGGCTTCTCGTCGATATCCGAGTCGCCCGACGATACGTTCATGCTCATGGTGAGACCTGTCTCCAGCAGCCAGAGTTGCCAGCGCGCCCGATTACTTCTTGACGCCGCCCGAAATGACCCTGGCGCCCACGCCTTCGATGCGCGAACCGCTGACGATCACCTGTTCGAGGTCGCTCGCGAAGAGCTTGACCCGCTCCATGATCTGCTTGTTGCGGCCGAGCAGGAAGTTGTAGCCGAGCACCGCCGGCACTGCGACTGCCAGGCCGATGGCCGTCATGATGAGGGCTTCGCCGACCGGACCCGCCACCTTGTCGATCGAGGCCTGGCCCGCGATGCCGATGCCCACGAGTGCGTGGTAGATGCCCAGCACGGTGCCGAACAGGCCAATGAACGGCGCCGTCGAACCGGTGGTTGCCAGGAACGGCAGCTGCGTCGACAGGGCGCTGTTGATGCGGGCCGTGGCGCGGGCGAGCACGTTGTCGATCCACTCGTGCAGCGGGACCTGCTGCGTGAGGCGCTCGTCGTGGTGTTCGGCGGCGTCGATGGCTTCGGCGGCCATGCCCTTGAAGATGTTGCCCTTGCCGGACAGCTTGTTCAGGCCGGTCTTGATGTTGTCCGCGGCCCAGAAATTCTTTTCGGCCTCGTGCGCCTGCGCCAGCAGACGGCGCTGTTCCCACCACTTGGTGAAGATCACGAACCAGGAATAGGCAGACATGATGGCAAGCAGGATGAGCACGCCTTTTGCGACGAAATCGCCCTGGGCCCACATTGCCTCAATTCCGTAAGGGTTGCTGACGGTTACGCTTTCGGTGGCCATTGAAATCGGTTCCTGTGTCTGTTTTCTAAAGGTATGACGTTGGGTTCAGGGATGGATCACATCGTGTGGATCAATCGGTCAGCCGGAAGGTCACGGCAAACGTGTGCCAGGCGGCCACGGGCTTGCCGTCTTCCCTGCCGGGAACGAACTTCCAGTTGCGCTGGACTTCCTTCACGGCGGCTTCGTCGAGCTTGTCGAAGCCACTGCTCTTCACTATTGAAACCTCGGAGCAGCGGCCGTCTTCCTTGACGTAGCACTTCAGCTGCACCGAACCCGCTTCGCCTGCGCGGCGCGATGCCGGCGGATATTCGGGTTGCGTGATGCGGGCTCCCTTGCCGGCCGTGGACGGCGGCGTCCTGACGACCGCCCGCTCCACCGGCTTCGCCACCGGCGGCGGTGCAGCGACCGGACGCTCGGACGTCGCGTTCGAAATCGCGGTGGTGGGACCGGTGTCAATCGCCAAGTCCACAGACACTTCCGGCGGCGGCACGTAAGGCGGCGGCTGCTCGATGTCCGGCGGAGGTGGCGGGGGCTCCTTGCTGTCGTCAGGGAGCTCTTCAATCATCTTGGTCTCAACCGGACCCATGACCGTCTGAACCATCTTGGCGCCGAGACCGGACGCCAAGGCCCAAAGAAACACGGCATGGATGATGAGGACGAGGAAAAAAGCAAGCGTGCGCTTGCTGTTCTTGGCCGGATCGTCGATCGAATAACTGTAAGCCACTTCCCCTCCACTACTGTGGGCGCACGGCTGCTCCGGCCTCAGGCCGCGTCCTCCCCGGGACAGCCGACACTACAAGACCGCAACCACCCTCGCAACCCCTGACGCTTGCCCGCGAAGACCGACACAGGCCCTTGAGGAGCCATTCATTTCGTGCCTGCGCGAAAACCGTCGTTGTTATCGATTCATGTTGCGGTGCAACATAAAACAAACCCGCTCCGATGCCATTGCAGCCGGTCCGATTCTGACGGCGGACGCGACTTTACCGACGCCACTTCGGCAACACAATACTTGTGTGATGCCACGCACCTGCAATCGTTTTCAAACTTGCGGCTCAGCAACCTTCAAATCACGATCGGTGACCGCTCCGAGCGACGCGCTGCTGACCAGTTCGGCGTATTTCGCCAACACTCCTCTCGTTGCGTACGGTGCGCGCGGTCGCCACCCCTGGCGACGCTTGACAAGCTCTTCTGCCGCTACGTGCAGCGTCAATTCACGCATCGTGGCATCGATGCTGATGGAGTCACCGTCGTGCACCAGCGCCAGCGGGCCGCCAAGCGCGGCCTCCGGCGCAACGTGCCCGACGACGAAGCCGTGGCTGCCGCCGGAAAAGCGCCCATCCGTGATCAGCGCGACTTTGTCGCCCAGTCCCTTGCCCATGATCGCCGCAGTGGGACTCAGCATTTCACGCATCCCCGGGCCGCCGCGCGGCCCCTCATAGCGCACGACCAGTACGTCGCCCGCCAGCACGGTGCCGTCGAGAATTGCCTGCAGCGTCGCCTCCTCGCCGTCGAAAACACGCGCGCGTCCGGTGAAGGCGAGGCCTTCCTTGCCACTGATCTTGGCCACCGCGCCCTCCGGCGCCAGGTTGCCGTAGAGCACGACGAGGTGGCTCTCGCGCTTGAGCGGGTTCGTCAGCGGTCGGACGATGTCCTGCGTGCTCGGGTACGGCTTCGTCCGCGCAAGGTTCTGGCGCAGGGTCTTGCCGGTGACCGTCATGCAGTCGCCGTGCAGCATGCCGGCGTCGAGCAGCGACTTCATCAGCGGCTGGATGCCGCCGATGCGGATCAGCTCCGACATCGAATACCTGCCACTCGGGCGCAGGTCGGCGAGCACGGGCACTTTCGCACCGATGCGCGTGAAATCATCCAGTTCGAGCTTCACGCCCGCTGCGTGTGCGATAGCCAGCAGGTGCAGCACGGCATTGGTCGAACCGCCGAGCGCGATCGTCACGACGATGGCGTTCTCGAAGGCCTCGCGCGTGAGGATCTGCGACGGCTTGATGCCGAGCTTGATCAGGTTGACGACGGCGCGCCCTGCCCGCTCCGCATCGGTGCGCTTGTGGCGAGAGACGGCTTCCTGCGCCGAGCTGTTGGTGAGGCTCATGCCGAGCGCTTCGATCGCCGACGCCATGGTGTTGGCCGTGTACATCCCGCCACAGCTGCCCGCGCCAGGAATGGCCGTGCGCTCGACTTCCTTGAGTTGCCTGTCGTTGATGACGCCGGCCGCATGCGCGCCGACGGCCTCGAAGACTGAGACCACGTCGCGTTTCTTTTCGCCGGGTTTGATCGTGCCGCCATAGACGAAGACCGCGGGCCGATCGAGTCGAGCGATGGCCATCATGCAACCCGGCATGTTCTTGTCGCAGCCGCCGATCGCGACCAGGCCGTCGAAACCCTGCGCGCCGACGACGGTCTCGATCGAGTCCGCGATCACTTCGCGCGATACCAGCGAAAAACGCATGCCGGGCGAGCCCATCGAGATGCCGTCCGACACGGTGATGGTGCCGAACGTGGTGCTCTTGCCACCCGCCGCATTGGCGCCCTTTGCCGCCGCCTCGGCCAGCTTGTCGATGTGCATGTTGCAAGGGGTCAGGTTGCTCCACGTCGACGCGATGCCGACCTGCGGCTTCTTGAAATCGCGGTCGTCGTAGCCGACGGCGCGCAGCATCGCCCGGCTGGGCGTCTGCTTGACGCCGTCGATCACGAGCTTTGAATACGGGCGGATATCCACTTTGCGTCGGCTCATCGAACGGGCTCCGGGCAGAATAATTCAACAGGCGATTGTGCGGCCTGCGAGTGCCGCGGTCACGCGGCGTTTGCCGTGACCTGCAGGCGGTGCATGGCATGAAAGCGATAGGCGCCACCGATGACGAACAGCATTGGCAGCAGCAGTGCGGCCGGACCGAGTCCAGCGCGCAGGCTGCCAAGCCCGTGGTAGAGCGCGATCGTGAGTGGCGGCGCGACCAGTCCGCGCATGCCGGTGAGCGTCACGTGCAAGGCCATGTAACGGGTTTCCTCGCCGCGCGGCGCGAAGTCGTTGTGACCCAGCGTCCAGCCGAGGCTGCCGGCCGCGTTGCTGACGCCAAGCAACACGGCGCCCGGAGCGAGCAGCAGCGGCTGATGCAGCAGCACGGCCGAGACGAACAGCAGGACTGCAATCACGGTGAACTTGCCGTGCAGGGAGCGGAACGCGAGTACGCGATGCAGGTCGAGATAGCGCGCCCAGGGCTGGATCGCAAACGGCACGACCATGACGGGGAGCGCCGTGGTGATCAGCACCTGCCACAACGCCGGCAACTGCAGCACATCGCCGAGGCAGATCACCATCAACGGCGTGAGCGACAGCAAGCCCGCACCGAACAGCGACATCGCGTACTGATAGCGCCGGAACGCGTCGTCGCGCGCCAGCAACGCGCGCATGCCACCGAAGCCGAAGGTGGCGCCTTCGACCAGTCGCGCACGCTCGGCCACGAGCAGTTCATCCTCACGGCGCACCTTGAACTGCCGGAACGCGAACGCTCCCGCCACCCCGCAGACCGAACCCGCGGCAATCGCGATGCGCCACCAGGGACCTTCGTGCCCGAGCAGCCAGCCGATGCCGAGGCCGGTAATGGCGAGCGCGATCGAGGTGTTGATCGTGATGCGTCCGGTGATCCGCGCGCGCAACCGCGACGGGTAGTTCACGCTCCACAGCACCGAACGCACGGTTTCGACGCCGGCCCAGAGCAGTCGCGCCGCGGCGTACAGCGCCAGAAACAGCAGCAGCCCGGCCCCGCTCTTGGGCACCAGCGCCAGCGCACCCACGCACGCGGTCATCGCCAGCAGCAACGGAAACAGGAACGACACCTTGCGTTGGCCCTGGGCGCGTCTTGCATACGCCATGCTCGCCAGGTTGGCCCAGGCCGGTGCGGCACTGACGATGGCGACGACGAGATCCACCGCAAGCGCGGGAGCCTGGTCGCCGAACAGTGAACGGACCATGACCGCCGCGGTGCCGCCCTCGACCAGCCCGAGGCAAAGGTAGATCAGGGTCCAGGCGCGCCGCTCGTAGCTCAGGTCCATTGCAGCGGGCGACGGCCGCGCTCAGGCGTAGCGTTCGACGAGCATCGCGTGCAGCGCACGGACCGCATGGGCCTCTGCACCCACAGGACGGCCCGGCCGGTCCTTCGGGTTCCACGCGAACAGGTCGACGTGCACCCAGTCCAGCGTGTTCGTCACGAAGCGCTTGAGGTACAGCGCGCCGATGATCGCACCGGCAAACGTCGATGCCGAAGCATTGTTGATGTCGGCGACCTTGCTCGCGATGTCGTCGTCGTAGCCGCTCCAGAGCGGCATCTGCCATAGCGGATCAGCCAGGCGGCGACCCTGTTGCAGCAGTGCGTCGACGGTTTCCTGACGCGTACCAAACACGGCTGGCAACTCCGGGCCCAGCGCGACACGAGCCGCGCCGGTGAGCGTCGCGAGGTCGATCAGCAGGTCGGGCCGCTCTTCGTCGGCGAGCGCGATGGCATCGCAAAGCACCAGCCGGCCCTCGGCATCGGTATTGCCGATCTCGACGCTCACGCCTTTGCGCGTGCGGATCACGTCGCCCGGGCGATAGGCATTCCCGGCGATTGCATTTTCGACCGCGGGAATCAGGACCCGCAGCCGAACGGGCACACACGATTGCATGATGAGTTGCGCCAGTGCCAGCGTGCACGCCGCCCCGCCCATGTCTTTCTTCATCAGCGCCATGCCGGCGGACGCCTTGATGTCGAGACCGCCGGTGTCGAAGCAGACGCCCTTGCCGATCAGCGTCACTTTCGGATGGGCCGGATCGCCCCAGACGAAATCGACGAGTCGCGGCGCGCACGTGGAGGCCTGACCCACGGCGTGGATCGCTGGAAATCCCCGCCGCAGTTCATCGCCCATGATTTCCTGCGGCGACGCCCCGTGCTCGCGCGCTATACGGATCGCCGCGGCGGCCAACCGCTCCGGCGTCATGTCGCAGGCCGGAGTGTTGACCAGGTCGCGTGCGAGCGCCGTGGCGCCGGCGAGTTGCACGACCTGCGCGTGATCGATGGCGGGCGGTGCGATCAATCGTGCCCGCGCCGCGGCCGGCTTCGGCAACGACTTGTAAGTGTCGAACCGGTAGCTGCCGTAGGCCCAGCCCAGGGCGAGCGCATTCGCTGCGGCAACGGTGAGTTCGTTCGTGACGCGCCATTGGGAGCCTGGCGGCAGGCGACCGGGCAGGCCAGCCACGTGCCAGAGTTCGAGCGCATCGATCGACGGCAGCGCGCCCAGCCCGAGCGCTGCCCGTCGCGGCACGCCGTCGGACGCAGGCAGCAATACCACCTGGTGACGCTCGGCCTTGAAACCGGTCGCGGCGACCCAGGCTCGCACAGAGGCCTCCTGGGACTCCAGCCAACGGGCAAGGTCGGACTCCAGGACGAGAGTCAGTTCGTACGCGCTCGCAGCGCCCGGGGCACTGGCGTGGTCGACGAGAACATCCACGGTGGCTTGGTTCCGTTGTGAGAGGGACGACGGTGGCGGGTAGCTTAGCAGCGCCACCAGCAGTCGCAGCCGGCAGGGAAATTCAACCGCCTTGGACTGACTCTTTTTGCACTGCGGTTGACAATGCCCGCCACGCTGTGCTGCTATCCATCCCCTGTTTTTTTCGCACTCAAACGCAGGCGCTGGATGCAGTCGTCGCTCGACTCCTCCCTGAACACTTCGGTCACGCTATTGGCCGGCCTGCTGCTTGCGTCGCTTACCCTGCTTCCCCTGCGGAGGTGCGGGGCTCCGGACTGAGAGCGCAAAGGCGCAATTGGACATCAGGAACCCCGCACGGCCCGCCAGCCGGCGCGGGGTTTTTAGTTTTAGTTACGGCCAAACGGAATCGATTCCGAGGAGATTGCAAAGATGCGTGCGTATTCGAAGAAAGACGTCGACAAGAAGGCGCTCAAGGGCGCGAAGATCGCCGTGGTCGGCTACGGCAGCCAGGGTCGCGCGCATGCGTTGAACCTCAAGGATTCGGGTTACGACGTCGTCATCGGCGTCCGCAAGGGCGACAGCTGGAAGCAGGCGAAGAAGGACGGCCTCGCGGTCGCCACGCCGGCCGAGGCCGTCAAGGGCGCCACGCTGGTCGCACTGCTCACGCCTGACACCACGCAAGCCGAGAACTACAGGGAAATCCTGCCGAACCTTGGCCAGGGCGCGACTCTGCTGTTTGCGCACGGCTTCAACATCCATTTCAAGCAGATCAAGCCGCGCAAGGACCTCGACGTCGTGCTGATCGCACCGAAGGGTCCGGGCGGCCTCGTCCGTCGCCAGTACCAGGAAGGCCGCGGCGTGCCGTGCCTGATCGCGGTCGCACAAAACGCCTCGGGCAAGGCCAAGGCCAAGGCGCTCGCCTATGCCGATGGCATTGGTGGCACGCGCGCGGGGGTCATCGAAACGTCGTTCAAGGAAGAAACCGAGACGGATCTCTTCGGCGAACAGGCCGTGCTGTGCGGCGGCGCCACCGAGCTCGTGGTCAAGGGCTACGAGACGCTGGTCGAAGCCGGCTACCAGCCCGAGGTTGCTTACTACGAGTGCCTGCACGAACTGAAGTTGATCGTCGACCTGCTGCACGAAGGCGGCCTCGCCAAGATGCACAAGTTCATCTCGCACACGGCCAAGTGGGGTGACCTCACGCGCGGCCCGCGCGTGGTGAACAAGGCCACCAAGAAGGAAATGAAGAAGATCCTCGGCGAGATCCAGGACGGCTCGTTCGCGCGCCAGTGGATCAAGGAAAACAAGACGGGCCGCAAGAAGTACGACGCCTTGATGAAGAAGGACATGGCGCACCCGATCGAGAAGGTCGGTGCCGAGCTCCGTGCCCGCATGCCCTGGTTGAACCAGGGCTGAGTCCCTCCCCTCTCCTGTCCACCACGGTGACGACCATGTCCAACCGCGACCCGAACCGCGTGCTGATCTTCGACACCACGCTGCGCGATGGCGAGCAATCGCCGGGCTGCAGCATGACGCAGCCCGAGAAGCTGCGGATGGCGCGCGCCCTGGCCGAACTGGGCGTGGACGTCATCGAGGCCGGGTTCCCGGTCGCCTCGCCGGGCGACTGGGAAGCCGTGCACGAGATCGCGCGCGAAGTGCGGGGCCCGATCATCGCGGGACTCGCGCGCTGCAACCGCGAGGACATCGACAAGGCGTGGAGCGCGGTCAAGGTGGCCGCCCGGCCGCGCATCCACGTGTTCCTCGCCACCAGCGCGATCCATCGCGAGCACAAGCTCAACATGGCCAAGGAACAGATCATCCGCACGGCCGTCGAAGGCGTGAAGTACGCGCGCAGCCTGTGCGAGGACATCGAGTTTTCGCCCGAGGATGCCTCGCGCACCGAACCCGAATTCCTGCGCGAGGTGGTCGAAGCCGTGATCGAAGCCGGCGCGACCACGATCAACGTGCCCGACACCGTCGGCTACACGGTGCCAGAGGAATTCCACGACGTTTTCTCGTTCCTGACGCAGAACGTCCGCGGCGCGGACCAGGTGACGTTCAGCGTCCACTGCCACAACGACCTCGGCATGGCCGTAGCCAACAGCCTGGCCGCCGTGCGTGGCGGCGCACGCCAGGTGGAATGCACCATCAACGGCATCGGCGAACGCGCGGGCAATGCCTCGCTCGAGGAAATCACCATGGCGCTCAAGGTGCGCGAGGGCATCTACGGCCTGCACACCGGCATCGACAGCAAGCGCCTGTTCCCGACCAGCCGCCTGCTCTCGAGCATCACGGGCATGCCGATTCCGCGCAACAAGGCGGTGGTCGGCGAGAACGCCTTCGCGCACGAATCCGGCATCCACCAGCACGGCATGCTGAAGCACCACTCGACCTACGAGATCATGCGCCCGCACGACGTCGGCATGTCGCGCACGAACCTCGTGCTCGGCAAGCACAGCGGCCGCGCCGCACTGCGCGAGCGCATCAAGGAACTCGGATTCGAGCTGTCCGACGCGGAACTCGCGCGCGTGTTCGACGATTTCAAGGCACTGGCCGACAAGAAGAAGGAACTCTTCGACGGCGACATCGAGGCGCTCGTGCTCAAGGCGGAGATCGGCCACGAAGGTGGGCCCTGGCACCTCGAGAACCTCCACGTCGTCAGCGACTCGACGCGCTTCGCCACGGGCCGCGTCGTGCTGCGCCACGTCGACGGCCGCATCGTCACGCAGGAATCGTCGGGGGACGGCCCGGTCGACGCCGCGCTCAAGTCCATCGAGCAGGCCACCGGGGTGTTCGTGAAGCTGCGCAAGTTCGAAGTGCGCAGTGTTTCGAGCGGCGAAGACGCGCAGGGCGAAGCCGTCGTCACCTGCGAGTTCAACAACCGCAGTTATCGCGGCACGAGCGTCACGACCGACATCGTCGAATCGGGCGTGCGGGCCTTCCTCGAAGTGATCAACGCCATCGAATCCTCGCGCCGCCGCGGGGTCGACCAGAACGAGACGTCGCCCGCCGCGGCCGTCTGACACGAACGACCGGAGCCGGAATGACTGCGCAGAGCCTGTTCGAGAAAGTCTGGCAACGGCACGTCGTCGTGCCGGAGACGGCCGACACGCCCGCGATCCTGTACATCGACCTGCACCTGACGCACGAGGTCACCTCGCCCCAGGCGTTCGACGTCCTGCGTGCGCGCAAGCTCAAGGTCCGCCGACTCGACCGCACGCTCGCGACGATGGACCACTCGACGCCCACCGACACGGCGCAGATCTTCGGCGGCCTGCCGATCAAGCTCGAATCGGCCGCCAGGCAGGTGCGCCAGCTGGAAGTGAACTGCGCCGAGTTCGGCGTGAACCTGATCGGGTTGCAGGATTCACGCCGCGGCATCGTGCACATCATCGGGCCCGAGCAGGGTGCCACGCAGCCCGGCAAGACCATCGTCTGCGGCGACAGTCACACCAGCACGCACGGTGCCTTTGGCGCCCTCGCTTTCGGCATCGGCACCACCGAGGTCGGTTACGTGCTGGCAACGCAGTGCCTGTTGCAGCGCAAGCCGAAGACACTCGAAATCGTCGTCAATGGCCGGCTGCCGGCCGGTGTGTCGGCCAAGGACGTCGTGCTCGCGGTGATCGGCAAGATCGGCGTGAATGGCGGCACGGGCCACGTCATCGAGTTCCGCGGCTCCGCCATCGAAGCGATGTCGATGGACGAGCGCATGACCGTCTGCAACATGTCGATCGAGGCCGGTGCGCGCGCGGGCATGATCGCGCCCGATGCGACCACCTACGAGTACCTGCAAGGCCGCCCTTTCGCGCCGACCGGCGCGGACTGGGACAAGTCCGTGGCCGACTGGAACACACTGCGCAGCGAAGTGGGCGCGGTCTTTGACAAGTCCGCTGCGTTCGACGCGAGCACGTTCGAGCCGATGATCACGTTCGGCACCAATCCGGGCATGGTCGCGGCGATCGGCGGCCATGTGCCGGTACGTCCGGGCGACGCCGTGTTTGCGAAATCGCTCGCGTACATGGGACTGACTGCGGGCGAGCGCCTGGCCGAGAAACCGGTCCAGGTCGTCTTCATCGGCAGCTGCACCAACGCGCGTATTTCGGACCTGGAAGCCGCCGCAGCGATCCTGCGCGGACGCAAGGTCGCCAAGGGTGTGCGCGCGCTGATCGTACCCGGCTCGCAGCAGATCAAGCTGGAAGCCGAGCAGCGCGGCCTGGCCAAAGTCTTCACGGACGCGGGCGCCGAATGGCGCGAGTCCGGTTGCTCGATGTGTCTCGGGATGAACGGCGACCTGGTCGACGCCGGCCAGTACTGCATCAGCACCAGCAACCGCAACTTCGAGGGCCGGCAAGGCATCGGGGCACGCACCCTGCTGGCGAGCCCTGCCTCCGCCGCCGCCGCCGCCGTGCGCGGTCGCGTCACCGACCCGCGCGAGTTCCTCGGCTGAGCCGGGGCGCGCCAACAACCAAGAACCCGCACATGGACCCGATCACAGTCATCCGCTCGCGGACGGTCGTCATGCCGTCCACCCACATCGACACGGACCAGATCATCCCGGCCCGCTTCCTGACCACCACGGTCCGCGAAGGCCTCGGCGTCTCGCTGTTTGCCGACTGGCGCTATGACAAGGCCGGCCAGCCGAAACCCGATTTCGTGCTGAACCAGCCGGCGGCCACGGGCTGCCAGGTGCTGGTCGCGGGTCGCAACTTCGGCTGCGGCTCGTCGCGCGAGCACGCACCGTGGGCGCTGCTCGATTTCGGCATCCGGGTCGTCATCAGCACCGAGATCGCGGACATCTTCCGCAACAACAGCCTGAAGAACGGATTGCTGCCGGTGGTCGTGGACGAAACCACGCACGAGTGGCTGCTGGATAATCCAGGCGTCGAAGTTGAAGTCGACCTGCCCGCTTCCACGCTGCGCCTGGCCGAAGGTCGTGCGGTGGCGTTTCCGATCGAGTCGTTCTCCCGCTATTGCCTGATGAACGGCATCGACGAACTCGGTTACCTGCTGCAGCAGACGGACGCGATCGAGCGTTACGAGCGCTCGCGGGAAAGCACATGAAGGCGCGAATCGCGGTGCTCGGGGGCGACGGAATCGGCCCCGAAGTCACGGCCGAGGCCGTGCGCGTGTTGCAGGCCGTAGGTTCGAAGTTCGGTCACGACTTCGAATTTGCCGAGGCGCTGATTGGTGGCGCGGCGATCGATGCGTCCGGCTCCGCGCTGCCGCCCCGCACCATCGACGCGTGCCGCGAAAGTGCTGCGACACTGCTCGGCGCGGTGGGCGGCCCGAAGTGGTCGGATCCCGGTGCCCGTGTGCGCCCGGAACAAGGTCTGCTGGAACTGCGCCGCACGCTTGGCGTCTTCGCCAACCTGCGCCCCGTTCGCACCATGGAGTCGATGCTCGACGCGTCCCCGCTCAAGCCCGAAGTCATCACGGGCACGGACATCATGGTGGTGCGGGAACTGACTGGCGGCATCTACTTCGGCAAGAAGAGCCGAACGGTCCACGAAGCCGAGGACGTCTGCACCTACACCACGGTCGAAGTCGAGCGCGTGACACGCGTCGCCGCACGGCTGGCCATGGGTCGGCGCCGGCGCATCGTCTCGGTCGACAAGGCCAACGTGCTGGAGACCTCCCGCCTGTGGCGCTCAGTCGTCGAGAGGGTGTTGCGCGAGGAGTTCCCGCAGGTCGAGTTCGAGCACATGCTCGTCGATGCCGCCGCGATGCATCTCATGCGTCGTCCCACGTCGTTCGACGTGCTGCTTACCGAGAACATGTTCGGCGACATCCTGACCGACGAAGCCTCCATGATCGCCGGGTCGCTCGGCCTGTTGCCGTCCGCCTCCCTGGGCGAAGGTACCCACGGCCTTTTCGAGCCGATTCACGGTTCCGCGCCGGACATCGCGGGGCGTGGCATCGCCAACCCGTACGGCACCATCCTGAGCGCGGCGATGATGCTGCGGTACTCGCTCGGGCTCACAACGGAGGCCGCAGCGGTCGAGTCCGCCGTTGAGGACGCGGTCAGCGCGGGCGTGCGCACAGCGGACATCGCCCTGCCCTCCAAGGCCTCGGTAGGCAGTCAGGAGGCAGGCACGGCAGTCGTCGAACGGGTATTGTCAACCCGTTAATTTTCAAAGACTTACGGTTTTATCCACAGAAACTGTCAAGCCAGGCTTTAGAACCCCGCAGCCACCGGTTGGACACCTGATTCCCGCTGGACTCGGACCGGTTTTTCGGCGCTATACTGCGCGTCCGCAGGCAGCCGCAGGCTCCTGCCCCCAGGTTTAGCGATTGAATCTCCGAGTTGTGCGGACTTGAGTCGGGTTAGTCTTTGTCTCAGGGAATGAGGCAGCTCGGGTCCCAGCGAAGGCCGGCAGCAATGCCGGCCTTCTTTTTTTTCAAACGCGAGTCGCGGCCCCGAGGCCGGCCGAGAGATCGCGTACGAGGTCGTCGGCTTCTTCAATGCCGATCGACAGGCGCACCAGCGTCGCCGAGATGCCCGCTCGCTCCCGCGCTGCTTCGTCCATCGCCGCATGCGTCATGCTGGCCGGATGCGCCACGAGGCTCTCGACACCGCCCAGCGATTCGGCGAGCGAGAACAGCTCCATGTGGCCGAGCAACGCCTTGACGTTCTCGACGCCGCCCACGAGCTCGAAGCTCACCATGGCGCCGAAACCGTCTTGCTGGCGCCTGGCGATGTCATGGCCCGGATGCGTGTCGAGTCCCGGGTAATAGACGCGGGCCACCGCGGGATGAGCTGCCAGCAGTTCAGCGATACGCTGCGCGTTCTCGCCATGCGCGCGCATGCGGGCGTGCAACGAGCGCAGTCCGCGCAGCGTCAGGAAACTGTCGAACGGTGCGCCGGTGACGCCGATGCAGTTGCCCCACCACTTCACCTGCTCGTGCAGTTCGGCCGTGGCCGCAATCACGGCGCCGCCCACGACGTCGCTGTGGCCGTTCAGGTACTTGGTCGTCGAGTGAACGACGAGGTCGGCGCCCAACGCCAGCGGCTGCTGCCAAACCGGTGACAGGAAGGTGTTGTCGGCCACCACCAGCGCACCCGCGGCCTTCGCCTGGCCAGCAACGGCCGCGATGTCCACGATGCGCAGCAGCGGGTTGCTGGGCGTCTCGATCCAGACCAGTGCCGGCTTGGCGGCGATGGCTGCAGCCAGGGTGTTGGAATCCTGGAAATCGACGAAACGAACCTGCAGGGCTCCGCGCAGGTTCAGCGCATTGAAGAGCCGGTAGGTGCCGCCATAGCAGTCGTGCGGCACGACGACGACCTGGTCTGGCTCGAACAGCTGAGTGACCAGCGAGACCGCACCCATGCCCGAAGCGGTGACGACCGCGCCGGCACCCCCTTCGAGATCTGCGAGCGCTCGACCCAGCGCGTCGCGCGTCGGATTCCCAGACCGTGAGTAGTCGTATTCGCGCTTTTCGCCGTAGCCGCTGAAAGCGAACGTCGAGGTCAGGTGAATCGGCGGCACGACGGCCCCGTGCTGGGTATCCGTTTCGAGGGCCGCGCGCACGGTGCGGGTCTTGATGCTGTCTTGATGGCTCATGGGGTCCGTTTCGTGGCTGGTCAATTTCGTGACTGGTCTATTCGAGTGTGCGGTAGAAAACGTCGCGCAGCACGGCCGACTCCTTGAAGAAGGCGTCGTGGCCGTACATCGAGCTGATCTCAACCAGCTGGCAGGCGCTGCCGCAGCGGTCGCGCAGCGCACGCATGTCGGCCGGCGGCACCAGCTGGTCCTCCAGCACGGCCACCAGGGTCATCGGCACGACGATGGTCTCGGGTTCGATGCGGTGCAGGTCGATCGATTCCGACAGGCAGACGAACGCCTCGGGCCGGTAGGTGCGCGAATACGACTCACCGCGCGACACGATGTACGCCTCGACCGGGAACACGAAACGCCCGTCGTGACGCGTGGGCTCGCCGGGAAAGCGGTCCTCGAATTCTCGCACGGAGCGGTAGGTCGTCATGGCCAGTGCCCGCGCCAGTGCGAGACCCCGCTCGCCCTCGCCGTGCTCGATGGCGTAGCGCACGAAATTGCGCTGCACGCTGCGCCATGCCGTCGACATCGGATGCGTGCGGTGCGCAGCACTGACCACGATGCCGTGCCGCAGCCGTGCCGCGTGCCTGGCACCCATCACCAGCGTAACCATGCCGCCGTAGGACGCGCCAATGCAGCCGTGCAGGCTTTCGATGCCGAGATAGTCCATCACCGCCACCAGGCACGTCGCCTGGTCATGCGCGCTGACGCTCGGGAACACCTCGCCCGGGCCGGGCCCCGTCGTGCGGTGACTGCCGCCGAGGAAGTCGATACCCAGGATCCGGAAGCGGTCCGTGTCGAGCGCCTTGCCAGGCCCGGCGATTTCGTCCCACCAGCCCGCCACGCCGTCACGGACCTTGAAGACATTGCGACCCGCTGAAATGCCGCCAAGGACCACTACCACGGGAGCCCCTGCGGCACCGGCAATCCGGTAGGCGATTTCGACGCGCGCCAACTTGTCGCCGAAGTGCAACGGGAAGGGTACCCGGTCGAGGACGAGGATGCCCTCGTCGCAGGTGTAACCCGACGGCAGCGTGATCGGTCGCAGAGCCATTGCGGGGTCCATCGACGACGGATCGGCGGCACCGTCCGCTGCAGCGTCGGCTTGGGCCACTGCTGGCTCGGCGTCTGCTGGACTGCTGCTCGTTGTAACGGACGACGACACGGTGGCTGCTCGAACTCGCGCTGATTCTGGACAAACTCTGGGCACGCAAATCGAGGCCCGTGCCGGCCTGCCTGTCGAGATGACGACCACTGTGGAGAAATCTTGCGCGCGCGGAGATGGTTGCGGCGACCAACACCCCCGTCGGTCGTAACTCCGGACGAGGCAGCCTCGCTGCAACTCATCTTCCGGCGACGCGCGAGGTCCCCGTGGAGTTGGCACCAGTTCGGGCGGGTTGGGCCCGATGGTTGCCCCGGCTTCAAAGGGCCATTCCCTCAGCCGGTCTCGATGAGCGGGATGAAGTTTAGGTGTGACAGCACGTTAGCGCAAGGAACGGCGGCGCAATCGAGACGCAGTCTGCGCGAAGCCAGAGAGGGCAAGAGCTTCCGCGCCGACGGCGTTTCCGGTCCGGATGGGCTCCGAAAGCCGTCCGCGACATGGACGTCGCGGCCGGAGCCCCCAGGGAAGGGTTTACGGCGTCTTTGGGAGCCCATCCGGACCGGAAACGGTGGCGGCGCCACGACTATTTCCCCTCCTGGCTTCGCGCGACTCCACTTTCGGTTGCGTCGTTCGTTCCAATGTATTAACGTGCTAGCACATTAATACACACCTGCTGATCGAGACCCGTGAAGAACCACCGTGGAATCTCTCCCCGCCAGGAAGCAGCCGCCGAACGCGCGCTGTGCCAGGCATTGCTGACCCTGCGCACCGTCGACGAGTGCCGCGGTTTCCTGCGCGACCTCTGCACCCCGGCCGAACTGCAGGCCCTCGCCGACCGCTGGACCGTGGTCGGACTGCTGCAGGCGGGCATGCCCTACCGCGAAATCGCGAAGCAGACCGGCGTGAGCGTCACGACTATCGGACGTGTCGCCCGTTACCTCGGTGCCGGCAACGGCGGCTACGCACTGGCGGCGCGCCGCCTCGGAGAACGCTGATGGATCGCCAGCAACGCCTGCGCATCGCCCTGCAGAAGTCGGGACGCCTCACCGACGAGTCGCTCGACCTGCTGCACCGCTGCGGCCTCAAGTTCAACCGCGGCAAGGACCAGCTGATGTGCTACGGCGAGAACATGCCGCTCGACGTGCTGTTCGTGCGCGACGACGACATCCCCGACCTGGTGCAGGAGGACGTCTGCGACCTCGGTCTGGTCGGACTCAACGTGCTCGAAGAAAAGTGTCTCGGGATGCTGGCCCGCGGCACACCGCCGCGCATCGAGATCCTGCAGAAGCTCGACTTCGGCCGCTGTCGCCTGTCGCTCGCCGTGCCGCACGAGTTTGTGTTCGAAGGGCTGCAGAGCGTCGCCGGCAAACGCATCGCCACGACTTATCCGCACGTGCTGGAGCGATACCTCCGCGCGAACGGCATCACCGCAGAAATCGTCACGCTCTCCGGTGCCGTGGAGATTGCACCGCGCCTAGGTCGTGCCGACCTGATCTGCGATCTCGTCTCCACCGGATCGACCCTGACGGCGAATCACCTGCGCGAGGTGGCCGTCGTGCTCGAAAGCCAGGTCTGCCTGGTGCGCACGCCGGTCGCCCTGCCCGACATCAAGGCAGACTGGGTCCGCCGGCTGCTGGTCCGGGTCGACGGTGTGCAGCAGGTGCGTGAAAGCAAGTACATCATGCTGCACGCTCCGCGTTCGGCCCTGCCGCAGATCGCGAAGCTGCTGCCCGGCAGCGAGTCGCCGACCGTGATTCCGCTCGATGGTACGGGCGACAGGGTCGCAGTACACGCGGTCTGCCGCGAAACGGTGTTCTGGGAAACCCTCGAAAGCCTGAAGGCCGCCGGCGCCAGCGCGGTGCTCGTGCTGCCGGTCGAGAAGATGCTCGCATGAAGAGTCCGCTCGACATCCTCGATTGGAACACGCTCGACGAGGCGCGCCGCGCTGCCGTGCTGCGACGACCGTCCCAGCGCGACGCCGCCAGCCAGCTCGACCAGGTCCGCCGCATCGTCGATGACGTGCGCTCCCGCGGCGACGAGGCACTGCGCGAATACACGGCCAGGTTCGATGGCGTGCAGCTCGAGTCGTTCGTCGTGTCCGACGCTGAATTCGCTGCTGCCGAATCCATGCTGACACCGGCGCAACGCACAGCACTGGAACGTGCCATTGAAACGGTCACCCGCTTCCACGAGCCGCAGGTACTTCCGCCGCTGCGCATCGAGACCGCGCCGGGTGTCGTCTGCGAGCGCATGACCGTGGCACTCGAGGCCGTCGGGTTGTACGTGCCTGCCGGAACCGCACCGCTGCCGTCCACCGCGCTCATGCTCGCCATACCGGCCAGGATCGCTGGCTGTCCGGTCCGCATCCTGTGCACCCCGCCCCGTCCCGACGGCGCGGCCGATCCCGCGGTGCTCGTGGCGGCGCGGCTGTGTGGCATCCGCAAGGTGTTCAAGGTGGGGGGCGCGCAGGCCGTCGCGGCGATGGCCTATGGCACGGCCTCGGTGCCCAAGGTCGTCAAGATCTTCGGGCCCGGCAATTCCTGGGTCACAACGGCAAAGCAACTGGTTGCGCAGGACGCCGACGGCGCGGCACTGGACATGCCCGCCGGCCCGTCGGAAGTCATGGTCATTGCCGACGAATCCGCACGACCTGCATTCGTCGCCGCCGACCTGCTGGCACAGGCGGAGCACAGCGTGGACGCGCAGGTCGTGCTAGTCACGATTTCGCGCAAGGTGGCCGAGGCCTGCGTGGCCGAGGTGGCCCGGCAGCTGGCTGCGTTGCCACGGCGAGATATCGCGAGCCGGGCGATCGCCGAAAGCCGCGTCATCATCGTGCCGACGCTGAAGGTCGCGATGGAGGTGGCGAACCGTTACGCCCCGGAGCACCTGATCCTGCAGGTGAGCGGTCCGCGCGAGTTGCTGCTGCAAGTGCGCAATGCCGGCTCCGTCTTCCTGGGTGCGTGGACGCCCGAAACGATGGGTGACTACTGCAGCGGCACCAACCACGTGCTGCCCACGTACGGCCACGCCCGCGCCTACAGCGGGCTGAGCGTGCTGGACTTCGTCAAACGCATCACGGTGCAGGAACTGACTGCGGACGGCTTGCGCAACCTCGGCCCGACGGCCCGCACGCTGGCGCAGCTCGAGTCCCTTGACGCGCACGCCAATGCGGTCACGATGCGACTCGATGCCCTGGCGCAGGCAGGCCATTCATGAGCACTGCAATCCTGCGACTGGCGCGGCCCGACATCCTCGAACTGCAGCCATACCAGCACGCCGCCTGGGATCCCTCGCTCGAGCGCATGCACGCGAACGAAATGCCGTGGCGCGCGACGGGTGACAACTCGACGTCCGGCCTGAATCGGTATCCGGAGCCGCAACCCCAGGCGCTGGTCGAACGCATGTCGCAATTGTATGGCGTGCCCGCAAGGCAGTTGCTGGTCGGACGTGGCAGCGACGAGGCCATCGACCTGCTCGTGCGTGCCTTCTGCCGCGCGGGACAGGACAACGTGGTGATCACCCCACCCACGTTTGGCTTCTACAAAGTCGCGGCAAAGATTCAGGGCGCGGGTGTGCTCGAAGTCCCGCTGCAGCGCGACAGCTTCGCGCTCGACGCCGGAGCGGTCATCGCCGCCGGCCAGCGGGCAAAGATCGTGTTCCTCTGCTCGCCCAACAATCCGACCGGCAACCTGCTCGACGAAGCATCGATGGTGCGTGTGTGTGCGGCGCTGGCCGACCAGGCGCTGGTCGTGGTCGACGAAGCCTATGTCGAGTTCTGCGGCCGAACGAGTCTTGCCGGCCGGCTGGCGGAATTCCCGAACCTCGTCATTCTGCGCACGCTGTCGAAGGCCTATGCACTGGCCGGTGCGCGTCTCGGCACCGTGCTCGCAAGCGAGGAAATCATCGGGCTGCTGCGGCGGATCATCCCGCCTTATGCGATCCCGGCATCGACGGTCGATGATGTCCTGGCCTTGACCGAGGCGCCCCAGCGCGCGTCGTCAGCGGCACGCATCCGCACGCTGCTCGACGAACGCAGTCGCATGCAGGAGCGCCTCGAGCGCTGCGCCAACGTCGCGCGGGTCTGGCCGTCCGCTGCCAATTTCCTGCTGCTCGAGTGTCTCGATGCCAAGCGGTTCTTCGCGGCAGGCAAGTCGGTCGGCCTGATCGTGCGTGATTTCTCGTCCTACCCCGGGCTGGCGAACTGCTTGCGCATTTCGATCGGCACGCCCGAGCAGAACCAGCGGCTGCTGGCCGCAGTGGAGCGGCCATGAGCGGAGCGCGCGTCCTGTTCATCGATCGTGACGGCACGCTGGTGGAGGAGCCCGGTGACGAGCAGGTCGACAGCCTGGCAAAGATTCGCCTGCTGCCGGGAGTGATCCCGGCACTGCTCGAGCTCAAGCAAGCCGGCTACCGCTTCGTCCTCGTGAGCAACCAGGATGGACTCGGTACCGAAGCGTTTCCGGAGCCTGCGTTCCGCGAACCGCAGGATTTCATCCGCACCCTCTTCGCCTCGCAAGGCATCGATTTCGACGCGGAGTACTTCTGCCCGCATCGGCCGGCCGACGGCTGTGAATGCCGCAAGCCGCAAACCGGCCTGTTGACCGACTACCTGCGTGACAACCCGATCGACCTGAACGACAGTTACGTGATCGGCGATCGCGAGACGGACCTGCAACTGGCGGCGAATCTCGGCATCCGGGGCCTGTGGGTTCATGCCGATGGCCGGGACGGCAACACCTGGGAGGCCATCTCCCGACGACTGCGCCGGCCAACCCGAGTCGCGACCGTCCTGCGCAAGACCCGGGAGACCGACATCCGGGTCCGCGTCAATCTCGATGACACCGGCCCCGTCGCCATCGCGACCGGCATCGGCTTCTACGATCACATGCTCGAGCAGGTCGCGCGTCACGGCGGCTTCGCGCTGGAGCTCACGTGCACGGGCGACCTGGAGATCGACGAGCACCATACAGTCGAGGATTGCGCCCTCGCGCTCGGCCAGGCTTTGCGTGAAGCGCTCGGCGACAAACGCGGCATCGCGCGCTTTGGCTTCGTGCTGCCCATGGACGAGTCGCAGGCGCAGGTGGCGATCGACCTGTCGGGCCGCGCGTATGCAGCCTTCGAAGGCAAGTTCGGTCGCGAGGTCGTGGGCGGCCTGCCCACCGAACTGGTGCCGCACTTCTTCCGCTCGCTGGCAGACAGCCTGTTGGCCGCAGTGCACGTGAAAGTCTCGGGCGACAACACGCATCACATGATCGAGGCCTGCTTCAAGTGCACGGGTCGGGCGTTGCGCCAGGCAATACGGATCGAGGGCAATGAAACACCCAGCAGCAAGGGCGTTCTTTGAGATGACCGACGTCGCGATCATCGCCAACGGCGGTGCCAACATTGCTTCGTTGCGCTTCGCGCTCGACCGGCTTGGCGTTTCGTCGCAGCTGACGACCGATGCCGCAGAGCTGCGTCGCGCACCCCGGGTCATCCTGCCCGGCGTCGGTGCCGCGGCCGATGCCATGGAACGGCTGCACGCACTGCGCCTGGCGGCTGTCATCCCGTCCTTGACCCAGCCGGTGCTCGGCATCTGTCTGGGCATGCAGTTGCTGTTTGCAGGCAGCGAGGAAGGCGATACGGCCTGCCTCGGCATTCTCCCGGCCCGGGTCACCCGGTTTCCCGATCGACAGGGCTTGCCGGTCCCGCACATGGGCTGGAACCAGGTCGTGCCGCAGGCGAACTCCCCGCTGATGCGTGGTCTGGACGCCGGGAGCTACGTCTATTTCGTGCACAGCTACGCGGCTCCCGTCGGCCCGTGGACCGAAGCAGTCACCGACTACGGTGGCGGGTTCTCGGCCATCGTCCGCCATGAAAATTTTCACGGTGCGCAGTTCCATCCCGAGCGCTCGTCCCGTGCGGGACAACAAGTCCTCGCCAATTTCCTGGCGCTGTCCTGACATGCGACTCGTTCCCGCCATCGACCTGCGCGGTGGTCAGTGCGTGCGCCTGCTGCAGGGACGCTTCGACGCCGAAACCGTCTACGGCAACGACCCGCGCCTGATCCTGGAGCGCTACCGCGACTTCGGTGCCCGGTACGTGCACGTCGTCGACCTCGACGGCGCACGCGACGGCTCGCAGGGCAATCGCGCGGCAATCGCAGTTCTGGCGCAAGCCTTCCCGGCCACAGCCATACAAGTCGGCGGCGGTGTCCGTACACGGAAAGTTGCCGCCGAACTGCTCGACCTCGGCGTGCAACGCATCGTCGTCGGCAGCGTGGCGGTGACGCAACCTGCAGAGGTCCAGCGGTGGCTGCACGAGTTCGGTCCCGATCGCATCGTGCTGGCGTTCGACGTCCGCCTCGACGCGGGCGGCACGCCGCGCCTCACCACGCACGGTTGGGAATCACAGACCGAAGCGAGCCTGTGGGATGCCGTGGCGAGTTACCTGCCGCACGGTGTGCTGCACGTGCTGTGCACGGACGTCGCCCGCGACGGCGCACTCTCGGGACCGAATCTCGCGCTGTACGCCGAGGCGGCTCAGCGCTTTCCGACCATTCAGTGGCAGGCGTCAGGCGGCGTGAGCTGCGGTGCCGACCTGGTGGCACTTGCCGCCACGGGCGCCGCAGCCGTCATCAGCGGTCGTGCACTGCTCGAGAATCGCATCCCGGCCGAGGAGCTCGCCCCATTCTTGCCAAGCGCATAATTCCCTGCCTCGACGTCCGCGATGGCCAGGTCGTGAAGGGCGTGCGCTTTCGCGATCATAAAGTCGTGGGCGAAATCCTCGAGCTTGCCGCCCGTTACTGTGCGGAGGGCGCCGACGAACTGGTCTTCTACGACATCACGGCCAGTCCCGAGAGCCGTTCCGTGGACCGCAGCTGGATCACGCGGGTCGCACGGGTGCTCGACATCCCTTTCTGCGTGGCTGGCGGCATCCGCACGGTCGCCGAGGCCGAGGACGTGCTCAATTCCGGCGCGGAAAAAATTTCGGTGAACTCCCCCGCCCTGGCCGACCCCGGGCTCGTGAATGCGCTGGCTCGACGCTTCGGTTCCCAGTGCGTGGTGGTCGGCATCGACAGCCAGACCGTGGGCGACGAATTCGAGGTCTATCAATTCACGGGCGATCCTGACCGCTCACGCAGCACACGGCGCGCCACGGTCGACTGGGTCCGTGAAGTGCAGGACCGCGGCGCGGGCGAAATCGTCCTCAATTGCATGGCGAGCGATGGCGTGCGCCAAGGGTATGACTTGCGCCAACTGCGAGCGGTGCGCAGTATCTGCCGGGTGCCGCTGATTGCCTCCGGGGGTGCCGGCACGATGGAGCATTTCGCCAGCGTCTTTGACGATGCCGGCGTCGATGGCGCGCTGGCAGCGAGCATTTTCCACGGCGGCACCATCGCCATCCCGGATTTGAAGACCTACCTGCGCGGACGGCGCGTGGAGATCCGGCCATGAACGACGTGAACCTGGCGCGACTCGACTGGGACAAGGGCGACGGCCTGCTGCCGGCCATCGTGCAGCACGCGGTCGATGGCCGCGTCCTGATGCTGGGTTACATGAACGAGGCGGCGCTGCGCCGCACGCTGACCGATGGACGTGTCACCTTTTTCAGCCGCAGCCGCAACCAGCTCTGGACCAAGGGCGAAACGTCTGGCCACTTTCTGCACGTCGCGCACGTGAGCGCCGATTGCGACCGTGACTCGATCCTGATCCTGGCCCATCCCGACGGTCCCACCTGTCACAACGGCACACCCACGTGTTTCGCCGAGTCGCGCGAGTCGCAGGTGTCGCGCATTGCATTCCTGTCGACGCTGCAGTCGACGATTGCGCAACGCATCGCGGACAGTCCGGAAGGCAGCTATACGGCCCGGCTTTTTTCCAGCGGCATCGGCCGCATCGCGCAAAAAGTCGGAGAGGAAGGGGTGGAGACGGCGCTGGCCGCGGTGACACGCGACGATCCGGAACTCGTCGGTGAATGCGCAGACCTGCTGTATCACCTGCTGGTGCTGCTGAAATCGCGCAACCTCACGCTCGAGCAGGTCGTCGGCGAGCTCGCCTCACGGCATGGTGCCCGCGTCCCGGGCAGCCTGTAGCCACGCTGCTACGCGGCACGTGTTATCGGGTCCCGCGCCAGCCAGGACATCCAGGATGCACCGATTGCGGTGACGATCGCCGCCGTCATGAATGCCGTGCTCGAACCGAAGTGCTCCCAGATCGTGCCGAAGATGACTGCACCGGGCAGCACCAGCAGGCCACTCGCCAGGTGATACAGGCCATAGGCCGTGCCGCGTTCGTGTTCGGACGCGTGATCACCGATGACCGAACGCTCCGCAGGCTCCGTCACGGCCAGGGTGGCGGCATACGCAATGAACAGCAGCCACACTTGCCAGGCCGGCGGTGCGGGCAATGCCGCCAGCAGCAGCAATACGAACACACGCAGGGCCCAGCCGCCGAGCAGGACCGGAATGCGGCCGAGTCGATCCGAGACGATTCCCGCCGGCATCGCGATCGCCATCTTGGCGAAACTCGCGGCCGCCCACACCAGCGGCACCCAGTGCACCGCGAGTCCGGCGCTGGTGGCCCACAGCACGACGAAAGCCTCCGGCACGCTGGCGAGCGCGAGCCAGCCCGCCGCGATGATCATCGCGCGCAACCGGCCATGCAGCGAACGCCAGGAAAAGGACGCACGCGGCAGCGCAATGAACGGCCTGCCATGCGGCAGGCCAAATGCGAGCAGTGCGAGCACGAGCAGTCCGGGCACGACCGACGCGAGGAACACGTGCTTGAGTTCGACCTGCATCGACAGCAGGGCGAAGGCGATCAAAGGGCCGATGACGGCACCCGCGTGATCCATCGAGCGGTGAAAACCGAAGGCGCGGCCTCGGTCCGACGCGTGCGTGGCTCCAGCAATCAGCGCATCCCTGGGCGCGGTCCGCAACCCCTTGCCGACACGATCGAGAAACCGCAGCAGCAACACCGAACCCCAGGCCGCGGCCAGCCCGATCAGGGGGCGTGTCGCATTGGACAGGCCGTATCCCGCGAGCACCAGCGATTTCGGATCCACGCCGCGATCCGCGAGTCGGCCGGCGACGAGCTTCAGTACGCTCGAGGTGGCTTCAGCGAGGCCCTCGATCAGCCCGACGATCGCCGGTCCCGCACCCAGCGTTGCCGTCAGGAAGATCGGCAACAACGGTGTAATCATTTCACTCGCGGCATCGTTCAGCAGCGAAACGAGCCCCAGGACGACCACTGTGCGCGGCAACGCACGCGAGATGGATGCGCCATTGGCTGCAGGTCGACTGCTTTCATTGGGCATTTGGCTTCCCGGCTGAATAATCCCTACAGCGCGTGCAACACGCTGGACGTTAGACTCGTGTCATGCGCGGAACCGCAGTAGGCTCCGTTCCGACATCTCACCCACGACGACCATAAGGACATGCCATGAGTCTGTTTGGAACAATGCTCGAAAAGCTCGGCCTGAAGAAGAAAGCCGCTCCACCGCCCCCTCCACCACCGCCGATGCCGACACAGGCAGCACCCGCGCCCGCTGCAGTTGCGCCTGCACCCCCGCCCCCGCCGCCGAAGCCCGAACCCATGGCCATGGTGGACGTGGTCTCGATGCTCGAAGGCTGGGCCGCCCAGACGCCGCAGAAGTTGAACTGGCGCACGTCCATCGTCGACCTGATGAAACTGCTCGGGATGGAAAGCAGCCTCACGGAGCGCAAGGAACTCGCGACAGAACTCGGCTGCCCGGCCGAGTACATGCACGACTCAGCCAGGATGAACGTCTGGCTGCACAAGGAAGTCCTGCGCCAGATCGCCGAAAACGGCGGCAACGTGCCGGCAGAACTGTACGACTGACCTGCACGCGCTCTCCCACAAAGCCTGGGATCGACTCACCCTCCCTCTCCCACGATTCGCGGGAGAGGGTTGGGATGCGGGCTATCACCGCGTCACCCAGCCGCCGCATACCGGAAACACCTGGCCGACGAAACAATCGGCAGCGCCGCTGCACAGGTAGGCGGCGAAAAGCGCGTCCTCCCTCGCCGTTACCAGGCGTCCCAACGGCACTTCGCGTTGCAATCGCTCCTGAAATGCCGGCAGCACCTGCACCTCGGGCGGGAAATACGTCGGGTTCTCGACGAAATTCTGCGCGATTGCATTGACCTGCACGTTGTGCGGCGCCACTTCGACGCCGACCGCCTGGACATAGGCCAGTTGCGCGCCGCGAGCGGCGCTGTAGGTCGATGCGCGCTTCATGCCGCGCAGCGCCGACGCACTTCCGATCACCAGTATCTTGCCCGACCGGCGCTCGATCATCTGCGGCAGCACGGCCCGCACCAGCCGCGGCAACGGGTCGACCAGGTGCCGGAAGACGGTCTCCCATTCGATGTCGTTAACGTCACGGGCCGAGGTCGAAGGTGCCACGAGCGACAGATTGACCACGAGAACGTCCACTCGCCCCGCATTGTCGACGACGGCGGCGGGTGCGCCCGGATCGATCAATGCGGAGTCGTCCGCAATGACGGCGGCGCCCGCCTCGGCCAGCACGGCGCACAACACGGGGCCCATGAATTCCCGGGCCTGAGTCAACAGGACCCGCTTGCCGCGGAGGCTGACGAGTCCGCCGAGCGTGTCAGTGCTGCTCACGAGCGGCTCCATGGATCACTCGGGATCGTCGTACTTGCGCGGGCTGCCGCGAAATTTCCCGACCGGATACTTGACTGCATTCAAGCCGATCTTGCGCACCGCAGCGGCGCCGAGATCGATCTCGAGCTTGTCCGCAAGGCGGATCAGGTAAAGCAGGACGTCGGCCATCTCGAGCGCCACGGCGTCCTTGACCTCGGCCGGCAGGTTTACGCTTTGTTGCTCCGAGAGCCACTGAAAGTGCTCGAGCAGCTCGCCGACTTCACCGGCGAGCGCCATCGCCAGGTTCTTGGGCGCGTGAAACTGGTCCCAGTCACGCTCTCGTGCAAATTCCGCGAGCCGCGCGGCCAGCTCGTCAAGCGAGGGCTGGGCGCGCTGGTTGGACATGCGCTGTCGCTCAGCCCCGCTGCCGTTCGGCAAGGATGCGCAGCATGCGGCGGATCGGCTCGGCCGCACCCCACAGCAACTGGTCGCCGACGGTGAAGGCCGTGAGGTACTCGCCGCCCATCGCCAGTTTTCGCACGCGACCGATCGGGATGTCGAGCGTGCCGCTGACCGCCGCCGGCGTGAGTCCTGCGATCGACGCCTCGCGCGTATTCGGCACCAGCCGCACCCACTCATTGCCGCCGGCAATCAGGCGTTCGATCTCCGGCAACGGCAGGTCGCGCTTCAGTTTGATGGTCAGCGCCTGACTGTGGCAACGCATGGCGCCGACACGCACGCAGATGCCTTCGACCGGAATCGCCGCCCCTGCCGCGCGTCCGAGAATCTTGTTGGTCTCGGCGCTGCCCTTCCATTCTTCGCGACTCACGCCGTTGCCCATGTCCTTGTCGATCCAGGGAATCAGGCTGCCCGCCAGCGCTGCGCCAAAATTGGCCTGTGGCAGGTCGGGAGAACGCAACTGAACAGTCACGACCCGGTCGATGTCGAGGATGGCACTCGCCGGATCGTGCAACAGCGGGGCCGCGGCAGCGTGCACACTGCCCATCTGCTCGACGAGTTCGCGCATGTTCTGCGCCCCGGCCCCCGACGCCGCCTGGTAGGTCATCGAGGTGATCCACTCGATGAGGTCCGCGCGGAACAGTCCGCCCAGCGCCATCATCATCAGCGACACCGTGCAGTTGCCGCCGATGTAGTCCCGCACCCCAGCCGCGAGCGCGGCGTCGATCACGTGGCGATTCACGGGATCGAGGATGATGACGGCGTCGCTCTTCATGCGCAGCGCCGACGCAGCGTCGAGCCAATAGCCTTTCCAACCGGCCGCACGCAGCTTCGGATGGATGTCGTTGGTGTAGTCGCCGCCCTGGCAGGTGACGATCGTGTCGCACCGCGCGAGTGCCTGCAGGTCATTGGCATCCTGCAGCGCACCTGTCGGTCGGCCATCGAGCAGGGGCCCTTGGCCGCCCGCCTGCGACGTGCTGAAGAAGACCGGGGCGACGTGGTCGAGGTCGCGCTCCACCGCCATGCGCTGCATGAGCACCGAGCCCACCATGCCACGCCAGCCAACGATTGCAGTCTTCACAAGCTCACTCCGGCCGCCTGCGGCCCGCTCAGACGATCACTTCGCACGCGGGTTCGCGCAGGTTGTAGTTCGAACTCATCGCGTGGCCGTAGGCCCCCGCGTTCGCGATCAGCAGCACGTCGCCTTCCTGCGTCACCGGCAGCAGTCGCTCGTGCCCGAGATAATCGGCCGATTCGCAGATCGGACCCACGACGTTGTACACCTCGGTGCCCGGTTCGCCGAAGCGCGTGAGGTTGACGATGTCGTGGTGAGCGCCGTAGAGCGCCGGACGGATCAGCGAGTTCATGCCGGTCGACACGCCGACGTACTGCACTGCGCCCTTGCCCTTCAGCTGCGTCACCTCGACGACCAGCACGCCACCCTGCGCCACCAGGAACCGGCCAGGTTCCAGCCAGAGCCCGACCTGCGGCCACTTGGCGCGGATATCATCGATGACACCCTGCAGCGCCGCGAGGTCCACCGGAACCTGTCCTGGCTTCTCTGGCACACCTAGTCCGCCACCGAGATCGATGGCCCGGGCATGCGGAAAGCGCTGCGCCAGTTCGCCGAGCATGTGCCCGACTTCCTTCCAGTTGCGCACGTCGAACACGCCGCTGCCGGTGTGCGCATGCAGCCCCACCACACGCGCTCCGACTGACTTCACGAGGCGTTCGACCTCGTCCATCTCGAACAACGGCACGCCGAATTTCGAATGCACGCCCGCGGTGCGGACGTGATCGTGATGACCACGGCCGAAACCGGTGTCGATCCGGATCAGCACGTCGCGGCTGCGGAACAGTTTGCCCCACTCACGCAGCGCGTAGACGTTGTCGATGGTCAGGTTGACGCCCTGGTCGATGGCCCATTCGTATTCGCTGCGCGGGGCAAAATTCGGTGTGAACAAAATGCGGGACGGATCGATCCCGGGCACCACTTGCATGACCCGCTCGCATTCGCCGCGCGAAACGCATTCGAACGACAGCCCGAGCCCCGCGAAAGTCTGCAGCAGTACCGGGTGCGGGTTGGCCTTCATCGCATAGAAGACGCGATCCACGCCGCGAATGCCCAGCAACTGCTGCGCGGCGATCTCTGCCGAAGCACGGTGGTAGACGTAGGCACTGCCATGCTGGTGGGCGATCCGCTGCAGTTCCTCGCGACGGCCCTGCCACCACGGCGGCCCGCCCGCCGGCAGCACTGGCCCGAGTCCGTGGATCTGCTCCCAGGTCGGACCCAGCACGTGATCGGACGGCGCGTTCCAGACGATGACGTCGTGCAGGCGGCGCACCAGACGATCGCCCTGCTCTTCGTCGACGACGAACGTGATGTTGAGGTCGTTGGCGGCTTGCGTCACCAGGTAGATGCGCTGTTCCTCGAACAGCTCGAGTGCGTCGCCCAGGCGGTGCAAGGTGGCGCGAATACTGCGCCCGACGAGACTCACCGCCGCGCAGGGCCCGATGACCTCGACACGGCAGAGCTTCGACAGCGCCGTCACCAGTGTTTCGAGCGCACGGCTGTCGAGCGAGTTCGCAGCCGGGTCGAGCGACACGGTGACGCTGGTCTCCGAGGTCGACACGAGGTCGACCGACAAGCCATGCTCCTTGAAGACGGCAAACGCATCGGCGAGGAAGCCGACCTGGTGCCACATGCCGAGCGTTTCGAGCGAGAGCAGCGTGATGCCTTTCTTGATGCAGACGGCCTTCACGCGCGCGCCACCATCGCCGCCGGTGGCGGTGACCACCGTGCCTTCGAGCTCGGGCTGCTGCGTGGCGTGCACCGTCAGCGGAATCCCGTACTGCTTCACCGGCAGGATGCAGCGCGGGTGCAGGACCTTGGCGCCGCTGCTCGCGATCTCCTGGGCCTCGTCGTAGTCGAGCGACTTGAGCAGCCGCGCGTTCGACACGGACTTGGGGTTCGACGTGAACATGCCGGGCACGTCAGTCCAGATCTCGAGTCGACGCGCGCCGAGCTTCGACGCGAAATAGCTGCCCGAAGTGTCGGAGCCGCCGCGGCCGAGCAGCACGGTGTCGCCGTGCGCGTCGCTCGCAATGAACCCCTGTGTGATCAGCACGTTGCCGCCCGACGCCAGTCGCTGCTGGAACGCAGTGTCGGGTTCGAACACACAGGTGGCGGAAAGGTAGTTTGCACGCTCGGTGGCGCCGGGCCGCACTTCGGCATGCAACAGCGTGCGGGCGTCGATCCACTGCACGTCGATGCCCTCGGCCTGCAGGAAAGCGGCGCCGATGCGGGTCGCCATCAACTCGCCGTTGGCCATCACGCGCGCGCGCAGGCGATCGCTGATCTCGCCGATCAGGTGAATGCCTTCGGCACTGCGACGCAGATCGGTGAAGTGGCGATCGAGTTCGGCCTCGATGTGAATTCCGAGATCGCGCGCGAGGTCGAGGTGACGGCGCTCGATCTGGTCCATGACCGGTTCCCATTCACCCGTCAGCGCTTTCGCGAGCAGTTGCTCGAGACGGTCCGTGATGCCGGACAGCGCTGAATGCACGATGACGGGGTGGAGACCTTCAGTCAGCCGCGCCTTGACGACGCCGGCGACATTCTTCCAGTTACTGACGCTCGAAACGCTGGTGCCGCCAAACTTCAGGACGACCCAGTTCGATTCGGTGTGGCTGGACATTCGAGCGGACCCCGGCGCGACGCTCTGCGGCGTCGCCAGCATTCTTCCTGACCCGTTCCGGCGCCGCGATGGCGGACCGGACAGTCACTGGCTCCCCGAGTCAGGAGCCGGGGGCCGGTGTGTTCCGGACGGACTACTTGTCTTCGTAGTAATCCTTGAGCTCTTTCTGCAGGCGTTTCTCCGCGAGCACGTCTTCGAGCTTGCTCCAGGCCGCCTTGCCCTTCTTTACGGCAGCCGCCTGCTTACGCCGATCCACCCTGTCGATGAAACGGTCGTAATCCTCTTCCTCGGCTCCAGCTACAAACTCTTCGTCCAAGTCGAAGTGTTCCTCATCTCGTTCCATTGCGCGGCCCCGAGAGAAAATCCTGATATATCAATGCGCTGCCTACTACAGCGCGGACACAAGGCTGCGAACTATACACGGATCGGTTTGCTTCTCAACCGATTCGTGTTGCGGTGCAATGACCCTGCGCGTAAGGACGGTTCGTCCGGTCCGACCTGCAGACCACGGTCAGGTTCCGCTGTCCGCATGGCGAGCCATCAGCTCCGGCGCGGCGCAACGACGATCGGCGCACCCCGGCCGAGACCGAGACCCTCGGCGGCGCTTTGCTCGGCCCTGGCCACTTCCAGCACCCCGAAGGAATTGATCAACGCGACGTATTCCCCGGGCCGGACGTCGGAATAGGTCCGCCGAACTGCGACCTCCTGGCCACCCGCCCTGACTACCGGTAAGGGCACTTGCGCCACCAGTGCGGCATCCAGGTTGGTCAGGAGATTGCCGAAGTGGTCCACCGTCACCACTGCGCCGTGCAACTGTCCTCCGGTCAGGACCGGTTCATCCATCCAGCCCGGCACGAGGTCGGCGACGACGGGCCCCAGGGTCGCGGGTTCCAACCGGCCAGCCGCCAGTTCGGCCGCCAACGGTGCAAAGATGTCGCGGCCATGAAAGGTCGCACTCGGCCGGTGAACTCCCAGGTCACGCAGCACGTCCTCCCCGAGCCGTCTGAGAATGGGAGTCGATTCGAGCCGCTCGAGCACGCCGGCCAGCAAGCCATTGTCCGGAGCCAGGAACAGTTGCCCGTCGGCCTCGACCACGGCGATGTCGCGGGAACTGCCGACACCCGGATCGACGACGGCGACGTGCACCGTTCCCGGTGGGAAGTAGGCGAACGAGCGCCCCAGCCAGAACCCGGCCTCGGCAGGCCAATGCACCAGGATCTCGTGCGTCAAGTCGACTAGCCGTGCGGCTGGGAACCGGCGCAGCACCTGCCCTTTCATGACGCCCACGAAGGGGTCCTTGTGACCGAAATCCGTCGTCAGCGTGATCACGCCGGACGGTTGGAACGGGTTCGATGGCGCGGCCTTGGGCATGGGGTCTTCCGGGCTAAACTGGGAGGCTTATGCCCTATCTTTACCTCGTCCGCCACGGCCAGCCCGATTTTGCGGGCAATTACGATTCGATCACGGACCTCGGGGCGCGCCAGTCGACTTGGCTCGGCGAGCACTTCGCGGCACGCGGACTGCAGTTCGCACGGGTGCTGGCCGGCACGCTGCAGCGGCAAGTGTCGACGTGCGAGCTAGTCATCGACGCACTCGACGGTCCGCGCGAATTCGCCCAGGATGCACGCTTCAACGAATACGACCACCTGTCGCTGTTGCGCTTCTTTGAAGGTGATCGGCTGCAGGCCATCCGGGCGTCCGGCGACCGACGCGAGTATTTCGCCGCGATTCGCAGCGCGATGCAGCAATGGTCGCAGTACGACGAGCGCATCGCCGGCGGCGAAAGCTGGAGTGAGTTCGGCGCTCGCATAGGTGCCGGTGTTACGGCTGCGTGCGATGGACTCGGGCGCGACGACAACGTGCTGATCGTGACTTCCGGTGGCGTGATCGGCCGGTACGTCTCGGAGGTGCTCGAGGCTGGCGCCGACACGGCGATCCAGTTGAACCTGCAGACACGCAACACCAGCGTGACGGAGGTTATTCGACCACTGGCGAGCAATGCCCGGCTGGTGTCGTTCAACGCGATTCCGCACCTGGAGCGCTCTGACCGCTTGCATGCGGTCACGCATTCCTGAGGAAGGGGTTAGGGGTTAGGGGTTAGTCGGAAATGCGTGACAATCCAACGCTGTGTTCCTTCGACCGAGTAAAGGCGATGAACGACATGCTATCGCTGCACATCCGACTAACCCCTAACCCCTAACCCCTTCCTCAGCCTTGCTTCACCAGCGACACCAGGTTGCGCGTGTCGATCGTCTGCGCGGCCTGCTCGATCTGTGACTGGTACGTGGGAGCCATGCCGCGTGCCTCGGCCAGCAGCGACGTGAACGTCGCCTTCAGCGCCGCCGAGTCGAGCGTGCGACCACCCGCGTAGTAGCGCTGCGCCACGCGACCGATCGCGTACGTCGTGGCGAACGAGAGCCCCGAGCTGGCGGTCTGGCGGCCAACCGAACGGCCGATACCGCCGCCGAGTCCACCGAGCAGCCCGCCCAGCAATTTGCGCCCGATTTGCTCAACGTATTGCGACGTGAGGCCGACGCCGAGCGTGGCGATGAAGTCCTTCGCGTGCGAGGTATCCATTTCATAGCCATAGGCCTTGCCGATGCGATACACGAGGCGCAATTGCAACGGAATGATCGCCATCGACGCAATCGACTCTGGCAGCAGTTCGAGGGCGGCGTTGGTGATCGACGCGGTCATGATCGTCTTGTCCATCTCGGCATCGCTGACGTTCGCCTTGCCGAGCACGGTGCCCGCCACCGCCGTGGCTGCGGCAGCAGCCGTCGCCACTCCTGCAGGTGCCGCGGGACCGGGGGGCTCGATGACAGCAGCAGCCGCCATCGCGCTCGCCTGCTGTGCGACCGACTCGGCGGTCGTCGTCGGCACACTCAGCGCGGTGGCCAGTTGTGCCAGGAAGGCCGCTTCGGCCGCATTCTGCGAACCGTCCGCATTGACGACGCCGACAGCCATTTCATAAGCGTACAGGCGCAGCCCCTGCGCATCGAGCGGCCGCACGACCTCGTTCAGGTCGGGCCGGGACAGCAGCACGTCGCGGTACAAGGCCGGCAGATCGATGTTGGTTTCGGCGCCGAGCGCTTCCGCCAGTTTGCGGATCGCCTCGCGTTCGCGTTCATCCTTGAGCCCATCGGCGAAAGCCGCCATCAGGGCCACCGTCAGAATCGATTTCGCTTTTTGGTTGTCCATGGCGCTCACGATATCAAATGGCCGGGAGGATCGGTGCGATCCAACCCGTCGATGACCGGGTCGGCATCGGCGGTCGGACCTGCACCGTCCCCTTTTGGGCGCAGACTCGGCATCGAACATGGATCGGCAGACGCCGTTGTCCCTGCCCCGCCTGGATCAGGCCGGCGAGATTGAGCACGGCCCAGCGGTCACAGCCAGCGCAATACGCATGCAATTCGTGGGCATGGCCGTGCAAACCGCCGATGCTGCCGAGATCGACCATGCGGCCCAGCATGTGCGTGACGAGGGTCAGGACATGAGCCCGACGCCACGGGTCGCGATGGATGGACGGTCGAAGTTGAACGCCCACCAACGAAAAACGCCCTGACGGGCGTTTTGGGCAAAGCGGTTGTATTGGTCGGAGCGAGAGGATTCGAACCTCCGACCCCTTGCACCCCATGCAAGTGCGCTACCAGACTGCGCCACGCTCCGACCGGGCGCGGATTATAGCCGAATTGCTCAGCGCCGCAGGATTTTGATCAGTTCTTCGAGCTCGACGCGCAACTGCCGCGCCAGCTGATGGGTCTGGGTGACGTCCTCGCGGGCTTCCTCGCCCTCGAGCCGATTGCGGGCACCGCCGATCGTGAAACCCTGGTCGTAGAGCAGCGCGCGGATCTGGCGGATCACGAGCACGTCCTGACGCTGGTAATAGCGACGGTTGCCGCGGCGCTTGACCGGCTTGAGCTGGGGGAATTCCTGCTCCCAGTAACGCAGCACGTGCGGTTTGACGCCGCACAGTTCGCTGACCTCACCGATCGTGAAGTAACGCTTGCCCGGGATCGCCGGGAGTTCGTCGTTATTGCTGGGTTCCAGCATACGCTTCCACGCGCGCCTTCAGTTTCTGGCCAGGACGGAAGGTCACGACGCGTCGGGCGCTGATCGGGATTTCCTCGCCGGTCTTCGGGTTGCGGCCCGGGCGCTGGTTCTTGCTGCGCAGGTCGAAGTTGCCGAAACCGGAGAGCTTGACCTGCTCGCCATGGGCGAGGGACATCCGCAACTCTTCGAAGAACAGATCGACGAGCTCACGCGCCTCACGCTTGTTGAGGCCGAGCTGGTCAAACAGCGCTTCTGCGATTTCCGCCTTGGTCAATGCCATTTTTATCTTATCGGTCTCGTATCGTGGCGGAGCACTCCCGCTCCAGGTCGGAGACGACCCGAGCCACGATGGCATCCGTCTCATCGTCAGTAAGGGTGCGCGAAACGTCCTGCAAATTCAAGCCTATCGCCACACTCTTGCGACCAGTTTCGATGCCCGTTCCACGGTAGATATCGAAAACGGTCGTGTCGCGCAGCACCGTTCCCGCCGCGTTCTGGACGCAGTCGAGCAGTTTCTGCACGGGCACCGCCTCCTCCACGACGATCGCCAGGTCGCGCCGCACGGCAGGAAACCGCGATACCTCGTGGAAATGCGGCACCACGGCAGCCAGCGCGACCTCGAGTTCAAGCTCGAAGACGATGCCAGAATATGTCAACTCGAGCCGGCGCTCGACTTCCGGATGCAGCCTCCCGATCCAGCCGGCGGGCGCGTCGCCACGACGAATTTCTGCCGTCTGGCCGGGGTGCAGTGCCGGATGCCGTCCGGGAACGAAGCGGAATTCGCCGGCCGCACCCGTGGCACGAATCAGCGCCTCGACGTCGGCCCGCACGTCGAAGAAATCGACGGCGGTCCGCGGTGCGCCCCACTGCTCGGGCACGGCGGAGCCCGCGGCGATGCCCGCAATGACCGGGACTTCGCGCAGTGCGCCGTCCTCGCGCGAAACGACGAATTTCCGACCGACTTCGAACAGGCGCACCCGGGACTGCTGCCGACGCTGGTTCGACGCCAGTGCTCCCGCAAGACCCGGCCACAGCGAGCCACGCATCGTCGCGAGCTCGGCGGAAATCGGATTGCTGAGGGTCAGGGTCGGTGCACCAGGAGCGAACAGTTCCTGCTGGCCCGGCTCGATGAAACTGTACGTGATCGCCTCGAAGTAACCACGCTGCACGAGCATGTCGGCCGCCATGTCGCCACGGATGCGCGTTTCGGTCACCGCGGGAATCGGCTGCCGCGCCGGTTGCACGGTTTCGGGAATATGGTCGAAGCCATGGGTGCGCGCGATTTCTTCGACCAGGTCTTCCTCGATCGCGATGTCGAAGCGCCACGTCGGCGGAGTTACACGCCAGGCGCCGCCTGCCTGCTCGGTCTTCATGCCGAGCCCTGTCAACATCGACGCAATCGTCGCGTCGTCGATGTCGGCGCCAATGACGCGCCGGGCACGTTCGGGACGCAGCGGGACGGCCACCGGCTGCGGCAGTTCGGCAGGAAGTTCGGCCAGTTGCGTCGGGCCGGGCAGGCCGCCCGCGCAGGCGCACAGCAGCGCCGTCGCCCGTTCAATCGCGCGTTCCTGCAGCGTGGGATCGACGCCGCGCTCGAAACGCTGCGAGGCATCGGTGACCAGGCCATAGCGACGGCCACGGCCCGCGATTGCAACGGGCAGGAAGAACGCGACTTCGAGCAGGACGTCGGTGGTGTCGTCGCCGATGCCTGAGTGGTCGCCGCCCATTACGCCTGCCAGGCCCAGCGATTTTTCGTGGTCGGCAATGACGAGCACCGTCGCGTCCATGGCGATCTCGCGACCGTCGAGCAGCTTGAGCGTCTCCCCGGCCCGCGCGCGACGTACGACGATGCCACCGGCAAGTTCGCGCAGGTCGTAGGCGTGCATCGGCTGGCCGAGTTCGAGCATCACATAGTTGGTGACGTCGACCGCGGCACTGATCGGGCGCAAGCCGGCGCGACGCAGTCGCTCCTGCATCCACGCGGGTGACTTGGCCTGCGGATTCAAGCCCCGGATCACTCGCGACGCAAAGCGCACGCAGCCCGCGCCCACGGTCAGTTCGACCGGGAAATGTTCGTTGGAAACCGCAGGCACCACGGCCAGGGCCGGGCCCGTGAGCGGCTGACCGACCAGCGCCGCGACCTCGCGGGCAATGCCGAGCACGCTCATGCAATCGCCACGGTTCGGCGTGAGGTTCACTTCGAGGATGGTGTCGTCGAGACCCAGCGCGGTGACCAGCGCCGCTCCGGTCTGCAACTCCGTCGGCAACTCGAGCAGGCCGACCGAATCCTCGGACAGCGCGAGTTCGCGCGCCGAACACAGCATGCCGAACGACTCGACGCCGCGCAGCCTGGCTTTCTTGATTTCCATGCCGCCCGGCAGCTTTGCGCCGACGGTGGCGAGCGGCGCCTTCAGGCCCACACGCGCGTTGGGCGCGCCGCAGACGATCTGCACGGTCTCCGTACCCGTGTCGACCTGGCAGACGCTGAGCGTGTCGGCGTTGGGGTGTTGCACGCGCTCGACGATTTCGGCCACGATCACGCCGGGCAGCGGTGGCGCGGCCGTCGCCAGCCCTTCGATCTCGAGACCTGCCATCGTGAGTCGCGCAGCCAGGTCCTGCGGCGCGGGCAGCGGCCCGCCGATCCATTCACTCAACCATTGCAGACTGATGCGCATCGTCGGTTACCGGATCAGCCGAACTGCCGCAGGAAGCGCAGGTCGTTCTCGAAGTAGAGGCGGATGTCGTTGACGCTGTAGCGCAGCATCGTCAGGCGCTCGATACCCATGCCGAACGCGTAGCCCGTGTAGCGCTCGGGATCGATGCCGACGTTGCGCAATACGTTGGGGTGCACCATGCCGCAGCCCGCGACCTCGAGCCAGCCCGTCTGCTTGCAGACGCGGCAACCCGCCCCGCTGCAGAACACGCACTCGATGTCCACCTCGGCCGAGGGCTCCGTGAACGGGAAATACGACGGACGAAAGCGGATGCCGAGATCGCGCTCGAAATACTGCTGCATGAATTCGTGCAGCACCGACTTGAGGTTGGCGAAACTCACGCCGTCGTCGATGACCAGGCCTTCGACCTGGTGGAACATCGGCGTGTGGGTCATGTCGGAATCACAGCGGTAGACACGTCCCGGCATGATCATGCGCAGCGGCGGCTTATCGCGCAGCATGGCGCGCACCTGCACCGGTGAAGTGTGCGTGCGCAGCAGCCGGCCGTCGGGGAAATAGAACGTGTCGTGCATCGCGCGCGCCGGATGGTTCGCGGGAATGTTGAGTGCTTCGAAGTTGTGCCAATCGTCTTCGACTTCGGGGCCGTCCTCGACGGAAAACCCGGCATTGCGGAAGATCGTCTCGATGCGCCGGCGCGTGCGCGTCACCGGGTGCAGGCCACCGGGCTGCTGCCCGCGTCCCGGCTGAGTCACGTCGATGCGTCCCGCCGCGAGCTTGCGCTCGAGCTCGACGCAGTCGAGCTGTGCCTTGCGGGCTTCGAAGGCGGCGCCGATCTCGTCGCGCACCGCATTGATCCGCGCGCCTGTGGCTTTGCGTTCGTCTGGCGCCAGCGCACCCAGCGATTTCAACTGGGCCGTGATCGCGCCTTTCTTGCCGAACAACTCGACCTTGAGCGCTTCGAGATCCGAGAGACTCGAACAGGCCGCAACCCGTACCCGGGCGTCCGTCGCCAGGTCGTCGAGGCCGGGGGTCGTGGTCGTGTCGCTCATCGGGCGGGATGTCCGTCGCGGCGTGCGCTGCTGCTGTTCGTGGAAGTGAAAAAGGCCGGGGCACCTGCGCGTCCCGGCCTTCTCGTTCTGGTTACCCGCGGCAACCCTTACTCGGCGGCGGGGAGGCTCTTCTTGGCCTGCTCGACGATCTTGCCGAACGCTTCGATGTCGTGCACCGCGAGGTCCGCGAGGAGCTTGCGGTCGATCTCGAGGCCCGCGGCCTTGAGGCCCGCCATCAGGCGGCTGTACGACATCTCGAACATGCGGGCACCCGCGTTGATGCGAGTGATCCACAGCGCCCGGAAATCACGCTTCTTGGCCTTGCGATCGCGGTAGGCGTACTGGCCGGCCTTGATGACCGCCTGCTTCGCCGTGCGATAGACCTTGCGGCGTGCGTTGTAGTAACCCTTCGCCTTGGCGAGGACTTTCTTGTGCCGGCGTCCAGCGATGACGCCACGTTTAACTCGTGCCATGGGTCACCTCAGGCGTGGGGCAGCAATTGTTCGAGACGGCACAGATCCTGCTTGGCGACCATGGTGGTGCCACGCAGATTCCGCTTCCGCTTGCTCGACTTCTTGGTAAGGATGTGTCGCTTCTGCGACTGACCGCGCTTGAAGCCGTTCGCTGTCTTGCGAAAACGCTTAGCCGCGGCCCGGTTGGTCTTCAACTTGGGCATGTCATAACTCCTGATTTTTCATAGCCCATTTCCCCATGGCTTGCGCCACGGATCGAGGGCGAAGAAGCGGCCGAAACCGCCCTTACTTCTTTTTTGGCGCGAGCATCATGACCATCTGCCGGCCTTCCATCAGCGGATGCTGCTCGACCACCGCCATTCCGGCGAGGTCTTGCTGCAAACGCATCAGCATCTGCCGACCGAGGTCCGTGTGCGCCATTTCGCGGCCACGGAAACGCAATGTCACCTTGGCCTTGTCCCCTTCCTCGAAAAAGCGAATCAGATTCCTGAGCTTGATCTGATAATCGCCTTCGTCGGTTCCAGGGCGAAACTTCACTTCCTTGATCTGTATCTGTTTCTGCTTCTTCTTCGCGATCGCGGCTTTCTTGTTCGTCTCGAACTGGAACTTGCCGAAATCGATGATCCGGCACACCGGCGGTTCCGCCATCGGCGAAACTTCGATGAGATCGAGCTCTTGCGCGGCGGCCATTTCGAGCGCCTCGAAGCGTGTCATCACCCCGACTTGCTCGCCGTCCGCGCCAATGACGCGAAGTTGCGGGGCCGTGATCTCGTGGTTGCGCCGGATGCGCTTGGTCGTTGGAGCAGTGATGCGATCAATCCTCTAAAGCTAAAACAGTGCGGCCGCGGCTCACGACTTCATCGGCAAGCTTCGAGGCGAGGGTTTCCAGTCCCATCGACCCGAGGTCCTTGCCGCTGCGCGTGCGCACGGCCAACGAGTTAGACCCTGATTCGCGGTCGCCCGCGACCAGCAGGTACGGGACCCGCTGCAAGGTGTGTTCGCGGATTTTAAAGCCGACTTTCTCGTTTCGCAAATCCATTTCGACCCGAAGCCCCTGATTTTTCAGGAATTCGGTGGCTTTGCGCACGAATTCGGCCTGTCCATCCGTAATATTCATCACCACCGCCTGCACCGGGGCGAGCCAGGTCGGGAATTTCCCGGCGTGGTTTTCGATGAGAATCCCGAGGAAACGCTCCATTGAGCCCAGGATGGCCCGGTGGAGCATGACTGGCCGATGCACGGCACCGTCTTCGCCGACGTACTCGGCGCCGAGGCGCTCCGGCAACACGAAATCGACCTGCAGGGTGCCGCATTGCCAGTCCCGGCCAATGGCATCCCGGAGCACGAATTCGAGTTTGGGACCGTAGAAGGCACCCTCGCCCGGATTCAGGGTGTATTCGAGGCCCGCGGTCTCGACGGCCGCCTTCAGGGCCGCTTCGGCCTTGTCCCAGGTGGCATCGCTGCCGGCGCGCTTGGCCGGACGGTCCGAGAACTTGACGCGCACTTCCTCGAACCCGAAATCCTTGTACACGCTCATGAGCAGGTCGCAGAACGCGACCGTCTCGGCGTTGACCTGGTCTTCGGTGCAGAAGATGTGTGCGTCGTCCTGCGTGAACGCGCGCACGCGCATCAGGCCGTGCAGCGAACCCGAGGGCTCGTTGCGATGGCACGAACCGAACTCCGCGATGCGCAGCGGCAGGTCGCGGTAGGACTTGATGCCCTGCCGATAGATCAGCACGTGACCCGGGCAGTTCATCGGCTTGACCGCGAGGATGCGATCCTCGGATTCGGCGATGAACATGTTGGGCCGGTAGTTTTCCCAGTGGCCCGACTTTTCCCACAGCACGCGGTCGAGCAGCTGCGGCGTCTTGACCTCGACGTAGCCCGCTTTTTCCAGCCGGTTGCGCATGTAGGTTTCGACGGTGCGCCAGAGGGTGTGGCCCTTCGGGTGCCAGAACACACTGCCCACCGCCTCTTCCTGCGTGTGGAACAGGCCGAGCTCGCGACCCACGCGACGGTGGTCGCGCTTGTCGGCTTCCTCGAGGCGGGTGAGGTAAGCCTTCAGCGCCTTCTCGTCCGCCCACGCGGTGCCGTAGATGCGCTGGAGCATTTCGTTCCTGGAATCGCCGCGCCAGTAGGCACCGGCGACTTTCATGAGCTTGAATGCGCCGAGCTTGCCGGTGCTCGGCACGTGCGGACCACGGCACAGGTCGAACCAGTCGCCCTGCCCGTACAGGCTGATGTCTTCGTTCGCGGGGATGCTCGCGATGATCTCGGCCTTGTAGTGCTCGCCGAGTTTCCTGAATGTCTCGACAGCCGTGTCGCGCGGCATCAGCTTGCGCTCGACCTTGAGGTCGGCCTTGGCGAGCTCGTGCATCTTGGCTTCGAACTTCGCGAGATCTTCTGGTGTAAAGGGCCGGCTGAAGGCGAAGTCGTAATAGAAGCCGTCCTCGATCACGGGACCGATGGTGACTTGCGCTTCCGGGTAGACGGCCTGCACGGCCTGCGCGAGCAGGTGCGCCGTCGAGTGACGGATCATCTCGAGCCCGTCCGCGTCCTTGCCAGTAACGATGGAGACGGTGGCGTCGTGATCGAGGACGTGCGAGGTGTCCACGAGCTTGCCGTCGACACGGCCTGCAAGCGCCGCCTTGGCGAGACCCGCGCCGATACTCGCAGCCAGGCCTGCCACGGTCACGGGCTGTTCGAAACTGCGTTGGCTGCCGTCAGGCAGTGTGATGACCGGCATCGTCTTTGGTCCCGTCAAGATTCACGATGACCCAGGTGCCGGGATCGTGGTGGGCGCACGTGGGATCGAACCACGGACCCCTACCATGTCAAGGTAGTGCTCTACCGCTGAGCTATGCGCCCTCAAACGAGCCGCGAAGGATACAGCAAGAAGTGAGGAAAAGGGATAGGGGTGCGGAAGGGGTTAGGGGTTAGTCGGAGGTGAGGCTGCGGCATCCGGCTCATCTGCACTTCCGACTAACCCCTAACCCCTTCCGCACCCCCTAACCCCTGCTTACCCGGCCAGCGCGCCGGGGAGGCCGAACGCCTGGTGGCGCAGTTTCTCGATGTGGTCGCGCAGCCGGGCTGCTTCCTCGAACTCGAGGTTGCGGGCGTGCTTGTACATCTCGGCTTCTAGTTTCTTGACCCGCTTCATGGCCTGCTCCGGCCCGAGCAGCAGGTCGTCCTCGTCCAGACTGGCACCGCGGCGGCCGTCCCGGGCGCCCTCACTGCGGGCGCCTTCCATGATGTCCTGCACGGCCTTGACGATCGACTGCGGTGTAATGCCGTGCTTGAGGTTGTATTCGATCTGCTTGGTGCGGCGGCGGTCGGTCTCGTCGAGTGCCCGTTGCATCGAGCCCGTCACGCGGTCCGCGTACAGAATCGCGCGACCGTGCACGTTGCGTGCGGCCCGGCCGATCGTCTGGATCAGCGCACCGGTCGAGCGCAGGAATCCCTCCTTGTCCGCGTCGAGGATCGCGACGAGCGCGACCTCGGGCATGTCCAGGCCCTCCCGCAGCAGGTTGATGCCGACCAGCACGTCGAACTTGCCGAGACGCAGGTCGCGGATGATCTCGACCCGCTCGACCGTCTCGATGTCCGAGTGCAGGTAGCGCACCTTCACGCCATGCTCGCTCAGGTACTCGGTCAGGTCCTCGGACATGCGCTTGGTGAGCGTGGTGATCAGCACGCGCTGGTGGGCGGCGACGCAGAGATGGATCTCTGACAGCACGTCGTCCACCTGCGTGCGCACCGGGCGAATCTCGACCTCGGGATCGATGAGCCCCGTCGGACGCACGACCTGCTCGACGATGTCGCCGGCCGCATGACTCAGTTCATAGGGGCCGGGCGTGGCCGAGACGAAGATCATCTGCGGCGCGAGCGACTCCCACTCGTCGAATCGCAGCGGACGGTTGTCGAGCGCCGAAGGCAGGCGGAAGCCGTACTGGACCAGGGTTTCCTTGCGCGAGCGGTCACCGCGGTACATGCCGCCGATTTGCGGAATCGTGACGTGGCTTTCGTCGACCACCAGCAGCGCGCCCGGCGGCAGGTAATCGAACAGCGTCGGAGGCGGCTCGCCCGCCTGGCGACCCGAGAGGTACCGCGAGTAATTCTCGATGCCGGAGCAATACCCGACTTCCATCATCATCTCGAGGTCGAACGTGGTGCGCTGCTCGAGACGCTGCGCCTCCAGGCCCTTGTCGGCCGCGCGCAATTCCTTGAGCCGCTCGCGCAACTCCTCGCGGATATTCTCGATCGCGCTGTCCACCCGCTCGCGCGGCGTAACGTAATGCGATGACGGATAAATGGTGAGCCGCGGCACCTTGCGCAGGACTTCACCCGTCAGCGGATCGAAGTAACTGAGCGTCTCGATGTCGTCGTCGAACAGCTCGATGCGCACGGCCTCACGCTCGGACTCGGCTGGGAACACGTCGATGACGTCGCCGCGCACCCGGTACGTGCCCTGCGTCAGGTCGAGCTCGTTACGCGTGTACTGCATGTCGGTGAGCCGGCGCAGCAGCTTGCGCTGGTCGATACGCTCGCCGCGGACCAGGTGCAGCACCATGCTCAAGTAGGCCTTTGGATCGCCGAGGCCATAAATCGCGGAAACCGTCGCGACGATGATTGCGTCGGGCCGCTCGAGCAGCGCCTTGGTCGCCGAGAGACGCATCTGCTCGATGTGCTCGTTGATCGACGCGTCTTTCTCGATGAACGTGTCCGACGAAGGCACGTACGCTTCCGGCTGGTAGTAGTCGTAGTAGCTGACGAAGTACTCGACGGAATTGTTCGGGAAGAACTCCTTGAACTCGCCGTAGAGCTGCGCGGCGAGGGTCTTGTTGTGCGCCATCACCAGCGTCGGGCGCTGCACCTGCTGGATCACGTTTGCGATCGTGAAAGTCTTGCCGGAACCGGTCACGCCGAGCAGCGTCTGGTGCGCCAGCCCGTTCTGGATCCCCTCGATCAGCCTCGCGATCGCCTCAGGCTGGTCACCCGCCGGCTGGTAGCCAGACTGCAACTGAAAAGCGCGGGGAACGTCGGTCATCGGTAGTTGCCGCCGATCGGTGTCATCTGCCTTGGGAGGACCGCCAGATTAGCCTAAAATGCGGGGTCTTTTTCACCCTCCGGAATCCCCCAGTGCCCGTCCATCTCGCGGAGCGCGTCAAGCGCGTCAAGCCGTCTCCCACGGTTGCCCTCACCGGGCGCGTGGCCAAGCTCAAAGCCGAGGGTCACGACATCATCGGGCTGGGGATCGGCGAGCCGGACTTCGACACTCCGACGCACATCGCGGACGCGGGAGTGGACGCCATCCGCGACGGCTTTACCCGTTACACGGCCGTGGAGGGCATCCCGGAACTTAAGGACGCGATCATTGCGAAATTCAGGCGCGACAACGCCATCGCTTACACGCGGCCGCAGGTCCTGGTCTCGACCGGCGCGAAGCAGACGATCTACAACCTGTTCATGGCGGTGATCGACCCGGGTGACGAGGTCGTGATCCCGGCGCCGTACTGGGTCTCGTACCCGGACATGGCGCTGCTCGCCGACGGCGTGCCGGTCATGCCGTATGCCGGACCCGAGCAGGGCTACAAGGTCACGGCTGCGCAGCTCGAAGCGGCGATCACGCCGCGGACCCGCGTGTTCATGCTCAACAGTCCCAGCAATCCAACCGGTGCGGCCTACACTCGCGCCGAACTCGAGGCGATTGGCGCGGTGCTGCGCAAGCACCCGCGAGTCGTCATCGCGACCGACGACATGTACGAGCACATCTACTGGGCCCCGGAGCCGTTCTGCAGCTTCCTGACCGCGTGTCCGGACCTCTACGACCGCACCGTGACGATCAACGGCGTGTCGAAGAGTTACGCGATGACGGGCTGGCGCATCGGCTATTGCGGCGGCCCCGTCGAAATCGTGACTGCGATGTCGACGATCCAGAGCCAGAGCACGTCGAACCCGAACTCGATCTCGCAGAAAGCGGCCGCCGCGGCGCTGAACGGCGACCAGGCCTGCGTCGGCGAAATGAACAAGCATTTCAAGGCGCGGCACGATTACTTCAATGCCGGCCTCAATGCCCTGCCCGGCTTCAAGGTGCTGCCGGCCGCGGGCACGTTCTACGCCTGGTGCGACGTCAGCGAGGCCATCCGCATGCGCGGCCTGGCCGACGACAATGCATTCGCCGAATACCTGCTGGAAAAAGCCGGGGTGGCGGGCGTGCCGGGTTCCGGCTTCGGCGCCCCAGGCCACATCCGCTTCTCGTTCGCGGTAAGCATGCAGACGCTCGAGCAGGCCCTGGCTCGCATGGGCAAGGCACTCGCGGGCGCCTGAGCCGCGAAAAACGTCTTTCCTTGACTAAAAGGATCGCCAATCGCAAAATTGGCGGCTCTTTCGGGACTGTTCCGACATAGCTCAGCGGTAGAGCAGCTGACTGTTAATCAGCGGGTCCCTGGTTCGAATCCAGGTGTCGGAGCCACGAATCCAAGGGGTTTGCGCAGGCAAGCCCCTTTTCTTTGGCGTCTCTGTTTTTTGTGCCGGGGCGTCAGAAGTTGACGGCTGCCCCGCCATCCACCGCGATGCCGGCGCCCGAGACGAATTTCGCCTCGTCCGTCGCCAGGAACAACGCGGCCGCCGCGACGGTCTCGACAGTCAATTCGCGCAGCGCCTCGAGCACGAGCCCCAAGCCCTCCTGCACGATCGCATCCGACGCCGTGAGCGGCGCGAGGAAACGGATTACGTTGCCGTACAGACCGCAGGAGAGCAGCACCAGGCCCTTTTCACCCGCGCGCTTCACCAACGCCTTGGTGAGATCGGGGTCAGGCTGGTGAGGATCGCCATTCTTGACGAGTTCCATCGCCACCATGGCGCCGAGCGCGCGCACCTCGCCGATGGCAGGCAGCGACTTCTGCGCGGCGCGCAGCGTGCTGGTCATCTGCGAACCAATGGCCTCGGCCCGTTGGCAGAGCCGTTCTTCCTCGATCACCTCGAGCACGGCGAGTGCCGCTGCGCAGGCGATCGGCGAGCCGGCATAGGTTCCACCGAGACCGCCCGGTGCCGGCGCATCCATGATGTGGGCTTTGCCGACGACGGCTGCCAACGGAAACCCGCCCGCGAGGCTCTTGGCCATCGTCATCAGGTCGGGTTCGACACCGGCGTGCTCGATCGCAAACATCTTGCCGGTGCGCGCGAACCCGGTCTGGATTTCGTCGACGACGAGTACGATGCCGTGCTGGTCGCACAGCCTGCGCAGTGCCTGCAGGAATTCGGGCGGCGCAATGTAGAAACCACCCTCGCCCATCACGGGCTCGATGATGATCGCAGCCACACGCGCCGGTTCGATGTCGTATTTGAAAATGTGCTCGAGCGCGTCGAGACTCTGCTGCATGCTGACGCCGTGGTAGGCGATCGGGAATGGCGCGTGGTAGACCTCGCCCGGGAACGGCCCGAAACCCGCCTTGTACGGGACGACCTTTCCAGTAAGGGCCATCGCCATGTACGTGCGGCCATGGAAGCCGCCACCGAACGCGATCACGCCGGCGCGACCTGTGTGAGCACGCGCGATCTTGATGCAGTTCTCGACCGCCTCCGCACCCGTCGTGACGAAGATCGCCTTCTTCGGCGTCGGCCCCGGCGCGAGACGATTGAGCTTCTCGGCAAGCTCGACGGCCACGGCGTACGGCGTCACCATCAGGCACGTGTGACTGAACGCGTCGAGCTGCTTCGCGACCGCCGCCTGCACCTGGGGATGCAGGTGCCCGGTATTGAGGACGGCGATGCCACTGCCGAAATCGATGTAGCGCCGGCCTTCCACGTCCCACAGTTCCGCGTTGCGGGCGCGTTCGACGTAGACAGGCATCTGGTTGCCGAGACCGCGCGCGAACGCAGCGTCACGACGACCCTGCAGGATCTGGTTCTTCGACATCGTCATTCTCCGTTGCTCTGCGTTCAGCCGCGCAACCGGTCGGCGACCAGGCGCGCCAGGTAATTGGCGAACTGGTCACCGAGGTTCTCGTGCTTGAGGCCGAACTCCACCGTCGCTTCGAGGTAGCCAAGTTTCGAGCCGCAATCGTACCGCTTGCCTTCGAAGGCATAGGCATACACCGCTTCGTCCGCCATCAACGCGGCGATGCCGTCGGTAAGCTGGATTTCGCCGCCCGCTCCGCGCCCGATGGTCGCGAGCTTGGCGTACACGGCAGGCGTCAGCAGGTAGCGCCCGACGACGGCCAGGTTCGAAGGCGCGTCCTCTGGTCTTGGCTTTTCGACGATGCGCCGGACCCGCGACAACCGTTCGCTCACGGGCTCCACCGCGACGATGCCGTATTTGTCGGTCTGATCCGGTTCGACGGTCTGCACGCCGAGCACGCTTGCATTGCATTCGCCGAAAGCCCGCGCCATCTGCTTCAGGCACGGCTCCGCGGCATCGATCAGGTCGTCCGCCAGGTGAATGAAGAACGGTTCATCGCCCACGACGGAACGCGAGCACAGCACCGCGTGACCGAGGCCGAGCGGCGCCGGCTGTCGGATGTAGATGCAGCTGGCATAGGACGGAACGATGCCGCGGACCGCGTCGAGCAGGTCCTGCTTGCCCTGTGCTTCGAGCTCACGCTCGAGCTCGTGGTCGGTGTCGAAATGGTCTTCGATCGCGCGCTTGGCCGAGCCGGTGATGAAGACGAGCTTTTCGGCGCCGGCGGCGAGTGCTTCCTCGGCCGCGTACTGGATCAGCGGCTTGTCGACGATTGGCAGCATCTCCTTCGGACTCGCCTTGGTCGCCGGCAGGAACCGCGTGCCGCGGCCCGCCACGGGAAAGACTGCCGTCTTGATCTTCATGCTGTGCAAACCCTGCTCTCACCAGCGATCGGCTGACAGGGCATGATACTGGATAGCGCCGCAGGCCCTCCATGCGCCGTTGCGCCAACGAGGCGCCGGACGTTTCCGTCCGGGCCCCGCGAGTGAACCGTCAGCGGCCGGAGGGCGTGGCGGCCGGCTTCGATGCCGGCTTCGCCGCAGCCTTGCCGGCTGGGGCCGACGCGGCAGCCGCCCCATTCAGACGGATGTTGCTCCGGTTCTGCTCGAGCACGCGCTCGCCGATTCCGTCGACCTTGAGCAGGTCTTCCGGACTCTTGAACGGACCGTTCTTCTGCCGGAAATCGATGATGGCCTGCGCCTTTGCCGGGCCAATCCCATCGAGTTCCCTGGCCAGCGTCGCGGCGTCTGCGCTATTGAGATTGACCGGGCCCGCCAGTGCGGCACCCACCGGCAGCAGGCTGACGATGAGTCCCTGGACCAGCGACCGGATTGTCTTGTCTTGCATGATTTCGCCTCCTTGGTTGCTTGCGCACCGCGGCAGGACGCCACGGTCGGGAGCCAAGTTAGCGTTGCGGCCCAGCGATCGCGCGCACAGAAACTGGCGCGTTCGCCGCGAAAATCAGGCCGCGGATCGCGGCAGTGCCGCCTTCGGCAGAAACTCGAGCGCGGCCACTCCGCGCAGCGTGTCCCAGGCATGGCAGCCGGGGCAATGCCAGAGAAACGTCGAACTGTCGAGTCCGCACTGGCTGCAGCGATACCGCGCGTGCCGCAGCACCACGTTGCGCAGCGCGCCGGCAATTGCATGCAACTGCTCGCGCGTGGGCTCCGCGGCGGCCGGCAGGAAGGCGGCCGTCATGTCGCGCAGGTCGCTGTCGATCGTCAGCATGTCGCGCACGCAATCGAGGATGACGGGATCGTCGTAGTAGCCACTGACGATAGCCGCATAGGCGATTTCGGCCGGATTGCCGACACCCTTGCGCACCAGTTCCTCGAGCATCTCGTCGAACTGTTGCGGTTCGCCGGCCTGCTTCGCTGCATCGGCCATTCGCGGCAGCACCAGCGCGAGCAGGTGGAAGTCGCGTCGCACCACGCTCCGGTAGAGCTGCACGGCGAGCCGAGGGTCGCCCTGACGCTGCGCCAGGTCGCCTCGCAGGATGGCACCGCGACCGAAATCAGGCTGTTCACGCGCGGCACTGTCGAGGTGATCGATCGCCTTGCCGTAGTCCTGCACCGCAATCGCGGCCTCTGCCATCTCACAGTAGAAATGCGCGATCGCGGCCGGCTGCTCGGGCACGCCGACCGTGCGCAACCGCTTGTGCGCGTCGGCCGCCTGCTGCCATTCGTGTTGGAGTTCGTAGATCCGCACCAGGTGCGACAGCGCGAGGGCGGGTTCGCGCCCGCTGTCCGCAAGCGACAGGAACAACTCTTCCGCGCGGTCGTACAGCCCGGCACGGAAATAGTCTCGCGCAAGTTCGGTCAGCGCCGCGTCACGGGTTCCAGCACTCAGGCTGGTGCGGTCGACGATGTGCTGGTGCACGCGAATGGCGCGTTCGACCTCGCCGCGCCGCCGGTACAGGCTGCCCAGCGCAAAATGCGTGTCGACGGTTTCATCGTCGATTTCCGACAGGCTCAGGAAGACCTCGAGGGCGCGGTCGGGCTTGTCGTCGAGCAGGAAGCGCACGCCCTCCAGGTAGCGTGCACGGCGTTCGTGGCGCCGCTTGCGCCGCACCAGGGCACGCCAGGTCGTGATGCCCCAACCGACCGCCAGCGTGCCGGCCAGCGTCCACCAGAATGTCTGTTGGACGTCAGTGGGCATCAGGCAGCGTGGCGGAAGGTGAGGAAGGTGAGGAAGGCGAGGAAGGCGAGGAAGGCCCGGAAGCGGAGGAAGCGGCGGAAGGGGACGGTGCCGCGGACCCAAGCCGGCGCTCAGCGAGACGCAGCGCCAGCCGCAGCCGGCCGCGTTCGGCCAGCAACTCGGCCACCCAGCGCGAACGCGCGAAGCCACCGGCGAGCAGACCCGCCGCAAAGGCGATTACCAGGGCGAGACCGCTGGTCACTTCGAATTTTACGACGGCGACGTCGAGGTCGAATCGCTGCTGGTTCAGCGCCGTGAACACCATGGCCCAAAGCAGGAGAAACGCAAAAACGATGCCGAAGGCGATGCGTCGCAACATGGCTGGGGCACTGGTTCGGGCTGCTTCTGGGGGAGCCGAGTCTAACACCCGCCTGCGCGGGACCGGTGCAACCGACCGGACTGGCTCAATCGGCCAAACTGGAGCTGGTCGAAGCGAGCGCGCGTGCGGATGCCGGCGACGGCTCGTCGTCCGGGTCGTTGACGCGTTCGCGGAGATCCTTGCCGGGCTTGAAGTGCGGCACGTACTTGCCCGCGAGTGCGACGGTTTCGCCGGTCTTCGGATTGCGGCCCTGGCGCGGCGGACGGAAATGCAGGCTGAAACTGCCAAACCCGCGGATCTCGATGCGCTGACCCTGGGCCAGCGCGTCGCTCATGATTTCGAGGATCTGCTTGACCGCCAGTTCGACGTCCTTCGCCGGCAGATGGTTCTGCTTGGCGGCGATGAGCTCGATGAGCTCGGACTTCGTCATGCTGCGCTCGCCGTCCACTCGAAAGCTCCCCGGGTCTTCTTAGATTCGAATCGGCGTCGGGATTCCGCGGCGGCGGTGAGGCCGCCGCGGGTCCGTGCGGGTCTACTCGTCCTGACCGGAAATCTGCTCCTTGAGCAGGTCGCCGAGGCTGGTGCCGGTCGTGGAATCGGAACGATAGCTCTGCATCGCTTCCTGCTCCTCGGCCATGTCCTTCTGCTTGATCGACAGCGCCACGGTGCGGACCTTGCGGTCCACCGCCGTGAACTTGGCCTCGACTTCGTCGCCGACCTTCAGCAGCGTGCGCGCGTCTTCGACGCGATCACGAGCCAGTTCGGACGCGCGCAGGTAGCCGTCGATGCCGCCGCCCAGGTCGACGATGGCGCCCTTGGCTTCGACTTCGCGCACGATGCCGCGCACGATCGAGCCCTTCGGGTTCATCGCGATCCAGTTCGAGAACGGATCCTGCGCCAGCTGCTTGACGCTGAGCGAGATGCGCTCGCGCTCCGGGTCGATCGCGACGACGACTGCCTCGACCGTCTGGCCCTTCTGGTAGCCACGCACGGCTTCTTCGCCGGTGATGTCCCAGGAAAGGTCGGACAGGTGCACGAGGCCGTCGATGCCACCGGCCAGGCCGATGAACAGGCCGAAGTCGGTGATGGAACGGATCTGGCCGCTGACCTTGTCGCCGCGGTTGTAGTTGTCCGCGAATTCACGCCACGGGTTCGGCTGGCACTGCTTGATGCCGAGCGAAATGCGGCGACGCTCTTCGTCGATGTCCAGCACCATGACCTCGGTCTCCTGACCGATGTGCACGACCTTGGACGGGTTGACGTTCTTGTTCGTCCAGTCCATCTCGGACACGTGGACGAGGCCTTCGACGCCCTCTTCGATCTCGACGAAGCAGCCGTAGTCGGCAATGTTCGTGACTTTGCCAAACAGACGCGTGCCCGCGGGGTAGCGGCGCGCGATGTTCTGCCAGGGGTCGGCACCCAACTGCTTCAGGCCGAGGCTGACGCGCTGACGTTCGCGGTCGAACTTGAGGATGCGCACTTCGATCTCGTCGCCCACGTTGACGACTTCCGACGGGTGCTTGACGCGCTTCCACGCCATGTCGGTGATGTGCAGCAGGCCGTCGATGCCGCCGAGGTCGACGAACGCACCGTAATCGGTGAGGTTCTTGACGACGCCCTTGATGACCGCACCTTCCTGCAGCTTGTCGAGCAGTTCCGAACGCTCGGCGCTGTATTCCTGCTCCACGACCGCACGGCGCGAAACGACGACGTTGTTGCGCTTCTGGTCGAGCTTGATGATCTTGAACTCGTGGACCTTGCCCTCGAGGTAGCTCGGATCGCGCACGGGACGCACATCGACGAGCGAACCCGGCAGGAACGCGCGGACGAACTCGATCTCGACGGTGAAGCCGCCCTTGACGCGACCGTTGATGAGGCCCTTGACGACCTCCTGCTTCTCGAACGCGGTTTCGAGGCGCTCCCAGGTGCGGGCGCGCTTGGCTTTCTCGCGGGAGAGGCGCGTTTCGCCGGAGCCGTCCTCGACGCTGTCCAGTGCGACTTCGACATCGTCGCCGACGGCGACTTCGATTTCGCCGCGTTCATTCTTGAACTGCGCGACAGGGATGACGGCTTCGGACTTGAGTCCTGCGCTCACCACGACGACGTCGGGACCGACTTCGATCACGCGTCCGGTGAGGATCTGGCCCGGGCGAATCCGCTGACTCGCGAGGCTCTCTTCAAACATCTGGGCAAAACTTTCGACCATGCTCATGCTCTTCACTTCTACCTAGGGGCCTGAGGCCCTTTGCCTTGCGTGCATCCTGCGCGCACAGGGTTGATGAAAAGACGCCTGGGCTTCCTGCCGGACGCCAACGAAAATGCACCGGTCCCGCACAGAGCGGGTGCCGGCACGCTCACAAAATCGCGTGGAGGCGGCTCCGTGCGAGCGCGATGACCTGATCCACGACCTGTTCGATGGTGAGACTCGTCGAGTCGAGGATGACCGCGTCTTCCGCCGGGCGCAGTGGCGCCACTGGACGGCTGGAATCGCGCAAATCCCGCTCCCGGATCTCCTGCGAAAGGGCCGCGATGGTAACCGTAAGTCCCTTTTCTTTCAACTGCTTATGGCGCCTTCGGGCCCGCTCCTCCGGGCTTGCCGTCAGGTAGACCTTGAGCAGCGCCCCGGGGAAAACCACGGTACCCATGTCGCGGCCGTCGGCGACCAGGCCCGGCGGCTGGGCAAAAGCGTGCTGCCGGGCCATTAAAGCGGAGCGGACAGACGGCATCGCCGCGACCCGGGAGGCCTCGGCTCCGGCCGTTTCGGTACGAATGGCGCGGGTAACGTCGCTCCCGGCCAGCAGGATTCGTTCTTCCCCCGCCGCGTCCATCCCGAACTGCACGTCGAGTTCGCGGGCCACCGCGGCATGGCCTTCCTGGTCGTCCACGGCGATGCCTTGGCCGCTGCCCGCAAGCGCCACCAGCCGGTACAGGGCGCCGCTGTCGAGCAGGTGGAAGCCCAGTGCGGTGGCAACCCGGCGAGCCATGGTGCCTTTGCCGGAACCGCTCGGGCCGTCGATGGTGATGACGGGGACTCGCATTGCTCGTCCAGGGGATAGGGGTTAGGGGTTAGGAGTTAGTCGGAGGTGCAGTGACGGCATGAAGACGAGCACCATTATTCAGTATTGGACCGACGAAGTTTCGACGGGAGCCGCGGATTCGGGTTGATCGGAACCTCTGTTCCGACTAACCCCTATCCCCTAACCCCTTTCCTCGACGTTGAGTCCCACCGAGTTGGCGAGCGCAGCGAAGCCGGGAAATGAGGTGGCGACATTTGCAACGTCGAGGATCTCGATCGGCGCGGTTGCGCGAAGGCTCGCGACCGCAAATGCCATCGCGATGCGGTGGTCGCCCCGACTGTCGATGGTGCCGCCGCCGAGCGGCCGGCCGCCGACGATGCGCATGCCGTCCGGCAATACTTCGTGCTGCACGCCCAGCACGTCGAAGCCGCGCGCCATGGCCGCGATGCGGTCGCTTTCCTTGACGCGCAGTTCCTCGGCGCCCGTGACCAACGTCTCCCCTTCCGCGCATGCAGCGGCCACGAACAGCGCCGGGAACTCGTCGATCGCCAGCGGCACCAATCGCTCGGGGATACGCACACCCTTGAGCTGCGACGGCCGTACTTCGATGTCGGCCACCGGCTCCATGCCGAAGCTGCGGTGGTTGACCAGGCGCAGGTCCGCGCCCATCAGGGCCAGCATTTCGAGAATGCCGGTGCGAGTCGGGTTCACGCCGACGTCGCGGATCGTGAACGGCGCGCGCGCGCCGAGGCACGCTGCGACCAGGAAGAAGGCAGCGGACGAGATGTCGCCCGGCACGCGAATGTTCGCCGCCTGCAGCGACCCGGGTGCAGCAAGTGTCACCACGCCGTCGCGTGCGCGGACTTCGCAACCGAAGCTCTGCAGCATGCGCTCGGTGTGATCGCGCGTGACTGCCGGTTCGACCACGGTGGTCTCGCCCGCGGCATACAGCCCCGCGAGCAGCACGGCCGATTTCACCTGCGCGCTGGCTACCGGCATTTCATAGCGGATGCCCTGCAGTCGCTGGCCACCGGAAATACGCACCGGCGGTTTGCCATCGTGGGTTTCGATGCGGGCGCCCATGGCCCGCAGCGGCTTGGCGGCACGTTCCATCGGTCGTCGCATCAGCGACTCGTCCCCGATCAGCTCGGAATCGAACGACTGCGCGCTGAGCAGCCCCATGAAGAGTCGCATGGCGGTGCCCGCGTTGCCCATGTCGAGCGTGGCCGTGGGCGCGCGCAGGCCGCGCAGGCCGACACCGTCGACGACGACTTCACCGGGACCCGGCCGTTCGACATGGACACCTAGGTGCGCCACGGCCTTCATGGTGGAAAGGCAGTCCTCGCCTTCCAGGAATCCCGTGACGTGCGTGCGACCATCGGCGAGCGCGCCGAACATCACGGCGCGATGCGAGATCGACTTGTCGCCCGGTACGGTGACTTCCCCGGCAATGCGAGTAGCCGGGTCGACGACGTAGGACGTCATTTCAGAGGATCGCCTTGGGATAGGCACCGACGACGCGGTACAGCGACGCGCGACGCTTGAGTTCGGCGAGCGCCGTTGCCAGCGGCTCGCGCTCGGCATGGCCCTCGACGTCGATGAAGAACACGTAGTCCCACTTCTTCTTGCGCGACGGGCGCGATTCGATGCGCGTCAGGCTGATGCCGTGCTCGGCCAGGGGTTCGAGCAGGCGATACAACGCGCCGGGCGCATCGGTCTTGGCGGCGGACACCAGCAGCGTGGTCTTGTCGGCCTCCCCCGGGCTCACGGCCTTACGGCCGATGACGAGAAATCGAGTCGTATTGTCGGGGCGGTCTTCGACCTCCGGCACGAGCAGGTTCAGGCCATAGACCTCGGCGGCGGCCGCGCCGGCAATCGCTGCCGTTCCGTCTTCGTCACGCGCACGACGCGCGCCTTCGGCATTGCTGCTGACGATGACGCGCTCGACGTCGGGCATGTGCTCCTGCAGCCAGCCGCGGCACTGCGCCAGCGACTGCGGGTGACCACAGACACGGCGGATGTCGCCGAGCATCGTCATGCGACCCATCAGGTTCTGGTGGATGCGCAGCTCCACCTCGCCGATGATCTTCAGCGGCGAGGTCAGGAACATGTCGAGCGTGTTGTTGACGGTGCCTTCCGTCGAGTTCTCGATCGGCACCACGCCGAAGTCCGCCGCGCCCGATTCGACTTCGTGGAACACTTCCTCGACCGACGTCAGCGGCAACGGTCGCACCGAGTGACCGAAATACTTGAGCACCGCCTGCTGCGTGAAGGTGCCTTCGGGACCGAGGTAACCGATCTTCAGCGCGTTCTGCTGCGCGAGGCACGCGGACATGATCTCGCGGAACAGTCGCAGGACTTCTTCGTCCCGCAGGGGGCCGCCCTCTTCCTGGTTGCGCTGCAGCGCCAGGCGCAGCACCTGCGATTCGCGTTCGGGACGGTAGAAATCGACGGTGTGACCGGCGGCGTGCTTCGACACGCCGACCTGCTGCGCGAGCCTGGCGCGCTCGTTGATCAGCGCATGCAGTTGTGAATCGACGCTGTCGATGCGCTCGCGGATCTGTTCCAGCGGCACCTTGAGGACAGGGAGTGCAGGCGCGGTCCGGGGTCGCTTCGTCTTGGCCATGGCTCGGGTCGGGTCGGGTCGATCAGATCAGGCGGGCGCTCAATACGCCGGGAATGGCGCGCAGTTTACCCACAACGTCGGGGCCGATTGGTGCGTCCGTGTCGATCAGCGTGTAGGCGATGTCGCCCCGCGACTTGTTGAGCAGGTCGGCGATGTTGAGGCGGGCTTCCGCCAGGCAGGTCGAGATCTGGCCGACCATGTTGGGCACGTTCGCGTTGGCGATGGCCAGTCGACTGACGCCAGCCCGCGGCAGCACCGCCTCGGGAAAGTTGACCGAATGGCGCACGTTGCCGCTTTCGAGATAGTCGCGCAGCGTGTCCGCCACCATGATCGCGCAGTTCTCCTCGGCTTCGCCCGTCGACGCGCCGAGGTGTGGCAGCGCCACGACCCTGGGGTGCATACGGATGGCATTGGTCGGAAAGTCGCAGACGTAGGCGCTGAGCTGGCCGCTGTCGAGACCGGCCAGCACGGCCGCTTCGTCGACGATCTGGCCGCGGGCGAAGTTGAGGATGGCGCTGCCCTCGCGCATGAGCGCGATGCGTGACGCATTGACCAGCCCGCGCGTGTGGTCATTGATCGGCACATGCACCGTGACGATATCGGCGCGGGCGAACAGGTCGTCGAGGTTGAGCGCCTGTCCGACGCCCGACGACAGCTGCCACGCGCGCTGCACGGTGATCTGCGGGTCGTAGCCGAGCACCTTCATGCCAAGATGGAGGGCCGCGTTCGCGACCTCGACACCGATCGCACCGAGTCCCACCACGCCGAGCGTGCGTCCCGGCAGTTCGTAGCCAACGAACTTCTTCTTGCCCTGCTCCATCGCCGCTTCGAGCGCGCGATCGTCGCCTTCGAGCGAACGCACGTAACTCCAGGCCTGGCAGATATTGCGGGCCGCCAGCAGCATCCCGGCCAGCACCAGTTCCTTGACAGCATTGGCGTTGGCGCCCGGCGCATTGAAGACCGGAATGCCGCGCTCGCTCAGCTTCGCGACCGGGATGTTGTTGGTGCCCGCGCCCGCCCTGGCCACTGCCAGCACGCTCGCCGGGATCTCGATCGAGTGCACGTCGGCCGAGCGGACCAGCAGCGCATCCGGCCGCACGATTTCGGATGCGACTTCGTAGCGGTCGCGCGGCAGCCGTTCGAGACCGCGCAGCGAGATGTTGTTGAGGGTCTGGATTTTGAACATCGGGAGAGGGGTTAGGGGTTAGGGGTTAGGGGTTAGGGGTTAGGGGTTAGGGGTTAGGGGTTAGTCGGAGGTGCAGCGACTGCATTCAGTTCACCGCCATGAATGAAACGATCGCGGAAGAATCTGGAAGCACGATAGGGATCGGAGATTCACGGTTAAGAGACTAGTGATCCCGGGACGCTGGATCAGGGAACGCAGTGTCAGATTTCACAATCTTCCGACTAACCCCTAGCCCCTAACCCCTAACCCCTGGCCCCTGGCCCCTTTCCTACCCCCTCGTCCGCTGGAACTCACGCATGTACTCGACGAGCGCGTCGACGCCAGCCATGGGCATCGCGTTGTAGATGCTCGCGCGCATGCCGCCGACGGAACGATGACCTTCGAGCGCGACCAGGCCGGCTTGTTTCGCGCCGTCCGCGAACGGCTTGTCGAGAGCGGCGTCGGGCAGCGTGAATGGCACGTTCATCCACGAGCGGCATTCGACCGCGACCGGGTTGCGGTAGAAGCCCGACGTATCGATCGCGTCGTACAGCTTGCGCGCCTTCGCCTGGTTCACCAGTCCCATGGCTGCGACGCCACCCTGGCGCTTGATCCACTGGAACACCAGGCCCGCGACATACCAGGAATACGTCGCCGGGGTGTTCAGCATCGAGCCGTCGGCAGCCATCGCCTTCCAGTCGAATACCGTGGGGGTATCGGGGCGAGCCTTGCCGAGCAGGTCGTCACGGACGATGACGACCACGAGGCCCGCCGGCCCGATGTTCTTCTGCGCACCCGCGTAGATCACGCCGAACCGACTGACGTCGATCGGGCGTGACAGGATCGTGGACGAAAGGTCCGCGATGAGCGGGATGCCGCGAGCCTCGGGCACGAACGGAAACTCCACCCCATGGATCGTTTCGTTCGGCGTGTAGTGCAGGTAGGCAGCCTCGGGTGAGCGCCGCCAGTCCGCTTCGGCCGGGACGGTCGTGAACTTCGACGCAGACGCATCGGCCACGACATTGACCTTGCAATACCGCTTCGCCTCGGCAATGGCCTTGCTGGACCACGTGCCGGTGTTGACGTAGTCGACGACGGCACCCGGCGACGTGAGATTGAGCGGGATCGCGGCGAACTGCGCCGTGGCCCCGCCCTGCAGGAACAGCACCTTGTAGTTGGCCGGGACGCCCATCAACTCGCGGAGGTCGGCTTCGGCCTGCTGCGCAATGCCGACGTAGGCCTTGCCGCGATGGCTCATCTCCATGACCGACATGCCGTGACCGTGCCAGTCGAGCATCTCGTCGCGCAGTTGTTCCAGCACTTCGACGGGCAGCGCGGCGGGGCCGGCGCTGAAATTGAATACACGGGTCATGAAGCATTGCTCCGAGAGGGCTTTTCGCACTGCAGTTTAGCAGGCACAACCCACCCGGAATCCGTCAACGCGGCATCTGCTTATGCTCCGCGCAAGACCGATCAGGGCGTCGCCTCGGTGCCTTCGTCGGTGGCAGCAACACCCGGTGCGGGCTCGTCGTCGACGATTTCCGCATCCGACTCCGGTTCGGGCTCGACCGATTCGACGCCGATCAGGCGCTCGCCGTCGTCGAGTCGAATGAGCCTCACGCCCTGGGTATTGCGACCAAGCACCGACACTTCCGAGGCCCGGGTGCGCACGAGCGTGCCGCCCGAACTCATCAGCATCAGTTCGTTGGTCGTCGCCACCTGCGTGGCCGCGACCAGCTTGCCGTTGCGCTCGGTCGTCTGGATCGCGATCACGCCCTGCCCGCCACGGCCATGCACCGGGAATTCTTCGACCGACGTCAGCTTGCCGAAACCATTCTCGGAGGCGATCAGGATCAGGCCCTGCGGATCCGGAATGATCAGTGAGATGACGCGCTCGTCGTCCGGCAACCGGATTCCGCGCACGCCGGCGGCGTTGCGACCCATCGGGCGCACGTCGTCTTCGGCGAAGCGGATCGCCTTGCCTTCCGTGGTGAACATCATCACGTCGCGCTTGCCGTCGGTGATGTCGACGCCGACCAGCTGGTCGCCGTCCTCGAGGCCCACGGCAATGATGCCCGCCGTGCGGGGACGCGAGAACGCCACGAGCGAAGTCTTCTTGACCGTGCCCAGCGCCGTCGCCATGAAGATGTACTTTTCTTCCTCGTACTCGCGGATCGGCAGCACCGCGGTGATGCGCTCGCCTTCCTGCAGCGGCAGCAGATTGACGATCGGCTTGCCCCGCGAGGCCCGGCCGGCCATCGGCAGCTGGTACACCTTGAGCCAGTAGAGCTGGCCGCGGCTCGAGAAGCACAGCAGCGTGTCGTGCGTGTTGGCGACGAACAGCTTCTCGACGAAATCCTCGTCCTTCATCGCTGTGGCCGAGCGACCGCGACCGCCGCGGCCCTGTGCGCGGTACTCGCTCACGGGTTGCGACTTGGCATAACCGCCGTGCGAGAGCGTCACGACCACGTCTTGCGGCGTGATCAGGTCTTCGATCGTCAGGTCGGATTCGTCACGCTCGATGCGCGTGCGGCGCTCGTCGCCGTACTGGTCGCGGATCGCCAGCAGCTCGTCGCGGATGACCTGCAGCAGCCGCTCCGGCCGCGCGAGGATGTCGCTCAGGTCACGGATGACGTCGAGCAGTTCGGCGTACTCGGCCAGGATCTTGTCCTGCTCGAGGCCGGTGAGGCGGTGCAGGCGCAGGTCGAGGATCGCCTGGGCCTGCGTCTCCGACAGTCGGTATATGGCGCCATGCAGACCGAGCGCCGCTTCGAGGCCCGTCGGACGCGCACTGACGTCGCCTGCGCGGGCGAGCATCTCGGGCACGGCCCCGCCGCGCCATTCGCGGGCAACCAACGCTGCCTTCGCTTCCGGCGGCGTCGGTGACGCCTTGATCAGCGCGATGATTTCGTCGATGTTGGCCAGCGCGACGGCGAGGCCTTCGAGGATGTGGCCACGGTCGCGGGCCTTGCGCAGGTCGAAGACCGTCCGGCGCGTCACCACTTCGCGGCGGTGGCGGACGAACGCCTCGATCATGTCCTTGAGATTGAGCAGCCGCGGCTGGCCGTCGAGCAGCGCCACCATGTTGACGCCGAACACCGACTCCATCGGCGTCTGCTTGTACAGGTTGTTGAGGACGATCTCGGCGTTTTCGTTGCGCTTGAGTTCGATGACGACACGCATGCCGTCCTTGTCGGACTCGTCCCGCAGCTCGGAAATGCCTTCGAGCAGCTTGCCGCGCACGAGGTCGGCGATGCGTTCGAGCAGGCGCGCCTTGTTCACCTGGTACGGCAGCTCGGTGACGATGATGGCCTCGCGGCCGGTGTCGTCGTATTCCTCGATCTCGGCCTTGGCGCGGACGACGATGCGGCCGCGGCCGGTCGTGTAGGCGTTGTAGATTTCGCGAGCGCCGTTGATGATGCCCGCCGTCGGGAAATCCGGACCCGGCACGTACTCCATCAATTCAGGGATCGTGATGGCCGGATTGTCGATGTACGCCACGCAGGCGTTGACGATCTCGACCAGGTTGTGCGGCGGGATGTTGGTCGCCATGCCCACGGCAATGCCCGACGACCCGTTGATCAGCAGGTTCGGCACGCGCGTGGGCAGCACCGACGGCTCGATCTCGGACTCGTCGTAGTTCGGCACGAACTCGACGGTTTCCTTGTCGATGTCGGCGAGCAGCTCGCCCGCGAGGCGCGACATGCGGACTTCGGTGTAACGCATGGCGGCCGGCGAGTCGCCGTCCACCGAGCCGAAGTTGCCCTGCCCGTCGACCAGCAGGTAACGCATGGAGAACGGCTGCGCCATGCGAACGATGGTGTCGTACGCCGCGGTGTCGCCGTGCGGATGGTACTTGCCGATGACGTCGCCGACGACGCGAGCCGACTTCTTGTAGGACTTGTTCCACTCGTTGCCGAGCTCGCGCATGGCGTACAGCACGCGACGATGGACGGGCTTCAGTCCGTCGCGTACGTCGGGCAGGGCGCGCCCCACGATCACGCTCATCGCGTAATCGAGGTACGACTGCTTCATCTCGTCTTCGAGGTTGACGTGCAGGAGTTCGCGCGCGATTTCAGCCATGGAATCCGATTGCCCCAGAACGATCCGAAAGGATACCACGACGAGACCTCGAAACGCCCTCCCACGGGCGGTCTCGACCGGTAACGTCGGGCGTCGACCGGTATACTGCCGGCCCCGATCCGCGAGACCCTGAATGGAGCCGGTAGACACGCTCGTTTGCGCCCGCTGGGTGCTCCCCGTCGAACCCGACGGCGCCGTGCTTGCCGGGCATTCGGTGGCGGTGCGCGCAGGACGCATCATCGCCGTCCTGCCCACGATCGAAGCGCTGGCAACGTATGCGCCGGCCGAACTCGTCGAACGTCCGCAGCACGCACTCCTGCCAGGGCTGATCAACGCACACACGCATGCGGCCATGACCCTGCTGCGCGGCCGGGCCGAAAACCTGCCGTTGGCACCGTGGCTGCAGGATGCGATCGCACCGATCGAAAGACGCTGGGTCGATCAGGAGTACGTTCGCGACGGCACGGAGCTCGCCATCGCGGAAATGCAGCGTGGCGGTGTCACGTGTTTTGCCGATATGCAGCTCTGGCCCGAGGTCGTTGCACGCGCAGCGGCCGATGCCCACATGCGCGTCAGCGTCGGCCTCGTGGTTGAACAGGCCGCATCGCGCTGGGCCGCGGATCCCAACGAATACATTGAAAAAGGCATGGCACTGCGGGACGACTACCGGGGCGATGCACTGGTGGCAACGCATTTCGCGCTCGAACCGTCGCATGCGCTGGACGATGCCACGCTGGCACGGGTGCGGCGGCTCGCCGACGAACTCGAGATTCCGGTGGCCCTGCCCCTGCACGAGTCGACGTGGGAGCTGTCGGAGAGCATCGCTCGGCACGGCGCACGTCCGCTGGATCGCTTGGTTCGACTGGGTTTCGCCAGTCCAATGCTCGTCGCGGTGCACGGCACGCAATTGTCCCCCACCGATATCGACGTACTGGCGGCCTGCGGCGCCGCCGTCGTGCATTGCCCGGAATCGAACCTCAAGCTCGGCAGTGGCGTTTGTCCCGCCACCGACCTGCTCGGGCGTGGCGTACGCGTGGCGCTGGGCACGGATGGAGCCGCATCGAACAACGATCTCGACGTGCTGTCGGAGATGCGCACTGCCGGCCTGCTCGCCGCCGGTGTCAGCGCGAGGCCCGGTGCACTCGTTGCCCGCGACCTGCTGCGGATGGCGACGCTCGAAGGTGCGCGCGTGCTCGGGCTCGGCGACAGCACGGGCAGCCTCGTGCCCGGGAAATGGGCCGATCTGTGCTGCATCAACCTGCGCACCGCGGGCAGCTGGCCGGTTCACGACATCGAAGCCGCGCTGGTCTATGCGTGCAGTTCGCGACAGGTCACGGACACATGGGTCGCGGGCCGCCGCGTATTCGCCGACGGCTCGTTGCATTACCTCGACGAAGAATCCGTGCTCCAACGGGCCGATGCGTGGCGTAGCCGCATCGATGCCGCGCACGGCGGGAGCAAAGAGTGATGTCGGCAGCCCCTGGACACGTGAACGAGCACCGCAATGTGGATCCCGCCGAGATCGCCCGCTTCGAAGCGGCCGCCAGTCGATGGTGGGATCCGCAGGGCGAGATGCGTCCGCTGCATGATCTGAACCCGGTCCGTCTGCAGTACGTCGAACGCTCGGGTAGCCTTGCGGGGCTCAAGGTGCTGGACGTCGGTTGCGGTGGCGGCCTGCTGGCCGAAGCCATGGCGCGCAAAGGCGCGCTGGTGACCGGTCTCGACCTGGCCGACGATCTCCTGCAGGTCGCAAAGCTGCATGCACTGGAAGCCGGCGTCGAACTGCGCTATGTGCTCGAAGCGGCCGAGGCTCATGCCACAACCCACTCCGGCGAATACGACGTCGTGACGTGCATGGAAATGCTCGAGCATGTGCCCGATCCTGCCCTGGTCATCGATGCACTCGGACATCTCGTGAAGCCGGACGGCCACGTCTTCGTCTCGACGCTGAACCGCACGCTGAAGGCCTACACGCTGGCCATCCTCGGGGCCGAGTACGTGCTGCGCTTGCTGCCAACCGGCACGCATACGTACGACAAGTTCATTCGCCCGTCCGAACTCCGCCAGTGGTCCCGTGAAGCCGGGCTCAAGGTAATCGACATTGCCGGGCTCGACTACGATCCGTTCACACGCAAAGCGCAGCTGTCGATGGACGCGAGCGTCAACTACCTCGTGCATCTGCGGCGCGAACCGCGGAACGCGGTGGCATGACCCGCGCCCACGCCATCCTGTTCGACCTCGACGGCACGCTGCTCGACACGGCGCCGGACATGATCGGCGCACTCAACCTGCTGCGGCACGAAGAGGGCCTCGAACCGCTGCCGTTCGCAGCGCTGCGTTCGTCCGTGTCGCATGGCGCTGTGCGGTTGATCACCGTGGGTTTCCCGGCGGCACAGGGCGACGAATTCGAACGGCTGCGCCAGCGTTTCCTGGCGATCTACTCCGAGAATCTCGCGGCGGGCACCCGGCTGTTCGCGGGCCTGGAGCAGGTGCTCGCCGCTTTCGAAGCCGAGGGCCTGCCCTGGGGCATCGTGACCAACAAGCCAGGCTGGCTGACCGATCCACTGCTGCAGCAACTCGACCTGACCCGACGAGCCTGCTGCGTGGTCAGCGGCGACACGGTCAACGAGCGCAAGCCGCATCCCCTGCCCTTGCTGCATGCCGCTGCCGTGACCGGCGTTTCGCCGGATCACTGCGTCTACGTGGGCGACGCCGAGCGTGACATCGTGGCAGGACGTGCCGCCGGGATGCAGACGGTGGTCGCGGCCTACGGTTACCTGGCCGAGCACGATCACCCGCTGTCCTGGAATGCCGACGGCATCATCGAACGGCCCGAGGACGTCCTGGACTGGCTTACGCTGCGCCATCTGGATGCGATGGCCGCCTCATGATCGAGCTCACCGCCCAGTCGTTCGTGCTTGCAGCACTCGGACTCGCGCTCGGCCTGCTGATCGGCTGGCTCATTGCGCGTCGGAGGACCCACGAGGCCGAGGTCCGCCTGGCGACAGCCGAGGCGTCGCTCAGGTCGGCCGCCGACGTCGCAGCCGAACGCGACCAGGCACTGGACATGGCCATGCAGCGCCTGCGCAGCGGCTTCGACTCCGTGGCCGGCCAGGCGTTGCGCGGCAATAACGAAGTGTTCCTGCAACTCGCTCGCCAGACCTTGGGTCAGCAGCAGGAAGTCTCGCTTCGCAATCTCACGGAACGGGAGCAAGCCGTCGCGTCCCTGCTCTCACCCGTGCGCGAGGCATTGCAGAAGACGCACGAACAGATCGCCCGCATCGAGAAGGAGCGCGCCGAGAGCTTCGGGGCCCTGCGCAGTTCGATCGAGGCCGTCGCGCTCGGCCAGGTCACGCTGCAGCGGGAGACCCGCAACCTCGTCACGGCCTTGCGCAGGCCGGAGGTGCGTGGACAGTGGGGTGAAATGACGCTGCGCCGGCTGGCGGAACTGGCCGGCATGGTCGAGCGCTGTGACTTCTTCGAACAGGTGCACGTGCCGGGCGAAGACGGCTCGCTGCGCCCCGACATGATCGTCAACATGCCCGACGGCCGGCAGATCGTGGTCGACGTCAAGACCCCGCTGGATGCGTACCTGACGGCGGCGGAGGCCACGACGGACGAGGACCGCGACCTGGCCCTGCGCCGTCATGCCGTGGCCGTGCAGGAACGCGTGCGGCAACTGTCGCAGAAGGCGTACTGGTCGCAGTTCGAGCAGAGCCCCGACTTCGTCGTGCTGTTCATCCCGGGGGATCAGTTCCTGAGCGCGGCGATGGCGGAAGTACCCTCGCTGCTCGAAGACGCCATCCGCCAGCACGTGATCATCGCGACCCCGACGAGTTTCGTGGCGCTGCTGAAAGCGGTCGCCTATGGCTGGCGCCAGAACGCGCTGGCCGAAAACGCGGCGCGCATCCAGGAACTCGGCGAGGACATGTACAAGCGGCTTGCCACGTTCACGACGCACATCTCCAAAGTGGGGCGTACGTTGGGCCAGAGCGTCGAGGCGTACAACGCAGCCGTGGGCTCACTCGAGAGACAGGTGCTGCCAGGCGCGCGAAAATTCACCGAACTCGGCTTGCGGCCGGCGAAGGAGATCGAGGAACTCGCGCCGATCGACAAGCTTGCGCGCGCGGTCATTGCCGATGCGCCGGCAGAGCCCGTCCCCGCAGAGATTGCTCCGCCGGTCGATGAAGCCGCACCGATCGCGGGCCAGGACGAGACCACCGAGCGATGACGGACGACCCGTTGCAGCGCGGCACCCCGCCGGGATCGCTGCGTTATTTCGCCGTGCTCTACGCACCCGAGCGGGCGCGACCGCTGCTCGGCGCTCTTTATGCTTTCGAAGCGGAGAACCGGGACGCACCGTAAGCACAGCTGACATCAGCGGCTCGACACTCAATAATCACTATTCACTATTCACTATTCACTAATCACTCTTCACCAACCATGCCCGCCCCTGCTGCCGCTGACGTTCGCCGCTATGTTCCAGCCGACAACCTGCTCGCCGACCGGGTCATCCTGGTCACGGGTGCCAGTGGCAGCATCGGCGGCGCACTCGCGCGCGCCTGCGCGCGACTGGGTGCACGCGTGATCCTGAGTGGCCGGTCGGTGAAGAAGCTGGAGAAGGCCTACGACTCAATCATCGCGGATGGCAGTCCACGGCCCTCGATCGCACCACTCGACTTCGAGAAGGCCGACGCCGCCGCTTACGACGGATTGGCGGACGCCATCGGCAGCGAGTTCGGCCGCCTCGACGGGCTCGTCCACCTCGGCGCCATCCTCGGCGACCGTTCGCCGATCGCGCATTACGACGTGCCGACGTGGCTCAAGGTGATGCACGTCAACGTCAACGCGCCCTTCATCCTCACGAAGATCGTGCTGCCGCTGCTGGGCAAGTCGACGGATCCGTCGATCGTGTTCACGACCAGCGGCGTGTCGATCAAGGGGCGCGCCTACTGGGGCGCGTATGCCGCTTCGAAGTTCGCGAACGAAGGAATGATGCAGGTGCTCGCGGACGAACTGGCGACCGACTCGCCGATCCGTTCAAACAGCGTCAACCCGGGCGCCGTGCGTTCACCGATGCGCGCCAAGGCCTATCCGGGCGAGGACGCCGGGAAACTGACGCCGCCCGAGGCCGTGCTGGCGCCGTTCCTGTACTTGCTCGGCCCCGACAGCCGTGGCGTTACCGGCTGCCGCTTCGACGCGCAGTAGATTTCTTGCGTCGGTCCGGGGCTGGCCTGGGCCGCGGCCGCGGCTTGAGGCCAGAGTCGCCCCGGTCGCGGCCCGCCAACGTGTAGAGCGGATCGAGTTGTTCGCCCTCGAGTGCGCGCGAGCGGCCTCGCGGCAAGTCGCGCGGCAAGGCGATCGGGCCCCACTTCACCAGCATCGTGCGGCTGATCTTGAGACCCGCCGAATCGAACAGGGCGCGGATTGCGCCGCGCGGCAGCGTGCGCTCGCTCGCAACCCTGAACCACATGTTGGTGCCGCTGGGGCCTGAAGGCTCGACGGCGCTGAACGTGACCGTCTGCCCTTCGACGTCGACCACCGTCGGCATATCGGGCCACGGTTCTTCCAGGCTCGGCCGCAATGCGCGCACGCGGTACTCGACCGGGATCTCGTGATTGTGCCGGGCAATCGCCAGGGCGAACTTGCCTTCGCTGGAGAGGATCAACAGGCCGTCCTCGCCGAACCCGAGGGCGTTGACCGCCACCCAGCGACCGGCGTGCAACGCCGGCAGGTTCATCTCGACGCTCTCGCGATCGTCGCCCGCCCGGCTGCGCAGCATTTCACCCGTGGGCTTGTGATACAGGATGACCTGCAGTTTGCGGTCCACCGCGAGCAGGCGTGTGACGTCCTTGCCATCGACCACGACGCGTTCGCCCTGCTGCAGCGCGTGACCAATCTCGGCCGGACGGCCGTTGACCAGCACGCGTCCTTCGCGAATCCAGGCTTCGACCTGGCGGCGCGAACCGATGCCGTGCTGCGCCAGCAGCTTGTGCAGGCGTTCGCTCAACGGATTTCCGCGTCCAGGTCGACGGTCGTCGCGGGATCCAGGTCGAGCGTGGCCGACTCCTCGGCCAGCGCAGCCTCTGCCGCGGCAATTGCGGCCGGCAGGTCCAGCTGTTCCTTGATGTCTTCGAGGTCACGCAATTCGGCGAGCGTCGGCAGGTCGTCCAGGCTCTTCAGGCCGAAGTAGTCGAGAAACTCACGCGTGGTGCCGAGCAATTCTGGACGCCCCGGAACTTCACGGTGGCCGACCACGCGGATCCAGCTGCGTTCGTGCAGCGTCCGCATGATCGTCGTCGCGACCGTGACGCCGCGGATGTCTTCGATCTCGCCACGCGTGATCGGCTGGCGATAGGCGATCAGGGCCAGCGTCTCCAGCAGCGCGCGCGAATAGCGGCTCGGCCGCTCCTGCCACAGCCGCGACACGACGTCCGCGTGCTGCGGGCGGATCTGCACCCGCCAGCCACTCGCCACTTCACGCAGTTCTACACCGCGATCTTCATAGCTCTGCTGCAGCTCCGCGAGCGCAGCCGACACTTCCTCGGCCGGCGGACGCTGACCCTCGTCGAACAGCTCGAGCAACTGCTCGACCGTCACGGGGCGGCCGGCGGCCAGCAGCACGGCTTCGACGACGCCGCTCAGGGGGTGTTGGGTCATGATTCGGTGCCTTGCGGGCCCTGCTGGACCCGGTCATCCAGGACGTCGATCTGGTCCGCCTGGCGGGGAGTGCCGGCGCGCACATGGATCGGCGCATAGGGTTCGGACTGCACGATCTCGATCAGCCCCTCGCGGAGCAGTTCGAGGATCGCGATGAATGTGACGGTGACGCCCATGCGCCCTTCTTCGGCACGGAACAGCGTGACGAACTCGACGAATGCCTGCGAGCGCATCGTGCCAAGCACTTCGGACATGCGCTGGCGCACCGAGAGCCGCTCACGGCTGATGTGATGGTGCGCGAACATCTCGGCGCGACCCATCACGTCCTTGAGTGCAACCAGCATCTCCTGCAGCGAGACATCTGGCTGCAGCCTGACGACGCGACGCTCGATGAGTTCGGCCGACGCCGGGAACGTGTCGCGATCGATGCGATGCAGTTCCTCGATGTCCATCGCCGCACGCTTGAAGCGCTCGTATTCCTGCAGGCGGCGCACGAGTTCCGCGCGCGGGTCCGCCTCTTCGTCGCCGACGGCCGCGGGTCGCGGCAGCAGCATGCGTGACTTGATCTCGGCCAGCGTCGCGGCCATCACCAGGTATTCGCCCGCGAGTTCAAGCTGCATGCCGCGCATCACGTCGATGTACGACATGTACTGGCGCGTGATCTCTGCGATCGGGATGTCGAGGATGTCGAGGTTCTGCCGGCGGATCAGGTACAGCAGCAGGTCGAGCGGTCCTTCGAAGGCCTCGAGGAAGACCTGCAGCGCGTCCGGCGGGATGTACAGGTCCTTCGGCATCTGCGTGACCGGCTCGCCATCGACCACGGCGAAGGGCATTTCACCCTGCTCGTGCGTTTCCGGTGCGTGCGGCTCGGCCGGCGGCTGGTGCCCCAGCCCGCCTTCGATCAACTTCAGGTCCGGTTTGGTCATGCGTCGTCCTGGCTCAGCGGTACGCAAGGCCCATCGCCTGCTTGACGTCATCGATGGTCTGGCCAGCGACGGCGCGTGCCTTCTCGCAGCCCTCCGCGATGATGCCGCGCACCAGGTCCGGATTGTCCTCGTATTCCTGCGCACGCTGGCGCATGCCGGTGACTTCCTCGACGATCTTGTCGATCACGGGCTTCTTGCACTCGAGACAGCCGATGCCCGCCGACCGGCAGCCCTGGTCGACCCAACGCTGGGTATCGGCATCCGAATAGAGCTTGTGCAGGTCCCACACCGGGCACTTCTCGGGATTGCCAGGGTCGGTGCGCCGAGCGCGCGCCGGATCCGTCTGCATGGTCTTGAGCTTCTTCGCGACCTCGTCCGGATCCTCGCGCAAGCCGATCGTGTTGCCGTACGACTTCGACATCTTGCGGCCGTCGAGACCCGTGACCTTCGGTGTCGAAGTCAGCAGCGCCTCCGGCTCGGTCAGGATCGTGCGACCCGTGCCTTCGAGGTACCCGAGCAGGCGCTCGCGGTCGGCCAGCGTCAGGCGCGAATTGCCGTCGAGCAACGCATGCGCCCTCAGCAACGCATCGTCCTGGCCCTGCTCCTGGTAGCCCTTGCGCAGGTCGCGATAAATCGCTGCGTTCTTGCTGCCGAGGTTCTTGATCGCCCGTTCCGCCTTGGCCTCGAAATCTTCCTCGCGGCCGAAGACGAAGTTGAACCGCCGTGCGATCTCGCGCGTGATTTCGACGTGAGCGACCTGATCCTCACCGACCGGCACACCCATAGGGCGGTACAGCAGGATGTCGGCGCTCTGCAGCAGCGGGTAGCCCAGGAAGCCGTAGGTGGCGAGGTCCTTTTCCTTGAGTTGCTCCTGCTGGTCCTTGTACGTCGGCACGCGCTCGAGCCAGCCGAGTGGCGTGATCATGGAGAGCAGCAGGTGCAGTTCTGCGTGCTCCGGCACACGGGACTGGATGAACATCGTGCAGACCGCCGGGTTCAGTCCCGCCGCCAGCCAATCGACGACCATGGCCCACGCAAAATCCTCGAGGTGACGGGTGTCGTCGTACCCCGTCGTGAGCGCGTGATAGTCGGCAATGAAGAAATAGCAGTCGTACTGGTACTGGAGTTCGGTCCAGTTCTTCAGCGCGCCGTGGTAGTTGCCGAGGTGCAGGCTGCCCGTGGGGCGCATTCCGGAAAGCACTCGGCGCGGTGTCGTGACGGTAGAACTCAAACGGGTTCCCTGCGACCGTGTCGCCGTAGAATCATTTAAATATCAGCGGCTTGCTAGACAAACATCGGGTGTTTACTGAACCCGACTCGACCCGCCAAGCCAGCGGAAAGGCGCGATTATACGCAGCCGCCCCGGCCGCGTTCACTCGAACGCAGAGACATCACCCTTGCCGCGACGCACGATGACCGGCGCGCCACTCGACAGGTCCACCACGCTGCTGGGTTCGATGCCGCCCGTGCCCCCGTCGATCACGAGGTCGACCAGGTGATCGAGCTTGTCCTTGATCTCCTGCGGGTCGGTCGGGGTTTCCGCTGCGCCCGGCAGCAACAGCGTCGAACTCATGATCGGCTCGCCCAACTCGGCCAGCAGCATGCTCACGATCGCGTTGTCGGGTACACGGATGCCAATGGTCCGTCGTTTCGGGTTCTGCAGCCGCTTGGGCACTTCCCGCGTGGCCTCGAGCAAGAAAGTGTAGGGGCCGGGCGTGAATGCTTTCAGGGTGCGGTACTGACTGTTGTCGACCCGGGCGTATTTCGCGATTTCCGAGAGGTCGCGGCAGACCAGCGTGAAATTGTGATTCTTCACGTCCACGTCGCGAATGCGCCGGATGCGCTCCATGGCTTCCTTGTCGCCGATCAGGCAACCAAGTGCGTAACTGGAGTCCGTCGGGTAAACCACGACACTGCCATCGCGGATGGCGGCGATGGCCTGACGCACCAGGCGCGGCTGCGGATTCTGCGGGTGAATGGATATCAGAAATGCCATGAAACTCGCCCAGCCGCGGGTGTCACGGCCAAGTTGGTATGATACGCGCCCCTTTGTGGACCTGCCCCGAGCGCACCCCAGCCCGATGCAAATGCTTTTCGACCTGCTGCCCGTCGTGTTTTTCTTCATCGCTTACAAGATGGCGGGCATCTACGTCGCGACGGCGGTCCTGATCGTCGGCGTGCTGGTGCAGACGGCAATCAGCTGGTTCAGGCACAAGAAGGTGAGCCCCATGCTGCTCACCTCGGCCGTCCTGGTGCTGGTGTTCGGCGGCCTCACCCTGATCATTCACGACGCGACCTTCATCAAGTGGAAGCCGACGATCGTGAACCTGCTGTTCGCGGGTGCATTCCTCATCAGTCAGTTCATGAAGGGACCGACCATCGTCCAGCGACTGATGGGCGAGCAGATGAAGCTCGAACCCGCGTCGCTCTGGACACGCCTGAACCTGATGTGGGTCGGCTACTTCATCGTGTGCGCGGTGTTGAACCTGTACGTCGCCTATAACTTCAGCGAAAACGCGTGGGTGAACTTCAAGCTGTTCGGCCTGATGGGCCTGACGATCGTCTTTGCGTTGGCGCAGGGCTACTGGCTGGGCCGCAAGCTCGACCAGGCCGAAGCTGGCGGCGCCGCGCCGACCGAATAAGCCGGAATTCATCAATGTGGTACGTGATCATCGGCCAGGACGCTCCCAACGCACTCGAGATCCGCAGGCGAGTGCGCCCTGCGCATCTCGAACGTGCAAAACAGCTCGTCGATGAAGGACGCATGCTCGTCGCCGGCCCCTGCCCTGCCATCGATTCACCGGACCCCGGTCCAGCCGGCTTTTCGGGCAGCGTCATCATTGCGGCGTTTGCGTCGCTCGCCGACGCGAAGGCCTGGGTAGCTGCGGACCCTTACGTCACGGAAGGTGTGTTCGAGTCCACAGACGTCCGACCATTCGTGAAGTCGCTGCCATGACCCAGATGAATACACCCACCCGTGCCGAAAGACTGGAAGCCCGGCTGCGGACGGCTTTGCAGCCTGCGGAACTGCAGGTCATCGACGATAGCCACTTGCATGCTGGTCACGCAGGCGCCGCCGGCGGGCACGGCCACTTCACCGTGCAGCTCGTTTCTGAACGATTCGCGGGCCTGCCTGTCGTACGGCGGCACCGGCTCGTGTACGAAGCCGTCGGTGACATGATGACCACCGATATCCATGCGTTGTCGATCCAGGCGCTGGCGCCTGGCGAAGGCTCGCTGGCCTGACGACGACGCTTTCCCAATTTACGCGTCCACCCGGACGCCCTGACGATCCATCCATAGAGGCTCATCGATGCGAAACCTGAAGACCACCCTCCTGCTCGGCGCCGCCATTGCGCTTGGCACCACCGCGTGCACGAAGCCGGCAGAAGATGCGGCCAAGCCCGCCAGCCCGACTTCGGCGCCTGCGGCTGCCGAGAAGGCCTCACCGACGCTCGTCACCGTCAACGGCAAGGTGATCAACGCCCACACACTGGACACGTTCCTGCAGGCCGTCACCGGCAAGCCGGCGGCGGAAGCGACCAAGGAGCAGAAGGACGCGCTGCTCGAACAACTCGTGAACATGACGCTTGCCGCCCAGGCCGCGGAGAAGGACGGCATGGCTTCCGCGCCCGACGTCCAGGCTCGTCTCGACCTGCTGAACACGCAGATCCTCGCCGAGGCCGCGAGCGACAAGTACGTGAAGTCGCATCCGGTGTCGGACGATGAAGTGAAAGCCGCCTACGACGCGGAAGTGGCGAACATGCCGAAGGAATACAAGGCGCGCCATATCCTGGTCGAGACGAAGGAAGCGGCGGACGCCATCATCAAGGAACTGCAGGCGGGCGGTGACTTCGCGAAGATCGCGAAGAAGCAGTCGAAGGATCCTGGCAGCGCCGTCAAGGGCGGCGATCTCGGCTGGTTTTCGGCCCAGACGATGGTAAAGCCGTTCTCGGAAGCGCTCGCGAAGCTGGAGAAAGGCAAGACGACCACCGAGCCGGTGCAGACCCAGTACGGCTACCACGTGATCCAGCTCGAAGACGTGCGTTCCCCGACCGCCCCTGCATTCGAAGACGTCAAGGAACAGGTGAAGATGTTCGCGCAGCGAAAGAAGCTGCAGGCCTATCTGGACGATCTTCGCAAAACCGCAAAGATTCAGAAGACTGACTGACCGTCAAGCGTTTTTTTTGTTGGTCACGGCCGGTTTCCCGAGAGGGGAACCGGCCGTTTTCATTGAGCCGGACCCGCTATCGCAGCGAGACCTGGCCGCCGGTCTCAGTTGCTCGTCGAGCTCGCGAACCGCTGGGTTCGAAATCAAGGCTACCCGCTGCCCAAGCGGCTAGTTATTGTAAAATGCTGTCTTGCTTTAGAAAAGACATATAACCCTATGTTTTTTCTATAATTGTCAAAATAGTGTGACGGATTTCACAAAATCTTGGTTTTGACTCAATTACGTCCAAATCGACGCAAACTGAAGTTCACATATACCCGCTCCCACGGGGCTTTACGGAGCTCGGTAGGTACTTCCGGGCTCATTGAGGGTTCAGCCCCAGCCCCATGATCTGGTTGCATTTTGACCAGTTCAGACCGCCCAGTCCCCTTCCAGACCGGTTCTCATTAGCCTCGCGTAACTCCGCGAATATGTTGAAGTCTTGACCGAGGGGCGTCCCCGGATATAGTTCACACGCAAAGTTAACAATAACCCCCAATGTCAGCCGCATTAGCAATCAGTTCGGAGCCGCCCTTTTTTGGGCTAGGAATGAGCGAAAACGTTAAAAAGCCGTTGCTTGCGGCCTGCCGACATTTGCTTCATCCGTTGGTGCGAATTCTGTTGCGCCACGGCGTGTCGTATGGGGAATTCTCAGACTCGGTTCGTGGCGCCTATATCGACATCGCACAGAACGAATTGGTGCCGCCCGATCGGCCACAGACAGAAGCTCGCATCGCCATCCTCACTGGACTTACGAAGAGAGAAGTTCTCCGCATTAGAAATCTTGACGGTGAGGACGACGACGGCGTGGGCCTGAATCGCATTGCTCGCGTCCTCCAAGGTTGGAGTCAGGATCCTCAATATCTTGGCCCTTACGGACTTCCGCTCGAGGTGCCGTTCGAAGGCGCAACGATGTCCTTCGTACATCTCGTCAATAAGTACGCTGGCGATGTTCCCGCTCGCGCACTCCTCGAAGAGCTTGTTCGCGTGAACGCCGCTGTCGAAATGGACGATGGTTATGTGCGTTTGCTGAGTCGGACATATCTGCCATCGCCGCTCGACCCGGTTGGGCTCGAGCGACTTGGAAACGTGGTCAATTACTTCATCGACACCGTCGACTTCAACTTGCAGAAGAAACGTCAGGGAGAGGGACGTTTCGAAAGATACGCGATGACGATGGAAGGCCTATCGCCCCAGGCATTCCAAATGTTTGACGAACTTATCAGAGAAAAAGGTCAAGAACTGCTGGAGGTTCTCGACGACTGGCTTGGCCAGAACGAAACAAAAGGTGGGCATATGTTGCCCTCGTCGGAGGCGATCAAGACGGGCGTTGGAATTTTCCACTTCATTGAAAAGTCACCCTCGCCTCCCAAGGACGAGCAAAGCGACTTTGAGAATTAAAAGTGCGCGTACTCAGTGCGCCATGAGGACGAGAATATGAACGGGAAGGGTCAGAATCTCCGCTTTATGATTGCAGCTGTGTTGGCCCTCGCCAGCGCAACTACCGGCGCGAAGACGACCGGCACTAACGCCTCGGTCGGCGGCGAACAACTGAAGCGTTCAGGTGTGATCACCGGCGGTGACGCGATTATTGGCGGCGACGCCATCATCGGCGGCGACCTGCAGAAGGCGAAGCGTCCTGCGGCGATATTGGCGGCGACGCCATCATCGGCGGTGACCAGCAGAAGTCGGCGGCCTGCGGCGATCATTGGCGGCGACGCCATCATCGGCGGTGACCAGCAGAAGGCGAAGCGTCCTGCGGCGATTATTGGCGGTGACGCCATCATCGGCGGCGACCTGCAGAAGGCGAAGCGTCCTGCGGCGATTATTGGCGGCGACGCCATCATCGGCGGTGACCTGCAGAAGTCGACGCGGCCTGCGGCGAGTAATTGGCGGTGACGCCATCATCGGCGGTGACCAGCAGAAGGCGAAGCGTCCTGCGGCGATTATTGGCGGTGACGCCATCATCGGCGGCGACCTGCAGAAGGCGACGCGGCCTGCGGCGATTATTGGCGGCGACGCCATCATCGGCGGTGACCTGCAGAAGGCGAAGCGTCCTGCGGCGATTATTGGCGGCGACGCCATCATCGGCGGCGACCTGCAGAAGGCGAAGCGTCCTGCGGCGATTATTGGCGGTGACGCCATCATCGGCGGTGACCAGCAGAAGGTCGAAGCGGCCTGCGGCGATGGCGCCATCATCGGCGGTGACGCCATCATCGGCGGCGACCTGCAGAAGGCGAAGCGGCCTGCGGCGATTATTGGTGGCGACGCCATCATCGGCGGCGACCTGCAGAAGGCGAAGCGTCCTGCGGCGTATCATTGGCGGCGACGCCATCATCGGCGGTGACCAGCAGAAGGCGAAGCGTCCTGCGGCGATTATTGGCGGTGACGCCATCATCGGCGGCGACGCCATCATCGGCGGCGACCTGCAGAAGGCGAAGCGTCCTGCGGCGATAATTGGCGGCGACGCCATCATCGGCGGCGACGCCATCATCGGCGGTGACGTCATCAGTCGGCGGCGACATGCAGGCGAAGCGGCTGCGGCGATCATTGGCGGCGACGCCATCATCGGCGGTGACCTGCAGAAGGCGAAGCGTCCTGCGGCGATTATTGGCGGTGACGCCATCATCGGCGGCGACGCCATCATCGGCGGTGACCAGCAGAAGGCGAAGCGTCCTGCGGCGATTATTGGCGGTGACGCCATCATCGGCGGCGACGCCATCATCGGCGGCGACCTGCAGAAGGCGAAGCGGCCTGCGGCGATAATTGGCGGCGACGCCATCATCGGCGGTGACGCCATCATCGGCGGCGACCTGCAGAAGGCGAAGCGGCCTGCGGCGATTATTGGCGGTGACGCCATCATCGGCGGTGACGCCATCATCGGCGGCGACCTGCAGAAGGCGAAGCGTCCTGCGGCGATAATTGGCGGTGACCTCAACGCACTCAAGAACGTGATGCTCGTTGGTCCCATCGAGTCTGTGGACCGATCAGCAGGTACGCTTTCTGCGCTCGGACGAACCTTCACAGTCAGCCCGGACAAAGTCTCAACTGCAGCTAGCAGGATTGGCGGCGGTGAAGTGCCAATGGTCGCCGTGATTGGTGCCGTCCAGAAAGATGGGACGATGGCGGCCAAGACAATGTTGATGTTGAACTCGTCTTACGTTCCTGGCGCAACGAAGGTCTTGCTGAAAGGCAAGATTACGAGCGTCGATAGCGCCTCGGGCAAGCTGACACTTGGTAAGCAGATCGTCGATTACTCGGGTCTGTTGTCAAAAGGAAACGTTGCGGTATCAGTAGGCGCGTTGCTCACCGTGGTTGGTACGCAGCCACTCGCTAATGGCGTGATACTCGCTGACGCTATCCGCTAATCGACTTAGACCGTCGACCTAGAAGGCCGCACCATCAGGTGCGGCCTTTTTTTATGACTTCAAGTTCTTGCCACCTTCAAAATAGAAGACGCCAACACCAACACGTCGAGTTAGATCCTCGGTTGCGTCACCCAGCTCTTCTCGTTCCGATATCCATTTATCGATCGCATTCATGAGGCCTTCAGCCTGCATATGGCTCACATCGCGAAACTCGCCCAATGCGTCCTGCGGAAGACGATCCGAGTAAGCAACGCGTTGGATGACTGCTGCAGATGGATCGTCGAGGTTATGGCATAACGTCTCCAGTAGTGGTGCAACTATAAAAGAGAAGCCCACGATCAAGTCTTCGTCCAGAGCCGACGGCACAAAGAATCGCTTCTGAACGCGGAACTTGCCATTTGGAAGTTCCACCATGCCGCCAGCGGCGATCAACTCTGCTCTAACAGCACCGGCGGGAACGTCGCCCCCTACTAGCCTTACCAAGCCTGAAAATGTCGGTCCGCCGTCGTCGAACGGCAGGTCAATTGGCGTACCACTTTCGTCAAGAAATTCTGGTTCCGAATGCCAAAGCTGCAGGGCACGCGCAGGTCGTCCTATCTGGATCATTGCATCGTCACTGCGACCCGGTGCCTCAAGCAGTTGCTTTACGCGCGAGACCTCCTTGCGCGATAGCCCTGTGCGAACTGCGACTCTAGATACGTTGGTGGTGCGGCCCCGTGTGTCCGGTTCGCCGAGGGCTTGGGCGACAAACGCCCTTCTGGCCACTTCCTCGAACTGCGCGTAGCTGATTCCTGCGCCCGACAACATTCGTGCAATCGGCCGCATACACTGCATCAAGGCATCAAGAAGGCGCTTTTGAAGATCGTTATTCAATTTTCCGCCAATTACCGATTTGTCTAGATGAAGCTAGTCGCCTCACACCACCTTAAAGAAGTGTCGGCGATAATGTTCCAGTTCGCTGATCGACTCGCGAATGTCATCAAGCGCCAGATGCGTCGACGATTTTTCGACACCCGCGAGCACGGCGGGCGCCCAACGACGAGCCAGTTCCTTCACCGTGCTGACGTCAAGATTTCGATAGTGAAAGAATTTCTCGAGCGCCGGCATCTCGCGGGCGAGGAAACGGCGATCCTGGCATATGCTGTTGCCGCATATCGGCGATGAACCCGCGATCGAGTGCTGCGCGAGAAATGCCAGGGTCTGAGCCTCAGCGTCCTTCGCGGCAAACCGACTATCGCGGACTCGTTGCAACAAGCCGGTGCCGCCGTGAGTCGTGCGGTTCCAGTCGTCCATTGCGGCCAGGACTCCGTCCGCCTGGTGGATTGCGATGACCGGGCCTTCCGCCACGACTCGCAGCGTCGAGTCCGTGACGATCGTTGCGATCTCGATGATGTGATCGGCCTGGGTGTCCAGGCCCGTCATCTCGAGGTCGATCCAGATGAGGTTGTCTGATTTCAATTCGTGGCCAAGTGCTGAACCGGGCAAGTTTGCGAAGCGGGGCTCGAGACGCGGGGCAGTCCCGGGCACGGTCGATTGTGACGGATTCTAGCAAAGGCTAAGCTCCGCACCCTTCGTCGACAACACACCACTGTTAAATACGTCACCGCGATGCCCCATTGGATGACTTTTGCCTTCCTGGCGGCCCTCGCGATGCACCTCGTTGTGCAGTTCTGGCTGTCGTTCCGGCAGACACGATACGTGGCAGCCCGCCGCAACGAGGTGCCACCCGCCTTCGCCGATGCTGTCAGCGCAGCCGAGCACGCGAAGGCCGCCGATTACACGGTCGCGCGCCAGCGTCTCGGAAGGTTCGAATTGGCGTTCGACGCGGCCATTTTATTGGTCCTGACGGTAGGTGGCGGGATCGAGACCGTCGGCCGGCTCGCGGCGGAAATCGCAGGCTCGAACCCGGTCGGATCCGGAACCCTGCATGTGCTGCTGCTGCTGCTGGCCATGAGCCTGGCCTCGTTGCCGTTCTCCGTGTGGCGAACCTTCGTGCTGGAAGCACGCTTCGGGTTCAACCGGACCACTCCGCGCGTCTTCGTGGTCGACTTGCTGAAGTCCGCGGTGCTGGGCGGACTCCTGGGGGGTGGCATCGTCGCCCTCGTGCTCTGGACGATGCAAGCCAGCGGCGCGCGCTGGTGGCTGATCGCCTGGGCTGTGTGGATGGTGTTCTCGCTGCTCCTGCTCTGGGCCTGGCCACGCTGGATCGCCGGCTTTTTCAACAAGTTCACCCCGCTTTCGGACTCAGCACTGCGGGAGCGCATCGATGCCCTGCTCGCGCGGTGTGGCTTCCATGCGAGCAATGTGTACGTGATGGACGGTTCGACGCGTTCCGCACACGGCAATGCCTATTTCACTGGGCTTGGCCGCGAAAAGCGCATCGTGTTTTACGACACGCTGCTGCAGTCGCTTTCGCCCGCGCAGGTCGAGGCGGTGCTGGCCCACGAACTCGCGCATTTCAAGCTCAAGCACATTCCCCAGCGATTGCTTGTCAGCGCCGCCACGTCGCTCGCAGGTTTCGCATTGCTCGGCTGGTTGTCGGCGCAAGACTGGTTCTATGCCGCGCTGGGCGTCGCTCAGCCCAGCCTATCGGCCGCCTTGCTGTTGTTCATTCTCGTCCTCCCGGCATTCACCTGGATCCTGACGCCGTTGGGTGCGGCATGGTCCAGGCGCCACGAGTTCCAGGCGGACGCTTTCGCGGCCCGCTTCAGTGACGGTCCGGAATTGGGTCGAGCACTGGTCCGGCTGTATCGCGAAAACGCCAGCAGCCTGACGCCCGACCCGGTCTACTCGGCTTTCTACGACTCACACCCGCCACCGGTCGTCCGCATTGCACGGCTCTTCAATGCCGCGAGCGCGCAGCTCACCCACGCCACCGAGCCGGGCTTCTCGTCCTCGTGAGCACGCGTCACCGCAGCGAACGCCCGTCGGGCCGCCCCGGAAGCAGTTCCAAGTTGACCGCGGTCACCACGGACCGAACCGGTTGCGTGGTCGAATCGTACGGACGTCGCGTGGTCGTTCTCACGTCGGACACGGCCGAACGCCTGTCCTGCAAGATCCGGGGACGGCGAACAGAGGTCGTCGCTGGCGACGTCGTCCGGCTGCAGCGCGAAACCGGCGCCGCGGACTCTGAATACTGGGTGGTCGCGGAGCGACTGCCCCGCCGCAACGTCCTGCAACGGACGGACAGCCGGGGCGGCGTCGAGGACATTGCGTCCAACCTGGACCAGCTTGGGATCGTCGTCGCCCCTCGCCCGACCTGCGACCCGTTCATCATCGACCGCTACCTGGCCGGCGCCGGATTCGCGGGCATCGAACCGCTGCTGATCCTCAACAAGCAGGACCTGATCAGCGCCGGCGACTACCAAGCCGAGGATTTCAACTTCATTGATACCTACCGGCGGATCGGGATACCGGTCGTGACAGTCTCCGCCAAGCACGGCATTGGCCTCGACGCCCTCAAGGAGCGCCTGCAGGGCCGCCGCACGCTCCTGGCCGGCCAGTCGGGGGTCGGCAAGACCTCGCTGACCAACACGCTCTGCGAGGGCGCCTATCGGGCCACCTCCGAGCTCTCGGTCGGGTCGGGCCAGGGCAAGCACACCACCGTGTCCTCCGCGATCGTGCAACTGCCCTGGGGTGAGCTGACTGACTCCCCTGGCGTCCGGGACTATGCCCCCCCAGTCGTGCCTCTGCCGGACGTTCAGCGGGGTTACCTGGAAATCATCCAGCGGGCGCCCGGCTGCCGTTTCCAGGACTGCCTGCACCTGCGAGAACCGCAGTGCGCGGTACTGGCGGCCGTCCAGTCCGGTGAGATCGACCCCCGGCGGCACGAGAGCTACCGGCGGCTGGTCAACCTGACCCGCCAGCTCGACGACAAGCGGGGCTGGTAGGGGTTAATCACCAGGGCTGCCGACCCCGGTCGGCCGGTCTCCGCAGCCGGTCGGACTGGTATGATGCTGCGTTGCAACGTTCCAGCTGAACAGGAGTGAGCGCGTGCGCAGAATCATGGTCGGTGTCAAACGCGTCGTGGACTACAACGTCCGCATCCGTGTCAAACCGGACAACACGGGCGTCATCACCGAAGGCGTCAAGATGAGCATCAACCCCTTCGATGAGATCGCGCTCGAACAGGCGCTGCGCATCAAGGAACAGGGCCTGGCCGACGAAGTGCTGGCCGTCAGCATCGGACCGACGGACACCCAGCAGCAGTTGCGCACCGCGCTGGCAATGGGCGCCGACCGCGCGATCCTGGTGCAGACCGACGCGGCCATGGCACCGCTTACGATCGCGAAGATCTTCCAGAAGATCGCCGAGGCCGAGCAGCCGTTCCTGACGCTGCTGGGCAAGCAAGCCATCGACGATGACAACGGCCAGACCGCCCAGATGCTCGCGGCCCTGCTCGACCGCCCGCAGGCCATGTCCTGCTCCAAGGTCGACATCGCCGATGGCAAGGCCACGGTCACGCGTGAAGTCGACAGCGGCCTCGAGACCCTCGAGGTCGACCTGCCGGCCGTGCTGTCGGTCGACCTCCGCCTCAACGAGCCGCGCTACGTGAAGTTGCCGGACATCATGAAGGCGAAGAAGAAGCCGCTCGACACCAAGAGCGTCGCCGACTACGGCGTGACGGAAGGTGCGGCGTTCAAGACCGTCAAGGTCGATCCGCCGCCGAGCCGCCAGAAAGGCATCATGGTCAAGGACGTCGCCGAACTCGTCGGCGTGCTGAAGCAGAAGGGGCTGATCTGATGAGCAAGATATTGATCATCGCCGAACACGACGGCGGGAAGCTGAACGCCAGCACGGCAAAGTGCGTCACCTGCGCCTCGAAGATCGCTGGAGCCACCATCGACGTCGCTGTACTTGCAGCGGATGGGTCGGCCGTTGCGGCTGAGGCTGCCGCGCTCGCGGGCATCAGCAAGGTCATCGTCGTCGAGAGCCCCGCCAACAAGGAGCCGCTGGCGGCCACCCTGGCGCCGCAGATCGTGAAGATCGCGGCTGGTTACACGCACGTGTTCGGCCCGTCCACGACGTTCGGCAAGGACGTCATGCCACGGGTCGCGGCGCTGCTCGGCGTGAGCCAGGTGTCGGACATCATGGCGGTCGAAAGCTCGCACACCTTCAAGCGCCCGATTTACGCGGGTAATGCAATCCTCACCGTCGAAGCACCTGCCGGCGCAACCGTCGTTGCCACCGTGCGCGTCGCTTCGTTCGAAGCGGCTGGCTCGGGTGGCAGCGCGACCGTCGAAAAGGTCGATCCGGGCGTCGCCCTGCCCTCGCACACCCGCTTCGTGTCGCGTTCGGGCGCAGCGACGGGCCGTCCGGACCTGCAGTCGGCCGCCAAGGTGGTTTCGGGTGGGCGTGCGCTCGGCAGCGCCGAGAACTTCAAGCTGATCTATTCGCTCGCCGACAAACTCGGCGCTGCGGTCGGCGCATCGCGCGCCGCGGTCGATGCGGGTTATGTCCCGAACGACCTGCAGGTCGGCCAGACCGGCAAGATCATCGCTCCGCAGGTGTACTTCGCGATCGGCATTTCGGGCGCGATCCAGCACATGACCGGGATCAAGGACGCGCGCACGATCGTCGCGATCAACAAGGACGGCGAAGCGCCGATCTTCGAGAGCGCGGATGTCGGCCTGGTCGGCGATTTGTTCACGATCGTGCCGGAGCTCGAGAAAGCGCTGGGCTGACCTCCTGCGCCCTCTCCCGCTTCAGCGGGAGAGGGTTGGGGTGAGGGCTCTACGATACAAATCCGGCAACCTCGAAGTTGCCGGTTTTTTTTGCGACTGCCGATCCCGCAGGGTCTGTCAGGTCGGAAACAGACGGCAGGTCCTTACAGGCCTGTACCCTCCGCATGGCACACTGCCGCCACTGCCTTCGGGCGATCAATCCACCGGAGTGCCAATGCAGAAGTTGGCTGCAGAGTTCTTGACCATCGTCCTGGGCGTGTTGATCGCGCTGGGCGTCGACGGCTGGCGCCAGGACCGCGAGGAACTTAAGGTCGCAAGCGAACACCTGCGCGACATCACCGCCGAACTGCGGCAGAACCTGTGCACTGTGGAACGCATCCGGATGCGGCACATGCCCCGCAAAATCGAGAACCTGCAGACCGTGCTGAACTTCCTCAACGACCCCCAGGCTGAGGTCGCTGACCCTGCCGCGCTGCTGCACGCGTTTGCGCGCAGCACGTCTTCGGCCCGGCCCTGGCTGGTGGACAACCAGTACCAGGCGCTCCAGAACTCGGGCAACGTCCGGCTCATGCGCAAGCTGCAACCGGACCTGGTGCTGTCCAGCGTCTATGAAGGTCCCGACGTGCTGTTCTCGCAGGACGAGCGGATCCGGGGCACTTACCCGGTCGTAGTCAATGAACTGATCCCGGCGCAGCTGCAGTCCGAGTTCAGCCAGCTCAAAGGCTATGCCCGGGACGCGACGGCGCCGATCCTGATCGACGACACCGACCTGGCTAAGGCGGTCGAGGCCATCCGGGCGCGCCGCGTCGAATTGCTCGGACTCGCCCGCAACGAGGCTGCAGTCACGACCGGGCGCTGGTACGCGCTGACGCGAATTTCAGAGGACCTGACCGCCGCAATCCAGGAACTTGCGCGCTGGGACCGGTCGACAGTCTCGCTGAAAGATCAACTCACGGAATGCACTTCTGCCAGAGTGTTTCGGACTGCGATTCCTGCACACAAGTGAACATTCAGTCGCCGCGCGCTTCAAACAAACGAACGCACCAGCAGGTATACGCTGAGCACCAGGATCGACGTCCACGAGATCGCCGAGCCATAGAACCGCCCGAACGAACGGGCGCGGACGGTGCTGAGTCCGTAGGCATGCAGCATTCGACCGGCCAGGAACGCGGCGCCCATCAGGTGCAGGAACACGAAAGCGGCACCACTCAGTTCGGCGAGCAACAGCAGGATCAGGAACGTCGGCGTGTACTCGGTGAAATTGCCGTGCACTCTCACCGGCTGCTCCAGCGCGTGGTCGTCACCGACGCCGAGCGGGACCTTGCGGCCGAGCCGCAAGCGCACGACGTTGAATGCCAGCGCGATCAACAGGACACCGCAAAGTGCGGCATACAGCATGGTCACGACCGGAAGGGTGTAAGTCATTGGCCGGGACTCCAATGCACGAACGGCGTGCCTCGAGGCACGCCGTTGCGCAGGTCGATGGTGTGTCGGAAAGGAATTACAGCTGGCCCAGCACGTAGTCCGCGCTCGAGACCTTGAACTCGCCCGGGCCCTCGACGAAGAGCCCCGTGACCATGCCGTCTTTCGCGATGACTGCGAAGCGCTGGCCGCGCACACCCATGCCGAAGCCACTGGCATTCAATTCGAGGCCCAGCGCCTTGGCGTATTCCGCATTGCCGTCGGCCAGCATCAGCACGCCGTCGCCGACGTTCGAGTGCTTGCCCCATGCGTTCATCACGAACACGTCGTTGACCGCCATGCAGGCGATCGTGTCGACGCCCTTGGCCTTGATCGCGCCGGCTTTTTCCACGAAGCCCGGCAGGTGCTTGGCATCGCAGGTGGGCGTGAATGCGCCCGGCACGGAAAACAGCACCACTGTCTTGCCGGCGAACAGCTGGTCCGTGGTCAGGTTCTGCGGGCCGTCCTTGGTCATCGTCTTGAACGTGCCGGCGGGCAGCTTGTCGCCCACTTTGATGGTCATGGTCGGATCCTCCCCGGACTGGTGGCCGGATGGTAAGAAAGGCAGCGCCGGATCTTAGCAGGACGGGCTGTCAGCCTGCTCCTGCTGTTTGACCCGAGTTTCGTGACCGTTTCGCGCTTCGCATCCTGCCGCCCACTGCGTAACATACGCGGCCTTGGCCCACCCCCGGTTTTCGAGGTTCCAGCATGTCCGGCTTGTCGTTGCGTGAGCAGTTGCTGCAGGCCGGGCTGGTCAGCGAGAAGCAGGTCAAGCAGGCCGAGCAGAGCCACAAGCGCCAGACCTTCACCGATCGCAAGCAGGTCGGCAAGAAGGACCGCAATTTCCGCGAGGAGCAGCGCCAGGCCGAGTTGCAGAAGCAGGCGGCGGCCAAGGCAGCGAAAGACGCCGAACTCAACCGCAAGCGCGAAGAGAAAGCCGCGGCCAAGGCGCGCTGGGCAGAGATCCGCCAGCTCGTGGAGCAGAACAAGATTGCGAAGCCCGAGAGCGACGACTACTTCAACTTTGTCATCAACGGCAAGGTCGGCCGCATCCCGGTGGATGCCTCACTGCGTGAACGCATCGTCCGCGGCGACATCGCCATCGTCCGCTGCGACGGTCACTATGAACTGGTGCCGGCCGAGACCGGCGAGCGCATCAAGGAACGCGAACCGCGTGCCGTCGTGAACACGTCGGACAAGGTGGAATCGACGCCGGTCGACGACGCCTACAAGGACTTCGTCGTTCCCGACGACCTGGTCTGGTAAGCGCTTGCGAAGCGCGGTGCTGAACGCAGCCGTTGGTCCAGCGAGACCAACATGCCTTCGGTCGTCGCCCAGTCCACGCAGGCGTCCGTCACCGAGACGCCGTATTGCAACTCGCTGCGATCGCTGCTGAGCGGCTGGCTGCCCCAGTTCAGGTTGCTCTCGAGCATGAACCCCACCAGCGAGCGGTTGCCTTCGAGGATCTGGTTGGCCAGGTTCTCGGCCACCAGCGGCTGCAGGCCCGGATCCTTGTTGGAATTGCCATGGCTGCAGTCGACCACGATGTTGGCCGGCAGCCCGGCCTTATCGAGCTCGCGCTCGGCCAGCGCAAGGCTCACCGAATCGTAGTTGGTCCGCGAGCCGCCGCCACGCAGCACGATGTGGCCGTACTTGTTGCCGCGCGTACGGAAGACGGCGGACTGGCCCTGCTGCGTAATGCCCAGGAAGTGGTGCGGATGGCGCACCGATTGCAACGCGTTGATTGCGACCGTCAGCGAGCCGTCCGTGCCGTTCTTGAAGCCCACCGGCGTGGAAAGCCCGCTCGCCATCTCGCGGTGGGTCTGCGACTCCGTCGTGCGGGCGCCGATCGCCGTCCACGTGATGAGCTCGGACAGGTACTGCGGCATGATCGGGTCGAGCGCCTCGGTGGCCGCCGGTACGCCGAGATCGGCCAGGTACAGCAGCAGTTCGCGCGCGACGCGGATGCCTTTCTCGATGTGGAACGAGTCGTCCATGTCGGGATCGTTGATGAGGCCTTTCCAGCCCACTGTCGTCCGCGGTTTCTCGAAATAGACGCGCATGACCAGCAGCATCGTCTTCTCGACCTTTGCTGCCAGCCCGCTCAGGCGCTGCGCATACTCGCGCGCGGCGACTGGGTCGTGGATCGAACACGGACCGACGACGACGAAGAGGCGCGGGTCGTCACGATCAAGGATTCTGCGCACAGCCTGGCGGCTGCGATACACGAATTCCTCGGCCGCCTGCGGCAGCGGCAAGTCGTGCTTGATAGCCTCCGGCGTCGGCAGTAGCTCGCTCGAGACGACGTTGATGTTCTGGAGTCTTTCCTGCATGGACGCGCTCGGGGGGCCGGCATGGCCCGCAACCCGGGGATTCTACACGCGTCAGATCGAGGTTCGGACGCTCCAGAGTTCCGGAAAGAACCGGAGCTCGAGGGCCTTCGCGAGGTAAGCCACCCCGCTCGAGCCGCCCGTACCGCGCTTGTAGCCGATGATCCGCTCGACAGTCTTCACATGGGCAAAACGCCACAGCTGGAAGCGCTGGTCGAGGTCGACAAGTTTCTCGGCCAGCTCGTACAGGTCCCAGTGTTCCTCGGTATTGCGATAGACCATGAGCCACGCCGCCGTGACGTCCGGATGCTCTGCGTACGGCAAGCTCCAGTCGCGCTGTAGCAGCTCGGCGGGGACCGAAAACCCACGGCGCCCCAGCAGGCGCAACACCTCGTCGTACAAGCTCGGACTGTGCAGCGCCTCGTGCAGCGGCGCATAGACCAGCGGCGTCCGCTTGTGGACCTCGATCATCGCCGCGTTCTTGTTGCCGATCAGGTACTCGAGCATCCGGTACTGGAAGCTCTGGAAGCCAGACGATTTTCCTAATGATTCGCGAAACGCCGAGTAGTCCGCCGGCGTCATGGTGCTCAGCACGTCCCAGGATTGCGCGAGCTGCTGCTGTACGCGTGAAACCCGCGCCAACATCTTGAACGCCGGACCGAGGTCGTCGCCGCGGATCTGCGTGATCGCCGCCTGCAACTCGTGCACGCACAGCTTCATCCACAGCTCGGACGTCTGGTGCATGACGATGAAGAGCATCTCGTCGTGCTGGCCCGACAGCGGTTGCTGTGCGCCCAGCACCTTGTCGAGATGCAGGTAGTCGCCGTAACTCAGCGATTCGCCGAGATCCCAGTGAATTCGCTCGCCGGCCAGTTCGACGGAGGCACCGAGGGAAGGCTTGCGGGCTCCGCCGCCGTCGTCGCGAGATTCGCTCATGGAAACACCCAGGCTGGCACGTGCCGCCAGCCCTGCAGCAGCTCGACATCGAGCGGCTTCCAGCCCGGTTCGAAAGAATCGACGAGGGACCAGAACCGCTTCGAGTGGTTCATGTGCCGGCGATGGCAGAGTTCGTGGATCATCAGGTAGCGCACGACCTCGGGGCGCTGGAACAGCAGGCAGACATTGAGGCTGATGGTACCCCGAGTCGAGCAACTGCCCCACCGGGTGCGTTGACGGCGCACAGTCATGCGCGTGTAGTCGATGCCGAGTTCGGCGGCGAGTGCCCGCAGGCGATGCGAGAGTTCATGACTGGCTAGCCGCGTGAGCCACGGCACGAGGGCCTGGTGTGCATAGTGGTCGGTGACGGCCGGTGCATGGACTCGCAACACCGAATCGCCCACCTGTTCCGCCCGCACGCGCCGCCCGGGCACGTATGCGACCGACACCTGCCGATCGAGCAAGCGGATCGCCACCGTGTCGGGCTGCCGGTCCGCCGCCTTTGGCGCCAGTTGCAGCAGTTCCTTCGACCGACGCTCGGCCCACTTGCGGTGGCGGGCCACGAAACGCTCGACGGCGGGCACGCCGACGCCCTGCGGCACGACGACTTCGACCTGGCCGCCCGGAAACACACGCATCGACATGCGGCGTGCCCGCCGGCTGATGCGCACGTTCCACGCGACGCCGACCTCACGGTCAGTCCAGAGCGTCATTTGCAGCGGTTGCGCGTCCGACGGATTCCCGGCTGCGCTGCGACCCAGGCCACGCATCGGCTACAGTTCCCTCAGTCCGGTGGTCACCGGCATTCTAGCGGCCCGGATCCCCGGCAGCAGTCCGCCGACGATACCGAGGATCAGCGCGTACCCGAGGCCGGTGACCAGCAGTCGCGGGGTGACCGTAAACGCGAACGTGAGCTGACTGAAGCTGCCGAAGTTCAGGGTCGTCGCCTGGTAGCCGTTGAGACCAAAGTACACGAGCAGTCCGCCGACGACGCCACCCAGCAACCCGAGCACCGCCGATTCCAGCAGCACCGAGGTCACGACCGGCGTCGCCCCGAAGCCGAGTGCGCGCAGCGTCGCGATCTCGCGTGTCCGCGACGAGACGGCCGAGTACATTGTATTGAGCGCAGCGAACACGGCGCCCACGCCCATCAGCACGGCAATCGTCGTCCCGACGTACTTGATCAGGGCGAGCAGGATTCGCGACTGGTCCGAATAGAACGCTTTTTCGCTGCGCACCGAGACACTGAGCCGCGGGTCCTTCTCCAGGGCCGCGCGCACTGTCGGCAGTGCCGCCGCAGAGGTGAGCTGCGCACGCACGATCTGCACAGTGTTGCCGCGCCGATAGATCCCGCGCAGCACGACAGCGTCGGTCCATACCTCTGATTCGGAGACACTGCCGCCCGCTTCGAAGACACCGACGACGCGCCAGGTCTGCGAGCCCCACTTCACCTCGCGTCCAAGGTCGACGTTCTCAAACTGCGAGAAGGCGCCCCGACCGACGATCACCTCGTTCTGCCCGCGCTGGAACATGCGGCCGGCAACGATGCGGAACCCGTCGCGCAGTTCCGGGCCACGCTCACCGACGCCACGCAACGGCACGTTGGCGCCCGTGCCGGTGCTGCGCATCGGCAGGTCCACGATCGAATACAGTTCGCCGGAGACGATCGGGCCCCGCTCGTCGCGCGCAATGCCCGGCGCAATGACGATCGCGTTGTATTCCTCGCGCGAGATGGAACTCGACAACTCGTCCGGCGAGCCGCCGCGCAGGATCATCGCCACGTCTTCGCGGCCCGAGAGGTCGAGCGTCGCGCGAAAGCCCTCCCCCATCGACAATAGCGAGACCAGCACGGCCACCACGCCGCCGATGCCGATCACGGCGACCAGCGAAGTGCCGATCCGCGACGGCAGGTTGCGCAGGTTCATCGCGGTCACGGTGACAATCTGGTTGAATGCGGAGCGCAGGCTCATGGCGGCTTCAATCCCTGCGCAACGCTTCGACGATGCGCAGGCGCATGGCCTGCCAGGCGGGCACCGCGCCCGCGACCACGCCCAGCGCCAGCATGTACAGCACCGACTTCAGGAATGCCTCGGGCGGCACGCGAAATCCCGGCAGGTACTGGGCGAGGGTCGGCTCGAACAGCACGCCGATCCACCAGGCGAAGAACATGCCGAGCAGGCCGCCCAGCGTCGTCACCAGCACCGACTCTGCGAGCACCATGCCGAGCACGCCGCCATTGCTGAAGCCGAGCGTCTTCAGCACACCGAGCTCGTTGGTGCGTTCACGCACCGATTGCGCCATGGTGTTGGCCGTCACCAGCAGCATCGTGAAGAACACTGCCGCGACGATCGCGGACAGGATCGCGCCGATGTTTCCGATCTGGTTGACGAACGACTGGGCCATCGCGCGCTCCGACGAAGTCTTGGTCTCCGCCGGCGAGTTGGCGAACATCAGGTCGATCTGCTTGCCGATTGCCTGCGCGCGGTTCACGTCGCTGATCTTGATGACGTACCAGCCGATCAGGCCCTTGGCCTGCTGCTTGGCTTCCTCGAAATAGTCCTGGTGCAGCACGATCTGCCGAGTGTCGCCGCCGTTGGGCAGGTCGTATATCGCCCGGACCGTGATGTCCCACGTATCGGAGCCATCCAGCCGGCGCCAGATGGCCGACTTCAACGGCACCTGGTCGCCGACCTTCCAGCCGTAGAGATCGGCAATGGCACGTCCGACCAGCGCCCCGGTGCGATCGGCAAACCAGTCCTGCTTCTGCGCTTCCGAGACCCTGATCTCCGGGTAGATGCGGAGGTACGACTCCGGGTCGCTCGGAAACGTCGGGAACTGGTTGCGCTCGTCCTGGAACCACGCGCCGAACCACGTCTGCGGCGAGACGGCCACCACCCCGTCCACGGCCTTGATGCGGCTCTCGTAGCTCGCCGGCAACAACTGGGTGAACGACACCTTGTGCATCGTCAGCAGGCGATCGGCGCCCGCGACGTCGACGCCCGACTTCAGCGCGAACTGCATCGATGCCGCGAGCCCGTACAGCAGGAACGCGACCAGGATCGAGGCGACCGTGAAGAATGTGCGCAGTCGCTTGCGGCGCAGGCTCGATGCCAGCAACGGCAGGTACTTGCCGATCATCCGGGGCCTTCGCTCAGCGTGCCCTTGTCGAGGTGGATGACCCGGTGGGCGCGCTCGGCGGCGTGGGGATCGTGCGTGACCATGATGATGGTCTTGCCGTATTCGTCGTTGAGCGCCTCCAGCAAAGTCAGGATCTCGTCGCCCGACTTGCGGTCGAGGTCGCCGGTGGGCTCGTCGCAGAGCAGCAGCGTCGGATCGGTGACGATGGCGCGCGCGATGCCGACGCGCTGTTCCTGGCCGCCCGACAGCTCGCGCGGACGGTGCCTGGCGCGGTGCTCGAGGCCGACGAGCTTCAGCGCCGCGGCCACGCGCTTCATGCGCTGCTCACGATCGAGGTTGGTGAGCAGCAGCGGCAATTCGACGTTGCGCTCGGCGCTTAGCACCGGCAACAGGTTGTACATCTGGAAAATGAACCCGACGTGATCGGCGCGCCAGCGGCCGAGCGATCCTTCCGACAGCTCATCGATTCGCAGGCCTTCGACTTCGAGCGTGCCAGAGGTCGGCTGGTCGAGACCGCCGATCAGGTTGAGCAGCGTCGACTTGCCGGAACCCGACGGCCCCATCAGCGCGACGAAATCGCCCTGCCGGATGTCGAGTGAGAGACCGTCGAGGACCCGCACGGTCTCCGAGCCGCGCCGGTAGTCCTTGACCAGGTCGCGGATGCGGACGATCGACGTCCCGGTCGCCGCTGCAGCGGGCGCCGCAGTCATGACGCGGCCTTCAGCTCCACCGCCCCGCCGTCGCGCAGGCGCCTGGGCGCGTCGATGACGATCGACTCGCCACCGGCAAGCCCGTCGGTGACTTGCACCTGGCCGTCCTTCGTCGGGCCCGTCTTCACCGCGCGCTTCTCGACCTTGCCGTCCCGCACCACCCAGGCGTAGCTCGCCTCGCCGTCGCTGACAATCGCATTCTCGGGCACGAGCAGCGCGGCCTTCGTCGCCGGTTGCGCACCGTCCTCGAAGAAACTGACCTTGATGCCCATGTCCGGCAGGATCCGCGGATCGAGCTGGTCGAGACCGATGCGCACCCGCACGGTCGCTTTCTGGCGGTCGGCCGTCGGTACGATGCTGATGACGTGGGCGGGAATTTTCAGGTCCGGATAGGCGTCGAGCACGCACTCGACCTTCTGGCCGGCACTGACCCGATTGATGTACGACTCGTTGACATCGACTTCGACTTCGCGCGAGTCCATGTCGACGATTGTTGCCACCCCCGAACGAGTAAAGCCGCCGCCGGCCGACATCGGCGAGACTATTTCGCCCGGCTGTGCATCTTTCGAGATCACGACGCCCTTGAACGGCGCGCGGATTTCCAGGTCCGCGAGTTCCTGCTTGCTGAGCCCCACCCGCGCAATGGCGACGTCGACCTCGGAGCGCGCGGCCGCCAGCCGGGCACTGAGCGCAGCCACGTCGGCTTCGGCGCTTTCGAGCACACTCTGTGAAACCAGCTTGCGTTCGACCAGCGAGCGATTGCGCTCGAGCGTCTTGCGCGCATCGGCCAGCCGCACTTCGATCTCGCGCAGGTTGCGACGGGCGGCCTCAGCGCTGCTGGTGGTGACGTTGAGTTCGGCGTCGACCGTGGAACGATCGAGCCGGGCGAGCACCTGGCCCGCCTCGACTTCGGCGCCTTCTTCGAACAGCACCTCGCTGACCTGGCCGGTGACCTTGGAGCTGACGGTCGCCAACCGTCGAGCAACGACGTAGCCCGATGCGTTGAGGACGGCCCCGCTCGCGGACGTGGGGGACTCGACGGTGACCGTCTGCACCGGCACGGCACCGGTAAACGAGCGCCAGGCCAGCACGACTGCCACCACCGCGACTGCGGCGAGCACGTACCAGAGCTTGCGGCGCGAGCCACTGCGCTGACGGTACTTGCCTGCATCGGGATCGCGCTCGAGGCGCAGGCTTTCAAGCGCTGCCTTGTCCAGTGCCATGCGTACTCGCTAGTCTGGGGAAGCGCCGCAATCTAACACAGCCAACCTTGCATGACCCCGGCCCCTACCCTCGTCGACATCGGCCTCAATCTCGCCCACGACAGCTTCGACCACGACCGTGCGGACGTCGTGGCCGCCGCGGTGGCTTCCGGCGTACGCCACATGGTGATCACGGGCAGTTCGCTCGACAGCACCCGGCGCGCCATCGAGCTCGTGAGGACGAATCCTGCGGTGTTCAGGGCCACGGCGGGCGTCCATCCCCATCATGCCAGCGAACTTCGCGCAGACAACCTGTCGCAACTGCAGGAACTGCTGGCGGCGCCGGAGATCGGCGCGGTCGGTGAATGCGGGCTGGACTACTTCCGCAACTTTTCGTCGCACGAGGACCAGGTGCGCGCCTTCCGCTGGCAACTGGAACTGGCCGTGGCTTGCGGCAAGCCGGTCTTCCTGCATCAGCGCGACGGTCATGACGCCTTCGTCGGCATTCTCAAGGACTATCTCCCGAGGCTTGCAGGCGGCGTCGCCCACTGCTTCACCGGCGATGCACGCGAGCTGCGTGACTACCTCGAACTGGGCCTTTCGATCGGCATCACCGGCTGGATCTGCGACGAACGCCGCGGCCAGCACCTGCGCGACCTGGTGCGCGAAATCCCGCTCGACCGGCTGCTGGTCGAGACCGACGCACCCTACCTGCTGCCGCGCGACCTTAAGCCTAAGCCTGCCCATCGCCGCAATGAGCCCAAGTACCTCCCGCACGTGGTCAAGGTCATCGCCGCCTGCCGGGGTGAGGACTTTCCGAGCGTGGCCGCAGCAACCACCCGCAATGCGTTACAGTTCTTCTCCTTCCCGGACGCGCCTGCGTCTTAAACCAATCACTAATCACTATTCATTAATCACTTGTTATTTATGGATATTTCTCAAGCCAAGTGCTTCATCGACGCCACCTGGTCCGACTCGATCCTGCCGCAGTTGATCGATTACGTCCGCATCCCGAACAAGTCGCCATTGTTCGATCCGGACTGGGAAGCGAACGGTCACATGGAAGCGGCCGTCCAGTTGATGCTGCGCTGGGCACAGGCCCAGGCGCCGGCCGGCTCCACGATCGAGGTACTCAGGCTGACGGGCCGCACACCGGTGCTGATGGTCGACGTCCCGGGCGACGTGGACGACTGCGTGCTGATGTACGGCCACCTGGACAAGCAACCGGAGTTCACGGGCTGGTCGGACGGCCTGGATCCCTGGACCCCGGTGGTCCGTGACGGCAAGCTTTATGGCCGTGGCGGTGCCGACGATGGCTATGCCCTCTTCTCGTCGATCGCCGCGATCCGCGCGCTGCGCGAGCAGAAGATTCCCCATGCGCGTTGCGTCGTCCTGATCGAGGCGAGCGAGGAAAGCGGCAGCCCCGACCTGCCCGCCCACATCGATGCGCTGGGCGCCCGACTCGGCACGCCGAGTCTCGTCGTGTGCCTCGACGCCGAGTGCGGCAATTACGACCAGCTCTGGTGCACGACCTCGTTGCGCGGCAACCTGGTCGGCACGCTGCGGGTCGACGTGCTCACCGAAGGTGTCCATTCCGGCATGGCGAGCGGCATCGTGCCGTCGAGCATGCGCGTGCTGCGCGAACTGCTGGCGCGCGTCGAGGACATGCACTCTGGCGCGATCCTGGTGGACGAACTGAATACGCCGATCCCGGCCGATCGACGCGCGCAGGCTGAAGCCGCTGCCAAGGTGCTGGGCTCGATCGTCGCGGGCCGCATCCCGTTCGTGCACGGCATGCGAGCGCTGTCGAACGACCCGCTGGAATTGACGCTCAACAGCACTTGGCGCCCCACGCTGAGCGTGACCGGAGCCGAGGGCATTCCACCCTTCCGCAGCGCCGGCAACGTCCTGCGGCCCTACACGAGCCTCAAGCTGTCGTTCCGGCTGACGCCGACGATGGACCCGAAGGTTGCCTCGGCAGCGCTCAAGCGCGCGCTCGAACAGGATCCGCCGTACGGCGCCAAGGTCAGCTTCAGCGTCGAATCCGCAATGGCCGGCTGGAACGCACCCTCGTTTGCGCCGTGGCTCGAGGAATCGATGCAGCGTGCATCACGCGCGTTCTTCGGCCAGGACTCGATGTACATGGGCACGGGTGGCAGCATCCCGTTCATGGGCATGCTCGGCGAGAAATTCCCGGGGACGCAGTTCCTGATCACGGGCGTGCTCGGACCGAACTCGAACGCGCACGGACCGAACGAGTTCCTGCACCTCGACACGGCCAGGAAAGTGACGGCTTGCGTGGCACAGGTGCTGGCAGACCACGCTCGGGCATCGGGAACAGAACGCCGCGCGGCCTGAACACGACGGCGTCGCGTCCCGGCGGCGCTGCCTTGCACGAGCCCAGGCCGGCTCAGACCTGCGCTGCCGCGATGCGGCCTTTGAGGCGGCGAACGGTGAACAGGTCCTGCGCTTCCTGGCTGAGCTCACCGAGCATCCGCTCCGCCTCCCGCAGCAGCGCGTCGCGTTCTCGCGGCACTTCGGCCAGCAGCGCGCTGACGTACAACGCGTACGCAAAATCATGCTGGAAATCCACGTCGCGGGCACCCTGCGCTCGCACCGCGCGGTAACGCTGCAACTCCGGCGCCAGCAGTTCCATTGCCTCGCGGGAGCGCCCCTGGCTCGACAGTGCATGCGCGAGCGTCACGCGGACCGCAGCCGTCCTGACTGCCGGGTCTCGCAGCGACCATGCGGCTGACGGCGCGGCCAGGTATTCGCGCAGCAGCGCTTCCGCCTCGCCGTAGCGGCCTGTCCCGATGGCGGCATCCGCCGCGACGACCAGTGCCCACTTGAGCACGTCGAGTCGCACGTTGCGGTTGACGCGCTCGGTGTCCGGCACCTCGATGACTCGGAGCGTCCTGGCCGCCGCGTCTGCCAGCACGAACGCACGCTCGGCCTTTCCGGACATGAGCGCGATTTCGGCCGACAACACCTCGTCCGATACCGGCCACACGTCATGACTCTTGTCGCCTTTCGGCATCGGCGCCAGGGCTTCGACCGTTGCGGCGCGACTCAACTCCAGCGTGCGCTCGGCCGCCTGCGCCTGTCCCGTGAGCATCTCAAGCGCCGCGACATCAGACAATGAACTCGCGAGCACTGGCAACAGGCTTGACGGCAAGCGCGGATCCCGCCGCAGTTCGACCATCGCACGCGCCGTCGCCAGTGCCGCGGCGATGCGGCCCTGATCGAACTGAGCGTCCGCCAGCCCATTCTTGCTGCTGACCCACATGCCCCACGCGGTGAGATTGGACGGGTTGAAACGTACAAAACTCTCGCTCGCCTGATCGGACTTGATCGCGTACTCGACGGCGCCCGCGTAGTCGTGGCGTCGCGTGGCAATGCTGCTGAGGAAGCCCGGGGCCAACGCCCGATTGTGCATCGAGCGGAGATCACCCGGCCGCTGCACCAGCACTTTTTCCGCGATGTCGAAGACCTCTCGACCGAGTGCTTCTGCCTCGTCGATTTGTCCGAGCACCGCGGAGTGGCGGGCCTGGGAATCACTGGTGTCCGCGTAAACTGAAGCGGCGCTCAAGTCCGTCAAGTCGCGCGCGCCCATCTTGATAAGGATCGCGCGGGCCACTTCGCAGTCCGCCACGGCCTGTTCCTTGTCTGCCCGCTGATGGCTCAAGAAGTTGAGGGTATCCGCGTAGACGAGCCTGACCTGTCGCGAGGCCCCCGGCTGGTTCACGAGTGGCCGCAGCAGGTCGGCCACCATGGTCAGGTCGGCTGGGGTCGATCCGGGCGCACCCTGCGCGCCCCAGGCCGCAAACCGGGTGAACTTCGACAATGCGAGGCCGACGATGACGGTCTCGCTCGCATCGCCACCGGCACGCAGCCGCGAAAAGATCTCCTGGGCCGCGTCGAGCTTCTTGTTGGCTTCCTCGACGCTGCCCCTGGCCAGCAAGGCGTGGCCCTCACGCACGAGCGCCATGCCCCGATACGCCTGCGTCTGCGGCGTCAGCAGCTGCTGCGGCAGGCCGTCGTAGTAACTGACGGCCATGTGCGCAAGCTTGCCCATCGTCTCGAGCCGGCCGGTCGGCTCGAGCTCGGCATAGAAGTCCTCGATCAGGAAGGCGACGAGCTTCTCTGCATCCGCGCGCGCTTGCTGCGCCTGCTGGTCCGCCGCCTTGGCGCGGTTCCAGTTGATCCAGCCGAAGACTGCGCTGACCAGCGCGACGAGCATCAGGCCCGCGGCGATCATGGCGAAGCGACGCGTCTTGTGCAGCGTGCGCCGGGTCTCGGCTGCCCGCTCCTGCTGTGCCGCGAGTTGCCTTTCAGCTTCGTCACGGGCCTCCCTTTCGTGGCGCAGGTTACGGCTGGATCGAACCACGCCGCACAGCACATCGTGCGTCAGCTCGACGCGACGCATGTCGAGGCGTTCCTCGATGCGCAGCAGGCGACGATCGACCAGTTTTGCCAGCGCATCGGGCTCAGCACCCGCCGCCGCCAGCGCCTTGGCCACGCGCTCCTCGGCCAGGCTCTCGCGATAACCGGATTCCGTCAGCAGCTCGTCTTCAATGACGCGTCTTACGCCGGCCGGCTGGTCCGCCAGCGCACGCTCGTAGAACTCCGTCAGGATCGTGTCGCGGGAGCCGGCCAGCAGGTCCGCGGAAATCTCCGCCTTGCCCTGCGCCTGCCGCACGGTGTTGAGCTCGCGGCAGATCAGGCTCAGCAGCGACGGTTCGACCTCGGCATTGGGCAGTTCGGAACCACCTGCCACGAACCGCACGATCGACTCCGCGACCTCCTGCGAGACGAGCTTGCCGCCGGGCTGGATGACCGCACTCAGCGCCTGTTGCCCGTTCATGCGGGCCAGTCGCATGCGGTTCTGCGTGATCGACGGCATCGCGCCTTTCACGCTCTCGAGGTGCGCGAGGTAGTCCTCGCGCAGCGAGATCAGGATGCGGTAGTCGGCACGCGCGAAATCGAAATCGTCGGCATTGGCCTCGTCGTTTTCGAGGCGTCGCTCGAGGTCTGCCGGCGGGCGGTTCTCGACCAGGTCCGCAAGCTCGTCGAGAAAGCGCTTGGCACGCTGGCGTCCTGCGTCGTCGGCCTGCGCCAGCGTGAAGATCTCCTCGAACTGGTCGAAGATCAGCAGCGGCAGCAGCGTCTGTTCGTTTGCATCGCGTAGCAGGTCGCCCCGGTGATGCAGGAACTCCCACAATGATTCGCCTGCGACCGCGGATCCCGCGCGCGTCCAGTAACCGGCCTCGGCCGTCACCTTGAAAATTGCCTGCTTGATCTGGTCGGCCGGCGGCGGCGATTCCGGCGCATAGTCGATGCGGACGTAGACCGGACAGAATCCCGACCCGCGCAAACGCGGCACCAGGCCCGCGCGCAGCAACGACGTCTTGCCGAGGCCCGACTGGCCGAACAGCACGGTCAGCAGCTTGCGCTGGACCCGCCGGGCAAGTTCCGCCGCCTCGTCGTCGCGACCGTGGAAGTACGACCGCGTTTCTTCCGAATAGCTCGACAAACCAAGCCACGGGTTTTCCGGATCGATCGTGGTCTCGGTGTCGATATCAGGCTTGATTGTTGTCATGCGCGGCGCGAATTCGAGAGTTCCTGCAACCGACGGATGAAGTCGGGCGACGGCTCGCCGCCGGGCAGGCGGGAAATGTGCACCGACTTGAATTTCTCGGGCACCAGCGCTGCCGCCTCGGGGGTCTCGTCGATGCACACGGGCAGGATGAACACGGCTCCCTCGGCGATGTTGCGCGCGCGATCCACTGCGTAGCTCCATTCACGACGGAAATACGCTTCGTGGCGGCGCTGCGTCGAACCGGAGATCACGGGCAGGAAGAAGCTGCAACGACCGATGTTGGCGTGGATCTTGCGGTCGTAATCGTCACCGCCCTCGAGCCGATCGAGGTCGAACCAGGTGACGAGGCCGGCCGCATCCAGCGCCGCTTTCAGCCGCTGCACCGCCGCCAGGTCTTCGCGCGCATAGCTGATGAAGATCGCGTTCTCCGGCATCTCCCGCGACGGCGGCAGGAACCGCTGCGGCGCCAGCCCCATGTTCGACGACGCGGCAGCCGGCTGCTGCCGGCGCAACCAGCGCTGGTGCAGTTCCGCAACGAACGACTCGGCGCCGCTGAACACGCGCGTACGCACGCTCACCTGCTGCAGGAAAGCGAGCAAGCGCTCGTCCTTCGACGTGTGGTCGTCCGCCAGGATCTCGCCGAAATCGCGCGGGTCGGACAGGCGCTTGCGCTTGGCCATGCGCAGGAACAGGCGCGCCAGCCAGTTCGAGAAGTCGCTGCCGATCAGCAGCAGGTGGCTGTGCTCGAGTTCGTGAAACAGCTTCTCGGGGGTGAGGTGCTCGGACTGCAGCGCGCAGATGAACTCGAGCATGTCCTCGTCGGAGACGACGTACGTGGGCGAGGCCGAGAGCTTGCCGAGCATGTGATAGACGACCGGCCGCTGCAGCTGGCTGCGTTCGGCCGGCAGGTCGGACACGCGGTTCGGTGCGTAGGCGATGACTTCCGCATGCGGTTGGCCGCCGAAGCGCTCGAGGTTGACGGCCTGCTCGAGCAACGGGTCGAACGTGGTCGTGATGAAGAGATCGAAGTCGGTGATCTGCGCCAGTTGCCGCAGCGCCATGGGCGGTGCGATCGTCACTTCGCGCATGATCGAACGCAGGCGCGTATAGGCCTCCTCGCGTCGTCCGCGCTGCCCGAGGTAGCTGCAGACGACGTCGTTGAGCGTGAGCGGCGCGGGGAGCCCGGAGGGATCGACCGACAGCTTGACCGCCAGCTTCTCGGCCAGCCATTCGTACAGCAGCCGCGGACCCTGGTCGGTGTCGACGCGCAGGAGATCCGGCCCGACGATCGGAATGACCCGGCGCTCCTCGATGTAATTGAGGAGGTCGTCCCAGGCGTCCTCGTCGAAGCCCCGCAGGTTGTCGCTGTCACGCACCAATGCCGCCGCACCCATCAGCGTGCCTGCCCTGGGTCTCTGCCCTTCGCGGTCATGCCCCGACTCCCCCTGCGTTCAATTTGCACGGAGTCTAACGGGAAAACTCAGGGAAAGGGTATCGACGGCCGGGGGGCCGCCGCCTGTCAGCTCGCGAGCGGATTGGGCTGTGACGCCTGCTTGATGCGTGCCCAGACGTCGGCGAACGCTGCCGCCGCGCCGCCCGCTGCGCGTTCGACCGCAGGGAACTGGTCCTGCAGTTCGTCGAGACGAATCACTGTCTCGGGCCGGCCCTTCGGGAACTCGCCGCGCATCGAGAACACGATGCGTCCTTCGACCGGCACGTCGTCACCCGCGAACTGCCGCAGCACAGCCACCCGGTCGTACAGCATCGGCAACGGATTCGTGATCATGAAATGCCGCTTCGGACCGAAGATGGACCATTGCTGCATCTTCTCGCCCGCGAAGACCATGCCGTGCGCGTCGAACAGGTCGAGGGCCAGCAGACCGTTTTGCGTCAGCAGCAGGTAGTTGATGTGGATCTGGTCGCCCGATCCCGTCGGCAGCAGCACGTTGCGCAACTCGTCGAACGCGACCGACGAGATCACGTTGTCGATGGCGCGACGGGCACGCACCTGGCGCACCTTTTCACGGATGAAATAGGCGGCAGCGCCGAACAACCCCAGCGCGAAGACGACCCACATCCAAAGCGGCAGACCCAATAACGTCCTCAAGCCGGATTCCCCTTGAGCACGTTGCGCAGGTCATCGAGGCGGGGCGCCACGTTCTGCTGCAACGATGGTAGTGACAACAGGTCGGCGAGCGCCGCTGGCACCGGCACTTCCGCGCCGATGAGTGGCTCGACGACATCATTGAACTTGGCGGGATGCGCGGTGCCGACCAGCACCCAGCGTTCCTGGCGTCGCTCTGCAGGCAGCTGCCGGTACAGGTGCGCCGCGGTTGCGGTGTGCGGACACCACGTCTGCCCATACTCGGCGTAGTCGCGCCTGATCGACGCCCGGATTTCGTCATCGCTCACGGCGTGCGCGGAAAACGCGCCGCGCAGGTCGTCCAGCTCCGGGAACAGCCAGCGCAGACGTTCCATGTTGCTCGGGTTGCCGACGTCCATGGCCGATGCAAGCGTCGCCAGGCTCGGACGCGGTTGCCACTCGCCGGTGCGCAGGAAGTCCGCCACGGCCAGGTTGGCGTTGGTCGCGAGCATGACCTCGCCGATGGGAAGGCCCGACTTGCGCGCCCAGAGGCAGGCTGCGACGTTACCCAGGTTGCCCGACGGCACGATGTAATTCGGCGCGCGACCGTCGCGGCGAAACAGTTCCAGGCTCGATTGTGCGTAGTACACCATCTGCGGCAACAGGCGGCCGACGTTGATGCTGTTTGCCGACGACAAGAGCAGGTCCCGACTCAGCACCGGATCGACGAATGCTTCCTTGACCATGCGCTGGCAGTCATCGAACGTGCCGGCCACGGCCAGCGTGCGCACGTTCTCGCCCCAGCAAGCGAGCTGCTTTTCCTGGCGGGGCGACACGAGACCCTGCGGATACAGCACGACCACGTCGACCCAGGGACGCCGATAGAACGCCGCGGCCACGGCACCGCCGGTATCACCGGAGGTTGCGACCAGGATCGTCAACCGGCGTGGATCACTGCGGGGAATGCGTTCGAGCGAGGCCGCGAGAAACCGTGCGCCGAAATCCTTGAACGCTGCGGTCGGGCCGTGAAACAGTTCCAGCACCGACAACGGTCCTGCTGCTCCCGCCACTTCCACGACCGGCGCCGGAAAATTGAAGGCGTCACGAACGATGGCCGGTATCTGCGTCGCTATCGCGTCGCCCGCCGCGAATGGTCGCAGCAGCGCTTCCGCCACTGCCGGCATCGTGTGCGCGCCAGCAAACTCGGTGCGTTTGATCACCGACAGTGCGGTCGGCACATACAGGCCGCCGTCCGGCGCCAGACCGCGCGCAATCGCTTCGCTTAGGCCGACGCGGTGCACTGGATTGCGGGTGCTCTGGAACTGCATCGTCAGTCACCGACCACGCGTGCGCCCGCACGATCAAAGGCCGACACCCAGCTGTCGGCGTCGAGTCCGTGGCGCGAAAACGCATCGACCATCCCGCTGCGGACCTTTTCCGCGTCAGCCTCGTCGACCCACGCGAACACGGTGGGACCCGCGCCGGAGATGGATGAGCCCAGCGCGCCGGCTGCCAGCGCCGCCTGCTTCACGTCGGCGAATCCCGGAATCAGCACCTGCCGCTGCGGTTCGATCACGACGTCGAGCAGCGACTCGCGGATCAACGCGATGTCATTGGTGAAGCAACCGGCCAGGAACCCAGCCAGGTTGGCCTGCTGCCAGATCACGTCCGACAGCGGCACGGTCTTGCTCAGGATGGCGCGCGCTTCGCGCGTCGGCAGCACCATGTGCGGATGCACCAGCACGCAACGGATCGTGTCGGGCACCGGGATCTGCTTCACGAACGGGTTGTCGATGCCAACCGTGAGCACCAGGCCGCCGTAGAGCGACGGTGCGATGTTGTCCACGTGCACCGAACCGCTCGCGACGGCTTCACCCTGCATCGCGAACTTGAGCAACTCTGTCCGATCGAGCCGCTCACCGACCAGCGCGGTCGCAGCCACGATGCCAGCGACGGCCGAAGCCGCCGAACCGCCCAGGCCGGAACCGAGCGGGATGCCCTTCTCGATCTCCAGATCGAAACCGTACGGCAGCCCCAGTTCGCGGCACAAGGCGAGCACGGCCATGCCGGCGGTGTTCTTTTCGGCGGCCAGCGGCAGGTTGTCGACCGTGCCCGAGATGGAGCGGATCGACACGCCACGCTCGGCCCGGCGCGTGGCGCGCACTTTGTCGCCGAGAGCCGCCACGGTGTGACCGAGAATGTCGAAGCCGACGCCGACGTTGCCGACGCTGGCCGGGGCGAATGCCGTGGCCGACGGGCGGTGGGGATCGCCGATCACAGCTTGGCTCCGAGGTAGGCACAGACGCGCAGCAGGTCGGCGAAGACGCCGGCCGCCGTGACGGCTGGACCCGCGCCCGGACCCTGCACGATGAGCGGATTCTTGTCGTAGCGCGCGGTCTCGAAGCGGACGATGTTGTCCGTCAGCGCGATGTTGGCGAAGGGGTGCGATCGCGGTAGTTCGACGAGGCCGACCTCGGCACGGCCTTGCGCATCGACCGACCCGACGTAACGCAGCACGTGACCACGCGCGGTGGCCGCCTGCAACCGCTCGAGCATGGTCTGGTCGAATTCCTGCAACTGCTCGAGGAACGTGTCCACGCCACATGCATTGAGCGCGGCGGGCACGAGGCTTTCGACTTTGACTTCCGCCATTTCCGTGCGCAGGCCCATCTCGCGCGCCAGGATGATCAACTTGCGCGCCACGTCCATGCCAGACAGGTCGTCGCGCGGATCCGGCTCGGTGTACCCCAGCGACTTGGCGTGCTGCACCACGTCGGAGAACGGCTGCGAGCCGTCCCACGTGTTGAACAGGTACGCCAGCGTGCCGGAGAACATGCCCTCGATGCGGCGGATCTCGTCGCCGGTCTCGCGCAGGTCGCGCAGTGTCTGGATCACGGGCAGGCCCGCGCCGACCGTCGCTTCGTACAGGTAGTGCGAACCCGCCGTGCGCCGCGCGTCCTTGACGCGCTGGTAGTCGGCGTACGGCGCGCTGTTCGCCTTCTTGTTCGGCGTGACGATGTGGATGCCTTCCGACAACCAGTGCGGATAGTGCTTTGCCACGTCGGCGCTGGCCGTGCAGTCGATGATCACCGCATGCGGGAAATGATCGGCATGCACGTGGTCGGCGAACCTGTCGAGATCGAGCGCATCGCCGCCCGCCTTGTATTCGTCGCGCCAGCGCGCCAGGTCGATGGCGCCGGTGGCAAGCCGCATCGTCTTCGAGCCGGCGATCGCACGCACGCGCAGGTCGAGCTTGAAGTCGCGCGCCAGCCGTTGCATCTGGCTCGCAATCTGTTCGAGCAGCGCGCCACCCACGAGTCCCGGGCCGATCAGGCCGATCGACACCGTGTGTGCCGAGAGATAGAACGCGGAATGCACCGCACGCAAGGCGCGCGCGCTGCCCCGCCCGTCGATGACGACTGAAATGTTGCGCTCGGACGCGCCCTGGGCGATGGCCCGGACGTTGACGCCTGCCAGTCCCAGGGCCGCGAAGACCTTGGCGGCGACGCCATGCGCACCGGCCATGCCGTCGCCGACGACGGCAAGGATGCTGCAGCCGTGGTCGATCTCGATGCTGTGGATCTGCCCTTCGCGCAGTTCCGGGTCGAACGCCCGCCGCACCACCCGCTCTGCGCGTTCGGCCTCGGCTTCGGGCACCGCGAAACAGATCGAGTGCTCGGAACTGCCCTGCGAGATGAGGATGACCGAGATGCTTTCTTCGCGCAGCGCACCGAACAGACGGTGCGCGGTGCCCGGCACGCCGATCATGCCGGCGCCTTCGAGATTCACCAGCGCGATGCGATCGATGGTCGTGATGCCCTTCACCAGCGGATCGGGATCCGAGCGGTCGTGAATCAGCGTGCCAGGCTTGTCGGCGGCAAACGTGTTCTTGATCCAGATCGGGATGCGCTTCTGGACCGCGGGCGCCATGGTCGAGGGATGAATGACCTTGGCGCCGAAGTACGCGAGCTCCATCGCCTCGTTGTACGAGAGCGTGTCGATCACCTGCGCCTCGGGCACCAGACGCGGGTCGGCGCTCAGGACCCCGTCGACGTCGGTCCAGATCACGATCTCGAAGGCATCGAGCAACGAGCCGAAGATCGATGCCGAATAGTCACTGCCATTGCGGCCGAGGGTGGTCTGCAGGCCCTGCGTGTCGGTGGCGATGAAGCCGGTGACGACCAGCGTGCCGACGAATTCGGGCGACACCAGCGCAGCCATCTGCGCCCGGGACTGATCCCAGCGCACGCCCGGCCCCATCGGTCCCCATTCCACCAGCAACGCCTTGCGGGCATCGAGCCACTGCACGTGACCCGCCGCACGGCGCCGCAGCAGGCGTTCGAACAGGCGCGTCGACCAGATCTCGCCGTAGCCCGAGATGAGGTCGCGCATCGTGGTCGACGCACTGCGGACCAGCCGGACTGTTTGCAGGATGCCGGCGATGTCGCGGCAGTCGACGTCGAGAGCCGCGATGTATTCGTCGCACAGCTCGCCCGCGAGCAACTCGCGCGCAATGCCGACATGGCGCTGGCGCAGTTCCTGCAACCGGGTCTCGAGCGCCGGAGAATCCTGCTCGGCGAGGCCGATCAGCCCGAGCAGGGCATCCGTGACGCCCCGGCAGGCCGACAACACCACCGCCTTGCGTGGCGCCGGGTCGCTCTCGATGATTTTCGCCACGCGCTCCATGCACGCGGCGTCGGCGACGCTCGAACCGCCGAACTTGTGGACTTTCCAGGCTTGCACGCTTCGGACTCGCTTTTTCGGTCGCCCGCCGTGTCACCCGCCCCGCCGCTACCCGCGGTGGGCTGACAGCGGCAGCTCACGGGAAAATTCGTGGATTCAAACCTTGAAACTCTATCTTCTTGCAGCGCGGCAGGCAAACTAGCGGCCATGGACGATCAGGACTCCGGCTTGCATGCGGCGATCCTCGCTGCCGGGCCCGCGACTCGCTTCGGCGGCATCAAGCCGCTCATGCGGCTGCGGGGCGAGCCGGTGCTGCACGAACTGGCGGCAAACGCCGCGTGTCTGGTGGGCCAGTCTGTCACCGTGGTGATCGGGGCCTACGCCAGGGAGATTGCGCCAGCACTGCGGCAACGGGCGATCTCCATTGCGCTGAACCGGGGCTGGCAGGAAGGCATCGCGAGTTCGATCCGCGTTGCGGTGAATTCGGCGCCACCTGGATCAGGCGCCCTGCTGTTGCTGCAGGCGGCGCAGGTCGCCGTCACGGCCGACGACCTGCGCCGCCTGCACGCGACCTGGCAGCGTCACCCGATCCTGATTGCCGCCGCCCTGTACCAGGGTGCTCCGGGCCTGCCGGCGATCTTTCCACGCTGGTCTTTCCCGGACTTGCTGTCACTGCGCGGCGAACGCGACGCGCGCAGCGTGCTGAGACGCAACATCGAACGTGTCGTCCGGATTCCCATGAGCAACGCGGGAATCGACCTCGACACTCCCGACGATCTCCTGCAGATCGAAGCTGCGCAGACCGGCAGCGGTGCGGACCCAGGCTGAGTTATTATGTAAAGGCTGCGAGGCGGACCCTGAGAGGCGTGTCGAGGTTTTCGTCGCCTGCTCCGCGAGGCCCGCCCGGTGGGACCTATCCTCGCGTTACAGCACCCCTTGTCATTCGTGGAGTCGAGCGTATGAGCCGCAGCCGTTTCCTGCCCCTGATCACCGGACTTGCCCTGCTGGCCTGCACGGGTGCCACCTACGCTGGCAGCGTTGCGAACCAGTTCCGCAGCGGCGCCTTTGGTCTGCCCTGGAATGCGAACAAGTCAGCCATCCAGACCAAGTACCCGGGCGGCATCTGGGACAAGAACGAAGTCGGCATCGACCGGTACTGTGCCCCGAGCCGGCAGGTCCTGCTCAAGCTGCCCACGCAGCACCAGACCAGGGAACTCTGCTTCCTGATGGGCCAGGACAATACGATGGGCGCAGCCACTGCCCGGCTCGACCCGAGCCTGCCCTCGCTGCTGGCCGTGGTGAACCGCTCACGGACGATGTTCGGCGATTTCGACGCAGTGAAGCGCGACGAAGGCGCGATCCAGTCCAGGTACACTTTCATGCTCTGGCTCAAGGATGCGCCGATCATCGCGGTCGTCAGCAGCGCCAACGGCGACGACGGCAAGCCCAACCTGGTGGCGTTCTCGGTCGCGGACGAGGCGTCGTTGTTCGCCAAGGACGCCGACAAGGTGTCGAACAAGCCGCCGGTCAAATAGTCAGCCGCGCGCGCCCTCGCCCACTTCGACCGCCGGGGGTTGCGGTAGGTTGGCGCCCTCGGCCGCGGCTGCACTGCCCGAGCGGTTTTCGAGCCAGTCGACGAACGGTTTCCAGGTGTCCAGGTCTTCCTGCAGCAGGGCACCCTTCATTTCGTGGATGCCCATGCCACATTCGGCCGACCGCACGTACGCCTGTGAGTCGCGCAGCACGGCAGCCACTGGAATGCGCAGGCTTTCCAGAAAACGCATCAGCGTGGAAAACGCCTTGGTGTAACGACGGGCGCGATTGGCCACGATCACCAGTCGTCGTTCCGATCGGTGCACGCGACCCACCAGCAGCAGGTCGGCAATGGCGCGTGACGCCGCGTGGATGTCGATGTCCGAAGGCAGCACGGGCACGATGATCGCGTGCGCGTCCTGTGTCAGTTCCGGCAACTGCAGCGCAGTGACTGCCGCAGGCGTATCAACGATCAGCTTCTCGGTGCCCGGCGGCGTGCGCAACGCGAACGCCCGCGTGACCCCGAGCTTCCTTTCATACGCCGCAATGCCGTGGATGACCGGGAGATCTGCCGGGCGCTGTCGCAGCCAGCGCATGCTCGAGCCCTGGGGATCGTGATCCATCAGGGCAACCGTCCGGCCGGACCAAGCGTAATACGCTGCCAGGTTGGTCGCGATGGTCGACTTGCCCGACCCACCCTTGGGGTTCAGGACGACGATCTTGCGCAGGGCAGGTGTGGGTGACGGGTCCATTGCCAATGGTCGGTAAATCCTGCGCGGACCGTACCCGACCGCCGGGTCTGGCCGCAAGCCTGCGTGCGAAAAGTGCTTGTGCCTGCGCCGGCAGTCAACTCCCGGGTGTGGCGTCGATTACCCGCAGCTTCGCCGCAATGTAACCCGAATGCGGCACGTGCAGAAGGTCCGCGACGCGGCGGATCAGGTGCTCTTCGTACTTGTGTACCGTCAGGTCGGCGATCGCCACCCGCCACAATGCCTCGAGCAGACGCACCTTCTCCGCTTCGGAACAGGTGCGATTGATCTGCGAGGTGAACTGGTACAGGTCATGGGACTTGTCGATGTGACGCTCGGCCTCCTCGACCAGCGCCTGTGCCGCTTCAGCGCCCAGCCCGAGCAGCGCCGAGACTGAGGTCATGACCTGTTGGCGCTCGGCCGGGGCCACGTCGTAATCGGCCAGCAGCACCTCCAGCAGCAGTGCCGCCACGGCAAGGTTCGATCCGATTGCTGCCGCTTCGGCGGTCGGCCCGCCCGCGCCGCCTGGCAGGTACCGCGTGATCCAGTCTTTCAGGGCCATGTCCGTGTTTGACTCGACGGGGGAAAGGGTTGGCCATGCTGCCATCACCCGACCGCCGCGCCAACCCACTCGCGCGAGCGCCGACCGATGGTCATAATGATTCGCCGGAACAACGACGCAAGAGGACTTCGACCACCATGCACATCAAGCACGTGACGATCGCCGCCGCCATTGGCAGTTTGCTCGCAGTGGGTGCCGCCAGTGCGGGAACGCCGGACGGCAAGGAGGCCACGGTGAAATGCTACGGCGTGGCCAAGGCTGGCAAGAACGACTGCGCCACGGCCAGCCACAGTTGCGCCGGGTCATCGAAGCAGGACAACGATCCCGCCGAGTGGAAGAAGATGCCTAAGGCCGACTGTGAAAAGGCCGGGGGCAAGGTCGGAGACGACAAGAAGGCGATGTAATCGAACGTGACCGGCGGCCCGATCCCTCAGCCGGTCCGCGGATCGATCCCGGCGCGAGCCGGGGTCGGTCTCCGAGTGCAGCATCATCAGGCGATCCTGGACGCGACTCCCGCGCCGGCGTGGATCGAGGCCCACACCGAAAACTACTTTCATGCGGGGGGTCCTGCCGTGCGCGCCTTGGAGCGCGCTCGCGCGCTGTACCCGCTGAGCCTGCATGGCGTCGGGCTCGGACTCGGTTCGGCCGCACCCATCGATCGCCGCCACCTTGCGCTCGTGCGCGACGCCGTGCACCGATACGAACCGGCCCTCGTGAGCGAGCATGCCTGCTGGGGTCATGTGGACGGTGAGCACTTCAACGATTTGCTGCCCCTGCCCTACACCGAGGAAGCCGTGGCGCACCTGTCCGCACGTGTCGGCGAAGTGCAGGACGCCCTGGGTCGCCAGATCCTGCTCGAGAACCTGAGCGCGTACGTCAGCTTCTCCTCGTCGCAGCTCAGCGAGGGTGAGTTCCTCTCGGCCGTCGTAGAGCGCAGTGGTTGCGGTTTGCTGCTCGACGTCAACAACGCTTACGTCAATGCGTCGAACCTGGGACTCGACCTCGATGAGTTCCTGGCAGCCCTGCCGGGAGCAGCAATCCAGGAAATTCACCTCGCAGGTCATTCCCGTCGCCGGGTCGGTTCACGAGACCTGCTGATCGACGATCACGGCAGCGCAGTTTGCGACGAGGTCTGGGCGTTGTTCGATGTCGTGCTGGATCGATTCGGTCCCGTGCCGACCCTGATCGAATGGGACAACGACGTCCCGCCGCTCGAAGTACTGCTGGCCGAGGCCGCACGTGCCGACCAGCGACTGGACCGATGCCATGCAGCGGCCGCGTGACCCCTATCCGGGCCTGCAGGCCCTGCAGGCGAGCTTTGGCCGCAACGTGGGTGCCCACGGCGCGAAGGATGTGAACCCGAGCGTGCCCGCAGTGGGCGACGACGTCGCACCCTTCGGTGCAGGAATCGAGGTTTACCGCAACAACGCCTGGCAGTTCTTTCTCACCGCACTCGAGCGTACCTTTGCGGTGACGCAGCGCCGTGTCGGTGCCGACTTCTTCCGTCAGCTTGCGCATGAGTATCGCGCCCAACACCCGTCGCGACACGGTGACCTGCACTGGATCGGCGAGGCCTTCCCGGCGTGGCTCGCAAGCCGCCTGGCGGGCACGGGTTACGAATGGCTGGCCGACCTGGCGCGGCTCGAATGGGCCTGCGAGGAATCCGCGATCGCCGCATTTACCGAGCCGGTGGGCGTGGCGTCGCTGAGTCGATTCGACGCAGACTCATTGCCGGGCTTGACGCTGATACTGCAACCGTCGTTGCGTCTCGTCACTTCCTCGTTTCCGATCTGGAGCGTGTGGCGAAGCAACCAGGATGAGGGTGCAGCGTCCCCCGTCGATCTCGATACGGGCGCCGAACAGTGCGTGGTCGCGTGCGTCGCTGACCGCGTGGCGGTGTACCGACTCGGCCTCACCGAGCACCGCTTGCTGCAACATCTGCATGAGGGCCTGTCGTTCGAACGCGCCCGCGCAGCGGCCTCGACCGATGCCGAAACGCTGGGTCGCCTGCTGGGCTGGGCTTGCAGTGAAGGACTCGTGGTGCAGGTCGTCAGTCCATCCGCTCCGGCTTGACGGCCACCAGCAGCCCCTCCTCCACTTCACAGCTGAGTTCGATCGGCTGGCAGCAGACCTGACAATCCTCCACGTACGTAAACGACCCTGCGCTGAGGTCGACCTGCGTCTCGTAGTGTTCCCAGCAGTACGGGCACAGGATCGCGACGAATTCGGTGGCGAACGCCGTGGCACGCGAGCTTTCACCCGGCTCGAAGACCGGTTCGAGGCCGTAGAGTTCGTCGATGATCTCCGCGTCGATGCCCGACACGCGGCGCTTCACCTCGTCGAGCGGCGTCGGCCGTCGCGACTTCAAGGGGTGGCCTGCAGCACGCGGTCGAGGCGATGCTGTGCGATGGCGTGGTAGCCCGGCCGCGCCTGTGAGTAGACGCGTCGCGCAAATTCGGCGCCTGGCGGGGTTCGCAGCAGATCTTCGTACAAGGGCTCGATGAGCTTCAGTCGCCCGATACCCATCAGGTAGCTCTGCAGTGCCGGCTCGAGTCCCGGGTAGCCACTCGCCAGCGCCAGCCGGAACCATGCATGCGCGATTTCGGCGTTGCCCGAGTCGGTCAACCGGTAACGCCGGTCGAGTTCCTGCAGTCGCGTAACCGGTTGCGGACGCGTCGCCCGATTGAGGAAATGCAGCCACTCCTGCACGGTCCAGCCCGTGGTCTGCAGCGCGTCGGTCGCGAGTGACCCCTGCTCCCAATGCCTGCGCTGCGCGTCCACGCGGGCGAGCGTATCGGACCGCACCAGCTCGGCGTCGGCAGGCAGGCCGGTGCCGTCGATCCAGCGCGCGAGAAACGCCGCATCGATCTTGCCCGGATACTGCTGCATCAAGCCGTCCTGCAGTTCGGCGATGAACTGCGGCGTGGTGACGCTGGTGAAGGCGTGCCGGTCGAACCAGTCCTGCAGGAAAGCGTCGAGCTGTGGTCGACCGAACCGGCGTTCCAGCTGGTACAGGAACAGCGCGCCTTTCTCGTACGCCACGGCCGATCCGTCGCCGTGCTTGTGCAGCGACAAGTCCGGCGCCAGCGCGCCCTGCCAGGTCTCGTCGGGCTTCAATTCGATGAGCGCGAGCCGCAGGTCCTGCTCTCCGACGCCCCATTCCAGCCGCGCGCGCTCCACGCCGTACACGGCTTCCATGATCCGGCGCTCGAAGTACGTGGTGAAACCTTCGTTGAGCCAGCCGTCACGCCAGGTCGCGTTGGTCACGAGGTTGCCGGACCACGAATGGGCGAGTTCATGAGCGAGCACCGAGACCAGTGACTTGTCGCCCGCGATCACGGTCGGCGTCATGAACGTGAGTCGCGGGTTTTCCATGCCACCGTAGGGAAACGACGGCGGCAGCACCAGCACGTCATACCGACCCCACCGGTACGGGCCATAGAGCGCTTCGGTCTGCGCCAGCATCGCCTCGGCGTCTTCGAACTCCCGCGCAGCCGCCTCTACTTTCGCTGGCTCGGCCCAGACACCCGTGCGCGGGCCGATGGCCCGGAATTCGAGATCGCCGACCGCCAGCGCCAGCAGGTACGACGGGATCGGCTGCGGCATGTGGAAACGGAACGTCGTCTGGCCGCGACGATTGGCCGGATCGCCCTCGGCAGCCATGACGGCCACGAGGCCGTCGGGTACCCGCAACGTCGCCGTGAAAGTCGAGCGAATCCAGGGCGTGTCCTGCAGCGGCGCCATCGATCGTGCATGCAACGCCTGGGCCTGGCTGAACAGGAACGGTGCGCGCTTGCCCGCGGTCTGCTCCGGTTGCAGCCATTGCAGGCCGGAGGCCTGAGGCGTCGTGGCATACGCGATACGGACCCGCGCCGCATCGCGCGGCATGGCGATGCGCAGTGCGCTGCCCAGTACTTCGTCGCGCGAGCCCAGTGCGAAGCGCGTCTTGCGGAAGTCATCGCTACCGGCCGGCGCCGTCTCGACCGAATCGATCTGCAGGTCGCGCGTGTCGAGCACGAGTTCACGCGCCGCTGGGTCAACGCGGTCCAGTTCGAGCGTCACACGGCCACGCAGCTGACGGTTCTCGAAATCGATGTCGAGGTCCAGATCGAAACTGCGGGTGACGAAACTCAGCGGATCGGCATGGCTCTTGACGTCAGGCCAGTTGCGCGGCGTAGTCACCATCGGCACGGAAGCCGGCAACGAGGCCGCTGCCCGCGCGGCCTTGGTCGGCGGTGCGGCAGCCTGACAGCCGACGGTCAGCAGCGCGATCGCGAGCAGCGCGGACGAGCCTCGCAATGAGCGCCAGCCACCTGGCGGGCGAAGATCCATGCAGGATTCTGCAGACAGTTGCATGCGTCTCGTCTCTGGCGTCGGTGCGGCCATTGTCCAGTAGAATCGGGCCATGCCCAACGGTTTCTCCAAGGTCCTGGCGGCCATCGAGCCATCGGCCGGCCAAGGGTTTTCCGTGACCGTACCCCCGGACTGGCTGCAGGGACGCACGGTCTTCGGCGGGATGCAGATGGCGCTCGGTGGCCGGGTGATGCGTGCCGTGCTGCCTTTGCAGGCGGCTGCGATGCCCCTGCGCAGTGCGCAGATGACATTCGTCGGTCCCTTGCTCGGCGGCGCGCCGATCCGGATGAAGGCCGAGTCCCTGCGCGCGGGCAAGTCGACGGTTCATGCCCGGTGCGACCTCATGCACGACGATGGCAAGCTGGCCTGCACCGTCGTCGGAATTTTCGGCGGACCGCGTGAATCGAGGTTCGTGAAAGAAATGCCGCGTCCCGATCCCGGCGTGACGATCGAAGACGCCAAGGGCTCGGTCATTGCGCCACCGACGGCACCCGCGTTCCTGCAGCACTTCGACGTCCGCATCGCGCGCGGCGCTCCGCCGTATTCCGGTTACACCGAGCCCAGGTCATTGATCTATGCCCGATTGCGCGACCGGGAGTGCGGCTCGGAGGATGCACTGCTGGCGCTCGCCGACGTCATTCCCACCCCGGTCTTGTCGATGCTCACCGAGCCGACGCCGGCCAGTTCCGTGAACTGGATGATCGAGGTCCTGCGTGATCCGGCCTACCTCGACCTTCACGACTGGGTGCTGATCGACACCGAAGTGCGCGCCGGTACAGCGGGCTACCTCAGCCAGACCTCCGTGCTGTACGGCGCCGATGGCCACGCCTACTCGGTGAGCCACCAGACGGTGGCCGTGTTTGGCTGACGGGCTCGAGCGAGATCGCACGTGACGCAACCGCACGGCTCATTCGCCGAGTTTTCACACACGTATGCAACGCTGCCGGAGCGCTTTTACGCGCGAGTGCCGCCGACGGCCGTGGCCGCACCGGGCTTGATCGCGTTCAACGACGGCCTGGCCAGTGAACTGGGGATATCACGGGATGCGTTGAGTGATACGGAGCTCGCTGCTTTCTGTGCCGGCAACCTCGTCCCAGCCGGTGCGCTGCCGCTCGCGATGGCGTATGCCGGGCATCAGTTCGGCTCGTTCGTGCCGCAACTCGGTGACGGCCGCGCGTTGCTGATCGGGGAAGTCGTCGATGCGCATGGACGGCGGCGGGACCTGCAATGGAAAGGTGCGGGACCCACGCCCTTTTCGCGGCGAGGCGATGGCCGGGCGGCCCTGGGACCGATCCTGCGCGAATACCTGGTCAGCGAAGCCATGCACGCACTCGGTTTGCCGACGACCCGGGCCTTGTCGGCAGCCACGACCGGCGAATGCGTGCATCGAGAAGACGGCTCACTGCCGGGCGGGGTCCTGATCCGCGTGGCAGCCAGTCACATCCGCATCGGCACCTTCGAGTACTTTGCCGCTCGCGGCGACGCCGACGGTGTACGCGCGCTCGCCGACTATGTCATCGAGCGACATTACCCCGCGATTCGTGACGCCGCCGACCGTCATCTCGCACTGCTCGAGTGCGTGGCCGAGCGGCAGAGTTCGCTCGTTGCACGCTGGATGCAGGTGGGTTTCATCCACGGTGTCATGAATACCGACAACATGACAGTGTCGGGCGAAACGATCGACTTCGGGCCGTGCGCGTTCATGGACGAGTACGACCCGGCGACCGTCTACAGCTTCATCGACCGTCGCGGGCGGTATGCCTATGGCAACCAGCCCCACATCCTGCAGTGGAACCTGGCGCGCTTCGCCGAAACTCTGCTGCCGCTGATCGATACCGACGAAAGCCAGGCCATCGAACGTGCGACCGCGGTGCTGCAGGGCGTCGCCATGCGTTTCGACCGGCATTGGCTCGAAGGCTTCCGTCAGAAACTCGGCCTGCGGACGAGTGAAGACGGCGACCACGCGTTGGTGACGGACCTGCTGGCGGTAATGCACGCCGAGGCGGCCGACTTCACCAATACGTTTCACGCGCTGGCCAAGGCCGCGACGGATGACGTCGCGTTGCCCCTTGTTTTCTCCACTTGGTCAGACCGTTGGCGCGCACGACTGGCACGCGAGCCCGGCGGTCTCGAGGCTTGCATGACGACGCTGCAAGGCTCCAACCCCGCTTTCATACCGCGCAACCACCGCCTCGAGGAACTCATCGTAGCCGCCGTGCGGGACGGCGACTTCGCACCTTTCCATGCCCTGCACGCCGTGCTGGCCCGGCCCTACGATGAGCAACCGGGCCGTGATTCGTACCGGACCCCGCCCCTGCCCCACGAGCGCGTGCAGAACACGTTCTGCGGCACCTGAGTCAGCGGCCGCGTCCGCTCAGCGGCGAGCCATTGCGCCCATCAATTCCTTGATCAGCTTCACTGCGACGATCGCCGTCGCGTCGCCGCAATCGTGCGCCGGGTTCAATTCGACGACGTCGGCGCCGACGACGTGCGTGCGAATCCGGGCGAGCACTGCAACGATGTCGCGCACGCTCAAGCCGGCGGGTTCGGGGTGCGAGACGCCCGGCGCGAACGCCGGATCGAGCGCGTCGAGATCGATCGTGACGTACAGCGGGCCGGCAGGAATCGGCACCGAGCCCGGCGTGAAGTCCGCCCACTCGACGACTTCGACGCCAAACCGCTGCGCCTGCTCCCTGTTGTGCTTGTTCCAGGTGCGTACGCCCACCTGCACGAGCCTCTTCGCGAGACCTCGTTCCATGATCCGGGCGAACGGGCTCGCGTGCGACCGTGGGTTGCCTGCGTAGTCGTGGTAGAGGTCCGGGTGCGCATCGAAGTGCAGCAGGTTCAGCGGCCCGTGCACGGCAGCCAATCCTTCGACGAGTGGATAGGTCACCGAGTGATCGCCACCCACCGACACCAGCGGTCCCACCCGCGCCGCTTGCCCAGCCGCCGCTGCGATGGCGGCATGGTCGGAATCGTCTTCGCGAATGGCCACGTCACCCAGGTCGACGAGGGTCAGCTCGCTGCCGATCTCGAGGCCGCTTTCGGTGGCAGCGTTGCCGAATTCCGCATAGCGACGCCACGCCTGCCGGATGGCCGCAGGCGCGGACGCCGGACCGCGTCGGTACGAAGAATTGATGTCGGTTGGAATGCCAAGAAGCTGTATCTGCATGCGTCGCGCCGCTCAGTGCAGCGGCATCTGGAACGTGAACATGACCCCGCCTTGCTCGCCCGGTGCAATCGCAAATGTGGTCTTGTCCGTTGTAACTTCACGCCGGTTCATCACGAAACGCGCCGTCGAAAGGCCCAGCGCGGCGCCGGCGGCCACGTCCGAAGCCCAGTGCTGGTTGTGATCCATGCGCAGGTAGGCCGTGGCACCGGCCAGACCGTAGCCCAGGAACCTGCGCGTCCAGCGATAACGGTCGTCGCCCGATTCCGCCAGCACGGTGCCGATCGCGAACGCGATGCTCACGTGGCGCGATGGAAACGAGGACCCGCCTTCGAACCACTGGTCGGGATCGGTCGTCTCGTTGGGACGCAGGCGCCCGAACGAGAGCTTCAGGATCTCGGTACTCACTGCGGTGAACGCCGTCGCCTGGAGCATCGAACCGACTTCCCGCCAGGCTCCCGGCTCATCGACGATACCGGCCAGCAGCCACGTGCCCGCCAGCATGACGGCGGCCGGCAGCGCATCGTCGACGTTGTTCGAGTCATCGCCATCGAGTGGCGCGTCGTCACCGGCGAAATGGTCCCGGACGTCGTCGTCGAACTGATTCACGATGCCGATGGCGACCAGGGTGCTGCCAAACTCGATCCAGTTGCGGCCGTCCCAACGCAGGGGCGCGGTGAAATACAGCTTGGCGTCCTCGAGCGCCTCGCGCGGCTGAACCGCCTGGGCATCAGAGAGTCGCGGCTGCAGCAGCATCGCTACGCAGGCGCAGCCTGCCAGCAAGGTGTGTTTGGTCTTCATCGTGCGGCGAATGGTACACACGATCAGGACGCAACGCGGTGAGTGGTGATCCTGCTGCGGCGGCACCAGGTCGGCCCACGCGGGCGGCGCAGGCTAAAATACCCCGAACCGGAGGGACCCTGATGCGAACAACACTCCTTTGCCTCGCGCTCTGCAGCAGCCTGGCGGGCACCGACGCGGCTCTGGCCCAGATTGCGCCGGATGTTGCCGCGTGCCAATCGACGGTCAGCGGCGACCTGCGCCTGCATACGCTGAAAAGCACGATTTTCGGCAACGAGCGGACGATCCGCGTGCTGTTGCCTCCGGGCTATGGCGATGCCGCCAACAAAGAGCGCCGCTACCCAGTGTTGTACATGCTCGATGGGCAGAACGTGTTCGACGCCTGCCTGAGCGACGTCAGTCACCATGAATGGGGTGTCGACGAAGCGGTCCAGCAGCTCATCACGGAACAGAAGATCCCGCCGCTGATCGTCGTGGGCGTCGATCACGCCGGCAAGGACCGTGCGCACGAGTACCTGCCGTACAAGGATTTCGTCGGCGACCCCGGCATGGACGAGCCGGCCGGCAAGCTCTTCCCCGATTTCATGACCAGGGAAGTCATGCCTCTGGTCGACGGCCTGTACCGCACGCTGACCGGCCAGCCGAACACGGGCCTCGGCGGTTCGTCGTACGGAGGTGTCGCGACCTTGTACGCACTGCTCGCGAAACCCGGCTCCTTCGGTTACGGGTTGATCGAGAGCCCGTCGATGTTCATCGGCATGGGACAACTCGTGCGCGATACCAGCCCGCTCGTGGCCCTGCCGGTGAAGGTGTTCATGGCCTTCGGTGGCAAGGAAACCACCGACCCGGTGATCAGCGGAAAACTGATCGGGTTAGTCCGCCAGGTCGAGACAAATTTCCGTGCCGCCGGCTACGACGCGACGAACTTCCGCTTCGTCCTGGATCCGGACGCCGCGCACACCGAGGCCGCCTGGGAGCAGCGCTTGCCCGGCGCCCTGACGTTCCTGTTCGGTGAATGGAAGCCGACGCCCCCGCCGCAGCCCTGAATCATCCTGTCGTTGGTGACCGGTGGCGGGTAAAATTCGCCCTCCGAACATTCGTTCACTCCTCCTGGTATTCCATGCTCGCTACCCTGCTCGCGTCCGGCCGCACGCTGCTCGCCGACGGCGCCACCGGCACCAACCTGTTCGCGATGGGCCTCACTTCCGGTGACGCGCCGGAAATGTGGAACCTCGAGCATCCCGAGCGTGTGCGGGCACTGCACCAGGGTTTCGTCGACGCGGGATCGGACATCATCCTGACCAACAGCTTCGGCGGTAACGCCCGCCGGCTGATGCTGCACGGCATGCAGGATCGAGTGCGCGAGATCAACCGACTCGCGGCCCAGCACGCGCGTGCGGTCGCCGACAAGGCTGGACGCCCCGTCGTGGTCGCTGGGTCAGTCGGACCCACGGGCGATCTCTTCGAACCGCTCGGCGTCCTGACCGAAGCGATGGCCGTCGAAGTCTTCGAGGAACAGATCCGTGGCCTGCAGGAAGGCGGCGCCCACGTCGCGTGGATCGAGACCATGTCCTCGCTCGAAGAGATCAAGGCCGCGGCGATGGCTGCCGCCCACGTCGGGATGCCATACACGTTCACCGCGAGCTTCGACACGGCCGGGCGCACGATGATGGGCATCACGCCCGCCGCGCTGGTCGAGTTCGCGCAGTCATTGAACCCGCCGCCGCTGGCCATCGGCGCGAACTGTGGCGTCGGCGCATCGGACCTCGTCGTCAGCATTCTCGGCATGACGGCGCAGGCAGCCGGGATTCCGATCATCGCCAAGGCCAACGCCGGCGTGCCGAAATTCGTCGGCGCCGACATCCACTACTCGGGTACGCCCGAACTCATGGCCACGTACGTCGACCTGGCGGCCAATTCCGGCGCGCGCATCATCGGTGGCTGCTGCGGCACGACCTTCGGCCACCTCGCGGCGATGCACGAAGCACTGCAGCACCATCACGCCGGCGAGCGGCCGGACGAAGCGAAGGTGGTTGCCGACCTCGGCCCGCTGCAGGCGCCCGGCGCGAAGGGCGGCCACAGGGTCGGCGGTGAGGGTCGACGCAATCGCCGGACCTGAATCCGGTATCAGCCTTCGGAGTCGGACTCCTTGCGGCCTTTGTAACGACTGATCTCGAGCGGACGGCCGCGGACTTCGACCGTGCGCAGGTGCGCCAGCGTCTTCTCGGAGATCTCGGCCGGCAACCGGACCAGCGTGTGATCGTCGCGGATGCTGAGGCCGTTGATCTCGGTGCCATGGAGATCACCTTCGTGGGCCAGTGCGCCCACGATGTTGCCCGGCAGCACGCCGTGCTTGCGTCCAACCTCGAGCCGGAAAGTCGCCTGCGGCGCGTCGTTCTTGCTGCGCTGGCGCGCAGGACCGCGGCGGGATCCACCTTCGTCGTCGCCGCCCCGGTCGGAGAAGCCGGCTTCGCGTGGTGGGGTCGACTCGCCCTTCGCTTCGCGGCGCTTGGTCACTGCCAGCGATTTTCCGCCTCGCGCCATGGAGGCGAGTGCCGCTGCGACGTCGAGCAAGTCGGCGTCCGTTTCGCGCAGGTAGTCTTCGAGGACGCCCCGATACGCATCGCCGGCCTTCGATTCGACGACATCCGCAATTTCCTGCTTGAACTTGGTTGCGCGTCGCTCGTTCACGTCGTCGAGCGTCGGCAGGCTCATGGCCTCGATCGGCTGGCGCGTCGCCCGCTCGATGATGCGCAGCATGTTGCGTTCGCGGGGCGAGATGAACAAAATCGCCTCGCCACTGCGCCCGGCCCGGCCAGTGCGGCCGATGCGGTGCACGTACGATTCGCTGTCGTAGGGCACGTCGAAATTGATGACGTGCGTGATGCGATCGACGTCGAGCCCGCGTGCCGCCACGTCGGTCGCCACCACGATGTCGACTTTGCCCGCCTTCAGCGCCGCAACCGTGCGCTCACGCTGCGCCTGCAGGATGTCACCGTTGAGAGCTGCCGATGCGAAACCGCGCGCCTCGAGCTTTTCGACCAGCTCGACCGTGGCCTGCTTGGTCCGTGCAAACACCAGCATCGCATCGAACGACTCGACTTCGAGGATGCGCGTGAGCGCATCGAGCTTGTGCATGCCCGAGACGACCCAGTACCGCTGCCGGATGTTCGTCGCGGTCGTGGTCTTGGAGCGGATCGTGACTTCGCGCGGTGAACGCAGGTGCTTCTGCGCAATGTTGCGGATCGGCTTCGGCAGCGTCGCCGAGAACAGCGCGACCTGGCGCTCCTTCGGCGCCATGCCGAGGATCTCGTCGATCGCGTCGACGAAGCCCATCTGCAGCATTTCGTCCGCTTCGTCGAGCACGACGTACTTCAGCGTCGCCAGGCTCAGCGTGCCGCGCTGCAGATGGTCCATCACGCGGCCAGGCGTGGCCACGATGACATGCGTGCCGCGCTTCAGCGCGTTCAACTGTGGCGTGTAACTCTGGCCGCCGTAGATGGGCAGCACGTGCAGCCCCGGCAGGTGGTGCGCGTATTTCTGGAAAGCTTCCGCGACCTGGATCGCCAGCTCGCGTGTCGGGACGAGCACGAGCACCTGCGGCTCACGGCGCGAGACGTCCAGCATCGACAGGAATGGCAAGGCGAATGCCGCCGTCTTGCCGGTACCGGTCTGTGCCTGGCCGATGAGGTCGTGACCCTCGAGCAACACCGGGATGGTGGCCGCCTGGATCGGCGATGGGGCTTCGTAGCCGACGTCCTTCAGGGCCGCGAGGATGGGCGCGGACAGGCCGAGTTCGGCGAACGTCAGGACAGGTTGCTCGTCAGTGGGATTGCTGTGCATTTTGGTTCTCACGCGGGACCGGAAATGCAGGCATCGGGCACGGTGGGTGAAATCCCACTCGAAATCGAATCACACGCGAAAAATGCGCTGACTCTGGTCCAGAAACCAGAAAGCCGGCCGCCCCTTTCGAAGCGACCGGCCAATGTTCTGTAGAGGGAGAGAGGTTCCGGCAACCCTGTGCCAGCTCGCCCAACCTGCGGGTAGTCCCAAACTTCGGGCCGTAGGATACCCCAAGTGGCCTGATTCTGCTCAGGTTTCGGCGCCAACGATGACGACGCCGGCCTGCACATCTGCTGGCCCACTGGGGCAGCTCAAGGGCCGTGGTCCAGCACGTACCGAAGTATCGCGAAGAGTAGATTCCCTGCCCCGCCGACACACCACTGGTTGAACGGATTGTGGTCGAGCGTCGTGCCGGACGTGTCGTTGCTGGCGTTCACCAGGCGCGGTTGGAACACAGGCTCAATGAAAGTCCGCTCGCGTCTGCTCCAATAAAGTGCTTGGCGTTGATTCAATTTCTTGCGTGCGATAACGTCCCTGATTTCGGACTCCTTGCGCTGTGCGTTGGAAACTCAAAGCCCTCCTGCAGAACTCGATTGCCCGCCTGCCAGAGCCGTGGAGTCAGGCTTGCTACTACGCCGTCCAATGCGCGGCCGGTTCCTTCCGCCATCCAACCGTCAGCGTCTACTCGCAGGCTGCGAACAGGCTCCGCTTCTATATTGAGCGCCACGGTGGGCGAATCGATGGAGCAACCTTCCTCGAGGTTGGCACGGGTCGAAACCTGACGCTCCCCGTACTGCTTTGGCTGATGGGGGCGGAAAGGGTTTACACGGTTGATTTGCACCGCTATCTCCGGATGCCAATCGTCCGGTTGGACCTTCAGGCCCTCGCGGCGAGCACTGTTGTGCCTGGTTGTCAGCTTGATCGGCTGGACAAACTTCGGGAATTTCTGTCTACCCAATGGCAGCTATCTGCCCTTATGGATCTCTGTGCTATTGATTATTCCGCTCCGGCGGACGCGGCTCGGCTGAAACTGCCGGACGCTTCCATTGACTACCATGTTTCCCGCACTGTCTTCGAGCACATCCCTGCCAAAGACCTGGAGCGCATCCTGATCGAGTCTGGCCGCCTGCTTCGACCCGACGGTCTGGCCATACACCTGGTTGACTACTCTGATCACTTTTCACATTCGGACGCTGCGATCTCCGCCATCAACTTCCTGCAATACGATGATCAGGATTGGGCACGACTGGCCGGCAATTCCTTCATGTACATGAACCGTTTGCGGGCAGACGACTACCCGTCCATCTACGCCACCGCTGGGCAGGCCATCGTTTCCATCGAGTCCAGCCAAGCGCCAGCGCTTCTTGCTCAGTTGGACGATCCTTCTTTCCGGTTGGCTGAGCGGTTTGGGGGCAAGGACCGCGATACTCTCATCACGACAAGTTCCTGGATCATCTCCCGTCCGCTGGGTCGATAAGTTCAACGCCACGATTTCCCGGCAATTCAAGCGCAGTTCGCAGTCGATCCTGGCGTCGATTCGAAAGCTATAGTCGCGCAATAGCAAAACGGCCCCAGAGGGGCCGTTCGCTTCGATTCGATGGTAGCGGGGCGTGCTACCGATCCAAGCAATTCCGTTGCTCGTGTCGAATACTCCAATAATTTCTGGAACGATGCGGCCCGCCTTCCCGCATCGTTCCCATCGAAAGTCCCTGGTCGGAGCCAGATGCGTCAGGGGACCTGCACGACAAACGGGATCACGGTGTAACTGCAGGCCATCGGGCACACCTCGAGGCTCACTTGTCCAATGACAGTGCGCCCCGATGCGAACGCGCCGGCAACCGGGGACTCAATCCGGAAGGCCACCTCGAGGGTGTCCTTGGATCCGGCAAGGAACGAATGCACGCCGCCGAGCACCGCGGTGAGTTGCCTTGGATCGGGCGCCCAGAACGCCGCTCCCCCTCCGGTACCCTGCGACAGCCGCCCAAGTGCCTCGAGGTCAGCCGTCCCCGCCGCATCGCCCACACCCACCGTCACGAGTGCCACGCCCGTGGCCTTGCTCTTCTGGATCAAGGCGTCAAGGACGCTGCGACATTCGCTTCTCGTACCACAGGTGTCGTCGCGACCGTTCGTCACCACGACCACTGCCTTGGCGCTCGGTTGCGGGTCGGCCGCGGCGAAATCCAGCGTCCTGTCGATCGCTGCAAAGACAGGTGACGCTCCGCCCTCCAGGGCGCCCAATTGGTCCACTGTCGCGAAGTAGCTCGGGCCATCCGCAGTGAACTGGGGATTCTCCAGCGGAAAGAGGGTGACCGGCTTCTGCGGCAACAGACTGAACTGACCTGATGCTGTGTCATCGGACGAGAAGGCCGCCAGTACCCTGCGGGCGCCTTCGCCCGCCATAGTCAGGAAGTACTTGGCGGCAAAGAGTCGTGCATCGGCGGGATCATTGACGACGCCGTGGGTGCTCTGATCGACTAGAAGCGCCGCAGCGCCAGGTGTGGCGTGCCCTACCGCGCTTACGTTCTTAACGGAGACGGCCGAGCCCTCGTACGATGCATCAAAGCCGTCGGCCGCGGAAATGCAGTCGGGTCGAAACCGCGGCAGGTCGTTGTCCGGGCTGGGTGTGCAGGCCACGACTCGCACGGCGTCCGCACCATAGGCCCAGTATTCCGCGCCGGGGTCTGTCACCTGCACGATCTGCAGCGAAAAATTCAGCGTTCGTCCGTCCTCACTGACGCCACCGGCCGGCACCCAGGCACGCGTAATCCCACCTGTGGCCTCGACCGTCGGCATGGCGGTGACGGCGACCGCCAATGTGGCGCCCGCCGCAAGACTCCGGCTCGCGGAAATCCCGTGCGAGTCCGTCCCGAGCACCCGGACAGAAAAAGTGCCGGCGATTACGTCCTTGATCTCGGCCCGGCCGTTGAAATCCGTGAGAGCCTCCTTGGATTCGTCCCACCATTGTGTGTGGATGTAAATTCTTGCGGCAGCCAGAGGGGCCCCCAGCAGATCGGTGGCCGTCACGACGACCGTACCTCGTCCGTCGGGCTTCGTTGGCGGTGGTGGGCTCCCGGCCGCCCACCCGCCCGTGTCCGAATCGCCGCCCGAACTTCCGCTACAGCCTGTTGCGCTGATTGCCACCGCAACCAGGAGCAACGTTTGGTACCAGTAGCGGAAACGATCAGACGCCTTGACCGTGTCACTTCCACTTGCAACTCGGGCCTTGGCCCCAGTCGCATTTGCTTTCGTAAACATCGCATTCCTCCAGTGTATTGATGCCTCGCGTTCCCGGCGGCTTGACACTGAGCGGCGCGCCCTTCAGCGTGAATGATGGAGAGTTGATCCTTGTCCGATGTATCTCCGATGCGTACGGTCAGAAGCGAGCCGCCGGCTTCCATTCGGCCGTAGATCCGGCTGGCCTGGCGTGGTGGGGGGCGACAAAGCCCGCATCAGGCGATCGGATGGCTGCGCGATTGCGCGCGGTGTCGGTGCGACGCGGTCGCACACCAGTCGGGTTTGCGTGCTCGCCGGGGTCCTGCCCGCGCAAGGACCGGCGCTTACGCGCCGGTCCCGCCGATCACCTCGCTATTGCAGCCGCTCGGCCGTCGCCTGCGCGCACCCGCTGGGCGGGACAGGGGTGCCACCGACATCGAAGAACGTGACCGAGGCATAGCTCGACCAGTGATCGGCGTCCTCGATCTCGATGCCGTGGTCCAACCTCGAGGTGCCCCGAACGTACCGTGGCGTAGCTGGCGGCGTGACGACGCTCGTGAAGAGGATGAACGCCTCGAAGACCGCATGGTACGACTGCCGCCCCGCCCGTTCCCAGTAACCGTGACCCGAACTGCGCTGGCCTGGCTGGAAATCCGGGTTTGCTGAGCCCTCGACGAGGGTACCTTCGGCTCCGAAAGTCAGCAGTGACGGTCTGGCGAACTGGGAGAGCACTTGCCCCGTGACGCAGTTGTAGGGAGTGGTGGTCACCCGCCACGTCCCCACTAGAACGGAAGGTGCCCGCGTCCTGTCGAAGTCCCGCCCGTCGGCCTCGACCGGGCCTGCGGCCGTCGCGAGCGCGATCGCGATCGCAAGCGCCAGACCGATGGCCCGCTGTGTAATTGCTGTCTGAATCATGGTCGTACTCCAGTTGATTGCACATGCCGGACTCGGCCGGCTCTGCCTCAAGGCCGCGACTGCTTCCGAACCATTGCGCTTCGATGCTAGAGTTCAGGTCAATCGCGTTCCCGGCGCATTGACCATGCGGGCTGCGTCTTTCGGCGTGAATGATGGAGAGTTGATCCTTGTCCGATGTCTCTCCGATGCGTCTGGTCAGGAGCGAGCCGCCGGCTTCCATCGACGGGCCGCAGCTCCCGCTTGCCAAGCGCCCCGACTTCGATCTCGGTGGCACCCGGGTCTTCCCGTCGCGTCTATTGCTGGAAGGTCGCGCTGCGACGGTCCCGCTCGAACGTCGCGTGATGGAGGTCCTGCTTACCTTCGTTGACGCCGACGGCGCCGTCCTCAGCCGTGACGACCTGCTGAAGCGCTGCTGGCCCGGCGTGGTGGTGGGCGACGATGCCGTGCATCGGGTGATCGGCGGGCTGCGCAAGGCAGCAGTTGCAGCGGGCGGTACATTCGCCATCGAGACTATTCCGCGCATCGGCTATCGGCTCAAACCACTGAGCACGGAAATTGACGTTGCGCATGAAGTGCCGGAGGGTGCGGAACCGCTTGACGTGCCGCAGCCAGTTATCGAATCGGCGGCAACGGAACCTCCTCGCGTGTCGCGTCGGTGGTTGCTGGCGGGCGGCGCGGCCGCGCTGGCGGCCGGTGGGTTTACCTGGTGGCGGTTCACCGCGCCGACGACCCATCCTGAATCGACTCGGCTTGTCGAGGAAGCGCGGGTCGCAATGCGGGCCGGAACGGCGGTCAAGGACCGCGAAGCCATCGCGCTGATCGAGCGCGCGGTGGCCATCGCACCGGACGATGCCGCGGCCTGGGGCCTCTTGGCGCTCGTCCGCGCGCGGACTGACCAGCATGCCGCGCCCGATGCGGCTGTCTCGTCAACGTCCCTGATCGACGAGGCCGCCGAGCGCGCACTCGCGTTGGACCCCACCAATGCGGATGCAAAGGCGGCCCGTGCGCTCGCCATCCCCTATTACGGCGACTGGCTGGCAGCCGAGCGGCGTTTCGACGCCGTGCTTGCCGACCATCCCGATCACGTCATCGTGCAGGACGCGCGTGTGTTCCTGCTGGGTGCTGTCGGGCGGATGCGCGAGAGCGGATTGGCGACGGGTCGCCGTCGCGGCCAGCGCCCCCTTCGATGCCAACGTGCAATACGGTCTGATCTACGGTCTCTGGTTTCTCGGCCGCGTCGAGGAGGCGGACCGCGTTGCCAGCCGGGCATTGGAGATGTGGCCAAGGCATTACGGCGTGTGGTTCGGGCGGCTCTGGCTGCTGGCCGGAACGGAGCGCTACGACCGGGCACTGGTGCAGATCGATGACGTGGCGGCTCGCCCCGCGTTACCGCCGCCGGTCATCCAGACGCTGCGCGCCGCAATCGCTGCGGCCGACGACGAAACAGCCGGCCGCGGTCGGCGCCGCGGTGGACCAGGTGATGGCAGGCGTGTCGCGCAGCGTTGCTGCGGTCGTCAACGGCATGATGCTGCTCAATCACCTGGGCGCGACCGACCGGGCATTCGATCTGGCGCGTGCCTATTACCTGGAGCAGGGGCCGATCATCGCCGCCGTGAAGTTGGCGACCGGGCCAGCCGGTGATCCGGGACCAGCGCAGGCGCAAGACCAATATGCTGTTCACTCCGACAGCGGCCGCCATGCGGAGCGACCCGCGATTCATGCCGCTGATGCAGCAGATGGGGCTGGTCGACTATTGGGACAAGCGCGGGATCGGCCCGGATTTTCTGCAGTAGCGCGTCACGCCGAGGGTCGAGCGGTTGCGTCAATAGCTGACGTGCAGTTGCAGGCCCAGTTGCCGGGTGCGCGCCGTGGTCGCGAAGTAGCCGGTGTTCGGGCCGGCTCCGACCAGCGGCTCATACCAGACGCCATACAACTCGTCGGTCAGGTTGCGTCCGACCAGCGCCACTTCCCAACGTCCGTCGGCACTGCCGAGGGCCAGTCTTGCGTCGAGCTTGGCGTAGGACGGCTGCTTCGATCCCGGGGCGCCATTGACGGTCGTGTAGAACTCGTCGGTGACCATCAGGTCGACACGCGCCCGGATTGTAAGCGGCAGACCCAGCCGTTCACCCGCCAGTGCGCGCCGATACTCGAGCGACGTCGTGCCCGACCACTCGGGTGCGAACGAGGTCGCGAAGCCGCTCAGGTCCTGCGCGCAGATGACACCTGGATTGCCGCTGCAGACGGTCGCACCGGGCGGCAATGGCGCGCCGCCGATGCGTACGCATCCCTGCGCAATCGTCTGCGCCGGCGTCAGGTAGCAGGCCTGGTTCTCGAACGAACCGTAGGTCGCGTCGAGCCAGCCGAGCGACAGGCCGAGTTGCCAGCCGTCGAGGAACGCCCAGTCGAACGCGAGGTCGACGCCACGCGACTCGGCCGACGCGGCATTGCGAACCAGTGACAGCCCCGACACAGGGTCGAGCACCGAAACCTGCAGGTCGCTGTAGTCGCCGTCGAAGACCGCGATGTCGAGCCGGGCTGCGCCGTCGGCCAGCGTCAGCTTGAGCCCGGCCTCCAGGTAGTCGACCGACTCCGGGCCGAATCCGAGCTCGTCGATCGGACCGCCGAGAAACGAGTTGAACCCGCCGGCCTTGAACCCTTCCCGCCAACTCACGTAGTAGAACTGGCCCTGGGCCGGACGCCACTCGAGTGTCGCGGCCGGCGTCAGCTTGTCGTCGCTGCGGGACTGCCGGGTCGCCACGAATGCGGTGCGCGTGAGGGTGACAGGCACTGCAAAGCTCCACGGGTCCGGGCCCGGTGCAGTCGAGTTCGGGGACAACTGATAGACGGTGCGATCCGCATCGATATCGCGGCTGGCGTCCGTGTACCGGGCAGCGAGGCGCAGCGTCACCTCGTCGAAGGCCTGCACTCCTGCCTCGCCAAATACCGACCACGAATCGCTGTCCTGTAGCGAATTCGTCACGATGGCCTGGTTCGCCGGCGCTTGCAGAGCAACCTGCGCGAAGGGTGCGTTGTCGCGCGCGCCCTGCTCGTGATACGCACCGACCATCCAGGACCAGCGTCCCTCCTGCAGCGAGCGAACGCGCACTTCCTGGCTGAACAGGCGACTCGAGTCCTCGTAGGCGGCGAGCATGCGCTGATTCCACGAGTGGTCCTGCTTGACCTCCGAGTAGAAGTGCTGGTCGTAGTAGGCAACATCAAACGAAAACTCCAGATCATCCGGCAGGGTCCAGGTCCCGATACGAGGCCTGACAGCAGCTCGTTGTCCTGCAATTCGCCCGGTCGGTCCGGATTCTCGAAGATGCCGAGCGCCGCGCCGAACGCCGTCCGGTCGTAGCGGAACGCACGCACGTCGTCCATGCGGCAGTCTTCGTATTCGGGATTCAGCAGCCGCGGCACCGTGAAGGCCTGCGGCACGCAACGCACGTATTGTGTCTGGAGGCCGCGTGTCGTGTTGTTCGAGTACTCGAGCTTGCCATCGAGGATCAGCTCGTCGAGCGGCTTCCATCGCAGCGCCAGGCGCCCGAGCTCGTCGCGCTGCTGCGGTGAACGCTGTCCGCTGGCGGTATTCGTCATGTAGCCGTCGAGTTCGCGCCATCTGCCGGCGACGCGCGCGGCCAGTGTTTCGCCGACCGGCACATTGACGACACCGGTGATGGCCGTTTCGTCGTGCTCGAATTCGTGGTAGGCGTCAACAGACGCCGCGAACTGAGGCTGCGGCTTGCGCGTGACGACGCCGAATGCGCCTGCGATCGCGTTCTTGCCGAAGTGTGTCGGCTGCGGGCCCTTCAGGATCTCGATGCGTTCAACGTCGACAAATCCCGACCTCGACGATCGTGAACTTCCGAACCAGACACCGTCGACGAATACAGGCGCCGACTGTTCGAAGCCGAAGTTCAGGCCCGACGCGATGCCGCGAATCGAAAGCACGTCGAGCAGCCCGGCAGGACCGATCTTGATGCCGGGCAGCGTCAGGTCTTCCCAGCGTGTAACCGCGAACTCATCGAGCCGCAAGCCGCCGATGACGGTGACGCTGAGCGGCACGTCGGCGAGTCGCTCCTCGATCCGACGCGCGGTGACGACGACTTCCTCGAGAGCAGCCCGGTCCGTCGCGGCCTGCACCGTCCCGGCGAAGGCGATTCCCAGCAGACACAGGACCCTGATTGCTCGCATGCAGTCCCTTGCCGCTTCTGCCCCCGGCTGAGGTCTTGCAGCCATCCACCCGAGTGCTGCGATGACGATCGAGATTAGCACGAGGCGTGGAGACGGATCTTGGCGCCGCAGCTTGGCGAGGCGGACCTCTTGGCAGCCATCGCTGTAGGCCGGATTCAGTAACTCACTGGATAGGTGAGGTGGCTTCGAGACTTCCGATCATCGTTGATCAGGCAATTCGAGTCCGTACGTGTTCGCGTCGCGAAGGCAGGAACTTTGCGCGAGCGTGGTGTCGGCAATGTCTGCACGCCACGCAAGTGTGGCCCCTACCTGTAGTTGACCGGCTGCTTGTGCCGATACGTGAGCGTGGGCAGGAATTGGAGCGGACGACGGCGGAATATACAGTCGCGGATCAGTCCCCAGGCCAGACTCGCCAGGGTGTCGTCGGTATCCATGCCGGGCATGGATGGCGCGCCGTGCCTGCCCTGTCGTGCTGCACTTCTATTGAGAACGCCTGGAAACAGAAACCCGGCACGAGGCCGGGCTTCTGGCTGCGTCGAGCGTGTCGCTTACGCTTTGCGGCGGCGGCTCAGGCCAAGACCCATGAGGCCGAGGCCGAGTAGCGCCAGCGTGCCGGGTTCGGGCACCGACACCTGCGTGATCAGGTCCTGGCGATCGGTCAGGCGCTGGCTGTTGACGAGCACCACGAGGCCCTGCGCCATGGGACCCGTGCCATTCAAGCTACTGAGCCAGCCCTGCGCCGTCGTCAGCACGGTGCCGCCGCTGGTGAGGCTGAAGTCGCCGGTCAGCAGGTCCATGTCGGTAGTGCCGTAAGCAAGTTCCCACAGAGCGACCTGGAAGGCTGCCGCCGAATTGTTGTCCACAACGAGGTTCCGGTTGCGGCCCCACAGTTCGGCGATCAGCGCCTGGCTGTACGAGGCGCCGCCAACGGTGTTGACGCTGTACGGATTCGAGAACGGCGTCAGGTAAACGTCGGGCTCGAGGCAGAAACTGAAAAACTCGGTCCAGTCCGACGTCGGCGTGGGCGCGACGTGCCGATAGTCCAGCACGAACAGGCCGGCGCTGGCGTTGACGGTCGTGCCGCCATTCAGGCTGAAAGACACGCCCGCGTACAGGCCGTTCGGATCAGCGAGCACCGGCGTTGGCGTGAACTCCGTACCGGTCTGGTTACCAATATCGACGGAGTCGCCCACCACCAGCGGCAGTGCCGAAGCGGAGGCTGCCGCAAATATGCTCGCCGTTGCTGCCGCCGCCGATATCCAATTGCGCATCTGCATCGAGACTCCCGGTTTGTAACGCCTGACTAGCGGGCCCCTGCAAGAGGCCTTGTGACTGTGTTCAGTGCACGTATCGGGCCAACCCAATGCAATCACAAGGAAATCAGCTGATTAGCGGTCACTCGCGGCTGTTTCGGCGGCGGCGCCGACCAGGTGATGTCAGAAATTCCGACGACCGATCTTAAGACTATGTCAAACCTGTGCGTTCCAAGCGCGTTACCGTACTGCTCCGCCGACACGACGAGACCCAACGAATTGCCAGCGACGAGCTGCTTCAGCGCGCCCAACGTCGGACCCGACCAGGGAACGACGAACGGGTGCGGTCGGGCGGCAATGCACGCTACCACTTGTCCTTTCACCGGCACGCGTGGAACGCATGGCGCGTGAAATGCAGCGTGACTGCGCCGCCAGCGCAAAGGCGCTCGCTGTCCACTCGATCTGGAACTGGTCTGCAAGAACTGCAGGACCTGCACGCACGAATTGACCGTCTAAGGGTCCCTATGACCGTCGGCGATCCAGACATGCCTGGCGACGAACTGCAGGCAGCGATCGAGCGAGCCCAGACGAAACGTCGGCAGTGGCTCAATGCCCATTGCGCAACCGCCTCGACAACGTAATCGGCACATTACCCAGGGCAGCCGAGTTATACCGGCGTCAGATCGCCGCGGGACTCGATGGAAGCCCTCAGCAAGCGGCCAAGACTCTTCTGCTGCTTCGCGAGATTCTCGGCAGGAAAGTGCCACTGAAGCGGCTGAGCCAAGAACTGTGGCCCCAGAGGGAGTAGTGGGTATGGTGTTGACCAACAAGAAACTCGGTGGTTAGAATAACCACCTTGAAAAGTGCCGACCTCATCCGCGAACTCGAGCTGACAGGCTGGACGTTGCGCCGGACGGTCGGCAGCCATCACATCTTCGTGCATGCGACTCGGCCAGGGCACATTACGGTGCCACACCCGAAGAAGGACCCTGGCAAAGGACTCGTACACAAGATCAGGAAGCAGGCAGGCCTAAGATGAAGTTCACCATCGCCATTGAACCGGGGACGCGAAAGACAGCATTCGGCGTAATCGTTCCCGATCTGCCCGGCTGCTTCAGCGCCGGTGATACGGTGGAAGATGCTTTCGACAACGTCCGCGAGGCCATTGAAGCTCACTGCGAACTGCTGGCCGAGGATGGCAAGGCGATGCCGCGTCCCAAGCCGATGAGCGACTGGCAGGCAGATCGTGAATACAAGGGTTGGACTTGGGGAATCGTCGATGTGCCGGTGGAGCGATTCTTCGGCCCTGCCGAGAAGATCAACATCACGGTTCCCGGCCGTTTGCTCAAGCAGATCGATGAGCATGCACGCGCGCACGGAGAAACCCGCAGTGGCTTCCTGACCAAGGCGGCGCTCGAGGCGATGCGTCGAGCCTGACAGAATCCGCATAGCAAAACGGCCCCAGAGGGGCCGTTCAATTCGATTCCATGGTAGCGGGGGCGCGTTACCGATCCAGGCAATCTCAATGGCTGGGCCTCGTCCCCTGGGACGCGTCAGTCGACGGCGCCGATGAGACGCTCAACGGCTTTCACCGTCTCGCGACCGAACCGCTGCGCCAACCGTCGCAATAGCTCCTCATCAAGTGACCCGCGATCCATATCCATGACCGCGCGCGCATCCGCCAGCTCCACGGGTCCGCCGGCGAACGCCTTCATGGCGATGAAGTCCTCGCGGCCGACGATCTCCAAGATCGCTTCCGCGAGCGTTACCTGCCGCGTGCGGTTCAGAAGCTCGGGATCCATGCCGCGCAGGCCGACCAGGAGATCGACGCGGTTACCGTGGCGATCCTTGACCTCGAGCAACGCTGGAATCGGATCGTCGACATCACCGGTCCTGAGCGTCGTTTCGTAGCCCTCCTCAACGAGGGACTGTCTCAGCGCCTGCGCCTCGCGGACCTGCAGCGCTACGACGGCGTCGGCATCGAGGCTGGCGCGCACGACCCCGTGCACGGCTGCCGCCATCGCACCGATGACCGCGTAGCGAACTCCTTGTGTTGCGAGAAGCTCGGCGACGTCCGCCATCAGCAGCGCTGACTGGCCCGGCGCACTAGTCCGCATTCGGCGCCGCCAAGCGCGATGGGCGCTGCTGGCCTGCGCCTGCGGAGCTGGACCATGAGCTGGCAGTGAGCCAGGAAGGCAGCCAGCCGCTGTTCCGGCGTCATGCGCTTGACGTCCTCGCTCAAGCTGCGGCGAGCAGCATCGGCCAGTTGCGATCTCATGGGGCGATGTGGAACCGGCGCGGAGGTGGTGTCAAGCAGCAGCGCGAACATGCCAGGCGGAGCTGCTTGCCCCGGAAAGCAAAACGGCCCCAGAGGGGCCGTTTACTTCGATTCGATGGTAGCGGGGGCCTGCTACCGGTCCAAGCAACACCGTTGCTGAGGCAACACTCTGTAGAACTATCAACCACTTAGCGCACTGCAGCAGGTCTCGCGGCAGCGAACCAACTGGGGCTGTTAGCTGGCGCGCACCCGATGCCGTCAACCTCGAAGGCCCGCTGATCGGTCGCCTGTTCATCAAGGCAGGTTACCGATGCCACGGAACCCCCGAGAGGATCGAGGTGCTCGAGTGGCACGTCCGCGATTACCTTCAACCGCTGGTGGCCAGGGTCAAGGTGCCACGCTGCCGCTGCCATGGCGCCGGATAGGCCTCAAACCCCTCCGCAACTGCGAAACCCTTCAGTCGTGCCGCACGCTCTACCGGATGCTCGGCAGGTGCGAGATTGAGCAGCCAACGCGCCGCGCGATACAGGAAACGCAGCAACGTCAGGGTCAGCAAGCCTTCGACAAACGTCACGACGAAAGCCACGAACGGATTGCCCAACGCTGCGCGCGCCCTGAACTTGAGCTTCGCTCGCTCGCTCGCGATCTCTATGCTGTCGTAGAAGCTCGGGATCACCAGCAACGTGAGCGCGGTCGAGGTAAGGACCCCACCGATGATGGCCACTGCCATCGGCCGATAGAATTCACCGCCTTCGCCCAGCCCGATCGCCACCGGCACCATGCCCGCGACGAGCGCGAACGTAGTCATCAGGATCGGGCGCAGTCGCATGCGGCCCGCGTGCATCAACGCCTCCTCGCGATCGACGCCCTGGGCCTCTTCCCTGCGTGCGCAGTCGAGCAGCAGGATGGCGTTTTTTGCGACCAGCCCCATCAGCATGATGACGCCGATCAAGCTCATCAGGTTGAGCGTTCCACCAGTCACGAGCAGCGCGAGCACCACGCCGATCAGCGACAGCGGCAGGGACAACATTACCGGCAAAGGCGCGGTAAAGGAGCCGAACTGCATGACCAGCACCAGGTACATGACGCCGATACCGAGGACGAGCGCAGTGAGCATCTCGCTGAATATCTCAGCCTGGTCGCGCGAAGCGCCACCCAGGGTCAGGCCGTAACCGTTCGGAAACTCGATGGCTTTCGCGATCTTCATGGCATCGGCGGTGACTTCGCCCGCAGCGCGCCCCTCGACGTTTGCGGAGACAGTAACCGTGCGCCTGCCATCCAGATGCTGGATCCTCGCCGGCCCCTTGTCGAGCGTGACGGTTGCGATCTGCTCGAGCGGCACCATCATGTCGGTGCCGGCCACCGCGACGGGGAGGTGCTCGATATTGCTGGCCGTAACCCGATCTTCGGCGCGCAGGCGTACCGCGACGTCGCGCGATTCGCCCACCGGGTCTACCCAGTCGCCGACCTCCACTCCGGCGAACGCCACCCGCAAGGCCTGCGCGGCATCACTCATGGAGATCCCGAGCTGGTTGGCCAATCCGCGATCGAGCTCGATGCGGAGTTCGTCCTTGGGCTCCTGTTCGGAGAGGCCCACATCCACCGCCCCCGGGATGCCACGCATCTTCTCCATGTACGCGTTGGTGATCTCCATGAGACGGCGCGACTCCTCGCCGTAGAACCGGATTTGCACCGGCTTCTGCGCGCCGTTGTTGAGATCGTCGAGCACGACGTATTCGGCCCCGACCAATTGCTTGAGCAGCACACGCAGGGCGGCCGCGACTTCGACCGCGGATCGGCTGCGGTCCCGGCTCTTGCCTATGTCCACGTAGATGCGGCCGCCGCCTGCGTTCACCCGGGTGTTGGTGGCCACGGTTTCAGGCATCGAGCGCGCGAGCTCCGCTGCCTTCTCGACCTTGCCGCGGGCGTATTCGAGACTGGCGCTCGATGGAGTCCGTACTTCGACCGCTATCATGCCGTAGTCCGACTTCGGCAGGAATTCGCTTCCGCCGATGGTGGCTTGCAACACGAGGGCCAATGCCAGGGTAAGCACTGCAATCCCGGCCATCCACTTGCGGTGATGCAGGGCCCAGGAAATGACCCTGCCGTAACGGTCTGCCTGATGATCGAACCAACGATTGAATTGCTGCAGATACTTCCCAAGGCCGCGGCGCTCGCTGTGGGCATAGCCGGGCGGATCGCCCCAGTAGGCCGACAGCATCGGGTCGAGCGTGAAGGAAATAAGCAGGCTGACCAGCACCGAAGTCACGACGGTGACGCCGAATGGCCGGAACCACTCGCCGGCGCTGCCGCCCATGAATGCCACCGGAACGAATACCGCCACGATGGAGAACGTCGTCGCGGTGACGGCGAGCCCGATCTCCGCCGTGCCGTTGCGCGCGGCGGTGACGCGGTCCTCGCCGCGCTCCATGTGCCGGACGATGTTCTCACGCACCACGATCGCATCGTCGATGAGCACGCCGATCGCCAGCGACAGTCCCAGCAGAGTCATGAAGTTCAACGTGAAACCTGCGGCCCACACCGCAATGAATGCCGCAATGACCGAGGTCGGCAGCGACAGGCTCGTAATCAGCGTCGAACGCCAGGAGTTCAGGAAGGCGTACACGACGAAAATCGTCAGCACGGCGCCGAAGATCAGCGCCTCGACGACGTTGCGCAGCGAGCTGGAGGCATCCTCGCCACCGTCCATGGTCACGTCGAGCTGGGTCCCCTCCGGCAGGGTCTTGTTGATCTCGGCCACTTCCTTGCGAACGAGCTCGGCCACGCTTACGGTGCTCGCCTCGCGCGAGCGGATCACGGACACGCCCACGTTTGGGTGACCGTTGCGCAGGCTGATGGTCTCAGGCTCGGCAAAGCCGTCCTCAACGGTCGCCACCTGGCCCAGCCGAACGATTTCGTTGCCAGCGCGCCTGACCACGACGTCGTTGAATTCGGCCGGTGATTCGATGCGTCCGACCAGCCGGATGTTCTGCTCGTCGAGGACTCCCTTGACGCGACCCACCGGCGCGGTGGTGTTCTGCGCTCGCAGCGCATTGACCACGTCGCTCACCGAAACGTTGAACTCACGCAGCTTGTCCGCGTGCAACAGCACCGACAGCTCGCGCCTCAACGAACCTTCGACGTTGACCACGGCGACACCGTCAAGCCCCCGCAGTCGGTCCGCCAGCACGTCTTCCGCGAGGCGCGAGATCTCGGCGTGAGTCTGCCGTTCCGACGACAGCGCCAGCTCCATGATCGGCTGCGCCGACGGATCGATGCGGTAGAGCACCGGCTCGCGCATCTCGATCGGCAACTTGTAGCGCACCGAAGCGATGGCGTTGCGGATCTCGTCGGCTGCCTCCGTCATTTCCTTCTTGAAGTCAAAGATGATGACGATGCGGGCGTTGCCTTCCGAGGACGTCGAGCGGATCTCGTAGACCTGCGGAATGCTCTGCAGCGCCTTCTCGACGCGGTTGACGATCTCCCGCTCCACGGTTTCCGGCGATGCGCCCGGATAAGGAAAATTGACCACCATCACCGGCTGATCGACGTCAGGAATCTGGTTGACACGCAGATTCTTCAGCGCCAGCAACCCGAGACACATGAGCACGATGACGATCGCAACCGTGGTCACTGGCTGCTTGATGCTGAAATCGGACAGGAACATGACCTATCGCTCCGCAGTCACGGTCGTCTTCTCCGGGCTGCCGGCGAGCCGTGCGGGTTGTCCGTCCTTCAGGCTCGAGCCCGGATGGCGCAGCACGCTGTCACCAGCAGCGAGACCGCCGTTGACGACGTACTGTCCTGTGCGTGCATCGCGGACGCCGAGATCGAGCTTCACCTTCTGCACGGTGCCGTTCTTGACGCGCCATGCGAAGGCGCTGTCGCCCTCACGCACCACGGATGCCGCAGGAACGGTAAGCGTCTTTGCGCTGCGCGTCTCGACGCGCCCCTCGGCATATAACCCGGTCACGCCGGGCTGCTGTTTCGGATCGTCGAAGCGCACCAGAACCTCGACCTGGCGGGTCGCGGCGTTCGCGGCCGGATTCACGCGCGTCACCGTGCCGGCAACGTCGGTATCGGCAAAGCCTTGAATGCGGAAGCTGACGCGTTGACCCGCGGCCACCTCCCCGATGCTGTCGGCCGATACTCGGCCTTCGAAGCGCAGGCTGGTCGGATCGATGATCTGCATGAGTTCCTTGCCGACCGACGCCGTGTCACCGGCGGAAACCTTCCGCTCGCTGACAATTCCGTCGAACGGTGCACGTACTTCGGTACGCTCCAGTTGCTGGCGCGCGGTGACCTCGCGTGTGCGCGCCGCCGCTCGCTCGCTTTGCGCGTTGTTGCGCTGAGTCTCGGCGTCCTCGAGCTGCTGCATCGCGACCATGCCTGTCTCGCGCAACTTGATCATGCGCTGGTATTGACGCTCCGCCTGTTCGAAGGCCTGCGAGGCCGCGCGCGCTGAAGCCTCTGCGGCCGTCAGGCTGTCGCGGATGGCGTTCGGGTCGAGACGCACGAGCAGATCCCCGCGGCGGACCGGATCGCCGTTCTCCTTGAGGACTGACAGGACTACCGCAGACACTTCGGCACGCAGGTCGGCGCGACGCTCCGCTTCGACGGACCCAGTGATAGAAGGCCCGGACGCGAGCGCACTGTTGCTCACCGTAACCAGGTCTTCGGGAGAAACCAGCAGGGCAACCGCCTCCGCCTTCTCGGGCGTGTCGTCGGTTCCTTTGCTGCAGGCGCCGAGACTCAGCAGGGAATAGGCGATGACAACAGCTGCACCGGCACGGCAGGCATTTGTGAATTGTGTCGACAATCAGTATTCCTCAGCCAGATCCGATTTTTTGACTCACCGGACGACCACAAGGTTGCACGACGCGTCAACCCATGCCCGGAGAGTCCGAGACGGGGTGTCCGTGAAGGGCTGCCGGCACACGTACCGACGGCCGGAGATGGGGTCGGCAGTCTAGGCATCCGTTGATTCGATTGACATATCTTTGCGACAGCCCGTGCATTGGCCGGGTTGGCCTGGTTGGCCATGGCGCTGGCCGGCTGGCCCGGCTGGCCCGGAGCATGCCGCAGTCGTGCCGAGCGTGCGGTAGAACCGACGGAGCCCCCAGTGGCCGCAAAGCAAAACGGCCCCAGAGGGGCCGTTCGCTTCGATTCGATGGTAGCGGGGGTAGGATTTGAACCTACGACCTTCGGGTTATGAGCCCGACGAGCTGCCAGACTGCTCCACCCCGCAATCGAGCCGCCTATTATACATAGGCGGCAATTCTAATCAAATCATTCGTCCCCGCGGGCCTGCCAGGCCCGCCAGGAAATTTACGGGATGACTCGCGCGCAAAGCGCTAGCAGCAGGCCCGGAAACAAGCCGAGCACCAGCACGGCAAGCCCATTCAGGCTCAGCACGAAGCGCATCGCCCTGCCGCCGCCCTGCAACTCTGCCTTTTCCGTCGGCTCGTCGAAGTACATCAGTTTCACGACGCGCAGGTAGTAGTAGGCGCCGATCACCGAGAACGCCACGGCAACGACGCCCAACCACAGGCTGCCGATGTCCAGCACGGCCTGGATGACGGCCAGCTTCGCCCAGAAGCCGACGAACGGCGGCACGCCCGCCATGCTGAACATCAGCATGAGCATGACCGCGGCAAACCACGGGCTGCGCGCGTTGAGACCCTTGAAGTCCTCGAGACTGTCGGCTTCGAAGCCCTTGCGCGAGAGCAGGATGATCATGCCGAAGCCACCGACCGACATGATCACGTAGGTGATCGTGTAGTACAGCGCGGCCTCGTAGCCCTGGCTGGTGCCGGCCAGGATGCCGAGCAGGATAAAGCCGACGTGCGAGATCGTCGAATACGCCAGCATGCGCTTGATGTTGGTCTGGGCGATCGCGACGACGTTGCCGACGATGATCGACAGCACCGCGACCATCGTGATCATGTCCTGCCAACCGGTCGAATGCACGGCACCGAGGCCTTCGGCCAGCAACCGGAACGCCAATGCGAACGAGCCGAGCTTGGGTGCCGCGGCCAGGAACAGCGTCACCGGCGTCGGGGCGCCGTGATAGACGTCCGGCAACCACGTGTGGAACGGCACGGCGCCGAACTTGAAAGCGACACCGACGACGATGAAAGCCAGGCCGAACAGCAGGCCGATCTGCCCTGCCGGCATCTGCAGCGCCGCGTTGCTGATGACGCCGAGTTCGAGCGATCCCGTGACGCCGTAAACGATCGACATGCCGTACAGCAGCGCGCCGGAGGCGATCGATCCCAGCACGAAGTACTTGATCGCGGCTTCGGCCGCGATGCCGGAATCGCGGTCGAACGCGACGAGTGCGTACAGCGATAGCGCCAGCAATTCCACGCCGAGATAAAGCGTGACCAGACTGTTGGCCGAGATCAGCACCATGATGCCGAGCAGCGCAAAGAGCCCAAGCACGTAGTACTCACCCTTCAGGATGCGCCGCACCTGCAGGTAACCGTGCCCGTACAGGAATGCGACTGCGACGGCGCCGTACGCCACGATTTTCAGCAGGCTCGACAAGGGATCAGCCACGTACGTGCCGTGCCAACCGACCGTGCGCTCGGAGAAGCCGGTCACGGTCGTGATCCACGACGCGCCAGCCAGCGTCAGCAACGACAACACGAAGGTGACCCAGCGTGTCCGCTCGGTCAGGAACAGGTCGACCAGCAGCACCACACAGGTGGCCGCGAGCACGAACATCTCGGGCGCCGCGAGGACGAGATCCAGCTGCGTGATGGATGCCAGGCTCATGGTCCGACCTTCGTCATCATCATCTGCTGCACCAGTTGCTCGAGGGTCGGCCGCATCACGTCGAGCAGCGGCGCAGGCCACAGGCCGAGCGCGAGCACGGCGACGGCGAGCACGCCCAGCACGAGAAATTCACGGCCGTTCAGGTCCTGCAATTGCGCGACGTGATCGTTGCCGACGGGACCGAACACCACCCGCTTCACGAGCCACAGCGTGTAGGCCGCGCCGAGGATCAGCGTGAGCGCCGCCAGCAACGCGTACCAGAAATTCGCCTTGAAGGCCGCGAGGATCACCAGGAACTCGCCCACGAAGCCGGAGGTGCCGGGCAAACCCGCGTTGGCCAGGGCAAACAGCACCATGAACGCACCGAAAATCGGCATGGTGTTGATCACGCCGCCGTAGTCGGCGATCTGCCGGCTGTGCATGCGGTCGTACAGCACGCCGATGCACAGGAACAACGCGCCCGAGATGAGGCCGTGAGAAATCATCTGCACCATTGCGCCATCGAGCCCCATGGCAGCGCCCTGGACCTGGCCGGTGGCGCGGAAGATCTCGAAGGCGAGGAACGCGCCGAGTGTCACGAAACCCATGTGCGCGATCGACGAGTACGCGATCAGCTTCTTCATGTCCTGCTGCACCAGCGCGACGAAGCCGATGTAAACCACGGCCGTGAGCGACAGCGTGATCACGAGCCAGTCGAGTTCGTGCGCCGCATCCGGCGTGATAGGCAGGCTGAAACGCAGGAAGCCGTAGCCGCCCATCTTCAGCATGATCGCCGCCAGGATCACCGAGCCGCCGGTCGGTGCCTCGACGTGCGCGTCGGGCAACCAGGTGTGGACCGGCCACATCGGCACCTTGACTGCGAACGCCACCAGGAACGCTGAAAAGATCAGCACCTGCTCGCGCAGAGTGAGCGGGAGCGCCTGCAGGTCGGCGATCGAGTAGCTGCCGCCCTGCAGGTACATGTAGATCAGCGCCACCAGCATGAGCACCGAGCCCAGGAAGGTGTAGAGGAAGAACTTGACCGTGGCGTACACGCGCCGCGGCCCGCCCCAGACGCCGATGATCACGAACATCGGGATCAGCATGGCTTCCCAGAGCACGTAGAACAGCATCGCGTCGAGCGCCGCGAACACGCCGATCATCAGGCCTTCGAGAATCAGGAAGGCAGCAAAGTACTGTGCCGGACGCTTTTCGATCACGGTCCAGCCAGCGATGACGACCAGCGGCGTGATGAAAGCGGTAAGGACGATCAACGGCATCGAGATGCCGTCCACGCCCAGCGTGTACCAGGCGTTGAACGCGCCGATCCACGGCTGCTGCTCGAAGAACTGCATCGAGGCGGTCGAGGGGTCGAACTCTCGCCACAGCAGCACGCTGATCGCAAACGTCGCCAGGCTGGCAGCGAGCGCGAGCCAGCGGCCAACCGCAGCATTGCGCTCGCCGACGAGGAGCAGCAGCACGCCAGCGGCGATGGGCAGCCAGACCAGGAGGCTCAGGATGGGCCAGTCGAGTTGCATGATTCTTGGTGCTCAGCTTCGCCAGAGGAGCCACGCGAGCAGGACCGAGAGACCAATGATCGTCGCGAAGGCGTAGTGATAGAGGTAGCCGGACTGCAGGCCGCGGGCAGCCCGGGCCACCCACCCGACCAGCCTCGCTGAACCATTGACCGCCGCACCGTCGATCAAGGCGACGTCACCGCCCTTCCAGAGCGCGGTGCCGAGCAGGCGGCTGCCGGCCGCCAGGACGTTCTCGTTGAACCAGTCGAAGTAGTACTTGTTCTCGAGCAGCGTATATAGACCGCCAGCCTTCTCGCGCAGCACGACCGCAAGATCCGGCCGCTTCAGGTACAGGAACCAGGCGAGTGCAACGCCCGCGGCGGCGAGCCACACGGCCGGACCCATGAAGCCATGCAGCACGAAAGCGGCCGGCCCATGGAACTCTTCCCCAACGTGGTGCAGCACGTCGTGGTTCCCGGCCACGCTGATCGAGTCGCCGAAATAGCCGCCGAACAGCAGCGGTTCGATCGTGAACCAGCCGATGACGACCGACGGGATCGCGAGCAGCACCAGCGGCAGCGTGACGACCCAGGGGCTCTCGTGCAGGTGCTCCCGGGTGTGGTGATCCATGCGTTCCTTGCCATGGAACGTCATGAACACCAGCCGGAACGAGTAGAACGCCGTGACGAACACGCCGATCAGCAGGCACCAGTAGGCGTACGTCGCGCCGGGCAGGTGCGAAGCGTGCACCGCTTCGAGCACGGCGTCCTTGGAGAAGAACCCGGCAAAGCCGGGAAAGCCGATCAGCGCCAGCGAACCGATCAGCGCAGTCCAGTACGTGATGGGCATGTACTTCTTCAGCCCACCCATCTTGCGCATGTCCTGCTCGTGGTGCATCGCGATGATGACCGAGCCGGCGGCAAGGAACAGCAGCGCCTTGAAGAATGCGTGCGTCATCAGGTGGAAGATCGAGCCTGCGTACGCCGAGACGCCGAGATCCGCGGTCATGTAGCCGAGCTGCGACAGCGTCGAATACGCCACCACCCGCTTGATGTCGTTGTTGACGATGCCGAGGAAACCCATGAACAGCGCCGTCGTCGAGCCGATCACCAGCACGAAGCTGAGCGCCGTCTCCGACAGCTCGAAGATCGGCGACATGCGCGCGACCATGAAGATGCCGGCCGTGACCATCGTGGCCGCGTGGATCAGCGCGGAAATCGGCGTGGGGCCTTCCATCGAATCGGGCAGCCAGACGTGCAGCGGCACCTGCGCCGACTTGCCCATGGCCCCGATGAACAAGCCGATGCAGATCACCGTGGCGGCCTGCCAGGCATGGCCTGAGAACAGTTCGAACGTGCTGCCGGCGATCTTGTCGGCCTGCGCGAAAATCTCGGAGTACTGCAGCGAACCGGTCAGGTGCACCAGGCCGGCGATGCCGAGCAGGAAGCCGAAATCGCCGACGCGGTTGACCAGGAACGCCTTCATGTTGGCACGGATGGCCGACGGCCTGGTGTACCAGAAGCCGATCAGCAGGTAGGACACCACGCCCACCGCTTCCCAGCCGAAGAACAGCTGCATCAGGTTGTTCGCCATCACGAGCATCAGCATCGCGAACGTGAACAGCGAGATGTAGCTGAAGAACCGGGTGTAGCCCGGGTCGTCGCGCATGTAGCCGATGGTGTAGATGTGCACCATCAGCGAGATGAAGGTCACCACGACCATCATCAGCGCCGAGAGACGGTCGACCAGGAAGCCGACCTGCATCTGGATGCCGTCGCTCACGAGCCACGTGTAGACCGCGCCGTCGAACACGGGAGCGCCGTTCACCAGGCCCAGCAGAACCTTGATCGAGAGCGCGCAGGAGACGGCCACGCCCGCAATCGTCAGGCTGTGCGTCGCCGTGCGGCCTATGCGCCGGCCAAGGAATCCCGCGATGACCGACGCAATCAGCGGCGCCAGGACGATGGTGAGCAGCGTCTGTTCCACGACTCAGCCCCTCATCGCGTCGAGGTCTTCGACGTTGATGCTGCGCCGCTCGCGGAACAGCACGACCAGGATCGCCAGGCCGATCGCGGACTCGGCGGCGGCGACAGTGAGGATGAAGAACACGAAAACCTGCCCGGACAGGTCGCCGAGGTACTGCGAGAAGGCGATGAAGTTGAAATTCACCGACAGCAACATCAGCTCGATGCACATCAACAGCAGCAGCACGTTCTTGCGGTTGATGAAGATGCCGGCGACCGCGAGGCTGAACAGGATGCCGGACAGCAGCAGGACGTGGGACAGCGGAATCATTGCCTGGCCTCCGCGTCCATCTTGACGATGCGCACACGGTCCTTCGCCCGCACCGCGACCTGCTTGCCGATGTCCTGCACTTTCTGTCCCGGACGATCACGCATCGTGAGCGTGATGGCCGCGACGATCGCGACCAGCAGGATGACGGCAGCAATCTCGAACGGGTACAGGTACTGCGTGTAAAGCAGGTGCCCGAGCTCCTGTGTGTTCGAATAACCTTCAGGCCGGCTGGCCACCGCCGCGGTCGCGTCATCGAGCCCCAGCTTGCGCACGTAGACCACGAGCCCGATCTGCGCCATGACGATGAGGGCGATCAGGGCCCCCAGCGGTGCATAGCGCGTGAAGCCCTGCCGCAACCTGGCGACGTCGATGTCGAGCATCATCACCACGAACAGCCACAGCACCATCACGGCGCCGACGTAGACCACGATCAGCGTAAGCGCGAGGAACTCCGCGTCGAGCAGCAGCCAGATCACGGCGCTGTTGAGGAAGGCCGCGACCAGGAACAGCGCGCAGTGCACCGGGTTGCGCGCCGTGATGACGCCCAGAGCAGCCAGCACGAGGATCGCGCCGAAGACGTAGAAGAGGACGTTGACGATCATTTTCGGGGGTCGCCTCGGTCAGCGGTAGCGCGCGTCGGCGGCCTTGTCGGCCGCGATCATGGCTTCGTAGCGCTCGCCCATCGCCAGCAGCTTGTCCTTGGTCATGATGTTCTCGCCGCGATTTTCCATGTGGTATTCGTGGATGCGGGTCTCCACGATCGCATCCACCGGGCAGGCTTCCTCGCAGAAGCCGCAGTAGATGCACTTGAACAGGTCGATGTCGTAGCGGGTCGTGCGGCGCGTGCCGTCGGCGCCGACGTCGGATTCGATCGTGATCGCGAGTGCCGGGCAGACGGCCTCGCAGAGCTTGCAGGCGATGCAGCGCTCCTGGCCGTTGGCGTACCGGCGCAGTGCGTGCAGGCCGCGATAACGCGGCGACTGCGGGGTCTTTTCTTCCGGGTACTGGATCGTGAACTTCGGCGCGAAGAACGCGCGCAGCGTCACCCGCAGGCCCTGCAGCAGTTCCCAGAGGAAGAATGTCTTGATGACGTTGCGCACGCTCTCGCTACCTCACGCTGCCCACGGGCCGATCCTGAAGATCCACATCGCCGCCTCGACGCACAGCCAGACCAGCGTCACCGGAATGAACACCTTCCAGCCGAGACGCATGATCTGGTCGTAGCGGTAGCGTGGGAACGTGGCGCGGAACCAGAGGAAGCAGAACAGGAAGAAGCAGGTCTTGAGGATGAACCAGTGCAGTCCGGGCGCAGCGAGCAAGGTGATGTCGCCAAGCACCGGGTAACCTTCGAACGGCGACAGCCAGCCGCCGAGGAAGAACGTGGCCGCCAGCGCCGAGATCAGGATCATGTTGGCGTATTCGGCGAGGAAGAACAGCGCGAACGCGATGCCCGAATACTCGACGTGGAAACCGGCGACGATTTCCGATTCGCCTTCGGCGACGTCGAACGGGGCGCGGTTGGTTTCGGCCACGCCCGCGATGAAGTAGACGACCATCAGCGGGAACAGCCAGAACCAGTACCAGCTGCCCGGCCCGCCCGCCTGCGCTTCCACGATCTTGCCGATGCTGAGCGTGCCGGCCGCCATGACGACGCCGACGAGCGCGAAACCCATCGCGATCTCATAGGCGACGATCTGCGCCGCCGAGCGCATGGCGCCCAGGAACGCATACTTCGAGTTCGGACGCCCAGCCGGCGAGGATGATGCCGTAGGCGCCGAAGCCCGCGAGCGCCAGGATGTAGAGCACGCCGGCATCGATGTGCGCGATCGCAAAACCGGGCCACAGCGACATTACTGCCCAGGCCGCGAAGGCAGGCGTGAGCGTCAGCAGCGGCGCGACGACGAACAGGTAACGGTTCGAGCGCGACGGGACGACGACTTCCTTCAGCAGCAGCTTGATGACGTCGGCGAACGGCTGCAGCAGGCCGAACGGTCCCACCCGGTTCGGGCCGATGCGCACCTGCATGTAGCCGATGACCTTGCGCTCGGCGAGCGTCGTGTACGCCACGCACAAAATCACCGTGATCGTGACCGCAAGTATCTGACCGATGCTGATCAGCGAGGTTCGCAGCCATTCGGGCTGCGACAACCAGAGCGCGACGATCGTGTCGATCATGCCCCACCCCCGGCCGCGCCCTTCTGGCCGTCCACCGTGGCCTGCAACGGCGCCGAGCGGCGCACGATGGCGTCGACCCCGTAGATGGCGACTTCGCGCGTCACGTCCATCGCCGCGAGGCGACCCGGCACGAACGCAGTCGTGGCGGCCAACCCGCCCTTGTACGTGTCAAGTTCGTGACGGAGTTCGTCACGCACTTCTTCGGAGCTGACGTACTCGAACCCGTTCAGTCCGAGCAGGTTGCCGAGCACGCGCAGGACCTTCCACGCCGGGCGTGCCTCTCCCGCAGGCTTCGCCGCGCCCGCGACACTCTGCCAACGCCCTTCGACGTTGACCCAGGTGCCCGAGGTTTCGGCGAAGACCGCGCTCGGCAGGATCACGCTCGCGTTGGCGAGGATTTCCTCGTTGGCATACGGCGTAATGGCAACGACGCAGTCCGCGCCGCGCAACGAGGCTTCGATGGCCGACGAAGGCACGAGGTCTGCCGATTCGACGCCGCCCACGAGCACGTATGCCTTGAGCCGCGCCGCGATCATCTCGACGGCGTTGAGACCTGGCGCAGCGACAGCACGACCGCCCGCGGCGCGATGCGGGAGCACGCCGGCCAGTGCCGCGCCGACGGCGTTGCCGCCCTCGGGCAGGTATCCGAGCTGCGCGCCCGTTGCACCGGCGAGCGCCGCCGCGAGGGCCCGCAGTTCCGCGTACGCCGCGTGATGCTGGGCGAGCGCACCGAGCAGGATGACGCGCAGGTCGCCCGCAGCCAGCGTCGCCGCCACGGCTTCGTGCTGAGCCGTCGGCGTGACGCCCTCGAGCGCGGCAGCCACGTTCGACGGCACGGCCGTGTCCTGCGCCTTGAGCGACGCCGCGAGCACGCCAGCCAGGTGCTGCGCCATGCCGAGCCCGTTGCTGGTGAGGTTGGCCGTGACCGGAAAACGCACGTCGTACGAACGCGGGTTGATGAACGAGACCCTGGCGCCGCGGCGCATGGCACCCTGGCGAACGCGGTGAGCGATCAGCGGCACTTCCTTGCGCAGGTTCGAGCCAACGACCAGCACACCCATGGCCTGTTCGATATCGGCGATTGAGCAGCCGAGCAGCGGGGCGACCGGATCGCCCGCCTGGTCACGGAAGTCGACGCGACGCAGGCGATGGTCGAGGTTGTTCGTGCCGAGCGCACGCGCGATCTTCGCCGTGAGCGCAAGTTCTTCGAGCGACGCAATCGGCGACGCCAGCACGCCGACCTGGGCGGGACCCGCCTCACGCACGACCTGCTGCAGACCCCTGGCCGCCGCCTCGAGCGCCGTCTCCCAGTCGACTTCACGCCAGTCGCCGCCTTCCTTGACCATCGGCTTCAATGCGCGGTCGGCCGAGTAGAAACCTTCGTAGCTGAACCGGTCGCGGTCGGCGATCCACGATTCGTTGATCGCTTCGTTCGCCCGCGGCACGATGCGCATGACCCGGCCGCGCAGCACGTGCGCGCTCAGGTTGGTGCCGACGCAATCGTGCGGCGACACCAGCGGCCACTGTGTCATTTCCCAGGCGCGGGCACGGTACCGGTACGGCTTGTTGTTCAACGCGCCGACCGGGCACAGGTCGATGATGTTGGCCGACAACTCGTGGTCGATGCTCTGCTCGATGAACGTCGAAATCATCGTCTGCTCGCCGCGGCCGATCGTGCCGAGCGCCGGGGCGCCGGCGATTTCCTGTCCGAACCGCACGCAACGCGTACAGTGGATGCAGCGCGTCATGTCGGTCGAGACCAGCGGACCGAGGTTCTCGTCCTTGAACACGCGCTTGCGCTCGGCATAGCGCGAAACGTCGCGCCCGAAGCCCATCGCAAGGTCCTGCAACTCGCACTCGCCGCCCTGGTCGCAGATCGGACAGTCGAGCGGATGGTTGATCAGCAGGAACTCCATGGTCGCCTTCTGCGCCGAGATCGCCCGGGGCGACTTCGTGAAGACCTTCATGCCCTCGGCAACGGGAGTCGCGCAGGCGGGCATCGGCTTCGGCGCCTTCTCGACCTCGACCAGGCACATGCGGCAGTTGGCCGCGATGCTGAGCTTGTCGTGGTAGCAGAAGCGCGGGATGTAGACGCCGTTGGCATCCGTGACCTGGATGACCATGGCGTTCTTGCGCGCCTTCATCGGCACGCCGTCGACTTCGATATTGACCAGCTCTTCGCTCATGGTGCCCTGATCACGCTGCGCGACCGCGCGCCTCGACGATGCTGTGGCCGTGCTCGATGAAATACTCGAACTCGTGCCGGAAATGACGGACGAAGCTCTGCACCGGCCACGCGGCGGCGTCGCCGAGCGCGCAGATGGTGTGGCCCTCGATCTTGTTGGCGACGTCGACGAGCATGTCGACGTCGGCCTGCTTGCCCTGCCCTGCGAGGATCCGCTTCAGCGTGCGGTTGAGCCAGCCGGTGCCTTCACGGCACGGCGTGCACTGGCCGCACGATTCCGAGTAGTAGAAGCGCGACAGGCGCTCCAGCACCCGGACCATGCACGTCGTCTCGTCCATGACGATGACGGCAGCCGAACCCAGCGACGAGCCCGCCTTCTTGAGCGAGTCGTAGTCCATGTTCGCGGCCAGGATGGCTTCGGCCTTGAGCACCGGCACGGACGAGCCGCCCGGAATCACGGCCTTCAGCTTGCGGCCCTTCCACACGCCGCCCGCGAGCGCGAGCAGTTCCGTGAACGGAATGCCGAGTGGCACTTCGAAGTTGCCGGGCTTCGCAACGTGGCCCGAGACCGAGAAGATCACCGTGCCGCCCGAGTTGGGGGGACCCAGGCCGGCGAACCACTCCGGACCCTTGCGCAGGATCGTCGGCACCGACGCATAGCTCTGCGCGTTGTTGATCGTCGTCGGCTTGCCGAACAGGCCGAAATTGGCCGGGAACGGCGGCTTGAAGCGCGGCCGCCCCTGCTTGCCTTCGAGCGATTCGAGCAGCGCGGTTTCTTCGCCGCAGATGTAGGCGCCGGCGCCCATGAACGAGTAGAGGTCGAAATCGACGCCCGATCCCTGCAGGTTCTTGCCGAGCAGGCCTGCAGCGTAAGCCTCCTGCACGGCGGCCTCGAAGCGTGGGAACGGCTCGGCCATGAACTCGCCGCGGATGTAGTTGTAACCGACCGTCGAATTCGTGCAATAGCCGCCGATGGCCATGCCTTCGATCAGCGCGTGCGGGTTGTAGCGCAGGATGTCGCGGTCGTGGCAGGTGCCAGGCTCGCTTTCGTCCGAGTTGCAGACCATGTACTTCTGCATCGGCGCATTGCGCGGCATGAAGGACCACTTGAGGCCGGTCGGGAAGCCTGCGCCGCCACGTCCGCGCAAGCCCGAGGCCTTCACCGCTTCGATGACCTGTTCGCGCGGCGGCTTCTCCGCCAGGATCTTCTTCCAGGCATCGTACCCACCGATCTTCAGGTACGTCTCGAGCTCCCACGAGCGCTCGTACTTGAGCGGCTCGAAGCAAACGAGATTCAGCGATGAGTTCCAGTCGGCCACGCGTCGGACTCCGGCTTACTTGTGATCGTCGAGAATCTGATCGACCTTCGCAGGCGTCAGGTGCTCGAAATACACGTGGTTGACCATCATCATCGGCGCGCCGTTGCACGCCGCGAGGCATTCTTCCTCCTGCTTGAGGAAGAAGCGGCCGTCGGGAGTGCTCTCACCGACCTTGATGCCGAGCCGCTTTTCGAGGTGCGAAAGGATGTCCTCGCCGCCGCAGAGCATGCACGAGATGTTCGTGCACACCGAGATGTGGTGACGGCCGCAGGGCCTGGTCTCGAACATCGAGTAGAACGACGCGACTTCGTAGACCTGGATCGGCGGGATGCCGAGGTACTCCGCCACCGCGTCCATCGACGCCTGCGGCAGGTGCCCCTGCTCGTGCTGCACGGCGTGCAGCGCGGAGATCACGGCCGAGCGCTTGCGGTCGGCCGGAAACTTGGCCAGCCAGTGATCAATCTCTTCGCGCACGTGCGCGGAGAGCGCCTCGCCGGTGTCCGCGTGAAGGTGGGAGTCACTCATCGGTCGATCTCTCCGAACACGATGTCGAGGGTGCCGATGACCGCAACGACGTCCGCCAGCATGTGGCCCGTGGTCATTTCCTCGAGCGCCGCGAGGTGCGGGAAGCCCGGCGCGCGGCACTTGAGGCGGTAAGGCTTGTTGGCGCCGTCCGACACGAGGTAGATGCCGAATTCACCCTTTGGCGCCTCGACCGCAGCGTAGGACTCGCCCGCCGGCACGCAATAGCCTTCGGTGAACAGCTTGAAGTGATGGATCAGCGATTCCATGTCGCCCTTCATCTCTTCACGGCGCGGTGGCACGACCTTGTGGTCGTCGATCATCACCGGGCCCGGGTTCTTCTTCAGCCAGTCGACGCACTGCTTGACGATGCGATTCGACTGGCGCAGCTCTTCGACGCGAACCAGGTAACGGTCGTAACAGTCGCCGTTCAAGCCGATGGGAATGTCGAAATCCATGCGGTCGTAGACTTCGTACGGCTGCTTCTTGCGCAGGTCCCATGCGATGCCGGAGCCGCGCAGCACCGGGCCGGTGAAGCCCAGGTTGAGCGCGCGCTCGGGCGTCACCACGCCGATGTTGACGGTGCGCTGCTTCCAGATGCGGTTGTCGGTGAGCAGTGTTTCGTATTCGTCGATCGCCGCCGGGAAGCGCGCCGTGAAATCGTCGATGAAATCGAGCAGCGTGCCGGAGCGCGCGTCGTTCAGGCGGTTGATTTCCTTCGCGCTGCGGAAGCGCGACGGCTGGTACTTCGGCAGCGTGTCGGGCAGGTCGCGATAGACGCCGCCCGGGCGGTAATACGTCGCGTGCATGCGCGTGCCCGAGACGGCTTCGTAGCAGTCCATCAAGTCTTCGCGCTCGCGGAAGCAATACAGGAACATCGTCATCGCGCCGATGTCGAGGCCGTGCGCGCCAAGCCACATCAGGTGGTTCAGGATGCGCGTGATCTCGTCGAACATGACGCGGATGTACTGCGCACGCTCGGGCACCTGCACGCCGAGCAACTTCTCGATTGCCATGCAATACGCATGTTCGTTGCACAGCATCGAGACGTAGTCGAGCCGGTCCATGTAACCGATCGACTGGTTGTACGGCTTGCTCTCGGCGAGCTTCTCGGTCGCGCGATGCAGCAGGCCGATGTGCGGATCGGCCTTCTGCACGACTTCGCCGTCCATCTCGAGCACCAGGCGCAATACGCCGTGGGCCGCGGGATGCTGCGGGCCGAAATTCATCGTATAGCTGCGGATCTCAGCCATTCTTGGGCGCATCCTTGAGCGCAGCCTGGTAGCGGTTGTCGTCGCGGATGACGCGAGGCACCAGCGTCCGCGGCTCGATGCTGACGGGCTCGTAGACCACGCGGCCCTTGGCCGGGTCGTAGCGGACTTCGACGTTGCCCGACAGCGGGAAATCCTTGCGGAACGGGTGACCGATGAAACCGTAATCCGTCAGCAGCCGCCGCAGGTCCGGGTGGCCGCGGAACAGGATGCCGAAGAGGTCGAACGCCTCGCGCTCGAACCAGTCGGCGGCTTTCCAGATTTCGATGACCGAATCGACCATCGGCGGCTCGCCGGGTTCGCACCACGTGCGCAGGCGCAGACGGCGGTTGTGCTTCACGGAAAGCAGGTGGTACACGACGGCGAAACGCCTCTGCTCACCGCTCCCGCCTTGCTGGGAGAGGCCGCCGGCAGGCTCGGCGGGAGTCTCGCGCCCGCGACTGAAACCCCGGAACGTCGCGGTATCGGTGTTCCATTCGTCCTGGCCGTACGACACGTAGTCGACGCCGCACAGGTCGATCAGTTGTTCGAAGTTCCAGTCACCGTCGTCACGCAACGCCTGGCAGACCGTCTGCAGCGCGGTCGGCGCGACTTCGAACGTCAACTCGCCGCAGCGGGAGTCGACGCGCGTGACTTGCCCGGCAAAGCGGCCCGAAATCGTCTCGGCGAGTAGTTCCAACGCCTGGTTCATGAATCTGCTCGACCCTGCTCAGCGCGCAATCGTCTGCGTGCGGTGAATTTTCTTCTGCAGCTGGATGAGGCCGTAGATCAGGGCTTCGGCCGAAGGCGGACAGCCGGGTACGTAAACGTCGACCGGCACGATCCGGTCACAACCGCGCACCACGGCATACGAATAGTGGTAATAGCCGCCACCGTTCGCGCACGAACCCATCGAGATGACCCAGCGCGGTTCGGGCATCTGGTCGTACACCTTGCGCAACGCGGGCGCCATCTTGTTGACCAGCGTGCCCGCGACGATCATCACGTCGGACTGGCGCGGGCTCGGACGGAAGACGATGCCGAAGCGGTCGAGGTCGTAGCGCGCGGCGCCCGCGTGCATCATCTCGACGGCGCAGCACGCGAGGCCGAACGTCATCGGCCACATCGAGCCGGTGCGCGCCCAGTTCATCAGCGCATCCACCGAAGTCGTGAACACGCCGCGATCCGGCGCGTCGCTGCTGCTCGGTGCCTCTAGTCCCATTCGAGCGCCCCTTTCTTCCACTCGTAGATGAAACCGACCACGAGCACCAGCAGGAACACGCCCATCGCGGCCAGCGCGACGATGCCGATCGAGTCGAGCGCGACCGCCCATGGGAACAGGAAGGCGATCTCGAGATCGAACACGATGAAGAGGATGGCGACGAGGTAGTAACGCACGTCGAATTTCATGCGCGAGTCTTCGAACGCTTCGAAGCCGCACTCGTAGGGCGACAGCTTGGCGGTGTCGGGCCGGTTCGGCGCGAAGAGAAAGCCGAGCACGAGCAGGAGGACGCCGAGAGCGCCTGCGACTGCGAGAAAAATCAGGATCGGCAGGTATTGCGCGAGCATCTCGGCGGGCAGTCTCGAAACGGGTGCGACTAGCCCACAATTCTAGCAGCACGATTGCAGTGCAGTAAGCGCGCAAATGAAAAAGGCGAGCCCTGGCTCGCCTCGTTCGTTCTGTCTGCTCTGGTGCGGATGGAGAGACTCGAACTCTCACGCCTTTCGGCACTAACCCCTCAAGCTAGCGTGTCTACCAATTCCACCACATCCGCATCGTCGATCAGTTCTTTCCCGACTCAGTTGCCGGCCGGCGCGGGCAACGGTGCCTGCTGCACGGGCACAGCCTCGGTGCCGGTGGCCGGTGTGGCAGCCGGCGCGGGCGAGCTCGTGGCTGGCGCTGCCGGAGGCAAGGACGGCATCTGCGCAGGTGTCGTCACCGGCGCCGGGGCTTCCTGCTTGACGGTGTCGACGACGCTGATGGCCGCCTTGTGCTGGCTGAACAGGTACGTCAGGCCCAGGCTCGTCAGGAAGAACAGCGTGGCGAGCACCGCGGTGGTCCTCGACAGGAACGAGGCAGAGCCCCGCGCGCCGAAGACCGTACCCGAGGCACCTGCGCCGAAGCCGGCACCGGCATCCGCGCCTTTGCCGCGCTGGAGCAGCACGATGCCGACGATGCCGAGGGCCAGCAGCACGTGAAAAACGACAGCGAGGGTTTGCAACCAATTCATCGAAGAGAAACCTTATGCCTTCTGGCGACGACGCTTCGCCGTCAACCTGCGCCTGCGCAGATCCGTGCGAACTCATCCGCCTTGAGCGACGCCCCGCCGACGAGTCCGCCGTCGATATCGGGCATCGCAAACAGTTCCTGGGCGTTGGAAGCCTTGACGCTTCCGCCGTACAGAATCCTGACCGATCCGCCTATTGTACCATCCCGTTCCGCCACCTTGGCACGAATCATCGCGTGCACTTCCTGGGCCTGTTCCGGTGACGCCGTGCGACCCGTGCCGATGGCCCAGATCGGCTCATAGGCGATGACCGCCCTGGCCAGCGACTTCACCCCGGTCACGGCCAGGACGGCCTCGAGCTGGCGGGAAACGACGCTGGCCGTCTGGTCGCTTTCGCGCTCCTCGAGGGTCTCCCCGACGCAGAGCACCGGCACCAGGCCCTGCCCCTGGGCGGCCACGAATTTCCGGGCGACGAGCGCATCGCTCTCCCCGAACAACTGGCGACGCTCCGAGTGGCCAACCAGCACGTAGCGGCAACCGACATCCTTCAACATCGCGGCGGATACTTCGCCGGTGAAGGCGCCCTGCGACTCCGCGCAGACCGATTGGGCACCGAGCGCCACGCCGGAATCCTTCAGCAGGCGGCCGGTTTCCATCAGGTAAGGGAACGGCGGACAAAGCAGGATTTCGGCGCGCTTACCCGGCTGCAACAGGTCGAGCAAACCGCTGACGAGGCTCGCGTTTTCGGCGCGTGACCCGTGCATTTTCCAGTTGCCGGCGACGAGCGGCTGACGCATGGCTGAAATACCCCCGGCAGACTGTGGGCGATCCCGGCCCCAGGGGCCGGCCGCGAAAGGCGCGCGATCTTAGCGGCGGGTCCGGGTTAAAGCAATTCGGGTCGGCCGCCGGTCAAATGGCAGTGCGCACCACTTCCGCCAGTTCCGTCGCATACCGGGACGCGACCGCATCGTCCTCGGCTTCGATCATCACGCGGATGACCGGTTCCGTGCCCGACGCCCGCAACACCACCCGACCCGTCGCACCGAGCGCTGCCTCGACGCGACGGACGGCATCCTGGATCACGGGCGACTGCGACGGATCGATGCGCTCCTTGACCCGGACGTTGATCATCACCTGCGGGAACTTCGGCATGCCCGCCACGAGTTCAGCCAGCGGACGCCCCGTTCGCTTCATCACGGCGAGCACCTCGAGCGCACTGATCAAGCCGTCGCCCGTCGTCGTGCGATCGAGACACAGCAGGTGACCCGACGTCTCTCCACCCAGCATGCCACCGTGTTCCTTGAGCATGGCGAGCACGTAGCGGTCACCGACCTTGGCGCGCAGGAATTCCACACCCTCGGACTTCAGCTTCTGCTCGAGTCCGAGGTTGCTCATCACCGTACCGACCACCGGCCCCTGCAGGGTGCCGGTGCGCTTGCGGTCGGACGCGATGACGTACAGCAATTGATCGCCATCGGCGATGCGCCCGAGGTGATCGACCATCACCAGCCGGTCGCCGTCGCCGTCGAGCGCAATGCCGACGTCGGCGTGCACACCCGACACCGTCGCCTGGATCAGCTCGGGCGACGTGGAGCCGCAGCGCAGGTTGATGTTGCGGCCGTTCGGCGAGCAGCCGAGCGGGATGATCTCGGCGCCGAGATCGGTGAGGACACGCGGCGCCACTTTGTAGGCCGCGCCGTTGGCGCAGTCGATGACGACCTTCAGTCCCGACAGGTCGGTGCCTTTGGGCAGCACCGACATGCAGAATTCCTGGTATTGCACCCGCGACTTGTCGACGCGCACCGCCTTGCCGAGGTGGATCGACTCGCGCGTCAGCGCGGGCTGGTCGAGGTAAGCCTCGATCTGCTCCTCGAGTTCGTCGGACAACTTGCTGCCATGCTCATCGAAGAACTTGATGCCGTTGTCCTCGTACAGGTTGTGCGAGGCGCTGATCACGACGCCGAATTTGCAGCCAAATTTTTTGGCCATGTATGCGATCCCGGGCGTTGGCAGCGGCCCGATCAGGTTCACATTGACCCCCGCCGCGATGAAGCCGGCCTCGAGCGCGGCTTCGAACATGTACCCGGAAAGCCGGGTGTCCTTGCCGACGAGTGCAGTGCCGCCATCGGGCGCCAGCACGCGAGCCGCGGCGCTGGCGAGACGCAGTGCGAACTCGACCGTCATCGGTTCCTGGCCGACCTGGCCACGCACGCCGTCGGTGCCGAAGTACTTTCTTGCCATCTGCTGCTCGCTCCTCTCCGTGACGCGCCCCCGCCGCTCGCGTCACCGTGCTCTTGTTCGTTGCGCTGGCGAGTCCGTCACGCCAAAGCGCAGGGCAAGCGCCACCTTCACGGCATCGACCGTGGCCGCCACGTCATGCGCGCGGATGATCGTGGCCCCCGCCTGCACCGCAAAGGCGGCAGCGACGGCGCTGCCCACCACCCTCTCGGAGGCTGGCCGGCCCGTCATGATACCGATGACGCCCTTGCGCGAGATGCCGATCAGCAGCGGAAAGCCCAGATCCGTGAAGGAGCGCAGGTTTCGCAGCAAGTCGACGTTGTGCTGGTGCGTCTTGCCGAAGCCGATGCCGGGATCGATGCAGAGCGCATCGCGGGCGATTCCCGCCGTGAGGCAGGCATGGGCGCGCTCACGAAGGAATTCGCGCACCTCGGCCACGACGTCGGTGTAGCACGGAGCGGCTTGCATGGTCGCAGGCTCGCCCTGCATGTGCATCACGCAGACAGCGGCGTTCTGTGCCGCTGCGGCTGCGAGCGCGCCGGGCATGCGCAGCGCGCGAACATCATTGACCAGGTGCGCTCCGGCACGCAGCGCGGCCGTGATGACCTCTGGCTTGCTGGTGTCGACGGAAAGCACGACGTCTGCGCGGGCTGCGAGGGCCTCGATCACCGGTACGACGCGATCGATTTCCTGCTGCACGCCAACGTCCGCCGCACCCGGTCGCGTCGACTCGCCACCGACGTCGACGATGGCGGCACCCTCATCGACCATGCGCAATCCGGCGTCGATCGCGGCCTGCCGTTCGTAGTGCTGGCCACCGTCCGAGAAGGAGTCCGGCGTGACGTTCAGGATGCCCATGACGGCGGGAACGTCGAGGGACAGCGTGCGATCTCGGCAGCGGAGCAGCATGGGGAAGGGGTTAGGGCAGGAAGTGGAGGAAGCCAGGAAGGACAGGAAGGACAGGAAGGCCAGGAAGTGAATCAGAGCATTCGGTACCGCCGCTGAATTGCAGCCTGCAAAAGGAAAGGGCGGCAATGCCGCCCTTCCGACTAACCCCTGGCCCCTATCCCCTAACCCCTTCCCTAGTGTTGCGGGGCGGGTCGTCCCGACGGCGCATCCCCTTCACCACCGCGTGTCGGACGCGGCCGGATGTCTGGGGTCGAACCCGGGTGCGGGTCTTCCCAATCGGCCGGCGGCTTCGGCTCGCGGCCCTGCATGATGTCGGCGATCTGGGAATCGTCGATCGTCTCGTACTTGATCAGCGCCTCGGCCATCTTGTGCAGAATTTCGATGTCGCGCTCGAGGATGCCCTTGGCACGCTGGAAGTTGCTGTCGATGAGGACGCGGATCTCCTCGTCGATCACGTGCGCCGTGACGTCCGACACCTGCTTGTGCTGCGTGACGCTGCGGCCGAGGAACACCTCGCCCTCGTCCTCCGCGTAAGTCTGCGGGCCGAGCTTGTCCGACAGGCCCCACTTGGTGACCATGCTGCGGGCGATTTCCGTCGCGCGCTCGATGTCGTTCGACGCGCCCGTGGTGACGTACTCCGGCCCAAAAATGATTTCCTCGGCCACGCGTCCGCCGAACAGCGTCGCGATGCGGCTCTCGAGCCGGCGCTTGCTGGTGCTGTAGCGATCGGACTCCGGCAGGAACATCGTGATGCCCAGCGCACGCCCGCGCGGGATGATCGACACCTTGTAGACGGGGTCGTGGTCAGGGACGTTGAGACCCACGATCGCGTGCCCGGCTTCGTGGTACGCAGTGAGCTTCTTCTCGTTGTCATCCATGACCATGGACTTGCGCTCGGCGCCCATCATGATCTTGTCCTTGGCGCGCTCGAACTCTTCCATCGTGACGGAGCGACGGTTCGCGCGAGCCGCGAACAGCGCGGCCTCGTTCACGAGGTTGGCGAGGTCGGCGCCCGAAAAGCCCGGCGTGCCGCGCGCGATGATCGAGGGCTTCACGTCCTCGGCGAGCGGCAGTTTGCGCATGTGCACCTTCAGGATCTGCTCGCGCCCGCGCACGTCCGGCAGCGGCACCACGACCTGGCGGTCGAAGCGGCCCGGGCGCAGCAGCGCGGGGTCGAGCACGTCCGGGCGGTTGGTGGCTGCGATGACGATGACGCCCTCGTTGCCCTCGAAGCCGTCCATCTCGACCAGCAACTGGTTCAGCGTCTGCTCGCGCTCGTCGTGACCGCCGCCGAGGCCGGCACCGCGGTGGCGGCCGACTGCGTCGATTTCGTCGATGAAGATGATGCAGGGCGCCTGCTTCTTGGCCTGCTCGAACATGTCGCGGACGCGCGAGGCGCCCACGCCGACGAACATCTCGACGAAGTCCGAACCGGAAATGGTGAAGAACGGCACCTTCGCCTCGCCGGCGATCGCCTTGGCGAGCAGCGTCTTGCCGGTGCCCGGCGAACCAACCATCAGCACGCCGCGCGGGATCTTGCCGCCGAGGCGCTGGAACTTGCCCGGGTCCTTGAGGAAGTCGACGATTTCGGAGACTTCTTCCTTGGCTTCGTCGACGCCCGCGACGTCCGCGAACGTGACGGTGACCTGGTCCTCATTGAGCAGGCGCGCCCGGCTCTTGCCGAATGACATCGCGCCGCGGCCGCCCGCCCCGCCCTGCATCTGGCGCATGAAGTAAACCCAGACGCCGATCAGCAGCAGGATCGGGAACGACGAGATGAACAACTGCATCAGGAACGACTGGCGTTCCGGTGGCGCCGCGCTGAAGGTGACGCCGCTCTGCTGCAACGTGCCGATCAGTGCCGAGTTATCGGTTTCGGGGTTGTAGACCACGAACTGCTCACCACCGGCGCGCAGCCCGTTGATCTTGTCGCCCGAAAAAGTGACCTGCGAGACGGAACCGTCCTTGACGTGGGTCAGGAACGTTGAATACGGCATTTCCTGCACGGCGTGGCCGCGCGAGCTGAAATTGCTCACCACCGTGGCAAGCACCACCGCGATCACGACCCACAGGACGACATTCTTGGCCAAATCGTTCACTTCCTGACCTCGGATTAGCCGGATTTGCGGCGCGCATCGTGCACGCGCTTGCGGCCGAATTCACACTACACCAATTCGATACCCGCGTGCCAGAACGTAGACCTCGGCACTGCGCGCCCTCGAAGCCTTCGGCTTGCGCAACTTCACGGATTCAAAGCGTTCGCGCAGCTGGGCAACGAGCGGCTGGAAGCCCCGGCCCTGGAATACCTTGGCGAGGAAATCGCCACCGGGACGCAAAGTCCGACCGGCAAAATCGACCGCAAGTTCCACCAGCTGCATCGAGCGATCGTGGTCCACATTGGCAATGCCCATCATGTTGGGGGCGATGTCAGACATGACAAGGTCGACCTGGGTCGGGCCGACCAGGGCGAACAGTTGCTCCAGCACGGCGTCGTCGTTGAAGTCGCCCTGCAGGAACTCGACGCCCGGAATGGCGGGCATGTCGAGAATGTCCATGGCGATGATCCGGCCTTTGCCGTCCAGCAGCCGCTTCGTGTATTGGCTCCAGCTGCCGGGCGCGGCCCCCAGGTCGACGATGGTCATGCCCGGCCGCAGGATCCGGTCGGATTTCTGGATTTCTTCGAGCTTGTAGACCGCCCGCGAACGCCAGCCCTCCTCCCGGGCACGCTTCACGTACGGGTCGGACTCGTGCTCGGCGAGCCAGGCGGCGGAGGATTTGGTGCGTTTTGGCAAGGGGGTAGGGGTAGGGGTTAGGGGTTAGGGGTTAGTCGGAAGTGCGCGTTCCGCGCCAGATGTTGCGTCGTTTCTCGGCACGACATTCTCAAGTTAGTGCGAACTTGTCTTTGCTCAGGGATGATATGCGCCCCGGAATGGCACCGCTTCGGATCGACTAACCCCTAACCCCTCCTTCCCCCCTTCCCCCCCTTCCCCCTCTTCCTATGCTGTCCGACGCCCAACGCAAATACCTTCGCCGTCTCGGCCATGAACTGAACCCGGTGGTCTTGATCGGCAATTCCGGCCTCGGCCCGAACCTCGTCGCGGAAATGGACGGGGCGCTGACACACCACGAGCTGGTCAAGGTCCGGGCGCGTGTCGGCGATCGCGAGTCACGGGACGGCGTGCTGGCCGAACTGGCGGACTCGACGCGCTCGGAAATCGTCCAGCGTATCGGTCACGTGGCCCTGTTCTACCGGGCCAATCCCGAGAAGTCGAAAATCCTGCTGCCGGACGCGTAAAGCCGCTGCCTTATTGGTAGCTGACGGCCACGATCTCGTAGGACCGGGTTCCGCCCGGCACCGCGACATGCACCTCGTCTCCCGCCGACTTGCCGACCAACGCCCGCGCGATCGGCGAGGTGATCGAGATCAGGTTGCGGCGGATGTCGGCTTCCTGCTCGCCGACGATCTGGTACGTGACTTCCTCGCCGGTGCTCGCTTCGAGGTGCACGGTAGCGCCGAAGACCACCTTGTCGGTCTTGGGCAGGGTCGAGACATCGATGATGTGCGAGTGCGACAGCTCGTGCTCGAGCTCATTGATCCGCCCCTCGCAGAAGCTCTGCTGCTCGCGGGCCGCGTGGTACTCGGCGTTCTCGCTCAGGTCACCGTGCGCACGCGCCTCGGCAATGGCCTGGATGATGCGCGGCCGCTCCACCTGCTTGAGTCGCTTTGAGTTCCTCCCGCAGGCGCTCCGCACCCTTGGAAGTCATAGGTTTACGCGTCATATCCAAACTTCCTTGTGAAGATCCTGAAGGCGGTTCACCTCGGTTTCCTGGAGGTGGTCGATGGCCTCGCAGGTGGCCAGTGCACCCGCGAGCGTCGTGTAATAGGTGACCTTGCGGGCCACGGCCTCGCGGCGGATCGAGTTGGACTCGCGCACGGCCTGCTTGCCCTCGGTCGTGTTCACGATCAGGCTGAATTCGTCGTTCTTGATCATGTCGACGATGTGCGGCCGGCCCTCGCGGACCTTGTTGGCACGCCGGCATTCGATGCCGTTAGCCTCGAGCACGTCGGCCGTGCCCTGGGTCGCCACGATCTCGAAACCCTGGGCCCGCAGGCGCTTGCCGAGTTCGACGGCGCCCGGCTTGTCGCGCTCGCGGACGCTGATCAGGCAGACGCCGCGTGTGGGCAAGGTCACGCCCGACGCCGCCTGCGCCTTGGCATAGGCCTCGCCGAAACTGCGGCCGGTACCCATGACCTCGCCCGTCGACTTCATTTCCGGGCCGAGGATCGGGTCGGCGTCCGGGAACTTGCCGAACGGGAACACCGCCTCCTTGACCGAGAAGTACTTCGGGACACGTTCGCGCGTCAGGTTGAGATCGACCAGCGTGCGTCCGGTCATGACCCGGGCTCCGGCCTTGGCCATCGCCACCCCGGTCGCCTTCGAGACGAACGGCGCCGTGCGCGAAGCGCGCGGGTTCACTTCGAGCACGTAGACCACGCCGTTCTGGATCGCGAACTGGACGTTCATCAGGCCGATCACGTTGAGCGCCAGCGCCATGCGGCGCGTCTGCTCGCGGATCTGGTCCTGCAGTTCCGTGCTCAGGCTGCTTGGCGGCAGCGAACATCCCGAGTCACCCGAGTGCACGCCGGCCTGCTCGATGTGCTCCATGATGCCGCCGACGTAGACATCCTTGCCGTCGCAGATCGCGTCGACGTCGACCTCGATTGCCAGATCGAGAAAGCGGTCGAGCAGCACGGGACTGTCGTTCGAGACCTGCACGGCCGTGTTCATGTAGACACGCAGGTCGTCTTCACTGAATACGACTTCCATCGCGCGACCGCCGAGTACGTAGCTCGGGCGCACGACGAGCGGGAAGCCGACTTCGGCCGCGAGCCGGACGGCGTCGTCTTCAGTGCGCGCGGTGCGATTCGGGGGCTGCCTGAGGTGCAAGCGTTCGACGAGTTGCTGGAAACGCTCGCGGTCTTCGGCCACGTCAATGGAGTCCGGGCTGGTGCCGATGATGGGCACGCCGGCGGCCTCCAGTGCCTTGGCCAGCTTGAGCGGCGTCTGGCCACCGTACTGCACGATGACGCCGAAGGGCTTCTCGACGTGCATGATCTCCATGACGTCTTCGAGCGTGAGCGGCTCGAAATAGAGCCGATCGGAGGTGTCGTAGTCGGTCGACACGGTCTCCGGGTTGCAGTTGACCATGATGGTCTCGAACCCGTCCTCGCGCAGCGCGAGAGCCGCGTGCACGCAGCAGTAGTCGAACTCGATACCCTGGCCGATGCGGTTGGGCCCGCCGCCGAGGATCACGATCTTGCGCTGAGCCGTCGGCCGGGATTCGCACTCTTCTTCGTACGTCGAATACATGTACGCGGTGGACGTCGAGAATTCGGCGGCGCAGGTGTCGACCCGCTTGTAAACGGGCCGGACGCCGAGCGCGCGACGGTGCGTGCTGACCTGCGCCTCAGGCACCCGGATCAGCTTTGCAATGCGGCTGTCGGCGAAACCCTTGCGCTTCAGCGCCCGCAGGCGGGGCACGTCGAGCGCCGCCTTGCCGCCCGCGGCGATTGCGCGCTCTTCGTTGATGATGTCCTCGATCTGCACCAGGAACCACGGATCGATGCGCGAAGCCTTGTGGACTTCGGCCAGCGTCAAGCCCGCGCGGAACGCGTCGCCCACGTAGCGGAGACGGTCCGGGCCCGGCATGCGCAGTTCCTCGAGCAGCGCATTGCGCGCATCGTCGTCGACGAGCGGCAATGCCGCGATCGGCGTCAGTCCGTCGATACCGGTCTCGAGTCCGCGCAGCGCCTTCTGCAACGATTCCTGGAAGGTGCGCCCCATCGCCATCACCTCGCCCACCGACTTCATCTGCGTCGTGAGCCGTTGATTGGCGCCGGGAAACTTCTCGAACGTGAAACGCGGGATCTTGGTGACGACGTAGTCGATCGTCGGCTCGAACGAGGCCGGCGTCGCGCCGCCCGTGATGTCGTTGCGCAACTCGTCGAGCGTGTAGCCGATGGCCAGCTTGGCCGCGACCTTGGCGATCGGGAAGCCCGTGGCTTTCGACGCCAGCGCCGAGGAACGCGACACGCGCGGGTTCATCTCGATGACGAGCAGGCGACCGTCCGTCGGGCTGATGGCGAACTGCACGTTCGAACCGCCGCATTCGACGCCGATCTTGCGCAGCACCGCGATCGACGCGTCGCGCATCAACTGGTATTCCTTGTCCGTCAGCGTCTGCGCGGGGGCAACGGTGATCGAATCACCCGTGTGCACGCCCATGGGATCGAGATTCTCGATCGCGCAGATGATGATGCAGTTGTCCGCCTTGTCGCGGACCACCTCCATCTCGAATTCCTTCCAGCCGATCACCGACTCCTCGAGCAGCACTTCGCTGGTCGGGGAAGCGTCGAGGCCGCGCGCGACGATCTGCTCGAACTCTTCACGGTTGTAGGCGATGCCGCCGCCGCTGCCGCCGAGCGTGAACGAGGGGCGGATGACGGTCGGGAAGCCGATCTCGGCCTGGATCGCCAGCGCTTCCTCGAGGCTGTGCGCGACGCGCGAGCGAGGACAGTCGAGCCCGATGTCGCGCATGGCGTTGCGGAACAGTTCGCGGTCCTCGGCCATGTCGATCGCCTCGCGCGAGGCGGCAATCAGTTCGACGTTGTATTTTTCCAGCACGCCTTCGCGCACCAGGTCGAGCGCGCAGTTGAGCGCCGTCTGGCCACCCATGGTGGGCAACAGCGCGCTCGGGCGCTCTTTCTCGATGATGCGCGCCACCGTGCGCCAGTTGATGGGCTCGATGTAGGTCGAGTCGGCCATCTCCGGGTCGGTCATGATCGTGGCCGGATTCGAGTTCACCAGGATGACCCGGTAGCCCTCCTCGCGCAGCGCCTTGCAGGCCTGCGCGCCGGAGTAATCGAACTCGCACGCCTGGCCAATGACGATCGGGCCCGCGCCGATGATCAGGATGCTTTCGAGGTCTGTGCGCTTGGGCATTCGGGCAAGGACTCCTGCGATCAGACCGTCTTGCGCAGCGGCGTGGTGCCCGCCTTGCGCAGCATGGATTCGACGAATTGCGCGAACAGCGGCACGAGATCGCGCGGACCCGGACTGGCTTCGGGGTGGCCCTGGAAGCTGAACGCGGGACGGTCGGTGCAGGTGATGCCTTGCAGCGAGCCGTCGAACAGCGACTTGTGCGTGACCTTCACGTTCGGCGGCAGAGTGCTCTCGTCGACCGCAAAGCCATGATTCTGCGACGTGATCATCACGCGGCCCGTTTCGACCTCGAGTACCGGGTGGTTCGCGCCGTGGTGTCCGAACTTCATCTTGACCGTCTTCGCGCCGACCGCGAGGCCCAGGATCTGGTGGCCGAGGCAGATACCGAAGATCGGCGTGCCATTCGCGAGAAGTTCACGCGTGGCATCGATGGCGTAGGTGCACGGCTCGGGATCTCCCGGGCCGTTCGACAGGAAGACGCCGTCCGGCGCGAGTTCCATGACGTCCGCAGCCGAGGTCTGCGCGGGCACGACCGTCATGCGGCAGCCATGGTCGGCGAGCAGGCGCAGGATGTTGCGCTTGATGCCGAAGTCGTAAGCCACGACGTGCAGTCGCTGGCCCGCCCGGCGGCGCGGCCCCTGCTCCAGCGACCAGTTCGTGCCCTCGTTCCACTGGTAGGCCCGGTCGGTGCAGACGACCTTCGCGAGGTCCATGCCCTTGAGTCCCGGGAAGCGGCGCGCGGCCTCGATCGCAAGGTCGGGGCGCAGGGCGGCGTCGCCGCTGGCGATGCAGCCGGCCTGGGCGCCTTTCTCGCGCAGGATGCGCGTCAGCTTGCGGGTGTCGATTTCAGCAATGGCGACCGTGTTCCGGCGGCGCAGGAACTCCGGCAGGGATTCGGTGGCGCGCCAGCTCGAGTGCAGCAGCGGCAGGTCACGGATCACGAGGCCGGCGGCGTGTACCAGGCTCGACTCGTGGTCGTCGGGGTTGGTCCCGGTGTTGCCGATGTGGGGGTAAGTGAGGGTGACGATCTGCCGGGAATACGACGGGTCGGTCAGGATCTCCTGGTACCCCGTCATGGCGGTGTTGAACACCACCTCGCCGGTCGATGTGCCGACGGCGCCGATGGAGACGCCGCGAAACACGGTGCCGTCCTCGAGAGCCAAGACAGCGGGTGTCGTCACGGGTTACCTCCGGCGCAGCGATCAGTTACTAGCGCGTGCGACCACCGCCGGGGTTGAGCTGGCGCTCACTCCGGTGAAGATTTGTCTCACGGGCTAAGTACGCGATTCTACGCGAGCGTCCCGGGTTGTGCCACGCGCTCTTGTCTCACCTCTCCCGTCACAACGGGAGAGGTCGGACAGAGTCCGGGTGAGGGTCCGAGTCGCGCAGCACTGTTGGGGCTGCACCAATCTATCGCGGCGACCGTTCGACGTCCCGAATGTCGGTCGCCGGGCCGTCCGCGCCATGGACGGCGCGGCCGGAGCCCCCACGGATGGGTTTACGGCGTCCCGGCGATCCGACTTCGGGACGGCGAGCGGGATGCCGCTGGCAACGATAGAGCTTAGTTCCGAACGCTGCGCGTCAGACCCTCACCCGGCCTGCGGCCGACCTCTCCCACTGGCGCGGGAGAGGTGAGGAACGAGCAGGAGACGTGAGGGACGCGTCAGAGCCCTAGGACGTCAGCCATCGAGTACAGGCCCGGCGGACGCCCGACGACCCAGCGAGCGGCCACGAGCGCCCCGCGGGCAAAGCCGGAGCGGTCCTGCGCGTGATGCAGGAGTTCGATCGTCTCGCCGGGACCCGCAAAAATCAGCCGGTGGTCGCCGATGATGTCGCCGCCGCGCACCACGCTGAAGCCGATCTTGCCAACCTCGCGAGCGCCGGTCGTGCCGTGCCGCGCAAACTCCGCGACAGCGTCCAGTTCGACGCCCCTGCCCCGGGCGGTCGCCCGTCCGAGGCCCAGGGCGGTGCCGCTGGGCGCATCCACCTTGTTGCGATGGTGCGCTTCGCAGATCTCGGCATCGTACTGCTCGGCCTTGAGCGCCCTGGCAGCGAGCTCCGCCAGCTTGAACAGCACGTTGACGCCGAGGCTCATGTTCGGAGCGAGCACCACCGGCAGGGCGCGTGCGATCTCCTCGAGCTCCGCGAGCTGCGCGCCCGTGTGGCCCGTGGTGCCGATCACCATCGGCACGCCCAATTCGCGACACAGCACAGCATTGCGGATCGACGCTTCGGCCAGCGTGAAATCGATGGCAACGCTGGCGTCGGCCAGGGCGCGCCGCGCCTCGTCGGTGATCGCGATCGCCAGCGGCGCCGTACCCGCGAAGGTGCCCGCATCCTGGCCGGTAGCGTTGTCGCCGCGCGCGACCAGTGCGCCACTCAGGCGCACGCCGCTCGAATCGCCCGCGAGCAGCGGGATGATGCTCCGGCCCATCCGGCCCGAAGCCCCAAGCATCGCGATGCTGATCGAATCGGCCATGAGGAGCTACTCGCCTAGGCTGGTAAAGAAACGCTTCACGCCGTCGAGCCAGGATTCCTCGCGCGGATGATGGTGCCGGCTGTCGCCGCGCATCGACTCGTCGAACTGCTGCAGCAGATCCTTCTGCTCGCGCGTGAGATGGACGGGTGTTTCGACCACGACGCGGCAGAACAGGTCGCCGGTGGTGCCGCCACGCACGGGCTTGATGCCTTTTTCACGCAGGCGGAACACCCGGCCCGACTGTGTCTCGTGCGGGACCTTGATCGTGACGTCGCCGTCGAGCGTCGGCACGTCGATGCTGCCACCGAGCGTGGCCGTCTTGAAACTGATCGGCACTTCGCAGGAGAGGTGCGCGCCATCGCGCTCGAATATCGCGTGATCGCGGACGCGCACTTCGACATAGAGATCGCCGGGGGGACCCCCATTGCGTCCCGCCTCGCCTTCGCCACTCAGCCGGATACGGTCGCCCGTATCGACTCCGGCCGGCACCTTCACCGCGAGCGTCTTCTGCTTGCGCGTGCGCCCCTGCCCGCGGCACTTGCCGCAGGGATCGCTCACGACCTGGCCGCGACCCTGGCAGCGCGGGCAGGTCTGCTGCACGGTGAAAAAGCCCTGCTGCATGCGCACCTGGCCCTGGCCGTGGCACGTGTCGCAGGTGACCGGCTTCGCACCCTTCGCCGAACCCGAGCCTTTGCAATCCTCGCACTCGCCGAGCGTGGCGAAATCGAGATTGGTGGTATCGCCGAACACGGCCTGCTCGAGGTCGAGTTCGAGTTCGTAGCGGAGGTCCGCGCCGCGGAACACCTGCGACCGACCGCCGCGACGGCCGGCGCCGAAGATGTCACCGAACACGTCGCCGAAAATATCGCCGAACGCGTCGCGCGGATCGAAGCCCTGTCCGCCCGGGCCGCCGCGCGAAGCCGCATCGACGCCCGCGTGCCCGAACTGATCGTAGGCGGCGCGCTTCTGCGCGTCGGAGAGAACTTCGTAGGCCTCCTTGGCCTCCTTGAATTTCTCCTCGGTTTCGTGATCGCCAGGGTTGCGGTCCGGGTGCAGCTTCATCGCCAACCGGCGATAGGCCTTCTTGATTTCGGCCTCCGTAGCCGACCGTGTCAGTTCCAGGACCTGGTAATAGTCGCGTTTCGCCATCCGCTTCGGCTCGTCGTGTCTCTGTCGGTTCAACGCAGAAACGCCGCGGGGTTATGCGCCCCGCGGCGGTCGATTCAAGGCGCGTGCATCATAGCCATACGCGCCACCGCGCGCGGGCCGGATTGCGCCTCAGCCCTTGCGGTCCTGGTCCTTGTTGACCTCTTCGAACTCGGCATCGAGCACTTCTTCCTTGCCGCCGGCCTGGCCAGCGCCGGCACTGCCGCCACCCGCGCCTTCGGCACCCGCATCGGGCCCGGCCTGGCTGGCATACGCCTGCTGCGCGACTTTCGCCGAGGCCTCGGCCAGCGCTTCCGCCTTCTTCTCGATGATGTCCTTGTCGTCACCCCGCAGCACGGCCTTGAGGTCCGACGCAGCGGCTTCGACGCGGGCGCGATCCTCGGAGGCGACCTTGTCGCCGAGATCCTTCAGCGACTTCTCGGCCGCGTGCACCAGCGCATCGGCACGGTTGCGCGTCTCGGCCAGCTCGCGGAATTTCTTGTCCTCTTCCGCGTGCGCCTCGGCGTCACGGACCATCTGCTTGATCTCGTCCTCGGTCAGGCCGCTCGAGGCCTTGATGACGATCTTCTGCTCCTTGCCCGTGGCCTTGTCCTTCGCCTGCACATTGAGGATGCCGTTGGCGTCGATGTCGAACATGACCTCGACCTGCGGCAGGCCGCGCGGTGCGGGCGGGATGTCCGAAAGGTCGAACCGGCCGAGCGACTTGTTGTCCTGCGCGCGGTCACGCTCGCCCTGCAGCACGTGAATCGTCACCGCCGTCTGGTTGTCGTCCGCGGTCGAGAACACCTGGGTCGCCTTGGTCGGGATCGTCGTGTTCTTTTCGATCAGCTTGGTCATCACGCCGCCGAGTGTCTCGATGCCCAGCGACAGCGGGGTCACGTCGAGCAGCAGCACGTCCTTGACCTCGCCCGTCAACACGCCGCCCTGCACCGCCGCGCCCACGGCCACGGCTTCATCCGGGTTGACGTCCTTGCGCGGCTCCTTGCCGAAGAAATCCTTCACGTACTTCTGCACCAGCGGCATGCGGGTCTGGCCGCCGACGAGGATCACCTCGGCGACGTCGTTGATCGAGAGACCCGCGTCCTTGAGCGCAATCTTGCAGGGCTCGATCGTCTTCTGGACGAGCTCTTCGACCAGCGACTCGAGCTTGGCGCGCGTCAGCTTCATCGCCAGGTGCTTCGGACCCGAAGCGTCGGCCGTGATGTACGGCAGGTTCACTTCGGTCTGCTGGCTCGACGACAGCTCGATCTTGGATTTTTCGGCCGCTTCCTTCAGGCGCTGCATCGCGAGCGGGTCACGGCGCACATCGACGCCGCTTTCCTTCTGGAACTCGTTGGCGAGGTAGTCGATGACTTTCTTGTCGAAGTCCTCGCCGCCGAGGAACGTGTCGCCGTTGGTCGCGAGCACTTCGAACTGGCGCTCACCGTCGACGTCCGCGAACTCGATGATCGAGACGTCGAAGGTGCCGCCGCCGAGGTCGTACACGGCGACCTTGCGGTCACCGCCCGACTTGTCGAGGCCATAGGCCAATGCCGCGGCCGTCGGCTCGTTGATGATGCGCTTGACGGTGAGGCCCGCGATGCGGCCGGCGTCCTTGGTCGCCTGGCGCTGCTGGTCGTTGAAATAGGCCGGTACCGTGATCACGGCTTCCGTGACCGGCTCGCCGAGGTAGTCCTCGGCCGTCTTCTTCATCTTCATGAGCACGCGCGCCGAGATTTCCGGCGGCGCCATCTTCTTGCCGTGGACTTCGACCCAGGCGTCGCCGTTGTCGGCCTTGACGATGTGGTACGGGACCATGCCCACGTCTTTCTGCACGACCGAATCTTCGTACTTGCGACCGATCAGGCGCTTGATCGCGTAGAGCGTGTTCTGGGGGTTGGTCACGGCCTGGCGCTTGGCCGACTGGCCGACCAGGACCTCGTCGTCCTTGGTGAAGGCGACGATGGAAGGCGTGGTGCGGTCACCCTCGCTGTTCTCGATCACGCGGGGCTTGCCGCCGTCCATGATCGCGACGCAGGAGTTGGTGGTGCCGAGGTCGATGCCGATGACTTTTGCCATGGTGATGCAAGCTCCGAAGGAAGGCGTGAAATGTCGTTGCCGGCTAATTGGGGGTCGAGCGGCCGGGATTCAAGAACGGGAGGCGTTTAGTTGGCCGCATCCAGGCGGCGGGCGATCACCACGCGGGCCGGCCGCAGCAGGCGCCCATTGAGCGTGAAACCCTTCTGGACGACCGCCAGGACGCTGCCGACCGGGTGGTCGGCCGTGGGCTGGGCCATGATCGCTTCGTGGAAGTCGGGGTTGAAGGTCTGGCCGACGGGGTCCACGACGGCCAGGCCAGCCCGCTCGAAGGCCTTGTCGATCATGCGCAGGGTGGCCTGGGAACCCTCGACGAACTTGGCGGCTTCGGGGGCCGCACCGGCCGCCGCGAGCCCGAGTTCGAGGGTGTCGCGGACCTCGATCATGTCGGCGGCAAAGCGCTCGACTGCGAACCGATGCGCTGACTCGACGTCGCGCTGGGCTCGCTTGCGAACGTTTTCCATCTCGGCCAGGGCCCGCAACTGGGCCTCGCGGGCCTCCTGCAACTGCGCCTGGACGGCCGCGAATTCGGCATCCGCCGGTGCGCCGGTGTCCAAGGTATCTGGTCCGGGGGCCTCGGCCGCCGGATCCTGCTCGGGGTTCGTGCTCATTTGACCTGCCTGAAGCAATGGACGCCCTGCCTTGGACCCAGTCCACGGGTCCTTGGCACGGCTACTGGCCGGCTAGATCGGGCCTAGCGGCGGGAATTCAAGGCGGAACCCAGCAATCGGGCCGTGATGTCGACGATGGGGATGACCCGGTCGTAGGCCATGCGGGTCGGACCGATGACGCCCAGCACCCCGACGGTTTCGTTGTCGAGGGCATAGGGGGCGGTGACCAGGCTGCAATTGTCGAGGATCTGGTACCCCGATTCCTGGCCAATGAAGATCTGGACGCCCTCGGCACCGAGGCTCTGGTCGAGCAGGTGCAGGATGTCGCGCTTCGAGGTGAAGGCATCGAACAGCCGGCGCAGCTTCTCGACGTTCGAGAGTTCGGCGAACTCCATCAGGTTGGTCTCGCCTGCCAGCACGTACTCGGGTCCGCCCTGGCGGTTGCCCTCGCCCACCGCCTGCTGCGCCACGTGGATGGCGTCGCGCATGAGCTGGTTCAGCGATTCACCGGCCTGGGTGAGCTCGGCCACGATGTCCAGCCGGATCTGGGCAAGCTCTTTGCCACCGAACTGCTGGTTGAGGAAGTTCGCGGCGCGACGCAGCTCTTCGGCTGAGTAATAGCGCTCGAGGTGCACGATGCGGTTCTGCACGTCGCGACCGTTGATCACCATCACCACCAGCACGCGGTTCTCGGAGAGCGGCAGGAATTCGATCTGGGTCAGCGACTGGTGCGGCTGGCGCGGGATCGTCACGACGCCGGCCAGGTGCGTCAGCGACGACAGCATCTGCGACGCGACGGCAACGAGCGCCTTGGGACCGCGATCCTCTTCCTGCTCGAGCCGCTGGTTCAGCTCGCTGAGCATCTGGGCGTCGTCCGGACGCTGCCGCTGGCGCAACAACGTGTCGACGAAAAAACGGTAACCCTTGTCGGTCGGCACGCGCCCGGCCGAGGTGTGCGGTGAGGTGACGAAGCCGAACTCTTCCAGGTCGGCCATGACGTTGCGGACCGTGGCGGCGCTCAGGTTGAGCCCCGAATCACGGGAGAGGTTGCGCGAACCGACGGGCTGGCCTTCGCGGATGTAGCTCTCGACCAGCACCCGCAGCAGGTGCTGGGCGCGATCGGTCAATGGATCGTCGGGTATTTCACTCATGGGCACGGCAAACCTAGCGTGGACTTTTTCGGCAAGTCAAGCAACGCATTTGCAGCCAGAGCCCCAAGGAATCGTGCTGGCCCGTGCGCGCGGCCCCATGCTAAAAGGCAAGCCACCCATGGATACACGCCCATCCGGCAGAACCTGTGTCGCTCTCGCGGGCCGAGCGGTCGATCCGCGCGTGGGCGATGCCATGCGCACGCTCGCACACCACGTGCTCGGCAAAGGCTACAGCGTGCGCGTCGTCGCGGACGAAGCGCTGGCGCTGGCAGGTGACGGCATCCACATCGTGCTCGAGCCCGACCTGGCTCGCGACGCCGACCTGATCGTCGCGGTCGGCGGCGACGGCACCATGCTGCATGCGGCGCGCATGGCCGCGATGGCCGACGTCCCCGTGCTCGGCATCAACCGTGGCAGGCTCGGGTTCCTGGCCGACGTAGGTCCTGAGCAGATGCTGCAGAGTGTGGACGACGCGCTCGGCGGCCGCTGCCGGGCCGAGCGACGCATGCTGCTGGCGGCGCACATCCTGGCCGACGGCCAGCCCATCGATGCACTCGCGCTGAACGACGTCGTCGTGGCCAAGCGCGAGACGGGCCGCATGGTGGACGTCCGTACCTGGGTCAACGGCGCCTACGTGAACACGCACGTGGGCGACGGTTTCATCATCGCCACGCCCACGGGTTCAACGGCGTACGCGCTGTCGTGCGGCGGGCCGATCGTGCACCCGAGCCTCGACGCCGTCGTCCTGGTCCCGGTGTGTCCGCATACCTTGTCGGACCGGCCGATCGTGGTGCCGGACAGCAGTGTCGTCGAAATCGAACTCGCCGATCGCTTCGAATCGCGCGCGCAGGTCGTCTGCGACGGCATCGTGCTGTGCGATCTCGACCCCGGTGTGCGGCTGCGGATCGAGCGTGCCCACGTCAACGCCACGCTGCTGCATCCGCCGGGGCACGACTATTACCGCATCCTGCGGTCCAAGCTGCACTGGGGTCGCGGCACGCGCGAGGGGCAGCCGCCCGGCGCCTGACCTGCGGGCACACCCGAATGTTGACGCACCTGCACATCCGCGACTTTGCCATCGTCGAGGCGGTCGAACTCGAGTTCGACCGTGGCTTCACCGTGCTCACGGGCGAAACCGGCGCGGGCAAGTCGATCCTGGTCGACGCGCTGCTGCTCGCCGTCGGCGGTCGCGCGGACAGTGGGTCGGTGCGGCACGGCGCGGAGCGAGCCGAAGTCAGCGCCACGTTCGCGCTGGAAGGCAATTCAGCGGCGCTGGCCTGGCTCGATGAGCAGTCGATCGAGCACGCCGGCGAGTGCCAGCTGCGACGGGTCGTGGGCGCCGATGGCCGCGGCCGCGCCTACCTGAACGGTCAGACGGTGCCGGTGCAGTCGCTGCGGACACTGGGCGAACTGCTGGTCGACGTGCATGGCCAGCTCGAATTCCAGTCGCTGTCGCGGCGCGGTTACCAGCGTGCAACGCTCGACGGCAGCGGCAATCTTGCCACGCAGCAGGCAGCCGTGCGGTCGGCGCATGCGGCCTGGCAGACGCTCGACGAACAACGCGCCACCCTCGAACAGCGTGCGCGCGACCGCGAGTCGCGGCTCGACCTGCTGCGTCATTTCGTCACCGAACTGCAGGCCCTCGATCCGAAGCCGGGCGAAGCTCAAGCGGTGGTCGAGGAACGCAAGCGCATCTCGAGTCTCGGCCGCCTCGCCGAGGGCACGGCACAGGTCGAGGCCTTGCTGGCCGGCGACGACGGCGGGGTGACTGCCGCCCTCGCGCGATCGCAGGGTGTGCTGCGGCAACTGGTCGGCCTCGATGCCGCGCTCGAGCCGGCAGCCGCGCAACTCGAGGAGGCAACGATTGCCGCGCGTGAGGCACTGTCGAGCCTGCGTCATTACGCCGACGCGCTCGATGCCGACCCGGCGCGTCAGGAATGGATCGAGGCGCGGCTGGCGGCGCTGGAAGCCGTTGCACGCAAGCATCGCATCGAAACACGCGACTTGCCGGCCCTGCGCGAGATGCTCGCAGCGGAACTGTATGAGCTCGAGGCCGGTGCGGTCAGCGAAGCGGAACTGCAGCAGCGGCTCGTGGCAGCGCGCGAACGGTACGTCGGCGCAGCGAACGTCCTCACCAAGGCGCGCCGCAAGGCGGCGGCTGCGCTGGATGCCAAGGTCACGGAACTGATGCAGGCGCTCGGCATGCCGGGCGGACTGTTTGCCACGCGCGTCGAACCGCAGGACCCGCCGGTCTTCTCGGCGCACGGCAACGACGACATCGAGTTTCTCGTCAGCGCCAACCCGGGACAGCCAACGCGGCCGCTGGCAAAGGTCGCCTCTGGCGGTGAGCTCTCGCGGATCAGCCTCGCGCTGCAGGTGGCGGCGGTCGAGGCCGCTCACCTGCCCTGCCTGGTCTTCGACGAGGTCGATGCCGGCGTGGGTGGCGCCGTGGCGGAAATGGTCGGGCGTCAGTTGCACGCACTGGCCGTCAAGGGCCAGGTGCTGTGCGTGACTCACCTGCCCCAGGTCGCGTCACGGTCCGACCACCAATTGCGCGTGTCCAAACACGTCACGGACGGCAAGACGCGCACACGAATCGAAGTCCTGGACGAGGCGGCCCGGATCGAAGAACTGGCCCGCATGCTCGGTGGAACCCACATCACCGAGCGCACACGCGCGCACGCACGCGAAATGCTGGCGACGGCGAGCCTGGGCGGGGCCCCGTCAAAGCCAGGCTCCCTACCGAAAGGAGGACGCGCTAAGGGCGCTTCGGGCGGTGCGGACAAGCCTCGCGCACGCAATGGCCGTGCAGGGTGAGCGAGTGATCGGTGATCTCAAAGCCGAGACGCGCGGCGACGGCGCGCTGCCGCTCTTCGATGTCCTCGTCTGAGAACTCTTCGACGTGACCGCAGTCTATGCACACGATGTGATCGTGATGCATGCCCTCGTTGAGTTCGAACACCGCCGTGCCGCCCTCGAAATGATGGCGCGTCACCAGGCCGGCGGACTCGAATTGAGTCAGGACCCGGTAGACCGTGGCGAGCCCGATGTCCTCGTTGAGTTCGAGCAGGCGCCGGTAGACGTCTTCCGCGCTCATGTGACGCACGGTCGCACTGGCGAGAATCTCGAGAATCTTCAGGCGCGGCGCGGTGATCTTGAGGCCAACTCGACGCAGTTGCGAAGGTTCCACGGATTTGTTCCTTGCGGGCCGAGTGCCGCGCAGAAGCGCGGTTGGGTTATGATCGCGCCGCATTATCTCCGGGCCGGCCCGGTAACTCCAGACAGCAGAAGCCACCCCGCATGAGCGCGTTTTCCCGAGCCGCCCTTTCCCTGATCCTGGTCCTGGGCGTTGCGCTCGGTTCGGCCGGATGCGTCTACCGGCCGAACATCCAGCAAGGCAACCTGCTCAAGACGGAAGACGTCGATCAGGTCACCGTCGGCATGACCCGCAGCCAGGTCCGCTACCTGCTCGGCACGCCGATGCTGGCCAACCCGTTCGATCCGCAACGCTGGGACTACATCTACACCCTGCGGCGCGGGCGTGACAAGAACTGGGACCGCGCGCACTTCATCGTGCGGTTCGAAGGCGACAAGGTCAGCGGGATCGAAAAACCCGACCTGCCCAACCCGACAACGCCCGCCCAGTCGGCGCAGAAAGCTCAGACCGCGGATCCCGCGCCTGCGGCTGCCGCGCCCCCGGTACCGCCGCCGGCGGCGGCGACCGAGCCGCCCGCAGGCACGCCTACGCCGGAAGGCACCGCCCACTGATCCCGTCGCCAAGGGTGCCGCCGCGGAACCCTCACGGCTCCCACCGTCACCTCAACGTTTGCGACTTGTGCTGCGCGCCGTCTTCGCCGCCCGCTCGCGTCGCTGCTCGCGCGGATCGACACGCAACGGTCGATAGATTTCGACCCGGTCGCGATCGCGCAATGCCTGCGCCGGCACGCAGACCGTCCCGAATATCCCGAGCACGAGTGGCCGTACGCGCAGTTCAGGAAACTCATCCAGCAGGCCGGATCGCTCGACAGCCGCTGCCGCAGTGAGTCCGGTTGCCGGCAACAGCAGTCGCACGACCCGCTGCCGCTCGGGCAAGGCATAGACGACTTCGATTGTCGCTTCTCCGCCCACGGCTACGCGGGCGAGGCGTGGATTTGCCTGGCGCGCACCACGAACGCATCGATCAACTCGCCGACGCTCTGCTCGAACGCGCGGCCGAACAGCATCGACGCCACCGGGTTCGCGAACTCGAATTTCATGTCCAGCTCGATCCGGGTTCCGGCGGTCCCGATCGCGGTGAACGTCCACAGGCCGTTCAACTGCTTGAAGGGGCCGCGCACGAGTTCGAGCGACATCCAGTCGGGCCGTTGCATGACGTTGCGCGTGGTGAAGCTCTGGCGGATACCCGCGCGCTCCATGGTCAGGCTGGCCTGCAGGTCGCGGTCCGTCTTTTCATGCACCTCGGCGCCGGCCACCCACGGCAGGAACTCGCTGTAGCGCTCGACGTCGACCACCAGGTCGAACATCTGCTCGGGTGTGAAGGTGACGAGCGCGGTGCGCTTGATTTCGCGGATGGACATGGTCGATTGTGGTCCGGGCGCGCGCAGTGTAAGCGGGGCAGCTAGAATGCGCGACCCGCCCCCAAGTGCCGCCATGACCACCCCGCGCAAGGAAAAGGCCCGCAAGGCCGACGAAAACCCGACGATCGCGCAGAACAAGCGCGCACGGTACGAGTACTTCATCGAGGAAAAGCTCGAGGCCGGGTTGTCGCTGCAGGGTTGGGAGGTGAAGAGCCTCCGCGCCGGCAAGGCCCAGATCACCGAAGGCTACGTCATCATCAAGGACGCCGAGGCGTTCCTGATCGGCGCGCACATCACCCCATTGCGCACGGTGTCGACGCACATCGTGGCCGACCCGACGCGCACCCGCAAACTGCTGCTCAACCGCCGGGAACTTGACAGCCTGGTCGGCGCGGTCGAACGCAAGGGCCACACCATCGTGCCCCTCGAGTTGTACTGGAGCCAGGGCAAGGTGAAGCTCGAAATCGGCGTGGCGAAGGGCAAGCAGGCGCACGACAAGCGCGAGACCGAAAAAGACCGCGACTGGCAGCGGGAGAAGTCGCGCCTCCTGCGGAGGCGCTAGAGGGGTTAGGGGATAGGGGTTAGGGGTTAGTCAGAGGTGAGGCCGCGGCATCCGGATTAGCTGCACCTCCGACTAACCCCTATCCCCTTCCTCCCCCTTCCCCTTGCGTTCCTGCGCTTTGGCCCTACACTGGGGTTGTTCACGGGGGCGACCGGTTTCGACGTGGGTCGCGAAACTCCATGTGCATGCCGAGGTGCAAGATACCTCGTTAAACTACTTGCAAACTATTAGTTGCCAACGACGACAACTACGCTCTAGCGGCTTAATCCCGCTTAACCCCCGACTGGCGTGTGCTTGTGCATCCAGACCCGGGGGACGCGCTCACAAGCTCGCGTGTCCAGTGTGCTGAGGGCTGGCTCGCTAAAACGTTCCTGAGCTGGTCGGTCATCTTCCCTGCCGCTTGGGTAGTGAACGACGAGAATCAAAAAGACGGCTAAGCATGTAGGTCCTGGAATGTAGGGCTTGCGGACGCGGGTTCGATTCCCGCCGCCTCCACCAGCAAGCGCCCCCGGCCGCAAGGCCGGGGGCTTTCTTTTCTAGAGAGCCGCGACGACTTCGACCGGGGTGCCGTTCAACACCGCCGTGCCCGTGAGCGCGTCGATCCGGCTGTCGTCGACCAGGTCGTTGATGCTGACGCCCGCGTGAGCGCTCGCGATCCCCAATCGCACACCTTTGCGACCGTGGCCCCAGCCGTGCGGCAGGCTCACCACGCCTGGCTGGATGTCGGGCGTGACCTCGACTGGAACCTCGACCTCGCCCACGCGCGAGGTGACACGCGCGATCGCGCCGTTGGCCAGCCCACGTATTGCCGCGTCGTCCGGGTGCAGCAGCAGCGTGCAGCGCGGCTTGCCTTTGACCAGACGCTGGCTGTTGTGCATCCAGGAATTGTTGCTGCGCACGTGGCGACGGCCGATCAATGACAGGGCCGGAACCGGCTCGCCAAGCGCAGCAGCCGCACGGGCGAGATCAGCCACGAACATCGCCGGCGCCAGATCAATGCGCCGGTCGGGTGTCGACAGGCGACGCGGAAACGCCGCCTCCAGCGCTCCGAGGTCGACGCCGTTCGGCGTGTCGAGCAGGCGCTGCACGGTCAGGCCCACTGGACGGCGATCGGGCGCACGCAGCAGTTGGCGCAAGGCACCGAAGCCCGGCAGCGCGCTCAGGAGCTTCATTTTGCCGGCATACGGCACGCCGTAGCGCCCCGTCTTCAGCATCCAGTCGAGCGTGCCGTCGGGCCCGAGACGCCGCGACAACGCATCCTTCACATTGAGTGACATGCGCCCCGACAGTGAACCCGGCGGCTTGCGCAGTCGTCGCGCAATCTGCGCGAGGATTTCGTGGTCGTGCAGTGTGCCCGCGGGTTTCGGGAACAGCGGCGGCGAATACTTGGCGACGTTGCGGACCGCAAACCCACTCAGGGCAATGTCGTAGTGGCTGCGCTCGAGCGGGCTCGTCGGCGGCAGGATCAGGTGCGCGTGCCGCGACGATTCGTTCAGGAACAGATCGATCGACACCATGAATTCGAGTTGCGCGAGCGCGCCGTCGAGTCGTCCGCCGTTCGGCGTCGACAGCACCGGGTTGCCTGCGAACGTGAACAGCGCGCGCACCTGGCCGGCGCCGGGCGTCGTGATCTCTTCGGCCAGGGCGGCCACGGGCAGTTCGTTCGAGAATTCCGGCAGCCCGCGCACGCGCGAGCGGAACTTGCCGTAATGCCCGCGCGAGCCGTAGGCACGCGTCAGGTCCACGGCCGGCTCGGCGAACATCATGCCGCCTTCGCGATCGAGGTGCCCCGTCACCGCATTGAGGCAGTAGATGAGCCACAGCGTGAGGCCGCCGAATTCCTGGGTGCATGCCCCCACGCGCCCGTAGACGAGCGCTCGCGGCTCGGTCATCAAGTCATGGGCGAGTGCAACGATGCGCGAATGCGGCAGGGTCGTGCGGGCCGCCAGCACCTCGGGATCGAACCCGAGCACGGCCTGGCGCAGGGCATGGACACCGTCGACGTGGGGTGCGAGGTGCGCCAGGTCGATGCGGCCCTGGGTGAATACTTCGAGCAACAGTGCGAGCAGGAGGTAGACGTCGGTGCCGGGCCGGATGCCGAGGTACTCGTCCGCGATGGCCGCAGATTCGGTGCGCCGGGGATCGACGACGACGAACCGCCCGCCCCGCGCACGCAGCGCATCGATGCGCTTCTCGAAGCCGGGCGCACCCATGATCGAACCCGCCGATGCCACGGGGTTGCCGCCGATGCAGACGAACAGCTGCGTGCGATCGACGTCCGGCACCGGCATCAGGAACTGGTGTCCGAACAAGGCCCATGACGCCACCATGTGCGGCAACTGGTCGACGCTGGTGGCGGAATACAGGTTCTTTGTGCGCAGCGCGCGGATGAAATCGCCGACGCCGAGCATCGCGCCGAGGTTGTGCACGGTCGGGTTGCCGGCGTAGATCGCCACGGCGTCGTTGCCGTGACGGGCGCGGATGTCGGCGATACGTGTCTCGATTTCGTCGAACGCCGCAGCCCAGGAAATTTCTTCCCAGCCGCTTGGCGTGCGTCGCAACGGCGCGCGCAACCGGTCAGGGTCTTCGTGCAGGTCCTTGAGTGCGACGGCCTTCGGGCAGATGTGGCCGCGACTCAGGACGTCGTCGCGATTGGGCTTGATCGAGAGCACCGCACCGTCGCGGTGCTCGATCACGATGCCGCACATTGCCTCGCACAGGCAGCAGGTCCGGTGATGCACTCCGTCGCTGGTCATCGGCTGCCACCCCCGCATTCAAGTGACGATCAGGTCGTGCGACGCCTCACCAGGCCGAGCCCGGCAAACAGCCACAGGACAGCGAACCCGGCCGAGCCGCCGCCACTGTTGTTCTTCTTCTGACCGCACCGGGTGTTGCCGGTCACGGTGTCGCCCGCGAGGCTGTAGCGGAAGATCGTGCCGTAGCTGCAGTTGCCGTTATTGGTGGCTGCGCCGACGAACACCCCCGGCGCCGTCTCGAGCAGCTTCGTCGATGGCACCGAGCCGTGCTGACCGTCGAAGCTGTAGAGCCGCGCGAAGTTGGTGCCGGCCCGGTCGATCGAGAAAATCGTGCCTAGCGACGTCGTGGTGCCCGTCGAATTGACGCCACCGTTCGACGTCACGCCGTACAGCTTGCCGCTGCTGGCCACCATCAGTTCTGCCACCGGGCGTGCGCCATCGGCGCCGGTGAAGGAATGCAACACAGTGAACGTCGAGCCGTCGGCCGGAATCGCAAAAACGACGCCGTTGCCGTCGCTGCCGCCCTGCGCCGTCGTGCCGTAGAAATAGCCGTCGCCGCCGTCGAGCAGGCCGCCGAGCGGTGTCGCGCCTTCTGCGTTCTCGAGCAGGCCCGTCGTGGTGTCGGTCGTGGTGGCGCTGAAATGGTGCAGGACCTGGAACCCGGTGCCATCGAACGCAATGCGGAACACGACGCCACGACCGTTCGTGCCACCTTGCGAGGTCGTGCCGTAAAAGAAGTTGTCGGCGCCGGCCACGAGGGGACCCGTCGGCGCGGCACCGTCGACCGTCACGGTGAGCCCCGAGGCCGCGGTGGAGGTGATCGCAGCGAAACTGTGCAGCAGCTTGAAATCGGTGCCATCGCGCGAAATCTTGAAGATCGTGCCGGTGCCCGCGGGATTGCCCGCACGCGCCGTGCCGTAAAGGTAGCCATCCGCGCCTTCGACGAGTTCTGCTTCCGGATAGGCACCGTTGGTGTTGACCGGACTCAGGTTCTGGTTGGTGCTCGTGGCCAAGGCAAACCGATGGATGATCGCGAAACCGCTGCCGTCTGCAGCGAGCTTGAAGATCGAGCCGGTGCCGTCGACCTGGCTCGCCTTGCCGAACTTGGTGGTGCCGTAAAACAGGCCGTCGCTCGCCAGCAACAGGCCGCCGCCCGGCGACAGGGCATCGTCCGGCGTGAGTTGATACAGGGTGCGGACCTCGGAGCCGTCCACCGTAGTGCGGTAGATGACACCGCCCGTGATCGAAGTGGCCGGGCTCGCGACGCCGTACAGCGCGCCATCGGCGCCCTTCACGAGATTGCCAACCGGGTTCGACAGGCTCAAAGCGACGATCGTCGATACGGCGGGGGTCGTCTGGGCATGGCCGGCAACGGCAAAAAGACTCAACGCGACGAGCGCCAATGCTGAACGGATACGGGACATCGGATCGGTGACTCCGGGACCCGGCGGACGGCCGGGTAAGCTGACTGGTCGTGAATTGTGCCGCACTTCGGCTTCTGCCGCCAAAGTGGGAGAATGCGCGCCCCTCCTGTGACAGCCCGCCCTTGATCCAGTTCCGGCAACTTACCCTGACCCGCGGCGTACGCCGGCTGATAGAGGACGCTTCGCTGCAGATCCACGCCGGCTGGCGGGTCGGCGTCGTCGGCGCCAACGGCAGCGGCAAGTCCAGCCTGTTTGCGCTCCTGCGTGGCGAAATCCAGAGCGAAACCGGGGCTTGCGAGTTGCCACGCGACTGGCGGGTGGCGTCGGTCGCACAGGAAACGCCGCCTTTGCCCCAGGCCGCGATCGAATTCGTCCTCGACGGCGACGAGGAACTGCGTCGCGTCGAGCGCGCGATCACGGCCGCCGATGCCGCGCACGATGGCCGCGCGCTCGCGGAACTGCACGTCCGGCTGGAAGCGATCGACGGCTACAGCGCCAGGGCCCGCGCCGCGTCCCTGCTCGCGGGCCTGGGCTTCGAGACGGCGGATCTCGAACGGCCGGTCGCCGATTTCTCGGGTGGCTGGCGCATGCGGCTGAACCTCGCGCAGGCGCTGGTGAGCCGGGCCGACCTGATGCTGCTGGACGAACCCACCAACCACCTCGATCTCGACGCCGTGGTCTGGCTGGAGCGCTGGCTGGCGGGCTACCGCGGCACGCTGCTGCTGGTCTCGCATGACCGCGACTTCCTCGACGGAACCGTAACCCACGTCATCCACCTCGAGCGTGGCGTACTGTCGCTCTACACGGGCAATTACACCGCGTTCGAGACCCAACGCGCCGCACGTCTCGCCGTACAGCAGGCGATGTACGATAAGCAGCAGCGCGAGATCGCGCACATGACCAGCTTCGTCGAGCGGTTTCGCGCGAAGGCGAGCAAGGCGCGCCAGGCGCAGAGCCGGCTCAAGGCGCTCGACCGGCTCGAGCACATTGCGGCCGCGCACGTCGATTCGGTGTTCGACTTCGACTTTCCCGAGCCCCTGCGCGCGCCCGATCCGCTGCTGACACTCGAAGATGCGGCGCTCGGTTACGGTGACCGTGCCGTCGTGCGCAACGTGCAGCTGTCGTTGCGTCCCGGGGCTCGCCTCGGCCTGCTCGGTCCGAACGGCGCGGGCAAATCCACGCTGATCAAGACGCTCGCCGGCGGGCAGCCGCTGCTCGCCGGGCGGCGCGTTGCGGGCCACGGGCTGGAAACAGGCTACTTCGCGCAGCACCAGGTCGAACAGTTGCGTGGCGATGAGTCGCCGTTGCGCCACCTGATCCGGCAGGACCCGCGTGCGCGCGAGCAGGACCTGCGCAATTACCTCGGCGGATTCGACTTCCGCGGCGACATGGCCGACGCGCCCGTGGAGCCGTTCTCGGGTGGCGAGAAATCGCGGCTGGCGCTGGCACTGCTCGTGCGCAAACGGCCGAACCTGCTGCTGCTCGACGAGCCCACCAACCACCTCGACCTCGAGATGCGCCACGCCCTGACGCGCGCACTGGCCGGCTACGACGGCAGTCTGGTGCTGGTGTCGCACGATCGCGCGCTGCTGCGCACGGTCTGCGACAGTTTCATGCTCGTCGCCGATGGCCGCGCCGTTCCCTTCGACGGCGATCTCGAGGATTACCTGGCCTGGCTGACGAACCGGCGGGAAGCCACGTCACAGAATGAGACGGTCGCAGGCACCGCCGAATCACGCGAGAACCGCAAGGCACAACGGGAAACCGCGGCTGCGGAGCGGCAGCAGAAACTCGCGCGGCGCCGTCCACTGCTGAAGGAATCGACGCAGCTCGAGGCCCGCCTGGCCAGGCTCGAGACCGAGCGCAAGGAACTCGAAGCGAAGCTGGCCGACACCGCGTACTACGCGCAGACACCCTCGACCGAAGTTCAGGCAACGAGCCGACGGTGCGCGGAAGTCATTGCGGAACTCGGCGACGTCGAAGAACGCTGGCTCGAGGTGCACGCCGAGCTGGAAGCAATTGGGGAAGCGTGAGGAAGGGGTTAGGGGTTAGGGGTTAGTCGGAATCCGAACGGAACCCTCACCCGGCCTTGCGGCCGACCTCTCCCGCCAGCGGGAGAGGTGCTTCACGCGGCGTCGCAGCACTTCCGACTAACCCCTAACCCCTATCCCCTAACCCCTCACGTGGTGCGCAGCACCACCTTCCCGACCGCGCGTCGCTGCTCCAGTGCTGCGAACGCTTTGGCGTAGTCACCCAGGGCGTGGACCTCCCCCACGACCGGATGCAGCTTGCCGGCTTCGAACAACTGCCACAGCTCGCGCACGTTGGCGAGCTGCACCTGCGGCTCGCGCTGCGCGAAGCTGCCGAAAAATACGCCGACCAGGGCCGCGCCTTTCAACAACAGCAGGTTCATCGGAATCTTCGGAATGTCGCCCGCCGCAAACCCGACCACGAGGTACCGTCCCTTCCACGCCAGGCTGCGCACGGCAGGCTCCGCATACGGTCCACCCACGGCGTCATAGACCACGTCCACGCCGTTGCCACCCGTGATTTCCTTGACTCGTTCGCGCAGGTCCTCGGTCGAGTAGTTGATCAGGTGGTCCGCGCCGATGCGGCGCGCGACCTCGAGCTTGGCAGCGGTGCTCGCGGCGGCAATCACCTGCGCACCCATCTGCTTCGCCAGCTCGATGGCAGTCGTGCCGACGCCGCTCGCGGCGCCCAGCACCAGCAGGGTCTCGCCGGCTGCGAGTTGCGCGCGTTGCTTCAGCGCGTGGTAGCTCGTGAAGTACGTCAGGCAGATGCCGCTCGCCTGCTCGAAGCTGAGCGTGGACGGCATCGGAATCAGCCGCTCCTGCCGGACCACGGCGCGCTCTGCGGCGGCGCCGCCACCTGAGTACGCAACGATGCGATCACCCACCTTGTGCCGCGTCACGCCCTCGCCCACCGCGGCTATCACGCCCGCAAATTCCAGGCCCGGGATGAACGGCAGCGGGGGTCGCTCCTGGTACAAACCACGCAGCATCAGGACGTCGGGAAAATTCAGCGCCGTGGCTTTGACGTCGACCAGCACCGCTCCCGCAGTGAGCGTGGGCTCCGGCCAGTCCTGCTCCAGCTGCAGACCTTCGATGCCTGTGAGCGTATGACAGACGAGCGCTTTCATCGGGAGTCCTCGGTTTCGGTGCGACCGGGTTGGTCGGCAAGCGTCGCGCCCCAGTCGACCTGGGTGAGCGCAGCATGGAGATCGTCGTGGTAACCGCCCGGCCCGACGACGTCGAGCAGGCCAGCCTTGTCGAGCTTGGCCTTCACGCGCGGGTTGGCGCCGCACAGGATCACGTCGACGCCCCTGCGCTGGAGGTCGCGCAGCGCCTCCTCCAGGCTCTGGATGCCGGTGATGTCGATGAAGGGCACGCGCCGCAGCAGCAGGATCAGGCGCTTGGGATCGGTGTGCGTCTGTGCGAGAGAACGTTCGAACGTATCGACCGCGCCGAAGAAGAACGGGCCGTCGATCGAATAGACCATGACGCCGGGCGGCAGCGCCTGCCATTGGCGCCGCTCGAGCGCCACGTCGAGTTCCGCGCCGTCGAGCGGCGACACTTCGACCGCCGTCGACATGCGGCGCAGGAACTGGAACATCGCGAGGATCACGCCCACGTTCACCGCGAGCACGAGGTCCGAGAAGATGGTGAGCAGGAACGTGATCAGCAGGACGGCGACGTCGGCGCGCGGCGCACGGCGCACCATGCCGGCGAAGTGACGCACCTCGCTCATGTTCCACGCGACCACGAACAGCACTGCGGCGAGCGCAGCCAGTGGCACGTACTCCGCCAGCGGCGCCAGCAACAGCAGCACCAGCACGAGCGTCAGCACGTGGAACAGGCCCGCCAGCGGTCCAGTGCCACCGTTGCGCACGTTGGTGGCGGTACGCGCGATCGCTCCGGTCGCGGCAAAGCCACCGAACAGCGGAACGGCGAGGTTGGCAATGCCCTGCCCGATCAGTTCCTGGTTCGAATCGTGGCGCGTGCCGGCCATGCCGTCGGCGACGACAGCAGACAGCAGCGACTCGATCGCGCCCAGCATCGCGATCGTGAACGCGGGGCCGATCAGTTCCAGCACGCGCGGCAGCGTGATCACCGGCAGCGAAAGGTTCGGCAGTCCGCGCGGGATGCCGCCGAACTCGGTACCGATCGTGGCCACGCCCTCGAACTGGAATGCCGCCTGCAGCACCGTGGCGATGATCAATGCCACGAGCGGGCCCGGCACCCGCTTGAACCCAGGCAGCTTCGACGAGAACACGACGGCGACGAGACTCAGCACGGCAATGCCGGCGGTGGGCCAGTGCACCTGCGGCATGGTCTGCAGCAACAGCCACACTTTTTCATGGAAGTGCTCGCCGCCCGTCACGGGCAAGCCGAGGAAATAGCGCCACTGCCCGACGAAGATGATGACGCCGATGCCCGCGGTGAAGCCCGTGATCACCGGATCGGGAATGAAGCGGATGATGCCGCCCATGCGCGTGAGACCGAGCGCCAGCAACATCGCTCCGGCCATGAAAGTGGCGATCTGCAGGCCATCGATGCCGTGCTTCGCAGTGACGCCGGCCAGGATCACGACAAACGCACCCGTGGGGCCCGCGATCTGCAGGCGACTGCCCCCGAGCAGCGTGACGAGCGCGCCGGCGATGATGGCCGTGTAGATGCCCTGCTCCGGCTTCGCGCCGGATGCAATCGCGAAAGCCATCGCGAGCGGCAGTGCCACGACCCCGACGACGAATCCGGCGACGAGATTGCCCAGCCAGTGCTTGCGCTGCAGCAGTCCAGCCTGCCAGGCCTCGCGAATCGCAATCATGTCTTGAGCAGGTGCGGCCCGAGCTCGTCGAGGGAGTGACAACCCAGCAGCGTCATCGCGCGTTCCATCTCCACCCGCAGCAGGCCGAGCGCGTGGGCCACGCCTGCTTCACCACCCGCCGCCAGGCCGTAGAGCGCAGCGCGTCCGAGCATGACGGCGTCGGCGCCGAGTGCGACGGCCTTGAGCACGTCCGAACCACGCCGGAACCCGCCGTCGACGATGATCGACAGGCGGTCACCGACTTCCGCCGCACATTGGCCGACGAGTTCGATGCCCGTCGCGCACGAATCGAGCTGTCGTCCGCCGTGGTTCGAGAGCACGATGCCGTCGGCACCGATCTCGACACTGCGCTTCGCGTCCTCGACGCAGAGGATGCCCTTCAGCACCAGCTTGCCCTGCCAGCGGCTGCGCATGCGTTCGATGTCGGCCCAGCTCAGCTGCGGATTGATCTGCGTGCCCATGAACCGCACGCCCTGCAGGGCCGAGCGCGCGCCTGCCGGCAGGAATTCGGTGAGATTCGCAAATTCGGGAGCGCCTTTCGGCAGCATCACCTGCCACAGCCAGCGCGGATGCAGCAGCACGTCGAGCACGCTCGAGGGACTCAACTTGAGCGGGCGCGAATAATTGCGCTGGTCCCATTCCCGCGCCCCGAGTGCCGGCACGTCGACGGTGACGACGAGCTTGTCGCACCCGGCTGCCTGCGCTCGTTCGATCAGGCGGTCGGAGGTCTTCTGGTCCTTGAGCGGGTACAACTGGAACCACGACGGCCGCTGCAACTGCGGGTTGAGCGCGATCACGTCGTAGTTGCTGACGGTGCTCAACGTGAAGGCGGCTCCCGCCGCATCGGCGGCCCTGGCCAGCGCCAGGTCGCCCTGCGGCCACACCATGCCGTTGAAACCCGTTGGCGCGATGATCAGCGGCACGTGCAGTGCATCGCCGAGCACCTCGCGCGAGAGGTCGGGCAGGCCCGTACCGACGAGCATGCGCGGCAGCCACGTGATGCGCTCGAAGATCGAACGATTGCGCTTCAAGGACACTTCGTCCTCGGCGCCGCCTTCGACGTATTCCATTTCGAACCGCGGCAGCCGGTTCTGCGCGACCCGCCGCAACTCTTCGATCGTCAGCGCGCGCCGAAAGTCCGCGCCCGCATAGTAGTGTCGTGTCATTTGCGCGCGTCGTCCTGCACCATCTGGGTGATCCTCGTTGCCGTTTCGAGCGCGCGCAGCCCGTCCTCGCCGCTCACGACCGGCGGCGTGCCGGCGCGGATCGACTGCAGAAACGCTTCGATCTCCAACTTGAGCGCGTCGCCCTGATCGTAGGTGCGCTCCTCGATCAGCACCTGGCCCTTCGGCACGTCGGCTCCGGCCGGCGGCTTGCGGACGATCGTCAGCACTTTCTGCTGCAGGTCGATCGAGATGTATGCGTCGTCCTGGAACAGGCGCAGCTTGCGCTCCATTTTCATGCTGACGCGGCTGGCCGTGGTGTTCGCAACACAGCCGTTGGCATAGCGGATGCGCGCATTGGCGATGTCCAGCCCGGCCGAGAACACCGACGCACCCACGGCGTCGATCGACGTGATCGGCGCGCCGACGAGGCTCTGGATCAGGTCGATGTCGTGGATCATCAGGTCGAGCACGACATTGACGTCGGTGCCGCGCTCCTTGAACGGCGCCAGCCGGTGCGTCTCGATGAAACGCGGCGTGCCGAGCGTGCCGGCGAGCGCGAGGATGGCGGCGTTGAAACGCTCCAGGTGACCCACCTGCAGGACGCGACCGGCGCGAGCCGCTGTCGCAACCAGGCTGCGGGCTTCCTCGAGGGTCGTGGTGATCGGCTTTTCGACGAGCACGTGGATGCCGCGTTCGAGGCACTCCTGCGCGATCGGGAAGTGCAACGGGGTCGGCGTCGCGATGCTGACGGCATCGACCTCGCCCAGGATGTCCCGGTAGTCCGCCACCGCGCGGCAACCCGTCTCGGCCGCGACCTTCTCGCGGTTCTCGGCGCTGGCATCGACGACAGCGATCAGCTTCGAGTCGGGCAGGACTGCGTATTTCTGCGCGTGGAACCGGCCCAGGTAACCGACGCCGATGACCGCGGTCCGTACTTTCTGCATGTTCTCAGGACCCTGCCGCGCTGCCTGCCACGATGGTCGATGATACTCAATGGCGGCTCTTGCGGCCGATTCGTCTTACCCTCACGATCAGGCAACGGTCACCACGGCCGTTTACCGAAAGAGACGAGACGGTGACGAATCCACGCCGCGACAAGTTCTGGCTGTCGGCCGCCCTGCTGTTCGGCGTGCTGGCGCTGCCCTTCCTGGTGCACCTCACCGGTGTCTTGGTGCTCGGCGAGTACGCTGGCGGCAACGCAGCGGCGTTCCTTGGCGATTACCTGCGCGGCCTGGTCACCCTGCGGTGGTACTCCTGGGTCCTGGCACTGGGGCCGCTGGTCATCGTCGCGTCGTGGCGTATAGCACTGCGAGGCCGGCGATCGCGCCCCACATCGCCCCGACCGCCCAGTGACGCCAGGCGGTCTGGCGCGCCTGACCGATGAAACTGACGGCCGCGAGCGCGGTCAAACCGACGAAGATGGCCACGTACACCGACAGCAACGGCAACTCCTCGCGGAAACGCGGGGTTTCGCCCGACAAGACCAGGAACACGATCAGCGTCGCGCCCAGTCCGAACGTCGTCGCCACCGACGATCCAAGCACGATGGCGGTCAATACAGTGAGGGGTCGCACGAATTCACTTGCTCCGGGGTGGGTCCGGCCCTTGCCTGGGTGCCGGGGTGTCTCTAGCCTAGCGTTCCGGCGGACCCCTGCGCGTCCGCCGTCCAGTCCGAAGTCCGCCGAGGAATTTCCAAGTGTATCAGCCTGTTGAACAGGGGCCGTCCCCGTCGTCCCCAACCCCTGCAGCCCGCCGCGGAGTCGGCCGCGCCGGCGCGGCGGTGCTGGTCGCCCTGCTCCTCGCGGTGGGCACTTTGCTGCTCGGCACAGCCCGCTCACCGACGGCAACGGCCAATGCCACGACCACCACCGACTTTGCGCCGACCGAGCGTCACGCCAAGGTGGCGCGGCTGGTCAGCAGCATGTTCGAGCGTTCCCACTACCGGCAGGCCCCGGTCAACGACCCGGTCTCGTCGCTGGTGCTCGACCGCTACCTCGAGTCGATCGACGGCAGCCGCAGCTATTTCCTGGCGAGCGACATCCAGGAATTCGAGAAATTCCGCTACGAACTCGACGATTCCATCACGACCGGCAAGCTGGAGCCCGCCTTTGCGATCTTCAACCGGTTCCAGCAGCGCAACCGCGAACGCATGGCCTACGCCCTCAAGCTGCTCGACACCGAACCCGACTTCAAGCTCGACGAGTCGTTCGAGTTCGACCGCGAGCACGCGCCGTGGGCGACCTCGCAGGAAGAACTCAATGAACTCTGGCGCAAGCGCGTCAAGAACGATGTCCTCTCGCTGATGCTCACGGACAAGACCTGGGCCGAGACGCGCGACGTGCTGAAAAAGCGCTACGAGCGGGTCGCGAAGCGGTCCGAGCAGATCACCGCCGACGACGTGTTCGAGAACTTCATGAATGCGTTCGCGCACGTGTTCGACCCGCACTCGAGCTATTTCTCGCCGCGTAATTCCGAGGAATACCGCATCGCGATGAGCCTGTCCTACGAGGGCATCGGCGCGTCGCTGCAATCGATCGACGATTACGTGACCATCATGGAAATCCTGCCCGGCGGCTCGGCACAGCAGAACGGCGAGCTCAAGGCCAACGACCGCATCCTCGCCGTGGCCCAGGGCAAGGACGGCAAGATGGTCGACGTCGTCGGCTGGCGCCTCGATGACGTCGTGCAGCTGATTCGCGGTCCGAACGGCTCGTTCGTGCGCCTGCAGATCCAGCCGGGCAATGCCCCGCCGGGCACGCAGGAACACGTCCTGGTTTTGCCGCGCACCAAGATCACGCTCGAAGCGCAGGCGGCCAAGAAGGAAATCCGCAAGGTCAAGCGTGGCGACAAGGAGTTGAAGGTCGGTGTGATCACCGTGCCTTCGTTCTACCAGGACTACACCGCGCGCGCGTCCGGCGACGAGGACTATCGCAGCACGACGCGCGACGTGCGCAAGCTGCTCGACGAAATCAAGGCCGAGGGTGGCGTCGACGGCCTGGTGCTCGACCTGCGCGAGAACGGCGGCGGTCACCTCTCCGAAGCCATCGGCCTGGTCAACCTGTTCGTGCCGAAGGGCCCGGTGGTGCAACTGCGTGAAACCGGTGGTCGCGTCGAGGTGCTCGAGTCCGAGGACAAGGCGGCGGCTTACGACGGACCGCTGACCATCCTCGTCGACCGTTTCAGCGCGTCGGCGTCCGAGATCTTTGCGGCCGCGATGCAGGACTACGGCCGCGGCCTCGTGATCGGCCAGCAGACTTACGGCAAGGGTTCCGTGCAGAACCTCTATCCGCTCGACCGTTACGCACTCGGGCAGGATCCCGGCTACGGCCAGCTCACCGTGACCATCGGCATGTACTACCGCGTGACGGGCGACAGCACCCAGAACCGCGGCGTGATGCCGGACCTGACGTTGCCCTCTGCCATCAGCACCGACGAGGTCGGCGAGAGCTCGCGCGATGGTTCGCTGCCCTGGAATCGGATCCGGTCGTCGGACTTCCACCGCGAAGGCGCGTTCACCCCGCTGCTGCCCGAACTGCAGCGCGAACACGATGCGCGCATCGCCGGCGATCCCAACTTCCAGTTCGCCGTCGGCGAGATCTCGGCGATGGAGACGATGCGCGCCGAGAAGTCGGTCTCGCTCAACCTGGCCAAGCGCAAGGCTGAGCGCGAGGCACGCACGCAAGAGCAACTGGCACGCGAAAATTCGCGGCGGCAGGCGCTTGGCGAGCCGGCGCTGAAAGCCGCGACCGAGATCAAGGACCCACCGGACGCGATCCTGGGCGAAGCCGCTGAAATCACAGCCGACCTGTCCCAGCTTGAACCGAAATTCATGGCCCGGGCCAGCGGCGCCGGCGCGGCCAACTGACCTTCTGCCGGGGGTCACCGGCCGCGGGGTTGGGCGCTGCTTAGAACGCTAGTGTTGTACTTGACTACAACACTAGAGTTCCCTACCATCGCGCCCAGTTCGTACCGATCCACAGGGGCTCGATGTCCATGACCAATCATCACCTGCGGCCCGCAGGCCCGAAGCGCAATTCCGTCCGCTGGCTGACCGTGATCGCCCTGGCGAGCGCGCTGGCTGCCGGCTGCAGCAACGGCAAGGCCAAGGAAAAGGAAGGCGCCGACGCGGACAGGGACGCGACCGTGCCGGTCGAGGTCCAGCCGCTGAAGCGCGCCGAGATGGTGGCCGTGTACTCGGGTACCGCCCCGATCGAAGCCCACGAGGAAGCCACCGTCGTCGCCAAGGTGGGCGGCGAGGTACGGCAGATTTTCGTCGAGGAAGGCGACACGGTGAAGGCCGGCCAGGTGCTGGCCCGGCTCGACGGCGACCGCCTCCGCCTGACGCTGGCCCAGACCGACGCCAACCTGCGCAAGCTCGAGCGCGACTACAAGCGCACGCTCGACCTGTCCGAGAAGGGACTGGTGCCGAAGAGCACGGCCGAGAACACCAAGTACGACCTCGACGCGCTGCGCGCCGGATACGACAGTGCCCGTCTCGAACTGAGCTACACGGAGATCCGCGCGCCGATCAATGGCGTGATCTCCGCACGCAAGATCAAGGTCGGCAACACCATCGGCCCGAACGAGCCGACGTTCACGGTCACTGACCTCGATCCCCTGCTCGCCTACGTGCACGTGCCTGAAAAGGAATTCCGCAAGATTGCACCGGGCCAGAACGCCGAAGTCATCGTCGACGCGCTGGTCGGCTCCCGCTTCGTCGGCACGATCTCGCGCATCAGCCCGACCGTAGACCCGCAGACGGGCACTTTCCGTGCCCGCGTCGAAGTCCCGGACCCGACCCGCACGCTGAAGCCCGGCATGTTTGCCCGCGTCAACATCGTCTACGAGCGACGCCAGGACGCGCTGCAACTGCCACGCACGGCGATCCTCGACGCGGACGGCCAGCAGTCGGTGTTCGTCATCGCGAGTGGCAAGGCCGAGCAACGGACGATCAAGACGGGCCTGTCGAACGGCGGCTGGATCGAAGTGCTCGACGGCCTCAAGGGCACCGAGCAGGTCGTGACGGTCGGCCAGGCCGGACTGAAGACCGGCACGCTGGTGAAAATCGTCGGCGACGGCGCGCCGCAACCAGCAGCCGCGGTCGCCGCCGACCAGGCCAAGGCGAAGTAACCCAAGCTGCGGGGGCGCTGCACCGGCAGGCCCTCCCCCCGGGGACATTCCATGCTCAAGTCATTGATCGACTTCGCGATCGAACGCCGCGTCACCATCGTGATGTTCACCGTTGCGATCGCCCTCTTCGGCTTCGTGTCGTTGTCGCGGCTGAAGCTGAACCTGCTGCCCGATCTCTCCTACCCCACGATCACGATTCGCACGGAGCTGCCGGGCGCGGCGCCGCTCGAGCTCGAGACGCTGATTACGCGGCCGGTCGAAGAATCCGTCAGCATCATCCGCAACGTCCGCGAGGTGCGTTCGGTCTCTCGCGCCGGTCAGTCGGACGTGACGCTCGAGTTCCTCTGGGGCACGGACATGGACGTCGCGGGCATCGACGTCCGCGAAAAGCTCGACCTGCTGCAGCTGCCGATCGAGGCCAGGCGGCCGCTGCTGCTGCGCTTCGACCCGGCGAGCGAACCCGTCATGCGTCTCGCGCTGATGGACGAAGGCGCCGCGACCGGCGCCGACAGTATCGAGCGGCTGAAGGCATTGCGCCGATTCGCGGAAGACCGTCTCAAGCCCGATCTCGAGGCGGTCGAGGGTTCGGCCGCCGTCAAGGTCAGCGGCGGCTACGAAGACGAAGTGCAGGTGTTCGTCGACCAGCAGAAGCTCGCGCAGCTCGGGCTCTCGATCGACGTCGTCACGCGCCGCATCCGCGCCGAGAACGTGAACCTGTCCGGCGGGCGGCTCGAGCAGGGCACGCAGCGCTTCCTGGTGCGCACGCTGAACGAGTTCGAAAGCGTCGAGCAGATGGCGAACGCGATCATCGCCACCAAGGACGGCCAGCCCGTCTACCTGCGCGACGTCGCGAACGTCACCCGCGGTTACAAGGACCGCGAGGCGATCACGCGCGTCAACGGCAAGGAGTCGATCGAACTCGCCGTCTACAAGGAAGGCGACGCGAACACGGTAGCGCTCGCCAACGGCGTGCGTGCCCGCATCAAGGAACTCGAGAAGAACCTGCCGGAAGGCACCCAGCTCAAGCAGGTCTACGACCAGTCCACGTTCATCGCCGCGGCCATCAGCGAAGTCAAGACCTCGGCGCTGATCGGCGGCCTGCTCGCGATCCTGGTGCTGTACGCGTTCCTGCGCGATGCGCGCGCCACGCTGATCAGCAGCATCGCGATCCCGGTGTCGGTGCTCGGCACGTTCGTGCTGATGTACGCGTTCGACATCACCCTCAACATCATGTCGCTCGGCGGCATCGCACTCGCGGTCGGCATGCTCGTCGACAACGCGGTCGTGGTGCTCGAGAGCATCGTCCGCAACCACGAGAAGGGCATGACCCGGGTCGAAGCCGCGCGGCGCGGCACGGCTGAGGTGGCCACCGCCGTGTTTGCGGCCACGCTGACCTCGGTCGCGGTGTTCGCGCCGATGATCTTCATCACCGGCATTGCCGGCCAGTTGTTCAAGGACCAGTCGCTGACGGTCGCCTTCGCGCTGAGCTTCTCGCTGCTGGTCGCCCTGACGCTGGTGCCGATGCTGGCCGCGGGCCGCGCGCGCACGGCTGCGGCAGAAGCGCCGGTTCACGCCGATCCGCAACCGCTGGGACGCCTGTCACACGGGCTGCGCATCGTGCGCGACGGCTTCTCGCGCGTTGGCGGGTGGATTTCCAACGGCTGCAAGCTCGCGCTGAGCCCGCTCGTCAACGTCACTCAAGCCGTCAACCGCTGGGCGGACCGCGAGTACCCCGGCGCCATCACCTGGGCGCTCGCCAATCCGGGCAAGGTCATCGGTACCGCCGTCGCCGTGTTCGTGCTGACCATGGCGCTGATCCTGCCGCGTCTCGGCACGGAACTGATTCCGCAGATGTCGCAGGGTGAGTTCAACGTCGACCTGCGGCTGCCGCCGGGCACGCCGCTCGAGCAGACCGACCGCTCGGTGCAGGCCGCCCAACGCGCGAGCGATGCGCTTGGCAACGTGGCCCTCGCCTACAGCGTCGCCGGTACCGGCAACCGGCTCGATGCCAACCCGGTCGATGCCGGCGAGAACACCGGCCGCCTGAGCATCACGCTGCAGGCCGGCGCGGGTCGCGAAGACGAAGAAAAGGCCATGGCCGGCATGCGCAGGGACCTCGAGCAGATGCCGGGCCTGCAGTACCGCTTCAGCCGCCCCGCGCTCTTCAGCATGGCCACGCCGCTCGAGGTCGTCGTCTCCGGTTACGACCTCGATCGCCTCGGCGTGGCCGCGGAGGCCGTGCGCCAGGCGATGCTCAAGGACGGCCGCTTTGCCGACGTCAAGACGACGGTCGAAGCGGGAAATCCAGAAATCCAGATCGTGTTCGACCAGGAACGCGCGACGCAGTTGAACCTCGTCGTCCGCGACATCGCCAACCGGGTCGTCAACAGCGTCCGCGGCGAAGTCGCCACGCGCTACAAGCTGCGCGACAAGCAGATCGACGTGCTGGTGCGCAGCGTGGACTCGCGTGCGGCTTCGATCGAAGAGGTGCGCAACCTGATCGTGAACCCGGGCAGCGACTTCCCGGTGCCGCTCAGCGCGGTCGCCGACGTCAAGCTCGCGATGGGTCCGGCCGAGGTGCGGCGCGTCGGCCAGGAACGCGTGGCCGTCATCTCGGCGAACCTCGCCCACGGCGACCTCGGCTCGGCCGTCGCCACGCTCGAGACGATCGTGAAGAAGGTCGAACTGCCGGTGGGCACGACCGCCTTCCTGTCGGGCCAGAGCGAGGAAATGACTGCCTCGTTCAAGTCGCTGCAGTTCGTGCTGATCCTCGCCATCTTCCTCGTCTACCTGGTGATGGCCTCGCAGTTCGAATCGCTGATCCACCCGTTCGTGATCCTGCTGACGATCCCGCTCGCGCTGATCGGCGCGGTCTGGGCGCTGTGGCTCACCGGGACGACGGTCAACGTCGTCGCGTACATCGGCCTGATCATGCTGGCCGGCATCGTGGTCAACCAGTCGATCGTGCTGATCGACGCGGTCAACCAGTTGCGCGCCGGCGGCATGCCGAAGTTCGACGCGATCGTCGAGGGCGGCAAACTGCGCCTGCGCCCGATCCTGATCACCAAGCTCACCACCATCCTCGGCCTGCTGCCGATGGCGCTCGGCATCGGTGAAGGCGCCGAGGTGCGCGCGCCGATGGCGATCACCGTGATCGGCGGCGTGCTGCTCACGACCTTCCTGACCCTGCTCGTGATTCCCGTGGTGTACTCGGTGATGGACCGCAAGCAGTTCGTCGCGCAGGAACCGCTGTCGGCCGACCCGGGACCCGCCGCTGCAGAAGCCGCTGCTGGCTGAGGAATCGCCGCCATGCTGCACACCCAGGTCGCCCTCGCCCGCCCCGTGACCACCGTCATGGCGGCGCTCGCGCTGCTCGCCGTCGGCTTGATCTCAGGCAAGCTGCTGCGGCTCGAGGCCATGCCCGACATCTCGTTCCCCGGCATGCAGATCGTCGTGCCCTACGCGGGGTCGACCCCGAAGGAGATGGAGGAACTGGTGGTGCGCCCGGTGGAGGAGGCGCTCGCCACGCTGTCGGGCATCAAGGAAATCCGGGCCAGCGCGCAGTCCGACCAGGCGACTTTCACGGTGCTGTTCGACTGGGACCGCGACGTGGACGCCGCCGCCTTCGAGGTGCGCACCAAGCTCGACTCGATCCGGTCGCAACTGCCGGTCGGCGCGGATCGACTGCTGATGTTCGCCTTCAGCTCCGGCGACCAGCCGGTGGCCGTGATCCGCATTTCATCCGACAAGGACCTGACCGACCAGTACGAAATGCTCGAGAAGTACCTGCAGCGGCCGATCGAGCGCATCGAGGGCGTCGCGCGCGTCGAGCTGCAGGGCGTGCGGCCGCGCGAAGTGCGCATCCTCGTCGATCCCACCCGGCTCGCCGCCTACAGCGTCGACGTGCGTCGGCTCCGCGCCCTGCTCGAACAGAGCAACTTCTCGGTGAGCGCCGGCGAGATCACGGAAAACAATTCGCGATTCACGGTGCGGCCGATCGGTGAATTCAACCACATCGACGATGTGCGCAACCTGCTGCTCGCCCCCGGCGTGCGACTGGGCGACATCGCGCAGGTCGAACTCGTCTCACCCGAGCTGACCGTGGGCCGCCGCATGGAAGGGCGCCCGGCCGTCGGCCTCGACGTATTCAAGTCCACGCAGGCCAACGTCGTCGACGTGGCCGATCGCGTGCTCGAGGCCATCGGCACGGCCCGCGAGCTGCCGCAGTTCCAGGGTATCCAGATCCTGGTCGTCGGCAACCAGGCCGACAGCATTCGCGAATCGCTGAGCGAACTGCGCAAGGCGGGCCTGATCGGCGCGGTGCTCAGCTTTTTCATGCTGCTGTTCTTCCTGCGGCACCTGCCGACCACGATCATCGTCAGCCTCGCGGTGCCGGCCTCGCTGCTGGTTACGCTCGCCGCGATGTATTTCCTCGGATTCACTCTCAACATCCTGACGATGATGGGCATGCTGCTCGCCATCGGCATGCTGGTCGACAACTCGGTAGTGATCACGGAAAGCATCTTCCGGCACCGGCAGCTGCATCCGGGACATCCGCTCGAATCGACGCTCGCGGGCGTGAAGGAAGTCGGCGTGGCGACGCTCGCCGGCACGTTCTCGATGGTCATCGTCTTCCTGCCGCTGGTGTTCGGCGAGCGCAACCAGATGTCGATCTTCCTGGTGCACGTCGCGGTGCCGATCATCGTCGCGATGCTCGCGTCGCTGGTGCTCGCCCAGACGCTGCTGCCGATGCTGGCCGCGCGCATGTCGCCGCCCCCGCCGGTCAAGGATGGCTCGTGGTTCGGCCGGCTGCAGAACCGCTACGAAAAGGCCCTCAACTGGGCCCTCACCCACCGCAAGTGGATGGCGCTGATCACGCTGCTGATCGTCGTTTCGCCGGTGCCGCTGTTCATGCTCAAGCTGACCAAGGTGGATCCGTTCCCCCAGGAAGCAAGCCGCGTCCTGATGATCAACTACCACCTCGAGGGCTCGCACCCGATGCAGCGTGTCGAGCAGGCGGTGCGGCGCATGGAGGCGTACCTGGCCACGAACAAGGACCGGTTCGACATCGACACGTACTACTCGTACTGGCAGAACGACCAGGCCACCACCCGGCTCTACCTGACGTCCAAGGACGACGCCAGGGTCCCGGCACAGAAAGTCATGGAGCTCGTGCTGAAGGACATGCCGGAGATCATCATCGGCAAGCCCAGCTTCACCTTCGACGACGACATGGGAGGTTCGGCCTCGTTCAGCCTGCAGCTGGCGGGTGAATCGACGGAACGACTCGCGGACATTTCGCGCGAGGTGGCGCACCGCCTGTCGTCGGTGCCGGGCCTCGAAGCCGTGCGTTCCGAGGCTGGCACGGGCGAGCAGGAAGTCCAGGTGGTCGTGAACCGCGACCGGGCCTCGCAGCTCGGACTGACGACGCAGGACATCGCCCTGACCGTGGCGGGTGCCATGCGCGGCGACCGCCTGCCCGAACTGCGCACGTCGGAACGCGAGTTGACGATGCGGCTCGCGTTCCGCGAATCCGACCGCCAGTCGGTCGAAGACCTGGCGCGCGTGCCGGTGATGTTGCCCGACGGGTCGCGCACGGACCTGGGTGCGGTCGCTGAATTCGTGGTCAAGCCGAGCGACCGCGAGATCCAGCGCCTCAACCGCCTGACGACGGTCGTGATCGTCGCCAACCTCAGCAAGGGCACGACCATGGACGAGGTGCGCAAGCGCGTCGAGCCGGTGATGGAGGCCTATGCGCTGCCGGCTGGCTACACGTGGAAGTTCGGCCGCGGCTTCGAGGAGAACGACAAGGCGATCCAGACCATGACGCAGAACATGCTGCTCGCGGTGGTGCTGATCTTCCTGGTCATGGCGTCGCTGTTCGAGTCGGCCCTGTATCCGCTGTCGATCATCACCTCGATCGTCTTCGCGATCGTGGGCTCGATCTGGTTCCTTACGCTCACCGGCACGACCATCACCATGATGGCGATGATCGGGTTCATGGTGCTGATGGGCGTGGTGGTGAACATCGGCATCGTGCTGATCGCGCACGTGATCGACCTGCGGCATGCCGGCATGCCGCGGCACCAGGCGATCCTGCAGGCTGGCCGCGACCGGTTGCGCCCGATCATGATGACCACGCTGACCACACTGCTCGGCATGCTGCCGCTGGCGATCGGCGACGCGCAGGTCGGCGGTGGCGGCGAAGGCCCGGCGTACTACCCGCTGGCCCGCGCAATCATCGGCGGCCTGACGTTCTCGGCCCTCGTTTCGCTGATCATCGTGCCGATGTTCTACGTGTGGTTCGATGACCTGAACCTGTGGCGCAAGCGGGTTTTTACCCGCGAGCAGCCCCTGGTCGAGGGCGCGGCGGCCGGCTCACCGCAGGCTGAGCCCGGGGTCTAGACCCGTTGCCCCCCCCAGGGCTCGGCCAGGACCCCGGATCTGCTACACTTTTGCCAGGGGAATTCGTGCTGGCAGTGAATGGCTGCTGGCGGGATGGGTTGTCTCGTCAGGAAGTAAATGAAGATGCCTGAGGAATTGTTGCGCCGGGCGCCGTTGCGCCTGTCGGGTGCCGTTGCGATCCTGGTCGCGTGCCTGTGCGCTGCTCCGGCGTTTGCGCAAGGTGCCGCGCAACCGGTCGTCAACGATGGCCAGGTGCAGGCGTTCTTCAACGGGATCGCGCTCGACCAGCAGTTGGCCGAACAGTATGCGCCGCCCGCACCGCAAGCCGCCCCGAAGCCGCAAGCGGTGGCTGAACCGCTGGACGAAGCGCTCGACGACGCGGCCATGGACAAGCTGGAAGCGGAACTCGATGCGGCCATCGCCGACGACGCAGAGGAGCGCACGACGATTGCCGAAGTGCCGCCGAGCCCGGTGCAGATCGTGCTGCTGGTGCTGGCGAGCCTGGCCCTCCTCGCCTTCGCGGGCAGCGTGCTGACATTGGCAGTCCGCGAACTTAAGAAGGATACCCAGCAGCGCAAGCGCACCTACCGTCGACGGGTGAAGCATCGCGACAAGTCGACCCCGGTGCACGCCAACTGATCCTGCCACCAGCCGCCCGTCCGGCGGGTGGTGTCACCGCACCAGGGCGCGGTAGATTTCCCAGTACTCGTCGAGCAGGATATTCGGCGCCTTGCGCCGTTTGTCCGCGTGCGCATCGGCCGGCACGATGGAATCGGCGTCGGGTACCGTCTCTTCGGGGCTGCGATACGCGGCCGTGCGACGCAGGCGGTCAGCCCGGGCCTTGATCTCGACCAGGTCCTCGCCCATGCGCTCGATGTCCGCAACGGCCTGCGCTGCCCGGTGCATCAGCGCCTGGCATTCCTGCGGCGTGCCATAACTGGCATCGAATACCCGCTTGAGGGTGCTCTGGCGCGCCAGTTCCGCGAGACCGCCCGGGGCCACGCGGTCGAAGATCAACTCGGCATAGCCGATGACTGCGACGTTTACAGCCCGTCGACCGTCCACGCTCAAGCCCTCGAACAGGGGCGGCGGCTCGGACTGGATCGACTGGACCTGGGTGGCCAACGCCTCGATCTGGTCCGTCGCCTCGACGATGCGCAACTCGCGCGCCTGGATGGCATCGAACAGCGGGCGTCGCCGGAAGTAGTTCCAGAATCCCTGCAGCGACGCGAGCCTCTGCCGGGACAGCTTCTGCTCGGCCTGCAGTTGTTCGCCCAGCACCCTGGCCTCGACCAGTTCGCGGTCCACGACGGCCAGCCGGTCGCGCCTGGCGTGTTCGAACTCGGCCAGCTGGGTCTTGCGTTCGCGATCCTTCTGCTGCCGCGCCAGTTCGGCGCCGAAGTGTTCGAGCCGCTTGCAGGACACGCGCCACAGTGCCCGCAACTGGTAGTACGCGAGGCACTTGTAGCCTTCGTCCGGGCGACCCAGGTACTGCTCGAGCGCTGCCATCTGCTCTTCGACGCGCATCGTCGCGCCTTCCTGCAGCTTCAGCCGGTCGAGCAGCCGATGACGGTCGTCATCGAGCGCCGTAAGCTCTTTCTTGAGCTCGACGCGATTACGGAACAGCGCAAAGAGCCGTTCGTCTTCGATGGAGGGTTCGCGACCGGCGAGCCGGTAGGCCAGCCGACGCAGGTTTTCAGGCAGGCGCATTCGCCGCGATCTTCGCTGCCGGCGTGAATTCGTGACCGCGCTCGAGGCAGTAGTCGAGCCATTTGTTCAGCATCATGTTGCGCAGCCAGCGCTCGCCGAGCTGCGTCGGGATGCCGGCTCGCACGTGCGCAAGGCTCTGGTGGCGGATCCAGCGGCCGCAGGCGCTGACTTCGGCGAGGCGCGCGTCGTGATAGACCCGGATTTCGAGATCGGGGTCGGGCACCGTGGCGGCGGATTCTTCGAAGTAGTACGTGAGCCGCACCGCCGAGGTATACGGCGTGTGCTCGAGCACCGCGAGGTGCAGGTCGCAATCCGCTTTCGTGCGCGACACCGCCACGCCGTGGTGACGGCGCAGGTCACCGGCGAGTTCCTTCAGGCGCAGGAAGTTGCTTTCGTAGAGCGACATCAGGCTCACGAAGCTCACCGGCCGTGCACGCCATGAAGTGATGCAGAGGTGGTCGAGCAACATGCACCGAATATAGCACAGGGTTTTAGCGCGCCTGTGAAGCGGCTCGCAGCTCTGTGACGAGAGCATTGCAGTCATGGGCGTGATCGACAGTCCGGGGGCTTTCCGGCAACCCGGGATCGCCCGCGCATCGTGAATCGTGCGGAGGAACCGCACGATTCACGGCGACCCTTGCCCGAACGGCTGCTCGGCGAATGGTGCCAACGGCTGGCCGGAAAAAGCGTGACCGCCTCGCAGCTGCGCTCGGGCTGCGGCGGGCGATACGGGTTTGCAGGAAGCCTCCAGTCCGCCCATCACGCTCTACAGACGGCAACCCGCGCAGTGTTCTAGGCTTCACGGCCGCAGGCGGCGCTCAATCCCCTTGCGATCGATGATGCGACTCGCGATTTCCTCGATCGAGCACTCGGTGGTGTCGATCGCCGGAATGCCGTGGCGGTGAAACAGGTTCTCGGCGCTGCGCACCTCGAACTCGCACTGCGAGATCGAGGAATAGCGGCTGCCGGGCCGGCGTTCGTTGCGGATCTGCTGCAGGCGCAGCGGCGAGATCGTGAGCCCGAACAGCTTGGGCGTGTAACCACGCACCGACGCCGGCAACTGCTTGCCGTCGAAATCGTCTTCCGTGAAGGGATAGTTGGCCGCGAACACGCCGTACTGCATCGCCATGTAGATGCACGTCGGCGTCTTGCCCGACCGCGACACGCCGATCAGGATCACGTCGGCGCGCTCGTAGTCCGCGGTCACGGCGCCGTCGTCCGCCGCCAGCGCGAAGTTGGTTGCCTCGATGCGCGTGCTGTAGACCAGCTGGTCCGCAATGCCGTGCGCACGGCCGGCCCGCTCGCTCGACTTGATCATCAGCTCGCCCTCGAGCGGGCCGAGAAAGGCGTCGAAGAAATCGAGGAACAGGCCGTTGCTCGCCTTGACCACGCGGCGCAGGTCTTCCTTCACCAAAGTGCTGAAAACGATGGGGCGCAGGCCATCCTCGTGACCCGTCGCGTCGATCTTTCTTACGGCTTCCTCTGCCTTGTCAATACTGGCTATAAATGGCAGAGTCACCTGCCTGAATTCCTGGCCCTCGAATTGCGTGAGCAGGCTGTGTCCCATCGTCTCGGCTGTCACGCCGGTCTGGTCAGAAACGAAAAATACCGTTCGGCGATTCATCGGCACGGCGGTTCCCATGGCGCAGAGTGTTGCGCAGTGTTTCACCTAGTTCGTTGACGTAGCAAGGGGTCGCTCGTGCGTCCTTATACCCTGCCCTTTTCCAGCCTCGGCCGCCACGACGTGGCGGAAGTCGGCGGCAAGAATTCTTCCCTCGGCGAGATGATCTCGAACCTCGCGAAGCTGGGGGTCAGCGTGCCGGACGGCTTCGCGACCACCGCCGACGCCTACCGTGAGTTCCTGGCGCACGAAGGCCTCGCCGGGCGCATCAAGCAGGAACTCGACACGCTCGACGTCGACGACGTCGCGAAGCTCGCCGAGACCGGTGCGCGCATCCGCGACTGGATCCTGTCCACGCCGTTTCCGCCGCAACTGCAGCAGGACATCGTCGACGGCTACACGCGCATGTGCGATGGCCGCGCCGATGTCGCGGTCGCCGTGCGCTCGTCCGCCACGGCCGAAGACCTGCCGGAAGCCTCGTTCGCCGGCCAGCAGGAAACGTTCCTCAACGTGCGCGGTGCCGGCCAGGTCGTCCAGGCGGTGCACGAAGTCTTCGCCTCGCTCTTCAACGATCGCGCGATTTCCTACCGCGTGCACCAGGGCTTCGACCACGCGCTGGTCGCGCTCTCGGCTGGCATCCAGTACATGGTCCGCAGCGACACCGGCGCGAGCGGTGTGATGTTTACGCTCGACACGGACTCGGGTTTCCGCGACGTCGTGTTCGTGACGGCATCGTACGGGCTCGGCGAGACCGTCGTGCAGGGGGCCGTGAACCCGGACGAGTTCTACGTCTACAAGCCGGCGCTGCGTGACGGGCACCACCCGATCCTGCGGCGCACGCTCGGCGCCAAGGCGATCAAGATGATCTACGCGCCCGCGGCGCAGGCCGAGAAGCGCGTGCTCACGGTCGATGTCGCCGAAGCCGACCGCATGCGGTTCTGCATCAGCGACGCCGACCTGATCGAGCTTTCCAGGCAGGCGCTGATCATCGAGGATCACTACGGCTGCCCGATGGACATCGAGTGGGGCAAGGACGGCGAGACCGGCAAGATCTACGTGCTGCAGGCCCGGCCGGAGACGGTCCAGAGCCGCGCCGGTCGCACCATCCAGCGCTACTCGCTGCAACAGAAGGGTCCGGTGCTCGCCACCGGCCGCAGCATCGGCCAGCGCATCGGCGCGGGTCCGGCCCGCATCATCAAGGACATCCGCGAGATGGCACGCGTCGAGACCGGCGACGTGCTGGTGGCCGACATGACCGACCCCGACTGGGAGCCGGTGATGAAGCGCGCGTCGGCGATCGTCACCAACCGCGGCGGCCGCACGTGCCATGCGGCGATCATCGCGCGGGAACTCGGTATCCCGGCGGTCGTCGGCTGCGGCGACGCGACGAAGAAGATCAAGGAAGGCCAGCCCGTCACGGTTTCCTGCGCGGAAGGCGACACGGGTTACATCTACGACGGCCAACTCGAGTTCAGTCATACACAGATCGAACTCGACTCGCTGCCATCGCTGCCCGTAAAGATCATGATGAACGTCGGCAATCCCGACCGCGCGTTCGATTTCGCGGCGATCCCGAACAAGGGCGTCGGCCTCGCGCGGCTCGAGTTCATCATCAACCGCATGATCGGCGTGCACCCGAAAGCCCTGCTCGAATTCGACAAGCTCGAGCCGGACCTGAAGGACACGATCCGGCGTCAGATGGCCGGCTACACCGATCCGGTCGAGTTCTACGTCGAGAAGCTGTGCGAGGGTATCGGCACGATTGCCGCCGCGTTCGCGCCCGAACCCGTGATCGTGCGCCTCTCCGACTTCAAGTCGAACGAGTACGCAAACCTGATCGGCGGCCGCAAGTACGAGCCCGTCGAGGAGAACCCGATGCTCGGGTTCCGGGGCGCGGCACGCTACGTCGACGAAGGCTTCCGTCCGTGCTTCGAACTCGAATGCCGCGCGCTGAAGCGCGTGCGTGAGCAGATGGGGCTCACCAACGTCTGGGTGATGGTGCCTTTCGTGCGCACGCTGAAGGAGGCGGAACAGGTCGTCGGCCTGCTCACGGCCAATGGCCTCGAGCGCGGCGCAAACGGCCTCAAGGTCATCATGATGTGCGAGATCCCGAGCAACGCCGTGCTGGCGGATCGTTTCCTCGAATTCTTCGACGGCATGTCGATCGGCTCGAACGACATGACCCAGCTCACGCTGGGACTGGACCGGGACTCGGCCGTCATTGCGCGGCTGTTCGACGAGCGCGACGACGCGGTGAAGGCCATGCTTTCGATGGCGATCACCGCCTGCCGCAAGGCCGGAAAGTACATCGGCATCTGCGGCCAGGGGCCCTCGGATCACCCTGACCTGGCGCGCTGGCTGCTGGACCAGGGCATCGAGAGCATGTCGCTCAACCCCGACACGGTGGTCGAAACCTGGCTCTTCCTCGCCAACGAGGCCAAAGCCTAGCGCTATTTCTGCCGCGTCTGTCGCCCCGGCGTCAGAGCGCCGGCGTGCGGCCCGCCAGCGCGTGCGCCAGCGTACCGCCGTCGACGTATTCCAGTTCACCACCGACCGGCACGCCGTGCGCAATGCGCGAAGCGCGCAACCCGAACCGCGCGGCCACCTCGGCCAGGAAGTGCGCCGTGGCCTCGCCTTCGACGGTGGGGTTGGTGGCGAGGATCACTTCCTTGACCTCGCCGGCGCCGAGAAGTTTCTCGAAATCGTCGATGCCGATCTCGGCGGGGCCCACGCCATCGAGCGGTGACAGGTGCCCCATCAGCACGAAATAGCAGCCGCGAAAACTCGCGGTCTGCTCGATCGCGACCACGTCGGCCGGCGATTCCACGACGCAGAGCAGCGACGTGTCGCGACCGGTGGAGGCGCACACCGGGCACAGGTCGCCCTCGGCGAACATGCGGCAGCGCTGGCAGTGCCCGAGCTTCTCCATCGCATTGGCGACGGACAACGCGATCTCGTGGCCGCCGCCGCGGTCGCGCTCGAGCAGGTGGAACGCCATCCGTTGCGCCGACTTGGGACCCACGCCCGGCAGGCAGCGGAAGGCTTCGATCAGCCGGCTGAGTGAAGGCGGATAGAGCATCGCTGGGGTGCCGGCGCGCGGCTCAGAACGGCATCTTGAAGCCGGGCGGCAGGTTCATGCCACCCATGACGCTCGACATGCGCTGCTGCGTCGCGGCTTCGAGGCGTTGCGCGGCGTCGTTGATCGCGGCCGCCATCAGGTCCTCGATCATCTCGCGGTCGTCGAGCGGCACGCTCGGATCGAGCTGCACGCGCTTCGCTTCGTGCTTGCCGTTCATCGTGATCTTGACCATGCCACCGCCGGACTCGCCGACGACTTCCATCGCGGCGATCTCGGCCTGCGCCTTCTGCATGTTCGCCTGCAGGGCCTGCGCCTGCTTCATCATGTTGCCGATGCCGCCTTTCATCATGTGCGTCTCGCCGGGGAAGTGATTAGTGATTAGTGACTAGTGACTAGTGAAGCGGGGCTTCAACCCAGCGGCTTCACCGAACCGGGCCGAACCGTCGCGCCGAAGACTTCGCGCATGGCGCGTACGGCGGGATCGCTGTCGATCGATTGCTCGGCGGCGCGCTGGCGGTCTTCGGCCGCGATCGCATCGCGCTTGGCCGGCGTCAGGATCTCACCCGGCACTTCGGCCTGCACGATCTCGAGACGGATCGCCTCGCCATAGTGCTGCGACAGCGCCTCCGCGAGGCGACTCTCGATCTGCGGCCGGCGAAACGAGTCTCCGGCCGGGTCGAGGCGCAACCGGACCAGGCCAGCCTTGCGCTCGAGCAGCACGCAGTTGGCCGCGAAGTGCCTCGCCGTGCCTTGCAGGCCGAGCGCGGCAACGACGGTGTCCCAACCGGATTCCGTTGCCACGGGTGCTGCCGCCGAGCGCGACGGAATGCCCGCGGAGCGTGCGGCAGTCGTTGCACGCGCCAGGGCTGCCCCGCTGCCTGCGGCCGCCGTCGCTGGCGGCAATCCCTGCGGGCGGAACGCGAGCATCCGCAGCAATGCCATCTCGAAACCCGCGCGCGCATCCGGCGCATAGTCGAGATCGCGGCGTGAGTTGATCGCGATCTGGTACAGCAACTGCAGGTCTTCCGCAGAGAACTTCGCGGCGAGCTCGACGAGCAGTTTGTCTTCGTCCTCGTCGTCGCCGGGAGGCAGGTCCGGCAGCGCCTGCAGCAGCGCCATGCGCTGGATGGCGCCCGACAATTCGCCGAGCGCCTGGTGGTAATCCGGCGCGCGTTCGTCGAGGTGCGCGGCCTGCTGCATCAGTGCCGCGCCATCTTTCTCGGCCAGCGCCGTCAGGATGCCTTGAACGTGCTTGCGGTCGAGCGTACCGAGCAGCGTGCGCACTTCGGCTTCCATGGCACGGCCACCGCCGAACGCCAGCACCTGATCGAGCAGCGACAGCGCATCGCGCATGCTGCCCTCGGCACCACGCGCAATGGCCCGCAGCGCGGCTGGCTCGAACTCGACCTGCTCGGCTGCCGAAATCTGCGCCAGGCGGTCGTAGATCAGCGGCAGCGGCAGCCGCCGCAGGTGGAACTGCAGGCAGCGCGACAGCACCGTCACCGGCAGCTTCTGCGGATCGGTGGTCGCCAGCAGGAACTTCACGTGCGGCGGCGGTTCCTCGAGCGTCTTCAGCAACGCATTGAAGGAGTGTGTCGAGAGCATGTGGACTTCGTCGATCAGGTAGACCTTGTAGCGTCCGCGTGCCGGCGAATACTGCACGTTGTCGAGCAGCTCACGCGTGTCGTCCACCTTGGTGCGCGAGGCCGCATCGACTTCGAGCAGGTCGACGAACCGGCCGGCGTCGATGTCGACACAAGCCGCGCACTGGCCGCAAGGCGTCGATGAAACGCCGGTCTCGCAGTTGAGCGACTTGGCGAAGATGCGGGCGATGGTCGTCTTGCCCACGCCGCGCGTGCCCGTGAACAGGAACGCGTGGTGGATGCGGCCCGAATCGAGCGCGTTGGTGAGCGCGCGGCGGACGTGGTCCTGGCCGACGAGCTGGTCGAACGTGCGCGGGCGCCATTTGCGGGCGAGAACGAGGTAACTCATCGGGCGAGTGGGTGCTCTGCGTTGCGCTCGGTCTGCGGACAGGGCCCGGGGTAGGCGGCGGCCCGCGCCAGAATACCCCCGGCACCCGGCGTGGCCGCTACCGTTGCTCCCTTCCGGGCCTGGCGGGGTTCGCGGCTGGCCGTCGCGAGGGATCCGACGCGAGCCACCATTGGAGAAACGGGATCATACCATGCCGGATTCAGTCCTTCGGCACCGGCGGTGGACCGGCCGGGACGTACGGCACGTAGGTCGTTGTGCCCTTTTTCGCCTTGAATTCCGCCTGCACCGCAGCGAGGGCCTGCGGCTGCTCGTAGAGGTCGACCATCGTGGCCGCGAGCACCTTGGCGGCCTGCACCATGCCCTTGTGGCCGATCGACATGCCACCTGTGGCGACCACCGGCCAGGCGTGCCACGGCGCATCGGCTGGCGCGGTGGCGACCGAAACGTGAAGCGTCGGGGTCACCCAACTGATGTCCGCCACGTCCGTCGAGCCGCCCTCGAGCTCCTGACCCTCCAGCGGCTTGACGCCCGGAACATGCCGATCTCTGGCACGCCCGTCGCCTTCTGGATCTGCTTCGCGAAAGCCTGTTCTTCGTTCGTGTACTTGACCGGCCCGAGCAGCAGCAGGTTGGCATGCAGCAGGCGCGCGCCGGTCTCGTTGACCAGCATGTCCCATGACCCGCCGTCGACTGTCACCTTCGCCGTGGTCTCGGTCATCGCGGCCGCGCCCTCCGCCACCTTGCGCGTGCGGGCAAGCAACCCTTCGACCTCGTCGCGCTTCCAGTCGCGCAGCCACAGCGAGACCTTTGCATAGGCCGGCACGACGTTCGGCACGTCGCCGCCGGCGAGAATCACGTAGTGCATGCGGGACGTCGGCTTGATGTGCTCGCGCATCATGTTGATGCCGTGCGTGAACAGCTCGGCTGCGTCGACCGCGCTGCGACCGTTCCAGGGATCGCCCGCGGCATGCGCCGTGCGGCCCTCGAACTCGATGATCAGGCTGACCATCGCCTGGCTCGACACCATGTCGGCCTGGGTCTCGTCGCTCGGGTGCCAGGCCAGCACGGCGTCGAGACCGTCGAAGTACCCATCGCGGGCCATGTAGACCTTGCCGCCGACGTCTTCCTCGGCCGGCGTGCCGAAGAACTTCACCGTGCCCTTGAGCTTGCCGGCCGCGATCTGCTCCTTGATCGCGATCGCCGCGCCGAGGCTCGCCGCGCCGAACAGGTTGTGGCCACAACCATGACCCGCAGCCCCGGCCGCGAGCGGCTCCTGGATCGGACTCGCCTTCTGTGAAACACCGGGCAGCGCGTCGTACTCACCCATGACGCCGATGACGGGCCGCCCCGAGCCGTAGGTGGCGACGAACGCCGTGGGCATGCCCGCGACACCGCGCTCGACCTTGAATCCCTGCAATTCAGCGTAATCCGCCAAGGCAGCCGCAGACCGCGTCTCGCGCAGCGCGGTTTCGGCGTAGGCCCAGATCCTGTCCGAGAGGTCGGCGAGATCCGCCTGGTGCCGCTCGACCGAGTTCAGGGCGGCACGCTTGGCCGGTGTCGCCTTGGCAGCCACGACATCGGCGGTGACGATCGCCGCGCCGAACACCGTGCTCGCCATGGCCACGGCGATGGCCAATCGTAGTGAGTTCATGCCCTGTCCTTGCATGTCGGAACGGTTGAAATCGACTCAGCCACGACCGCGATACGGCGGCACGCCCTGGTCGGGCAGCCACATCGCGGCGGGTGGGCGCCCGGTCTGCCAGAACACGTCGATCGGCATGCCGCCGCGCGGGTACCAGTAGCCACCAATGCGCAACCAGCGCGGCCCGAGGAAATCGACGAGCCGGTCGGCGATGGCAAGCGTGCAGTCTTCGTGAAACGCACCGTGGTTGCGGAAGCTGCCGAGGTAGAGCTTCAGCGACTTGCTCTCCACCAGCCACCTGGCCGGCGCGTAATCGATGACGAGGTGGGCGAAATCCGGCTGCCCGGTGAGCGGGCAGAGCGACGTGAATTCCGGCGCGGCGAACCGCGCCAGGTACACCTTGCGCGGATGCGGGTTCGGCACGCGCTCGAGTACGGCAGCCGTCCGGCGTCGTCGGCTGCGCCGTGGCGGCGCCGAGCTGCTTGAGGCCGGCATAGATCGACCCGCCCTTGCGCCGCGCGCTGCTCACTTGACGTTGCCCTTGGCGTAGATGCGATCCATCTCGTCCATGATCCGGTTCATCTCGCGCATCGCAGCGTTGAACGGTTCCGAAGTCGTCATGTCGACGCCCGCGTCCTTGAGCAACTCGATCGGGTACTTCGACGAACCCGCCGCCATCAGCCGCAGGTACGCCTCGCGGTTCTGCTGCGCCTTGCCCGACTTCACCGCGGCCTTGCCGATCATGCCGTCGGCCAGCGACATTCCGCCGATCATGCTCGTCGCGTACTGGTAGACGTAGAAGTTGCGGTAGAAGTGCGGGATGAACGCCCACTCCGCTGCGTACAGCTCGTCGACGTTCACGACGCCCGCGTCGTGCCCGTAATACTGGCGCAGCAGGCCGAGGTAGAGCTTGTTCAGCGCATCGGCGGTCAGCGGCTCGCCGCGCTCGACCATCTCGTGGATCTTCAGCTCGAACTCGGCGAACAGCGTCTGCCGGAACAGCGTCGTGCGCATGCTGTCGAGGTAGCTCGACAACAGGAAGAGCCGCGTGCGGTCGTCCTGCGTCTGGTCGAGCACGTGGTGCAGCAGCAGGTTCTCGTTCAGCGTCGAGGCCACTTCCGCGACGAAGGTGGAATACGAGGACGTCGCGTACGGCTGCTTCGCCGTCGACATGAATGAATGCATCGAGTGGCCGGACTCGTGGGCCAGCGTCGAGACGTCGTCCCACGCGCCGTTGAAGTTCAGCAACTGGTACGGGTGCACGCCGTAGACCGTGCTGCTGTAGGCGCCGGGACTCTTGCCCGTGGTGGGCATGAAGTCGACCCAACGGTCGGCGTAGCCCTTGCGCAGGGTCTCGACGTACTCGGTGCCGAGCGGCGCAAACGAATCGAGCGTCATCTGCATGCCCTGCTCGGGCGTGTACTGCAGGTCCACCTGCTGCACGATCGGCGCATACAGGTCCTCGTACCCCAGCTGCTGCACGCCCATGATCTGCTGGCGCAGCTTCAGGTAACGGTGCAGCGTCGGCAGGTTGGCGTGCACGTCGTCGAGCAGGCGTGAGTAGACATCGCGCGGAATGTTGAAATCGAACAGCGCGGCGTCGAGCGAGGTCGGGAAGTTGCGCACGTCCTTGGACGTGACGTGCGACTGCACGTGCGCATTCAGCGTGGTCGCGAAGGTGCGCGTGAACTGGTTGTAAGCCGTCCAGAACGCCTTGAACGCGAGGTCGCGGTCGGCCTTGTTCGGTGACGCGCGCCACTTCGAATAGGCCGACGCGTCGAGCCGGACTTTCTCGCCGGTCGAGAAGGTGACCTCGGGGAACGGCAGGTCCGCGCTGCGGAAGACGGACTGCAGCGTGCCGCCGGCCTCACCCAGCGACGCCATGCGCGCGTAGATCTTTTCTTCGGCCGGCGTCAGCGTGTGCGGGGCCGCGCGCAGGATGTCGTCGAAGTACATGCGGTACTGGCCGAGCCGGGGCTCTGCCGCCAGGTACGCGTCGATCTTCCCGCGGCCGAGCGCGAGAATCTCCGGCCGCATGAACGACGCAGTCGACTGGAAGTTCGAATAGACCTGCGACATTTCCTGCTGCATCTGCAGGCTGCGCCCCACCCGGGTGTCCTGGTCGTACAACTGGAAGGCATAGGAGTAGAGACGATCGGCCCGCTGGCTGGCCTGCTCCCAGGCCTTCATCCCTTGCCACAGGCTGTCCGCCGACTCACCGAGCTTGCCCTGCCACGTTCCAAGCGCCGGCAGCGCCTGCACGAACTCCTGCTTGGCGGCCATCCAGGCGGCTTCGTCTGCGTACAGGCCGGTCAGGTCCCACTGGTACCTGGCCGCCACGTCGGATCGCTCCAGGGCGTGGACTGGACCCGCCAGGGCCAGCGTAATAACCGCAAAAAGTGCTGGGAAACCCGCAATTCCACGCATCGAAACTCCTGCTTCAGCCCGTCGGGCGGAGAAAAATGAGGTCGCAAGCTTGCCTAGACGTGCGGATGGTCGCAACGTGGGGCGTTCCTGCTAGTATTGTTGCGGTGCAGCCAAACTAGAATAATCGGGTCTCGAACAGGGCATAGGCAAAGTGGCGAAAGCAACCAACGGTTCGCGCATCCCGCAACCTCCGCGGGCCCTGTACACGTTGCTCGAGGGCCGGGCCATTCTCGAGATGGCGCTGCTCCCCGCACTGTACCCCTTGTTGCGAACCACGCCGCGCGGTGACGGACACCCCGTCCTGCTGGTCCCCGGCTTCACCGCCAGCGACGCCACGCTGATCGGCCTCTCGGCCTTCCTGCGCTCGCGCGGCTACCACGTCGAGACCTGGGGTCTCGGCCAGAACACCGGCTTCAAGCTCAAGTTCAGCCAGGCGCTGGAGCAGAAGTTGCGCTTCATGCACCACCGACATCGCCGCAAGGTGAGCCTGGTGGGCTGGAGCCTCGGCGGTGTCTACGCGTTCTACGCCGCGCACTCTGCCCCGGAATGCGTGCGGTGCGTGGTGTCGCTCGGCAGTCCGATGAAATTCTCGACCGACGAACTGCTCGACGTGCCGGTCGTCGTCAAGGCGGCGTACCGCTATCTCGCGCACCCGATGGGTCCCGTCGCGCACCTCGCGAACGTGCGGGCCAAGGTGTTGCGCGCGCCGCCGCCCGTGCCATCGACGTGCGTGTTCTCGATGACCGACGGCATCGTGCCCCCCGAAGCGGCACGCATCGACGACAGCGACGACGATGAACACGAAAACATCTGGGTGCCAGGCAGCCACGTCGGGCTCGGCTTCAATGCTGCCGTGATGTGGATTCTCGCCAACCGCCTGGCGCAGACCGAAGGCGCCTGGCGGCCGTTCGATCCGGACGGCATGGCCGGCAAGGCCTATCGCAAGATTGCGCGGCTGCTCGGCCCGCCTGAACAGGGTCTGCGGCGGGGCGTGGCTGTGCCGGGCTGAGGAAGGCCAGGAAGGCCAGGAAGGTCAGGAAGGTCAGGAAGGGGTTAGGGGTTAGTCGGAAGCGCGGTCGCGCGAGAACTTCTTTGCGCACGCAGTGCGCTGCCGACTAACCCCTAACCCCTATCCCCTAACCCCTACTTCACGCGGCCTTGCGCTTCACCGCCGCCTTTTTCACGACCACTTTTTTCTTCTTGCGCTTGCCCGGCTTCGTCGCCAGCGCCAGCAATTCCTGGAAACTGTCGCGGATGCACTGCGCGAAGAATTCGGGATCGGGCAGCTGCTCGCGGCACGAGGTCGGCGAGATGAAGATCATCTTGTCGTAACTGGTGACCGAGAACACCAGCCCCATGCCGTCCGCGATCGGCATGATCGACGAGAAGTACGTCATCCGCGCGCCGTCGAGGTAGAGCGGAATCGCGGGCCCGGGCACGTTCATGATCGTGCAGCCGGCCAGCGGCTCGCGTGGGGAACCGAGCGACGAGCCGGCCAGCAACTTCGCCGAAAGCGCGAGCGTCGCCGCCGGCGCGTGCTTGTCGAACTCCGTCAGTTCCTTGGCCCGCACGGCCTGGTCGATGTCGGCGTGCGTCGAGGTGTGCTTGTAGATCGCACGCAGGCGCTTCTTCGGGTCTTCGATTTCCGTGCCGAGCGGCACGCGGACGAGGCTCAGTTCGGGACGCCCTTCGCTGTTGGCGCCCGCTGCCCGCACCGAGAACGGCGCGAGCGAAACCACGCTGAAACCCGGCAGTTCTTCATGCGCCAGCAGGTACCGACGCAACGCGCCGCCGCAGACGGCGAGCACGGCATCGTTGATCGTGGCGCCCGGCACCAGGTCGCGGATGTGCTTGAACTCGTGAATGAAAAATCGACGCGAATCGAAGACGCGATGCGGGGAGACTTCGGAATTGAAACGCGTGACGGCGAACCGGTCCTTGCGCCACAGTTCGCCGAGCGACCCGAGCACGGCGGGCGTCACCCGGCTGACGGCACGAGCGAGCGGGCCCGCGAACATCAGCGGCCGCACCACGTTGTTGATCAGCGCCCGCGAGAGCAGCGAGATCGATCCCGGCGGGGATTCCGGGAACCAGGGCTCCGGCGGTTCCGGCGCGGGCGGCTGCGCCGTCGTGTCGTGCAGCAGCGTCGTGATCTCGGCACCGCCCCGCACGTCGATGGCCGCGTGATGGATCTTGGCGAGGATCGCGAAGCTGTCGGGCGGCAGGTGCAGGAACGAGTCGAGCCCCTCGACCAGGTACAGCTCCCACAGCGGCTTGGACAGGTCGAGCGGGCGCGCATGAATGCGCGAGGCCTGGATGCAGAACTGGCGCCAGTCGCCGGGCTTCGGCAAGGCGATGTGGCGGACGTGGTATTCGAGGTCGAAGCTCTCGTCCTCGATCCAGTACGGGAAATCGAGCTCCAGCGGCACGCGCAGCAGCTTCTGCCGGAAGATCGGCGACAGGTGCAGCCGGCTCTCGATGTGCTTCAGCAGGCTCTTGAAGTGGACGCGCCCATCCGCGGCCGTCGACGGGTCATAGATCGAAATGAGCGTGATGTTCGAATTGGCATGCCCGGATTCGCCGTACACGAACCGTGCGTCTTCGCCGCGCATCTGCCTCATGGGCGCATCGTCCTTCCGGTGCCGGTGGCACGCATCCTGATTGCACCCGAGTCTATCATTGGCGGACTTTCAGGAACCCTGCGCCGTTCCGCAATCCAGACCGGAGACGTCGCATGCCGCCGACCCAGCGGTCGTAGTCCGCGGCCTTGCGCTGGAAGAACGACAGGACCTCCGGGTGCGTCAGCAACAGGAACTGCTCGGCTTCGAGCCCGTCGACGATCGCGGTGGCGGCCTGCTCCACGGACAGCAGCCCGGGAGGCGCATCGGCCGGGAGCTTCTCGTCGAGCCCGGTGATGGCCGTGGCGATGTATTGCGGACACACGACGGAGACACGGACCCCCCGCTCGCCGTAGGTGATCGCGAGCGACTCCGCGAGCCCGACCGCCGCATGCTTGGTGGCGCTGTAGGCGGCATCGCCCACCTGGCACAGCAGTCCCGCAGCGGACGCCACGTTCACGAGGTAACCCTCCCCGCGTTCGAGCATGCCCGGCAGCACTGCGCGCGAGGCATATACGTGCGCCATCACGTGCACCTGCCACATGCGGGCCCAGAGCTCGTTGGGCTCGGCCAGGGCGTCGTCCAGGTCGAGTTCGGTCGCGCCGAACCCGGCATTCGACAGCAGCACGTCCACGCGACCGTAGTGCGCAATCGCCGCCGCCACGGCCGCCTGCACGTCCGCCTCGTTCGACACGTCGCACTGCAGCCCGAGGCCGCCGAGTTCGGTGGCCGTCGCCTGTGCCTGCGCGCCATCCAGATCGGCAATCACCAACCCTGCCGCGCCGCGCGCCAGCATTTCGCGACACACCGCCCGCCCGATGCCGCGGCCCGCGCCGGTGACGAACGCGATCTTGTCCTGCATCTGCATGCGGGGCCCTCAGGGCGTCAGGTAGCGGGACAGCTCGAGCTTGGCGATGTGGTTGCGGTGCACTTCGTCGGGCCCGTCCGCGATGCGCAGCGTGCGCGCCATGGCATAGGCCCAGCCGAGGCCATGGTCGTCAGTGACGCCCGCACCGCCGAAGAGCTGGATCGCCTGGTCGATGATTTCGCACGCGATGTTCGGCGCAACCACCTTGATCATCGCGATTTCCTTCTGCGCCGCCTTGTTGCCGGCCACGTCCATCTTCCACGCCGCGTGCAGGGTCAGGAAGCGTGCCTGGTCGAGCTTCATGCGGGCGTCCGCGATCCGCTCGCGCCAGACCCCCTGTTCCGCCAGTTTCTTGTGGAACGCCGTCCGCCGCAATGACCGGCGGCACATCGCCTCGAGGGCGCGCTCAGTCGCGCCGATGATGCGCATGCAATGGTGGATGCGGCCCGGGCCGAGGCGGCCCTGCGCGATCTCGAAGCCGCGGCCTTCGCCGAGCAGCAGGTTTGCCACTGGCACCCGCACGTCGACGAAATCCACCTCGGGATGGCCGTGCGGCTCGTCGAGGTAGCCGAAGACCGGCACCGGACGCACCACGCGCACTCCGGGCGTGTCCATCGGCACCAGGATCATCGACTGCTGCCGGTGCACGTTGCTGTTCGCCGGATCGGTCTTGCCCATGAAAATAAGCACTTTGCAGCGCGGATCGGACGCGCCCGAGGTCCACCACTTGCGGCCGTTGATCACGTAGTGGTCGCCATCGCGCACGATGCTGGCCGCGATGTTGGTCGCATCGGACGAAGCCACGGCGGGCTCGGTCATCGCGAAACCCGACCGGATTTCGCCGGCGAGCAGCGGCTTGAGCCAGCGGTCTTTCTGCGCGTCGTTGCCGTAGCGCACCAGCACTTCCATGTTGCCGGTGTCCGGCGCCGCGCAATTGATCGCCTCGGGCGCGATGTGCGAGCGCCCGGTGATTTCCGCGAGGGGCGCGTATTCCAGGTTGGTGAGCCCGGCGCCGTGCCCGGAGTCGGGCAGCCACAGGTTCCAGAGCCCCGCGGCACGCGCCTTGTCCTTCATCTCTTCCATTACGCGGGTCGGCACCCAGCCGTTGCCCTTGGCCTTGTTGGCCTCCACTTCGGCGAAGAAACGTGCTTCGTTCGGGTAGACGTGGTCGTCCATGAACGCGGCCAGGCGCGCCTGCAGTTCCTTGACGCGCGGCGAGTGCTCGAAATCCATGGTCTTGTCCTCGGTCAGCTGCGCTTCTGCCGCGGCGCGAGCACCGCGGCCGGCAGGATTTTCAGTAACTGGGCAATGATCGTCCATGGCAGCACCGGCACCCAGCGCTTGCCAACCCGGCGCTCGATCATCCGCGCCATGATCGCCGCGCCCTTTTCGACGTCGATCAGGAACGGCCGCGCGCCCTTGTTGCGGTTGAGGTCGGTGTCGATGAAACCCGGCGCGAGCTCGGTCACGACGACCGGCGTGCCTCGCACTTCGGCGCGCAAGGCCTGCAGGTACCGATGCAGCCCCGCCTTGCTCGCGCTGTAGGCGCCTAACCCCGGCAGGCCCTTGGAGCCCGCGACCGAGGTCACGCCGACGACGTGGCCGAACCCCTGCGCGCGAAAGATCGGCAGCGCGGCTTCGATCGTCGCGATGGCGCCGAGCAGGTTGATGTTGAGTGTCTCGCGCATCAAGGGCAGCTTGCCGCGGCCCGTCGGCGTGAGCAGCCCCACGCCCGCGTTGGCGACGATCACGTCGAGCCGGCCGAGTTGCCGGGCGGCGCGCTGCACGGCGGGCTCGATGGTGTCCGTGTCGGCCACGTCGAGTTCGAGCGTGACCACCTCCGCGGCCCCGGCCGCCAGCAGTCGCGGCGCCAGCGCCTGCAGGCGATCGAGGCGGCGTGCCGCGATCGCGAGGCCATAACCCCGACGCGCAAACTCGAGGGCCAGGCCCTCGCCGATGCCGGAGGACGCCCCCGTGATCAACATGCACCGGGCATCGGGCATCTTCGTTGCTGCCGTCACCGCGAACCCCGCACTCTCATTGTGTGTGACATTTCATGATACGCCTCGGCGGCAGCCACGGCGGCGCCAGCTCCCTCCAACAAGCCCGTCTGGGCAGCACGACCGCCCTCTGTTAGCTTCGCCTCCATGGCGAAGAAACTCGGCCTGATGGACCTGCTCGCGCTCGTGCCGGCCTCGGACATCGCGCGGGCCGCGAAAGCACTGGGACTCGATCCCGAAGCGCTGACCAAGCGGCTGCTGGCGCTCGACTCATCCGGCATCAGCACCCGGCTCGTCGACACGGCAGCGCGGGCGCTAAAGCCTGGCGAGGCCGGTCGCCTGGTCATCGATCACGCGGCCCGCATCTTCACGCAGGCACGCGACCTCACGCGCGACCTCGAGGAACTCGCCGGACTGCAGGCCCCCGAACTGCATTTCGGCACGGACATGTTCTCGGCGGAGCTGCCACTGGGTGCGGCGCTGGGTCGCATGGCATCGGCCAATTCGCGCCTGCGCGTCCACGCCGAGACCAGTGATTTCGAGCACCTGGCGCGCGAAGTGCTGGCGGGCAGGCTCGAGTTCGCGGTCGGCGACACGACCGGTGCCGAGCGGCACCCCACGCGGCTCGCGATCGAACCCGTCGCCGAGCACCGGATGTTCTTCTTCGTGCGGAAAGGTCACCCGTTGGTCGCGGCCAAGGAACATTCGCTCGAGACGATCCTGGTGTTTCCGCTGGTGTCGCCGCGTTTGCCGCAACGCATGGCGGTGCATCTGGGCAAAGCGGCCACGCACGCGCGCATCGACCGCGAAACCGGCGACCTCACGCCGAGCCTGATGATCGACAGCTTCGCTGTCGTCCGCAATGCGGTGCTGGCGGGCGACGCGGTGGGGCTCGCACCGCTGGTAGCGCTCGAGCAGGACGTGCGGACGAAGCAGCTCTTCCTGCTGCCGTTCTCGGCCCCGTGGCTGCAGCTGAGCTACGGCCTGTTCTACACACGCAAGCGTCCGCTCTCGCGCGTCGCCCAGTTGTTCATGACCCAGCTGCGCCAGGTCGAAGTGGGCCTGCAGGCACGCGAGCAGCGCGCGCTGGCAAGGCTCGACAGCAAGCGGCGCACGCGCCGAACGTCGTCGAAACGCAAGGTGAAAGCCACAGCGGAACCGGCGGTCGGCGTCGCGAAGCCGGCTGCCGGCTCCACCACCGCGGCTCGTCGGACCCGGGCGCGTCGATGAAACGCGTCGCCTGCGGCTTGCTGGCACTGGCCATGTCGGCGGTAAGCCTGGCCACGGACGCGCCGCCAGCGACCTATCGGCTCGACCTGTTGCACACCGGCGGCATGGGCGTGGAGATCTTCGCAGTCGATCGGTTGCGCCAGGAGCCGCTGCCCTGGCCTGGGCATCCGGCGCACGCCAGCGATGACGGGCAAGCGGGCGCCTATCGTTTCGAAGTGCGCGATGCCGACGGGCAGTTGCTGCAGGCAAGGGGTTTCTCGTCGATCTTCGGCGAGTGGGTCACGACCGAGGAGGCGCAAGCCCAGCACCGCAGCTTCCACGAATCGTTGCGCTTTCCGGCCCCCGCGAAACCAGGCCCGGTGCAGGTCAGGGTCTTCAAGCGCGATGCACGGCAAGTCTTCCAGCCGGTGTGGGAAACGAAGCTCGACACGACGGACATGTTCGTCGACCGGTCGCCGACCCCGGCGCAGGACCTGATCGCGATCGAGCAGCACGGCGCGCCCTCCGACAAGGTCGACCTGCTGCTGCTCGGCGACGGTTACACCGCCGCGGAATGCGCCGCCAAGTTCCTTGCGGATGCCAGGCGCGTGACGGCGGCGCTGTTCAAAGTGCAGCCGTTTGCGCGCCGCCGCCAGGACTTCAACGTGTGGGGTCTCTGTCCACCGGCCGCGGAGTCCGGCGTGTCGCGCCCGTCCACCGGCGTGCATCGCGCCTCTCCGGCCGGCGCGACCTACGACGCTTTCGGCAGCGAACGCTACCTGCTGACCTTCGAGAATCGCGCGCTGCGCGAAATTGCCTCGCGGGCGCCGTACGAGGCACTGGTGATTCTCGCCAACAACGACACCTACGGCGGCGGGGGCATTTTCGGGTTGTATTCGACCGTCGCCGTCGACAGTTCCTGGGCCGACTACCTGTTCGTGCACGAGTTCGGGCATCACTTTGCGGCCCTCGCCGACGAGTACTACACGTCGCCCGTCGCGTATGCCGCACCAGCGACGATCGTCGAACCGTGGGAACCGAACGTCACCGCGTTGCTCGACCGGGACCAGCTCAAGTGGCGTCACCTCGTGGCGAGCAGCACGCCGGTGCCCACGCCGTGGCCGAAGCAAGCGTTCGAAGCCTACGAACTCGACGTGCAGGCGCGCCGCAAGCAGATCCGTGCCGACCGCCGGCCCGAAAGCGAGATGGATGCACTGTTTCGCGAAGAACAAGCGCACGTCACCCGGCTGCTCGGCGCTGAACGCCACCGCTCGGCCGTCGGCGCCTTCCAGGGTGCGAATTACGACGCCCAGGCCTACTACCGTCCGCAGCTCGACTGCATCATGTTCACCCGGGATCGCGTGCCGTTCTGTCGCGTGTGCGAAGCGGCGCTGGAACAGGTCATCGACTCGCTCGTACCGGGTGTGGCACGACCGTAGGAGCGTGCGTGCCCGAACTCGACCTCACCCTGGTCTGGAATTTCGCCACCGCGCTGTTGATCGGCGCGCTGGTCGGCATCGAGCGCGAGCGGCATAAGCAGCGCCTCGAACATCCCGAGATCGCGGGCCTGCGCACCTTCATCCTGGTGGCGCTGTTCGGGGCCCTGAGCGGCTGGGTCGGCCTCGTGCTCGCCACACCTTGGATCCTCGCGGCCGGCCTGCTCGCCATCACGGCCTTCGTGCTCACCGGCTACGTCCTCAGTGTGCGGATGAATCCCGACGGCCTGGGACTCACGACCGAGATGGCCGCCATCGCGACGTTCCTGCTCGGCGCGCTGGCCACGCTGGGCCAACGCGAGCTGGCGGTCGGGATCGGCGTGATCGTGGCCACGGTGCTGGCCTACAAGCAGCCGCTGCACGGGTTCGTCGGCCGGCTCGAGGCCGACGACGCGTACGCCGTGCTGCGACTGCTGATCGCCACGTTCATCGTCCTGCCGATCCTGCCGGACCGCACGCTCGACCCGTGGGACGCGCTGAATCCGCGCTCGCTGTGGCTGCTGGCACTGTTGATTGCGGGCCTGTCGCTGGTCGGCTACGTGCTCACGCGCCTGCTCGGCGCGCACCGCGGCATTCCGCTCACCGGACTCACGGGCGGCCTGGTCTCGTCGACGGCCGTGACGCTGTCGTTCGCGCGGCAGAGTCGCGAGCCGCAGTACGTCACGGCGCACTCCGCCATCGTCAGCGGCATCCTGCTGGCCTGGACCGTGAGCTTTGCACGCGTGCTGGTGGAAGTGCTGGTGGTGAACCGCGCCTTGCTGCCGCCACTGCTGCCTGCCCTGGTCGCGATGACCATCGTGTGTGGCGGAATCGCGGGCTGGCACCTGCGGCGCGCGGGACAGGAAATCCAGGCGCAGGACGTCCCGCTGCGCAATCCGTTCAGCCTGACCTCCGCGATCAAGTTCACCGCGCTGTTTGCCGTCGTGCTGCTGGTGGTCAAGGTCGTGCAGGCGCACGCGCCGGAGACCAGCCTGTACTACGTCGCCGCCCTGGCCGGCACGACCGACGTCGATGCGATCACGCTGTCGATGGCGCAGTACGCGCGCTCGGGCAGCCCGGGCGTGGCATCGCATGCGATCACGATCGCGGTGCTGAGCAACACGATCGTCAAGACCGCCATGGTGGCAACACTCGCCACGCCGGCCGTGCGACGTTCGATTCTGCTGGCGACTGTCGGCATACTCGTCGCCGGCGTCGGGGCAATTCTCTTGGCCTGACCCGCGAGGATCACGCCAGGAGCACCGACGGATGCCGCAGGGATCGTTCGACCTCACGCTCGACCCGCTCGCCTCGCCACTGCGGCGGCCGCGCGTGGCGCGCGCACTCACCTGGACGCTCGGCATCCTGCTGGCGTTCGCGGCGCTGATCATCTGCGCGGTCGTCGCGGGTCTCGATTCCGCCGCCACGGGAGTGTTCCTGCGCGCGCTGGCCTTGTCGTCCGCGATGTCGTTGATCCCGATCCTGATCCTCTGGTACCTCGACCGTCGCGAGCACGAGTCGCCCTACGCCTTCGCCGCGGCGTTCCTGTGGGGCGGCCTCATCGCCACCACGATCGCGCTTCCATTCAACACGGCGGCGATCATGGCCGTCACGCAGTGGCTCGAGCAGTTCCCCCGGCTCGGCGAGATGCTCGGCCCCGATGCCGCGATGATGGTCGGCGCGCCGCTGTCTGCGCCGATCGTCGAGGAAACGACCAAGGGCATCGGCATCGTGTTGCTGTTCTGGCTGCTGCGCGGCGAATTCGACAACGTGCGCGACGGCTTCATCTACGGCGCCTTGGTGGGTGCCGGTTTCAACTGGTTCGAGTCGGCATTGTACGTGCAGCAGAACTTCGTCGAGTTCGGCACCGCGCCGTACGGCTTCCAGATCGGCATGCGCTTCGCCTGGCTCGGGCTCGCGGGTCATGCCTTGTTCTCGGGGATCTTCGGCGCTGCGCTCGGCATGGCACGCGCCACGTCGAAACGGCGACTGCGCTGGCTGGCGCCGCTGGCCGGCTACGCATTGGCGATCCTGGCCCACGCGTGGAACAACTCGCTGCCGCTGTTTTTTGCCCTCGCGGCCGCACAGTCTGGCGAAGCGGCACCCACCGAAGTGCTCGCACCGCCAACCTACACCGTGTGGGAGGCCATGATCACGGCCAGCCTGACCAACCTGGTCGTGTTCCTGCCCTTCGCGCTGCTGCTCGCGTTCATCCTGTATCGCAGCGGCAAGGCCGAGCGCCGCGTGATCGTCGAGGAACTCGCGGACGAAGTGGGACGCAGCGTCACGGGCGCAGAGTTCACGGTAATCGCAGCGGATCGCACCTTCCGCACGCGCCGTATCGATCCGCGCCAACCGCAGGTCTCGGCGGCACTGGTCAACGCCCAGAACGAGCTCGCGTTCCGCAAGCGCCGGCTGAAGAATCGCGGCTTCGATCCGGCCCACGACGGCCTGCTCGAGCAGCGGCGTGCGCAGATTTCGGCATTGCGACAGAGGCTGCCGGGGTGACGGCGTAGAACGCGACCAATTCGCAGCATCTACGTATTCCGGCGGCGGCGCGGCGGACGCACATTGCCCGTGCAAGAACGAGTCCCCAGGAGCCTTCCATGTTCAACAGCCGTCAAGTCCTCATCAGCCTCGTCGCCGCCGCTGCGTGCCTCGCGATTCCCGCGCAGGCCGCCGACACCGTCTTCAAGGCGGACATGGACGGCGGGCAGATGCTGCCCGAGCCGATCAATACGCCGGCGACCGGCACCGTCGAACTGCGCCTGAGCGCGGACGGCAAGAGCATCGATTACAAGATCACGGTCAACAAGCTGATGAACCCGTCGCAGGCCGACCTGCACTTCGGCAGCCCGAACCAGAACGGCCAGCCCGTGGTCAAGCTGTGGCCGAAAGGCAGTGCCACCGCCAAGCGCGGTGAATTCAATGGCGTGCTGGCAGAAGGCTCGATCGACGCCGGCGACTTCACTGGCCAGTTGAACGGCTCGTCGATGGCCGACCTGGTCGAAGAAATTCGCGGCGGCAACACGTACGTCAACGTGCACACCTACGACGGCGTGGATCCGCCCTACTCGGGTCCGGGCGACTACCGCGTCGGCGAAATCCGCGGCCAGCTGAAGTAATCCCTACAGGCGGAATATCCGCCGCGCATTGGCGCCGAGAAAGCCTGCGGCAATCTCGGCGCCGAGCTGCAGCTCCGCCAGGCCCTCGAGCGCCCGCGCCGGCGGAATCATCGGCCAGTTCGTGCCGAACAACACTCGATCACCGGCGTCAACTCATAGGCACTCCCTATTGATCTTCGTAGAACAATCTATTGGCCCTACGGGCCCGGACCCCGGACAATGCTGCACCTGGAAGCTTTAACCCTCAGCCGCCTCGGCCAAACCACCTGGAGTCCCCACCCATGTCGCTGATCAACACCACCGTCCCGGCGTTCAAGACGCAGGCCTTCCATAACGGCAAGTTCGTCGAAGTCAGCAACGAGTCCATGAAGGGCAAGTGGTCGGTCGTGATCTTCATGCCGGCCGCCTTCACCTTCAATTGCCCGACCGAAGTCGAGGACGCGGCCGACAACTACGCTGAGTTCCAGAAGCTCGGCGCCGAGGTCTACATCGTCACGACCGACACGCACTTCTCGCACAAGGTGTGGCACGAGACTTCACCGGCCGTCGGCAAGGCGAAGTTCCCGCTGGTCGGCGACCCGACGCACACGCTGACGCGCGGCTTCGGCGTGCACATCGACGAAGCGGGCCTCGCGCTGCGCGGCACGTTCGTGATCAACCCGGACGGCGTGATCAAGACCCTCGAGATCCACGACAACGCCATCGCGCGTGACGTCAAGGAAACGCTGCGCAAGCTCAAGGCGGCGCAGTACGTCGCCGCGCACCCGGGCGAAGTGTGCCCGGCGAAGTGGAACGACGGCTCGAAGACGATCAAGCCGTCGCTCGATCTCGTCGGCAAGATCTGATTCAAGACCCCAAGCCCCCTCCCGCTGCCGGCGGGAGGGGGACGGAGACGAACATGCTCGACGCCGATCTGCAGGAACAACTCCAGGGCTACCTCGGCCGGCTGACGCAGCCGATCGAAATCACGGCTGCTCTCGACGACTCCGACGCCGCCCGCGAAATGCAGGAGCTGCTGCAGCAGGTCGCGCCGCTGTCGAGCCTGATCAGCTACCGCGAGATCCGCGGCAGCGAGATTCCGGCGGGCACCCGCACTCCGTCGTTCCGGATCACGCGGGTCGGCGCGAACATGGGGGTCGTCTTCGCGGGCATCCCGATGGGTCACGAGTTCACTTCGCTCGTGCTCGCCCTGCTGCAGGCCGGCGGCTATCCGCCGAAGGTCGACGCGCCCGTGATCGAGCAGGTCAAGGGGCTCAAGGGTGAATTCAACTTCGAGATCTTCATCTCGCTCTCGTGCCACAACTGCCCCGAGGTCGTGCAGTCGCTGAACCTGCTGGCCGTGCTGAACCCGGGCGTGCGCACCACGATGATCGACGGCGCGCTGTTCCAGGCCGAAGTCGAGGCCCGGCAGGTCATGGCCGTGCCGTACGTGTTCCTGAACGGCAAGGAGTTCTCGCAGGGCCGCATCAGCCTCGAGGAGATCCTGGCCAAGATCGACACCAGCGCCGGTGAGCGTGCTGCCGCAACCATCAATACCAAGGAGCCTTTCGACGTGCTCGTCGTCGGCGGCGGCCCCGCGGGTTCCTCCGCGGCCATTTACGCAGCCCGCAAGGGCATCCGCACGGGTGTCGTCGCGGACCGCTTCGGCGGGCAGGTGATGGACACGCTCGGCATCGAGAACTTCATCTCGGTCAAGGCGACCGAGGGGCCGAAGCTCGCAGCGGCGCTCGAAGAACACGTCAAGCACTACGAAGTCGACATCATGAACCTGCAGCGCGCGGCCAAGCTCGGGCCCGCGGGTGACGATGGGCTGTTTACGGTCACGCTCGAGAGCGGCGCGCACGTGCAGAGCAAGACCGTGATCATCTCCACCGGTGCGCGCTGGCGGCAGATGAACGTGCCGGGCGAGAAGGAATACTCCGGCAAGGGCGTGGCCTACTGCCCGCACTGCGATGGCCCGTTGTTCAAGGGCAAGCGCGTGGCCGTGATCGGTGGCGGCAATTCCGGCGTCGAAGCCGCGATCGACCTCGCCGGTCTCGTCGCGCACGTCACGCTGGTCGAGTTCGACGGCAAGCTGCGCGCCGACGAAGTGCTGCAGCGCAAGCTCCGCAGCCTGTCGAACGTGCGCGTCATCGTTTCGGCGCAGACCACCGAGGTGCACGGCGCCGACGGCAAGGTCAACGCACTGAGCTACAAGGACCGCAGCTCGGGCGACATCCACCGCGTGGAGCTCGAAGGCGTGTTCGTGCAGATCGGCCTGCTGCCCAACACCGACTGGCTCAAGGGCACGATCGCGCTCTCGCCACGCGGCGAGATCGAAGTCGACGCCAGGGGCCAGACCTCGTTGCCGGGGGTGTTTGCGGCGGGCGACGTCACGACGGTGCCGTACAAGCAGATCATCATCGCGATGGGTGAAGGCTCGAAGGCGGCACTCAGCGCGTTCGATCACCTGATCCGCGTGCCGGTGCCGGCGTCGGGTGCCGCCGCGGCGGCCTGAGGACCCTCACCCCCTCTGCCGCAAGCGGGAGAAGGAGTGGTAGCGGTTTTCACCACTGCCCCGGGAGCCAGCGGCGGATTACCGTTTACCGGTTAATCGGCCACTTCCCCGGAGCTCCCGATGGAAAAATTCAGCCTGCTGTTCACGACCGACTACGGTCTGATGAGCCTGGGCGTCATCCTGTTCATCATCGTGATGGGCTTTTACCTGTCCGGGAAACTCAAGAAGCTGATGAACCAGGAGCCCGGCAAGGAAGGCTGGCAGTAGCCGTCCGGAAAGTCAGTCCCGCACCAAGTCGAGCAGGTGTGACGCCACGGCGAGCACGTGCGCGACACCGACGCCGATCAGCACGCGCGTTGCCACGAGGTGCCAGCTGCGCCAGGCCATGACATCGGCGGAACCCTGCCGCAGGAACCACATCGCACCGGTCGCGCCGGCGGCAACGATCGCAACCAGCAACAGTCCCTCGATGGCGCCCGTGATTCCGGCCGCCTTGCCCGGAACGTATTGCCGCCAGTGGCCGCCACCCAGCAAAGAGACGGCATAGACGATACCGATCACGAGTGCGAACCCGCCGAGCGCCACGTGAGCGTAATCGAAGAATCCCGCAGTGCCCGGAATCCGCCGCAGCATCGACACCCACGGACTCGTAACCACGAGCCACAGCGACAGCACCGCCAGCGCAGTGTGCAATCGATTGGTGGTCGACTCGCGCACGGCAATCAGGCCGCTACCCGCCCCTCGGCTGATTCCGCGATGCGTCCGGCGAACCGGCGCACCTCGTCCCACGGCGTGAATTCGACGTTGGTATGCAGATCGATCGGCCCGCCCGTCAGCCGCATGATGAAGCGGATGACGTGCCGGTCGAAGGGACCGTAGCGCTGGTAATCGAGCACGCCGCCGAACACCGCGAGCAGTTGCGGTCGCCAGGCCGTAAGCGCCAGGAACTTCTGCAGGTAGGGATTCGTCTCGGGCGTGTTCTTGTGCGGCTTGCGCGCGACGAGACTCACCGAGAAGAACGCATTGGGCTTCGAATCGAGCAACGCCTGGTTCTGCTCGATGAACGCATACACCGCCGGATTGTGCTTGCCGTGGCGGATGCTGGCGCCGATCACGATCGCGTCGAACGTGGCGGCGTCCTGCAGCCCGTCGACGAGTGGCCGAACCTCGGCCACGTGACCGAGCCGCATGACCTCCTCACGCATCACGCCGCAGACCTTCAGCGTGTGACCGTACACGCCGTGGTACAAAAACAGGATCCTGGCCACGTCGCAGTCACCGTCGGTTCGACACAGGGGACGGAATTTTAGCCGCCCCGGAGACCGGTCGGGGATCGGTAGTCACCCCGCTCCCGCCCGGCACGTAGGTACCCCACCCACCCTGCCCGGCAATGGCAATCGCACCGAGCGCCAGCAGGTTCAGTACGACGGCGAACCAGAACGCACGCCGCAACGAAGCTTGCTGCGTCCTGTGCCGAAATCCCTCCATTGCCAGCCAGGCGCCCGGCCATCCCCCGGCCAGCGCGAGCGCATTGAGCGACTTTTCGGCCGTGCGACGGAACCCGGCTTGCGCTGGCGCCTTGTCCCCACCGGAGACCACGAACGTGACCACGCTCAGGCCGAGGTACCAGGGAAAGACGAGCCACGGCAGGCGCTGGAAGTACACCAGAGCCGTGAGGGCGAGCAGCAGCGCGAGACTGCCGACATAGGCCGCGACCTTGTGCGTGCCATGGGCGGCATCATCCGGGACCGGCGAAGCCGGCACGCGCACGCCTTCATCCGCCGGATGAATCTCCCGCGCCCGCGAGCGTCCGCCCATGTCGTGCGCCAACCGGTACGTGAACACCTGGCCGCGGGCGGGCCGCTGGGTCAGGTTGCGAAACGACTTGATGTGACAGAACACACGTTCGCCACCCTTCCCCGGCGCAATGAAGCCGAAGCCACGGTCATCGTTCCATTCGACGATGGTTCCCTTGCGTCGAAACATGCACTCGCTCCAGAGTTGCCTACAGTTCTGCCACCATTCCCAGCCCGCGCTCCAGCGCGCGCCGATACACCACCAGCGCACTGACCAGGTCCTGCGCCGCGACGCCCAACGACTTGTAGACTGTCACGTCGTCAGCCGCCAACCGGCCGGGGACGGTGCCGCTCAGCACGTCGCCAATCTCGCCGAGAATGTGGGCTTCCGTCACGCGGCCCGCCTTGATGGCACCCAGCAGTTCGCCAGCCTGCGCCAGCGCGCTGCCGCGGTAATCGACGAAGAAGCGCGACATCGCAACCAGGTCGTCATCGACCTCCCGTGAACTCGGGATCGATGCGCCAACGAGGCACAGGTGCGTGCCTTTGCGCACGTCGCGACCGAACAGGAGGGCGGCGGGTGAACCGGTGACGGTGCAGATCACGTCGGCTGCGGCCGCCGCAGCCGCAATCGAGTCCGCGATCGCCACGTGCACACAGCCTGCGGCGAGCGCGTATTCCGCGAGTTCACGCGTGGCGTCGGGCCTGCGTCCCCACACGATCACGTGCTCGAACGGGCGCACGGCCGCGAAGGCATCGATGTGCGAGCGCGCTTCCTCCCCCGTGCCAATGACGGCGAGCGTGCGCGAGTCGGGACGCGCCAGGGCCCGCGTCGCAACGACGCTGGCCGCGGCCGTGCGAATTGCCGTGAGCGCACTCGCTTCCATGATCGCGACGGGGCGGCCGTGCGCAGATTCGTACAGCACGTACAGACCCACGTGCGACGACAGTCCCACCTTGGGGTTGCCGGGGAACAGGCTCAGCAACTTGATGCCGAAGCACTCGGGATCGCCGAGGTAGCCCGGCATCCAGGCCAGCCTGCCCTCGTCCGACGGCAATGGCATGAACTGGCGTAACGGCATCAGCAGCTTGCCGGCGCTCACGCTTCGCATCGCCTGTTCCACCGCTGCGACGCATTCGCCGAACGGCAGCAACTCGCGCACTTCGCGGGCAGAAATGACGCGCAGTTCGAGCGGGGGTTGCTGCATGGGCAAAGCCTAGCGCACCCGTTCGACCCCACAAAGCAAAACGGCCCCCGAAGGGGCCGTCTGCTGCTTCCTCGTCCCAGTCGGCTGCGATCAAGCAACCGACCAGTCCGGATCCGCCTGAACGCTTACCAGCGGCGGGGACGTTCCGTCTTCGCCTGGGCTTCGTTGACCTTCAGGGCGCGGCCGCCCATCTGGAAACCGTTCAGCGTCTGGATCGCCTTGGCGGCCTCGGAGTTCGAGGTCATTTCGACGAAGCCGAAGCCACGGGGTTGGCCCGTGTCACGGTCGTTGATCAGGGCAACCGAGTCGACGGTGCCGTGGGCTGAGAACAGCTCACGCACGGCGTCTTCGGTGGCGGAAAAAGGGAGGTTACCGACGTAGATCTTGGACATTTGATACTCACTGACAAAAAGTCCGTTCGGCCGTGCCCATCGAAACGACGGGCTGGAGCGGCCTGGGGACCGGGAAACGCAAGGCATGAGGCAGCGCGGCTGGAAGAACTCCCGCTTTCAAGGCGGGGCGATCGCAGTCGCGTGGCAACGGTGCCACGTGGATCGGAAACTCTTCGGCTAAGCGCTGGGACTGGAACTGCGCGAAAACTCGCGAGAACCGCCCATGCAGAAAGTAGAAGGGAGACTACCCGCGCCGGACTATACGCGCATTTCCCCCGCCGGGTCGGTTTTTTTCCAGACGCGGGTCACGGGGTTGCTGTATCGTGCGTGCGCCGCGCCCTGCTTGAGCCTTCCGCCTCTCAGTGTCCCCGGCAGTACCCGCCGTACCGGCACACCCAGGTGAATGAATGGCCAAGGAAGAACTCATCGACATGCAGGGCACCGTCAACCAGGTGCTGCCCGACACGCGTTTTCTCGTGACCCTGGAAAACGGCCACGAAATCACCGCGTACCTCTCCGGCAAAATGCGCAAGCACCGCATCCGCATCCTGGCTGGCGACAAGGTGACGCTGGAAATGTCGCCCTACGACCTGACCAAGGGTCGCATCAATTTCCGCGAAAAGGACGTCCGCGGCCCCTCGACCGGCGCCCGCCCGAACTTCGCCCGCCGCCGTTAAGGTTTGCGGCTGAACAGGCGTTCGAGCAAGCCTGGCCTGGCTCGAGTCGTCACGATTGTCTTTGCCGCCGCGCGTTTCGCCGCCGGCGCCGACCTCACCGGATAGGTCCGCACCGTGCCCATCCTGGCGCGGTCATGCAGTTGGCCCGCATCACTCGGCACGGCCCGTTTTGGCACGGGCATTTCGGGCGGCTTCTTGACGATGGCGGTCGCCTCGATGCTGAGGGGTGGCACCAGCTTCCGCACCAGCGTCGTACTGACATCACGCATGTACCGCTGATCTGCAGTGCGCATTTCCCACACCGCGTTGCCACGCTCGTCAAACCCGACCCGCCCCGACGTGGCGTGAGTCGGCTTGCCTTGATCGCCGTGCGACGTGCGCAGCGTCGGCGTCAGGCGGGTGGAGGTGGCATCTTTGCGGTGGGACATGGCACGGAGACGTGGCAAGAGACTGGTGCGCAATTTAGCCCCTGTTTGCCCGCGCGCCCCGTTTGCACTGGCTCGGCGACGTGGATTTTGTGACTCGGATCACGTTGCGGCTTCACAGCAGCCGGCCACCGGCCTTGACCGTGGCGCTTGCAAGTGTTGCCACCCCCCCATGCGCACGGTAACGTCCATTGCGTTTCCCGCCCCTGCAAATTCAAAAGAGTGAGTCATGACCATCACGAACCGTCGCCCGTCGTTCAAGTTCGCGCCCGGTCTCGTCGTCCTGGCCTGCCTGCCGGGCCTCGCGGTCGCCGACGTCGTCACCGGCACCCTCACGCCAGCCACGGCCAAGGCCGTCATCGTCGATGCAGCGGGCAAGACCGTGGCCGACCTGAAACCCGGCGCGTACCAGTTGCAGCTGGCGCCGGGCAGGTACAAGGCCAGGTGCCTGGAACCCAAGGCACGCGAGCAGGAATTCCTGAGCCTGTCGGAGCCGGTCACCGTCAACGTCGATTGCAGCTGACCGGCAGCCCTGCGTGACGCACGAAGCCGAGAAACCGACCTGGCGCGAAAACGCCAAGTTCGCTGCCAACATCGTCAACTCGCTCGCGATCCCGCTGCTGACGGTCGCGGCCACCATCGTCGGCCTGTACGCGACCAACACGCTCAAGGAGCGTGAGATCGCGATCGCCACCAAGAACAATTCGCAGTCGCTGCGCAACCAGCGCGAGGAATCGGAAACGAACCTGCGTTCGGCGATGTTCCGCGAGCTGGTGGGGCCGTTGCTGCAGAGCGAGAACGAGCAGGTCAAGGCCGGTGCCGACACCGACTTGCCCCGCGCGCAACGACTCGCGCTGCTGGCCGAACTGCTGGCGCTGAATTTCCACGAACATTTCGAGCTCGGACCGCTGCTGCGCTACGTCGATACCCTGCCCGGCCAGACCGAGGAGGCACGTACCCGGTTGCGCAGCACCTCGCGTCGCGTGATCTCACGCCAGCTCGCACCGCTGTTGTCGACGGCCGTCGTCCCGGACGGGCGCAACCCGTCGTTCCTCGAGATCTCATTGAATTCCGACGGCACCGAGCCGGCCGACCAACTGCTTTCGTGCGCCGTGCCCGCGACTGCCAATGCCGCGAGCGGCTCGCTGACGCTGAACTGCTCCAGCACCGCGCAAGGCGTGCCGTTGCGGATCGCGTCGCCCGACGGCCGCGACACCCTGCAGGTCAACATCCGCGCGGTCAGCTGGGCGGCGCAGACGGTCGGCATCTACTCCGTGCTGCTCGGCGCCAACGGCGAGTCGCAGGCGCACACGCCGCCGATCGAGTTCACGCTGTCGCCGTATTCGTTCCCGTTCTCGGACAACACCTTGCTGCCGAGCGGCAACCGCTTCGGCATCTACCTGACGCGCATCGACGACATCCCGGGCGTAGCGCGGATCATGCGGCTGTCGTTCGTCTGGTTCCCGAAGGACTTCGTGCCGCCGCGAGAACGCCCGTTCGACCTCGACGTGCACGAACTGACCCAGGACAGCATGCCACCCGGCTAGACGACCCCGTGGAGCACGCCGTGGATTTCGAGAACGAGCCCGACCGTCCGCTGCGGGACGACATCCGCCTGCTCGGCCGCCTGCTCGGCGACACGGTCCGCGACCAGGAAGGCGACGCCGCGTTCGAACTGGTCGAACACGTGCGGCAAAGCGCCATCGCTTTCCACCGCGACGAGAACATCGCGGCCCGCCGCGAGCTCGAGCGCACGCTGGACGGATTGAGTCGCGAGCAGACGATGATCGTGGCGCGCGCGTTCAGTTACTTCTCGCACCTGGCCAACCTCGCCGAAGACCTGCACCACAGCCGCCGCAAGCGACAGTCCGACATCAAGGGCGAACCACCGGCCGACGGCAGCCTGGCGGAGGCACTCGATCGGGTGGCGGCCGCCGGAGTTTCCCTGGCAGCACTGTCGGCGTTCTTCCGCGACAGCGTGGTCGTGCCGGTGCTGACGGCGCATCCGACCGAAGTGCAGCGCAAGAGCGTGCGCGACCTGGAAATGCAGCTCGAGCAGCGGCTGCAGACGCGCGAGCGCACCCGCCTCACGCCGCAGGAACAGGCGGCCAACGACGAATCGATCCGGCGCGCCGTGCTGTCGCTGTGGCAGACCCGCATGCTGCGTCTCGAAAAGCTCGAGGTGCTCGACGAGGTGGCCAACGGCCTGTCGTTCTTCGAGCAGACGTTCCTGCCCGAGGTGCCGCTGCTCTACGGCGCACTCGAGGACGAGCTGCAGCGTCGTTATCCGGACGCGGCGGCAACCGAGCTGCCCGTCGTTCCTGCGCATCGGCTCGTGGATCGGCGGCGACCGCGACGGCAACCCGTTCGTGACCGCGGACGTCCTGGAACGCGCACTGCGCATGCAGTCGTCGCGGGTGTTCGAGTACTACCTCGAGCAGTTGCACGTCCTGGGCGCTGAGCTGTCAATGACGACGCTGGTCACTGACGTCTCACCCGAGCTGACAGCGCTCGCCAATCGCTCGCCCGACACCAGCCCGCACCGTCGCGACGAGCCGTACCGGCGCGCTCTCACGGGCCTGTACGCGCGCATCGCCACGACCGCACGCGTGCTCGACCAGCACGAGGCGCTGCGGCACGCGGTCGGCGACGCGCCGCCGTATGCCGATGCGACGTCGATTCGCGGCCGACCTCGACATCATTCACCGCTCGCTCGTCAGCAACGACTCGGCCCTGCTCGCACGCGGACGCCTGCGCCACCTGCGGCGTGCGGTGAACGTCTTCGGTTTCCACCTGGCCGCGGTCGACCTGCGCCAGAACTCGGACGTGCACGAGCGCGTGGTGGCCGAGCTGTTCGCCATGGGCGGCGGGACGCCATCGACTACGCGTCGCTGGACGAAGCTGCCCGCATCCGCCTGCTGGTCCATGAACTCGGCACGCCGCGGCTGCCAGCTCGCTCACGCCACGTCGAGTACTCCGAGGAGACCCGCGGCGAGCTGGCGCATCCTGCAGACCGCGGCGCGCATGCACACGCTCTACGGCGCCGAGTGCATCCCCAACTACGTGATCTCGAAGTGCGACGGCGTCTCCGACGTGCTCGAGGTGGTGGTGCTGCTGCGCGAGGTCGGCCTGTACAGTTCCGCCGAACGCACACCTGCACTGCAACGTCATCCCGCTGTTCGAAACGATCGCGGACCTGCGCAGTGCCGCTGGTGCGATGGACGCGCTACTGTCGATTCCGGTGTACGCGCGCCTGCTCGACTCGCGCAGCAAGGCGCAGGAAGTGATGCTCGGGTATTCCGACAGCAACAAGGACGGCGGCTACCTGACCTCGCGCTGGGAGCTGTTCAAGGCACAGACCGAGCTCGTCGAGACGTTCCGCAAGCACGGCATCCGGATGCGGCTGTTCCATGGCCGCGGCGGATCGGTCGGTCGTGGCGGCGGCCCGACGTACGAAGCGATCCTGGCGCAACCCGGCGGCACCGTGCAGGGACAGATCCGGGTGACGGAACAGGGCGAAGTCATCGGCGCGAAGTACTCGAACGCCGAGGTCGGGCGCCGCAACCTCGAAGTGCTGGCGGCGGCGACGCTCGAGGCCACGCTGCTCGGAGGGGCCGGTCGTGCGCCCAAGCCGCAGTACCTCGCCACGCTGGAGAAGCTTTCGGCCCACGCTTTTGCCGCGTACCGGCACCTCGTCTACGAGACGCCCGGGTTCGAGGACTACTTCTGGGAATCGACCGTCATCAGCGAAATCGCCGAACTCAACATCGGCAGCCGCCCGGCGTCGCGCAACCAGTCACGCTCGATCGAGACGTTGCGGGCGATTCCGTGGGTGTTCTCGTGGGCGCAGTGCCGACTGATGTTGCCCGGCTGGTACGGCTTCGGGTCGGCCGTCGACGCGTGGCTCGAAGAGCACGGCGACGAGGGGCTCGAGCTGCTGCAGGAGATGCATCGCGACTGGCCGTTCTTCGCGTCCGTGCTGTCGAACATGGAGATGGTGCTGTCGAAAGCCGACATCGCCATCGCGTCGCGTTACGCCGACCTGGTCACCGACCCCGACTTGCGCGCGAAGATCTTCGGCCGCATCCGCGCCGAGCTGGAATCGACGCTGTCGGCGCTGCTGCGCATCATGGGGACCGACGAGTTGCTGGCGGGTAACCGCCCACTGGCCCGCTCGATCAAGTACCGGTTTCCTTACCTCGACCCGCTCAACCACATCCAGATCGAGCTGCTGCGGCGTTTCCGCGCGGGTGACAAGGACGAGCGCAGCCGTCGCGGCATCCACCTGACCATCAACGGCGTGGCCGCGGGGCTGCGTAACAGCGGCTGACCCGCACGACTGGACCTGGCATCGAAACTGGCCCTAGTATCGGCAGCAGAACGAACAACCAGGGGGAGGATCGCCATGACCGAGTCGACCGTCAAAGTCCCGCGTCACCTTTGGATCGTGGGCGTGCTGGCGTTGCTGTGGAATTCCATGGGCGCGTTCGACTACTCCGCGTCGCAGTTGCGCCTGGACTTCTACATGAGTCAGTTCTCGCCGGAACAGCTCGCGTACTTCTATGCATTTCCAGCCTGGGCCATCGCTGCATGGGCGATCGCGGTCTGGGGTGCGCTGCTTGGCTCGATTGGCCTGCTGCTGCGCAAGACCTGGTCGGTCTGGATGTTCGGCGCCTCCATCGTGGGCATGGTGCTGACCGGGATCTACAGCTACGTCCTGACAGATGGCCTCAAGTTGATGGGCACCGGTGGCCTGCTGTTTACGGCTGTCATCTGGGTCGTCGCTTTCAGCCTCTACTTCTATGCCCGTCGCATGGCAGCGCGCGGCGTGCTGCGCTGACGACCACGCCCGCGGTCAGAACTGATAGCTGACGTAGGCCTGCGCGATGCTGCGGTCGCGCTGGTTATTGTAGGTGCCGCCCCAGGTCGGTTGCCAGGCCAGCGCCGCGGACCACCGCTGCGTGTACAGGGCCTGCAGCGACACCACCGCGAGCATGCGGCCCTCGAGCAGCAGGCCGTCGCCGGACCAGCCCCAGACGTCCTGTCCGAACACCACCGCGGGCACCAGGTCGACTTCGCCGATCGCCTTCGGATACTTCAGCCCTGCGCGCAACCGGTAACCGAACGCCTCCTGCGACACGTAACCATCACTCGTGCACGACACCGGCGCGGCCGGTGGCGGACAGGTCCCATCGACCGGCCCCTGGCCGAACACCTCGGCGCGCCCGAAGCGAATCACCGCTGAATTCGGCAGGTCCGGCACCTGCTTGTAGATGAGCTCGGCGCCGTAGCTCATGCCCGCGGAACCCAGCACCGCGGGCAGTCCGCCGGTCACGCCGAGCTGCAGCTGCAGCGCCTCGTGGCGCTCCCACGCGCGCAGCGTTGCACCCGGCGCCACTGCATCCGCCTTGTCGCGCAGCGGCGACGGCGCCGTCCGTGACACGGCGGCACTGATCACGTCGTACGAGTTGTATTGCAGCGGCTGGTTGGGACGGTACGTCAGCTCGCCGAGCAGCGCACCGCCCGGGATCTTCTTCTCGACCGACACACCGAACATCCGGATGTCCTCGGGGTATTCGGTGAAGTAGGTCGGGTTGAGGTCGCCCGGGTCGCCCGGCACGAACAACGGGCCTTCGATGCGTCCCGACTTGGTGCCGCTGTAGAACGGTGCCCGCGAATGGAACTGCGTGGCAAAAAAACCGAACTCCGTCGTCCACTGCTCCACCGTGTGTTTCAACGCGATGCCGCCCTGCCCCGAGTTCGACGGGTCCTGCGTCGCGGTACGCTCGACGTAAATGCCGGTCGCGATCGCCGTCCGGTCGGACAGGTTGCCGAACATTGCCTTGTCGCAGCCCTCGGCCATGAAGTCGAGCGCCGAGTAGTAGGTGCCGCAGCCGTTCAACGCGATGGGTTCGAAGCGCAACTGGTAGAACGCCTCGAGACGGGTGGCCCTGGACAGGCCCACACGCCCGAACACTGCCGGAAACGGGATCCGCGCTTCGTGTTCTCGATCGACGCCGGGCCGCAACGAGGCCGGCACATCGATGGGATTGAGGTCGCGCAAGCCACCGAAGGCCGTCAGGCGCTTGCCCCAGTCGAGCGACTGCCAGCCGAGCTTCCAGTCGACGGAGACCTGCTCGAGCTGGTGGTGGCCATGGCCGTAGAGAGTGTCCAGCGCGACGCCGCTGAATTTCGAGCGACCCGCGGCGCCGTCGTCGCTCAGCGGCCGATTGGCCGCGAAGTCGTTCGGCACGTTGCCCCACGGGTGACGGGCATCCGCGGTCGCGTAGTCGTACCAGGCCTGTCCGCTCGCCTCGATGCCGTAATCGCGCCACGTGTACGACAGTGACAGGTAGCCCTTGAGCACCGACGCGACCAGGTCGTCGCGATTGAAATTGAGATTGCCGTCGTCGCCGTTGCGACCGGCGCTCGGTGTCACGGCGTTGCCGCGCAGACCGACCAGCGAGCTGTTCACGTTGGCCAGCAACTTCGGGTCCTGGTCGTCGGTGCGGATCGCCGCGCCGAAGTACGTCGATCCGGTCACGCTCAACTTGCCGTCACCAAGCGTGTGCTCGGCGCCTTGCACGCTCGGCAGGAGCACGACGCAAGCAAGTGCCGCGACCATAAAACGGCGAGGCGTGAGGATCCGGACAGCCATCGTTCCCCCGGGGCGTGTCGAGCGTCCCGGGATGGTGCCGCCCCGCACGGCGGCGGGGCATCGTGGTTAATCAGCGCAGCGCGTCGAGTCCAAACAGCTTGGTGAGCTTGGCGTCGAAGACCGACGCCGGCAACAACCGCTTGAGCAGCGGCAGTCGCATGCTGTTGGCGCCGCCACGGATCACCCGCGGTGGCGAACTGCGCAGCAGTGCTTCGGCGACCGGCACGACGAAGTCATCGGCCGACGTCGCACCCTGCTGGCCGGCCTGGGCACGGGCACGAATTCCGGACTCCACCGGCTTGTAGATCGAATTCTCCGGCAGGCGAATCGCCGCCTCGGCATGCTCACCGAAGCTGGAGCGCACGCCGCCCGGCTGGATCGAGACCACGCGAATGCCGAAAGGCGCCAGTTCCATGCGCAGGGCATCGGTCAGCGAATGCACAGCCGCCTTGCTCGAGCAGTAGGCAGCGGCGAACGGCGTCGTGAAGAGACCGACGATACTCCCGACATTGGCCACCACTGCACTGCCGTTCTTCGCGACCGCAGCGCGCAGCAGGGGCACGGCCTGGCCGGTCACGGCCATCGGCGCAATGACATTGGTCTCGAATTGTCGACGCAAGTCCTCGCGCGTCAGGTCCACGACGGCGCCGACCTGCGAAAAGCCGGCGTTGTTGACCAGCAGGTCGAGGTGTCCCGCCTCACGCGACACCGTTTCGAGCGCCTGCGCGATGGATGCATCGTCATTGACGTCCAGCGCCAGGCCGCGGATCCCTGCCGCTTCCAGCGCGGCCAGTGACTCGGCGCGCCGGGCCGTGGCATAGACCCGGTGACCTCGCTTGCCGAATTCACGCGCGAGGGCGGCACCGATGCCGCTGGAGCAACCCGTGATCAGAATGGTCTTTTGCATTTGCACTCCCCGTTGTCACCCCGCCGGGCTGAACAGTTCCACTGTCGGAAAATACGTTCGATACCGGCCGACATCGCGCGTCAGGATCGGCAGTCCACTCACCGCCGCGTGCGCGCCGATGAAGAAATCCGGCAACACGTTGCGCTTCACGGCGCCGCGGCTGCGCTGGCGGTAGCCAAGAAAGACCTTGCCCGCAAGGAACAGCGCCTCGCGCGGAATCTCCACGACTTCGAACCCGCCATCGGCAACGACTGCCTCGAGTTCCTCGATCCGGGCGAAAGCCATGGACAACTCGGCGTAGATGACAGGATTGATGGCGAGCGATCCGCGCAGGCTGGCGACGTCGAGTTGCCGCTGCGACCAGTCCGCCCAGGTCGGGTCGTCCTCGACCACGTCCAGCAGCACATTGGTATCGATGAGAATCAACTGCGCCTCACCCGCCGCGCGTCAGCGCGAGGATGTCCTCGGTTCGCATCTTTACCGTTGCCCGTCCCCGCAGCTTCGCAAACCGGCTCTTGGACGGACGTGCCGCCCGGCGCCCGGCACCGCGTGGCACCGCGCGCAGCACGATGTCGCCTGCATCGGTGAGTTCGAAGGTCACCGCGGAACCCGCCTCGATCCCGAGACGATCCCGCACCACCTTCGGAATCGTTACCTGGCCCTTGGAAGTGACGTTGTTCGCCATGGTGGTAATACCTGCCCTGCTGATGGTATTACTCTAGCACCGGAGTGCGGGGCTGCACAATTCAAGCGGGCCGGCGCAGCACGTCGGCCGCCAGTTCGAACGAACGCAAGCGCGCAGCGTGGTCGAACACGTTCGCCGTCAGCATCAGCTCGTCTGGCCGGTGCCGCTCGATGAAGGCTGCGACACCACGCGCCACGGTTGCTGGCGCACCAATCACGGCGCAGGCGAGCGCTCGATCGACGCCGATGCGTTCCTCGGGCGTGCTGACCGCGTTGATGTCGTCCACCGGCGGCTGCACCAGTCCGGGCCGGCCACGACGCAGGTTGATGAAGCCGAGCTGCTGCGTCGTGAACAGCCGTCGTGCTGCCGCGTCACTGTCGGCAGCCACCACGTTCAGCGCCAACATCACGTGCGGCTGCGGCAGGCGGGCCGAAGGCCGGAATTTTTCGCGATAGACCGCCAGCGCCTGCTCCAGCAGGTCCGGTGCAAAGTGCGAGGCGAACGCATACGGCAAGCCGAGCGCGGCGGCGAGCTGCGCGCCGAACAGGCTCGAGCCGAGGATCCACGCCTCGACCGCGACACCTGCGCCCGGTACCGCGCGCACCAGCTGGCCCGGTGTGACCTGCTCAAAGTACTGCAGCAGTTCCATCACGTCGTTCGGGAATTCATCGGCGCCCTGGTAGTAACGCCCCAGCGCGCGGGTGGCCGCCTGGTCGGTGCCCGGCGCGCGACCTAACCCGAGGTCGATGCGTCCCGGATACAGCGACGCCAGCGTGCCGAACTGCTCGGCCACCTGCAGCGGCGCGTGGTTCGGCAGCATGATGCCGCCGGCACCGACGCGGATCGTGGACGTGTGGCCGGCGACGTGCCCGATCAGCACGGACGTGGCCGCGCTCGCGATCCCCGGCATGTTGTGGTGTTCGGCCAGCCAGTAGCGCCGGTAGCCGAGGCGCTCGCCGAGTCGTGCCAGCTCGATCATGTGGGCGAAGGCGGTGCGCGCGTCGCTGCCTTCGGTGACAGGCACCAGGTCAAGGATCGAAAGTGGAATCATCCGGGTATCTTGCCCGAACATGCGGGGTCGCGTTCTGGCCGATGAGTCACGCGGACTCTCGGCTTTGCGCAGTCACGCTAAGTAGAACTGGAACTGCCGTACCAGCGCAGTGCAGCGTACAAACTGGGGCCAGACGGGCTGAGCGCGCCCGGTAAAAGTCATGGCCAACAAACCAACCCGAGCAGGTCCTCCACGCCCCGCAACCCTGATGGCCGTGCTGGTGGCGCTGCTATTTGTCGTCGGGGCTGTCTACAAGTGGGTGGATCCGGAGGGCAAAGTCCATTATTCGGACAAGCCCCCACCGGGGCAGGCGACTCAGACTGTAACGGTGGCGCCCGGCCCGACGCCGGAGCAACGGATGCAGGCAGCGGCGCGCTTGCAGGCGCTCAAGGAAGCGGCGCAGCCCGCGGCAGCGGCCAGCGAGGCTGCACCCACTCAGCCGCAGGCCTCGCAACGCTCAGAACTGGTCGAGGCGGCGCTCGCGGTGCAGGTCTGCGCGGATGCGAGGGTGCAGCGCATGACGCTCGACCTGCAGATGCCGATCTACAGGCGTGGCAAGGGCAGTGAGCGCGTGTATCTCGCGGATGCCGATCGGCCGGCAGAACAGAAACGGCTGGATGCGACCATTGCAGAATTCTGCAGCGATGATCCGGCCGCGAGGGCTGCGCAGCGGCAGCGGTTCCTGGAACTGTCGCTGGGCCGGCGGCCCGCGTGCATCGAACTTCGGGACGTACTGGACGACCTCAAGGCCAAACCCGTCCGTGAATCCGCCGAGCAGGTTGAGCAGCTGACGGAACGTCTCAACACGTATCGCTGCTATCCGGTACCGATCGAACAGGTGTGGCTGGCGCAGCAGGACTATCAGCTGCGAGCGCCACCGGACGAATAGAGTCTCCGCTGCACTTCACTCCGGCGAGTCTGCCGCTCGAGCGTCGCAAAAGCTTCGCGCGTGTACTGCGCCAGGCGGCCGGCATCGGGCAGCGCCGAGGCATTCGCGGTGAAGCCGATCACGACCTGCCCTGCGTAGGACATGAACGTGATGTTGAGACCCATGCCCGAGATCAGCGTGGACACCGGACAGAGCGCTTCGAGCTTCGCCCCGGCCAGGTACAGCGGTTCGCCCGGCCCGCGCACGTTCGAGATCAGGACGTTGGCCGGCACGAAGTAATCCACGGACCCGCGCGGGATCAGCGCAATCGTTTCCCCCAGCGCAAAGGTGAGCACCGCGTAGGCGTAGGCCACGTTCTTCGGCAGCGTACGCATGCGCTCCTTGGCCGCGCGGGTGTTGTCCACCACCTGGCGCATGCGCCGGCCGATCGGCGCGGACGGGTGGCCGAGCGGTGTCCAGAAGGCGGACACCTGGGTCGTCGCCTGCTTGTGCTGCGGGTCGTGCAGCGAGACCGGACAGATGGCGACGAGCGCGCGGTCCGCCGGCCGGCCGATGCGACGCAGGTAGCGGTTCATGGCCGCGTCGAGCACGCACAGCGCGACGTCGTTCAGCGTCGTGCCCGAGGCGCGCGCCACCGACCGCATCGCCTGCAGCGGCAGGACGGTGTGCGCGATGGCCCGCGCGTTGCGGATCGGCTCGTTCATCGGGGTCAGTGGCGCGGTGAACGCACGAAGCGCCGTGCTCGAGAATCCACGCAGGCCCGCCAGGCTTTCCTCGAGCAGGCGCTCGCCGCCCCAGCCGATCGACAGGGCCGCCCGCACGACCTTGCCCGCCTCGCGCTCGAGGCGCGGCAGCAGCTCGCTGGAATGCGTGGGGGTGGCGGCAGGCAGGCTCGTCGCGATCACGGTGCGAATGCGCCGGTCCCGCGGCGAGCGGGACAGCGAACGATGCACCAGGGCGATGCCCGATTCGCCGTCCACCAGCGAGTGATGGATCTTGATGAAGACGGCGAACCGGTTCCGCGCCAGGCCGTCGATCACGTGCACCTGCCAGCCCGGATGCCTGCGCTCGAGCATCGGCGCATGCAGTTCGGCGATGAGCTCGTCCAGCTGCGCATCCGATCCCGGCGCCGGCAGCGTCCGGCGCTGGAAGTGGTAGCTCGTGTCGATGCGGTCGACCTCCTGCCACTCCGGCAGCCCGACCCTGCGCAAGACGGGAATGCGATTGAAGGGCGGCACCGGGGTGGCGCGCCGGTACGCGTCGACGATCTTGCCCACGATGTCCGCACCCCCGCGGCGCGGCCGCTGGAAAATCAGCGCGGCACCGACGTGCCTCGGGTTGTCCCGGCTCTCGGTCAGGAAAAACATCAGGTCGAGCATCGGGATCGGGATAGCCACGGGCCTACTTCTCATGCCAGATGATGTCTCGTCCCATGCCGGCCCAACGCTCGAAGTGGGCGGCGAACAGGTCCTCGATGCGATTGCGCTTGACCTTCAGCGTCGGCGTGATCAGTTCGTTGTCCACCGTCCACGCCTCGGTCATCGCCACGAGGCAGGCCAGCTGCTCGTGGGGATCGAGCGCCCGGTTGGTCGCCTGCAACAGGTCGGCGAGCGACGCCTCCAGTTCGGCGCGGCCGGCGGGAAACTGCAGCCTGCTGACCGCGTCGTCGTTGAGCATCAGCAAGCCGATCGGCTGGCCGAGGTTGGCGCCGGTCACGCAGCAGGCCTCGACGGCCGCGTGCATCACCAGCATTTCCTCGATGGGTGCCGGCGCGACGTATTTGCCCTTGCTGGTCTTGAACAGGTCCTTCACACGACCCGTGATCTTCAGGTTGCCCGCGGCATCGAACGCGCCCTTGTCGCCCGTGTGCATCCAGCCGTCGCCGGTAAATGCCTGCCGGGTCAGGTCGGGTTCCTTGTAGTAGCCGAGCATCGTCGCCGGACTCGTGATCTGGATCTCGCCGTTGGACGGGTCCAGCCGGCATAGCACGCCGTCGTAGGGCTGCCCCACGGTGCCGATGGCCTGTCCCGGCACCGTGATGTGGGTGGCTGCGAGATTTTCGGTCATGCCATACCCTTCGGCGACTTCGAGCCCGATCCTGGCGTACCAGCGCAGCAGTTCCGGCGGCATGGGTGCCGCGCCACCCGCCGCGAAAATGCAGTCCTGCAGGCCGAGCGCGGTGAGGATCTTGCGGCGGACCAGTCCCCTGACGATCGGCAGCTGCAGCAATCGATCGAGTCGGGTGGCCGGCATTTTGGCCAGCACGGCGTGCTGGAACTTGACCCACAGCCGCGGCACCGAGAAGAACACGGTCGGCCGCGCTCGCCGCATGTCCGCGGCGAACGTCTCCAGGCTCTCGCTGAAGTACACGTGCATGCCCGAGGCGAGCTGGCCGTGTTCGACCAACGCGCGCTCGACCACGTGCGACAACGGCAGGTACGACAACATGCGCGTGCTGCCGTCGAGCGGGACGCGCTTGAGTGCAGTCTGCACCGCCCACGCGAACGCCTCGAAGCTGTGCATCACCCCCTTCGGTGTACCGGTCGTCCCGGACGTATAGATGATCGACGCGAGTTCTTCACCGGGGCGGACCGGCTCGCCTGCAAGCGGCGCGCACCTCGCGACGATGTCGTCCCAGCGCGCATAGCTGTCCATCGCAGCGGGCGGCGCCAACGGGTGGCTGATGCACGGCAGGTCGACAGGCACGCCGGGCTGCATGTGGTCCCAGCCGTCGAGCTTGCCGACGAACAGCAGCCTGGACTCGCTGTGCTCGAGGATCTGGCGGATCGTGCCGGGCGCCAGCGTGGGGAACAGCGGCACCGAGACGCCGCCCGCGAGCCAGATGGCGAAGTCGCTCAGCAGCCAGTGCGCCGTGTTCTTCGAAAGGATCGCGACGCGGTCGCCCCGCTGCAGGCCGAGGCCTTGCAGGTGGGCAGCCATGCGACGCGACTGGTCCAGCACCTCGTGCCACGTGTAGTCGCGCACCACGCCGCCGCCCAGCGGCTGCGTCCACGCCACCCGGTCGGGTGCGGTCCTTTCCCAGTAGTACAGTCGCTGGAGTGCAAGCGCGTCGTCGGCAACGATCGTGGCCATTTCCGATCGAGCCCCGCGGCAGGGCGAGGCTCAGCCCCTGATCAAGCCTACCTAAGCTGGCCAGGCCCGGTCAGCAGGGATTTCCTCTAGCCGAATCACGCCCTGCTTACCCCCATCCCCGCCGCCACTGCGTGGCATCCGTCAGCTCCCGCCACGGCATCACCTGGACGCGCTTCGAATGCACGGCCTCGAGTTCGATCGACACGACCGGCGATCCCGGCGGCTGCGGGTCGACGATCCCGGTCACGAGGAAATGCTTCTCCTTGTTCCGTGGATTCACGGCCGTCCACTTGGAGTGCAACAGCTTCCTCGGATTCAGCGGAGTGGAGCGGGATTGCGTCATGGTGGACAGCGATAACGGATCAGCGCAGCGCGTCGGTCAGCAAGTGCATTGTACGCAGCACGCACCCAGGCATCCTGCCCGAACAGGACAGAGGGAACGAGGGGACGGAACGCTCGTTATGTTCGAAAGCGCACATTCGTGACGCGGACGACGCGGTAGGGTCCCTCCGGCACCAACCGTCCGCATCTCAGAGCGTCGCTAGCCTGCCTGTATGGATACTTCCGACCTGCTTCCCTATGGCTGGGTCAACTTCGATCAACAGATCGTCGGTTCGATCCCTGCTTGCCCGGAACGAGCCAACGAAAAAGACCTGCGCGGCGGCATGCGCTGCCCGTTGTTGGGTAACGACTCGTGGCTCTCCTGGGCGGAGCGCAAGGCAGGCGATGGCAGCAAGGCGCGTTACGGCACGGTTTGGGTGGGAGAACCGCCGCTGCGGTTTCACGCATCCCCCACCTACATGCTGCAACGGCCGCTCGGCAACTTCATTGCGGGCAGGGCGCTCATTGGGGAGGCGCTCGCCGGAAACTGGGACAAGGCCGAGACGTACAGGCTCGCGCAAGAGAACAGCGATGACGCACTGACCTGGAACGTCTTTCGCTCGCTGCAGGAGGCAGGCGAACTCGCGACGGTGATCCAGGCGCTGACCGGAATCACGTCCGCCGCAGGAGAACCCGCGCTTTACGTGTGGGGCCGTCGCATCGATCTGCATGGGACGAGTGCGTGGCCCGCGCTGGCGCATGCGCGCAGCCAGGTCGAGCCTTGGGGAGGACAGCAGACCGTGCCGGATTGTTGCCTCCACCTTCCGGGACAAGCGTGGGTCTTTTTCGAAACGACGTTTGGCAGCCCAACTGGCACGAAGAAGCGCGCCGGCGCAACAAGCGCCTGGATCGAGCGGTACGGCAGGACCAGCCCGGGAGTCTTCAAGAAAAACGCAATCCTGGCCACGCCCCCGGGTCAGTTCCCTGGCGCGCTGCTGCGCAATGTCGCACTGGCTCTGCGAGTGCGACAGGCCAGCGAGGAGGTCATCGTCGTTGCACTGGTGCGACAGGAGGACGCCTCGTCCGTCGATGTCGTGGCGCACCGGTGCCTGCAGGACGGTCTTGACGCGAAGATTCGCATGGCGACCTGGGAGCAGATCTACCTTGCACTGCCCCAGCGGCGCGCCCTGGATCGGATGCGCCACTACCTTGAACACAAGAGCTACGGCCTGCGACCGGCATTCTCGATCCAGAGGCGAGCATCCGTGAACGAGTGTTCGTTCGCGCACATACGACCGCCGTCCTGACGCGCAGAGTCAGGGCACTTGGCGGACTGCCGGTACCAGCGGCGGTCTGCCTTTCTCAAGCGGAGAAGTCCTGTGAACTCAACATCGAATACGCGCCGCGGCTCACGCCTGCGCGTGGCAGCCGGCCTCGCCGGCGCACTCATGATCACCGCGTGCGCATCGACGCCGCCGGCACCCACCGCACAGTTGCAGGCCGCGCAGCAGGCCATCGCGACCGCCGAGCAGGCGGACGCCGGCCGTCACGCGGCAGTGGAACTGGGCGAGGCGCGCACGAAGCTCGCCGCTGCCGACGCCGCCGTGCGTGCAGAGAAGATGGATGGAGCGGCACGCTTGGCCGACGAGTCGCGCGTGTCGGCGGAACTCGCCGCCTCGAAGACCGCGACGGTCAAGGCCACGGCCGTGAATGATGAAATGAAGCGCAGCACCGGCACCTTGATCGACGAGATGCAGCGCACCACGGGAGACACAAAATGATTTCCACCATCCAACAGGTTGTCCAGCCGCAAGACACTGATCGCTACGGCCGTGGCGGCCGTGTTGCTCACGGCCTGCGCGGCTGCCCCCGTCGCGCCGCAAGGGTCCTCGGAAGTGCGCGCCAAGCTGACGCAGCTGCAGTCCGATCCCAACCTGGCCACCCTCGCGCCGGTGGCGATCGCAGAGGCGGACGCTGCAGTGCGCATTGCCGAGCAGCCGGAAGCCGATGCGTCGATTGGGTCGCACCGGGTCTACATCGCCGATCGCAAGGTCGAGATCGCCCGGGCGCAGGCGGAGACCCGCTTACTGGAAGATCAACGCGCGGCGCTGGGCACCCAACGCGAGGAAGCGCGCCTGGAGTCCCGCACGCTCGAAGCCGATACGGCCCGCGTCGCGACCGCCGAGGCGAAGGCGGAGACCGCGGATGCGGAGGCACAGACTGCTGAATTGCAGCGGCAAGTCGACGCGCTGCAAGCCAAGGTCACGGAGCGAGGGCTGGTGCTGACGCTGGGTGACGTCCTGTTTGCGAGTGGTCGGGCCGAATTGAACCCCGGCACCGCGAACAACCTCAACCAGCTCGTCACCTTCCTCGGCAAGTACCCGAGCCGCACGGTCACGATCGAGGGCCACACGGACAGCGTCGGCGACGACAACTACAACCAGGGCTTGTCGCAACGCCGCGCTGATTCAGTGCGGTCGTACCTGGTGCAGGCAGGGCATCGACGCCGGCCGGATTACCGTGTTCGGTGCCGGCGAAAGCACCCCGGTGGCAGGCAACGAGTCGGCGACGGGCCGTCAGCAGAATCGCCGCGTCGAGGTCATCATCAGCAATCCGGCGCTCGCGTCCAGGTAACCACTGGATTCGAACCCGCGGTTACGCCTGGACAAAGGTGGTCAGGCGTCGCCGCGTGCGCTCACGCAATGAATACTCGCGCAGGGTATCCGCCAGCTGCTCCAGGTCGGGAATGCCATACAGGATGACGTTGGCTGAGCTGGTGTCCGACGAACGGAGATCGAGCAGGCAATGTCCCACCAGGCGCATGCCGAACGGCTTGTGCACGTCGAAGTGGTCGATGCGGAACACTTCGATGCTGTCCTTGGTCTTGGAAAAAACCCCGCGCTCGACCCGCACGCGTTGCGACGTGATCTCGTAGCTCGTGCCGAGGGCCTTGAACCAGTAGTAGACCCAGGCCAGGCCCAGCGTGAACACCACCGCGACCCACTGCGACGCGCTGTAGATGACCGCAGGGTGACCCGAGAAGACCGTCTTCTCGACTTCCGCTTCCTTCGCTGCAGCCAGGGCCGCCAGGTCGGTATTGCAGAAGCGGCACTTGATGGCGACCGCCTTGATGGTCTCGCCACAGACGGGACAGCCCTTGGTGTCTTCGATCATGCCGGATTTCCGTCGGTGTCCCTGGAGGCGGCAAGTATGCGCTCGTGGGTCGACCGCGATCAGCACGCGGTAGCGACTACATCCTGGCGACGCGTAGAAACCCCGACTTCGCATATTCCAGGATCCTCTCGTCACGTGTCGCGAGCACCAGACCGCGGGTTCGGGCGGTCGCGATCAGGAAACGGTCGGCCGGATCTCCGGGCGGCTCACCCGGGAGCAGCGTGCTTTCGGCGGCAACCGCCGCATCCAGTGGCGCCAGGCGAATGCCAGGAACACCGAGGGCTCGCTCGACCCAGTCCCGCAAAGGCACCGCGAGTTGAATCCGCCCACGCATTGCGTGCATGCCGATCTCCCACACGGATATTGCCGATACAACCAGCCCGTCGCCCTTGCGTGCGTCATCGAGCTTCTTGATGCTCGCCGGACGCAGTCGCTCGGTCACGCCCTCCGCGTACCACAGCCAGACGTGGGTATCGAGCAGCAGCGCGCTCATTTCTTCAAACCGGCGCGGCGTGTGCGTGGCTTCTTCCCTGCCCCGGCGTAGAAACGATCCTCCACCCCCGACACAGCGCCCCAGGGATCATCGATTGGCGCGACGATGTCGCGCTTGATCGTGACGGTGTTCTTCATGTAACCGAACAGCGACTTCGGCTCCGCCGTCACCGGCGCCAGTTGCGCCACCGGCTTGCCGTGCTTCGTGATCACGACCGGCTGGCCGGTCCGCGCCACCTCGTCCATCAGTTTCAGGCATTCGGCCTTGAACAGCGCCGCAGGGATAGTCATGAGCATTCCCACAAGTGACCACTATTTGTAGTCATTATACGATTCGCAGCGGCCGCCGCAAGAATCCTGGCCAATCACCATCCCGGAGGAGCCACGGTTGTCGTCATGCCGCGAGAACTGGCAAGATCGAATTCCGGCACCGTTGCCAGATGCAACATCCTCCGGCCAATGTCTCGACGACCCGACATCCTTAATGCCACGGAGCGTCTCGGCCGATTCATCGCCCAGGACGACTGGGCTGCACCGCGGATTGCGCATATTGAACTCCTGTTCGAGCCAATCCTGCAGGAGCGCGGCATCACGCTGGATGACGTCCTGAGCCGAATAGCAGCCGCCGGACACTTCGCTCCGCTGACAGCATTCGTCGACGAAAGCTTCATAGGGCTGCGAGTAGGGCCCACAGGTGACACCGCAATCGACGCCTACCTGCGCCGACGGGGCTGGCAGGAAACGCCACGGGCACGCGACTACTTGCTGGCGATTGGCAAGTCGTCGCCGACCCTTTACGAGGTACAGGCGGTGAGTCCCGGCGAATGGATCGACGTTCGCGACCGCCTTGCCGACCAGCCTCAGCCCGTGCGCGTCGACGAACAGTCCGGAAGCCGGTCCCTGCAGCGGTACGACTGCTTCATCGGACGCGTCGTCCAGGCACGCGCGGAAATGATGCTCACCGCGGGCGTCTTGACGCTGACGCGACCCATGGCGGACCGCGTTGATGCAGCCTTGCGCCGCAACGAAAGTCATGGCGACGCTACAACGGAAGCTGTCTGCATCCGGGAATGGCTGCGCGGGCTGCTGGATGCCAGCGAGCGACCCCTACCGACGCTGCAGACGACCGATGGCGACCCCCTGTTGATCAGCCGCACTCGTCTGCCATTCACGGGCACCTCCCATGCAGTGGTCGAGGTGGCACAACGGCTCGATGCCGCCGCAGGCACGGGATGGCAGCGCGACGAACCCGGCGTCCCGGCATGGACCTGGTTGCGGGTGCGCGCGGGCGCACCGTCCACGGTGCTGGCCCAGGTCAAACTGGAACCCGACGCGCTCGTGCTTGAAACCCTGTCCCAAAAGCGCACCGCGGCTGCGCTCGCCGCGCTGCAAGCTATCCTCGGAAAACTCGTTGGACATGGCCTGACTGTGCATGAGGATCCCTTCAAGACACGGGCCAAAACGAAGCCCCGCGGACGCACTGCAGATCCGCCAGCGCTCTCGCCCGAAGATGCGGCGTCCATGGCCAGCGCCATTGCTCAGTTCAAGCAACAGCACTATCGCCGGACACTGGATGAAAACGTACCGATGCTCGGCAATCGCACGCCTCGCCAGTGCGCGCGAACGAAACAGGGGCGCAAGCAACTGGTCCGCTGGCTGAAGGATCTCGAGAACTCGGAACTCCGGGGGGCTCACGGCACCGGCGTCCCGCCGTTCGACTTTGCCTGGATGTGGCAGGAACTGGGCATCGGCATCGATTCCGAGCGATAGCTGATCAAGTCGCACCACCCTGCTCCATGCGCTTGTCCGCAGCCGTCCTGTACCGCAGCGAGTCGATCGCAACGCTGTAATCCATGCGTTCGCCGCGCCAACCGGTGGCAGCCGTATTCGGATCAATCTTGACGCCGCGCTCGGCATGGTCCGCCGGCAGTCGACGCCAATCCGCCAGTGGCTGCGTGTGCCCGGGCGCGCAACCGTGCAGCGATTCGCCCCTGGCATTGGTGAAACGCCACGCGCCGTCGTCGCAACGCTCCATCTTGAGACCGCCTTCATGCACCGCACGATGGTGGAACCGGCACAGCGTGGCCAGGTTCGAGAGCTTGGTCTCGCCGCCCTCCGCCCAGTGCTCGACGTGGTGTCCGTCCACGAAGCGCTTGTGATTGCAGCCCGGGAATACACAACCTTTGTCGCGAGAAGCCAGTGCGCGACGCAACGCCGGCGGAATACTGCGTGTCTTGCGACCGACGTCGAGCGGCTCGCCCTGCTCGTCTTCGGTGATTTCGACCTTGCTGCAGTCGCACGCCAGTCGACGCGCGGTTTCCACCGGAATGGCAGGGCCGTCATCGAGCTCGCAGCGCCCGGCCTCGCCCTTGCGCAGCGTGGCTTCGTCGATGTGCACGACGACCTGGTGGCGATCGCCGCCTTTCATCGCGGCCGCGCCGTGCTGCAGGAGGCTTTCGGCCATGACGACGAGCGCGTCGGCCCGGCGCATCGAGTGCGACGGCAAAGGCGCGTGCCTGGACGCTGAACGCGGAAGCCGCACCATGCCGTTGGTGCCACGCGTTTCAGCTGAAACGTGCAGCGAATCTTTACAATCGTCCGGCAGCGGAATCTCCGGCAACGCCGCCTCGATCGCCTTCAGAAACAGCGCGCCGCTCTCGGCCGTGAGCTGCAGCTTCACCACCAGCGAACCATCGTGGTCGTGGAAAGTACGTGAGGCCGACGTCCCGAGTACTGCCGCGCCTCACGCGAGAGCTCCTCGACTTCCTGCACGCGGCGGAACTGCCGCACCAGCGTCTCGACATGGTGCGTGGTGCCGTTGAGCGCCACGTTGAGCAGCACGTCTTCAATGGCCGGTGTCGCCACGCGCGTGAGCGCCCGCGCCTTCGAGTAGCTCAACTGACCGGTCGCCATGGCCGCCGAAATCTTCGGCAGCGTCTCGATCGTCCTGGCGACACGAACCTTCTCGCGTGCCGCCCCGAGATCGAGCCCGCATTTCCAGCTGAGCCAGTGCGCACACGACTGCGTGGCGCCATCCGACCAGCCGTTGCGACGGTCGAACTCGGCGATCAGCACCAGCCAGCGGTGATTGGCGGCATTGAGGTGACCGGCCAACTCGGTGATCTGCGCTTCGAGTTCGCGGATCGACAGACCGCTGTCCGTAGCGCCCTGTCCGTCATTCTGGGTAGCGTCTTGTGGGGCGTCTTGCGTGGCGTTTGGCATGGCCGCACCGATACTGTGTTTATGTACAGTATCGTACCAAACCCACCGCAATTCTCAAGCTCAATTGCGACCAAAACACCGAGAAATGCAGGACTTAAGCCGCCTACGAGTTCCCAACCGCGGCAGCGATTTACCGGGTCAAGCAGCGCCACCAACGGCTCGTTCGATTCGCGCAGCGACCCTCGCGCGTCGATTGATGGCGAGCAGCATCGCTGCCGCCAGGGCCGCGAGCAGCAGCGCACGAAACGGGAACGCGATCGCCAGTACCAGCGGCGTCAACAGCATCCGCACGACGAACCGCAGCCACGCGTGCTCGGCGATGACGGCGGCGATGGGCGGCGAGTGACGATAGTAGAAGCGGATGAACGCGCGCCCGAGCGCGGTGCGTTGCAGGTAGCGGTCGCGGAACTCCCGCAGCGCCGTGACGTGGGGCTCGAGCGGCGAGCCATAGGCGGCCGTGGCGATGAAGCACTTCACGGTCGCGCCGCTATTCGGTCCGTCCACCGGGCAGTCGGTGAATGGCGGAATGTCACTCGTCGCAGTGACCTGGTTGTTCGTCGTCAGGTAGTCGGTATCGCTGCTCGAAGTCGCGAAGTCAGTCGTCGCCGTCCGCTGTTGCGTGTTCCTGAAGTCGTCGGAGGTCAAGTGCAGCGCGACTTGCGCTCCGGCGGCAATGGACGGCACCGTGCAGCGCGTGGTCGTGCAGCCGGCGCTGTCGAACCGGAGTCCCGGGATCGACGTCGGCGCCTGGGTCAGGTCGACGAACACGTTGCTTGCGTCATCCGGGCCCCGGTTCGACACGTACACGTACGCGTCGAGGTGGCGCGATTCACTGCAGGGAAGAACAAAGGTGCCGTTGGCGCTTACGACCAAGTCGACACAGCGGTCGGCCGCGCTACGCTTCACCGCCGCGACCGCCCGATTGTTCGACTGTCTGCGTATCGAGGGCGAGGTTGCTGACCGCCACATTGACGCTGCACGGCGGCTGGCTCGCCCCGGCGACGATGGCGGGAATGACCAGTGTGGCGTTGGCACCCGCAGCCAGTGCGCCAATTGACCAGACGCCGGTCGCAGCGTCGTACGTCCCGGTGCTCGGAAATGCGGCCATCCCCGCAGGAATCCTCAGCTCCGCCGGCAGCAGGTCCGTGACCTGCACGCCGCTCGCCGCATCCGTTCCAATGTTGCTGGCGGTGATCGTGAACTGGACGGGCTGCCCGGCCGTCGGTACGACGGGATCGACGGTCATCTGCAGTGCAATGTCCGGCGCAGCGTAGAGTCGCAGCGGAACCAGCGCGAGGACCGCGAGAGCGGTGAGTACGATCAGTCGAACTTGATGCAGCCGCATAAAGTCGCCCCCTTGCTCCAGTCCGGCCCGAGCGCGATTGGCCGAGTTGAACCCTCGCTTACGTCGGCCCCAGGACCCGCAGTCCAGTCACTTGCGCGAGCGCCTTGTCATGGGTGATCAGCGCAGCGGCGCCGACGCGAATCGCCGTAGCGACCTGGATCGCATCCGGCAATCGTAGCCGATATGCCGAACGCATACGCGCTGCCTCGACCGCCGTCTCCACATCGAGTGGCGCCACCTGCCAGCCCAGGCCGCGCGTCAACGCCTCGCGATACTGTGCCGTGCGCAACTCATCGCCCGATGCGATTGGCCCCGCAAGGACTTCTGCGAGCGTCACCGTGGAGATCACGATCGACGCGTCGCCGGATTCCGCGGCGTGAAAGACCTCGGCGAACCGCCCGGCGAACCGCGCGTGGCCCTCCAGCCAATAGATGATCGGCGCCGTGTCCACCACCAGGACTGGACACTCGGGCAGCCCGGCCAGCAGCGAGGCGGCCTTCACCATTCCTTTCGCAGCCGGTTGACCCAAGCGGCCGCGTCCTTGCCCCACAGACCCGCGCCCGAGCCGCGCAGCGCCACGATCGATGGGCGCGGCCTTGCCTCCGGCAATGCTTCGATGGGGACCAGCGCCGCATAGGGTTTGCCGCGCTTGGTGATGATCACGGCTTGTCCCGCATGCGCGCCTTCCAGCAGCGACGGCAGCTGCTGGCGGGTTTCTTCGACACCGCTGTAACGACGCTTCGACATGGGAATCTCCGGCTTGACCTGAACTGTACGGTCCGTACAGGTTGCGGTCAATCTGCGATCCGGTGGCGACGCCATCGACGTTTCAGCTGAAACGTGCAGCGAAATTTTACAATCATCCGGCTACTTCGCCGGGCTCTTCCGCTTCCTGGATACGTTCGGTCGACTGTCACGCCTCACAGCGGTCACAGTCTTCAGCCTGACGGGGTCCCGGTCGCGAAACCGGCAGACGAGTTCGAGTTCACCACCCATCGCTCGAACAAACCCATCGAGCGTCGACAACAGCATGTCGCCGCGCTGCTCCATCCGCGAGATCTCGTGTTGTCCCTTGTTGAGCCCGCGCGCCACCTGCACCTGGGTCAGCCCGAGCGCTCGACGCAATTCACGCAGCGAGGTCTCCTCCTCGATCAGCTGAGTCCTCCTGCGGGAAACTGCTCGCCGCTGGGCGAGCGGCAAATTGCCGATCACCTGATCGAGAGTCGGGCCTTTCTCGGAGATTTTCATGTGCAGAGCCTCAATGGCCGTGGTTCAGGTGTGATGAGAATCGTCGGTCCGCTTTGGCAAGCAACTGTCGATAAAATCGAAGTTCCTTCATGTTGGCGAACTTCGATCCCTTCAGCCGATCGACTCGTGGACGGCCTGCGTGCGGACCGAACTGCTCGATGACGCTTGCCTGTGCCAATAACTCGATTTGCACGGCTGAGGGCAGGCGCGAAAACTCTGCCGCAAACTCGATTGCAAACCGAACCGTCCAAGCCACCAGATTATGCCTCGAGTATCATATGCTTTTAAACACATATCTACACAGGTATGGTTACCGGCCACACCAATACGGTGCAACAGGATTAGATCGGCCTCACCTGGGTAAACGGCCCGGTTCCAGCAGTAATTCGGAGGCCGTCGGCGGTTCCAAGGAGTCCAAGGTTCCGGACGAGACCTCCCGGGAGCCGGGCGAAGCTAACTTTGTAGTCGGTCAAGCACTACTGAATGCAGCGCCCGTGCCCGCAACTCCTCCACGCGCGCCCTACTCCGTCGTCACGATCGCGAAGGTGCCCGGCGCCTTGTCGAACAGCGTGAAGAAGCGCACCAGGTCGATCTGGCTGCCATCGATCTCGAGGTCGTCGCTGAGCAGGGTGTCCTGGACGCCCGCCGTGCCGGCCATCATCTTGATGAAGATCGGCTTGGTCAGCGTCAGGGTCGCGTTGGCATCGGTCGCGGGGGCCGCCTTCTTGAAGTGCAGCACCGCGTTCTCGATCCACAGCACGTAGGACTCCTGGATGTCGGTCAGTACCAGGTTGACCTTCAGGTTGATGCCATCGGCGGCGGGGCCGTCCAGCCCGGTCGCCATGGCTTCGAGGAAGCGCTCGATCGGTGTCTGCTGCAGCATGTCGATCATGACGGAGCGATCGACGCCCTTCGTCGGCGGCCCTTCGCGCAGCTCCATCGCCGCGGTGAGGTAGCTGTTGCGCCAGGTCGCGGCCTCGGCCATGTAGCCCATCTGGTCGTAGGTGCGCGCGAGCAGTTCCTTTGCGCCCGTGTGCTCGGGGGCGCCGAACACCGCCTGGTTCAGCAGCTCGGCCGCCCAGCGGTAGTCGCCCTGGTCGTAGGCCGTCTGTGCCGCGGCGACGACCTTGTCCGCACCCCCGATCAGATCGAGCCAGCGCCTGGCCGATTCCTGCGGCGGCAGCGGGTTGAGGTTGGCGGGGTTGCCGTCGTAGGCCCCGAGATAGAACTGGTAGACGGCCTTGACGTTGTGCCGCAGGTCGCCGTAGTAGCCACGCGCGCCGAAGAAGGACGCCAGCGACGGCGGCAGCTTGACCATCTCGGCGATCTCGCGCGGCGTGTAGCCGGCGTTGATCAGCCGCACGGTCTGGTCGTGCATGTACTTGTACACGTCGCGGTGCTTGGAGATGAAGTCGACGATGCGCGCGTTGCCCCACACCGGCCAGTTGTGCTGGCCGAAATAGACCTCGGCGTCGCCCAGGTTGTCGATGGCCTCCTGCAGGTAGGTCGACCATTGCAGCGAGTCGCGCACCTTGGCACCGCGCACCGGGAGCAGGTTGTGCATGGTCTGCGCCAGGTTCTCGGCGCCACCGTAGGCCTTCTTGTCCGGGATCGAGAACGTGAGCTCGGCCGGCGCCTCGGCGCCGGGGACGTTGTGGAACACGAAGCGCACGCCGTCGATCACCAGTTCCTGCTCGCGCTGGGTGATCAGCTGCGTGGGCATGAGCACGCCGACCGCGCCGTAGGCGACGTTCTTGCCCAGGCCCGTGTCGACATTGCCCTTCGGCGAGCGCTCGAGGTTCTTGCCGAACTGGTACATCGAACGCCGCGCCATGGCCGTGCCGACGAGGATGTTCTCGCTGGTCGCCTCTTCGATGAAGCCCGCGGGTGCGACGACCGGGATCTTGCGTTGGGCCACCTCCTGCACCGAGGCGACGCCCAGCGCGCCGCCAAAGTGGTCGGCGTGGCTGTGCGTGAAGATGATGGCCGACACCGGCTTGTCGCCCAGGTGCTTGCGCGCGAATGCCAGCGCCGCGGAGGCACTCTCGCGTGCGGTGAGCGGGTCGACGACGATGAAGCCGGTCTTGCCTTCGATCAGCGTCATGTTGGCGATGTCGAAGCCGCGCAGCTGCCAGATGCCGTCGGTGACCTTGAACAGCCCGATCTGCGCATTCAGCACCGCGTGCCGCCACAGGCTCGGGTTGACGGTGGGTGGCGCCTTGCCGTCGACGAACTTGTAGGCATCGAAGTCGATCAGCACCGTCGAGCCATCGGCAGATAGGATCCTGCCCTCGGGGCGCGCGATCAGGCCACGCCTGGCGTCCTCGAAATCCTGTGGGTCATCGAGCTCGAGTTCGCTCGCCATCTGCGCGTTGGCCTGCAGCGTGGCCGGCATGGCGTCACCGGCGGTGCCGCCAACGCCGGTGCTCTTGCCGCATCCGGCCAACACGGCCAGCATCATGGCCAAGAGAAGTCTGTGCATCGTTATGCCCCCTGACACGTTATTCGTACGACCGGCCGCGACCACGCCACCTTAGTTCTCCACCGCTGCCAAACTGCGCGTTTGATCGCCTACACCCACCCGCGTCGCCACTGCGCAACGTCGGTCAGCTCCCGCCACCCAATGATCCGCGCGTGCTTCGAGTACACCGCCTCGATCTCGACCGAAACCACGGGCGAGCCCGGCAACTCCGGCTCGATGACCGCCGTGACGACGAAGTGCTTTTCCTTCTCGCGCGGATTCACCGCCGTCCACTTCGTGTGAAGCAACTTCTTCGGGCTCAATGCATGAGACGCTGAACGCGCGCGAAAGGCCGCCTCCACGCCGGGCGCGATCTCGACCTCCTCGATGCGGTTGATCGCTTCCGTCACGCTGACGATGAAGGGCGATTCCTCCAGGCTCCACTCAAAAGACTCGTCACTGGACCGACCGCGCGGACGCGACGCCGTGGATGCACGGTAGGTCGCCCGCATTTCATCCTTGACGGCGGTGACGACTCGATGGAGCACCGTACCCACCGCCGTGCGCTTGATGTCGAGCGATGCAAACCGTTCCGGAACCGAGAAGGGCTGCCCCAGCACGACCGATTGGTATTCCGGTCGGCTCGCCTTGCACTGCCACAGACTGTGCGCAATGCGCTCGAGCGTGCTGAGCGTCTTGTCCTTCTTGCCGGCAGCCGCCTGCACTGCAGCCCCAAGCTGGATCAGCGACTCGCACGACCAGGCGATGCCATCCCCGACGGTGTCAATGCGCATGCACGAACTTCTGCACCCGCTGGCCCCAGGCGTCAACCACGTACACGGCACCATCGTCAGCGACCGCAATGTCGTGCGCGAGCCGGAACTGCCCGTCGTAATTGCCAAAACGGCCGAAGCGCATGATCAGGTTCCCATCGGCATCGACGACGGCGACGCCGGCACGGTCCGGGGGCGCTTTCGGTTGATCGCCACCGTCGGCGATGAAGACCAGGCTGCCCGCACCGGGTGCGACTGCATAGGGCCGCCCGAGCTGAGCGTCCCGCCATTGATCCAGAAACTTGCCGGACGTATCGAACACCTGGACCCGCGCATTGCTGCGATCGGCGACCAGCACCCGACCGCGCTGATCGATCGCGATGCCGTGAGGCAGGTCGAACTCACCGGGTCCGGTTCCCTTGGTGCCCCATGTCTTCAGCAGCTTCCCGTCGGCGGTGAAATGCAGGACTCGCGAGTTGCCATAGCCGTCGCTGACGAAGAACGTTCCATCCGCGGCGACCGCGACGTCGGTCGGCTGGTTGAAATGCCGCGCATCGTCACCTGGTACTCGTGCTTCACCGAGGGCCAGCAATTGACGGCCGTCGGGCGCGAACTTGAAGACCTGGTGCCGTCCGACATCGGTGAGCCACACGTTGTCATCATGATCGATGGTCAGACCGTGCGGCATGACGAAGGTATTGGCTCCCCACCATGTCAGTAGTCGGCCCGTTTTCCCATCGAAAACCCACACGGTCGGACGGCCTATCGGCTCGATCGGGAACGGGTCAGACCACGCGCGGCCGGCGCGGTGAAACACCCAGACGTTGCCCTTCGAGTCGACGTCGACTCCCGTGGCCTGCCCGAGTATTTCGCCCGGCGGCAGCTGTGGCCAGCCGTGCACGACTTCGTAGCGCTCCACAGGGGGTGCAGGCTGAGCCTCCGCAGTGGCAGCCAATAGCGTTGCCACTAGCGCGGCGGCGACAGGAACAATCGACCACTTGTTGTGCATTCTCGGGAGTGTACCTGCGCCGGCACGGACCGAGGCACCGCGCAGGCGCCGCCAGGCCTCGGCTTTGTGCAGTCACGCTAAGTAGAACTGGAGCTGCCACACCGCTGCGGCGCAGCGCAAAAAAGGACGATCCGTGCCATCAACCCCCGCCAGACTTGCCCCTGCGCCGCGCCAGCTCAGCGCGACCGCGAGCTTTGATCTCTTCAAAAACTTCCTGGGTTAGCTCACGCCCCTGGCCGGCATCCAATTGATCGATGCCCTTCTGCACGTCTGCCTTCAGTTGCTCGAACCGGGCCGCCTGCTCCCGTTCGTGATCCTCGAGCAGCCTCAAGGCCGCGCGGATCACCTCGCTGGCCGACGAGTACCGGCCCGACCGCACGTGTTCCTGCACCATTTCTTCAAGCCTTGGGGTAAGCGAAACGTTCATAGCCATGGCGACCACCTGCGCATCGAGTGATGGCAAATTATGCAATTCTTTGCCACTCGCCGGCACGGTACAGGTTACAAGTCAAAATCTATAAACCTCGCGCCGATGACGAACGATGGTGACGTCGACGGTCCTGGCGGCATCGTCGATTTCGTAGACGACGCGGTAATTGCCAACTCGAAGTCGCCATAGCCGACTGGCACCTTCGAGCTTGGTACAGCCATGCGGACGGGGGTTGTCGGCAAGCGCTTCCAACACACGGATGATCCGCAGCGACAGCTGCCGATCGATCGCTAGAAGTCCTTTGCGGGCGGAGCGCGCGACGCTAACTTTGTAGCCGGCCACTGGCCCGCCGCTTCGGTGCGGACTGGACCAACGTCTTTACCTTGGACAGGGACTCTCGTGGTTCGGCGCGCCGCTGCTGGGCGACGTAAGCGTCGAACAGGTCTTCCCAAAGCGCACCGTGGCGACCGAGGTCTATCACCACGGACTTTCGACGGCCCCGAGCATCGACAACGAACTCGATGCCTGGCATTTCCTTGAGTGACCGGCTGCTCATCCACACGGAGTATAGGCTCCCCACCAAGACTGACCTAGCCCAGACCTTTGCCATTTCGTCGGGTCACAATGGCGCGGGAGACCCACGGGCCACCAGTCGATTTGTTGCCGCGATTGCGCAGAAACTGGCATCGGAAACCCAA
>CAWJVM010000017.1:0-267337 GCA_963846315.1 uncultured Gammaproteobacteria bacterium
GTAGATCGCCGGCGCCGTGCCGGGCGGAACCGTCACGTGCCGCTTGGCATCGCGCGGGAAATGCCGCTCGTGGCTGCCCCAGCCGAGTTCGGCAGGCTGGCAGCCTTCGCCGACGAAGCCTTCCACCGACCAGGTGTTCACGAACTCGCCCGGCACCTTGCGCGGTTCGGCCACCTGGGTGTCGCGCTCGGCGATGTGGATGGTGCGGATGTTCAGGTCGTGTGCCAGTTGCGCCCACTCGGCGCGTCTTCGCCGTCGTGGCTGTCTCGACCCGGTGTGCGGGCGATGTTGAGCAACGCCTCCTTCACGAGGTGCGACACCAGGCCGGGGTTGGCGCCGTGGGTGTGGATGGCGGTGGTGCGCGGGTCTCGCGTGAGCGTCCCGCGCCTCCTCGCGCAGCGCATAGTTGGTGCGCGCCGCCGGCGTGACCGAGGGGTCGGTGTAGCCGCCCGCCCAGGGCTCGATACAGGTGTCGATGTAAAGGGCGCCCGTTTCCAGCAGAACTTGACCAGCGCGATGCTGGAAACGTCGACGGAAAGATTGATGAGGAAATCGCCGCGACCCAGCAGGTTCTCTTCCAGCACGCGGCGGATAGTTCTCGCGCACCAGCGGTTCCTTGATGAAACGCACGCCGAATTTCTCGGCCTCGTCGCGACCGGCTTCCTCGGCGGTGACGATGACGACGCGGTCGGGACGGATGCCGATGTGACGCAGGATGAGCGGCAGCACGCCCTGGCCGATGCTGCCGAAGCCCACCATGACCAGGCGGCCGGGGAAGACGACGTGAACGGGGTAGCTGGTCATGATCTGCTGCTATCGGGAATCCTGTTGTGGCCGACCCCGTGCGGGCGGCTGGTTCAGCCTAGTTTAGCGCGAAAACCTCGCGCGAGCCGGTTGCAGGCCGCGGCGTCGCGGCTTCAGCTGCGGTGGGCCAGGTCGCGCCAGTGCGGCGGATAGGACCACGGTCGTAGCCCGGGCATCTGTTCCACGCGGTCGATCCAGCGGGCGATGGCCGGGTAGGTCGACTCCATCGGCAGGAAGCGCGAGCGGAGGTCGCCGGCCTCGCGCTTTTCCATCGCACGGCGCAGCAGCATGATGCCCGGAAAGACGGTCAGGTCGGCGGCCGATGGCTGCTCACCGACGAGCCAGTCCGACTTGCTGAGCCGCCCCTCGATGGTGCGCGCCTCGCCGCGCGACGATGTGCATCGCCCTGGTCGACTTCCTCGGCCTGCTGGTCCAGCTGGTCGAGGAACACCTCGCCGAGGGCGCCGATCTGCGTGACGGACTGTTCGGCGTAGGCCTGGTACTCGCAAATGACACGCATGATCGTCCCGGCCTCCTCGGCCGACGTGCCGAAGAGCGGGTAATCCGGGTACTTGCGGTCGAGGTACAGCAGGCAGGCCAGCGACTCGAACACGACGTAGTCGCCGTCCTTGAGCACGGGCACCCTGCCACGCGGATTCATCCGCAGCAACTGCGGCGACTTGTGCTCCTGCTTCGAGAACTGCAACAGGTGCGAGTCGTAGGCGAGGCGCTTGTACTCGAGCGCAAGCAGCACGCGCCAGGAGTACGGGCTGCCGCTGCCCCAGTAGATTTCGATAGCCATGAATCCTCCGCCGCGCCCCTTGCGGCGCAGGTGCATCCGGATTGTACTGGCAGCTGCGGAGGAAGCGACGATGACCTGGCAGACACTCGTGAGCGCGGAACAGGTGGCCGATCGGCTCGGTGATCCGCGGCTGCTGGAATCGACTGCCGCTACGAACTGGCGCGTCCCGAGGCTGGCCGCGAAGCCTACCTGCGCGGCCACCTGGCGGGCGCCATCCACGCGGACCTGCATCACGACCTCGCGGGGCCGACGTCGCCTACCAGCGGCCGGCATCCCCTGCCGGATCCACAGGTCTTCGCAGCACGGCTGCGGCGCTGGGGTGTCGATGACGATTCGTTGCTGCTCGCCTATGACGACGCCACCAGCATGTGGGCCTCGCGTTTCTGGTGGATGACGGCGAAATGGCTTGGCCATCGACACGTCGCGGTCATGGACGGCGGCATGCACCGCTGGCTGCAACTCGGCCTGCCGATGACGACTGATCCGGCTCCGTTGCGCCCGACCGGTGACTTCGCGGCACGTCCCGATGCGGGGACGTTTGTCGATGCCGATACGACGCAGGCGGCTGCGCTCGATCCGCAACGCAGGGTGCTCGATGCGCGCGCCGCGGAGCGTTATCGCGGCGAGGTCGAACCGATTGACCCGGTCGCGGGCCACGTGCCCGGCGCGCTCAATCATCCATCGTCGGGCGTCGTCGCTGCTGACGGCCGGTTGCTGCCGCCCGCCGAGTTGGCGCGCGCGTTCGCCCAATCCCTCGGGCCAGTCAGCGCGGCCGACACGATCACGATGTGTGGGTCGGGCGTCACGGCCTGCCACCTGCTGTTGGCGATGGAACACGCCGGACTGCCTGGAGCGCGCCTCTATCCCGGCAGCTGGAGCGAGTGGTCGAGAAGCCCCGCGCGCCCCGTCGCGCGCGGAAGGTGAGGAAGGGGAGGAAGGGGAGGAAGGGGAGGAAAGGGGAGGAAGGATAGGAAGGGGAGGAAGGATAGAAAAAGGATAGGGCTAAGTACAAGGACGGGAAGGACGGGAAGGTCTGGAAGTTGCCGGATGGCTCAGCATCACCTCCGGCTCTTCCCTTCCTATCCTTCCTATCCTTCCTATCCTTCCTATCCTTCCTAATCCTTCCTATCCTTCCTATCCTTCCTATCCTTCCTATCCTTCCTAATCCTTCCTATCCTTCCTATCCTTCCTCCCCTTCCTTCCCCTAGATTTCTATTTACGCGGCCCCTGCTTCTGACTATCGTGCGCGCCTCTTTTTCCGGCCGAACGCCGGACACAGGTGGAACGACCAAGACAGTGGAAAATCCCGACCGCAAGACTGGTAGGCACGGACCCCTGGAACGTCGAGGACTCGCTCGACCTTTACGGCGTCAACGCCTGGGGCAACGGCTACTTCGGCATCAATGCCGCTGGCCACGCCATCGTGCGTCCCGACTGGACCGAGGGCCGGGAGATCGACCTGCACGAGGTCGTCACCGGCCTGGCCGCACGTGACCTGTCCACGCCCGTGGTCGTCCGCTTCTCGGAGCTCCTCGCGCCGCCTGCTCGTCTGCGCGACGCGTTCGACACCGCCGTTGCGGAGAACGAATACCCGGGCCGATTGCGCGGTGTTCCCGATCAAGGTCAACCAGCATCGGCTGGTGTCAGGAGGTCGAGGGCTTCGGTCGCGAGTTCGGCTTCGGCCTCGAGGTGGGCTCCAAGCCCGAGCTGCTCGCGGTGATGGCGCTGACCGTAGGCAAGTCCGACCGGCTGATCATCTGCAACGGCTTCAAGGACGACCGTTACATCAGCCCGTGCTCGCTGGCGGCGAAGCTTGGCCGGACGATCGTCGCGGTCGTCGAGAATTTCTCCGAGCTGGCGCTGCTGATCAAGCACGCGAAGGAGTTCGAAGTGCGGCCACGTCTCGGCGTGCGCGTGAAGCTGGCGAGCGAGGTCGGCGGGCGCTGGCGCGAATCGTCGGGCGAGAAGGGCAAGTTCGGCCTGTTCGTCACCGAAATCCTCGACCTCGTCGGCGTGCTCAAGGAACACGGCATGGAGGGATACTGCCTGCAGCTCGTGCACTGCCACCCCGGCAGCCAGCTGCAGGACATCCGCCGCGTGAAGGACGCCGTGACGGCGGTCGCGCACGTCTACGCCGAGCTGAAGCAGATGGGCGCCGGCCTGCAGTACATCGACATCGGCGGTGGCCTCGGCGTCGACTACGACGGCAGCCGCACCAATTACGAATCGTCGATGAACTACACGCTGGCCGAATACGCCAGCGACGTGGTCTATCGCATCGCGAACGTGTGCAACGCCCGCGGCATCGAGCATCCGGTCATCGTCAGCGAGTCGGGCCGCTGATCGCCGCGCACCACAGCCTGCTGATCTGCGACGTGCTCGGCAGCTCGCAGCTCGACGGCTTCCGCGTCTACGGAGTCCGACGAGCAGATGGTGCGCGCGAAAAAGGAGATCCCGCAGCCGGTGCAGGACCTGCTCGACGCCTACCGTTCGGTCTCGGAGCGGCGGCTGGTCGAGTGCTATCACGACGCGCTGCAGGCCCGCGAACAGGCGTTGCAGATGTTCAGCGTCGGTTTTCTCGGCCTCGAGGCGCGCGGCCTGTTCGAGCGGCTGTACTTGGCCACCTGCGCGAAGATCCGCGACCTCTGCCGCAAGCTGGATTCGGTGCCCGAGGAACTCGAAAGCCTCGAGACCATCCTCAGCGACATCTATTTCTGCAACCTGTCGATCTTCCAGTCGCTGCCGGACAGCTGGGCCATCGACCAGCTGTTCCCGATCATGCCAGTGCACCGCCTCGACGAGCGTCCCACCCGCACGGGCGTGCTGGCCGACATCACCTGCGATTCCGACGGCAAGATCGATCACTTCGTCGTCAGCCTGCGCGAGACGAAGCGCTCGCTCGAGCTGCACGACCTCAAGCCGGACGAGCCGTACTACATCGCGTTCTTCCTCGTGGGCGCCTACCAGGAGACGCTCGGCGACCTGCACAACCTGTTCGGCGACACGCACGTCGTGCACATCAAGCTGCACGACGAGGGCGGCTGGTGGATCGAGGAAACGGTGAAAGGCGATTCGGCCGCCGAGGTGCTGCGCTACATGCAGTACGACGTCGAGCGACTGGTGCCGCAATTCGCGCGCGACTGCGAACGCGCGGTGCGCGAAGGCCGCATCACGCTGCCCGAGAGCCAGGCGATGCGGCGGTTCTACGAAGCCGAGCTCGCCGGCTACACGTACCTCGAGGCCTGAGGAAGTGAGTGGTGAGTAGTGAATAGTGAATAGTGCGCAGTCACTATCCACTAAGGCTCTGTCACCAATTCGTGTTGGTAAAGTCGGCGATCTCGTCCGCAAAGCGGACGCTCAACGGGGAAAATCGACCCGCAGCAGAAGTTCGGCGCGCCCCAATGTATCCGTTGGAACTATGTGCCAACCCGCGGGCAGGTAACAGCGCGGCCGGTTCAGCGACAGCAATACTCACTGTGCTCGCAGGCTCAGAGCATACAAGTGACACGGGCCAAAATCGGTCGTGAACTCACGCTCGAACTCCATGCCAACTTTTTTAGCCACACCGATTGAAGCTGCATTGCCAGGCATGACGAGGCAAATCAGACGACGCAGATGAAGTACGTCACTTGCATGGCGGATGATGCCTCGCGCAGCCTCGGTGGCCAGGCCCTGACGCCAGCGTTCTTTCCTGATCATGAAGGCGAGTTCAACCTCATCAGCGCCCTCGATGAGCCATGGCAGCAATCCGCACCGACCCAGAAACTCACCGGTTTGTCGGTCAATAGCAGCCCACAAGCCCAGTTCGGGATCATCTCGGTGGCCACGTACGAACCATTCGAGTTCCTCTTCGGTTTCCTGATAGGTTCGAGTTCCGTCCGGAAAGTACTTCCTGACCTCCGGATCGCGATAGAGCGCATACAGTGGCTCTAGGTCCTCAGGCTGAAAGTGGCGCAGCAGAAGACGTTCCGTACTGAGGATGACCACGGTTTGCGTTTCCCCCGGCTATCAGACACCGAACGAATGTCTGCTCCTGGTCGAACTCGGAAGTGGCCGAACGTCTGCTTTTTACCTCAACTCGCGGTCACGACCAACACGAATTGGTGACAGAGCCTTCACTAGTCACTAATCACTATTCACTAATCACTTCCTTCAGCCGAGCCGGCCGAAGCCCAGGAGCACCGTGACGCCGAGCACGAGGAAGATCGCGGCGGCGATCCGGTGCACGATGTGCATCGGCAACTTCTTCGCGGCCACTTCGCCGAGCAGCACCGCCGGCACGTTCGCCAGCATCATGCCGAGCGTCGTGCCCGCGACCACGGCGAACAACGAGCTGTATTTCGCGGCCAGCGCGACGGTCGCAATCTGCGTCTTGTCGCCCATCTCGAGCAGGAAGAACGCGATCAACGTGGTGCCGAACACCCCGAAGCGCGGCGCTGCGCTTTGCTTCTCGTCGTCGTCGTACTTGTCCGGCACCAGCGTCCAGGCCGCCATCGCGATGAAGGACAGGCCGAGGATCCAGCGCATCGCCGTCGGTCCGACCAGCGCCGAAATCCAGGCGCCGGCCGCACCGGCCAGGGCATGGTTGACCAGCGTCGCGACCAGGATGCCGAGGATGATGGGCACGGGCTTGCGGAACTTCGCCGCGAGCACCAGTGCGAGCAGCTGCGTCTTGTCACCAATCTCGGCGAGGGCGACGACACCGGTCGAGACGAAAAATGCTTCCATGGGAGGGCGGTTCGCGCGTTGGCAGCCGCGGACCTTAACACCGTGCCGGCGCGCGTCGCCATGCGCATGGGCCGCCGCCGGGCGCGTGACCGGTCGCGTGACTCACGTCGCAAGTCATTGAATGTTCACAGGGCATTCATGGCGGGTTCATGAGCCGGCGTTGCAATATCGCCATGTCACAGGAAACCGCCGTCAACACCATGCTCGAAGAAGCCCTCGATCCGAGGCCGGCCGTGCCGCTCGATTTCGCCCACCTGCTGGCCGGCTCGGCGACGGCCTTCGCGATCTCGCCGGAGGTGCTCGCACAGGCCTGGAACGACGACGTGTCGTTCTGGAGCAACGTGCGGACGATTGAATACTGGATCGATCGCGCCCGCGGTTGACGCTCCGGGTCCGGCCACAAGGATTCGCAGCGTTTTTCTTGCGCTGCATCAACGATTTAGGTTGCAGCCTTCGAAAACTGCAAGTACATTCGGCCTTGGTCAGTTTTTGACCAACGAGCGCCCAGCGCGAAAACGGCACCGAGACGCACTCTAAAAACGAGCCGAGTTCCGAGGATTCAATCCTTCGCTTCGCCTGGTGCCGACCATTCCATGACGATTCTGCCCCTGGGCTCATCGCCCTTCGCCAACCCGCTCCGGCCTGCCGCCGATGGACTGGGTCTTCGCGTGCGTGCAGGTCGTATAGCCTTGATTTTGGGGGGTGTGTGATAGCATGCGCCGCGATCGTTGCCCGTACGTGTCTTGCAGAGCGCCTGTCGGCGCCTCTAGTTTCGAGCCGAAACGTCTTCGATCAGGTGACAGCAAACGTCGCTGGAGCGCCGGCTGGATCAGCCTGGCGTCACGAATGACTCACGGCTGCGAGCCCCGGTTTGAATGAGTGTTGAGTAGTGCCGGCCAGGCAATGACGCCTGTGCTCCGGTTTGATGTGTTACTTCTGAGGATGTTCGAATGACCAAGATTTACGTGGGCAACCTGCCTTTCACAGCGACGGAACCTGACGTGCGCGAGCTTTTCGCCCAGCACGGCACCGTCGAATCCGTTGCCCTCCCGACTGACCGCGAGACCGGCCGGCCGCGCGGCTTCGGCTTCGTCGAAATGCCGCAGGCTGATGCCCAGCGCGCCATGCAGGCGCTGAACGGCTTCAACATGGGCGGTCGTCCCCTGCGCGTCAATGAAGCGCAGGATCGTCCCCGCACCGGCGGCGGCGGCGGTGGCGGCGGCGGTCGTCCGGGTGGCGGTGGTGGCCGTCCGGGCGGCGGTGGCGGCGGCTACGGTGGCGGTGGCGGCGGTGGCGGCGGCTACGGCGGTGGTGGTGGCGGCGGCGGTCAGCGCCGCTGGTAACCCCGTTCGGGGCTGAGGCCTGACGCCCAGTCCCGGCCGAACCAGCAAGCCTGCTGAAGGCCGCAGCCTACGGGTTGCGGCCTTCTCTACCTGGCGCTCGAAGCACCCTGCTGGGTGCGGCGGGATCGCGCGCCTGCGGCGAATCTAGAGTTCGCCTGCTCACCACATGTCCCGCAACCGGTTCGCGACGTCGATGCGCGGGCCGTCGGCTGCCTTGGGTGCGCCGAATCCTTCCCTGGTTTCCCCAGCAGTCACCCGCTGGAATCCCTGCATGACCGACTCGGTCAGGAATCGACTGCGCGCTCCGTGCACGTAGCGATCGCCCAGGCTCGCCTGCTGCGTGACGTAGAAACGCACGGGAGCGATCAGGCGCAGCTCGGTGCGGGCCCGCGTCATGGCGACGTAGAGCAGCCGCCGCTCCTCCTCCAATAGCTCGGCCCTGCCGGCGGAAAACTCCGAAGGGAACGTGCCGTCAGTGACGTTCAGCACGTGCACCGACTCCCACTCCTGCCCCTTCGCGGAATGCACCGTCGACAGCACCAGGTAGTCCTCGTCGAGCAGCGGATCACCGGCAAGGTCGCCGGTGGCCTGCGGCGGATCGAGCGTCAGTTCGGTGACGAACGATTCGCGCGTGACGTGCTGCTGGCTCAGGCGCTCGAGCTGGTCGAGATCGCCGCGCCGTGCGTGGGCTGCCTCATACAGGCGCTCGAGTTGCGGCTCGTACCACTGCCGCACCTGCGTGACCTGCCCTTCCCACGGCGCGTTCTCCGCGCCGATGCTGGCGAGCAGTTGCGTCAGTGGCCCCCAGGTCCCACGTGTAGCCAGCGGCACCGGATGCGCGGCCAGCGCTTGCCACGAAAACCCCGCGGCTTCGAACGCATCGCACGCGCGCTGCGCATTCGCCGGACCCATGCCGGGCAGCAACTGCAGCACCCGAAACGCAGCGATGCGGTTGCGCGGGTTGTCGGCCCAGCGCAGCACGGCGAGCAGATCCTTGACGTGCGCGGCTTCGAGGAACTTGAGGCCGCCGTATTTCACGTAAGGAATATTGCGGCGCATGAGCTCGAGCTCGAGGACGTCGCTGTGATCGGCGTTGCGGAACAGCACGGCCTGCCGCCGCAGGTCGACCCCCCGTTCGCGGGCTTCGAGCACGCAATCGGCGACGAAGGTGGCCTGCGCCTGTTCGTCGAGCACGGTCACGTACTGCGGCAAGGCGCCGGCACCGCGCACGCTGTGCAGGTGCTTGCGGTATTGCCGGCCGCCTGCGGCCATCAATGCGTTGGCGACATCGAGCACCGGTTGGGTCGAGCGGTAATTTTCTTCGAGCGTGACGACCCGTGCGGGCGGCGTGAACCGCGCCGGGAACTGCAGGATGTTCTCGATCGAGGCGGCCCGGAACGAATAGATGGACTGCGCGTCGTCGCCCACCACGGTGAGGCCGGCGCCATCGGGCTTCAGCCGCAGCAGGATCTCGGCCTGCACGACGTTGGTGTCCTGATACTCGTCGACCAGCACGTGATCGAAGCGCGAGCCGAGTTCCACTGCCAATGCCGGATCGGCCGTCATGACGTGCCAGTAGAGCAGCAGGTCATCGAAGTCGAGCACCTGCTGCTCGAGCTTGGCCTCGACGTAGGCACGGCACAACGCCGTCAGTTGCTCCTCCCAATCGAGGCACCACGGGTAGGCCGTCTCGAGCGTGTGTCGCAGCGGGCGCTGCGTGTTCACGCGATGCGAGTAGATGCCGAGGCACGTGTCCTTGCGCGGGAAACGCTTCACGGTCTTCGAAAAGCCGAGCCGGTGGCGGACGACGTCCATGAGGTCGGCGGCATCACCACGGTCGAGCACGCTGAAGGCGGGATCGAGCCCGAGCCGAGGCGCGTATTCGCGGATCAGGCGGTTGCCGATCGCGTGGAACGTGCCGGACCACGGCAGGCGCAGATTGGCGGGCACGCGCGTCGTCGCACCCGCCTCGGCCGCGAGCGCCTCGGCCATGACGTTCTGCGCACGACGCGTCATCTCCAGCGCGGCGCGCCGCGTAAAAGTGAGCAGCAGCATCCGCTCGGGCGGTACACCGGCAAGCAGCAACCGGGCGACGCGGTGCGCCAGCGTGCTGGTCTTGCCCGTGCCGGCGCCGGCGATGACCAGCAGCGGCGCTGCCAGCAGGCCGCCACCCGCGCGCGCTTCACCGTGGGCGACGGCATCCCGTTGCGCGGTATTCAGCTTGGCGAAGGCGGTGCTCGAGAGGGACATGGCAGGCAATCACTATAGGCAGCGACTGTATGGATATCCAGTAGCAGGGGCGCGGGAAGGGGTAGGGGTTAGGGGTTAGGGGTTAGGGGTTAGGGGTTAGTAAGATGTTGAGCCCAAGGGGTTGGCTGCAAGCACAAAAGGCTGAAAACAAGATGGCGAAAGGGAACAACGACGAATTCGACATCGGCAGCGTGCTCCTGCGCGTGGTGTTTTCACTGGCGATCGTCTTCCTGACCTTCAACCCGACCGGGCATTCGTATTTCCACTGGCTGCAGCAGAACCTGACGCCGATCCAGCCGGTGGTCGTGATCGCCGGCATCCTGCTGCTCGGCGCGTGGCTGTTCTTCATCCGCTCGACGTTCTCGTCGATGGGCACGGTGGGTGTCGTGCTGCTGCTGGCGCTGTTCGCCGCCATCGTCTGGTGGATGGTCCGGCAGGGCTGGCTCTCCACGGCCGACAAATCGACGATGGCCTGGGTGGTGCTGAGTTGCCTCGGCCTGTTGCTCGGTATCGGCATGTCGTGGGCTCACATCCGCGCGCGTATTTCGGGCCAGGCCTCGGTCGATCGCGTCGACCAGTAGTCCGCCAATGCGCAACCGCAGGGAAATTCCATGAGCAACAAGGCACCACCGGCGGACCGCTACCCGTCGCAGTCCTCGCAGGTGACGGCGCTCGACCTGCCGGTTCCCCCGCGCGAGTCACTGCCGCCCGACCTGCAGAAGTACTTCCGCATCTGCGAGGAGAAGATCGGGTTCCTGCCGAACGTGCTCGCCGCGTACGCCTTCGATGAAAAAAAGCTGCGCGCGTTCATCGGCTTCTACAACGAACTGATGCTGGAGGACTCGCCGCTCAGCAAGCTCGAGCGCGAGATGATCGCCGTGGTCGTCTCGTCGGCCAACCGCTGCTATTACTGCCAGGTGGCGCACGGGCAGGCCGTGCGAGAGTTGTCGGGTGATCCAGCGCTCGGCGAGCTGCTGATCATGAATTACCGTGCGGCGGTGCTGCCGCCGCAGCAGCGCGCAATGCTCGATTTTGCGCACAAGATGACGGTGGCTCCCGACGCGATCGTCGCAGAGGATCGGGACGCGCTGCGCCAGGCAGGGTTCGACGATCGCTCGATCTGGGACATCGCTGCCGTGGCGGCGTTCTTCAACCTGTCGAACCGCATGGCGACCGCCATCGACATGATGCCGAACCCCGAGTATCACGCGCAGAGCCGCTGACGGATCGGCGGCCGACTTGAAGACGAGCACGCTGCAGGCCTAGCATGTCTGTTTACCGTCGAGCCGAGAGAGTCATCATGAACCAGCGACCTGTCCATCAACGCCTGCTGCTCGCCTGCTCGCTGCTGAGCCTGCTCGTGGTCGCTGGCTGTGCCTCGGGTCCGACCATTCGCAGCAACGTCGATGCCAGTGTCGATTTCAAGGGCTTCCGCACGTTCGGCTTCATTGAGCCGCTCGCTACCGATCGCGAGGGTTATCAGTCGCTGATTTCACAACAGCTGGTGGCCTCGGCTGAACGCGAGCTGGTGGCCCGAGGCCTCCAGCGCACGGATTCCAAGCCTGACCTGCTGGTGAACTTCAGCGCCAATCTCGATCAGCGTCTTCGCGTCACGCAGACGCCGGCGGTCCATTCGCGCAACTTCCATAGTCACCGGCGGGGCTTTTACAGCACCTGGCCGATGTACCAGCAGACCGAAGTCCGCCAGTACACGAAGGGTACGCTCGGGATCGATGTCGTCGACGCCGCCCGGCGGCAATTGGTCTGGGAAGGCTTCGCCCTGGGCCGGGTTACGCAGCGGACGACGGACAACCTCGGGCCCGTGCTCGATGCAGCGGTCGTGGATATTTTCAGCCGGTTCCCGCTGCAGCCGAAAAAGTAGGCGCAGTCAGCCGCGCGGGCCGCGTCCATCACGGCGCGCCGTGCGTTCGCCGGCGTCACCCCGGGCACGTTTGTCGCGGCCGTCGTGCTTCTGGAACGAATTCTCCGCCGCATCGCTGGCCGGTCGGTTCGCCAGGGCGCGCTTGAACCTGAGCTCGAGCGTCTCGTGCACGTCCGGCGCCACGGCGCCGATGCCGATCCACTCCAGCACCATGGCTTCCCAGTCGCGATCATCGGTGCGCGCCACCTGCCCGAGGCCTTCCATCAACAGGCGCAGCTGGTAGTCGCGACGCAGTTCCTCGTCCTCAGGGGGAGTCGGCGTCGAACTGAGAATTTCGCCGCGGATGCACACCGCTCGCAGCGCTCGTTCGCGCATCACCACATCGGCAGCGGATACTGCGTCCGCTCGCGCCAGCGCCTGCTTCGACGCCTGCAGGCCGCCCTTCGGCCAGCACTGCACGCCGGCCATGAAGGTCTCCGCCGCGGTGCGCAGTTTCTCGCGTTCGGCGACCGCGGTGTCCCGCATCAGGGCACGCTCGTAGGCGCGGATGTGTCGCCCGGCTTCGAACAGGTTCGACTCGGCCGCGGCGGCATCGCGCACGTCCAGCTGGTCCAGCACAGCTTCGTAGCGCGCCACGGCGCGCTCGAACCGGTCGCGCACGCCACGCGCGTCGGAGCGCGGCAGCTCGCCGAGCGCCTCGAAAGCGTCGTGCCACTCCCGGACCCTGGCGTGCGCCGACGCCCGCTCGGCCGCAGCCGGGCTGCCTGCCTGCTCGACCTGCTCGCACAGCGCCACGGCACTTGCCCGCGCCGCCTCCAGGCCTGCGGAGTACTGCGCGTACGCCTGTTCGCGTCGCTGGTAGACCGCATCGCACAGCGTGCGAAACTCATCCCACAGGGTCTGCGACTGGTCCCGTTGCACGGGTCCGGTGTCCTTCCACTGTGCCTGCAGCCGCACCACGCCATCGATGGCCTGGGTCGTGTCCTCGATGCTCGAGAGGTGCCGGGCCTGCGCAATCAGGGCTGACTTCGCCGCCACGTTGCGCTCGTACCAGGCATTCAGGACCTGGCGCAGGCGATCCATGGACTGCCGGAACTCGTTCTCGGCGTGGCGACCGGCTTCGCGGTCCACCGGCGAGTGGCTGTGCCATTCCCGCGGCGCCTCTCGCAGCACCTGCAGCACCAGGTGATGGTCGGCGTGCTCAGCATCCTGGCTGGCGACGAAAGCCTGCAGTCGCTCGAGCACCCGCTTGCGCGCCTCCAGGTTGCCGCGCCGGATGACGGCTTGGCCGGCGAAGTGCGCCTCGCACGGCTTGAATGCCGCGCGAAAAGCCTGCTGGAACCGTTCGGCCTCCGCCGTCGCATCGCTCGCGATGCCCTTGTTGATCGTGCGCCATTCCTGTTGCAGGGCACGGATATGTTCCGCCAGAGCTTCCGGTGCTTCCTGCGAACCAACGAGCGCTTCCATTTCCTCGATCAGTTCGATGCGCTTCGGCGCGACGACGTAATCCTTCCACTGGCGCAGTTCGTTCAGCCGCTCGTCGAGTTGCTGCAGGCTCCGCGAGAGATAGTCCGGCAGTGCGGGAGTCGCCTGCATGGCTTCCTCGATGCCTTGGCGAAACCGCGCCGCCTTGCGCGTGTTGCCCGTGTGCAGCGCGCCGCTGCAGAGCCGGATCAGGCCGCCGACCTGGCTGAGCGCTTGCGCTGCCGTGGCTCGCTGCTCTGCCCGGGCTCGCTCATCCGCCTCGCGCGCCGTCACCGCGGCGGCCCGCGCCTGAACATCGGCCTCCGCCTGCGTAGCGGCAGCCTGCTGCTGAGCCTCGCGCGCTCGTTCGCGCTCCTCCTGTGCAGCTCTCGCGGCATCGCGCGCCGCTGCCTGCTCGGCGGCTAGTCGCGCCCTCTCGCGCTCATGCGCCGCAACCACTTCACGACAGCGCTCCAGGGCCTGCAGGCCACGCTCCTGTAACAGTGTGTCCGTGCCGGCGGGAAGCGCATGCCAACGCGTCGTCAGTGCCTCGAGGGTCGCGGCATAAAGGGGATCGTGGGCCTTGGTGCCGTGCCTCTCGAGCGACGCGCAGACCGCAGCAGTCTCGCGAGCGACAGAGTCAACCTGGCGCTGGGCGGCGACGAGCGCATCGCATTTCTGCTTGATGAGCTTGTAGACCGTCTTGTCCTTGCCGCGCACCTGCAGCAGCAGTTCGTGCAATCGCGCCGGATCGTCGATGGCCGCAGCGGCAGCCTGCCGCACCCGGCTCGACGGACTGTCCACGACCAGTCGCGCGAGTTCTGCCGGGTCTTCGATGCGTGCCAGCACCTCGCGCAGACGGGCGGGATCCGTACACAGTGCAGCCACGTTCAGCGCCTGCGAGAGTCGACCAGGTCCGCTGCAACAGGCGGCGAAGTCGACCTGCCCTGCATCGATGAGCCGTGCCAGCCGTTGCAGCGCCGCTTGCCGGACCGCGGGTGGTGTGCGCATGCTGGCATCGTTCGGCGGGTCGCCGAGGCCGGCCAACCCCCGCAGGGTGGCGCCGTCCGCAAGCGCACGAACGGCGGCGACCCGCAAGCTTACGTCCTCGTCACCCAGTGCGGTGCTCGCGATGACGTCGACGGGCGCGGCCTGCAGCGAGGCGAGGCGTTCCGACTGCGTCGGCGCCCGCACCGGGGGCGGTGGTGGTGATTTGCGGAACAGTCGTGCCAGCAGCTTCATCGAAGGTCCGTCTCAGCGAACCAGCTGCATGATCTTCCGCTTGAAGTCGTTGTACGGTGGATAGCGCATCGGCGCATCGAAACGGAAGCTGCGTTTCATCACCGGCTTCATGTGACTGAATGTCTCGAAGCCGTACCAGCCCGTGTAGCGACCCATGCCGCTGTTGCCGATGCCGCCGAACGGCAACTCCGGCGAAACCATGAAGATCACCGCGTCGTTGATGCAGACGCTGCCCGCGCTCAATTTGTCGAGGACCGCGTCCTCGAGCGCCTTGCTCTTCGTGAACAGGTAGAGCGCCAGTGGCTTCGGCCGGTCGGCGACGAACTTGATGGCATGGTGCATCTCGTCGACGGTGATGATCGGCAGCACCGGGCCGAAGATTTCTTCCTGCATCAGCTCGGACGCGGGATCCGGATCGAGCACGATCGTCGGCGCGACGTACCGCTGCGCCACGTCCACCTGCCCGCCGGTGTGGATCGTCTGGCCTTCGAGCAGCTTGGCGAACCGCGCGGCATGGCGCTCGCTCGCGATGCGGCAGTAGTCCGGGCTCTGGCTCGGATCCTCGCCGTAGAACTCCTTGATCCTGGTCGCCAGGAGGTCGGTGAACTGGGTGGCCACGGCCCTGTGCACCAGCACGTGGTCAGGCGCGACGCAGGTCTGCCCGGCGTTGATGAACTTGCCCCACGCGATCCGCGACGCCGCCACATCGAGGTCGGCGCTCTTGTCGATCAGGCACGGGCTCTTGCCGCCAAGTTCGAGCGTGACGGGCGTGAGGTGCCTGGCCGCCGCGGTCATCACGATCCGCGCCACGCGCTCGTTGCCCGTGTAGAGGATGTGGTCGTAGTGCTGTTCGAGCAGCTCGGTGGTCTCGGCCACGCCGCCTTCGATCACTGCGAACGCATCATTGTCGAGGTAACGCGGAATGAACCGGGCGAGCGCCGCCGACGTGTTGCTCGTGATCTCCGAGGGCTTCAGCACCGCGCAGTTGCCGCCGGCGATGGCGCCCACGAGCGGCGCGCAGACCATCGACAACGGATAGTTCCACGGCGCGATGATCAGCACGACGCCCTTCGGCTCCGGCTGGATGTGGCTGCTGCCCGGCAGCGCCATCAGCGGGGTCGAGACGCGCTTGACCCGCGCCCAGCGCTGCAGGTGCTTGCGCGCGTATTTCGCTTCGCTCTCGACGAAGCCGAGCTCGCTGAGCGCCGTCTCGAACGCGCTCTTGTGCAAGTCCGCCTGCAGTGCCGCGGCAAAGTCGGCTTCGTGCTCACGCAGCATCCGTTCGAGTTCACTGAGCTGCTTGAGACGCCATTCGAGCGGACGGGTCTTGCCAGTCGCGAACGTGGAACGCAGCCGCTGCAACACATCAGGGATCGTCGTCGTGTTCATCTTCCCCAGCTCCCCGCGACAGGCATCCGCTGCCGTTGACCCGCAACGCTACCATACGGCGGACTGGTATGGTGCGCCGCACCAAATGCACAATGCCAGACCGCCCGCCTGGGGAAGCGCATGACCGGCAGTGTTCGCACCGTTTACCAGGGCAAAGTCCTCAAGCTCAACATCGAGCGCGTCGAACTGCCGAACGGCACGGTCGCGGAACTCGAGATCGCCCACCATCCCGGGGGCGCCGTCGTGGTCGCCGTGGATGCCGACGACCGCGTCTGCCTGCTGCGCCAGTTCCGGCATGCCACGGGCGGCTGGATCACGGAATTGCCGGCCGGCAAGATCGACAACCACGAACCGCCGCTGGAATGCGCCATGCGCGAGCTGGCCGAAGAAGCGGGCGTCAAGGCCCGGCGGTGGGAACCCCTCGGACAGTTCTTCAGCTCACCCGGCGTATTTACGGAAGTGATCCACGTGTTCCTGGCCCGCGACCTGGCACCGTGCGAGGCAGCCCCCGAGCAGCATGAAGTCTTCGAGACGCGCTGGATCCCCCTGGGCGAGGCCGTGTCCCTGGCCTCGAACAGCGGGCTGCAGGACGCGAAGACCATCATCGGCCTGGTCTGGGCCCAAACCCGCCTGCAGCTCGAGAAGCAGGCTGCAAGGGCGATGCAATGCAAGGAAGCGTGAACAAGCTCTCATTCCAGGCAGTGCGGATTTTGTAACCTCGGCGGAGACCATTTTCCGTCAAGGCGGAACCGCAGCCGATGGCCAACGAAACCACGCTCAAGCCGCCAGTCGTACCGGCGCGAGAACCAACCACCACCGAGCCAGGTGTACCCGGTCGTGTCGCAGTGAACGACCGCGGCAACATGGCCTGGGAGTGGGCGCAGGACGACGCGCTGCAGGCGGACGACGAGGCCGGCACTATCGAGCGCCTGCGGGTGCTGGTCGATCCCAACCTGGGCGTCATGGAAGACGAACCGCTGAACATGCCGAAACACAACGCGAAAGGCCTGAAGCAAGGCTACAACCCGTATGACAGCGGGGCACTCGGCAAGACCGAACGCAAGAAGAAAAAGAGCCTGCGCGAGCTCTCGACGTGGATCGAGACGAAGCGCAAGGTTGATGGCTCGGACAATTCCGACGAGTAGTCCGTCCGGCACGGCTCACGCGAATTGCAGTGCGTGCCGCAGCTTGGCATGGCTGTCCTGCGTGTCAGGGCACGGGTCGGTACCATGCGCGATTGCTCCAACGGCGGCACGGCATGAGAGTCTTCGGCATCGTGGGTCGCAAGGACTGCGGCAAGACGCACCTGGTCATCCGGCTGGTGCGCCTGGCGGCGCAGCGCGGCCTGCGCGTGTCGACGATCAAGCACGCGCATCATTCCTTCGACATCGATCGGCCCGGCAAGGACAGTCACCTGCACCGCGAAGCCGGGGCGCACGAAGTGCTGGTGGCATCCGCGGAGCGGTGGGCACTGATGCACGAGCATCGCGGCACACCCGAACCGCCACTGGCTGAACTGCTGACGATGTTGGCACCGTGCGACCTGGTGCTGGTCGAGGGCTTCAAACGCGAAGTGAACCTGCGGCTCGAGGTGTACCGCGCGAGCTGCGGGCAGATCCCGTTGGCTTTCGAGGACGCAGGCATCCTGGCCGTGGCCACCGACGATGCAGCGACGTTCGCCGCGCAACGCGACCTGCCGTGCCTGCCGCTCGATGACGAGGCGGCGGTACTGAACTACGTGCTCGCTCGAGCCTGAGCCGCGCGTGCGAGGGCAGCGGCCAGTTCATCGAGGCCGCGAATCGTCAGCTCGGGAGGTTCCGAATCCCGCGGCCAGACCGTCGCTTCACGATTCAACCAGACCGGCAGCACGCCCGCGGCACGGGCGCCTTCGACGTCGGCTTCCGCGTCGTCGCCCACGTGGACGACCTCATGGGCTGCGAGCCCCACGCGCTCGAGCAGGAGCGCGAAAATACGGGGATCGGGCTTCAGCATGCCTGCCTCGCGCGCGGCCAGCCCCAGTTCGAAGTACTGGCCGATGCCGCACAGTTCGAGGTCGGCATTGCCGTTGCTGAGCGCGAACAGGCGATAGTCGTGCGCCAGCCCCGCGAGCGCGGGACGCACGTCGTCGTAGAGCGTCACTTCATTGCGCGCGCGGTAGAACGCCTCGAAGGCATGGTCAGCCATCGATTCGGGGTACGCGGCTTCGCGCGCGTGGTGGCGCAGGGCCTCGAGCCGCAGCCAGGTGAAGTCGTGCCGCATCGCCGGGTGGTCGAGCGCCATGCGGGCGCGCACGTCGCGCATCGACCGCAGGTCGTGTCGTTCGGTCACCCGCGGATAGTGCTGCGCCAGGAGGTCATGCATCGCGTGCTCAGCGCGCACGATGACCGGCCACACGTCCCAGAGGGTGTTGTCGAGATCGAAGATGATTGCCCGGATGCCGCCCATGGAGACTGTCGTATCATGCGCCGCGAATTCACGCAGGCGGCGAGTCTACATGAGGACGTTCGGGACGCGATTTGGCGAGCGCATGGCGCGACCCACGGGTGCGCTCGAGCTGATGGCGGACCTCGGTTCCGCCCTGGCGCGTGGCGGCGAGGTCGACATCCGCATGCTCGGTGGCGGCAACCCGGCGCGCATCGCGCCGGTCGAGGCCGTGTATCGACGGCGACTGCAGGAGATCGCGGCGGACCCGGCGCAGTTCGGCCGCTTCATCGCGAGTTACTCGGCACCTGAAGGTGACCTCGGATTTCGCGAGGCGGTGGCGCAGTCACTGCGCAACGAATTCGGCTGGCCGGTCACGGCGGGCAACGTCGGGCTGACCAGCGGCAGCCAGTCGGCGTTCTTCTTCCTGTTCAACCTGTTCGCCGGCGAACGTACCGACGGCGGGCATTCGCGCATCCTGCTGCCGCTCGCTCCGGAGTACATCGGTTACGCCGACGTCGGCCTGACGCCGGGAATGCTGCTCGCGCAGCCCGCCGGCATCCACGAGCTCGATGACGGCTACTTCAAGTACTTCGTGGACTTCGAGCGGCTCGACGTGCCTGCCGACATCGGTGCGCTGTGCGTGTCGCGCCCGACCAATCCGTCGGGCAACGTGTTGACACTGGACGAGTTGCAACGCCTCGATGCGCTGGCCCGTGCGCACGAGGTGCCGTTCATCATCGACGCGGCCTACGGCCTGCCCTTCCCTGGCATCCAGCACGAACACCTCGATTCGCTGTGGAACCCCAACGTCGTGCTGTGCCTGAGCCTGTCGAAGCTGGGGCTGCCCGCTGCACGCACCGGCATCATCGTCGCGGACGAGTCGATCATCGAGGCGCTGACCGCATTCAATGCGACAGCCGCGCTCGCACCACCGTCGACGGGACCGGTTATCGTCGAGCCGTTGTTGCGCAGCGGCGAACTTACTCGTCTGTGCCGTGATCATCTGCGCCCGCATTACGCGGCGCACAGTGCCGCGGCCGTGCTGGCCTTGCGCGAAGCCTGCGCCGGCCTGCCGCTGCGAATTCACCGGCCGGAAGGCGCGTTCTTCCTGTGGCTGTGGTTTCCAGGCTTGCCGATCTCGAGCGACGAGCTGTATCGGCGCCTGAAGCAGCGCGACGTGCTGGTGTTGTCGGGGCACCATTTCTTCCCGGGCGTCGAGCAGGATGACCCGCATCAGCACGAGTGCCTGCGCCTGAGCTACGCGCAGCCGCCCGAGAGCGTGCGCGCGGGCATCGCAATCCTGGCCGAGGAAGTGCGGCGCGCGTACGAGCGCGGCTAGCGCCAAGAGGCGCCCGTCGCATGGGTTTCAAGGCCGGGCCGTCCGCGACATGGACGTCGCGGCCGGAGCCCCCATGGATGGGTTTACGGCGTCCCGGCCTGAAATCCATGCGACGGGCGCCTCTTGGCCGTTGAGCGTTTCGTCAGCGCGGCCCACGCTCGGCGAGGAATTCCGACAGCACCAGCGACGTATGCGACTTGCGCGGTGCCGCGGCCAGTTGCTCGGGCGGGCCCTCGGCGACAACGCGCCCGCCACCCGCTCCGCCCTCGGGGCCGAGGTCGACGATCCAGTCGGCTTCCGCGATCACGTCGAGGTTGTGCTCGATGACCACGACCGTGTTGCCCGCATCCACCAGCCGATGCAGCACGCGGATCAGCTTCTCGACGTCCGCCATGTGCAGCCCCACCGTGGGTTCGTCGAGCACGTACAGCGTCTGCGCCGCACCTTCGCGACCGGGACGCAGACGCGCCAGTTCGGTGACGAGCTTGATGCGCTGGGCCTCGCCACCCGAAAGCGTCGGACTGGGCTGGCCGAGCGTCAGGTAGCCGAGGCCGACGTCCTGCAGCAGCGTGAGCGCGTGGTGAACTTTCGGATGGGCCGCGAAGAAACCGACCGCGTCGTCCACGCTCATGGCGAGCACGTCGCCGACGCTGCGCTCGCGCCAGGTCACGGCGAGCGTCTCGGCGTTGAAGCGGCGACCGCCGCAGACGTCGCAAAGCACCTTCACGTCCGGCAGGAAACTCATCTCAATCGTCTGCACGCCCTGACCTTCGCAGGCCTCGCAGCGACCGCCGGCCGTGTTGAACGAAAACCGCCCCGGGCCATAGCCGCGAACTTTCGCATCGGTCGTGCCGGCGAACAGCTTGCGCACGTCGTCCCAGAAGCCGACATACGTGGCCGGGCACGACCGCGGCGTCTTGCCGATCGGTGTCTGGTCCACTTCGAGCACGCGCGCGATGGCCTCGATTCCGTCGATGCGCTCGCAACCGACCCATTGCGGCACCTTGCGCCGGCTTTGCTTCGCGGTCCGCACGCTCATGTTCGCGTGCAGCACGTCGCGGGCCAGCGTGGACTTGCCCGAACCCGAGACTCCGGTGACGACCGAAAGTCGGCCAAGTGGAAAGCGTCCCTTCGTCCTGCGCAGGTTGTGCAACTGCGCGCCGCGCACGACCAGGCTCGGCGTGGTGCGTGTCACCGAACGGCGCGGCACGAGCGGGTGGCGCAGCGGTTGCGCCAGGAAACGCCCGGTCAGCGACAACGGTGAGCGGATCAGGTCGTCGACCGTCCCCTCGCCCACGACGTGGCCGCCGCGTGTGCCGGCACCCGGGCCGAGGTCGAGCAGGTGATCGGCGCGGCGGATCGTCTCCTCGTCGTGCTCGACGACCAGCAGCGTGTTGCCCTTGGCAGCAAGCCTCTGCAACGAGTCGAGCAGGATGCGATTGTCACGCGGATGCAAGCCGATCGTCGGTTCGTCGAGCACGTAACACACGCCCTGCAAGTTCGATCCCAGCTGCGCGGCCAGCCGGATGCGCTGCGCCTCGCCGCCCGACAGCGTCGGCGCGGAACGGTCGAGCGAGAGGTAGCCCAGGCCGACGTCGCTGAGGAAGGCCAGCCGCGATTTCGCTTCCGCCTGCAGGTCGCGCGCGATCTCCGCCTCGCGTCCCTGCAACCGCAGCGCAGCGAAGAACGACAACGCCTGTTCGACGGGCAGGGCCGACAACTCCGCGATCGACTGGCCCTGGAACGTGACGTTGAGGGCGACGGGATTGAGGCGTTGGCCCTGGCACGCCACGCATGCCGTGGCTTCACCTTCGAACCAGTCGTTCCACCACACTTCCTCGCCGGACTGCTCCTCGTCGAAGCCGCTGATCTGCAGGCCAGTGCCGAAGCAGTCCTCACACCAGCCGTGCTTGGAGTTGTACGAGAACAGGCGCGGATCGGGCTCGGCGAAACTGCGCGCGCAGGACGGGCAGGCCCGGCGCGTCGAAAAGACACGCGTGCAGCCCTTGTCGACGATGTGGGCGACGCCCTTGCCGAATTCGAGCGCGCGGCCGAGGGCGGCGCGCAGCGGCGCTTCCGTCGCGACCCCGACTTTCACAGTACCGACGGGCAGTTCGATGGTGTGCTCGCGAAAGCGATCGAGCCGGGGCCACTTCGAGGTCGGTCGCCTCTCGCCGTCGACGCGCAATTCCTCGTAGCCTTTTGCCAGTGCCCACTTTGCGAGGTCGGTGTAGTAACCCTTGCGCGACACGACCAGCGGCGCGAACAGGTCGATTTTGCGACCCTTCGCCTCGCGCAGCAGCAGCGCGGCGATCGAATCGGCGCTCTGCGGCTCGATCGGTACCTGGCAGTCGGGGCAATGCTGCACGCCGAGCTTGACGTACAGCAGGCGCAGGAAATGGTGCACTTCGGTCAGCGTGCCGACCGTGCTCTTGCGGCCGCCCCGGCTGGTGCGCTGCTCGATGGCAACCGTCGGGGGAATGCCGAAGATAGCGTCGACGTCCGGTCGCGACGCGGGCTGCACGAATTGCCTCGCATACGCGTTGAGCGACTCGAGGTAACGCCGCTGCCCCTCGGCAAAAATGATGTCGAAGGCAAGCGTGGATTTGCCGGAGCCGGACACGCCCGTCAGCACGGTCATGCCGTCGCGCGGAATGGTGACCTCGATGTCCCGCAGGTTGTGTTCGCGTGCACGGTACACGACGATCGAATCACGGGCGCGGTCGGCGACGGCGTCTCGCACCACCGCGGGCAATGACAGCGCCGGGATCAATGCACGGCCAGCCGCGAGGACCGCGGCACGCTCCGCGTCGAAGTCGAGCAGCGCGCGACCGGTGTGCGATGCGGGCTCGGCCATCACCTGTTCGGGTGTGCCGGCCACCAGCAAGCGCCCGCCGGCATCGCCACCCTCGGGACCGAGGTCGAGGATCCAGTCCGACGCGCGGATCACGTCGAGGTTATGCTCGATGACGAGCAGCGAATGCCCTGCATCGAGCAGGCGCTTGAACGCGCCGAGCAGCTTGGCGACGTCGTCGAAGTGCAGGCCCGTGGTCGGCTCGTCGAACAGGAACAGCGTCCCCAGTTTGCGGCTGGCTGGCTTCACGTCGGCCAGGTGGCCCGCGAGCTTCAACCGCTGGGCTTCACCGCCGGACAGCGTCGGCACGGGCTGGCCGAGTCGCAGGTAGTCGAGACCGACCGCGGCGAGCGGCTCGAGCCGGTCGAGCACTTCCCGGTCATCGGCGAAGAACACCACGGCTTCGGAAACGGTCATCTCCAGCACGTCGGCGATGCTGAGCGCCTTGCCCTCGTTGCGACGGATCCTTACTTCGAGGATTTCCGGCCGGAAACGCTTGCCGTCGCAATCGGGACAGCGCAGGTAGACATCCGACAGGAACTGCATCTCGACGTGCTCGAAGCCGTTGCCGCCGCAGGTCGGGCAACGCCCATTGCCCGAATTGAAGCTGAACGTGCCGAGCGTGTAGCCGCGCTCGACCGCAACGGTGTCGCGGGCGAAACGCTTGCGGATCGCGTCGAACGCGCCGACGTAACTCGCCGGATTCGAACGGGTCGTGCGGCCGATCTGCGTCTGGTCGACCATCACGACGTCATCGACGAGGTCGGCACCTTCGAGCGCCGCGTGCGCGCCCGGTGTTTCAGTCGGCTTGCCGTGCGCGCGGCGCAGGCTCGCGTAGAGCACGTCCTGCACCAGCGTGGACTTGCCCGAACCGGACACACCGGTCACGCACACCAGTCGTCGCAGTGGAATCTCGACGTCGAGGTGCTTGAGGTTGTGCTCCGTCGCACCGCGGATCCTGATCGCCGGCGAACCCGGTGCCGGCGCAACGCGTTTGCCCGCGGCCGTCACGGCATCGAAGCGACCCGACAGGTACTTCGCGGTGAGGGTATCGGAGCGCGCCGCGAGTTCGGCGGGCGTGCCTTCGAACACGATCTGGCCACCGTGCTCGCCCGGACCAGGACCCATGTCGATGACGCGGTCGGCGGTCAGCATGATCTGTGGATCGTGCTCGACGACCAGCAGCGAATTGCCGTTGTCGCGCAGGCGGCGCATCACCTCGATCACACGGCGCATGTCGCGCGGGTGCAGTCCGATCGAAGGCTCGTCGAGCACGAACAAGGTGTTGACCAGCGACGTGCCGAGCGCCGTAGTCAGGTTGATGCGCTGCACTTCGCCACCGGAGAGCGTGCGCGACTGCCGGTCGAGCGTCAGGTACCCGAGGCCCACGCGAACCAGGAAGCCGAGCCGCGAGCGCACCTCGCCGAGCAGCTGGTCCGTCGCCTCGTCAAGCGGTGCAGGCAACGCGATGCGGTCGAAGAACGCCAGGCACTGGTCGAGCGGCAGCAACATCAGCTCATGGATGTTCAGGCCAGGTCCGGCCTGCTCGCGCGCGGCGAGCCGCCACAGCAACGCCTCCTCCTTGAGCCGCGCGCCGTTGCAGGTGTGACACGGCGTGTAGCTGCGGTATTTCGACAGCAGCACGCGCACGTGCATCCTGTAGCTCCGGGTTTCGAGCCACTGGAAGAACCGGCGTACGCCGTACCAGACCTTCTTCTCCCACGGGCCTTCGCCTTCGAGCACCCACTGCTGCTGCGCTGCGTTGAGGTCGCGCCACGGCGTGTCGAGCGGGATGCCCCGCTTCTTCGCGAAACGCAGCAGGTCATCCTGGCACTCGCGGTTCGATTCGGTCTGCCACGGCTTGATTGCGCCGCCGCGCAGCGTCCTGGCCGTGTCCGGGATCACGAGCCCGAAATCGATGCCGATCACACGGCCGAACCCGCGACACGTCTCGCAGGCGCCGAGCGGCGAATTGAACGAGAACAGGCTCGGCGCCGGCTCGCGGTAGTGGATGTCGCAGTCGGCGCAATGCAGGTCGGTCGAGAAGCGCCAGACAGTGTTCTCTTCACCTCTCCCGTCCGCGGGAGAGGTCGCACGCAGTGCGGGTGAGGATCCGGAGCCCCCACCCGGCGTACCGCCGACCTCTCCCACTGAAGTGGGAGAGGTGCGCACGTTTACGCGTCCGCGACCGACGCGCAGCGCAGCCTCGAACGCGTCGATGACCCGGCCGCGATCGACGCTGCCGAGCCGGAACCGGTCCTGGACGATTTCGAGCTTCTGCGCAGCGCTCGTGTGGACGCGGGTATAGCCCTGCTGCTCGAGCAACTTGAGCACTTCCGCTGCGGTGAAACTCGCCGGCACCGACACCGGGAAGGTGACGAGCAGTCGCGGATCGCCCGCAGCCTGCACACGTTGCACCAGCGCCGCATGGATTGAATCGGGTGTGTCGCGGCGAACCGGACCGCCGCAGCCGCGGCAATGCAACTGCGCGGCGCGCGCATACAACAGCTTCAGGTGGTCGTTCAGCTCGGTCATCGTGCCGACGGTCGAGCGCGAGGTCCGCACGGGATTGGTCTGGTCGATCGCGATCGCGGGCGGAATGCCCTCGATCCGCTCGACCTGGGGCTTATCCATGCGGTCGAGGAATTGCCGCGCATACGGCGAGAACGTCTCGACGTAGCGGCGCTGGCCTTCGGCGTAGACCGTGTCGAAGACGAGCGAGGACTTGCCCGAACCGGACACGCCCGTCACGACGACGAGCTGGCGCAGCGGGATGTCCAGGTCGAGGCCCCGCAGGTTGTTCTGCCGGGCCCCGCGAATGCGGATGCTGTCGTGGGGCGACTTTGACATGGGAACCGAGGGGGGCCCGGGGGGAAACTACGGGCCTCGTAACGCTACCACGATCCGTCCGGATCGCAGATACTTCGCCAACAACGAAACCGAGATGCCTGGGGGTCCGAAATGCGGTGGTTATCCGCCCTGATGCCGCGGGAGACGCGGTTCTTCGCGCTTTTTGACCGCCATGGCGCATTGATCGTCGAGGGCGCCAACGCGGTCGTCGAACTGGTCCAGCATTACGGCGACACGGTCCGCCGTGCCGAACTGATCCAGCGCATCGGCGACATCGAACGTGCCGCCGACAAGATCACGCACGAGACCGTCTCGGTCCTGCATTCGACGTTCATCACCCCGTTCGACCGCAACGACATCCACCGGCTCATTTCCGGCATGGACGACATCCTCGACCTGATGCAGGACGCGGCGGAGTCCATGCACCTGTTCGATATCCAGAGCCTGCCGCCCGCCTCACTCGAGCTGGCTGAGTTGTTGCAGCGGTGCTCGATCAAGGTCCAGGCCGGTGTCGCGCTGCTGCAATCGATGGACAACGCCGAGACGGCGCTCGCGCTGACCGAGGAAATCGACCACCTCGAAAGCGACGCGGACAAGGTGTCCCGTGACGGGATCTCGCGTCTCTTCCGCGAGGAAATGGACGTGCGACAGCTGATCAAGCACAAGAACGTCTACGAGTACCTCGAGGAAGCCATCGACAAGTGCCAGGACGTGGCCAACGTCATCGAATCGGTGATCGTGGAAAACGTCTGATGGGGTCCGAGCTCACGATCCCGCTGGCGACGCTGGTGCTGCTCGTCGCGCTGGCGCTCGCGTTCGACTTCATGAACGGCTTCCACGACGCGGCAAACTCGATCGCCACCGTGGTCTCCACCGGCGTGCTGCGCCCGCACTATGCAGTGGCCTGGGCTGCCTTCTTCAATTTCGTAGCGATCTTCATTTTTCACCTCAAGGTCGCGGCCACCGTCGGCAAGGGCATCGTCGATCCCCTGGCCATCGACCACTACGTGATCTTCGGCGCACTGATCGGCGCGATCATCTGGAACCTGATCACCTGGTACTACGGCATCCCGTCCAGCTCGTCGCACGCGCTGATCGGCGGCATGATCGGCGCCACCCTTGCCAAGGCAGGCGTTGATCCGCTGGTGATGAAGGGTATCGTCCGCACGGTCTCCTTCATTTTCATCTCGCCGGTGCTCGGCATGCTGCTCGGCGGTCTGATCATGGTGGCGGTCTCGTGGATCTGTCTGCGCTCCGCGCCCAGAAAAGTCGACCGCTGGTTCAGGCGCCTGCAACTCGTTTCGTCCGCGGCCTACAGCATCGGCCATGGCAGCAACGACGCGCAGAAGACCATGGGCATCATCTGGCTGCTGCTGATATCCGCCGGCGTCACCTCGACAGACGCCGCGATGCCGCCCAGCTGGGTCATCGTGAGCTGCTACATCGCCATCGCCATGGGTACGATGTTCGGCGGCTGGCGCATCGTGAAGACGATGGGCCAGAAGATCACCAAGCTGCGTCCCGTCGGTGGCTTTGCGGCCGAAACCGGCGGTGCGATCACGCTGTTCATGGCGTCGAGCTTAGGCATCCCGGTATCGACGACGCACACGATCACGGGTGCCATCGTCGGCGTGGGTTCAGCGCAGCGCGTGCGGGCCGTGCGCTGGGGCCTGGCAGGCAACATCGTAATCGCCTGGATCGTGACGATGCCGGCCGCCGCAATCATGGCGGCGCTGGCCTACTACCTGGGTCGGCTCATCCTCTGACCTGAGCCGGCGGCGATTCAGCCGCCACGCAGTCTGGCCATCATTCCGCGCAGCGAATCGGCAAGCGTATCGAAGCGCAGGTCCGTCATTTCGCCCGCGTCGAAGAACGTCATCCGGCAGGGCGCACAGCGGTCCAGGCGGATGTGCAGCTGTCCCGGCGCCTGGATCGTGTGCATCTGCGTGCCGCAGCCCGGGCACGGGACGTCCGACTTCTCGTTCCAGCGCCGGCCTTCGCGCGCCGCGCCGGGGTCGATGTCGCGCGGATCGTGCTTCGGCCACAGGAACCACTGCCGCTGCAAGTCCGCGAGCGCGTCGTCGTTGCAGGCAATGCCGTGGCAGTTCTCGCAGCGATGGATCGTGGCGGCAAACCCTGCTGCAAACGGGTTCAGCACGGACCCGCACTTCGGACACTGCATCGAGGGGCCTCCCCGGGACGATGCCGGGACAGTACCACGGAGCAGCGCGGCAACTTAAGCTGCGGTTCATGAACCCGCCCTACCCGCACCTGCTCGCTCCCCTCGACCTCGGCTTCGTGCAACTGCGCAATCGCGTCCTGATGGGCTCGATGCATACGGGACTCGAGGACGACCCGAAGAAATTCACGCGCCTCGAGGCCTATTTTGCGGAACGCGCGCGTGGCGGCGTCGGCCTGATCGTGACCGGCGGCTTTGCGCCGAACCTCGAGGGCTGGGCCGCCCCCTTCTCCGGTCGCCTCACGACGCGTGCCGCCGCCACGCGCCACCGCCCGATCACGGCTGCCGTGCATGCCGAAGGTGGTCACATCGCGCTGCAGATCCTGCACACGGGGCGGTACGGCTATCACCCGCTGGCCGTCGCGCCTTCGCGCTTGAAGTCGCCGATCTCGCCGTTCACTCCGCGGGCCTTGAGCGAGCGCGGCATCGAGCGACAGATCCGCGCTTTCGTTCGCTGTGCCTCGCTTGCTCGCGAGGCCGGGTACGACGGTGTCGAGATCATGGGATCCGAGGGCTACTTCATCAACCAGTTCATCGCGGCGCACACCAACCGGCGCACCGACGACTGGGGCGGCAGCTTCGAGAACCGGATCCGGTTGCCGGTCGAGATCGTCGCGCGCACGCGCGAGGCGGTGGGCAGGGACTTCATCCTCGTCTACCGGCTCTCGATGCTGGACCTCGTGCCCGAGGGCAGCGACTGGAACGAGGTCGTGCAGTTGGCGCAGGCCATCGAACGCGCCGGCGCCACGATCATCAACACCGGCATCGGCTGGCACGAGGCCCGCGTGCCGACGATCGCAACGTCGGTGCCGCGTGCGGCGTTCGCGTGGGTGACGCGCAAGCTGAAAGGACAGGTCGGCATCCCGTTGTGCGCGACCAATCGCATCAATGCGCCCGAAGTTGCCGAACGGATTCTCGCGGACGGCGATGCCGACATGGTGTCGATGGCGCGTCCGCTGCTGGCGGACCCGGACTTCGTCAACAAGGCGGCCGCAGGACGCGCGGACGAGATCAACACCTGCATCGCCTGCAACCAGGCCTGCCTCGACCACGTCTTCCAGCGCAAGATTGCTTCGTGCCTGGTCAACCCGCGCGCCGGCCACGAAACGGAACTGCGGTACGAGCCGACGCAGAGACCGCGCAGGTTCGCAGTCGTCGGCGCGGGTCCGGCCGGACTCGCGTGCGCCACCGTGCTCGCCGAACGCGGCCACCAGGTCGACCTGTTCGATTCCGCCTTGGAAATCGGCGGCCAGTTCAACCTCGCCCGCCGCGTGCCCGGCAAGGAAGAGTTCGCCGAGACGCTGCGCTATTTCCGGCGACGACTGCAGGTCACGGGCGTCAACGTCCAGCTCGGCGTGCGCGCCGACGTCCCGCTGTTGCGCGATAGCGGCTATGACGAAGTCGTGCTCGCGACCGGGGTGACGCCGCGCAATCCCGACCTTCCCGGCGCCGAGGAGCACCGCAACTCGGGCCGGGTGCTCGGGTATGCCGACGTGCTGCTGGGCCGTCACGTCTGCGGCCCGCGCGTGGCCGTCATCGGCGCAGGCGGCATCGGCTTCGACGTCGCGGAGTACCTGGTCTCGGCACGGCACTCGAGCGCACTCGATCTCGCCGAGTGGCAGCGTGAATGGGGCGTGACCGATCCGGCCGTCGCGCGCAGCGGCCTGGCCACGCCCGCCGCGGCACCTCCCGACCGCCAGGTCTACCTGCTGCAGCGCAAGTCGACGCCGCTCGGCAAGGGTCTCGGCAAGACCACCGGCTGGATCCACCGCGCGGCGCTGCGCATGAAGCGGGTGGAGATGATCGGTGGCGTGAACTACGAAAGCATCGACGAGCGCGGATTGCACGTGAGCTACGGTGAGGGACGCACCCAGCCCACGCTGCTCGCGGTCGACAACGTCGTGCTTTGCGCGGGCCAGGAGCCGCTGTGCGAGTTGTACGAACCGCTACAGAACGCGGGTGTGACCGTGCACAGGATCGGCGGCGCGGACGTGGCCGCCGAACTCGACGCCAAGCGCGCGATCGACCAGGGATCGCGGCTGGCAGCCCAGTTGTAGCAATTCAGCCGGTCACTCGAGCGGGAAGGGCACGCGCTCCGTTCCGGCCGCGTGCTCGTCCACGCGCTTGGCCGCGAAGACCGATTTCAGCAGCTGGGCATGGTTGTGCTCGTCCTGCCCGGCCACCAGGAACCGGTCGGCGCGGGCCAGCACCTGTTCGAGGTATGCGCGGCGCTGGTCGAGGTAGAGCAGCGCCTTGCCGAGGAACTTAGGATCGCGGCCTTCGACGTGCAGAAGCTCCGCCGTACTCAGGGCGATGCCGTACTCCTGGTCCGTCGGCTTGCGACGGAAGACGCGGCCCTCAGGCGAGTCCTCCTTCGACGGCGGGTCGGGGGCGCGTTCTGCGTCGATGGCGCCGCGGCGGGGAGGCCCGTGCAGCAGCGAACGGATGATGTCCGTCGTCGTCACGATGCCGATGACCACTTCGTCGTTGTCGACGATCGGCATCGCGTGCACACCGGACTCGATGATCAGGTTCGCCACTTCGTCGACGCTGGTGGAAGCCCGGCTACTCGTGACCGGCGCCCGCATGATCTGCTTGATGTGGAATCGTCCATCGAGGAACGCTGCGCGGTCGCCCGACCCGCGGGGCGCGAAGTACTCCAGCTTGATCAGGTCGGCCGAACTCAGCATGCCCACCAGGCGGTGGTCGCGGACCACGGGCAGGTGATGGATCGGGTACTGCAGGAAGCAATCCAGCGCTTCGCTGACGGGGCGGTCGATTTCGATCACGACCACCGTCTCGGTCATGATCCGCGCTACGGGTTCTTCGGGTCTCATGGTCCGCGTGCCTCTGCCGCAAGGATAACGCGGATCGTTTCTTCGACTTTGTGACGTGCACCGAAATGTCGGGCGGCCCCGCTGCCAACGTCACCTAGCGATCTGGGTATTTCCGCTTAGCACGGCGCCACGCGGCCGCAACAGTCCGCGCTCAGGCGCGATTCGAGTGTGGCGCGACGCCGGATCGGTCGAGCAGCAGCTCCACCTTGTCGCGGAAACTGCGGCTCAACTTCACTTCCTGCCCCGACTGCAGCTTGAGGAAACATTCGCCGTTCAGGTGCGGTCGCAGCGAGCGCACGCGCGCCAGGTTGACGATCGTTGAGCGGTGCACGCGTTGGAACACCAGCGGGTCGAGCATGTCCTCGAGTTCCTTCATCGTGGCGCGCAGCACGTGCGTCTGGCCGTCCGCGTGCAGGCACATGTAGTCACCCGCGGCATCGATCCAGTCGATCGTCGTTACGTCGAGGCGAATCGTCTCGCGACCCGACCGGATCGGCAGCATCCGCGCGTAGCGGCGCTCGTCCGCCGCACCCGCGGCGGCCGTCGTGACTGCACCTTCCGGCGAGAGCTCGCCATTACCCTTGACGTCCGCCAGCAGGGCCATCAACTGTTCGCGCTGGGCGATCGCCTGCTGCTGCTGCCACTGCGCGCGAACACGATCGAGGGCGGCGGCCAGTCGCGTGTCGTCGACCGGCTTCAGCAGGTAGTCGAGCGCGTGCGCTTCGAACGCATTGATCGCGTAACGGTCGAACGCCGTCACGAACACGACCATCGGCATGCTTTCCTGCGGCACCTGCGCAACCACCTCCAGCCCCGACAGCCCCGGCATCTGGATGTCGAGGAACATGAGGTCCGGCGCTTCCTCGGCAATGGCGGCGATCGCCTCGCGGCCGTTGGCGCACTGGCGCACGATGACAATGTCGGCTGCATCCTTGAGGCGCAGCTCGAGGCCTCGGCGCGCCAGCGGTTCGTCGTCGACGATCAGGGTGCGGATGGTCATGTCGGTTGCGTCGCCCGTTCGAATGGCATCGTGATTTCGAGCCGGAGTCCCGGCCTGGAAAAACGCACGGCGAGCTTCTGCTGGTCCCCGTACAGGACAGCGAGCCGCTCGCGCGTATTGCGGAAACCTACGCCACGACCGGCCCCGAGTTCAACGCCCACCGGCAAGCCGGGGCCGTCGTCCTGCACGACGAGTTTCAGCCGGCCCTGCTCCTCGCGCGCCTCGATGCGGAGCCGGCCGCCCTCTTCCCGGGGCGCGACGGCGTACTTCAGCGAATTCTCGACCAGCGGCTGCAGCACGAGCGACGGCACGAGCGCCTGCGTCACGCTGTCGTCGATGTCGAAGTCGAGCTTGAGGCGATCCCCGAACCGCAGTTGCTCGATGCCGAGGTACAGGTTGAGGGCGTCGAGTTCCTGCCGCAGCGTGACCTTTTTCATCGGGTCCTGGTCGAGCGTGTAGCGCAGGAAGTCCGACAGGCGCCCGACCGCCTGGTTCGCGATCTTGCCCTGGTTGTCGAGGATCAGCGTCGAGATGGCATTCAGCGTGTTGAACAGGAAATGCGGGTTCAGCTGGTACCGCAGCATCTTCACCTGGGCTTCCTGGGCGAGGGCCGCAGCACGCAGCATCGATTCACGCTGCTCCTGCAGCGCCTCGTAGTACTTGATGCCGAAGTACAGGCCCGACCAGCACAGCAGCAGGTAGGTCGAACTGAGGGTGCCGGCGAAGATGCCGTACCACGGCTCGCCGGCCATCGATTCGGTATCGACCCAGTGCACGTACGACGAATTGATGATGACGCGCCAGCAGAGCGCGACGCCCCAGGCCGAGAACAACACGGCCGGGGCGACCACGGCGAACCGTTGCCCCCAGAGCCAGCGAAAGAGGTAGCGCAGTGGCGCCGAGAGCAGGAAGCCGCCGGCAGCCGCCGCGAGCACGACCTTGATGTAGGACGTCGGCTTTTCATACAGCAACGCACCCAGGTACTGGGTGATGAGGTACGCGCTCCATCCGAGCGTGTGCAGGGCCCAGAAGAGCAGGTTGCGGTTGCGGCGGAGGTCGTCGAGAGTCACCGCGGGAGCTTAGCGGGACGGACTCTGCCCCGGTAACGGTTCGTCGCACCCCAGGCACCGCTCGTCCCACCGTCACGGCGCAAACCCGTTGATGTAGGCCGCACAGCCTGCGTCGAAACCTGCCCCGGCGCCGGCGCAGTCGCAGGTGTCTTCGATCTCGTTGTCGCGTGCCCACTCGAAGCCGGCCTGTTCGGCGGTGACTGCCTCCTCCGCGAACGCACGGCAGCCCTCGACGAACGCCGAATCGTGCCGCGATGCGCAGGCGCGAGCGTCGGCAATCCCGTTGCGCTCGGCCCAGTCGAAGCCGGCCTTGTGCGACGAGCAGCGATCGTCGCGACAGGCGTAGCCGCCGAATCCACGCGGCGCGTAGACCTGGCGCGACGCGGTGTGGCTGCAGGTCTTGACGGGGGCGGTGCGCGCGAACGCACCGCTCGGCGCGGCAAACAGCCCCAGGCACAGCAGGATGAGCCCGGCGCTCCGCAATGGCCGCGATCCGCGCATCTGGATTGGGCAACAGATCGTGATGGCAACAGGGGAACTGTCCATGCGAGCTTCCTCACGGGCCGACTTGGGCCGCCTTGAGCCGTCCTGGCCCGATGTCCCCACGCTAGCGAGCCCACGTCACGCTGCCGTCTCGATTTTGGCCGCAGTACCGGCAGATTCGCGCGGCACGCAGGCAGAATGCAGCGATGCGCACACTGCGAACCTTCGCCTGGCTCACGCTGCTGCTGGCGACGGGAGTGGCGGCCATCGCATCCGACCGTCCCGTCCTGCGTGGCACCGTCGTCGGCGTGATCGACGGCGACACGGCCGACGTCCGCCTCGAGTCCGGGATGATCCGCGTCCGCTTCCACGCGATCGATGCGCCGGAATCGGCGCAGCCCAACGGCAAGGCGGCCAAGGCCGCGCTGTCGCAACTCATCTTCGGCAAGGCGGTCGAGGTGGAACCGTTCGAGCAGGACCGCTACGACCGGCTCGTCGCCCGCGTCTGGCTCGACGGGTTGGACGTCAATGCGGCGATGATCAAGTCCGGAAATGCCTGGACTTACCGTCGCTATGCCGACGAACCCGCGTACTGCGCGTACGAAAAAGCCGCTCGCGACCTTGGCCGCGGACTGTGGCGCCTGCCACCGGCCGACCGGGTAGCGCCTTGGGAATGGCGGCAGCGCAAGTCGCGTGCAGGAAAATTTACCGACTATTCACGGGAATCCCTGGCCGACTGCATCGCGGCGCTCGGTCATTGAGCCGGCGCGGCCTCAAGCCTTGGGCTTGAACGACGCGGCCATCAGTTCAGGTGAGAAACCTGCGATCGAACGACCCGGCTCCGTCGCGTGGCGATACAGGGCAGCGGCATAGACGCCCTGCATCGTCGCCTGCAGCGCCGACAGCACGACGAGGGCGATGACCGCCAGCACCAGCGTGACGATACTGATGACCGGCAGTCCGGCATTGACGGCAAGCAGGATCAAGCCGCCGCCCGCCGCGAGCACGACGAGGTACGCCGCGGCAAAGGCTAACCCCAGGCCGACGGTGCCGATCAGGTTCTCGCCCCACGTCTCGCGCAGCAGCGCGGCGCTCTCCTTGACCGCGTCGATCGGTCCGACGTCGCGCACGACCAGCACCGGCACGACCAGGAACGTCGCCAGCGTCCAGGCGACACCGACCAGCCTGATGACGATCTGGCCGACCCAGCCGATGCGCTCCTCGATGGCCCGCAACACCAGGCCGACCGTGGCGGCGATCAGGGCGTAACCGAAGATGCGACCCACCCGCGACCACGCGATCGCGAGACCGTCGCGCAGCGTCGGATTGCCGCCGTCCATGCGGATCAGCGCGGCACCGACCAGTGCGGTATTGAAGAAAATCGCGACGAAATACGCGAGGACGTAGAAGACGAAACCGCCGAGCGCGACGGCAGTGTTCGGTTCACCTGCCGCAGCCGCAGGGCCGAAGACACCCAGTGCCACTGCTGGCGCAACGAAGCTGCCAAGCAACAGCAGCAGGGCGAGGACCGAGAAGACGGGGAGCCAGAGGAGTTCCTTGTCTGCCTGGACGACGGACCAGGACGCCCTGGCCAGCGCCAGACTGCGCGCGAATCGACCTGCCATGACTGCGCTCTCGTTTTTCTGCGTGAGGCACGCCTTGTAACGGTCGCGCGGCCTGCCCGCAAGGGCTGGCCGTGTCAGACGTGCTTGATACCGCCGATGCTCAGGCGCCGGGCGGCTGCCGCCCTGGCTGGACTGGGCCGACGCGACCGCACCGTCGTCCAAGCCGAATGCATCGCGTGTTCCAGGACGTCGAGCACCACCAGCGCCACCAGCAGCAGGGCCAGCAGGTCGAGGCCGAGCAGCTCGAACGTCTCCATCCAGGTCATTGCCATGATCGTCTCCTCCGTCATCGACTGGAGCGATCCTAATCCTGTTTTGCTGCTATGCAGCAGAACTGGCTCTCACTTTTGACGTAACCAACTGATCTGATTACGTAATACGGGCAACCGAATAGTGGTTAATTGATAGGGAAATGGACCTACGGCCGCGTGGCGGGACGTGATCCGGAAACAAGAAGGCCGGCAGCGCCGGCCCTCTGACTAACCCCTAACCCCTAACCCCTAGTCACTTTCCTCTAGGGGAACTGGATCTTTCCACGAGGCGCGGCGCCCTGGCCCAGCGCGGCCGCGGCGCCGGCATCTGGAATCACGATCGACGACGCCTGTTGCCGGCGCATCTCCTGCAGTTCCTGCATCGTTTCGTCGAAAGCGATCTTGGCGCCGTCGGCGAAGCCTGCGCAGGCCTCGGCCAGGTTGGTGGCTGGAATTTCGAACGACAGCGGCAAGACCCCGGCCGGCGTCATGATCTGCGCTTGCCCGACGTAGAGGGACGCGCGTGCCGGATCGGTCGAGCCATCGGACTTCACCGGCGTCATCACGCGGATCGTGCCGACCTTGCGATCGGAATAGGTGTCCTCGCGATAGAGGTCGTTGACGTCCATGCGGGGATCGGGTGCGTTCGGGCCGGCCATGTCTGCGTCCTCGAGGTGTGTTCGTGCCGCGCGAATCGCGGCGGATGTCGGGCAACGGTATCAGAATTTGGCGTCGCCTTGTCCGTCGCCCGGGCTGCTCCCAGGGCCGATCCAGCGGACCTCACGCGGCCACGGCGACAGTGCCAGGTAATAGAACAGGATCAGGTTCACGAGCGGGATCGGACGGCTCCAGTGACGGCCGCGATGATATCCCGTACGGATTCCACGCGAGTCGGCCGCTGTGCCGGTCCGCAACGCTCCACGCCACCCGACGTGCTGTACGACGCGGCCGTGTGCAAAGAGTCAACTTGTCAGTACCCTTTGACGTCACAAGCGTTGCGGAGCCGGCCATGAGCAAACTGGTGGAATGCGTGCCCAATTTTTCCGAAGGGCGCGATGCCGCGGTGATCCGCAGCATCGCGGCGGAAATCGAGGCTGTCCGCGGCGTGACGCTGCTCGACGTCGATCCGGGCGAAGACACCAACCGCACGGTGATCACCTTCGTCGGTTCGCCGGAGGCGGTGGTCGAGGCGGCCTTCCGCGCTGGCAAGCGCGCCGCCGAAACCATCGACATGACGAAACATCACGGCAGCCACGCGCGTATGGGCGCAATGGACGTCTGCCCCTTCGTGCCTGTCGCCGGTGTCACCCTGGCCGACTGCGTGGCGCTGGCAAGGGAATGCGGCCGCCGCATCGGCGACCTCGGCATCCCGGTGTACCTGTACGAGCACGCCGCAACGAGTCCGTCCCGCAGCAACCTTGCCGCAGTGCGGGCCGGCGAGTACGAGGGACTGGCAAGCAGGCTGGCGCAGCCGGACTGGAGGCCCGATTTTGGCCCGGCCAGGCACAATCCGCTGACCGGGGCCTACATCATCGGCGCGCGCGAGTTCCTGATCGCCTACAACGTCAACCTTGCAACCACCGACAAGCGGTACGCGGACGACATCGCCTACGACCTGCGCGAACGCGGCCGCCACAAGCGCAGCGGCAACGTCGCACCTTTCTACTACAAGGGCGAGACGGTGGTGTTCGGCACGGACCGCTTCCCCTGCGGCGCCTGCGATCATGTCGCGAAGTCATGGGATGCGCTCGCGGCGCATTACAGCGACGCCCACGGCAGGGACCTGGCCGCCCGCTACGCTGCACTCGGCTACCCGGCAGATGCAGCAGTCGCGGGCAAGCCCGTGTACGCGGACGGCCGCTTCTCGCACGTCAAGGCGGTCGGCTGGGTGGTCGACAAGTTCCGTCGCGCGCAGATCTCCATCAACCTGACCGATTTCAAGGTGACGCCGGCCCATGCGGTCCTGGAGGCCGCTCGGGAGGAGGCCGCGTTGCGCGGCATTGCCGTCACCGGTTCCGAGATCGTCGGCGTGGTCCCGTTCGACGCCATGCTGGAGTCCGGCCGCTACTACCTGCGTCGCATGCACAAGTCCACCGGGCTCCCCGTGGGCGACGTGATCGAAACCGCGGTGCAGGCCATGGGCCTGCGCGACGTCGCGCCATTCGAAACCGAGAAGAAGGTACTGGGCCTGCCGCGCCCCGCCGGTGACCTGGTCCGCAAGACAGTCGGCGAGTTCGTCGACGAGGTCTCGCGCGACACGCCAGCTCCGGGCGGTGGCTCGATCGCCGCGCTGGCGGGCTCGATCGGCGCGGCGCTGGCCGCGATGGTCGCGAACCTCACGGCCGGCAAGGCCGAGTTTGCCGGCCGCTACGAGGAACTGGACGGGCTTGCCGCCAGGGCGCAAGACGTCAAGGATCTGCTGCTGGCCGCGGTCGACGCGGACACGCAGGCGTTCAACGGCGTCATGGACGCCCTGCGCATGCCGAAGGACACGCCGGACCAGAAGTCAGCGCGCAGCCAGGCGCTCCAGTCCGGCTACCTGCACGCCACCGAGGTCCCGATGCAGACTGCCCGGCAGTGCCGCGCGGCACTGGAACTGTGCCTGCTGGCCGCGCGCTGCGGCAACGACGTCATGATTACCGACGCCGGAGTCGGCGCCCTGGTCGCCCTCGCGGGGGTGAAAGGTGCGGCCTACAACGCGCGCATCAACCTGAAATCGATCAAGGACCCCGAATTCGTCGCACGCGCCGGCGCCGAGATCGCGCACCTCCTCGACGAGAGCCGCAGCATTGCCGACCTCGTCGAACGCGAGGTCGAGCGCGTGGTGGGCTGATCTTCCGGACGCCTGCCGCCTGTGCTGGCTGGACACGCCGAGCCTGAATCCAACCGTGGCAGGGATGCTATAAGGCGCGCATGAACGACTCAAACCGCTACCGGTCGCAGCGAGGTCCGATCCGCGCTGCCCGCGGCACGGATCTCACCGCCCGCAGCTGGCTCACCGAAGCGCCATTGCGCATGCTCATGAACAACCTCGATCCGGACGTCGCAGAACGCCCGGACGAGCTGGTCGTGTACGGCGGCATCGGCCGCGCCGCACGCGACTGGGAGTGCTATGACCGCATCGTGCGCTGCCTGCGCGAACTCGGCGACGACGAGACGCTGCTGGTGCAGTCGGGCAAGCCGGTCGGCGTGTTCCGCACGCACGCGGATGCACCGCGCGTCCTGATCGCGAACTCGAACCTCGTCGGCCGTTGGGCCACCTGGGACCACTTCAACGAACTCGATCGCAAGGGGCTCATGATGTACGGCCAGATGACGGCCGGCTCCTGGATCTACATCGGCAGCCAGGGCATCGTGCAGGGCACGTACGAGACCTTCGTCGAGATGGGCCGCCAGCATTACGGCGGCAACCTGACCGGCAAGTGGATTCTCACCGCGGGCCTCGGTGGCATGGGTGGCGCGCAACCGCTCGCGGCGACGATGGCAGGCGCCTCGATGCTCGCGATCGAGTGCCGTCGTGACCGAATCAGCAAGCGGCTCGAGACGCGTTATCTCGACGTCGGCGTCGACACACTGGACGAGGCACTCGAGCTGATCGAGCGTGCGGGCCACGCAGGCAAGGCAATCTCCGTCGGATTGCTCGGCAACGCGGCCGAGCTGTTGCCCGAGATGTTACGGCGCGAGGTGCGCCCGGACGCGGTGACGGACCAGACGTCCGCGCACGATCCGATCAATGGTTACCTGCCGGAAGGCTGGACCGTCGAGCAGTGGGACAAGCTGCGCGCCAGCGACCCTGCTTTGGTCGAAAGCGCGGCGCGCAAGTCGATGGCGAAGCACGTGCAGGCGATGCTCGATTTTCAGAAGCTCGGCATCCCGACCTTCGATTATGGCAACAACATCCGGCAGGTCGCCTTCGACGAGGGCGTCAGCAACGCGTTCGATTTCCCGGGCTTCGTGCCCGCGTACGTGCGGCCGCTGTTCTGCCGCGGCATCGGCCCGTTCCGCTGGGCTGCGCTTTCCGGCGATCCCGAGGACATCCACCGCACCGACGCGAAGGTGAAGCAGATGATCCCCGACGATCCGCACCTGCACCGCTGGCTCGACATGGCGCGTGAGCGCATCCAGTTCCAGGGCCTGCCTGCGCGCATCTGCTGGGTCGGACTCGGCCAGCGTCATCGGCTCGGCCTCGCGTTCAACGAGATGGTGAAGCGCGGCGAACTCAAGGCGCCGATCGTGATCGGGCGCGATCACCTCGACTCCGGTTCCGTCGCGAGCCCGAACCGCGAAACCGAAGCGATGAAGGATGGCTCCGATGCCGTCGCCGACTGGCCGCTGCTCAACGCGCTGCTGAATACGGCGAGCGGCGCGACGTGGGTGTCGATCCACCACGGCGGTGGCGTGGGCATCGGCTACTCGCAGCACTCGGGGGTCGTGATCTGCTGCGATGGCACCGATGCCGCCGCGCGACGCATCGAGCGGGTGCTCTGGAATGATCCCGCGACCGGCGTGATGCGGCACGCGGACGCGGGTTACGACATCGCGGTCGATTGTGCCCGCGAAAACGGCCTCAACCTCCCGTTTCTGGATTGAAGGCACTTCGTCCTCGATTGAAGGCACCGTTGTCCCAGCATTGGCGCGCCTTCCGACTAACCCCTAACCCCTTCCTCCCCTTCCTCACCTTCCTCCCCTTCACCTCCCCTTCCTCCCCTTCCTCCCCTTCCTCCCCTTCCCCCTTGCGCAGTCTCTGGCATCACCTCTCCCTGCTCACCTGCGACGACCGTCGCCGCGTCGTCGCGGACGGCGCGATCGTCACCGAAGGCGACACGATCACGTGGGTCGGCGCAGCCAGTGACTTGCCCGCCGGCCTCGCACCTGATCGGACGATCGAACTGGCCGGCCGCTGGGTGACGCCGGGCCTGATCGACTGCCACACGCACCTCGTGTTCGGCGGCCAGCGTGCCGCGGAATTCGCGCGCCGCACCGCTGGCACGAGTTACGCCGATATCGCACGTGAAGGCGGCGGCATTCTGAACACGGTGCGCGCGACGCGTGCGGCGGACATCGACGAGCTCGTGCAGCGCAGCCGGCCGCGATTGCGTGCCCTGCTGCAGGAAGGCGTGACGACGGTCGAGATCAAGTCAGGCTACGGGCTCGACTTCGCTGCTGAGCGTCGAATGCTGCTCGCAGCCCGCGCGCTGGAGCAGCAGTTGCCGGTGACCGTCGTGACCTCGTTGCTCGCGGCGCATGCGACGCCCCCCGAGTTCAAGGGCCGCGAGGACGATTACATCGACCTGATCTGCCGCGACTGGCTGCCGCGCTTTGCGCAGGAATCGACTTCTCACCCCCACGCTCTCCCGCTTGCGCCGGAGAGGCAGCAGCGGCTGGTCGACATGGTGGATGCGTATTGCGAGAACATTGCGTTCAGCGCGACGCAGTGCGACCGGCTCTTCATTGCAGCGAAGTCGCACGGTTGGCCGGTGCGACTGCATGCCGAGCAGATCAGCAACATCGGCGGCAGCCGCATGGCCGCCCGGCACGGCGCGCTCGCCTGCGATCACCTCGAATACGCAGTCGAGGAGGATGCGATCGAACTGGCGCGGGCAGGCACCGTCGCCGTGCTGCTGCCCGTCGCGTACTACGTCCTCGCGGATCCGCGCTTGCCACCGATCGACCTGTTCCGCACGCACGGCGTGCCGATGGCCGTCGCGAGCGACGCGAACCCGGGTTCGGCGCCGGGCGCATCGCTGCAGACAGCGATGAACATGGCTCGCCGCCTGTTCGGCATGACGAGCGTCGAAGTGCTCGACGGCGTTACGCGCAACGCCGCCCGCGCCTTGGGACTGGGGCATCGCCATGGCCAGATTGCACCGGGCTTCCGTGCAGACTTCGCGGCGTGGTCGATCGATACGCCGGACGAGCTCGGTTACTGGATCGGCTTCAATCCCTGCAGCATGGTCGTGCGCGGCGGTGACATCGTGCTTGAGCGGGACGCGTGATTTCGTCGCGGGCCGCGACGGCGTATCCTGCGCGTCTTGAACCTGGCCGCACCTGCGTGAAATCCCTGCAATGAAGCTGCAATCCGTCGCCTGCATCACCGCCGTCACCGCACTCCTGCTGGCCGGCTGCGACCGCCGTAAGGACGAACCACCGCCCCCGCCGGCGCCCCAGTCGGCATCGCAGACAGCCGATGTCGCCCACGCAGCCGCGGGCGCCAGCCACCTGCCGCCCGGCATCGAGTGGTTCGGCGGCGACGTCGACGCGGCGTTTGCCGCGGCCAAGGCCGCCAACAAGCCGGTGTTCCTGTATTGGGGCGCCGAGTGGTGCCCGCCCTGTGCGCAGATCAAGACGACGATCTTCAGCAAGCGCGAGTTCCAGGAACGCTCACGCCTGTTCGTGCCCGTCTACCTCGACGGCGACACGCCCAGTGCGCAGAAGGACGGCGAGCGCTTCGGCGTGGTCGGCTACCCGACGATGATCCTGTTCAAGCCGGACGGGACGGAGATCACGCGGCTGCCGGGCGGCGTCGACGTTGCGCGCTATGCCAGGATCCTCGATGTCGCGCTCGCCGATGCGCGCCCCGTCAGCGAGATCCTCGCCGCCGCGCGCAGCGGCGGCACCGTCACGGCGAACGACTGGAGACTGCTGGCGTATTACTCGTGGGGCACCGACAACGGCCACGTGCTGCCGACCGACCAGGAACTGGCGACGTTCCGCGCGCTGGCGCGTCGCTGCCCTGCCGAACTGCCGGCCGAATGCGCGCGGTTTTTCTTCGACTACCTCGCCGCCGCTGCCGCGGCCGCGGAATCCGGGAAGCCAGCGCTTGATGGCCTCGAGCGCGCCGATGCGCGCGGCAAGCTGCTGGCGCTGCTGTCATCGCCTGCGGTCCAGGCGGCGAACGTCGACAACCTGCTGTACGGAGCCAGGGACGCAATTGGCGTCCTGTCGAGTGACGGCACGCCGGAACGCACACAGCTGACGCGAGCCTGGCGCGATGCGCTCAGCCAGCTCGGCAGCGCTGCCCAACCGCTGTCAGCGTCAGAGGAACTGCTGCGCGTTCGCGCGCGCGTGCTGCTCGCCAGGCTCGACGCGCCGGATGCACCGCTGTCACCTGCCCTGCTCGACGAGGCACGGCAGGCAGTTGCGCACGTCGATGCCGTCACGCCGGCGGGTTATCCGCGCCAGGCGGCTATCAACGCAGCCGCCAACCTGTACTGGGAAGCCGGCCTCGAAGCCGAGGCCAACACGCTGCTCACCGCGGAACTCGAAAAGTCGAGCTCGCCCTACTACTTCATGCTCGACCTCGCCGACCTCGCCAGGAAGGCGGGCCGTAAGCAGGAAGCGGTGGACTGGCTTGCTCGCGCGTACGCCGGCGCGAAGGGACCGGCCACTCGCTTCCAGTGGGGCTACAACTACCTGGTGGGCATGCTCGAGATGACGCCCGAAGACGTGCAGGGCATCGAGCGTGCTGGTCTCTCGGTGCTCGGCGAGCTCGACGGCTCGCCCGACGCGTTCTACCAGCGCACGCGCATGCGGCTCGAGCAGCTCGACACGAAGCTGCTGGAATGGGGCCAGACCGGCGCAGCGGCGAAGGTGATCGACACCCTGCGCGCACGCACGAGTGAAATCTGTCGCAAGCTGCCGGAGAAGGACGCCGGTCGCACGAACTGCGAGAAATTCCTCACGGCGCAAGCGCGACCCACTCAGGCCGCGTGATCGCGTACAGCACGGCCGCGCGCGGCGTCGGCTTGCCGTAAGTGATGTAGCGCATCACCTCCGGGTCCGCATCGAGCGCCACCAGCAGGTCGGCGTCCGCCGCAACGAATCGGCGCAGCCGCAGCCGCTCCGTCTCAAGTAGGATGTGCATGGTCACCACTCAACTCACGCGTCCCCATGAGCGTCGAAGTCTACGATTTCCGCAGCGACAACGTCGGTGGCGTCGCGCCTGAACTGCTCGAAGCCATGGTGGCTGCGAACTCTGGCGCGGCCGCCCCGTACGGCGACGACGATTTCACGCGGGCCATGACCATGCGGTTTCGCGGTGCGTTCGAACATGAAGGATTAACGGCGTTTCCGCTGGCAACCGGCACGGGCGCGAATTGCGTCGCGCTCGCCTGCCTCGCCAATCCGTACGGCGCGATCTACTGCCACGAGACGGCGCACATCAATGTCTACGAATGCGGTGCACCCGAGCATTTCACAGGCGCGAAGCTCGTGGGACTCACCGGCCCGGGGTACAAGCTGCAAGCGGCCGCACTGGAAGCGGCGTTGGCGCTCGCCGGCCGCGGCAACCCGACGCGCGTGCAGCCGTTCGCCCTCAACATCACGCAGCCGACCGATTTCGGCACGCTGTATTCGCTCGCCGAACTGCGCGACCTGAGCGCGGTGGCGCATCGCCACGGCCTGCTGGTGCATCTCGACGGCGCACGCTTCGCCAATGCCATCGCCGCGCTCGGCTGCACTCCGGCAGCAATGACCTGGCGCAATGGCATCGATGTCGTGTCGTTCGGTGCGACCAAGAATGGCGCCATGAACGCCGAGGCCGTGCTCGTGTTCGATCCCGCAATCGCCGCACGGATGCCATTCCTGATGAAGCGCGGCGGCCAGGTCGTGTCGAAGGCGCGTTTCCTGTCGGCCCAGCTCGACCGGTACCTCGCCGATGACCGCTGGCTCGAGCGTGCGCAGCAAGCCAATGCGAACGCCGCCGGTCTCGCGCAGCGGCTGCTGTCGATCCGCGGCGTCGAGTTGCTCGGCCAGGTCGAGATCAACATGTTGTTCGCTCGGCTGCCCGATGCCGCCGTGGCCGCGCTCGATCGCGGTCCGTTCCGCTATTACAAGCTCGGGCGCGACCAGCGCTTCGTCTGCCGCCACGACCAGGAACCCGCAGGCATGGACCTGCTCGTCTCGACCATCGAACGGGCACTCGCATGAGACGCGCACTGCGACGTGCAATCATGTCTCTCGCACTGTGTGCCGGACTGCTGGGCGCGATTCAGGGGGCAATCCGGGTCGTCCACGCGGATTCACTCGAAACGATCCCGTTGCACTACCGCATGGCGGAAGACCTGTTGCCGATCCTGCTGCCGCTGCTGCCGCAGGGCTCGGCGATCACTGGTTCCGGCGCCGTGCTGTTCGTACGCACGGATAGGGCGACCCTCCAGCAGCTGCGCGAAGTCGTCGCGAGCCTCGACCGTGCGCCACGCCAGCTGCTGATCACCGTCGGCCAGGGCATGAATACTCAGGGCCGCGGCACGTCGGTGCGCGGCTCCGGCACCCTCGGTTCGGGTGACGTGCAGGTGGGTGTCAATCGGCCGCCCGCACCCGACGCCGGCGGCCAGGTCGTCATTCGCAATGGCACAGCGAGCGACGGCGTGCACAACGTCTCGAGCGTGCGTGCACTCGAAGGCAACGAGACCTACGTCGCTGTCGGGCAGTCGCAGCCGTTCACGTCCACGACCGTCTCGGGAGGCGGGTTCCACCCGCCCGTCGTCTCGCAATCGACCGAGTTCCGTGCCGTCCAGACGGGGTTCTACGCCACGCCGCGCGTCACGGGAGACCGTGTGACGCTCCAGATTTCGCCGCGTCAGCAACGACTTACAGGCGATGGCTCGCAGGCCCCCGTGACCACGGGCAACCTGACTACGACGGTGACGGGCAGGCTCGGCGAATGGATCCCGCTGGGCGGCACTGTCGACAGCGCGGCGGGCTCACACACCGGACTGGTCACCCGAGGCAGCCGGTCGGAATTGACGCAGTACACAGCCTGGGTCAAGGTGGAAGAAGTCCCCTGATTGCACGCGGCATTTCGCCTGAACCCAAAGACAGTATGGCGACCGAACCGAACCACAAATTGCCACTGGACGGCCTGACCATCGCGGTCGTGGGTGCGGGCCGAATCGGCTCAGAACTCATCCGTAATCTCGGCCTGATGGGCGTCGGACGCATCGACGTGTTCGAGCGCGATCGTCACGCTGCCGATCCCTTGCGCAACCGTTACACCGTGCACGACGGCGACTTCTGGGACACGCTCACGCTGGCCCGCCTGCAAACCTATGACTTCGCCGCCTGCACCATCGACGAACACGCGGCCCGGCTGCGCATGAATCACAAGTGCCTGGTCGCCAACGTCAACCTGGTCCAGGCCTGGACGGAAGGCTCGCTCGCGATCGTCGGCGCCTATCCTTTCGGTGCGCTGACCGAGTCCGCCTGTTTCGAATGCGAAGCGGCGCGCACTCGCGTGCCGCTGCCCATCGCCACGCTCAAGCTCTCGGTGGATGCAGCACCAGCGACCCCCGCCACCCGGATTGCCACGGCCAGCGTCGCAGGAGCATTGGCCGCTGCCTTGGTCGCGCGCATTGCTGCCGGGTCGCACGGCGCGGTGGCACGTCGCGCCACGCTCGACGCCACGCTAGGCCAGGGTTCGTCGTTCGAGATCCGGCGCGACCCGCACTGCCCGCGTTGCCAGTCGTTGCAGCGACCGGTGCCGATCGTGCAGGCGCGCAATCGCTGGGAGATCCCGGCCGCGGTGGCGCAGATGTGTCCCGGGATGCTGAACCAGCGGCTGCAACTCAGCGACGACATCGAGGGGCTGCCGGTGGAAGCGTGCTGCGTGCGCGAACTGGCCGCGCGTTTTCACGGTGGTCCGGTCCCGGCCAAGTTCGCGCTGACGGAGTTCGGCGGCCGGACCGTCTGCCTCGACTTCGAGGAGTACGAGCCCGAGGCGGCGCCCGCGGAGTCGCGAGCCGCGGCCCACCGTCACCCCGCCAACTGAGCGTCAGGGTTGCGCAGGCGGTGACGCAGCAGGCGGTGCAGGTGCAGCCGCCGGCTGGACACTGAGTCCCGACGACGGCGTGACCGGCTGCGGCGCACTGATCAGCTCGAACCGGTCCGCAAAGTAGCCGGTTTCGCCGAAACACGTGGTCGGCAGGCCACGGTGCTCCCTGTAGTGAATCCGCAGCTGCTGCCCGACTGCCTTGTGCAATTGCTCGGCGACGGCCGGGTCACGCACGCTGAAATACCAGATCTGCGGCGCGACGCCGCCCACGACGTATTGCGCGAGTTCCCCTTCATACGTCTTGCAGATCCAGCCGCGCTTCGAGAACTTCTGCAGCACTCCGGCACGCTCGCCTTCGGAGTAGCTCCACCACAGCATGAACAGCGTATAGAGGCCAATCAGGACCAGTGCGCCGACCAGGCTGCTCCAGAAGAACGACTTGAAGCTGCGGCGCGGCGGCTTGACCGGTGGCGACGGTGACGTCGCTGCAGGGTGGCTGGTCGATGAACTGGCGGTGGCGGGCGTTGCGGCCATGGTCGGTCCCCTGTGCTTTAAGGCGTGTCCGCCGTGAAGGCAGCGATCCGCTCGACGACGTAGGAATGAAACGGGTTGCTGCGCTGGCGGGTCAGCATCCAGTTAGGGACATTCAGCACGCCGTTCTCGCCGCGGATCTCGAGCCTGCCCAATTGGATGTGACGGTCCGTCGCCGAGGCCGCGTAGCCATACAGCGGATCGTCGGGCGGAAACGGCAACGCCACGTGCGACAACGAAAAGACGTTGCGGGGCCAGGCAAGGTTCAGCGGTCTTTCCGTCGTCGGCGCTCCGAGCGCGGGTGACCGCCGCTCCAGCACCTGCAGCGTGTCCGTCGAGGCGTTGCTGATCAATGTCAGTGCGAACGGGCGCCTGGCCTGTGCCAGCAACCGACGCGTGAGGGGTGCGGGATCGGCGATCAGCATCGGTTGCACGATCGACAATCGATTGACGTCGAACAGCACGAGTTCGTGACCGTCGGGCGCGAGCCGGCTGAGCAGCGAATCGATGACGGCAGACGCTTGCACGGTGGAATCGACGGTGGAAACAAAGGCCAGGATCGGCGGCATGCCGCGCAGCGGGCCCTGGCTCGAGCTCGCAGCCAGGCGACGCGTGAGGCGGCTGGTGAACTGCTGCGTTACGCCGGCCGCGTTGAAGCTGAACGACTGGTACTTGTACGGGTCGACTTCCAGTGCGATGAGCTGCCACGCGGCGCGTCCGAAGCCCTGCAGGTCAGACAGGCCCGTGCGGATGCGGCCGATGGCCGCGAGCCGGGTGATGCCGATCGCGGGCGAGATCAGCACCAGCCCCGCGGGTCGCGGCAAGGTGAGGTCCGTCGTCGCGTCGAGCGCGTAGCTGACGGCCAGCGCGGCGCCGTTGGAATACCCGATCACGTGGATCGGCTTCGCTGCACCCAGGGAGGCGCGCAGGTCACGCATCGCAAGCTGCGTCGCCGCTTCGAGGTCGGCCGCCTTGAACGTCACCAACCCCGATGGCGCGGTACCGTGCCCCGGTAAGCGCAGGCCTACGACCCGATACCCGCGCGCGGCCAGCGCGCGACCGAAACTGCGCAAGCTGTACGGCGAATCGGTCAGGCCATGCAGCAACAGCACGCCGCCGATGGGTTCGCCTGCAGGTTGCAGGATGTAGGTGCGGTTCCAGTTGAACGCCCAGACGTTCGGATCGCTGCGACTGCCAGGATAGAACCGGTTGTATGGCGACCGGTCGGTGTCTCCCAGTTGCCCTGCAATTTCAGCCCGGACTTGGTCCAGAAGCAGCCGCTCGCGCGCGCGGTATTGCGCAAGTGTCGTGATGCGCCCTGCGGAGTAGTCGGACGCGGTGAATTCGGTGGTGAGACGCGCGCGGTGCCAGGGCTTCAGTTCGGGCCCGGCCCACAGGAAATGCAGGTAAAACCCGAAGCCGACCAGCAACAACGCTGTCAGTGTCGAGCTTGCCGTGCGGCCCAGCCAGCGCAGTGCTGCGCGCATGAATCTGTTCCCCTGCGTTCCCGGAATCGGTCCAGCGAATCATAGTCGGTTTGGCGCGCGTCTCGTAAAACCCGAATGGTCGGGGGTGGCATAAGGCGCGAGCATTCAGTTCGTTATCCAGGGTCGCCCCGGTGGGCGCGACGATCGGGAGATGGAACGAATCACGGCAGCAGAGGCTGAAGCCACGGTAACGACCGGCGCTTCGCCAGTATCCGGCTCGCATGCGCTCGAATTTTCCGACCGCCTGCGTGAAGCCGCGGACCTGTTGCACGCGCAGGGGGCCAATCCCTATCGGGTGGCGGCGTATCGCAAGGCCGCCGACACGATCAGGCGCTTGCCCGCCGCCGAGGTCGTGGCGCTCGTCGATCGCGAAGGCGTCGAAGGCCTCGATCGCCTGCCGCACGTCGGGCGCGGCATCGCCACCGCGATCGTCGAAATGGTCCGCACCGGTCACTGGTCGCAGCTCGAACGTCTGCGCGGCACGTGTGATCCCGTCGCCTTGTTCACCGTAGTGCCTGGACTCGGGCACCGCCTCGCGGAGCGCATTCACGAAGAGCTGCACCTCGACACGCTGGAAGGGCTCGAACTCGCCGCGCATGACGGCAGGCTGGAGAATGTGCCGGGTGTCGGGCCGCGTCGCGCCGCAGCGATCCGTGCCAACCTGCACGCGATGCTCGTTCGCGGTCGTGACTTCGGCACCCCGCCGTCCGCCGCCCTTGGCCCCGTGCCCTCTGTCGGAGCACTGCTGGCCATCGATCGCCTGTACCGCGAGCAGGCGACCGCCGACACGCTGCCGACCATCGCGCCGATACGATTCAACCCCTCGCAGGAAGCGTGGTTGCCAGTGTTGCACGCGGAACGCGATGGCTGGCAGTTCACCGCACTGTTCTCGAATACGGCCCAGGCGCACCAGCTGAAGCGGACCCGGGACTGGGTGCGGATCTTCCACTACGACTCGGAGAACTCCGAGGGTCAGCACACCGTGGTCACCGAGACTCACGGAGCGCTCGCCGGCAAGCGGGTCGTGCGCGGACGCGAGACCGAATGTCGCGCGCACTACGCCTGAAGCCGCGACGACCTCATCGCGACGGCGGTTTGAGGCGCGGAACGTCACCCGGTCCGTCCGGGTACAGCCGTCCCGCACCGGCGAAGCGCTCGCGATAATACGGCTCGTCCAGGCTCGCCTCACCCACGTTCCTGCCCGACTGCGGCGCGTGCACGAAGCGGCGCTGCCCCGTATAGATGCCGACGTGTGTCACTTCCCGACTGCCCGGGACGAGGCGGAAAAAGACCAGGTCGCCCGCGCGCAACGAATCCGGATCGACCTTGCGTGCGGCGGCGAACTGCGCCGCTGCCGTGCGCGGCACGCCGATGCCTTCGCGTGCATGCACGTAACTGACGAGGCCGCTGCAGTCGAAGCCGCGAGCGGGATCCGCACCGCCGTAACGGTAAGCGGCGCCCACCTGTGCCAGCGCCTGTCGTGCAATCACGGTCCCCGTACCCGGTGGCGAGGTCGATGACGACTCACTGGCCGCGGGTTCCGCTGGCATGCCCGGTCGAAACGGCGCACACGCCGTGACCAGTAACGCCATCGCCAGCAGCACCATGAGCTGCATCAGCGTGCGGCATCGTCCGCGACCGTGGTTCATTGCCCGACCTCACTCACTGGGAGGCCGCACCTTGCGCGTCGGCGTCGCCGCATACGGATCGTCCGGCCAGTAGTGCTTCGGATAGCGACCCTTCAGCTCTTTCTTCACTTCGACGTAGCCGCGGGCCCAGAAGCTCGCCAGGTCGCGCGTCACCTGCACCGGGCGTCGCGCCGGCGAGAGCAGTTCGAGCGTCACCGGCACGCGGCCGCCGGCGAGACGCGGCGACTCCATCCAGCCGAACACTTCCTGCAACCTCACGGCCAGTGACGGCGCCGCGCCGGAATAGTCCACGGCAATCCGCGAACCACTCGGCACCGTCAGGTGCGTCGGGGCCCATTCTTCGAGGCGACGCTGCGCGTTCCAGTCGAGCAGGCCGTGCAGCGCACCGCGCAGATCGACACGCGCGAGGTGGTCGCGGCGAGTCACGCCGTCAAGCCACGGCGCCAGCCAGACTTCGAGCGTTGCGAGCAAGGCGGCGTCAGACACCTCGGGCCATTCGGCCGCCTGCTCCGGCGTCGTCGCGCTGTTGCGGATCAACGTGACCCGTGCCCGCCACTGCTGCAGATCCCTGGTCCACGGCAAGCAGTCGAGTCCGAGTTCGCGGATGCCGGCGAGCATCGCTGCGCGGGTATCGGCTTCGACTCCAGCGCGCAATGGACGTTCTTCGAGCACCAGCGCACCCAGGCGCTGCACCCGACGCGCAATCACGGCGCCCGTCCGGGGGTCCCAGGCCACTTCGTCCTGCACCTTGATGAGCGAGCCGAAATGCCGCTCCAGCAGCGCGCGGTCGAGCGGTGCCGCAAGGTACAGTTTCGCTTCGCGTTCACCGGCATCGATCTCGGCGGCGACGATGAATTCACTGCGGGCAAGTGCCGACGGACCCGGCAGGACCGCGCCGCGACCCAGGCTCAACAGGTAGCGTCCGCCCTCGCCGCCTCGTGCCATGCCGATCCGATCGGGGTAGGCGAACGCCAGCAATACCCCAACGGCCTCATCGCGCGCGAGCGGCGCCTGATCCGGGTTGCGGGTCGAAAGGTCGCGGCTGACGCGCCGGGCAAGCAATTCACTCGAGCGTCGCACTTGCTGCAAGGCCCGGCCATCAACCGCGAAGCCCGCGGGTGCCGGAGCGCCGCGCAGGACATCGACGCGATGTCGCAGGTCAGGGTCACGTGCCATGCCCTGTGCACGCAGCGGATCGCGCTCACTGACGAGGCCCGCGATGTCGCAGGCCAGGTCGGCAAGGCCCAGCGCCGCACTGCGTTCGATCATGTGGGCGAGACGCGGGTGCGTGCCGAGACTGGCCATGCGGCGCCCGATCGGGGTGGCCTGCCCGCGCTCGTCGATCGCTTCGAGCCGCTGCAACAGTTCTCCGGCCTGGGTCATCGTCGCGAGCGGCGGCGGATCGAGCCAGGCCAGGGAGTGCGGATCACTCGCACCCCAGCACGCGAGCTCCAGCGCGAGCGGCGCGAGGTCGGCCTCGAGGATTTCCGGGGTGGACTGCGCCGACAGCGCAACCTGCGCCGACTCGGACCACAGCCGATAGCACACGCCGGGAGCCGTGCGTCCCGCCCGGCCGCGACGCTGATCGGCTGAAGCGCGGGAAATCGCAACGGTTTCGAGGCGACTCATCCCGCTGCTGGGGTCGAAGCGTTGCCGGCGCTCGAGGCCGGCATCGACGACGATGCGCACGCCTTCGATGGTGAGGCTCGTTTCAGCAAGATTTGTCGCGACCACGACTTTGCGGCGCCCCGCAGTCGCGGGACGCAGCGCCGCGTCCTGTGTCGCGGCGTCGAGATCGCCGTACAGCGGCAATACCTGCAGCGACGGATCGCCCGCCCCGGCGGCGATGGCATCGCAACAGCGCCGGATCTCCGCGGCCCCCGGCAGGAAGACCAGCACGTCGCCCGGATCGGACTCCAGCGCACGCAGGACGACGCGAGCGGCGCGCTGCTCGATGGGTTCGGGCCAGCGGTTCACGCCGACGGGCGCCGGAGCCGAGTACTGGGTGGTGACGTCGAACGCCCGTCCTTCCGATCGCACGGAGCCTGCATCGCCGAGCACCGCTGCCACCGCGGCACCGTCCAGCGTGGCCGACATGACGAGCAGCCGCAGGTCGTCGCGCAGGTGGTGCTGCGCATCGAGTGCGAGCGCAAGGCCCAGGTCCGACTGCAGGTTGCGCTCGTGGAACTCATCGAAGATCACGCAGCCGACGTCCTCGAGCGCAGGATCGTTCTGCAGCCGGCGCGCGAGAATGCCCTCGGTGACCACTTCGATTCGAGTCGCGGCACTGACACGCGTTTCGAGCCGCGTGCGGTAGCCGACGAGCTGTCCCGGCTCGGAGCCTGCAATCTGGGCCAATCGCCGTGCAACTGCGCGCGCGGCGATCCGGCGCGGCTGCAGCATGACGATGCGCTGGCCGGCGCCGAGCCAGGGCTCGTCCAGCAAAGCGAGCGGGACGACCGTGCTCTTGCCCGCGCCTGGGGGCGCCACCAGCACCGCATTGCGATGCGCACGCAACGCCGACCGGAGGGCCGGCAGCGCGTCGAGGATCGGGGTGGCGGGCAGTGAACAGCTCAAACGACGGGCGTCCCTGTGACTAACGCGCCGGCAATGTGCATGATTGACCCATGGAAGGGAACAGCGTGTGGATGTGGGGCCTCGCCGTGCTCATGGTGCTCGGCGGACTGGCGGGTGCCGTGCTGCCGGCGTTGCCGGGTGTACCGCTCGTGTTCGGCGGGCTGGTGGTGGCGGCGTGGGCCGACGACTTTCAGCGCGTCGGCTGGTTCACGCTGACGTTGCTCGGCGTGCTGACCGTCGCCTCGTTCGCGATCGATTTCGCCGCGACCGCACTGGGCGCGAAACGCGTCGGGGCGTCGAGGCTTGCCGTCGTGGGCGCTGCGCTCGGCGCCGTGGGCGGCATCTTCCTTGGCATTCCCGGCCTCATCTTCGGCCCGTTCGTCGGTGCGGTGACCGGCGAAATGTTGTCGCACGGCGAGTGGCGCAAGGCCACGCAGGCGGGGCTCGCCACGTGGATGGGTCTGCTGTTCGGCACGCTGGCCAAGCTCGCGCTCGTGTTCACGATGCTCGGTATCTTTCTCTTCGCGTACCTGATCGGTTGACCTTCGCCTTGCCTGGGCGACAGCTCGCTTCGCGCAGATCTCGAAGCAAGAAGGTGCTTGCGACAGCGCGACCGGCTTCCGTTGCCGCAGGGCGGACACGCCGTAAATGCGTCCCTGTAGGCTCGCGCGCGACGTCCATGTCGCGCGACGGTCCGCACTGCGGCACGGAAGCCGATCACGCTGTCGCCGCAAGTTCGGTTGATGCATTTGAGATTCAACGGAACGCTTCGGGAACGCCCAGCGCAATTAGTCAAAGCGACAGCGGTCGGGATTGGCCGCGACGAGACGAAGCAAACGGTGGAGCGACCCAGCCCCGCATCGCGACGAAAGGTGACCGCGAACCGCTGCTGAATCTGTCTCGCGGCGGCGTGGGCAGTCCCCTGCAGTCTCGGGGGACCGTCGCGCGACATGGACGTCGCGCGCGAGCCTACAGGGACGTATTTACGGCGTGTCCCCCGAGACTGCAGGGGACTGCCCACGTCGCCGCGCAACTTAGCCGCGACGCACCGCGAATCGATGCGCGCTATCCACGCACCATCCGGTTGTCGACGAGCTGCGCGACCACGCCAGGATCCGCCAGCGTCGAAATGTCCCCGAGTGCCTCGTGCTCGTTGGCCGCGATCTTGCGCAGGATGCGCCGCATGATCTTGCCCGAGCGCGTCTTCGGCAGCCCCGGCGCCCACTGGATGTAGTCCGGCGTCGCGATCGGGCCAATCTCGCGCCGCACCCACTCGCGCAGTTCCTTGCGCAGTTCCTCCGTCGGCTCGGCATCGTGCACCAGCGTGACGTAGGCGTAGATGCCTTGCCCCTTGATGTCGTGCGGACAACCGACGACAGCCGCTTCGGCCACCTTCGAGTGGGCCACCAGCGCACTCTCGATCTCGGCGGTGCCGAGTCGATGACCCGCCACGTTCAGCACGTCGTCGACGCGACCCGTGATCCAGTAGTAACCGTCGGCATCGCGCTTCGCACCGTCACCGGTGAAGTAGCGGCCCGGAAACGTACGGAAGTACGTGTCGATGAAGCGCTGGTGATCGCCGAACACCGTACGCATCTGGCCCGGCCAGCTGTCGTTGAGCACCAGATTGCCTTCGTTCGCGCCCTCGAGCGGTGCGCCGTCGTTGTCGACGAGGCCCGGCTGCACGCCGAAGAACGGCTTCGTCGCCGAGCCCGGCTTCTGGTCGATCGCACCCGGCAACGGACTGATCAGGATGCCGCCGGTCTCGGTCTGCCACCAGGTGTCGACGATCGGGCAGCGCCCGTCGCCGACCACGCGGTGATACCACTCCCAGGCTTCGGGATTGATCGGCTCGCCGACAGTCCCGAGCAGGCGCAGCGTGGAACGCGAGTGCTTTTTTACCGGCGCGTCGCCTTCACGCATCAACGCGCGCAGCGCAGTCGGCGCGGTGTAGAAGATCGTGACCTTGTGCTTGTCGCAGACCTGCCAGAAGCGGTCCGGACCCGGATGACTCGGCACACCCTCGAACATCAGCGACGTCGCGCCGTTGGCCAGCGGCCCGTAGACGACGTAACTGTGACCCGTGACCCAGCCGACGTCGGCCGTGCACCAGTACACGTCGTCCTCGCGCAGATCGAACACGGCTTCGTGCGTGAGCGCAGCGTAGACGAGGTAGCCGCCGCTGGTGTGCAGCACGCCCTTCGGCTTGCCGGTGGAGCCCGACGTATACAGGATGAACAGCGGGTCTTCGGCATCGACCGCGACCGGCTCGCATTCGTCGGCCTGCGCATCAACGAGTTGCTCGTACCACTGGTCGCGGCGATACATCGCGACCGTCGATCCCGTGCGCTTGACGACCAGCACGTGCTGAACCGTCTCGGTGCCCGGCGCCGATAGCGCCTGGTCCACGTTCGCCTTGAGCGGCACCTTCTTGCCGCCGCGCATGCCCTCGTCCGCGGTGATCACGACGGTGGATGCGCAGTCCGCGATTCGACCAGCGAGCGAATCGGGCGAGAAGCCGCCGAAAACCACGGAATGGATCGCGCCGATGCGCGCGCACGCGAGCATCGCGACGGCGGCCTCGGGAATCATCGGCAGGTAGATCGTGACGCGATCGCCCTTCTGCACCCCAAGGCCTTTCAGCGCATTCGCCAGCTTGCAGACGCGATGGTAGAGCTCGCGGTAAGTGACGTGCTGCGAGACTTCGGGGTCGTCCCCTTCGAAGATGAACGCGGTCTTGTCGCCGCGCGTGGCCAGGTGTCGGTCGAGGCAGTTGTACGAGACGTTCAGCTTGCCGTCGTAGTACCAGCGGATGTGGAAGTCTTTCGCGTTGAAACTGACGTCCTTCACCTTGGTGTACGGCTGCACCCAGTCGATGCGCTTGCCCATGCGGGCCCAGAAGCCTTCCGGGTCGCTGATCGATTCGGCATAGGCCTGCTCGTAGTCGTCCCTGCGGAAGCGGGCCTTGGCCGCGAACGTCGCCGGCACTTCGTACAACTGCTTGTGCATCGTCAGTCTCCCCTGCGCCCGGACAGTGGCCGGGACACGTTCACCGTCAATCGAGCGCGGCGCGCACGCGTGCAGCGTGTTCCGCGAGTACCTTGTGATCAGCCATGTCGCGCGCGTGGAACCGAAGGTCGAGACCCTCGTGGCGCGGCACGACGTGGAAATGAATGTGGAAGACGGATTGGCCGGCCGCGCTGCCGTTCAACTGCGCTATCAGGATGCCCGGCGCGTCGAACGCCTGTCTTGACGGCTTTCGCCACCCGTTGGGTGGTCAGGATCGTTGCGGCGAGCGCGTCTGGCGGCAGGTCGAGGATATTCTCGGCCGGCGCCTTCGGGATCACCAGCGTGTGGCCTTCCGCCTGCGGCATCACGTCCATGAAGGCGAGCGTGTGCTCGTCCTCGAAGACCTGGTGCGACGAAATCTCGCCACGCAGGATGCGCGCGAAGATGTTGTTGCTATCGTAAGCCATGATCGGTGGATCCCTGCTCCCCGGTCTACTGTGGCCGAGTATAGCGGCGGTCCGGCGACGCCCCGCCCGTCATTCGACCAAAGGATGAGACCGGTCGTTTACTGCCCGAAAACCCACTGCACGAGGGCCGCCTGGATCGCCTCGCCGGGACCTTGCGCGGCCGTGGGGTGATTGAGGATGACGACCGCGACGAAGGTCCGCCCGCTCGCGGCATTGACGAAACCCGCCAGCGCCGAGACCTCGTCGAGCGACCCGGTCTTCATGCGCAACCGGCCCTGCATTTCGGGCGCCTTGAACCGGCGCTTGAGGGTGCCGTCGGTGGCGGACAGCGGCAGCGACGCGGCGAACTCGGGCATGTACTGGCTGCGATAGGCGGCCAGCAACACCTCGGCCATCGTCGCGGCACTGATGCGTTCGTTGCGGGAGAGCCCCGACCCGTTCTCGAGCACGAGGTCCGGTGTCGCGATGCCATGCTGTGCCAGGAACGCCATGACCGCATCGCGACCGGCGGCGGTCGTCGCTGGCCGACCCGGGTAGCGCTCGGCCCCCATCGTCAGGAACAGCGCGCGCGCCATCGAGTTGCTCGAGTACTTGTTGACCAGCCGGATCACCTCGGCCAGCGTCAGCGACTCATGCGTGTACAGCAGCTTCGCATCCGCCGGCAGCGCACCGAGGCGCATGCCGCCGCCGATCGTCCCGCCCGACTGCTGCCAGAACGAGCGGAACAGGCCGTACGCATAGTCGGGCGCCTTCATGACGGCACGCGGCACCGAAAACTGCCCGCACCCCGCCGCGTAGCGGCCTCCGAGTTCGATGCGGTTGCCGGTCGGACCTTCGGGCATCGCGACCACGATGCCGCCGGCACCGCGCTTGCACGCGCCCGCATCGAGGCGGACGTTGTTGTCGAGCGCCAGGTTCGACGGCCAGGGATTGGCACTGACGCGCACGGAACCCGTGGCCGCATCAGGTACGGCGTTGATCGTGACCGTCTGGAAATTCACCAGCAATGCGTCGGGCAGCACGTTGTAGGTGCGGTAGGGACGGTCGTCGAACGCGCCACGGTCGTCGCCTTGCGCGGCGAAAAAGCTGTTGTCGATGACGACGTCGCCCGCAATGCGGACGAGGCCGGCCTGGCGCAGGCCGCCCACGAAGGCCCACCAGCGCTCCTGCACCATGAACGGATCGCCGCCGCCGACCAGCACGAGGTTGCCTTCAAGCACCTGGTCGCGAATCGGGCCGGTGGCGTACGCGCGGGTCCGCCAAGTGTAGGCCGGCCCGAGCGTCTCGAGCGCGGAGTACGTCGTGACGACTTTCATCGTCGACGCCGGGTTGCGCGGCACGGTCGAGTTGAAACTGACCAGGGGCTCGTCGCGACCGACTTCGCGCACGAACACGCTGAGGCTGGTGCCCGGCACCTTCTGCCGCTTCATGGCCTGCTCCACTTCCGGCGGCAGGTAGTCGCGGTCGCGCGCGACGGCGACGCCCGGCGCATCGAGCAGCGCGGCGGTCAGCAGGCAGGACAACAGCAGGCGGGGCAGGATGGAGCGCATCGAACTCGATTTCGTGGGCCCGTGAATCATAAGCGATGCGGTGGCGGCGCGCGGCGACGCTCTGCATACTCCCTGCCCGTCGACAGCAGGAACACCATGCGCAAGATCTGGAATACGGTGTTGAAAGGGCTCGTGGCGATCCTGCCGCTGGGCCTCACCGTGTACGTCGTCTACTGGCTCGCGGTCACCGCCGAGCGCTTGTTCTCCAGGGTCATCAAGCTGCTCGTCCCGGAGCCGTACTACTGGCCGGGCCTCGGACTGCTCATCGGACTGCTGGTGCTGTACTTCGTCGGCCTCGCCGTCAACGCGTACTTCGTCGGCCGCGCACTGCGCATGTCGGATGCGTTGCTCGCGCGCATCCCGGTCGTAAAGACGATTTACCTGGCGATCCGCGACTTCATGCGGTTCTTCCCGTCGTCCGGACAGGGCAGCGACCTGCATCGCGTCGTGCTGGTGCAGTTCGGCCCGGGCAAGGTCATCGGCTTCGTCACCGCCGAATCGGACGAGATGCTGCGTCGCTCGACCCCGGCCGGCGACGACATGGTCGCCGTCTACCTGCCCATGAGTTACATGGTCGGCGGCTACACGATTTTCCTGCCGCGGGAACTGGTCGAAACGACGTCGCTGTCGGTCGAGGAAGGCATGCGGATCGCGCTGATGGGCGGCGTACGCAGCAGCGCAACGCCCGCACGCCGGATGCACCGCCCAGGAGCGACTGACGTGCAGGCCGTGGTCATTCCCGTGACGCCGTTTGCGCAGAACTGTTCGCTGGTCTGGTGCCCGCGCACGCTGCAAGGTGCGGTGATCGACCCGGGTGGTGATCTCGAGAAGGTGCTCGCCGCGGCCAGCAAGCACGGCGTGAGACTGACGAAGATCCTGCTGACCCACGCCCACATCGATCATGCGGGCGGCACGGCGCAGCTCGCGCGCGACCTGAGCCTGCCGATCATCGGCCCGCATCCGGGCGACCAGTTCTGGATCGACGGCATCGCGGAGCAGGGTCGCCTGTTCGGTTTCGGGCAACTGTGAAAGCTTCGTGCCGGACCAGTGGCTCGACCAGGGCGACAAGGTCAAGGTGGGCGACGTCGAGTTCGACGTGCAGCACTGCCCGGGGCACACGCCGGGCCACGTCACGTTCCATTGTGTCGCGGACAAGATCGCCTTCGTGGGCGACGTGCTGTTTGCCGGGTCGATCGGTCGCACGGATTTTCCCGGCGGCGACCACGACACGCTGATCCGCTCGATACGTGAACGGCTGTTTACAGCTCGGTGACGACGTGCGCTTCGTTCCCGGCCACGGGCCGATGTCGACGTTCGGGGACGAACGGCGGACGAATCCGTTCGTGAGCGATGCAGTCATGGCGTCCGCGGCGCGACTGAGCCGCGGCCCGCCCGAGTCAGCCCGGCTTGTCGCCCTTGCGCCGGCCACGGCCCTTTCTGGACGCGCTGGTCGGTCTCGATCCAGCCGTCTATCGCCACACCCATGTCGCGCGCACGTCGGGGCCCGGCGGCGACGGTCATCATGGTGCTGGTAGAGGCACGTACAGCTTTCGCTCGAGCAATTCTTGAGCGGCAGCGGCGGGGCCTCGCGCGACAGGAAAGCGCTGGCCCTCCAGCGCGCGCGCTTCACGGCAGCAATGGCGGCCTGCCTGGATGCGAGACTGCATGAAACGTCTGCGTCATTTTTTTCGCCACGGGCATGTCCGGCTTCGTCAGCCGCGACAGGCTCGTCTCGCAGGAACATGCCCCGCGCACGGTCGAAAAAGGTGCTGGCCACGACGGATCCTCTTGAGTGTGGCTGGCAACACTAACCACGCAGGCCGCGACCCGGACGTGACCGGCGTCACGGAAACGCACTTGCCCGCTCCGATGCGGAAGCCGACACTTTCGGCCTGATCGGACGAGACCCCTGCATGCCACCGACCCTGGAAACCCGTCGCACCCGAGTACCGCAGCTCACGGAACTGCCGTTCCATTCGATTTACCGCCACGGCTTCGTCCGGGTCGCGGTGGCCACGCCCAGCGTCGAAGTGGCTTCTCCAGCCGCGAACGTCGTCGAAATGGTGCGGATTGCACGCGAAGCGGCGATCAAATCAGGCGATCCTGGTGGTATTCCCGGAGCTGGGAATTTCCGCGTATTCGAACGAGGACCTGTTCCAGCAGGACGCCCTGCTCGACGGCTCGGTCCACGCCCTCGCGACGCTGGTCGAGGCCAGCAAGGACATCGCAATCACCCTCGCCGTCGGCATTCCCGCTGCGGGTGGACGACCGGCTGTTCAACTGCGCCGTGGTCCTGCGCCGCGGACAGCTGCTGGGAGCCGTGCCCAAGAGCTACCTGCCGAACTACCGCGAGTTCTACGAGAAGCGGCAGTTCGCCCCGGCGGCACAGGCCCTCTCCACCTCGATCCGGTCTGCTCGGGCAGACGGTGCCCTTCGGCACTCGGCTCCTGTTCGAGGCGAAGAACGTGCCCGGCTTCGTGCTGGGCCTCGAAATCTGCGAGGACGTCTGGGCCCCGCTGCCGCCGAGCACCTACGCCGCACTGGCAGGGGCCACCGTCATCGCCAACCTGTCGGCGAGCGACGTCACCGTGGGCAAGGCCGATTACCGCCGCCTGCTCTGCGCCTCGCAATCGGCGAAGTGCGTCGCGGGGTATCTCTACTCGGCCGCGGGCCCGGGCGAATCGACGACTGACCTGGCCTGGGACGGCCACGCTCTCATTTATGAAAACGGCGCGCGACTGGCCGAATCGGTGCGCTTTCCGCTGCAGGGAGGCTTCATCACCGCGGACCTCGACCTCGACCACCTGCGCCAGGAGCGCATGCGGTGGACGACGTTCGGCGACTGCGTGCAGGCGCACCGCGCGCAACTCGAGGGGTACCAGCGCATCGAGATCGAGCTCGACGTGCCGGCCGATCACGTGCGACTCGATCGCCGCCTCGAACGCTTTCCCTACGTGCCCTCCGACCCGGCGCGCCGCGACGAGCGCTGTGCCGAGGTCTACGACATCCAGGTCGAGGCGCTGCGCAAGCGGCTCGCGGCCACGGGCTTGAAGCGTGTCGTCATCGGCATTTCCGGCGGCCTCGACTCGACCCAGGCTGCACTGGTGGCCGTGCGCGCCTTCGACCGGCTCGGCCTGCCGCGCACGCAACATCCTCGGCTACACGCTGCCGGGCTTCGGCACCAGCCGCCAGACGTTCGACAATGCGCATGCGCTGATGCTGGCGCTCGGCATCACGGCGGGCGAGATCGACATCCGCCCGTCGGCCGAGCTGATGCTGCAGCACATCGGGCATCCCGCGGCGCAGGGCGAACCGCTGCACGACATCACCTACGAGAACGTGCAGGCCGGCGAACGCACCTCGCACCTGTTCCGGCTCGCCAACCGGCACCACGCACTGGTGCTGGGCACGGGCGACCTGTCGGAGCTGGCGCTCGGCTTCACGACCTACGGCGTGGGCGACCACATGTCGCACTACAACGTGAATGCATCGGTGCCGAAGACGCTGATTCGCCACCTGATCCGCTGGCTGGTCGGCGCGCGGCAGTTCGATGCCGCGACGATCGACGTGCTGACGCGTATCGTCGAAACGCCGATCTCGCCGGAACTGGTGCCAGGCGCGGGCGACAAGCCCGAGCAATCGTCGGAGGCCGTCGTCGGTCCGTACGAACTGCAGGACTTCCACCTCTATTACATCAGCCGTTTCGGCTACCGGCCGAGCAAGGTGGCGTACCTCGCGCATTGCGCCTGGGGCGACGCCGGCACGCGGCGCGTGGCCGGACACGGTGCCGCTCGACGAGCGGCGTGAGTACGATCTCGCCACGATCACCGAGTGGCTCGAAGTGTTTCTCAAGCGCTTTTTCCAGGACAGCCAGTTCAAGCGCTCGGCCATGCCGAACGGCCCGAAGGTGGGCTCGGGCGGATCGCTCTCGCCGCGCGGCGACTGGCGCGCGCCGAGCGATTCGCCGGCGACGGTGTGGCTCGATGAGCTGCGTGCGAACGTGCCGGCTTCGCTGCGAACGAAGTCGCGCGGATCCCGCCGGCGATAGGCATCACCCGGCGCACGCGCGCACATGTACAGCCGCGCCGTAGGAATTGCCCTCGGAGCGGATGGGTATTCGTACGATTGGTGAGCAGCGGACCGGGGCGAGATAGTCACCCACGGCGCGCGATGCGCGCAGGGGACTGGAATGCTTGCTCCGGGCAAAGAATCAGGCGGCGTGCGGCCCTCTTCCGCGGCGGGGCTTTATTACCCCAAGGAAGCTGACGGACTCCGTTGCGCCGTGCAGACGCTGCTCGGCAGCGGCGGCAAGGCCGCGCATCGCCTGCCGAAGGCGCTCGTCGTACCGCATGCGGGCTATGCGTATTCGGGTGCCGTCGCCGCCGCCGCGTTCCGCATGCTCGAGGGAGAGGCGGCCGCTGCGATCCGCCACGTGGTCCTGCTCGGCCCCAGCCACCGCGTCAAGATGCATGGCCTGGCGTTGCCCTCGTGTGACTTCTTCTCGACGCCGTTCGGCCAGGTTCGCATCAACGACGCAGGCCGCCGTCACCTGCGGGAACTCGGACTGGCGGGCATTGCGGATGCGCCGCATGCACTCGAGCACTGCGCTCGAGGTGCAGGTGCCCTTCCTGCAGTCGGTGCTGCAGGACTTCGACCTGCTGCCGATCGCGGTGGGGACTCGCCCCGCCCGAGCAGGTGGGACGCGCGCTCGAGGCGGTCTGGGGCGGCCCGGAGACGCTCGTCGTGGTCAGCTCGGACCTCAGCCACCATCACACCCACGTCGAGGCCCAGGCGCTCGACCAGCAGACCGCGCTGCGCATCGTCGAGCGCCGCAGCGACCTGTCCGAGTCGCAGGCCTGCGGGGCCGACAGCATCAATGGGCTGATGGAAGTCGCGCGACATCGCGGCCTCGAGGTGCAGCTGCTGGACCGCCGGACCTCGGGCGACACCGCCGGGGACAACCAGCGCGTCGTCGGTTACGGCAGCTTCGCGCTCTACGGCCGCGACTGAAATCGAATCCGCGCCGAAGGCGCGCGTCGAACCGGCCTGCATGAACGGCCGCATCTGCACTCACGCGGCGCCGAGAGACCCGCCCATGACTTCGCTGTCGCTGCGCCTGCTCGAGCGGGACCTGCTGCCCGATGCCGTGATCCGCTTCGGCATTCGCCGGCTGCTGGCCGGTCGACTGCGTGACGAGCGCAAGAGCGACGTCGAGGCGCAGCAGGCCAGCCTGATGCGGCTGGTCGAACGGCTGCGCGAGAGTCCGGTCGCGATCGCGACACGCGCGAGGCCAACGAGCAGCACTATGAAGTGCCGACGGCGTTCTTCGAGCAGGTCCTGGGCCGGCACCTGAAGTATTCGTCGTGCTACTACCGTCGCCGGCGTCACCAGCCTCGACGACGCTGAGGCCGCGATGCTCGGACTGACCGTGCGAGCGCGCCCGGCTGCGCGATGGCGAAGACATTCTCGAGCTCGGTTGCGGCTGGGGTTCGCTCACGCTGTGGATGGCGGCACAGCTTTCCCGACGCACGCATCACCGCCGTTTCGAACTCGCGCACGCAAAAGGCCTTCATCGACGCGCGTGCCGCGGAGCGCGGGCTGCGCAACGTCGAAGTGATCACCTGTGACGTCAATGTGCTCGACTTTCCGGCCGGGCGGACGCTTCGACCGCGTGGTCTCGGTCGAGATGTTCGAGCACATGCGCAACTACGAAACGCTGCTGCGCCGCGTCGCCGGGTGGATGCGGCCCGAGGCGACGCTGTTCGTGCACATCTTCACGCACAAGGAGTTCGCCTACCCGTTCGAGGTCACCGGCGCCGGCGACGGGCCGGGTGACTGGATGTCCCGGCACTTCTTCACCGGCGGCATCATGCCGAGCGACGACCTGCTGCTGTACTTCCAGTCCGACCTGCAGCTGCGCGAGCACTGGCACGTACCCGGCGTGCACTACCAGAAGACGGCCGAGGCGTGGCTCGCGAACATGGACCGGGCCAGGGCTGCGATCCTGCCGCTGCTCGAGTCCACCTACGGCAAGGCCGACGCTGGCAAGTGGTGGGTGTACTGGCGCGTCTTCTTCATGTCCTGCGCGGAGCTGTGGGGCTACCGCGGCGGCAGCGAATGGCTCGTCTCGCATTACCTGTTCCAGCGCCGCTGACCGATTGAAGCCACGCCGCGCGCGTGTCAGTCTCGCGCCGTGAGTGCCCGACTTGCCGCCCGTGTTGTCCAGGTCCCGCGCGCGTCGCCTGTGGCTCGCCGCAGTCGCGTCGGCCGGGCTGGCCGTTGCAGGCGCGTCGATCGCGCAGTCCGTCACCCCGACACCAGAGCCTGCGGCGGCGGCGCCTCCGGCCGGCACCCGTGCCGACCCCGCGGCCGCCAGCGCGACCGACGCCTACACGAGTTTCCGCACCGAGTTCGACGCCGGCCGCTACGCCGAGGCCGTGCCGCACGCCGAGCGCGTCCTGCAACTCGCGGAGGCGCAGGCCACGACGCCGTCGACCGAGGAAGTGCAGGTCGCGCTGATGAATCTCGGCATGGTCCAGAACCTGTCGGACGATTACGTCGGCGCTGAAGCGACGTACCTGCGGGTGATCGGATTGATCCAGAGTTCGGGGCGCCCGCTGCATGACCGGCTCGCCCGAGCATACGCCGGCCTCGCGTCCGCCTATCACGACGGCAAGCGGCACGACCTCGCCGTGAAGAGTTTCGACCAGGCGATCGCGCTCAAGCGCCGGCACGAAGGCCTGCTGACGGCGCGGCAGGTGCCGCTGATCGAGAAATACATCGATTCGCTGACCGAGCTCGGCCGCTACCAGGACGCGCTGCAGGCGCAGAAGTACCTGCTGCGCATCGCGACCCGCGAATACGGGGCGGACAGTCCGAAGCTCGCGCCGACGCTGGAAGACATCGGCCGCTGGTACGCGAGCATCGGCGCGTACGACCAGTCACGACACACGCTGAAGGAAGCGATCGCGATCGTCGAAGCAGCCGAGGGACCGGACTCGCCGCGGCTTGTCGGACCGCTGCTTGCGCTCGGCACGTGCAACCGGCTGCAGCTGCTCGATCCCGCGGCGCAACCGCAAACCACACCCGACGACGGCCGCGGTTCGATGTTCCAGAACTCCGCGCCGGCGATGCCGACCGGGTATTCGACCGGCATGATGGTGACGGAGGGCGAGCGCGCACTGCAGCGCGCAGCGGACATCGTCGATCGGGCACCGCAGCCTTCACCCATACAGGCACTCACTGTCCGGACCCAGCTGGGCGACTGGTATCAGTTGCGCAACCAGCCGGAGCGGGCAGGTCCGCACTACCAGTTGGCCTGGCGCGCAGCGGCGCAACTGACCGAGAAGCTCGACGGCAGGAGCTACGCGGAAGTCGTCTTCGGCAAGCCCGTCCTGCTGCACAGGGTCCGTCCCGAGCAATGGAACCGGTACGCACAGCGTCCTCCCACCGAAGTGGAGGTGCGCAACGTGCTGGTCGAGTTCACGGTCGATGCGCTGGGGCGGCCGGGCGGCGTCAAGCTGCTCGACGATTCAGGCGACGCGAAGCGCGGCGACAGGACGATGGCGTCGATCAAGAGCACGGCGCGCTACCGGCCGCGATTCGAAAACGGTGCCGCAGTGGCGACACCTGGCGTGCAACTGAGCCAGCCGTGGATACTGCTGTTGCCACCGCCGGCTGCTGCGCCCGCACCAGGAGACAAGCCAGCCGCACCACCCGCTGATCCAGCGGCACCGCAACCGGGCGAACGGCCCTAGGCCACCCGCGCGAACAGCCACCCTGCGGCAGCCGCACCGCCGGCGAGCACGAGCACCGGCACCAGCCATTCGGCAATGCGCAGCCCGATGATCACGCGACGGAAGAAGGCCCGGTCGTTGAGGTGCGGGAAAGGTTCGTCCGCCGGCACCGGCTGGCCAAGGAACTCGCAGAGCGGCTGCCAGCCTTCTTTGACATCGAATTCGAGCAAGCGCTCCGGCGGCACCGTGCGCCGGACTTCCTGCAGGTGCGCCTCGTAGATGGCGATCGCCCGCGCGCGATCCCCGAACTGTCCACCGAACCGGCCGTGCCAGATGACGTCATCGTGCATGCGGCGCGCGGCGCGGGGAAACCACCACGGCAGCACGCGTTGAATGACCCACAGCGTGTCGCGCGTGCTGTCGTACCACGCCGCTGGATCACGGACGTTCAGCACGATCCTCGCTTGCGGGTACAGCGCCATCAGTTCGCGATAAAACTCGCAGGCCGGCCAGTCGACGACCGCCCGCATGCCGCGAAAGAAGTGTCGAAAGTCGACGGGCTCGCCGGCCTTCGCGCGCACCCAGAACCGCGGGTGCGAGTAGTGCATGAGTGCCGTCTGCATGTGGTAACACGGCCCAAGCCCCAGGCGGTGCAACGCCTGGCGCAGCGACGTCGTGCCGCAGCGGCCGAACCCGGCACCGATGACTTGCAGTTCGCTGGCGATAGTGCGGCCGTCAGTTGCGCGGTGGGGGCAGCGGCAGTTCCACTTCGCGCGGGACGACCGGCTGAGCCGAGGGCAGCAGCCCGCGTGCGATCGCCTGTTCGCGAAACTCGGCGGCCAGCTTTGCACCCGCATCGCGCATGGCGAGCCGCGTCGCGGTGGCCAGCGCTTCGTCACCCTTGCCCGGAAACTGGCTGGCCGGTTGCGAGCCGTACCCCGTGAACGTCCAGCTCTCGGCGAGCTCGCCCTTCGGCGAATACAGCCGGATCGTGTAACGCAGGCTCGCGGCATACGTCGACGTGCCCGAATCCGTTGGCGTCACGAAGGCGTAGTCCTCGAGCACCGGCTCCAGGACTCCGCGAATCTCGGGATCCGTTGCCGCTGCATCTTGCGGTGACGCGACGGGCACCACGCGGGTGAACATCGCGTTCAGCACCCGCATGAACCCCGCCGACTGCGCCTTGCCCAGGCCGATGCTGTACTCGCCGCCGCCCGCCTCGCGCTTTTCTTCGTAGACCTTGCTGGTGAACTCGAGCGGCAAGTGCACGCCGATCACGACCGGGATCCTCTCGATCAACGGCTGCGGAATATCCGACTGGGTCTCGAATTTCGTCGGCGCGCAAGCAGCGAGCAGGACTGCTCGCCCCGAACACGAACAGGACGCGCAACGAGCGAGCTGCCCGCGGGCTGGAGCGCGATCTGGGGAGGCTACGCATGCGCGCCAAGATACACCTCACCGCCGGTAACTGGCAGGCTCGTTCAAGCCGACGAACGTGCCGCCGTTGCGCGCGCACAGCACGCGCATCAAGGTTGAAAAGCGCACGCTGGTGTACTGCGGCGCGTCCGGACGCACCGGGAAGGCGAGCGCGTGGATGCGGACCCGTCGTTGCCCGGTGCGTTCTTCGCGATTGAGCAGATCGACCGTCTTCACGACCGAGTCGACCGAGGTGCCGGTGAATTCATCGCCCAGCACGTACAGGCTGATACGCCGGCCCGAGCTGTAGTACGTCTGGATCGCCTCGACGATGCCCTCGACCGGACTCGAATTGCTGAACGGGAACCAGTCGCGCAGCCGGTCGAGCACCAGCTTGCGCTGTGCGGGAGTGTCGGGCAGCCAGCGTCCGCGATACGACGGGTACATGTAGGTGCCCTCGTCGCTCATGACCTGCCAGCCCTTCACCTGTGGGTAGGCGTCGAGCACCTCCTGCATCTTGCGCAGCATCAACGGCCAGGCGTAGTTGGCCATCGAACCCGACGTGTCGATGATGAAGATGATGTATTCGCTGTCGACGGGCAGGCCGGCGACGGCATCGTTCGGCGCGCGCCGATACTGCGCGCCCAGCACCTTCTTCATCTCTTCGGTGAGCTGCTGCTGCGCCGAGACCAGCTGGCCCTGCAGCTTGTTCGCCACCTCGGCGTCCTGGTCGCTCGCCTTGTACTGGCCCTTGACGTCGCTCAGGTCCCCGCGCAGCCGCGCGAGTTTCTGCTTCACCTCCGACAGCTGCTGCTCGCGCTCAGTGAGGTCGCGATTGAGGATCTCGGTCTGGCCACGGATGTCGTAGCGTTCTTCCTGCAGCTTGAGCAACCGCCCCTCGAGATCGAGCCGCGATTTCTCCAGCGCCGCGGGTTCGCCGAACTTGCTCAGCATGAACAGCAGGATGATGGCGCCGAAGGCGCAACAGATCGTGTCCAGGAAGGACATGCTGAACACTTCGAAGTCGCGTGAGCGCCGGCTTCTCATGGCCAGTCCCTGGCCGGCATCAGGAACGAGCCGTTGGTGCGGCGCGCAAGGGCCCAGAACGCAGCAGGTGCCGCGGGATCTCCCTCCATCGGCATCAGGATCACGTTCGCGGGCACGCGGTTGGGATACTTGCCCAGCGCCCGCTCGAACAGCTTCAGGCGTCCGTCACCATCGATCGTCTTGCGGATCGCCGGGGGCGTGGCGCCTTGCGTCGGCAAGCCGTCGGTGACGATGAAGACGTTGTCGGGAGCGGGGCTCAAGGAATTCATCAGCGTGAACGCATTCTCGAGACTGGTGCCGTCCGCGGGCACCGTGCGTCGCAGGTTCGCGACGACGTCGGTCAGCGCCTGTGCATCGCCGCCGTCGAGCCAGCGTCCCGTGCTGCCGGGCACCACCGGCCACGCCTTGACGTTGAACGCAAGCACCTGGAATTTCGACTTGGCCGGAACCTGCGTGATGAGCCAGTCGACGGTCGCCACGGTACGCCGCCACTTCTCGGACATCATCCGGCGCGTCTCCGACATGTTGCGCAGCCGGATCACGTTGACGACCGTTTCGTCCAGCATGCTCGCCGAGACGTCGACGAGAATGACGATGCGCTCGCCGCCGAGCTTGAGCCCGCTCAGGTACTGCCGATCGCCGGTGCCGACGAAGCCCTTCACGCGGTTGCCCGGCTTGCCCGGGTCCGGCGTGCCCGCGACGAGCCGCTTTTTCTCCTCGTCGATCTGCTTCAGGTCGGCCTTGAGCTTCTCGATCGCCTCGCGGCGGGAAATGGTCGTCTTGTCCGCGTCGGCGAGCTGTTCCCTGGTCTTCGCTGTTTCCTGCAGCACGCGGTCGGACAGGCCTTCCGCGCGCTCGGCCTCGGTCGTCGTGGTCTTCATGCTGTTGCGAAGCACGACGAGGTCGGCGTAGCCCTGCAGCACTTCTTCCTCGAGCTTGTTCACCTCGGCGCGCAGCTCGGAGTCGTGCGCCTTGAAGGCCTTGTTGCCCTGGGCATTCAGGATCATGTACAGCAGCACGATCGCGCCGAACGCGCAGCAGATCGTGTCCAGGAAGGACATGCTGAAGATGTCGAACTTTTTTCTACGACGCGCCATGGTCCGGCAGCACGCGGATCAGTTCGAGCGCGACGCCTGGTGCGCCGAGCCGTAACACATCACCGACTTTCAGCGCGACGTGACCGCCGACCCGCTCGTCATTGACGAACGTGCCGTACGTGCTGTGGTCGGCGACGACGGACTGGCCATCGCGGCGCTCCAGGGTGCAATGCGACCGGGAAACGCCCGCGATCCCCGCCGGCAACGTCAACGCGCGGGCGCCCGCACCGACCGACCATCCCAATGTCAATGGCGTCGACGAAATCGGCCAGGCGCGACCGTTGAACAGCACATGCGTCGGGACCGCTTCGGCAGGCACAGCCGCTGACTGGGGGGTCGGATCGTCGGCGACCGCCGCATCGGCCAGCGGCAAGCGATGCACGAGCGCAAGCGCGTCGGCCGAACGGACGATGGCAGCCGCGGACTTCAACGCACCCGTAGCCGCGGCACCCGGCGCGAGCTCGACCATCACGCAATCGCGCAGGTCCGTGAGCCGAGCCACGAGGCCGGGAAAGGCGGCGATGCGCGGCGAGAAGCACAGGTGCATCAGAGCACCGGGCGGACGCGCGGACTGCACCAGGCGCAGGACCTCGGCCGTGAGCGCCTCGACGGCGTCGACGACCTTCGCGCGCGAAAGGCGGATGCGGTACGACGTCGCGCCGAATTCGATCTCGACTTCCGTCTCGTCAGCCGCGGCAAGCGCCTGCAACCAGGCCGGCAGCAGGTCGTGCAGGCGTTGCTCGGTCGCCGCCTGGTGCAGCGGATCGAAGCGGGTCTCACGGACGAAAGTCGTCGCAATGGTCGCGGCAACCGCCTGCCGGAACGCGAGCTGGCCCGCACCGGGCAACAGTTCGTAGCGCGTGCGACGCAGCGTCCCGTCGGCGCGCGACGTCTCGAGCAACGTGGCGGCCACCTGGTGCAGCTGCAGGTCGAGATGCAGCATGCACGGCGCAGGCGCGACGGTCGACGCCGCGGCGAGGCCGGCATCCACCAGGCCGCGCACGACGACGCCACATTCGTTCGCAATGCCGACCAGCAGCCCGAGCTGCTCGCGCGTGTAACCGGACGGCACGGCAAGCAGCAACTCGCGATCGCCTGCGCGCAACTCCGGGTCCAGCACCGCTGCCAGGTGCGCATGCGCGAGATCCGCCGCCGTGGCGAAGCCGCGGGTCGACCAGGGCAGTGGCTCGAGACCGAGCGTCTGCCAGAACCGGTTCTGCGAGTGCAGCGGGGCAACCCGGTGGCGGCGTGCGGCTTCGGCCCCGACGTGAACGCGGCCCTCGTGCAGCAACGCGAACCCCGGGCTTTCCTCGCCCACGATCACGGGCACGCCGTCCGCGCCCGTTCGCGCGAGCAGCAATCCGGTGTCGTTGATTTCGACGGCGAGCATTCCTGGCGTCCGCCGTTCAGCGGACCATCATCTGTCGCACGACGTTCTCGTCGAGGAACGCCTCGGTGTCGAGCACCGCCCGCTCCTGGCGCAGCTGGATCTGGTGCAGCATGAACATCACCAGGATGCTCAGGCCCAGTGCGACCAGGGTCGAGTTGAACGCGATGCCGAGGCCCGCCACGACGCCGGACACGTCGCCCTCGACGGCCTTGTGCGCCTGCTGCAATGCCTCACCGATGCCGCGCACGGTGCCGATGAAGCCGATGGCAGGAATTGCCCAGGCGACGTAGCGCACCATCGCGAGCTCCGCATCGAGCCGGCCGAACTCGAGTTCGCAGGTGTCGTGAATCGCCGACGACACGTCCTGGATGTTGCGCGTGGCGCCGAACCGGTGCAGGCCGCTCATCAGCGCGCGTGGCAGCAGTTCATGGCGCATGTCGTCGGGCAGCGCTTCGACTTGCCGGGCGTAATCGCGCGAGTCCTCGGGCAGGATCTTCATGCCTTCCGGCAGGCGCAACAGGTCGGCGCCCAGCAGCTGCTGGCCGCGCCGCAGCGAGAAACCCTTGTACCCCATGATCGCGACAGACCACAGCGCGAGCATGAAGCAGACCTCCTGCTCGTAATCCTTGATGATGATGTAGAAGTTGCGCGCTGGGGCGAAGCTGGGATCCTTCGCCATGGCGACTGCATCCGCGGCGGCGGCGGCGGCGGCCTGCGGGCGCACGATGGTGGCGTAAAAGCCCTGCACGATGATCACGATGACGATCAGCGAAAAGACTTCGAACATGAACTCACTGGTCTTGAACTTCTTCATGGTGCGCTGGGGCCTGCGGTTCAAATGTCGACGGGAAAAGCGACGTCGAAATCGGGGCGGACTTTTTCGGTGGGTTCGAAACGTTGTGGCGAGCCTTTCGCGGCAACGGGCTTGGCGACAGGCGCTTCCGCACCCGTCTTTGCCGCAGCAGCCTGGTCGTCACCACCCGCCTCTGCGCCAGCAGCGGGTGCCGTTGCCGCAGGACCCGCCGCGGCGGGCGTCGGCTCGGGCAGATTCTGCTGCGCCAACGCGAGGCCGGCCGCCAGGATCGTCAAGCCGATCAGCGGTGCCAGCGACACGGGGGTTGAGCGTCGTTCTCTTTTATTCGGCATAGCGTGCGATCCTGAAGCCGACGTCGTCGCGCCGGCCGTTGCCTGATTCCCGGTAAGCGGCACGCAGCTCCGTCACGGTGGCGTGACGCCAGCTCGAGCCGCGGATGACGTGCATGTTGCCAGGCGCGGCCGACAACGGATCGACGACCGCGGCGCTGCTTGCAGGTTGCACCGAGTACAGGTCCGTCGTCCATTCCGCGACGTTGCCACCCAGGTCGAAAAATCCGAGCGGGTTCGCCGCGAACGAACCGACGGGCGCCGTCGCCGCGTAGCCATCGTCGAGGTCGGCGAGGAACGTCTGCAGCAGCGGCTGTGCCCGGCGGTCGCCGAAGTTGCCCGCGCCCGCAGGCACCGGCAGCGCGTCGCCCCACGGATATTTGCGCAGCGAACCGTCGCGATTCGCGCGCGCCGCCCACTCCCATTCCGCTTCGGTGGGCAACCGATACCCGATCAGTGGCGGGCTGCACCGGCACCAGCTTGCCGCCCTGCGACTCGTACGCCGGCGGCAGGCCGTCCTGCTGGCTCAGCCAATTGCTGTACTCGGCCGCGTCCTGCCACGTCACGTTGACCACGGGCTGCCGTTCGAGTTCGAGCGTGTTCTGGCCGACGAACCCGGAGCGGTGCTGCGTGCGGAACTGCTTGAACTCACCGTTGCTGACTTCCCGTGTCGCGAGGTAGAAGCGGCGCTTCAGTTCCACTGCACGCTGGGATTCGTTGGCCCGGCGGCCGGACTCACGCCGCGGGCTGCCCATCGTGAAACTCGCTGGCCCGAGCAGCCGCAGCTCCGCGCCGGACTTCGTACGGATCACGGGCGTGACGGCTTTCGTCGCCCCGGCGGTCGCTGTGTCCGCGGCAACCGCACCGCCAGCCGCCGCGGCAACCGCCGCTGGTGGCGTATCGGTCACGCCTCTGCCCGCTTCCAGCCGCACGTTCAGCACCTGCGGCAGTCCCGGGCGCGGCGTGACGACAGTGCGGAAGCTGCGGAATCCCGCGAGTCGCACTTCGATGTCGGTGCGAGCCGCCGGCAGCTTGATGGCTTGTCCCGACTTACCGACCGCACGGCCGTTGGCAAGCACCTCGGCGGACGCTGGCTCCGCCAGCACCGTGATCTCGCCCAGGATCGGTGTCAGCGACAACTGCACCTCGCGTCGCTCGCCCGCGCCCACGGTCAGTTGCGTGGTTGCGGGTTCGTAGCCCTCGCGCGACGCGACCACCGCGAGCGCGACGTCGGGCCGCACGTCGAGCGTGACAGGCGCGCGACCCCGGAAGGCGCCACCGACGCTGACGCTGGCCCCCGCTGGATTCGTGCGCACGACCAGCGTGCCGTCCGGCAGGCCGAGCCGCACCGGTCCGAGCGTCTGCGGCTGGTTCGCGACCACCTGCACGTCGGTCACCCAGTTCTTGAACCCGGCGTGACGCAACTCGATGCGATGCGTGCCGGCATCGAGTTCGAGCTGTGCCGGCGTGGCGCCTTGCGCGTTGCCGTCCACCCGCACCGTGGCACCCGTCGGTTCGGTCAACACCTTGACGGGAGCCCACGCCGCGACGAGCTTCGCCACCAGCGACTGCCGCTGCTCCATGCCCTTGATGTCGACGGTGGCCTTGAAGGGCAGATGGCGCGGTGCCGAGACCAGGATCTCGTGCCGGCCCGCCGGCAGCCGGACCTCGCCGGGCGCCGCGCCTGCGTCCTTGCCTGCAACGAGAATTCGAGCGGCGACCGGCGTCTGCACCTGCAGGATGCCCGGCAGTTTCGCCAGCTGGAAACGGAAGGACTGGTTCGGCGCGGCCATGACCTTGATCGGCGCGCTCAGCGCCTGATAGCCCTTGCGCTGCATCTCGACGGTGTAGTCGCCGGGACGCGCGAAATGATTGCCACCCACGGGCAACACGAATCCGCCGTGCACGCGGACGGCACTGTCGGCAGGGTCGACCGCAATCTGCACCGCGTTGCCGGTTGCGAAAAACCAGGTCGCCCACCCAAGCACGGCAACGAGCACCCCGCCCAGCAACAGCGGCACGACACGCCGGTCGGATACGGCCTGCGTTGCGGGTCGCCGGAACGCGACGGCATCGATGCGTTCGTCGCCGTCGTCACCGCCGCCACTGACGACCTCGATCGGCGGTGCCTCGGGCGGCACGGTCAGGTTGCCGCCGCTGCCATCCTCGACGTCGAGGATGCGTCGGCCGTCGCTCGCGCCGATGCGCAAACGGCCGCGCGCCACGTCGATCACGTCGCCGTCGCGCAGCCACGTCGCGCGCGACACGGGAGCGCCATTGCAGAGCGGAGGCTCGCGCCCCTCGACCGGTTGCAGGAACAACTGGCCGTCGTGCAGCGCGATCCAGGCGACCGTGCCTTCGTTCGCGCCCGGCACGACGATCGTGTGCCCGGGACCGCCGACGCTGACCGGAAAGTCCGCAGCCGACAGCGCGCGCTCACCGAGCGGATCGCGCAGGACCAGTTCGGTGGGACTCAAATGGGCTCCTCGCAGCGGACGACGACGGTGGACGGCTGCGCACCCGGCAGCAGGTTCAACTCCTTGCGCACGTCGCGATACCCCTGGCGCGTGCCCACGACGGTGTAGCGGCCCGGCATCAAGTCGAGGTCCCGGTGTTCGAAGACACCCAGCTTACCAATCCGGTAGATCTGCACGTCGGTCGCGTTGTCCGAGGCCAGTGCGACCTTGACCGGCGTCTCGGCCTGCCGCAACTGCTCGGTCAAGCGCGCCTGCTGCGCCTGCAGACGCGTGCCCGGCGTCGACACGCGAGCCGCGCGCTCGAGCACGTTGCGTGCAATGTCCCTTCCCGCCGGACTGTAGAGCCGGTCGGGCTTGTCGATGAACGACTGCAGTTCGGCGTCGATCATCGCGCGCGGCTCGGCGCGCTCGACGCCTTCCTGCGCCGCTCGCAATGCCGGTTCGGCCTTGAGCGCCTCACCGTACAGTTCGAGCGCTTGCGACCACTGCTCAGCGCGCTCGGCCGCGGCAGCGCGTTCGACGATGGCGGTCAGCGATTTCGTTTCGCGTGGCGCGGCGAATCTGCTGCAGGCCATCGGCCACCTCCGGCGTTCCTGGCCGAATGCGTCCCGCCCGTTCGAACGAACCCTGTGCCGTCGCATAGTCGCGGCGGGCCAGCGCGGACATGGCCTGGGACATCGCCGCGGCATAGGCAGCATTGGCTTCGCGGGCCCCGAGTCGCGCGATTCCCTCGCGTGCCACGGCCGTCGCCGGATCGAGCTTCAACGCGCGCTGGTAGGCCGCCACTGCAGCCTTGGCGTCGCCCGCCTGTTCGGCGCGGGCGCCCGCGGCCGTCTCGCGCAGCACGTCATCGAGCACGCGTGCGCGCGCGAGGCCGCTGCGTGCGGCAGCGTCGTCCGGGGCAATCTTCAGCGCCGCGGCATACTTTTCCGCGCATCGGCGGCGCGACCGGCATCGAATGCGGCCCTGGCAGCGGCCAGCCGTTCACGCACCACTCCGGGAAGTTGCTGCTCGAGCGAGTCGAGTCCACGCGCCATCGAATCGAAATGCGCGAGCGCCGCTTCGAAATCGCGTGCGGTCATCGCCGCGTCGCCGGCGGTGAGGTCGTTGCGGACCTGCGCGTAAGGCGCACCGCCCCAGGTCGCGACGTCGCGTTGTGCGAGCGTGGCCAGGCGCGCAGGCAACGGTGCCCGGCGCTCCTCCGCCTTGCGCTTCAGTTCCGCCAGGCGCTCGAAGTCCTCGATCGGCTTCGTCACCGGCGCGGCGACCACGGGTGCGGCAGGTACCGCAGGCGCGGGCGTGCTCGAGCCGACGAGGCCCGGCAGGACAAAGAACGTGAACCCGGCCGCCGCCAGCGCCAGGGCCATGGCGCCCACCAGCAGGCCGCGACGGAATCCTTCGCTGCGCAACGATTTCGCCGACGGCTCCGCGCTCGTGGTGCGGCGCCATTGCGGCCGCACCGGCAAGGCATCGACCGGTGGCCGCGGTTGCCAGGCTGCAACGCTTGCGGCTGCGACTGCCACGGGTTCGACCGGCAACGCCTGCAGGATCGATTGCAGCGCTTCGTGGATCGCACGCATCGAGGCTGGACGGGCCGCGGGTTGCTTCGCCAGGCAGCGCGCAATGAGCGCGCGCAGCGCCTCGGGCGGTTCCGGCTTGCCGGGCACCGGCGGTGGCACCTCGTCCTGCACCCGCTCCGGCGTGATGTCGGGGTAGAACGGCGGGTGGCCGCCCACGAGTTCGTAGCACAGCACGCCGAGCGCGTAGATGTCGTCCGCCGCTGCCGCTGCGGCACCGCCGAGTCGCTCCGGACTGGTCGAATACGGCGACGCACCGGCGGGTTGTCGCGACCCGAACTCGCGCGCACTACCCAGGTCGATGAGTCGCGGCAAACCATCGGCGTCCAGCAGCACGTTGGCTCGACTTGACGTCGCCGTGGACCCAGCCCGCCGCATGGAGTTGCGCCAGCGCGTCGATCACGGGCAACAGCCGGCGCGTGATCAACGTCCATGGACGTCCGCGCAAGCGACCGATATTTCCACCCGGCAGGTACTCGAAGACGTCGCAGGCAACGTCGCCTTCGTCGTGGGTAGCAAGCGGTGCCAGCAACGTCGCATGCTCGACGACGGCGCGGATGCGCCCACCGGCCACCTCGCCTGCCGCACGAAACCGCAGCACGACTTCACGGTTGCCCTGCCTGTCTCGCGCGAGCCACGACGCGCCGCCATGCCCGGCCGCGAGCGGCCGCACCAGTTCGTATCGCGCAGCCACGACCTGCCCGCTTGCGAGCGCCGCCATGTTCGTCATCGGTCTGGACTCAGTGCTTGCCGGCGGCCGGCTGGGTGGTGTCCGCCGTCGTCGCCGGCAGGCCCGTCTCGTTCTCGTACAACTCGCGCAGGAGCCGCCGCCATTCGGTGTACTGCTGCTCCGCCGAACCCTTCAACTCGAGCGTGCGCCCTTCGATGTCGACGACGCTCGGCTGCACTTCGTTCTGGAACGAGTTGCCGAGCTGTTTCAGCGATTCACCGTGCATCTTGATTTCGGAACGCATGTCGAGCGCCCCCTTGAATGCGTAGATGCCGCCGATGACGGCCGCCGTCGAGGCGGCCGAGCCCGCGCTGCTGTTCGTGTTCTGCCCCGCCATGACGCCGCCGATGATGGCCGCGGCGCCGAGCAAGCCGCGTGCCATCGCCTTGCGCTTCGCCTCGGCCTCGGCCTCGAGCTCGTCGTGCGAGTACTTGCGCCAGTTGCTGTAGGCGTCGTCGATGGTTTCGCCGAAATTCGTGTAGTGCTCGTTGAGCGTGTCGATCAGCGCGTAGTCACGCTCGTGCACGCGATCCATGCGCTGCACCACGGGATCGTCGTCCGCCGGCAGGCGCGCGACAGCATAGGTGCCACGCCTGGGGTCGTGCGCCAGGTACGGCTTGAACGCGTACGGCGCGAGCTCCGCCGCGAACCGCAGGTTGGCCACCTGGTGCACCTGCACGCGCTGCTCGCGCGTGAGCGCGTTACGCGCGGCGAGCATATCGTTGGCGATCGTCGCGTAGACGTTGTCGAACGGGTCGCGCGGCTTGACCGGCACTTCCTTGTAGGCACGGGTGTCGGCGGCGCCTGCGTAGTCCTTGCGCAGCCAGGTTCGGCCCGTTGCATCCGTCACGGTGACCGCGAGCTTCAGGTCGCTGCCGTCCGATTCGAGGATCCTGGCATCGACATTGACGTCGCTGCCCGCGCCATCGGCAGGCAGCACGCGCACCTGGCCCCACTGGCCGGTGCTTTCGAGCGTGTCGCGCAACAGCACGGGCATGTAGCGCGACTCGGCCTTGCGCACGTCAGGGTAGATGCCGCGCTTTTCCTGCTCGGCCGGGTCCGCCGGGATGTTGGGGTCGAACATGCGGATGCCGACGTCGAGCAGTTCCGCCTGCGGAATTTCGGCGGTCGCTTTCTGCGCGACGACGGGGGGCATCGGTCGCTCGTCCTGCACGACGCAGCCGGCGGCCCCGAGCGCGAAAGCCAGCACGACGCATCGCGCGCGCCAGTCAACAACAGGAAGGATCGAAGTCGTCACTAGGTGCTCTGCTTGTACTTGCGGTATTCCTCCCAGAGCCGCTCGCGCAGCTCCGGGTCCGTTTCCTTCATCGCGGCCTCACGCAGCTGGCGAGCGACGATATCGTCGTCGCGGCCGTCCGGGATGTCGGACGGCACGTCACGGGGACCGCCACCGCCCTTCGCACCGCCGCCCACACCGCCGCCACCGCCCGGGGAGCCCGTACCGGAGGCAACGCCGCCGCCCTGGCCACTCTCGCTGCCGGTGCCGGATGCGCCACCGCCTTCCTGCCCTTCCTGCCCTTCCTGCCCTGCCTGCCCTTCCTGCCCTTCCTTGCCTGCCTGTCCTTCCGTACCCTCGGCTCCGCTGCCGCCTCCCGCACCCGCGCGGCCGGCGCGCTCCTGCGAGATGGTCTCCTGTTCCTTCTGCATGCGAGCATCGAACACGGCGAAGGTTTCGTCGAAGCGGCGATCGATCTGCGCGCGCTTGTCTTCGGTGGTCATCGGGCCGCCACCGCCCGCGCCTGACCCGCTGGCTGCACTGCCGCCCGATCCACCGCCTGCCTGTTGCGATCCGCTGGCACTGCCGCCCTTGCCCGCGCCGCCTGCGCTCGGACTTTGGCTGCCCTGACTGCCCGCTGCCGGGGGGCGACCAGCGGAGTTCGCCCCTGCACTTCCCGGAGAACCCGCAGTGCCGGGTGCTCCGCCCGCGGAACCACCCCCCGGTGATCCTGCCGACGTTGACGAGGGGCTGCCCTGCGAACTGCCCTGTGGACTGCCCGTGGAGGCGGGCGTGGGCCAACCTTGCGGCGACGGCGGCGGCGACCCGGAGCCCGGGGAACTGGAGCCGCTGGTCGATGCTGATCCGCCGCCCTGGGTCCCGCCGGACTGGGCCCCGCCCGGTTGGCTGCTCACGGAACCGCCCGGCTGCCCGCCCGCCTGGCCGCCCGTTTGCCCGCCGACCTGGCCGCCTGGTTGGCCGCCGGACTGGCCGCCTACCTGGCCCCCTGCCTGTCCGCCCGCCTGACCGCCGATCTGGCCACCGCCGGATTGGGAGCCACTCGGTGATGACGACTCGCCGCCGGAAGACCCGGAACCGCCCGCGGACGAGGGCTGGCCGGAACTCCCGGACGATGGCGACGAGGGCGTGGAACCCGGCATGCCGCTCGGCATCGAGCTGGAACTGGTCGTGAGGCAGCCGCTGCTGGCGAGCGAAGCCGCCGCCACGAACACTGCCGCTGCCAGTCCTGAAAAGCGTTGCATGCGTCTAAAGTCCCTGGACGACGGCCGGCGTGGACGATCCCGCAGTCCGGGTCCTACGTGTTTGGATGCGCCCGGAGGCCAGCGGTTCAACCGTCAACGCGATCCCGTGGCGCCCGCCGCCCCGGTCGCGACCGCGGCCGGTGCCACCAGGTCGTCACCGACGAGAAAGGCGCGCAGCTGCTCGCTCAGGCGATCGCAGGCGGTCTTGCGCACCGGCGTGATGATCGGGATCGGCGCGATGGCGCCGATCAGCACGGAGGTGCCGGTGACGTCGGTGCTGACCGATCCCACCTCATTCGCATTCTGCATGTCCCAGACGGATGCGACGTAGCCCGACTCCTTCTCCCACCAGCCGACGCCGAAACAACCGCCCCCGCCCGGTCCGACCGCGCACGCGACGCTGCCGCCGCTGTCGGTCTTGCGGGTGTTGCCATCGATCCAGACGACGTAGCGGACATGGATCTCCTGCAACCGTTCGGTGACGCCCGGTCGCTGCAGCAACACACGCAAGCCATCCGCGTTCGCCGGGGCGGTGCTCGGCTCGAACCAGGGAAACAGCGCGTCGGTGAATTCCTGTTCACCGTAGATCTTGAACGGCGTGCGCGCGGCATTGCGTGAGTGGGCGCTCTGGCCCTGCTCAGGGTGGACGAGCTCGCCGCCGAGGCGCTCCTGGATGCAGTCGAGGAATTCTTCCTCGGTGCCCACGCCTTCGAGCTGGGGCTTCTTCAGCAGGACGATCGACTCGTTGGCCTGGATCGGCGAAGCGATCTGCCGTGTTTCGTCGACCTTCGAAGTCATGCACCCGGAGGCCGCGACGCCGACCGCAATTACTGCCGCCACGGCGCGCCATCGCGCGCGAAAGCTCGCCGGCGGTCGGCGATCGAAGCTTGCGTCAGCCATGGCGGTCCTCCTGCGGCTGCGCGTCGTGCACAGCGGCGGCGAAGTTGGGGACGTCCGAGTATACGGCAACGATTCCGGCCGCGAAGTCGGCACGGCCCGGTCAAATTATGTCGAACAATCCCGCCTGCTGTGGAGCACCGGGATCGCGCAGGAACTGCTGCGTATCCAGCGGCGGCGCGGCCTCCTGGTTCAGCCCCAGGCGCCGGCAGGCGCCCGCGAACCGCGCCGCGACCATTGCCGCATAGGGACCCTCGCCGCGCATGCGGTGGCCGAACCGGGGATCGTTGAGGCTCCCGCCACGCATCTCGCGGACGTGGTTCAGCACGCGCTCCGCGCGCTCCGGGTAATGCTCGCGCAGCCAGTGCTGGAACAGGGACGCTACTTCGAACGGCAGTCGCAGCATCAAGAACGCTGCGCGGCGCGCCCCGGCCGCAGCGGCAGCTGCGAGCAGGTGCTCGATCTCGTGGTCCGTCAGCGCCGGAATCACGGGTGCCATCATCACGCCGACCGGCACGCCCGCCGCCGTCAGTTCGCGCACGACGCGCAATCGCGCCTGTGGCGAGGCGGCGCGCGGCTCGAGCGTCCGCTTCAGCGCTTCGTCGAGGCTCGTGATGCTGATGAACACCGAGACCAGCTGCCGCTCCGCCAGCGCACGTAACAGGTCGAGATCGCGCAGGATCAGCGCGCCCTTGGTGATGATCGACAGGGGATGCCGGCGTTCGAGCAGCAACTCGAGCACCGCGCGCGTGGAGCGCAGTTTGCGCTCGGCCGGCTGGTAGGGATCGGTGTTGCCGCCGATGTGCAGCACCTTGCAGACGTACCGCGGCGACGAGATCTCCCGCGCGAGCAACGTCGCCAGCCCGGGCTTGTGGAAGATGCGGGTCTCGAAGTCGAGCCCGGGACTGAGATTGAGGTAGGCGTGCGCCGGTCGCGCGAAGCAGTAGATGCAGCCGTGCTCGCACCCCTGGTACGGGTTCAGCGACTGGTCGAACGGGACGTCCGGCGACCGGTTGGTGGTGATGGCGTGCCTGGGAAATTCGGCAATGAGCGTCGTCGCGGGATTCGGTGGCAGCTCGTCCAGGCTGCCCCAGCCATCATCTGCCGGCGTCAGAGTGGTCGATTCGAAGCGACCGGCCGGGTTAGTGACCGCGCCCCGGCCTTTTTCCACCTGCTGTCGGTCTGCCCGCCGCATGCCCCGAGACTACTGTACGCATATACAGTTGTCACGCCCGGTCGGGAAACCGGTCCATCCGCCACAACTCGGGGAACAGGCGGGTCCAGGCGATCGCAACGAACAGCGTCGCGCAGCCGCCGATGACCACCGCCGGCATGACGCCCAGCCACGCGGCCACCAGGCCGGACTCGAATTCACCGAGCTCGTTCGACGCGCCGATGAAGACCGAATTCACTGCGCTGACCCGGCCGCGAATGTCGTCGGGGGTCTGCAGCTGCACCAGCAGGTGGCGGATGTAGACGCTCACCATGTCACCCGCACCGAGCACGGTGAGCGCGACCATGGAAATCCAGAAACTGGTCGAGATGCCGAACACGAGCGTGGCAATCCCGAAGCAGATCACGCCCCCGAACATCCAGTGTCCGACCCGTCGGGTCACGGGCAGGACGCCGAGCACGACGCCGGTCAGGGCGGCGCCGACACCCGGCGCCGCGCGCAGCCAGCCGAGCCCGCTCGGGCCGACGTGGAGCACGTCGGCGGCATACACCGGCAACAGTGCCGTCGCGCCGCCGAACAGCACCGCGAACAGGTCGAGTGAAATGGCACCCAGCACCGGACGTCGCCTGCGCACGAACCGCAGGCCTTCGAGCAATGCGTTGCGATCGAGCGGAGCTGCGCTGGCGGCCGCGCTCGCGTCGCCGCCGCGACGCAGGGTGGCGAGCATCACCAGTGAGACGGCGAGCAAGATCGCCACGGTCGCGTAGACGGTGGTCACGCCCGCGAGGTAGAGCAGGCCACCGAGCGCGGGTCCCACGATCGTGGACACCTGCCACAGCGACGAGTTGAAGGCGACGGCAGTGCCGAAATGTTCCCGTTCCACCAGGTTCGGCAAGAGGGCCTGGCTCGCCGGCATGGCGAAGGCGCGGGCGACGCCGAACAGCGTCATGACGCCGAACACCGGCAACGCGCTGTGCAGGCCGCGCCACGAGAATGCCAGCAGCAGCAGCGCGCAGAGCAGCAGCAGGACGTAACAACCGGTGATGATGCGCCGGCGGTCGCGGGTGTCCGCAAAGTGCCCCGCCGGCAGGATCAGCAGCACGAACGGCAGGAATTGCGACAACCCGATCAGGCCGAGGTCGAGCGGGCGGCGCGTGACCTCGTACACCTGCCAGCCGACGGCCACCGTCTGCATCTGCACGGCCAGCGAACCCAGGAAACGCGCGAGGATGTAGCGCGTGAAATCGGCGTTACGCAGCAGTACCCGGTGCTCGCTTTTCATCTGCGGCCGTGCCCGCGACGACCTGGAATCGGGTTGCTCATTGCTGTGCGGCAGGATAGCCGAAGCCTGCTCGCGGCGTGGCGCACCCATAGCTTCGGGACACGACTTCAAGTGACAATCACGCGCTTGTCGTTTCAACACCTTCGCGTCGCACACAGCGCTGCGCATCCGCCTCCGGAGTAGTCCCCCATGCGCCGACTTGCCACCCTGGTCCGGTCCTGCTTCGCGCCGCTGCTGCTGCTGGTGCTGTGCGTGGGGCTGCAGCCTGCCGCCCTCGCTGCCGGTGCCAGCGCCGACCCGCGCTTCGATGCGCTGAGCAAACGGTACATCGACGAATTCGGCCGGTACTCGCCGGTCTCGGCCACCCAGCTTGGCGATCACCGCTTCGACGGCGACCTGGACGACCTGAGTGCGGCGGGACGCGCCCGGACGCTGGCGTGGGTCAAGGGTGCGCTCGTCGAACTGCAGGGCATCGATCGCGCCAAGCTGTCGCGCGCGAACCAGGTCGACGCCGCGATGCTCGAGAACCAGCTCCGCTACGCGGTCTGGTCCGAGGAAAAATACCGCGACTGGTCGTGGGACCCGCTCGTCTACACGCAGCTCGCCGGGCAAGCGCTGTACGGCCTCCTCGCGCGCGAGTTCGCACCGCTGCCGCAGCGTTTGAACTCGATGACCGCGCGACTGGAGAAGTTGCCCGGATTGCTCGAGCAGATGCGCGCCAACATCGTGCCTGCCCGCGTCCCGGCAATCCACGCTGAAACCGCGGTCAAGCAGAATCCGGGCGTGCTGAGCCTGGTCGACGAACTCGTCGTGCCCAATCTCGCGCAGATGCCCGCGCCAGAGCGGGCACGCCTCGAGCGAGCCATTGCTGCAGCCCGTGCCGCGGTGAAGACGCACCAACAGTGGCTCGAGCAGACCCTGGTGCCGCAGGCCAAGGGCGAATTCCGCATCGGCCGCGAGCTGTACGACGAGAAGCTCGGCTTCGCGCTGATGTCGCCACTCGACCGTGCCGAGATCCGGCGTCGCGCCGCAGCCGAAGCCATCACCACGCGCGCCCGGATGTACGAAGTCTCGCGCCAGGTGCTCGCCGATCGCGCTGGCGCGCCGCCGACCCCCGCCGATCCCACGCCCGCCGAGCAGCAGGCGGCGATCAGGGCGGCACTCGACATCGCCAATGCCGAACGCGCACCGCGCGACGGCGTCGTCGATTTCGCGAAACAGATGCTGCGCGAGACCACGGAGTTCGTGCGCGCGAAGAATTTCGTGACCGTGCCCGACGAACCGCTCGAGGTCATCCTGATGCCCGAGTTCCAGCGCGGCGTCGCGGTCGCGTACTGCGATTCACCGGGCCCGCTCGACAAGGGCCAGCGCACGTTCTATGCCGTGTCACCCATTCCGGGCGACTGGACCGACGCGCAGGTCGATTCGTTCCTGCGCGAATACAACACACGGTCGATCGCCAACCTGACCATCCACGAAGCGATGCCGGGACACTACCTGCAGATCGCGCACTCGAACCGCTACCCGTCGGTGCTGCGCGCGATGCTGGGTTCCGGCCCGTTTGTCGAAGGCTGGGCGGTCTACACCGAGCGCGTGATGCAGGAGCAGGGTTTCCGCGGCGGCGACCCGCTGATGCAGCTGGTGCAATTGAAGTGGTACCTGCGCTCGATCACCAACGCGATCATGGACTCGGCGATCCACGTCGACGGCATGACGCGCGACGAAGCGATGCAGCTCATGGTCGAAACCGGCTTCCAGGAAGAGCGCGAAGCGGCCGGCAAGTGGGTGCGCGCGCAACTGACCGCCGCGCAACTGTCGACGTATTTCGTCGGCTACCAGGAGCACTCGGACCTGCGCGCCGAAGCCGAACGACGCGCGGGCGCCAAGTTCGACCTCAAGGCGTTCCACGACCAGGTGCTGTCGTTTGGCTCACCGCCCGTGCGGCTGGTGCGTGCGCTGATGTTCGACGAACCGATTCGCTGAGCGTCGGCGTCGCTCAATCCGGGTGGCTGAGGTGAAAGCGATGCAGCACCCGGTGCAGGACCGGCGTGACGACGAGTGCGGCCGTGACGATGAAGACCAGCCCGGCGTAGAGCGCATAGACTCCGGCGAATAGCTTGCCGGCGGCCGTCAGCGGCGCATTCACCGGACCCATGCCGCCGAGCAACATGGCGGAGTTCAGGAACGCGTCGAGCCAGGACAGGCCTTCGAGGGTGTGGTAGCCCAGCATGCCGCCTGCGAGCGACAGGGCGAGCACGGCGGCGGCAAGGCCGAAGTGCGCGGCCACGCGGTGCAGGAAGCGCTCGCGCGACAAGAGTGGCTGGTGCCTCGCTTCGTACATGCTGTTCAGTGCGGCCGCGCCGCTCCCAGTTTCGATCGCACGGACGGATCGACCTTCGACAACTGCCGGTCGTGGATGCCACCCAGCAGCACCTGGGCCAGCACGGCGCCGCAGCCCGCCAGGAACATGTCCCACTGCGTGTCCCACACGTCGCCCTGCGTGCCGAGGAACGCGCCGGCCGCGTCACCTCCGGCGAGCGCGGCCCACCATTCCGTGAATTCGTAAGTCGCACTGACGCCGAGGATGCTGAGCGTGATCAGCGCGAACAGCCACTTGCCGGGGCGCAGCGGCGAGGTCCGCAGCAGCAACTCGCGCGCGACCATGGCCGGCCCGAAGCCCTGCATCAGATGGCCGATGCGGTCGTAGTGGTTGCGGCTGAAGCCGAAGGTGTCGCGCATCCAGTCGCCGAACGGCGTGAGCGCGTAGGTGTAGTGCCCGCCGTACATCAGGATCAGCGCGTGCACGGCAATCAACACGTAGACCAGCGGCGTCAGCGGGAAGCTGCGCGCGGTCCAGACCAGCAACGGGATGGCGATCAGCACCGGCAGCACTTCCAGCACCCAGGTCAGGCGATCGTGGGGTCCGATACCCGACCACACGAGACCGAGCACCACGACGATCAGCAGCACGAGCGGCAGGCGCAGGTCGTCTCGGGTCACGGTCATTGCGCTGGACTCCCTCATGATTGCCGGCCCGAAGTCCCGGCCGATGTCGCCGGAGTATAGGACAGGGGTCTACAGGAACTCCTCGAGCAAGCGTGCGACCGCCGCCGGCTGGTCGTGATGCACCATGTGGCCGGCGGCGGCGACGAGGCGCGGCTCCAGTTGCGGCACCAGGCGACGCACTTGCTCGGGTGCCCCGGCGCCCTGCAGTCGTTCGAGGAAATCTGATTCCTCGCCCGCGACGTACAGCAACGGCGCCTGCACTTCGGCCCAGCAGGCTTCGACCTCTGCGCGCCGGTACAGGATCGGGTTGACGCGCTTGTGCGCCGGATCGAAGCACGGACGGGCGCGGCCGTCGGGCAGGATTTCGCTCCACGCCCGGGCGACGAAATCGGCACGCTCGGGCGACAGTCGCGGGTTGCGTTTGCGCAGCACGCCGGCAAACACGTCGATGCTGGGGAACACCGAGGCCGGCTCTGGATCGCGCCATTGGTCCAGCCAGTCACGGTAGCGGCCGGGCGCGAGTTCCGGCGGCGCGCCGGGCAGGCCGAAGCCTTCGAGCGTCACCAGGCGATGCACACGTTGGGGCCGGAGACCGGCATAGATCATCGCGACGTTGCCACCCATGCTGTGGCCGACGAGATCGACCGGCGTGCCGGGTGCGAGCCAGTCGAGCATCGCGTCGAGATCGGCGAAGTACTCTGGGAACCAGTAGCCCTGGGCATTCCAGCCCGAACGGCCGAAGCCACGCCAGTCCGGAGCAACCAGGCTGCGTGCCGGGTCGATTTCGTCGGCGATGAACTGAAATGTCGCGCCGCAATCCATGAACCCGTGCAGCAGCACGATCGGTGGCGCGTCGACCCGGTTTCCCGCCCAGCGCGTGAAGTGATGCGGGAGGCCGCGGATGTCGCGGTGCAACGATTCGGGCGGACGGCGAGGCAAGTAGTGAACGCTCATGGGTGCTCATACTGCATCAACCGACATTGAGGCGGAGCCCGGGTTGACGCCAGAATGGCCGCTTCGGCCCGGTTCGTTCGGGCATCCGCCGTCACCCGGACCATGCCCAAACTGCTCGTCTTCCAGCACGTCGCCTCGGAACCGCTGGGTCACCTCGACCCGTTGCTGCGTGAATCCGGCTTTCGCATTCGGTACGTGAATTTCGGCCGCGAACCGCAAGCCCAGCCCGACATCCGCCGGTATGACGGCCTGGTCGTGCTCGGTGGCCCCATGAACGTCGACCAGCGGGACGAGTTTCCGCACCTGCAGACCGAGATCGAAGTCATCCGCGACGCGGTGCAGGCGCAGAAGCCGGTGCTGGGCATCTGCCTCGGTGGCCAGTTGCTCGCGGCGGCCATGGGGGGACGGGTGCAACCGAATGCGGTCCCCGAGATCGGCTGGTATCGCCTGCACACGCGCCCGCAGGCCCACACGGACCGGCTGTTCCGTCATTTCGAGCGCACGCCGCGGTACGTGTTCCAGTGGCACGCATACACCTTCGAACCGCCCCCGGAGGCCGTGCCGTTGGCGTGGACCCGCAGCTGCCGCCAGCAGGCCTATCGGCTGGGCGAACACGCCTGGGGACTGCAGTTCCACCTCGAAGCGGATGCCGCCCTGATCAACCGCTGGTTGCACCTGCCGAGCGGTCGCAGCGAGATCGAGAGCCACTGGAGTCCCGCCCGCATCGCACGGATCCAGGCGGCGACGCACCAGCATCTCCCGGTCGCCCAGTCACTCAGCGAGCGGGTGTTCGGGGAATTCATCCGGCTGTTTGCGCCCCGGCGCTACGCGCACCTGCCCTCGCGCTGACTCGCAGCTCCAGATCGATCCGCGCGCGTCACTCGCCGAGGAACATCCGGTAAGCGGGGTTGTCGGTCTCTTCGGTGTAGACGTACCCGAGTTCGCCGAGGTACCCGGCGAATCGCCCCGCGTCTACCGGCGCCACCTGCACGCCGGCGAGCACGCGCCCGTAGTCGGAGCCGTGGTTGCGGTAATGGAACAGGCTGATGTTCCAGTGCGCGCCCACCGCTTCCAGGAAGCGCAGCAACGCCCCCGGGCGTTCCGGAAACTCGAAGCGGAACAGGCGCTCGTGTTGCAGTCCGTGCGCGTGGCCGCCGACCATGTAGCGCACGTGCAGCTTCGCCATCTCGTCGTCGCTCATGTCGATTGCGCGGTAACCCGCGTCGGCCACGAGCGCCAATAGCGCTTCTTTCTCGCGTCGCCCTTCGGACAGCGAAATGCCGGCGAAGATGCGGGCCGAGCGCGAGTCGTCGTAGCGGTAGTTGAACTCGGTGACGCTGCGACGGCCGAGCAGGCGGCAGAAGCGCAGGAAGCTGCCGGGTTCCTCCGGAATCTCGACGGCCAGCAACGCTTCGCGCTGCGCGCCGATGTCGGCCCGTTCGGCAATGTGGCGCAGGCGATCGAAGTTGACGTTGGCGCCGCAGTTCAGCGCGACCAGCGTCTGGCCCGCGCATTGCTCGCGTGCGACGTAGCGCTTGATGCCGGCGACCGCGAGCGCGCCCGCGGGCTCCGCGATGGTCCGGTTGTCCTCGAAGATGTCCTGGATCGCGGCGCAGATCTCGTCGGTGGTCACCAGCAGCACTTCGTCGACGTACTTGCGCGCAAGGCGGAACGTTTCCTCGCCGACGCGACGCACGGCCACGCCATCGGCAAAGATGCCGACGCGGTCGAGCGTGATGCGCTCACCGGCACGCAACGAGTCGTGCATGCTCGCCGCGTCCTCGGGCTCGACCCCGATGATGCGAACTTCGGGGTAGAGCGACTTCACGTAGGTCGCTATGCCCGCGATCAGGCCACCGCCACCGATCGGCACGAAGATCGCGTGCGGCGGCGATGAGGACTGCCGCAGGATTTCCATGCCGATCGTGCCCTGCCCGGCAATCACGTCGGGATCGTCGAACGGATGGATGAAAGTGAGACCACGCAGGCGCGCGACCCCCACCGCATGCTCGAACGCGTGATCGAAGTCGTCGCCCTCGAGCACGACCTCGCCGCCGAGATCGAGCACCGCCTGCACCTTGATGTGCGGCGTGGTCCGCGGCATGACGATCACGGCCGCAATGCCACGTCGCCGCGCCGCCAGCGCCACGCCCTGCGCATGGTTGCCGGCCGACGCGCAAATCACGCCGCGCGCCGCAGTCTCGTCGTCGAGCGTGGAGATCTTGTTGTAGGCGCCACGGAGCTTGAACGAGAAGACCGGCTGCAGGTCTTCGCGCTTGAACAGCACGTCGTTGCCGAGACGCCGGCTGAGCCGGCGCGCCGGCTCGAGCGGGGATTCGATGGCGACGTCGTAGACGCGCGCCTTCAGGATGCGTTCGATGTAACTTTCTTGCATGGCCGTGACTCGCGGGTTCGCCGCGTAAGTTACCATCCTTCGCTTCCGGAACCCGTACCAGGCACCCACGGCAAACCCGTCTTGCGCATCGAACTGATCATGACCGTGCTCGCCGGATTCGCCGGCGGACTGGCCGGCACGCTCTGGGCCGGCACCGTTTCGTCGACGCTGCTGGCCCAGCGGCCCGAACTGGGCGCCGCGGGCTGGCGTCCCGACACTGCGTGGCGCGTCCTGCACACGGCCATCGTCTATGGCCTGTGTGGCGCCGCCGCAGGACTCCTGTTCTGGCTGGGCTGGGGCCTGGTCGCATTCACTTCTTCGCCCTGGTACGTCGTCGGCGCCAGTTACGGGCTGCTGCTCTGGTCGGCGTCCGCACTGCCGGCCTTGCTGCTGCTCGCGCTGCGGGTACCGACGTTACGGGCGGCCGGCGTCATCATGGCGGTCGAGTCGCTCGTCGCGGCCATCAGCGTCGGCCTGCTTTGCGCTTTCGCCTGGCACCGCGCGGCGTAGAATCCACCGTTCTTTTTCGTCGACCCATCGTCAGGGGAATTCGCATGCAGACGCTCCACCGGGCTGCGCTCGGTCTCGCACTATTGTTTGCCGTCACCGCGGCGAACGCACTGACGGCCACCGAACTCGTCGCGAAGAACATCGAGGCCAAGGGCGGCGCGGCCGCGCTGCAGGCCGTGAAATCGGTGCAGCGCGAGGGCCGGTTGATCGTCAACGGCGGGCAGTTCGTGCTCGAACTGCGCGAGACCAGGCAGCGCCCGGAGTCGATCCGCACCGAGATCAGCATGCAGGGCCTGTCGCAGGTCCAGGCTTACGACGGCAAGGAAGGTTGGCGCATCGATCCGTTCAGCGGTCGCAAGGACCCCGAGCGCATGCCGGCCGACGACGTCAAGGAATACGCGGAGGACGCCACCATCGACGGCGTGCTGGCCGATGCCGCGGCCGCCGGCAGCAGCATCGACTACCTCGGCACCGAGGACATCGACGGCACGCCGGCGCACAAGCTCAAGGTGGTGCGCAAGGACGGCAGCCTGCAGTATGTCTACCTCGATCCGGATTACTTCCTGGAGATCCGCGTCGAAAGCCAGCGCATCGTGCGCGGCGTGAAGCGGACGACGGTCTCGGACTACGGCAACTACGAGAAGGTCGGCGGCGTGTACTGGCCACTGTCGATCGAGTCCGGCATCAAGGGCGACGGCGACCCGGCCAAGTTCGAATACCAGTCGGCGGTCGTGAACCCGGAAATCGCTTCCGGCTATTTCTCGTTCCCCGCGACCGTGCAGAAGTAAGGGAGTACCGACATGACTTTCCTGCGTACCTCCCTGCTCGCAGCGGCACTGGCACCGACGGCCCTGTTTGCGGCAACGCCTGCGAAGACGGCAGCTCCCGTGTTCGACTCGTCGATCATCGCCGGCCTCGGTGCACGCAATATCGGCTCCGCGACGATGAGTGGTCGAATCGCGTCGCTCGACGCGACGACACTCGCCGACGGCAAACTGGCGCTGTGGGTCGGTGCTGCCAGCGGCGGCGTCTGGAAGTCGCTCGACGGCGGCACCACGTTCAGTCCCGTGTTCGACGACCAGCCGGTGCAGTCCATCGGCGCCGTCGAAATCGACAAGCGCAATCCCGAGACGGTCTGGGTGGGCACCGGCGAAGCGTGGACGCGCAACAGTGTCTCCATCGGCGACGGCATCTACCGGACGGCCGATGGCGGCGACACCTGGCAGCACCTGGGTCTCGCGGGCTCCGAGCGCATCGCCGACATCCGCGTCGACCCGCGCAACAGCGACACGGTGTTCGCGTGCGTGACGGGTCGCCTGTGGAGCGACTCGCTCGAACGCGGCGTCTATAAGACCATCGACGGCGGCAAGACCTGGCAGCAGGTACTCAAGGCGCCGAACGCCGCGACCGGCTGCGCCAACCTGAGCATGGACGAAAAAAATCCGGACGTGCTCTACGCGGCACTGTGGGAATTCCGCCGCAAGGGCTGGACGTTCCGCTCCGGCGGCGAGTCGCCGACGGCACCCTCCGCCAGTGCGCTGCTGGTCACGCGTGACGGCGGCCGCACCTGGAACGAAGTCACGCCCGAGCAGAACAAGGGCTTCGCGCAGAAGCCCTACGGCCGCATCGCCGTCAACGTCGCGCCGAGCGATTCCAGGCGCGTGTACGCGTTCGTCGAGTCGCCGCAGAGCGCGCTCTACGTCAGCGACGATGGCGGCGCGACGTGGGATGCGCGCGACCGCAGCCAGTGGATGGTCTGGCGTCCGTTCTACTTCGCGCGCATGACGGTCGACCCGAACAATGCCGACCGCGTCTTCAAGGACGACGGCAACCTGATCCTCTCCGAGGACGCGGGCCGCAGCTTCAGCGTCGTCGGTGGGTTCAACGGCATGCATGGCGACATCCACGACGTGTGGGTCAACCCGAAGAACTCGAAACACGTGGTGTCCGGCGATGACGGCGGCCTGTGGCAGAGCCACGACGGCGGCAGCAAGTGGTGGAAGGGCGAGAACCTGCCGATCTCGCAGTTCTACCACGTGAGCGTCGACGACGCGGACCCGTACCACGTCTACGGCGGCCTGCAGGACAACAGCAGCTGGATGGGCGATTCGGCGTACCCGGGCGGCATCACCAACAGCCGCTGGGAAAACATGTACGGCGGTGACGGCTTCTGGATGTTCTCCGACCCGGCCGACCCTGACTACCTGTACACGGAATACCAGGGCGGCGCGGTCGCGCGCGTGAACAAGCACACGCACGAAACGCGCGACATCCAGCCGAAGGCGCGTGCCGGCGAGAAGCTGCGCTTCAACTGGAACACGCCGCTGCACCTGTCGCCGAATGAACGGGGCACGCTCTACCTCGGTGCGCAGTTCCTGTTCCGCACGCGCGACCAGGGCCAGACGTGGGACCGCATTTCGCCGGACCTCACGACCAACGACCCGCAGAAGCAGCGCCAGGAAGCAACCGGCGGCGTCACGGTCGACAACTCCGCTGCCGAGATGCACACGACGATCTACTCGATCAGCGAATCGCCGAAGTCGGCCGGCACGATCTGGGTCGGGACCGACGACGGCAACGTGCAGCTCACGCGCGACGGCGGCAAGAGCTGGACAAACGTCACCGGCAACCTCAAAGGCGTGCCGAAAGCGGCGTGGGTGAGCTGGGTCGAGGCGAGCCGGCACGACGCCGCCACGGCCTATGCGACGTTCGATCGCCACACCTTCGGCGATCACGAGCCGTGGGTCTATGTCACGCGCGACTACGGCAAGAGCTGGCAACCGCTGGTCACGCCGCAGGACGCACGCGGCATCCGTGGCTACGCGCACGTCATCAAGGAAGACGCGCAGCAGCCGAACCTGCTGTTCCTCGGCACGGAACTGGGCCTGTGGGTCTCGATCGACGGCGGCCAGTCATGGGCTGCCTTCAAGGGCGACAAATTCCCCGCGGTCGCGGTGCGCGACCTCGTGATCCAGCCGCGCGACAACGACCTCGTCATCGCCACCCATGGCCGCGGCATCTGGATCGTCGACGACATCACGCCACTGCGCGCACTGGGCGCCGACCTGATGGCGAAGGAAGCGGCGTTCATCGCGACGCGGCCGGTGCAGCAGCGCATCCAGGCGTCGGGCGGCTGGCCCGAGGGCGCGGCGCGGTTCACCGGCGAGAACCCGCCGGGCGGAGCCGTGCTCACGTACTACCAGCGCACGCGCCACCTGTTCGGTCCACTCAAGCTCGAGATACTCGATGCCAGCGGGCGTGTCGTCGACGAGCTGCCGGCGAGCAAGCGCCGCGGCTTCAACCGCGTCGAATGGTCGATGCGCGAGAAGCCGCCGCGCGTCCCTCCGGCAGTGCAGCTGGCGTTCGCCGGCACGCAGGGTCCGCGCGTGCTGCCCGGCACCTACACTGCGCGCATGACCAAGGGCGGCCAGGTGTACGAGCAGAAGTTCGACGTCGGTCTCGACCGGCGCTCGACCTTCACGGTGGAGCAACGCCAGCAGCAATACGCCGCGGCAATGCAGGTGCGCAAGCTGTTTGGCGAGGAAACGGCCATGCTCGAGCGCATCCAGGCGTTGCGGGCGAGTGTCGCGGCCGCCAGCGGCAATGCAGCCGTGGATGCCGCCACCCAGGCGAAGCTCGCGGCGTTCGACGCGAAGGCCGACGACGTGCGCAAGCGCATCGTGGCGACCAAGGAAGGCGGCGCGATCACGGGCGAGGAGCGGTTGCGCGAGCACACCGACCAACTCTACGGCGCGCTCATCGGCTACGAAGGCGCGCCGGGCAGGTACCAGCTGGAACGCATCGGCGTGCTGGAAGCCGAGCTTGCCGACATCGAGCAGCAGTTCGAAAGCCTTATGGCGGCGGAACTGCCAGGCGTGAACCAGGCGCTGCAGGCGGTCGGGCAGCCACCACTCGCCGTGCCGCCGAAGGTGCCGGCGATGGCGGATGCCGGCGTCAGCTCGGCAAACGCGCATTGGCTCGCGACACGCAAGCGCAAGGACAAGAAGGCATGGTTCCACAGCCTGCCGCAGGGTGCGATCAGCTTCTGATCGTTGCTTTCGAGGTCGCGCCCGGGAACTAAGCGGACAGCGACGGGTCACTGAGAGGTGACCCCGTCGATCGGCTGCGGGCCGTCGCACGGCATTCGACCAGTGCATCTTGTACTGTAGTCATCGCACCTGCACTCGGCCGAAGATGCTCCCCGTGGATCGGATCTTGAACGCGCGCCTGCCCCTGCTGCTCTTTCTCCTGGTCGGTACGGGATGCACGGTGGGCCCCGAGCCCCGGGTTCCTGCTCCTGAATCGCTCGGGGTGCCCACACAGTTTCAGCATTCCCTGCAGCCGAACCGTCTCTGCCACGGCAGTGGTCGCAGACTGGTGGCGCACGTTCGACGATCCGGTGCTGTCTCGCCTGGTCGAACAGGCGCTCGTCGCCAACACCAACATCGACGCGGCGGGCGCCCGGGTCCGGCAAGCCCGGGCCGCGCTCAAGAGCACCCATGCGGGCTCCTGGCCAACGCTCGATTTCGGTGCGTCGGCGTCACGACTCACGGGCGTGGGCTCGGACGCACAGATCCCTGATCGCACGACGTATGACGCCGGCTTCGACGCCCGCTACGAACTGGACTTGTTCGGCGGACAACGCCGGGCGGTGCAGGCGTCCACGGCCGACCTCGCTGCGGTCGAGGCCAACCTGCATTCGACGCAGCTCACGGTTGCCGCCGAGGTCGCGCTGAACTACGTCGACGCGCGACTCGCGCAACGCCAACTCGAAATTGCCCGCGCCAACCTGGCCGCCCAGGACCAGACGCTGCAGATCGTCCAGTGGCGCGTGCAGGCTGGGTTGGTCGGCGCACTCGACTTCGAGCAGTCGCGCCAGTTGCGCGCGCAGACCGCGGCAACCATTCCATTGCGCGAGCAGGCATTGTCATTGGCATTGAACCGGCTCTCGGTGCTGACCGGTTCCGCGCCGGGAACCGTCGATGCGCTGTTCGAACCCGCGACCCCGATTCCGCTGGCCATCGCAGCGGATGTCGCGGTTCCCGCCGCGATGTTGCGGCGGCGCCCGGACGTGACCGCCGCCGAACGCACGCTGATCGCCGAGACCGCCCGCATCGGCGTGCGCGAAGCCGACTTGTACCCGTCGCTCGGGCTTTCGGGCTCGCTCAGCGGCAACTCGTCGAACTGGGGCGACCTGACGGACGCGGCGTTCGGCAGCCTCGCGGCAGGACTGACCGCGCCGATCTTCCAGGGTGGACGCCTGCGCGCGGCCGTCGAACAACAGCGGGCCGCCGCCATCCAGTCGCTCGCCGTCTACCGCGACACCGTGCTGGTGGCACTCGAGGAATCCGAGAATGCGCTGGTAGCGATCGCCGTCACTGAACGGCGCGAGCGCGAACTCGTCATCGCCGAGGACGCCGCGCGCAACGCGACTGCGCTGGCACGCAGCCAGTACCAGGTCGGCATCATCGACTTCTCCGACCTGCTCGATGCCGAGCGCAGCCTGCTCACGACCGAGACCAGTCGCGCGGCCGCGCTCGCCGACCGTGCAACGGCAGCCGTGCAACTCTACAAGGCGCTCGGCGGCGGCTGGGAAAACGCTCCCGCACCGCGTTCGCTGACGTCCTCTTTTCCCTGAAGGATCCAATGGAAACGCAGGCAGGCAACAACCCGGAGCGCTCGCGGCTCGACGAATTTCTCGGCCGCCAACCGGCCTCGGCACGCATGCGCCTGTTGCGCAAGGCGGCGCCGGTCGTCGGCGTGCTGCTGCTGGCGGCACTCGTCGTCTTGTATTTCATGGCACGCCAGAGCGACCAGCCGAACTTCGCGACTACGACCGTGCAGCGCGGTGACCTGCGCGTCACCGTGTCGGCCACCGGCAACCTGCAACCGACCAACGCAGTCGAGGTGGGTTCCGAACTGTCGGGCCTCGTGACCGAGGTCAACGTCGACAACAACGACCGGGTGCAACGCGGCCAGGTGCTGGCGCGGATCGACACCGCACGGCTGCAGGACTCGATTGCGCAGAGCCGCGCGTCGCTGCAGTCCGCGATCGCCAACGTGGCGCAGGCCGAAGCCACGGCGCAGCAGACCAAGGCAACGCTCGCCCGCTTCGAAGAAGTGCGCGCGCTGTCGGGAGGCAAGGTGCCTTCGGCCGCGGAATTCGACACGGCCAAGGCCGAGTACGCGCGCGCCGTCGCCGGTGTGCGCACCGCCGAGGCCGGCGTGGCGCAGGCACGGGCGCAGTTGTCGTCGGACCAGACGCAGTTCTCCAAGGCCCTGATCCGCTCGCCGGTCACCGGCGTCGTGCTGTCGCGCCAGATCGATCCCGGCCAGACGGTGGCGGCCTCGTTCAATGCGCCCGTGTTGTTCCTGATCGCCGAGGACCTGAGCGCGATGCGGCTCGAGGTCAAGGTGGACGAGGCCGACGTGGGCCAGGTCGACGCCGGGCAGTCGGCCACGTTCCAGGTCGACGCCTTCCCGGGTCGCACGTTTCCGGCGCGTGTCGAACGGGTGGATGTCGGCGCCAATGCCGGCACCGGTTCGACGACGACGGCAAGCAGTTCGTCGAACACGGTGGTTTCGTACACGGCCGTGCTGGCGGTGGACAACAAGGACGCAACCCTGCGCCCCGGCATGACGGCGACGGCGGAGATCGTCACCAGCGAGAAGCGTGACGTGCTGCTGGTGCCGAACGCGGCACTGCGTTTCTCGCCCGATGCCAGCGCGGCCAGCGGCGAACGCACCGGCGTCACGAAAGTGTTGCTGCCGGGACCGCCCCGCGGGACCGCGGGCAACAAGGCGCGCGAGGTCAAGATCGGGCGCGGCAGCGCGCAAAAGGTTTACGTGCTCGGCGCCAACGGTGCGCCGGAGCCGGTGGCGGTCACGACCGGCGATACCAATGGCACGCTGACCGAAGTCACGGGCGATTCGTTGCGCGAAGGGAGCCCTGGTGATCACCGGGCCAGCTCGCCGCGGAGGGCACCGGTGGTCGATGACCCGTCCGCCGCGTCCGTCAGTCGCGACGCTCCGGTCATCGAGCTGCGCGGCGTGACCAAGACGTTCGGCTCGGGCGAGGCCAGTTTCCAGGCGCTGCGAGGCGTCGATTTCGAGGTCGCGGCCGGCGACTTCGTCGCGGTCATGGGCCCGTCCGGCTCCGGCAAGTCGACGATGATGAACATCCTCGGCTGCCTCGACGTGCCGACGGCGGGCGAGTTCCTGTTCCAGGGCTTTCACGTCGAGCAACTCACGCGCGACGAACGCGCGCTGCTGCGTCGGCGCTACCTCGGCTTCGTGTTCCAGGGCTTCAACCTGCTCGCCCGCACCAATGCGCTGGAGAATGTGGAGCTGCCGCTGCTCTACCGCGGCGAGAAGCCGCGCGCACGGCGCGAGGCGGCGATGCACGCGCTCGAGCAGGTGGGGCTCGCCGACTGGTGGGACCACACGCCCGCCGAGCTTTCGGGCGGACAGCAGCAACGCGTGGCCATCGCGCGCGCGATCGTCACCGCGCCGCAGGTGCTGCTCGCCGACGAGCCCACGGGCAACCTCGACACGGCGCGTTCGCTGGAGATCATGGAACTGCTGACGCGTTTCAACCAGGCCGGCATCACCATCCTGATGGTGACGCACGAAGCCGAAATGGCCGCGTACGCGCACACGGTGGCGCACGTTCGCGACGGGCTCGTGGACCAGGTCGAGGTGCGTGCGCGATGAGCATGCTCGGTCCGACACTCGTGCTCGCCTTGCGGGAGATCCGACGGCACGTGCTGCGCTCGTTCCTGACCGTGCTCGGCATCGTGATCGGTGTCGCGGCCGTCGTCACGATGGTGACGCTCGGCAATGGCGCGACCGCGGCCGTGCGCGAGCAGATCTCCGGGCTCGGCGTGAACATCCTGCAGATTCGCCCGGGACAGGGCTTCGGCCGTGGCGGCGGCGGTCCGGCGCCGGCGGACTTCGACATGGACGACGTCGCAGCCATCCGCGACCAGGTTGCTGGCGTCGTCGTGGTCGCCCCGCTCTCCCAGTCGTCGGGCACGGCCGTGCGCAACGCCGCGAACTGGTCGACGACCGTCAACGGCACGACGTCCGACTATTTCACGGCCCAGCAGTGGGCCACGGCGTCGGGCCGCACCTTCACGACCGCCGAAGAGCAGTCAGGCAAGGCCGTCTGCGTGATCGGCTCGACCGTGCAGCGCAACCTGTTCCGCTCGGAAGATCCGCTGGGCCAGCGCTTCCGGCTGCGCGACCTGTCGTGCGAGGTCATCGGCACGCTGGTGACGCGCGGCCAGGGCGGCTTCGGCAACGACCAGGACGACGTCGTGCTGATGCCGATCCGGACCGTGCAGCGGCGCATGACCGGCAATCGCAATGTCCGGCTGATGATGGTGAAGGTGGATCCAGCCTACGACACGGCGGCCGTGACCGCGTCGATCCAGTCGCTGCTGCGCGAACGCCGCAACATCAGCGGCGCGAAGCAGGACGATTTCAACATCTTCGACACCGCGCAGATCTCGCAGACGCTGCAGGGCACCACGCGCATCCTCACGTCGCTGCTCGGCGCGGTGGCCGCGGTGAGCCTGCTCGTCGGCGGCATCGGCATCATGAACATCATGCTGGTGTCCGTGACCGAGCGGACACGCGAGATCGGCATCCGGCTCGCCATCGGCGCCGTCGGCCGCGAGGTGCTGCTGCAGTTCCTGGTGGAAGCCATCGTGCTGGCCTGCCTCGGCGGCATCATCGGCCTGCTGCTGGCCCTGCTCGCGAGCTGGGCGCTCGCCCCGCTGCTGCAGGTGCCCTTCCTGTTCGATGTCCGGATCAATGCCGTCGCCTTCGCCTTCTCGGCGCTGATCGGCGTGATCTTCGGCTATTTCCCGGCGCGCCAGGCCGCGCAACTCAATCCGATCGACGCATTGCGGCACGAGTGAACGTGCGCCGGCTGCACGCCAGCGCGCGAAAGTGTCCGCACACTCGCACGCCGCGGGTCGCCAGGGGTTCAACTAACGATCGAGGAAGTCCCGCGCCAGTCGCACGACCTCGTCCGCGTTCGCGTCGAGCACGTGGCCCGTGGGGTGAGAGAGTTCGGCGCGCCGCGCGTCGCGCAACAGCGTTTCCGTGCGTCCCGTCGATTCCCAGAACTCGTCACGCGCACGCAGGATCATCACGGGCAGCTTGAGCAACGGCAGGCGCTCGCCCACCTGGTAGCTGCCATCCGACGACGGCACGCCGATCAACAACAGCCGGCGCACCTGCTCGGGCTTCGCCAACGCGAGTTCGATGGCCGCCAGCGAGCCCGTCTGGTAGCCGATCACATCCACCTGCTTCAGGCGCAGCGAGTCGATCAGGTCGGCGAACGCAGCCGCATGATCCGCCACGACCGGCGCGTGCTCCGGCGCATCCGATTCACCTGCGCCCGGCAGGTCCGGGGCATAGACGCTGCGGTCACGACCGAGGTCACGCAACACCGGCGAGAACACGCGACCCGTCAAGGCCGGCGGCGCAACGCACAGCAGCGGGGTCAGTTCGTCGAAGCCGCCACTCGAGGGAAACGACGTGTGCAGGTGCAACTGACCGAAGCGGCAGTCGACGTACATCTTGCGCAGGTGGATGGTCACGGTCGGGGAACTCCTGCTCGAAAGTGCGGCGCTGCGGGCGATCGTGCGGTCGGAAATGCGGGTCACTGTCTGATCCTCGGTGGGCAATCGGCGTTCGTGCGTCGCATTGTCCGCGCGCCCACCCGACCTCACGTTGATTCAGCTCTCACTCCGGCCGCGATCGGCATGACTTAATGCTGCACCGGGCGCGCCGCGTGAGTCCACCCGCTTGGCGGCGAAAATTATGTCGCGTTGCACTCACGCCGTGTCGAGGTACCACTCGTAGTCGCGGTCGCTGACGAGGGCGCCGAATTTTTCCGCTTCCTGGCGCTTGATCGCGAGAAAAACCTCGAGAAAACCGGCGCCGAGCGTGTCGCGCACGAACGTCGACGCCGCCGCGGCGTCGAGCGCAGCGTGCCATTGCGTGGGCAGCGTGCCCTGCTGCGCCTGCTCGTAGCCATTGCCCTCAAGCGGGGGACCCGGGTCGAGCTGGCGCTCGATGCCGTGCAGCATGCCGCCGAGGACCAGCGCGGCGACGAGATACGGGTTCGCATCGGCCCCGGCCACGCGGTGCTCGACGTGGCGACTCGCCGGTGGTCCGGCCGGCACACGCAGGCTGACGGAACGGTTGTTGATCCCCCACGTGACGGCGACCGGCGCATAGCTCAGCGACCGGAACCGGCGATAGGAATTGGCGTTGGGCGCATAGATCGCCATGCCGTCCGCGAGCGTCGACTGCAAGCCGCCGATCGCGTGACGCAGCAAGGGACTGCCGGCAGGATCGTCGGCCGCGCAGGCGTTGTTGCCATCGCGGTCGGCGAGACTGGCGTGCAGGTGCATCCCCGAGCCGGCGCGTTCCGCAAACGGCTTCGCCATGAAACAGGCCACGCGTCCATGCCGTGCGGCGACGCCCCGTACGGCGCGCTTGAACAGGATTGCCTCGTCGACCGCGCGCATCGCATCGGCCCGGTGTTCGAGCGTGATCTCGAACTGCCCCGGCGCGTATTCGGACATCAGCGTGCGCACGGGCAGGCCCAGCGCCTTCGCCGACGCATAGAGTTCGTCGAACAGCGGCGACATGTCGTCGAGGCGGCCGAGGCCGTAGGCGTCGATGCGACCGCGGCGCTCGCCGCTCAGCATGCCCGCCGAAGGCACCAGCCGGCCGGCTGCGTCGCGCTGCAGCAGGTAGAACTCGAGCTCGACGGCGACGACCGGCGTCAGGCCGACGGCTTCGCAACGCGCGACGATGCCGGCGAGTGCGTGGCGCGGATCGGCTGGCGACGGCCGACCGTCAAGTTCGAACATCGTGCCCAGGACCTGGGCCGACGGCCGCGTGAGCCACGGCGCACGAGCGAGCGATCCCGCGACGGGTCGGCAGCACTGGTCGGCGTCGCCGACGTCCCAGACCAGCCCGGTGCCGTCGACGTCCTCGCCGGTGATGTCGAGGCCGAGGATGGAGCCGGCCACGTTGCGGCCGCTGTCGTACAACGCCGCGAGTTCCTCGCGCGCCACGTTCTTGCCGCGACCCACGCCGCAGGCGTCGGTAATGACGAGCTGCACGGCCTCGATGTCGGGGTTGGCCGCGAGAAACGCCTGGGCTTGCGCGAGCGTGCCGACGCCACGTGGCGATGTGTTCTTTGCATGCATAGTGGAGCGGGCCCTGCTGCTGCGGCCGCACAGGCATAGTGACGGATGCACTCGCGGAGTGGCAAGCTCACCGGCCTCCGCCGCAGGCCCGGGACGGCGCATGACACTGGACGGCTGAAACAACGATGGCCACGGCGTATTCGATCGCGTGGGACGTGCCGCTGCACGACTGGAATACGTTCCAACTCGATGCGCGTGCCCACTGCCTTGCCACCGTGCACGATGCGGCGGTGCTGCCTGCCCTGCTGGCGGAGCCCTCGTTGCAGGGCCTGCCCTTGATGGTGCTCGGCGCAGGGAGCAACGTGCTCTTTGCCGCCGAACGGTTCGCAGGCTGCCTGGTTCACCTGCAATGCCAGCAAGCGCACATCATCGGCAACGACGACGGGCACGCCATAGTGCATGTCGACGCCGGGTTCGAGTGGGACGCGCTCGTCGACTGGACGCTCGATCATGGCCTGCAGGGTCTCGAAAACCTGGCCTTGATTCCGGGCCAGGCCGGCGCCGCACCGATCCAGAACATTGGCGCCTACGGTGTAGAAGTCGCCAGTTACATCGCCACCGTGCAGGTCTACGACCGGCACACGGGCAGGTTCGACCACCTGCCGGCCGAGCACTGCGGGTTCGGCTATCGCGACAGCGTGTTCAAGCGCGAGCCCGACCGACGCATCGTCACGGCGATCGAACTGCGGTTGCCAAGGGCTGGCGCGACGAACCTTGCCTACGCCGGGCTGGCCGAGGAACTAGCCGCCATGGGCGGACTGGAACCGACGCCACGCAACGTGGCCGCCGCGGTTCGACGCATCCGCCGACGCAAGCTGCCGGACCCCGCCGTCGCAGGCAACGCCGGCAGCTTCTTCAAGAATCCCGTCGTCGCGCACGACGTCGCACTCTCACTGCGATCACGCTTCGCGGACATACCGCTGTTTCCTGCCGGGACTGCGACCGAACGCAAGCTCTCGGCAGCCTGGCTGATCGAACAGGCGGGCTGGCGCGGTTACCGCGACGGCGATGCCGCCGTGTCGGCGCAGCACGCGCTGGTGCTGGTCAACCTGGGTCGCGCGACCGGCCCGCAACTGCTGGAACTTGCGCGCCGCGTGGCGGCGTCGGTGCAGGCTAAATTCGGCGTGGCGCTGGAGCCCGAGCCACGCATCGTCGGCGCGACGTTCCACCCGCGACAGTGATCCCGTTACCAGGCACCCGTGTTCGGCATGCTCACCCAGGGCTCAGCCGGCGGCTGTGCCTCACCTTTCTGCAACAGCTCGATCGAGATGTTGTCCGGTGAACGCACGAACGCCATGCGGCCGTCGCGCGGCGGACGGTTGATCGTCACGCCGTATTCCATCAGACGACGGCACGACTCGTAGACGTCGTCGACCTCGTACGCGAGGTGGCCAAAAGCGCGGCCCGTGCCGTACTCCTCGCGGTCCCAGTTGCAGGTGAGTTCGACCTGCGCATCGTCGTCGCCGGGCGCGGCCAGGAACACGAGCGTGAAGCGGCCCTTGGCGTATTCGGTGCGGCGCAGTTCGCGCAGCCCGAGCGCGTCGCAGTAGAACCTGAGCGAGGCGTCGATGTCGGTGACGCGGACCATCGTGTGCAGGTACTTCATGCGACGATGGTACCGCAGGCTGCACGAACCGCGCAGCGGCTCGACTCAGTGCTGCAGCAGGCGCAGAAACAGCCCGCACGCCGCGGCCGCGAGCAGGACGGGCCCGAGCGGCCAGCGCGCGCGCTCGAGCAGGAACCACGCCGCCAAGGCGATCAGCACCGCATTCCAGTCCGGTGCGGCACGCCACCCGTCCGGAAACAGCACGACCTGTGCAAGCAGCAGCACCAGCGATGCGATCACGCCGACGACGGCCGCGGTGATCGCGCCGAGAGCGCCTTCGATGCGCGCGTTGCGAGTGAGTCGCTCGACGTAAGGCGCCCCGAGCAGGATGAACAGGAACGATGGCAGGAACGTAGCCCACGACGCGAGCGCCCCTGCGAGCAGCGCCGAGCCCAGCGGCGACAACGGTCCGGGCTGGTTCCAGCCGGTCATGAACCCCATGAACTGCAGCACGATGATCAGCGGGCCGGGCGTCGTCTCCGCCAGCGCGAGGCCTGCGACCGACTGGTTCGCCGTTACCCACGCAAGGTTGTCGACCAACTGATCCGTGACGTAGCCGAGCACGGCGTAGGCGCCCCCGAAGGTGACGAACGCCGCCTTGGTGAAGAACAGGTAGAGCGCCGTCCATAACGAATCGCTGCCCAGCGTGGCGTTCACGAGCAGCAGCGGCACCAGCCAGAGCAGCAGACCGACCGCTGCCAACCTGGCGGTTTGCCGTGCGCGCACCGGTGCCGCCTTGGACGCGGGCACGTCACCCGGCGTTGCGTGGCGCGCGAGATACGCACCTGTTGCCGCGGCCACCAGCAGCACCACGGGAAACGGCACGTGCGCGAACTCGAGCGCCAGGAGCGATGCGACCGCGAGCGTGATGTGCAGCGAGGACCGCAACGCACGGCGCGCGATCCGCACCATCGCCTGCAGCACCAGGGCGACGACGGCGGCCTGCAAACCATAGAGTAGTGCGGCGACCCAGGACAGCGAGCCGTGCGCCACGTAAGCGTACGAGAGCGCAAACAGCAGCAGTACGGCCGGCAGGATGAATCCGAGCCCGGCAACGAGGCCGCCGCGGATACCGTGCATTTTCCAGCCGAGGAAGATTGCGAGCTGCAGGGCTTCAGGCCCGGGCAGCAGCATGCAGAAGTTCAGCGCGCGCGTGAACTCGCGGTCGTTGAGCCAACGGCGACGCTCGACGATTTCACGGTGCAGGATGGCGATCTGGCCGGCAGGACCGCCGAACGAAACGAAGCCGAGCCTCGCCCAGAAGCGGGCTGCTTCGGCGAACGTCGGCGAGTGCGGGGAGGAGGACGAAGCCATGCGCCAGTATCGCGGAACGGCGCAGAAATGGCAGCGGCGCGCGCGGCAGTGACGCGTGAATGCCCAACTCACCGATTCCGCAATGGACGCTTCAGAACATCTCGGACGCGCCGGGCTCCGTCGTCGTCTTGCGGGCTGTACGCGATTCGATGAAATCGCCGGTGATCATTTCATCGTAGGCCTGGCCCGGACCGACCATCGGGTACACGCCCGCCTCCGTGTCGATAATCACCTCGAGGAAGGCCGGGCCCTTGAACTCGATGAATTCCTGCACGACGCGCGGCACGTCCGCCTTGCGGTCGAGCCGCACGGCAAACTGGTAGCCGTCGGCCTGCGCCGCCTTGACGAAGTCCTTCTTGTGCAGCGACTTGTCGCTGGCCGACAGCCGCCCCTTGAAGAAGAGTTTCTGCCATTGCTTGACCATGCCGTCGCCGAAGTTGTTCAGCACGACGACCTTGATCGGCAGGTCGTAGGTGGTGACGGTCTCGAGCTCGCCGAGGTTCATGCGGATGCTGGCGTCGCCGTCGATGTCGATCACGAGCTTGTCGCGCCGCGCGAACTGCGCGCCGATCGCCGCAGGCAGGCCGAACCCCATCGTGCCCATGCTGCCTGACGTGAGCCAGAGCCGCGGTTCGCGGAAATCGAAATACTGCGCCGCCCACATCTGGTGCTGGCCGACGCCGGTCGCAATCACGGCTTCACCGCGCGTCAGCCGGTTGATCTCCTCGATCACGTAGTACGGCTGGATCAGTTCGCTGTCGCGGTCGTAGTTCATCGCGTGACGACGCTTCAGCTCCGCAATGTGCGCGTGCCACGGCGACCAGTTGCGCTGGAAGCCGGCGTCCTTGCCCTGCAGGCGCAGCTTCTCGAGCGCCGGGCGCAGCAAGCCGACATGACTCCACTGTACGCGCTTGACCTTGTTGATCTCCGACGCGTCGACGTCCATGTGCGCGATGCGCTTGGCGTTGCGCGCGAACTTGGCTGGCACGGCCGCGACTCGGTCATCGAAGCGGGCACCGAGGCAGAGCAGGAAATCGCAGTCGTCGACCGCGTAGTTCGCGAACGCCGTGCCGTGCATGCCGAGCATGTTCAGCGAGAGCGGCTCGGTGGTGTCGTACACGCCGATGCCCATCAGCGTGGTGACGACGGGAATGCCGAATTCGTGCGCGAAGTCGCGTAGTTCGGTGGCCGCCTCGCTGTGAATGACGCCGCCGCCGGCGTAGATCAGCGGCCGTTCGGCCTCGCCGAGCATCTGGAAGAATTTCGCCCCGTGATCATCGTCGAGCGTGTGCGACCGCATTGCCTGCATGCGGGCGTGGTAGCCACGCACGGGCAGCAGGCCGCTGCCCCGGTAGGTGCCTTGCCAGTTCTGCACGTCCTTCGGGATGTCGATCACCACCGGACCCGGGCGGCCCGAGCGCGCGATCTCGAACGCCGTGCGCACCGTGGCTTCGAGCTTGGCCGGGTCGGTGACGAGGAAACAGTGCTTCGCCACCGCGCCCATGATGTTCGAGACCGGCGCTTCCTGGAATGCATCGGTGCCGATGGCGGCCGTACCGACCTGGCCGCAGATGACGACGATCGGGATCGAGTCCGCGGCGCAGTCACGCACCGGGGTGACCGTATTGGTGGCGCCGGGCCCCGAGGTCACGACGCAGACACCGACCCTGCCGCTGGCCCGCGCGTAGCCGGCCGCCATGAAGCCCGCGCCCTGCTCGTTCGCCGGCACGATCAGCGGCATCGGCTGCGCGCCCGCGGCGAGTTTCGATTGCTGGTCGTTGTGGCGGAAGATCGCGTCGTAGGTCGGCAGGATCGCGCCGCCGCTGTAACCGAAGATGATGTCGACGCCTTCGTCGGCCAGCACCTGCACGATGATCTCCGCACCGCTCATGGACTGGCCGGTCCGCGGGTGCACGGATGCAGTGGTCGGCAGGGGGCTGGCGGCGATGCTGGTCACGGGCAGGCTCGTTGACGCGGGTATGGAGCGTTATGTTGCGATGCAAACGAGACTAACAGCCGTCGCGGCCGCGCGTCCATCTAGGCGGCTTTCATCCGATCCCCTATTCTGGAGTCTGGAGCCCGGCCGCTTCGCGGCCTGATTCCTCAATAGAATCATATAGATACTGCTTCCCGGAGTCCGCCATGGCCGCCATGCGCCACATCATTGCCATCACCCTGCAGAACGAATCCGGCGCGCTGACCCGCGTGGCAGGCCTGTTCTCGACCCGTGGCTACAACATCGAGTCGCTGAACGTGGCGGCGACGGACGATCCCACGGTCTCACGCCTGACGCTGGTGACGACCGGCAACGACGCCGTGATCCACCAGATCACGCAGCAGTCGCTGAAGCTCGTGGACGTGGTCGACGTCGAGGACGTCACGCGTGAGGAACACTTCGAACGCGAGCTGCTGCTGATCAAGGTCAAGGCCAAGCCAACCCAGGTCGGATCGCTCTGGTCTGCGACTCAGCGGGCGGGTGGCCGTGTGCTCTGGGATGCGGCGGACAGCTTCACGATCGAACTCACCAGCAGCGAGGCCGACATCAACCGCTTCATGGCGGAAGTCGCGAACTTCGGCGAGGTGCTCGAAGTGGTGCGCAGCGGCGCGCTCGCGATCCAGAAGGGACGGCAGACGTTGGAAGGCTGAGCGTCTTCGGCGCTCCCGTCACGGTGTCGGAAGTCGATCGACGGGTCGGGTGACCGCCGCCTGTGTCGGGGGTCTCCGTCTTCTTCCGCGCTCCGGGGTCTCCCGCGCATCGTGATTCGCGCGGAGGAAGACGGAGACCCCCGATGCAGGCGGCCCACCCGACCACACGGCCTATTTATCGCACCGTGACGCGAGCGCCGAAGATCAGGGCAGCGCCCCAAACCCCACGTAACCATCCTGCAGCGTCTGCAACGCCGCGCGCACCTGCGGCGGAATCGGCACCGGTCGTCGCGTCGCGCTGTCGACATACACGTGCACGAACCGGCCGATGGCCGCGGGTTCGGCCGACTGGTTGCGAAACAGGCCGATGCGGTACACGACGCTCGAGTTGCCGAGCCGCTCGAGCGCGAGCCCGGCATAGACCGTGTCCGGAAAGCTCAGCTCGCTCATGAACTTGCAGCTCGTCTCCGCGACGATGCCGATGGCCGGCAGCTCCCGCACGTCGCAGCCGCTCGCCTCGATCAGGAAGCCGTTCACGGCGGTGTCGAAGAACGAGTAGTACACGACGTTGTTGACGTGGCCGTACTGGTCGTTGTCCATCCAGCGCGTGGTGATCGCGCGCAGGACGGGAAACTCGTCGCGGCGCGTGGGGAGCGGCGGCGCGGTCGCTGCGACTGTGGTCATGCGGTCTTGCTCCAACGGCGCGCCGGTCGGTCGGCCTGCGCATTATTGCAGTGGAGCGTGGCAGCGCGCATGGGCTACGCTCGACCGATGATCAAAACCAAGGCCGCCGTGCTGCGCGAGCTGGGTCGTCCCGGCCCGTACGCCCAATCACAGCCGCTCGTGATCGAGGAATTCGATCTCGCGCCGCCCGGACCCGGTGAGGTGCTGGTCCGCGTGCGGGCCGCAGGCCTGTGCCACTCCGATCTCTCGGTGATCGACGGCAACCGGCCGCGACCGCTGCCGATGGTGCTCGGCCACGAGATGGCAGGCGTGGTCGAAGAAGTCGGCCACGGCGTGACGGACCTGCAGCGAGGCGATCACGTCGTTGCGTCGTTCGTGCCGAGCTGCGGCGTGTGCGGCCCCTGCGTGGCCGGGCGCCCCGCGTTGTGCGAGCCCGGTCTCGCGTCGAACACCGCGGGCACGCTGCTGTCCGGCGAGCGCCGGCTCTGCCAGCACGGCACGCCCGTCCATCATCACCTCGGTGTCTCGGGCTTTGCCGAGTGGACGACGGTGTCGCGCCGCTCGCTGGTGCGGGTCGATCCCACGCTGCCCTTCGCGGAAGCTGCGCTCTTCGGCTGCGCCGTCATCACAGGTGTCGGCGCCGTGGTCAACACGGCCGCCATGCCCAAGCACTCCTCGCTTGCCGTAATCGGACTCGGTGGCGTCGGTCTCGCCGCGCTGCTCGCCGGGCGCATGCTCGAAGCCACGTCGATCGTCGCGATCGACCTCAATGAATCGAAACTGGCCAAGGCGCGCGAACTCGGCGCCACGCTGACCGTGAACGCGGCAAACCCGGACTGCGTCGACCGCGTGCGCGAAGCGACGGGGGGCGGTGTCGCCTACGCGTTCGAGATGGCGGGTTCGGCGCGGGCGCTGGAACTCGCCTACCGCGTCACGCACCGTGGCGGAACCACGGTATCGGCCGGGCTGCCGCATCCGCAGCAGCAGGTCTCGTTTTCGCACGTCAGCCTCGTCGCGGAAGAGCGCACACTGAAAGGCAGCTACCTCGGCAGCTGCGTGCCCGAACGCGACATCCCGCAATACATCGAGTGGTATCGCGCGGGTCGACTGCCCGTCGACAAGCTGCTGAGCGAGCGCATCCGGTTGGACGACATCAACGGTGCCTTCGACCGGCTCGCGGCCGGCGCGTCGATCCGGCAGGTGATCGAGATTGGCTGAGCGGCTGGTCGACTTCGCCTACAGCGACGCGACGATGGACTGGCACCCCATCGACGACGTGGTCATGGGCGGAGTCTCGCAGAGCACACTGCAGCCGTATTCGCGTGGCGTTGCATGCTTCAGCGGGGTCGTATCGCTCGAGCAGGGCGGTGGTTTCGCCTCGGTGCGCACCGAACCCCGCAAATGGAACACAGCGGGCGCGCGGGCCTTCGTCGTGCGCTGTCGGGGCGATGGCCGCCACTACAAGTTCACCGTGCGCACGGACGATGGGCTCGATGGCGTGCAATACCAGTCGCGCTTCCAGCCGCCGCGGGGTGAGTGGGCCGAGGTCGAATTGCCGCTCGCGAACTTCGTGGCAACTTTTCGCGGTCGCCCGGTCGCAGGGGCCGGTCCGCTCGACCCCGCAATGGTGCGTTGTGTCGGGTTCATGGTCAGCGACAGGCAGGCGGGCCCGTTCGAATTGCTGCTCGAATGGATCGACGCGACCCTCTAGAAACGGACCTTGGTCTCCACCACGAACTGCACGCTGTCGATGTCGTCGCCGCCATCGAGCGGAAACGCCAGGTCGATGTGGACGACGTTGCCGAACGCAGAGCGACTCGACCCCAGCCGCAGGCCGACGCCGACATCCTTGAGCAGTCCATCGCTGGTCGCGCCGGTCACGTCGGTGCCCCAGGTGCGACCCATGTCGAAGAAGGCGGCACCGGCCACGTGGAACAACCGGAACGGATACCACCCGGTGTAGTAGCGCTCTTCGATGGTGAACAGTGCCCGCGACGTGCCGGCCTGGTAACGCAACGGGTAACCGCGCAGCCCCTCTTCACCACCGAGCAGGATCTGCTGGTCTTCGTCGAGCGCTTCGCTCACCGTGCCGTTGATGGTCGCGAAGAACTTGGTCTTCGCTGAGGTCTGCTGGTAGTACCTTGCCTCAGCCGACAGCACGGCATTGCGTAACCCGTCGTCTTCGACGCGTCCTGACGCGGTGCTGGTCACGAACAGCGAGCGATCCTTGCCCAGGTCCCAGCCGTTGTGCGCGTACGCGCTGAGCATCAACGCTTCGCGGTCTGACCCGTAAGCCTCGGACGAATAGCCCATGCGCCCGCCGGCACGCAGGCCCAGCAGCACGTCCTCCGTGCGCTCGATCTGGTCCTGGTTGGTGCGCTCCTGGTAGGTGTCCTCGATCAGGTCGAACCCCATCCACGGGTACGCCAATTCGATGTCACCGGGGAGCGGACCGCCGAGGTCCTCGCCGACGACTTCGGCATAGCGATTCCGATGGTAGGTCACGCCTGCCGTCCAGCGACGCACCCAGCCTTCGCGCCAGCCGTCCGACCACCCGTAATAGAGTTCGGCGAACTGTTCGTCGTTCTGGAACTTACCCACTTCATCGCCATACGCGTAGCGCGGATCCTCGCGGATGGAGTCGAAGACGTAGCCACCCCCCGCACGGCGCGTATCGAGGGCAAAGAACGGTCGATCGACGCGCAACGCCTTGGTGCTGCCATCGTCGGCATCGCTGTAGGCAACGCCGAGACGGGTCCATGTCGAGTGGAAGTGGGGATCGAAGTACTCGAAATCGAGCGACTCGCGGTCGACGTCGTTGGTCCAGCCGAAGGACAGCTTCTGCCCGTTGCCGAGCAGGTTCTTTTCCTCGAGTTCGAAGGACGACGTGTTCGCGCCACCCTGGCGGCTGAAGTTGATGCCGGGGTTCAGCGTCCAGGTGTCGCGCGTGCGGACCTCGAGGTCGACGGTCTTGCCGTCGTAGGCCACCGGCCGGATCCATGCGTCATACAGGTAGTCGTTGGCGCGCAGGATGCGTTCGGTTTCCTCGACCAGGCGCTGCTGGTACGGCTCGCCCGTCTTGAACAACAACTGGTGCCGGACGATCGGCTGCCGGGTGTTGATGTGCAGCTTGTTCGCCGTGCGATACAGCCACTTGTCTTCCGACGGAATCGACGGGTCGAAGATGTCGCCGATGTCGACGCGGATCTCCCCGATCACGGCGCCGGCGGCTTCGAGCTCGGGGCCGGAAGGAATGCCGGCCGGCCAGTCGTGAATAATTTCCTTGCCGGCGTGCGCCGGCGGGGCCGCGAGAACGGCCAGCAGCAGCAACACCAGGGCAGGACGGCGGCGGAGCTTGGCGATCAGGGCAGCAATACCGTCGAGCCGATCGTCCGCCGTTCGTTCAGGTCGCGGTGCGCCTGCTGCACGTCGCGTATCGGGTAGGTCTGGCCGATCTCGATGCGCACGATCCCGCGCCCGATCACGTCGAAGAGTTCGGCGGCGGACTTGAGCAGGTCGGAGCGCTTCGCGATATAGGCGAACAACGTCGGACGCGTGAGAAACAGCGACCCGCGCTTTGCCAGTTCGAGCGGTGCGATCGGCGGCACGGGACCCGAGGCATTGCCGTAGGTGACCATCAGCCCGAGCGGGCGCAGCGCGTCGAGCGACGCGAAGAACGTGTCCTTGCCGACGGAGTCGTAGACGACGTGCGCGCCCTGCCCGCCCGACAGTTCCTTGACGCGCGCGGCAAGATCGTCGCGCCCCTGGATCAGGACGTGCTTGCAGCCCATGTCACGCACCGTCGCGGCCTTGGCGTCGTTGCCGACGACGGCGATCACGTGCGCCCCGAGGTGCAAGGCCCACTGTACGAGGATGCTGCCGACGCCTCCCGCTGCCGCATGCACGACGACGACTGTGCCCTTGCGCACCTTGTAGGTTCGATGCAGCAGCACCTGCGCCGTCATGCCCTTGAGCAACGCCGCGGCGGCAAGCCGATCGCTGACCCCTTCCGGCACCGGCACCAGGTTCGCCACCGGCAGCACGCGCTCGTCGGTGTACGCGCCGGGGGCGGGTGACGCGTACGCGACCCGATCCCCGACCTTGACGTCACGCACCCCGGGACCGATGACTTCGACCACACCCGCGGCTTCGCGACCGAGACCGGTCGGCAGCGCAGCCCCCGTACAGCCCGGTGCGCTCGTAGATGTCGATGAAGTTGAGCCCGACCGCCGTCTGCCGCACTAGAGCCTCGCCGCGCCCCGGGGCCACGGACGCGACTTCTTCCCAGCGCATCACTTCAGGGCTGCCGTGGGCATGGATTCGGATTGCGTGAGGCATGGACACACCGGGGTGCAAGACGAGGCGCAGATGATGACGACCGGCGTGCCATTCCGATAGGGACCTGCCGGAATGCGTGTCGTTCCACCGCTGTGGGACGCCGCCGGGCCGCCAAATCAATCGCGTCCTACGACGTCCGGACGACACTCCAGCTGCATGGCCACCCTGGTGGCCGCCTCAAATGGCCGCCGCGAGAGGCCCCTCGGCAATGACGAGGTCGGCCACGGGACGGCCGCCGATCAGGTGTTGCTGGAGAATCCGTTCGAGGTTTTCCGGCGTGCACTTACGGTACCAGGTGCCTTCCGGATAGACGACAGCGATCGGGCCGCCAATACAGACTCGCAGGCAATGCGCCTTGGTCCGCAGCACGCCGCCGTCGACGTCGACCAGGCCGAGTTCCCGGAAGCGACGCTTGAGGTAGTCCCAGCTTTCCTCGGAGCGGGCGACGGGCGCGCACTTCTCCCCCGCCACGCACAGGAAAATGTGCCGCTGTTGCTGACCGAGGTGCAGCTTGGCGACGGCGCTTGCGAGCGCCTCGGCGGGAGTGGGATCGGTCATTGCAACCTCGGTTCCGGGGGTCCGGAACCGATGCTAGCGCGAAGCCCGTCGTGGCGTTAAAGCGCCTGGTCGTCCGCCTCGCCGGTGCGAATGCGGATCGCGCGCTCGAGGTCGGAGATGAAGATCTTGCCGTCGCCGACCTTGCCGGTGCGCGCGGCCGCGACGATCGCCTCCACCACCTGGTCGACCAGCGATTCCTTGACCGCCACTTCGATGCGTGTCTTCGGCACGAAATCGACGACGTATTCGGCGCCTCGGTACAACTCGGTGTGGCCGCGTTGCCGCCCGAAGCCCTTCACTTCAGTGACCGTCATGCCGGACACGCCGAGTTCGGACAGGGCGGCGCGGACGTCGTCCAGCTTGAAGGGTTTGATGATTGCGCTGATCAGCTTCATGGACTTCGGGCTCCTAGGTTCTCGTGTGCATTGTCAGGCGGCCGGTCGACGTTCCACGCCCGTGGAAACCGAAACGACCCTCACCGCGCCGCCTCCCCTCGGGGGGACCTCGGACTGCTTATGCAGAATCCGTGCCGACCTGTGGTCAGGCCGAATTCTCAATTATCCCGTGGGCACAGCGCACCACCTTGGAGCGCTGGTACCAACGACTGCTCAGGGCTGGTGCGCAAGGATAGCCATCGTAGCGCTCCCGGGCCATGTTGCTTTGCGGCATCATAGGTCATCGGCAGGGCCTGCAGAGGTTGGCATGACGGAGCAGACGGTGGTGATTGTCGGCGCAAGCCACGCGGCGGTGCAGGCGGTCGATACCCTGCGACGCGAGGGGCACACCGGACGCATCGTCCTGGTCGGCGACGAACCGTACCTGCCCTACAACCGGCCGCCGCTGTCCAAGAAGTACCTGAGCGGCGAAATGGAGCGCGAACGGCTGCTGCTGCGCAGCGCCCAGTACTACGAGCAGCACCAGGTCGACGTGAAACTGGGTCTAAGGGTCACGGCGATCGACCGCACGGACCAGCGCCTGCGCCTCAGTGATGGCGCCGAGCTGCACTACGGCAAGCTGATCCTGTGCCTCGGCAGCCGCAACCGACTGCTGGAAGTGCCGGGCTACGACCTGAAGCGCATCCATTACCTGCGCACGATGGCCGACGTCGACGGCATCCGTGTCGACCTCGCCGGTTCGAAGAAAGTCGTGATCGTGGGTGCGGGTTACATCGGCCTCGAAGCCGCCGCGTCCGCGCGTCACCTGGGGCTGGAAGTCACGGTTCTCGAAATGGCGGACCGCCCGCTCAACCGGGTCACGGCACCCGAAATGTCGACGTTCTACATGCACCGGCACGAACGTGAAGGCGTGCGCGTGCTCTGCGGCATGTCAGTGTCGTCGTTCAAGGGCGACGCCGCAGGACACGTGACCGCCGTCGCCTGCGGCGAACGGGAATTCGAGGCGGACTTCGTCATCGTCGGCGTCGGCATCCTGCCCGAAACGACGCTTGCGGCGGCCGCCGGCCTGCGGTGCGAGAACGGCATCTGGGTCGACGAACAGTGCCAGACCTCGGACCCGAACATTTACGCGGCGGGTGACTGCACGTTCCACCCGAGCCTGCGCTACGGTCGCCGGTTGCGCCTCGAATCGGTCGACAACGCCGTCGAGCAGGCCAGGACCGCGGCCTCGAACATCTGCGGCAAGACGGCCCGGCACGAGCACGTGCCCTGGTTCTGGTCGGATCAATACGACCTGAAGCTGCAGATTGCCGGCCTGTCGCAGGGCTACGACCAGACAGTGCTGCGCGGCGATCCGGATACCGGGCGTTTCGCGCTGTATTACTTCGCCCAGGGCGAACTGCTCGCGGTCGATGCGATCAACAGCCCGAAGGACTTCATGCAGGGCAAGAAGTGGATTGCGGAGCACAAGCACCCGGATCCCGTGCGCCTTGCGGACCTGTCCGTCGATCTGAAGTCGCTGTAAACACGTTTCGCCTGAGGAAAGCACACCATGGCCGCGGACAAGGCAGGGTCGGGAAAGTCGTTGATTTCGGACGACGCATCGCGCGAGCTGCTCGTCGCGATCGCGCAGTTGACCGGTGGCATGTCACCGCAAGCGCTCGGGGGTGCCTGGTGGAACGTGATGTCGCGGCTGGCACTGGCTCCCGGACGGCAGGCGCAACTCGCGCAAACGGCGATCCAGAAAGCGATCGCGCTCGCCCGGTTCACGGGCGGTGCAATGAAGCCGCAAGGCGAACCCGTCGCGCCGCAAGCCGCCGGCACGCCTTATGCGAACCGCTTTGCCGATCCGGCGTGGGCGAAGTTTCCATTCAACGTGCTCGCGCAATCGTTCATCACGGCCTCGGAGTTTGCCCAGGAAGCAGTGAACGGAGTGCCTGGCACCGATGCCGCCGCCGAGAATGTCGTCGGCTTCACCGTGCGTGAAGGCCTCGAGCTGCTCGCTCCCGACAACTACCTGCCGACCAATCCGCAGTTGCTGGAACAGACGCGCGCGGAGGGCGGCAAGAACCTCGTGCGCGGGATGAAGTTCCTCGCCGAAGACGTGCAGCGGATGCTGAAGGGCCTCGGCCCCATCGGCATCGAGAACTACCAGGTCGGCGAGCAGATCGCTGCGAGCAAGGGCAAGGTCATCCTGCGCAACTCGCTGATGGAACTGATCCAGTACTCGCCCACGACGCCAAAGGTCTACGCCGAGCCGGTCCTGATCGTGCCGGCGTGGATCATGAAGTACTACATCCTCGACCTGTCGCCGAAGAACTCGCTGGTGAAGTACCTGACCGACCTGGGTCACACGGTCTTCATGATTTCGTGGAAGAACCCGACGGCCGACGACCGCGACATCACGATGGACGACTACCTGTCGCTCGGCGTGCTCGCGGCACTCGATGCGATCAACAAGGTGGTGCCGAAGCGCAAGGTACACGGCGTCGGCTATTGCATCGGCGGCACGCTGCTCTCGATCGCCGCGGCGACGATGGCGCAGAAAGAAGATGACCGCCTCGCGACTGTGACGATGTTCGCAGCGCAGACCGACTTCAGCGAGCCGGGCGAATTGTCGGTGTTCATCAGCCCCGCGCAGCTCGCGATGCTCGAGGCGATGATGTGGAAGAAAGGCGTGCTCGAGAGCCGGCAGATGGGCGGCGCGTTCCAGATGCTGCGCACCTACGACCTGCTGTGGAACCCTTCGCTGCAGACCTACGTGAAGGGCGAGCGCACGGGCGTCAACGACCTGATGTCGTGGAACGCCGACGGCACGCGCATGGCCTACCGCATGCATACCGACTACCTGCACCAGCTCTACCTCAACAACGATCTTGCCGAGGGACGGTACGTCGCGCTCGGCGAGACGCTCGATCTGGCGGCGGTCGAACAGCCGATGTTCGTCGTTGGCACGGAAACGGACCACGTCGCGCCCTGGAAGTCGGTCTACAAGGTCGGCAAGCTCGTGCGGTCGAAGGACTACACGTTCTGCCTGACGAGCGGCGGCCACAACGCCGGCATCATCAGCGGGCCGGTCCATCCGCGGCGCCGACATCGCGTGCTCACGATGAAGGCCGGTGCGCGACTGCCGGCGCCGGAGCAGTACCTGAAGAAAGTCGAGCCCGCGCAGGGTTCGTGGTGGCCGACGTTCGCCGCGTGGCTCGCCGGACATTCGACGAAGACGAAAGTGGCGCCGCCAAAAATGGGCGCAGCGGGTTACAAGCCGGTGTGCGATGCGCCCGGCGAGTACGTGCTGGCTCGCTGAGATTCGCTTGCTGGCGCGTTCGTGGGTGGTGGGCCTACGGCGCCTGGGCTACGTGCTCGGCCGCAGTGCAAGTACGCACCGACTCAGCCGACGCGTACCTCGTCGGTCCAGACCTGGAAGCCCGCCAGCGTGCTGGGACCGAACGTGGTGCTGATCGCGACGTCCCCCGCGTCGCGACCGCGAGCGATCAACACCCGGCCGATGCGAGGCTTGTTGTTGCGGGGATCGAACGTGTACCAGTGGCCGTCGAGGAACGCTTCGAACCAGGCGGCGAAGTCCATCGGGCCTTCCGGCGGCACGCCGATGTCGCCGAGGTAGCCGGTGCAGTAGCGGGCGGGGATGTTCATGCACCGGCAGAAGGCAACGGCGAGGTGCGCATAGTCACGGCAGACGCCGGTCCTGTCGTGGAACGCCTCCAGGGCGGTACGAGTCCGGCGCGCGTGCTCGTAGCCGAAAGCGATGTGCCGATGGACGTAGTCGCAGATCGCCTGGACACGACCCCATCCCGTCGGCGTCTGCGCAAAGAGACTCCAGGCCGACTCCGACAGCCGGTCGGTCTCGCAATAGCGACTTCCCAGCAGGAACTGCAGCGCCTCTTCGGGCAGGTCGTTCACCGGGACCTGTCGCGCGTGCGGCACGACGGGGTCAGGTGCTCCGGTATCGTTCACGATCGCATGGGCAGCAATACGAGTACGCCCCGCCGGTGCGACGATGCGTTCGCAGCGGTTGCCGAAGCAGTCGCGGTAGCCCGCGATCGGGACCGGCGGGTCGACGACCAGATGATCGGGACCGACGAGATCGGTTGCACGCGTGGAGTGCACGTGCACGTTGAATATCATGGGGGTCGGCTGCGGACAGTCGTAGACCATTTCGAAGCCAACGCGTATCTGCATCACGACTCTCCTGAATCCTCGTCCCGGACGATCACCAGCGCAGGTCCGGCAACTCCCGAAACACGCGTCGCGTTCCCTCGCTCCACTCGTTGCGGAGCGCCGTAAAATAGGCGTCCCCTTCCTCGAAGCGGCGGCGCATCCTGACTTCGAGACTGTCTCGCTCGTAGCAGATCAGGTCGATCGGCATGCCGACCGACAGGTTGCTGCGCATCGTCGAGTCGAATGACACCAGCACACACTTCGCGGCGTCCGGGAGTGGCGTGGCTCGCGTGATCACGCGATCGATGATCGGCTTGCCGTACTTGGTTTCGCCGGTCTGAAGGAATGGGGTCTCAATCCCCGCCTCGATGAAATTGCCCTCCGCGTAGATCCGGAACAGTCGCATCGGTTCTCCCCGGACCTGACCACCGACGATGAACGAGGCATTGAAGCTGATGTCGCTCTGCTCGAGGAACTTGCCGTCCCGCCGCTCGATGTCGCGCATCGCATCCGCGACCAGCGTTGCGCCTTCGAACATCGTCTTCGCCGTCCACAGGCTGGCAGCTCCGCTCCCCACGGCACAGCGCTGGTCGAGCACGCCGATCACCGCCTGGGTACCGGCGAGATTTCCGGAACTCAGCAGCACGATGACGCGGTCGCCGGTACGCTCGAACACAGTCATCTTGCAGAACTTGGAGTAGTTGTCCACGCCGGCGTGCGTGCGGGTGTCCGAGGCAAAGACCATGCCCTCGTCGAGCTTCACGCCCACACAGTAAGTCATGCCAGGGCTCCTTCGTTCATTCGCCAGCCACCCGCCTGGAACAGCAATTTAATCGTAACTGATCGGGCGACGAGTGCGGCACTTCCATCGTTGCGTCTGCGGCAAGTCAATCCAGCCGCTTGTGGAACCTGAGCGTCGCGATCGCAAGGGCGATGACCAGGAAGACCCCCAGCTTCAGGGCCGGCACCTGCATCGCCGCAAGCGGCGCGCCACGAAGCAGGATGCCGCGGATCATTTCCACGAAATGCGTCAGCGGCAGCGCCTGCGCAATCATGCGTGCCAGCGGCGGCATGCCATCGAAGGGAAACATGAAGCCGGACAGCAGGATCGACGGCAGCAGCGTCAGGAACGACAGCTGGAATGCCTGGAACTGCGTGCGCGCGAACGTGGAAATGACCAGGCCGAGCGTCAGCGTGGCCGCGATGAACAGCACCGCCGCGAGGTAGAGATCGAGCAGGCTGCCGTTGATCGGGACGTCGAAGATCCGTGCGCCGACCGTCAGGATCAGCGTCGTCTGTATCAGCCCGATCAGCACGTAGGGAATCAGCTTGCCGGCCATGAGCTCCCAGGAACGGATCGGCGTCGCGATCAGCAGCTCGAGGTTGCCGCGCTCGCGTTCACGCACGATCGCTGCAGCCGTGAAGATCACCATGGTCATGTTGAGGATCACGCCGATCAAGGCCGGCACGATCTGCACCGCCGTGCGTCGTTCCGGATTGTATTCCGTGCGCACCTCGAATACGGGCGTGCGCGACCTGTAGTCCCCCGCGCGCGCGGGCAACGGCACCGAGGCCAGCCCGCGTGCGACCGCGTCGATCATCGGTTCCGAGCCGTTGACCAGGATCTGCGCGACGGCACGGTCGTTGCCCAGCCGCCGGCGCTCGAAGTCGTGGGGAATCACGATGCCGACGCTGATTTCGCCGCTCGCCATGCGTCGGCGAAGGTCCGGCAGGCCAGGGCTCGGCGGGCGCAGGGTGATCACGCCGGTTGCCTGCAGGTCCGCGACGAGCGCACGCGAATGGCTCGTCTTCGCTTCGTCGACGACGGCCGCGCTCAGGTCGCGGACGTCGAAATTGATCGCATAGCCGAACAGCAGTATCTGCATCAGCGGAATGCCGATGATCATGCCGAACGTGAGCCGGTCGCGGGCCAGTTGCCGCACTTCCTTGGACGTGATCGCAAAGAGCCGGAGCAGCATGGCGTGGCTCAGCGGTCCTGCTCATCGCCGGCCGCGCGGCCGAACCCGGTGGCGGCGACGAAGACGTCTTCCAGACTGGCTCGCACCAGCGTTGACTGCGCTTCGACGGACGCAGCGCGCAGCAGCTGCAGGACACGATTCTCGGGTTCGGAGGCTGTCGGGTCGATCAGTACATGCAGTCGCGTCCCGAGTTGCGCAACGCTGAGCACGCTCTCGTCCAGTACGAGCGCGCGCCGGGCGGCGACCGTATCCGTCGCCTCGACCTCGACCACCGTCGCTGGAATTTCCGACATCAGCTGCTGTGGCGGTCCCTGCGCGACGATCCGGCCGCTCGCGAGGATCGCGAGTTCGTGGCAGCGCTCGGCTTCGTCCATGTAGTGCGTCGACACGAGGATCGTCACGCCACGTGCGACCAGGTCGAAGAGACTCTCCCAGAAGTCACGGCGACTCTGTGGATCCACCGCGCTGGTGGGCTCGTCGAGCAGCAGCAGTTCGGGCTCGTGCAGCGTCGCTGCCGCGAGCGCGAGGCGCTGGCGCTGGCCGCCGCTCAGCGTGCCGGCACGCTGTTTGAACAAGGCCGTCAGGTTGAATTCTTCGACCACGACGGCAATGCGTGCCCGCCGACGTGCCGCCGGCAGCCCGAAAACCTGCCCCATGAACTGCAGGTTCTCGCGCACGGAAAGATCGTCCCAGAGGGAGAACTTCTGCGTCATGTAACCGAGCCGCGTCCGCAGCTGCTCGGCATCGCGGGGCATTTCGTGACCGAGCACGTCCACCGTGCCAGCCGTCGGCCGCAGCAGACCGCACAGCATGCGGATCGTGGTCGACTTGCCCGAGCCGTTGGGACCGAGGAAGCCGTAGATCCGGGCATGCGGAATATCGAGGTCGATGCTGTCTACCGCGGTGACGGACCCGAAGCGCCGCGTCAGGCCGCGGGCGCGGATGGCGTGTTCGATCACGCCAGGCGGGGCGACCTGCTGCGGGACGGCGCTCATGGTTGCCTGGTCGGCACGAGCACCTGGATGGGCAGGCCCGCGGGCAATGCTTGTGCGGCCGGATCGTCGAGCGCGATCTCGGCGAGGTAGGCGAGCCGCGAACGGTCCTGCTGCGTCAGGGCGTAATACGGCGTAAAGGCTGCGTCCGCCGAGACATAGCGCACTGTGCCTTTGAGCGGCCCCTCGTGGCCATCGACGGTCGCTTCGACCTGCGTGCCGGCGGTGAACTTCGTGCGCAACGGTTCGGGAACGTAGACGCGCGCGTACGGCACGCCGTCGGCGAGCAGGATCGCGACGGGTCGACCGGCGGCGGGACGTTCACCGAGCTTGTAGGGCAGCGCCTCGACGAGGCCGTCGCGCGGGGCGGTCACGGTGTAGCGCGAGGCGACCGTTTCGACTTCCGCCAACGCCGCGGTGGCACGCTGGACGGCGGCACGGGCTTGGGCCACTTGCTCGGTTCGAGTTCCTTGTCGCAGCAGATCGTAGCGGGCACGGGCCGCATCCTGTGCTGCGCGTGCTGAATCCCGCGTGGCGCGAGCCCGGTCCAGGTTCGACTCGCTCAGCAGCTTGCGCTGCACCAGAGTCTGCACGCGCGCAAACTCGTTCTGCGCCGACTGCAACTCGCTCTCGGCGCCGCCGAGCGCCGCGCGGGCTTCGTCGATTTCGCGCTGGCGGGGTCCCTGTTCCAGGTCCGCAAGATGGCGTTGTGCCTCAAGCGCCGAGGCCCGCGACTGATCGATGCGGGATTGCGCAGTGCCGGCTTCCTGTCGCACGAGCACAGACCCGGCGCGCACGTGTTCACCTTCGCGCACGGCGATCTCGACGATGCGTTCGTTCGATTCGGCGATGAGTTCCAGCCGGTCGCGCTCAACCGTGCCATGCACTTCGACCGGCCGCTCCCTGGCGCAGCCGGCAGCCAGCAGCAGTGTGGACAGGGCGAGCAGAGCGAATCTAGTCATGTCCCGTCTCCGTAGGCGCCGCGACACCCTCGCGGAACAACTGGGCCGTGTGGCTGATGAACCGGTCGAGCTCGGCGCCCTCAAGCCGGAAACCGAGCACCGGGCCCGTGATCGGCAGCGACACGAACGGGAACACGCACAGGCTCAGCAGCGAGACCGCGGCATACCGTGGATCGAGGTCGACGCGGAGTTTCCCCTGTTCGCGCTCGCGCCGCAGCACCGCAACGAGCGCCGGTGCGGTTCTCCCCGCGAATCGTTCGATGAATTCCCCCCGCATCCGCCCGTTCTGCGCCAGCACTTCCTGGATGAGCAGCGCCGGGAACCACGGATTGGCCGCAACCATGTGCATGTAGGCGCCCATCACGGCCTCGAGGCCCGGCGCCTCGTCGTTCGCGGCTTGCCCCAGTCGCTGCACGCTGTCGATCAGCGGCTGCACCGCGCTTTCGATCATCGCCCGGTACAAGCCGAGCTTGTCGCCGAAATAATAGTGAATCATCGCGGGTGTCGTGCCCGCGGCCGCCGCGATCCTGCGCGTGCTGACGTTGCCGAAGCCGTGTTGGAGGAACAGTTCCCGGCTGCGTTGGAGCAATGCCTCGCGGACGGCCGCGTCCCCTCCGGTCGGCCGGCCGGGGCCACGTGGTGACGTCTTCGCCGATCCGGCAACCGGTGCATTCATGCCGCTAATATTAATCAATCAATTGATTAATACAACATCCAAAAAAATGGCCGCCCCGCGACCTCTTCTCCTTCTGGGCCTTCCGGGCCTTCCTCCCCGTCCGACTAACCCCTAACCCCTATCCCCTGACCCCTCGACTTGCTCGCTATGCGAGCAAGTCGGCCACGCTCACCGACCCGATCTCCTCCAGGCCTCGCGGCGCCCCCACCGCAAACCCCTGCGCATAGTCGACCCCGATTTCACGCAGGTTCTGCAGCGCAGACTCGCTCTCGACCGACTCGGCCACGATGACCTTGCCCATCACGTGCCCGATCTCCTTGATCGAGCGGACCATCGCGTAGTCGACGCGATCCTGCGACAGGTTGCCGACGAACATGCCGTCGATCTTGAGGTAGTCGACGCCGAGCGCCTTGAGGTAGGCGAACGACGACACGCCGCTGCCGAAATCGTCGAGTGCGAACGAACACCCCATGCGCCGCAGCGCCATGATCAGTGCATTGGCCTTGCCGAGGTTGCTCACGGCGACGCTCTCGGCGCACTCGAAGCCGAGGTGCCGCGGGTCCACACCGCTGGCCGCCAGGCTCTGGCGGATGAACTCGGCCGTTTCCGGATCGGCGACGCTGTCGCGCGACAGGTTGATGAAGATGCGGGAAATGCGCTTGAAGACATCCGTGTGCGTCCGCACCCATTCGATTGCCGTCGCGAGCACCCAGCGGTCGTAGCGGATCGACAGGTTGTAGCGTTCCACGGCCGGCAGGAAGGCGCCTGGCGGCACGACGCGCCCGGACTCGTCGCGCATGCGCAGCAACAGTTCGTAATGCGGCAGGCGCGGCGGCGACCCGGCCGGCTGGCTCAGCGGACGGATTTCCTGCGCCTCGAGGAACAGCCGATTCTCGACCAGCGCGCGTTTCGCGCGCGCGACCCATTCCATTTCACCGTGGCGTCGCTCGAGCAGCAGCGCGTCCTCCTGGTAGGTGAACACGCGGTGACGACCCGCATCCTTGGCGGCGTAGCAGGCGGAGTCGGCGGCGTTCATCACCTGCGTTAGACGCTTGAAGTGCGAATTGATCGAAACCATGCCGATGCTCACACCGAGCGTGAACCGGTTCGTGCCCCAGATGAACTCGAATTCGTCGACCGTCTTCAGCAGGTTGGCCGCCACCTGCTGAGCGTCCTCGGGTCGGCAGTTGTGCAGCAGCACGGCAAACTCGTCGCCGCCCAGACGCGCGACGACGTCATTGGCGCGAACCCGCTGCTGCAGCACTTCACCGAGCTGGCGCAGCAGCTCGTCGCCCGCGACGTGGCCACAGGTGTCGTTCACTGTCTTGAAGCGGTCGAGATCGAGGTACAGCATCGCGTGCTCGACGCCGGTCGCCAGTGACATTTCCAGCGCACGCTGCAACCGCCGCTCGAATTCGCGACGGTTCGACAGTCCCGTCAGCGCGTCGTGACTCGCGTCGTACGACAGCTGCTGCGAGAGCTCGTGGGCCGCCGTGATGTCGGTCAGCGTGCCTTCGTAGAACAGCGTGCGGCCGTCCGCATCCTGCACGGCCCGGGAATTTTCGAGGACGACGATCTTCGCGCCGTCCTTGCGCTTCAGCACGAGTTCGGCGTTGCGGACCTCACCGCTCTCCTGCATCGCCTTGGTCCAGTTGTCGCGATGGTCGGGGTCCATGTAGATGTCGCGCGCGACGTCGAGCTCGAGCAGTTCGTCCTCGGAGTCGTAGCCGAGCATGCGTACGAGCGCCGGATTGGCCGCCATGAACTTGCCGTCGGCCGTCGTCTGGAACACGCCCGCGGTCACGTTCTGGAACAGTTCGCGATAGCGCTGCTCGGACGCCTTCAAGGCCAGCATCGTGTGCGTGCGCTCGGTCGCGTAGCGGAGAACACGCTCTACCAGCGTCGCGCTGAGGTGGTCGCGCTGCAGGAAATCGAGCGCGCCGCGCGCCACCGCTTCACCACCGATTTCTTCCTCGTCATCGCCGACGAGCACCACGATCGGCACGTGCGGCGTTTTCGGCTGGACGCGCAGGAACGTCGTGAGCCCGCTGCTGTCGGGCAGCGTCAGTTCGAGCAGGATCGCGTCGACGCGGCCGAGCTTGATGCGGTTGAGGGCTTCCCCGAGCGTCGAAACCACCTCGAGCCGATACGGCTGGCCGCGGATCGCGGCCAGTGCATCAGCGACCCGCGAATTCTCGGCAGGATCGGCGCTGACCAGCAGGACGGTGGCATTCGACATGGCCAGCCGAGTATACGGCTCGCGCGCAGGCCAGAACTGTGAAGTCCAGCCACGTTGCAGCCGCGGCCAGCATGTCGAAGTGAGAACCGGTCCCTAAAAAGGCAGCTTCTCGCGGAAGTCCGCCGAGCGGATCACCAGCACGTCGCAGGGCAGCCGGTCGAGCACGCGTTCGGCCGTGCTGCCGATGAACACCTCGCGCAGCCGGCTGCGCGACACGGCACCCATCACGACCAGATCGACGTGGTCGTCGGTCGCGACGCGGGGCAGTACTTCAGTCGCCGAACCCTGCAGCACCCGTACCGACTCGACAGCGATGCCATGGGCCCTCGCGAGTTCCCTCGCCGCCGCAGCAACGCGCGTGCGCTCGGACTCGAACAGGTCCGTGACGCCGAGGTCGGGCGCGAGCGGGACACCGCCGAAGCCGGTGGTCGCTGCCAGCAGTTGGGCTGGAAAGAACGCATGCACGGCTTCGAGGGTACCGTCGAGTTGTCGGCCCAGGAATTGCGCGGCATCGAGGATGTCGTGATCGAGTGCGGCCGGCTTGTCGCCGTGATGGCCGGGATCGAGCGCCGCGAGGAGGCGCGGCCGCGCAGGCCAGTCCGCCGTCCGGCTCAACAACAACGGGACCGGACAGCGCCGGATCAGGTTCCAGTCCGTGTTGGTAAAGAGCGCGCGCCGCAGCATGGAATGGTAGTGGGTGTCCTTCACCACCAGGTCGGGCTCGAACTCCGCGACGCGACGCAGGATGCCTTCGTAGAGCGGGTTGTCCCAATGCACGTGGGTCGTGACGTCGAGCCCACCCGCGCGCAACTCGGCGGCCAGGTCCTCGAGGTACGCGGCCCGCTCGGCAATGAAGTCCTCGCGCAACTGGCGCAGCGCGTCGGTATCGAAGAATGGCTGTCCTGTCAGCGCGGGATCGAAGTCGCAGGCGAAAAGTTCGAGCGCAGCTCCGCTCAGCCGGGCCAGGCGGGCCGCCTTCGCAGCACCGACCTGCACATCCACCGTGGGATCGATCACGGCCAGGATCCGATCGAGACGTTGCATGAGGTGCCTCCCGTTGGCACGTGCGTTGCCGCGTGTTCACAATGCGACGACGGTACCCGGCCTGCAATGCGGAAAAGTCGCTTCGGAAAGTACGTAGGCACTTTGTCCTCTGTCCCTACTGCCCCTGCGCTTGTGCGATCTTTAGCATTCGCCTGCCGTTCTGCGCCCGCCCGGCGGAACGACATCCATACTCATCCTCTCCGAGGCGACCGAAGAAAATGACGGCCACTCACTACAACGACAAGGTGGTCCGGCAGTTCGCGATCATGACCGTGGTCTGGGGAATCGTCGGCATGCTCGTCGGCGTCCTGATCGCGGCGCAACTGCTGTGGCCCGACCTGCTGCCCCCGTACTCGTTCCTGTCTTTCGCACGGCTGCGTCCGCTGCACACCAACGCGGTGATCTTTGCGTTCGGCGGCTCGGCGCTGTTCGCGACGTCGTACTACATCGTGCAGCGCACCTGCCACACGCGACTTTTCCTGGACAAGCTCGCGGCGTTCACGTTCTGGGGCTGGCAAGTCGTCATCCTGCTGGCGGCGATCACGCTGCCGCTCGGCATGACCACCTCGAAGGAGTACGCGGAACTGGAGTGGCCGATCGACATCCTGATCGCGGTCGTATGGGTCGCCTACGCCGTCGTCTTCTTCGGGACGATCGCGCTGCGCAAGGTGAAGCACATCTACGTTGCGAACTGGTTCTTCGCGGCCTACATCATCACGATCGCCGTGCTGCACATCGTCAACAGCCTGGCCATCCCGGTGTCGCTGACCAAGTCGTACAGCATCTACCCCGGCGTGGTGGATGCGATGGTGCAGTGGTGGTACGGCCACAATGCGGTCGGTTTCTTCCTGACTGCGGCGTTCCTCGGCATGATGTATTACTTCGTGCCGAAGCAGGCGGGCCGCCCGGTCTATTCCTACCGGCTCTCCGTCGTGCACTTCTGGGCCCTGATCTCCACGTACATGTGGGCCGGCCCGCACCACCTGCACTACACGACGTTGCCCGACTGGGCCCAGTCGCTCGGCATGGTCTTCTCGCTGATCCTGCTCGCTCCTTCGTGGGGCGGCATGATCAACGGCATGATGACCCTCTCCGGCGCCTGGCATAAGTTGCGCACCGACCCGATCCTGAAGTTCATGATCGTGTCGCTCTCGTTCTACGGCATGTCGACCTTCGAAGGCCCGATGATGTCGATCAAGACCGTCAACTCGCTTTCGCACTACACCGACTGGACGATCGGCCACGTGCACTCCGGCGCCCTCGGCTGGGTGGCAATGATCTCGATCGGCACGATGTACGCGCTGATCCCGAAGCTCTACGGGCGCGAGCAGATGTACAGCGTCAAGCTCATCGACGTGCACTTCTGGACGACGACCATCGGCGTGGTGCTCTACATCACCTCGATGTGGATCGCCGGCGTGATGCAGGGCCTGATGTGGCGCGCGACGAACGCCGACGGCACGCTCACCTACGCGTTCATCGAGTCGATCAAGTCGACCTACCCGTACTACGCGGTCCGCCTCGCCGGCGGCACCCTGGTGTTCGCGGGCATGTTGCTCATGGCCTGGAACGTCTGGAAGACGATCGCGGGCCGGACGACGACCGCAGATTCGCTCGTCGTGCAGCCCGCCTGAAGGTAATCACGCATGAACCACGATGCAGTAGAAAAGAAAGTCGGCGTGCTCGGCGTGCTGATCGCCCTGGTGATCAGCGTCGGCGGCCTGGTCGAAATCGTCCCGCTCTATTTCCAGGCGTCGGTCACCCAGCCGGCCCCGGGGATCAAGCCCTACGAGGCGCTGCGGCTCGAGGGCCGCGACGTCTACATCCGCGAGGGGTGCTATCTGTGCCACTCGCAGATGATCCGGCCGTTCCGCTCGGAGACCGAGCGTTATGGACCGTATTCGCTGCCAGGCGAGTCGGTGTACGACCATCCGTTCCAGTTCGGCTCGAAGCGCACGGGGCCCGACCTCGCGCGCGTCGGCGGCCGGTACTCGGACGACTGGCACCGCGTCCACCTGCTGAACCCGCGCGACGTCGTGCCGGAGTCGAACATGCCGCGCTTCGTGTGGCTGGCCGACGGCAAGATCGACGGCGCGCTCACGGTGAAGAAGATGGAGGCACTGCGCAAGATTGGCGTGCCGTACACGGACGCAGATATCGCGGGAGCTGCTGCAGCGGTCGAGGGCAAGTCGGAACTCGACGCGCTCATTGCCTACCTGCAGGGCCTCGGCACGAACCTCAAGGCGGGAACCTGAGGCATGGACATCGGCACGGTGCGCGGTTTGGTCACGGCGGCGCTGTTCATCGCGTTTCTGGCGCTGGTGTTCTGGGCCTACAGCAAGCGTCGTAAGGCGGACTTCGACGAGATGGCGCGCATGCCGCTCGAAGACGACCCGCCCGCAAAAGAGCAAGGGAGCAAGACCCAATGACTACTGGTTGGAGCCTGTTCGTCACCATCCTGACGATCGCAAACATCCTGGCCTGCTTCTGGCTGCTGCGCTGGACGTCGAAGCCGCGCACGGCCAGCGAAAAGATCGGCGGCGGCGCCGACACCGGGCACGTCTGGGACAAGGACCTGCGCGAGTACAACAACCCGCTGCCGAAGTGGTGGCTGTGGCTGTTCTACATCACCATCGCGTTCGGGCTGCTCTACCTGGCGATCTATCCGGGCCTCGGCAATTTCGCCGGCCTCGGCGGCTGGACCCAGTCGGGCCAGTACCAGCAGGAACGAGCCACCGTGGAAGCGCGTGCGGCCGCGCTGCTCGCGCCACTGGCCGCGCTGCCGGTTGCCGAACTCGTGAACAACGAGCAGGCGATGTCGACGGCGCACAATCTGTTCCAGCAGAACTGCGCGCAGTGCCACGGCTCGGACGGTGGTGGCGCGGTCGGCTTCCCGAACCTCGCCAATGCCGACTGGCAGTGGGGCAGCGATGCAGACACCGTGGTCGCGACCATCGCCGGTGGCCGCGTGGCAGCGATGCCGCCCTGGGCGGCGGTGATCGGCGAGCCGGGCGTCGAAGAAGTCGTCGCGTACGTGCAGACGCTCAGCGGCCAGCAGGCGGATGCGACGAAGGCGGCGGCGGGCCAGGTGCACTTCCAGACGCTTTGCTCCGCGTGCCATGGCATGGACGGCAAAGGCAATCCCCTGCTCGGTGCTCCGAACCTCACCGACGAGACCTGGCTGTACGGCGGCGATGCCGTGACGCTCAAGCAGACCGTCATGAACGGCCGCAACGGGCAGATGCCGGCGTGGGGCGACAAGCTCGGCGAACAGCGCGTGAAACTGCTCGCCGCCTACGCCACGAAACTGGCAGCGGGCAAGTAGTTCGTGTGGCGCGCTCCTGAGGAACACACGGGCAAGTTGCGGTGGCCGCGTCTCGGACAGGACGTCGCCATCGTGGCTTGGCCGTCGTTTCTGGTGGCCAGCGTGGCGACGATGGTGTGCTTCGGTTTCATCGATCCGTTGCTCGTTGGCAATGACGATTACCCGCCACCCGCCTTCCAGTCGCGCATGACGGGATACGCGGTCGGCTTCTTCTTTTTCTGGCTGATCGCGGCCCTGTCCAGCTTGATGACGCTTTACCTGGTGCGAACGGCGCATCCCGAACCGGCAGACGAGGGGACTGACGACGGGACGCGGAGTCCCGAATGAACGAAGCCCAAGCCCCCGCCGATGGCGAGCTGTACGCAGCCCGCCAGAAGATCTATCCCCGTGAAATCAACGGTCGCTTCCAGCGGCTGCGTGTCTATGCGGTTTTCGCGCTGCTTGGCCTCTATTACGTGCTGCCGTGGATCCGCTGGGGCGAGCGCCAGGCGGTGCTGTTCGACCTGCCCGCCCGCAAATTCCATATCTTCGCCCTGACGCTCTGGCCGCAGGACTTCTATTTCCTGACCTGGCTGCTGATCATCGCGGCGCTCGCGCTGTTCTTCTTCACCGCGCTCGCCGGACGGCTGTTCTGCGGCTATGCGTGCCCGCAGACGGTCTGGACCGAGACCTTCGTCTGGATCGAGCGCTGGGTCGAAGGCAGCCGCCTGCAGCAGATGAAGCTCGCCAAGGCGCCCTTGAGCGGCGAGAAGATCCTGCGCAAGGGCACGAAGTATTTCCTGTGGGTCGCGTTCGCGTTGTGGACGGGATTCACGTTCGTCGGTTACTTCACGCCGATCACCGAGCTCGCGGGCAAGATCACGACGTTCTCGACCGGCCCGTGGGAAACGTTCTGGGTGCTGTTCTACGGCGGCGCCACCTACGTCAATGCCGGCTTCATGCGCGAGCAGGTCTGCAAGTACATGTGCCCGTACGCGCGCTTCCAGAGCGCGATGTTCGACAAGGACACGCTGGTCATCACCTACGACGAACAGCGCGGCGAGCCGCGCGGCGCGCGCAAGAAGGGCGCCGACCCCAAGGCGAAGGGCCTCGGCGATTGCGTCGACTGCACGCTGTGCGTGCAGGTCTGCCCCACCGGCATCGACATCCGCAAGGGACTGCAGTACGAGTGCATCGCCTGCGCCGCCTGCATCGACGCTTGCGACGAGGTGATGGACAAGGTCGGTTACCCGAAGGGCCTGATCCGCTACGACACGCAGCACGGTCTCGAGGGCAAGGCCAAGCACGTGCTGCGGCCGCGCACGCTCATCTACGGCTCGCTGATCACGCTGCTGATTGCCGGCTTCGCATACACCATCACGCATCGCAATGTCGTCGCGGTCGACGTCATCCGCGATCGCAATGCCTTGTTCCGCGAGCTGCCGGGCGGGCTGATCGAGAACGTGTACAACGTGAAGATCCTGAACAAGGACGGCGAGGAGCACGAATTCACGATCAGCGCCGCGGGCCTGCCCGGTCTGCAGGTCGACTTCGGCGCGGAGGAAGTCGAGGTCGGCCCTGGTGAGGTGCGCAGCGTGGCGGTCCGGCTGCGCGTTCCCCGCGGCGAGCTGAAGGGCGGCTCGGACATCCAGTTCACGATCCGCACCGAGGACGAGCGCGCTCTCGAAGCGACCGGCAAGGCCCGTTTCCTCGCTCCCACGAACTGATAGGCTTGAGTCCATGAGCACCCCGCCCGAGCGCCCCTGGTATCGCCAGTTCTATCCGTGGATGCTCATCTTCCTGCCCGCCAGCGCGGTGGTCGGCGGCTTCGTCACGCTGTACCTCGCGATCACGCATCCCGACATTCTCGTCCGCAAGGACTGTGTCCGTGACGGCGCCACCATGGTCTGCGGCGAGGACGCTCCGCGGCGGCCATGACCGCAGGGCCGGGCTCTGCGTGCTTTCACTGCGGCGAGCGGATACCCGCTGGCGTGCGCATTCATGCGCGTATCAATACCCGTGACGAGCCCGTTTGCTGCCATGGCTGCAAGGCTGTTGCGGAATTCATCACGGGTGCCGGGCTCGACGACTACTACAAGTACCGCGACCAGACGAGCGCGCGCGCCGACGAGACGCCGCGTCCGGATCGCTGGTCGGCGTACGACCGCCCTGATCTGGTCGAGCGCCTGACACGGGCCGAGGCGAACGGCGCGCGCTCGATTACCGTGCTGCTCGAGGGGCTGCGCTGCTCAGCCTGCAGCTGGCTCGCGGACAAGGCGCTGCACCTGCAGAGTGGCGTGCTCGACGTCAGCGTGAATCCGGCCACGGCCCGCGCACGGCTGGTGTGGGATCCGTCGAAGGTGCAACTCGGTGACCTGCTGCGCGTGCTCGAGCATGTCGGACTGCGGCCGCACCCGCTGGCCGGCGAGCCGGCCGAGCAGATCGCCTTGCTGGAACGCCGTAGCGCGCTGAAGCGCCTGGCCGTCGCGGGCTTCGGCATGATGCAGGTGATGATGTTCGCGCTGCCGCTGTACGTTTCGCATACGTCGGGCATGGAACCCGGCATGCGCGAATTCTTCCGCCTCGTCAGCATGCTCGTGTCGATTCCGGTCGCGCTCTATGCCGGCTGGCCGTTTTACCAGGGTGCGTGGCACGCCTTGCGGGCACGCAGCGTGAGCATGGACGTGCCGGTGACGCTCGGCATCGTCATCGCCTTCGTCGCGAGCGTGTGGAACGCGCTGACGGGCCACGGCGAAGTCTATTTCGACTCGGTGACGATGTTCGTGTTCTTCCTTTCACTCGGGCGCTACGTCGAGATGGTGGCGCGCCATCGTGCCGGCAGCGTGGCCGACGCGCTCGCCCGGCTCGCCCCGGTCACCGCGCGGCGCGTGCGCGACGGGCAGGTCGAGGACGTGCAGGCGGTCGACCTGCGACCCGGCGACGAGATGCTCGTGCGCACCGGGGAAGTGTTCGCGGCCGACGGTGTCGTTGCCGAGGGCACCGAGGGTCGAGTCGACGAATCGATGCTGACGGGCGAATCGACTGCGATCGCGAAGATCCCGAGGCGATTCTGTGCACGCCGGCACGCAGAACCTCGGCGCACCGCTGCGCGTGCGTGTCGCTGCCGTCGCGGGCAACACGGTCCTCGCTGGCATCGTCGCCTTGCTCGAGCGCGCGCAGGCCGAGCGACCCCGGCTCGCCAAGGCCGCCGATCGCGCCGCCGGCTGGTTCCTGAGCCGCATCCTGGTCGGCTCGGCGCTCGTCTTCATCGTGTGGTGGTTCGTCGACCCGTCACAGGCTTTCCCTGCGACGCTCGCCGTGCTGGTGGTCACCTGCCCGTGCGCGCTGTCGCTCGCCACGCCAGCGGTGCTGGCGGCCGCCACCGCGGACCTCGCGCGACGCGGCGTGCTGGTGGCCCACTCCGATGCCTTTGAATCGCTGGCGAAGGCCACGCACGTGTTGTGGGACAAGACCGGCACGCTCACGCACGGCCTGGTCCGGGTGGAGGACGTTCGACTCCTGCGCGACGAGAGCGAAGAACGTTGCCTCGCACTGGCTGCCGCACTCGAGCGCATGTCCGAGCACCCGATCGCGAAGGCCTTCCTGGCGTCCGGCACGGCAACGTCCATCGCCACGGACGTGGTCGTGACCGCGGGTTCGGGCCTCGAGGGCCGCGTCGACGGTCGACGCTTGCGCATCGGCACGCTGGATTTCGCACGCGGCCTGGCGACACCTGCCGGGCACGATGACGAGCCCGACGTCGCCACCGACAGCTGGATTCACCTCGGCGACGAACACGGACTGATCGCGGGCTTCCGCCTCACGGATCCGCTGCGCGCGGAAGCGGCGAACTGCGTGCAGCAACTCGCGGACCTCGGTCTCGCTTCGGCCATCGTCAGCGGCGACGCGGCTGCCGCCGTCGCACGCATTGCGACACGCAGCGGCATCGAGCAGTTCGAGGCGCGACTGACACCGCACGCAAAAGTCGCCCGGCTCAAGTCGCTGCAGGACAGCGGCGCCGTCGTCGTCGCCGTCGGTGACGGCATCAACGATGCGCCCTTGCTGCAGGCAGCCAACGTCGCTGTCGCGATGGGGCGGGGTTCAGCACTCGCGCAGACGAGCGCCGACCTGATCCTGGTGCGCGATTCGCTCGACCAGTTGCCTGAAATCGTGCGGGTCGCGCGGCAGGCCCAGCGTATCGTCAAGCAGAATCTCGCCTGGTCGATTGCCTATAACCTCGCCGCCTTGCCGCTGGCCGCACTCGGCCTGGTGCCCGCGTGGCTGGCGGCGATCGGCATGTCGCTGAGTTCGGTGTTCGTGGTGCTGAATGCAACGCGGGTCGCGCGCCGCCGGACGACGGCAGCCAGCCCACGCTGGACCGATGCGCGATCGGCAGGAGCGGCCTGAATGGAGATCCTCTACCTGATGGTGCCGCTCGGCCTGGTGCTGGTGGGACTCGGCCTGTGGGCATTTTTCTGGGCCGTCGGCAGCGGGCAGTTTGACGACCTCGACAGTCCCGGCTGGTCGGTGTTCGACGACGAGCGCAAACGAGTCGAAGGACGCAGCGGGCGATGACGCCGTGCCGAGCCAACCCAAGGAAACTCCCTCGCCATGAACCCCCTGGACGCAAGTTCGTTGAGTCTCGGTGCTGCGTTGATCGCCGGATTGGCCGGCAGCGGCCACTGCCTGAGCATGTGCGGCGGCATTGCCGGCGCGCTGGCCATGCGCAACAACGCACCGGAAGCTCGTTGGCTCGCGCGTGACACTGGCCCTGGCTTACAACGTTGCGCGCGTCGCCAGCTACACGGTCGCGGGCGCACTGGCAGGACTGCTTGGACGGACGTTGCTGCGATGCAGTCGATGTCGCACCGCTGTCGATCGCTTTTCGAGTGCTGGCGGGAGTCATCATGATCGCCGCCGCGGGCCGCCTGCTGTTCGGCTGGCGCTTGCTCGATCCACTCGAAGCGGCGGGCGCGGGTCTCTGGCGCAAGATCATGCCGGCGAGTGGTCGCGTTGCCCGGCGCAAGGGACTGTCCGGCGCGATCGGCCTCGGCCTGGCGTGGGGCTGGCTGCCGTGCGGTCTCACGTATTCGATGCTGCTGCTGGCGGCGACCACGGCCAGCGTAACCAACGGTGCGCTCGTGATGGCTGCGTTTGGCCTCGGCACGTTGCCGGCGATGGTGTCGGCGACGGTCGCCTTCGAACGCGCAGCCAAGCTGCTCGCCAACCGCGCCACCTTGCGCTCTGCGGCAGGCATGCTGCTGCTCGTATTCGGCGTCTATACGGCGGGTTCAGCCCTGTATCACGTTGTTGCCAAGGGTGCCCACACCGGGCATGACATGAGCACGATGGGCAGCCCCACCGGAACGAAAGCACCGGCGGACGACCCGCACGCGCATCATGACCAATGAGCAGGCATGAGCAGGACGAGCGATCGGGACGCTCCGAGGCCATCCTGGCCGGGGACGCTCGACCACCCGTCCCGCGCTGATCCAGCCGCACTGCCGGCCTCGCTTCAGGCCGTCCCCCGCGCGACCGCACGACCCGTCACTGGATCGTGATCGCCAACGGACGCGGTTTCTCCACCGCGACTCGCGGCAGGCTGACGATCAGCACGCCGTCCTTGGATTCGGCGTGGATTCCCTTCGGGTCGACATCGTCGGGCAGGGCGAAAAGACGCTCGAACGTGCCGTAGAAGCGCTCCGTGCGATGCACGGTCTCGCCCTTGGTCTCCTTCTCCACCTTGCGCTCGCCCTTGATCGTGAGCACGCCGTCGTCGAACAGGACCTTGACGTCCTCCTTGCGCACGTCCGGCAGATCGACCTTGATCAGGTACTCCTTTTCCCGCTCGATCACGTCCGCCGGCGGCATGAACTCATAGCCGCCCTCGGTGGGCCGGGCCAATGTCGGCATCCGGCCGAATGTCGGACTGAACCCTTTCAGCAGGTCATCCATCTCACGGAACGGTTCCCAACGCATCAGTCTCATGGCGCCCTCCTTGGGTGTCCCCTCGTCAGCAAAACCCGCGGACCGGCTCCTTCCCGGCCTCAGGCCCATTGTGGCGGCACGCCACCGGACCCGCGATTCGCAGCGTTGCCTAGTCGGAATTCCAGCAATACCTAGTGCCGCGCGCCGGGTTCTTTTAGGATTCGCACTTTCGCCAGGCCGACATCGAATCTTGCACGAAGAACACCCGCCAACCGCCGTCGCACTGCCACCCCGGGCACGGCGCCTCGACGCTCGAACGAAGCCGGGCTCGAATTCCGCTCGCTGCTGGATGCCGCCGTCGATGCCATCATCGTCATCGACCATCGCGGCCGAATCGAGCAGTTCAACCTGTCGGCCGAGCGGATCTTCGGCTACGCGGAGGCCGAGGTGACCGGCCAGAACGTCGGACGTGCTGATGCCCGCGCCCTACCGCGCCGAGCACGACGCGTACATGGACCGCTACCAGCACACGGGCGAGGCCAGGATCATCGGCATCGGCCGCGAAGTGAAGGCGCGACGCAAGGACGGCTCCGTCTTTGCGTGCGAACTCGCCGTCGGCAAGGTGCAGGGTGCCGTGCCGCCACGTTTCATCGGCTTCATCCGCGACATCACGCTGCGCAAGCTTGCCGACGAGCGCCTGCGCCGCAGCGAATCCGAACTGCGGCTGGCGCAGGAACTCGCGAACCTCGGCAACTACGTCGTGCATCTCGACCAGTCCGAGCCCGATTACTACTCGCCGCAGCTGTGCCGCATTCTCGACATCCGCAGCAACCAGGATGCGTCGTCGCTGCCGGCATTGCTCGAACGCTGGGTGCACCCGGGCGACCGCGAGAAACTCGATGAGGCATTCCGCGACCTCGATTCGCCGGAAAACTCGTTCGACTGCGAGTACCGCATCGTGCTCGAGGACGGCACGACACGGCACCTGCACCACATCGCGCAGGTCACGCGCGACTCGCAGGGCATCGCCGTCAAGTATTTCGGCACGATCCACGACGTGACCGACCGCCGTGCCACCGAGGACGAGGCCCGGCAGCTGCAGGAGCGCCTCACGCATTTCAGCCGGCTGTCGACGATGGGCGAAATGGCGGCGGGACTCGCGCACGAAATCAACCAGCCGCTGGCGGCGATCGCGACCTATGCGCAGGCCTGCCAGCGTTTCGTGCGTTCGCCCCAGCGCGACGACGCCGACGTGCTCGAAGCGCTCGAGCAGATCAGCGTGCAGGCGTTGCGCGCGGGCGAGGTGATTCGCCGCCTGCGCAATTTCGTCAAGAACCGCGAAGTGAAGCGCGAGCCCGTCGACTGCAACCGCCTGCTCGACGACCTGCGCACGCTCGCCGAGACCGACGCCCGGCTGCACAACGTGCGGCTGCGCATCGATGCGGCGACGGGGCTGCCGACCGTCTATGCGGATCCGATCCAGCTGCAGCAGGTCGTGCTGAACCTGGTCCGCAACGCGATCGACGCCATGTCCGAGGCGCCGGAGACGCGCCGCGAGGTGCTGCTCAGCACGCGCCAGCTGCCGGAAGGCGAGGTCGAGATCATCGTGGCCGACCATGGCAGCGGACTGGCGCCGGAAGCCGCCGAGCACCTGTTCAACCCGTTTTTTACGACGAAATCGGGCGGCACTGGCCTCGGCCTCGCCATCAGCCGCTCGATCGTGCGCGCCCACGGCGGACGCCTGTGGCACACTCCCAATGAGGGAACCGGTGCACGATTTCATTTCACGCTGCCGGCATCGCCGGCATCCAAAGGGGAGTAGTTCCGAGTGATCAAGGAAATCAAGCCCACGGTGTTCGTGGTCGACGACGACACGGCCGTCCGCGACTCATTGCGGATGCTGCTCAAGTCGGTTGGCCTGCCGGTCGAAGTGTTCGAATCCGGGCAGGAGTTCCTCGACGCTGACCGTGACGACCGGCCAGGCTGCCTCGTGCTCGACATCCGCATGCCCGGTATGAGCGGCCTCGAACTGCAGGTGAAGCTCAACGAGCGCCACTCGATCCTGCCGATCATCTTCATCACCGGCCACGGCGACGTGCCGATGGCGGTCGAGGCGATGCAGGCCGGCGCCGTCGATTTCATCCAGAAGCCGTTCCGCGACCAGGACCTGCTCGATCGCATCAACCAGGCGCTGGAAAAAGATGCCGGCAGCCGCCGCATGCTGGCCGAGCGAAACATGATCCGGAAGCGGCTCGAATCGTTGACGCCGCGTGAGAAGGAAGTGCTCGATCTCGTCGTCGCCGGCAAGGCGAACAAGGTCATCGCGGGCGATCTCAACCTGAGCCAGCGCACCGTGGAAATCCACCGCGCCCGCGTGATGGAAAAAATGGAAGCGCATTCGCTGGCGCATCTGGTCCGCATGGTGCTGGAAGTCGAACGCACCGAAGAATGAGTCGCGCGTGCTGCGCTGCAGCACGCGTTGAGAACCGCTCGCATTTACGTATAAACCCGCAATTGCCGCGGACGGGGCAGCCATTAAAACTGCGCTGCATGCGACCCGATTACGCAGCGCTTTTCGCCCGTTCAACTCGTCCCCGCGGCTCGTCGTGAGCTGCGTGGTCGGCGAGATCGCGCGCACTCCAATGTCCCCCGCCATCACTGCTGCGCAGGAGGCAACTCCGATCGTCGGCGTCATCGATTCCGACCCGGTCGCGCGCGCGGCATTGAAGGCGCTGCTGCAACCCGTCGGTGTCGACGTGATGGGCTTCGAAACCGCAGAGTCCTACCTGCTCTCCGGTTCGTCGCGCAGCCTCGCTTGTCTCATCGTCGACCTGCTCCTGCCGGGCATGTCCGGCCTGGAACTGCTGCGCCGGCTGCGCAGCAACGGCAACGATGTGCCGGTGATCCTGCTGGCCGACGAATCCGACGTGCCGACCGCGGTCGCGGCGATGCGCGAAGGCGCGACGGACTTCATCGAGAAGCCGTACGTCAACGTCGCCATCCTGAAGCAGGTGCAGAAGCTGATCCGCGGGCAAGGCGGCAGCGACGCAAGGCTCACTTGAAGATCCGGGCGACCCGCCCATGAGTTCTCTCGACAGCTGGCACGAAGAAAAGCAATCGGCGTGGCTCTATCGAGAGCTCGCTTCGTGCGAACCGGACGGCAAGATCGCCGAGCTGTTTCGCGCACTCGCCACCGCCGCCGATTTCCAGGCCGACAAATGGCTGGTCGGCTCAGGACAGGCGACGGCACCCGCATTTACGCCATCGGTGCGCGCACGTATCACCGCGCGGCTCGCACGCGCACTCGGCCCCCGTCGGGTCCGACACATGCTCGCCGCGATGAAAGTGCGCGGGCTCTCGGCGTACGACTCACAGCGTTCGCTCGCCGGTCACCTGATGCCCACCTCGGTGTCGGACGTGGGTGCGAGGCACAAGGGCTATGGCGGCGGCAACCTGCGCGCCGCGGTGTTCGGCATCAACGACGGACTCGTCTCGAACACCAGCCTGATCATGGGCGTCGCCGGCGCGGCGGCGAGCGCGGACTTCGTGCTGACGAGTGGCGTGGCGGGATTGCTCGCCGGCGCGCTCTCCATGGCCGCGGGCGAATACGTGTCGATGCGCTCGCAGCGCGAGATGTTCGAGTACCAGATCGGGCTCGAGCGCGACGAACTGCACGAGTACCCGGAAGAAGAAGCCGAGGAGCTCGCGCTGATCTACCAGGCGCGCGGCATGCAGCTCGAGGAGGCGCGCCGCGTCAGTCGCGAACTGGTGAAGAACGAGGAAAACGCGCTCGATGCGCTGGCACGCGAGGAGCTGGGACTCAACCCGGACGACCTCGGCTCGCCGTGGGGCGCCGCGATCTATTCGTTCCTGGCGTTTTCGTTCGGCGCCATCGTGCCGCTGGTGCCGTTCCTGTTCGGCTTGCCGCTGCAACGATCGGTCATGGTGGCCGCAATCACTGCGGGCATCGCCTTGTTCGGTGTAGGCGCCGCATTGAGCCTGTTCACGGGCCGCAGCGCCCTCGCGGGCGGCTTGCGGATGGTGCTGATCGGCGGCGGTGCGGGTGCCGCGACGTGGCTCATTGGATCGCTGCTCGGGGCGGCGATCCAGTAGAGGAAGGCCGGGAAGGGGCGGAAGGGGTCAGGGGTTAGTCGGAAGCGCGCTGTGCGCGGAGAGATTCGTTCGCGCGCCGCGCGCCCTTCCGACTAACCCCTGACCCCTTCCGCTCCCCTAACCCCTTCCACGCAGCTGCGACAGCAGCCTGCGCCGCTCCTCCACCAGCTCCACGATGATCGCGGCACCGGTCAGGTTCACGCCAAGGTCCGTCACGAGCCGCGTCATCGCGAGCACGCGCGGCAGCTCACGGCGCTGGAAGACCCAGGCCGACGGCTCGAGGCCGCCCCGGGGATCGAGCGCGCCAAGTTCCACCATCTCGACTATCCACTGTTGCTCGACGCAGAGTCGGGTGCAGATCTCGTCGATCCGCAACCAGTCGTCGTCGCCGAGAAACTGCGCGAGCAGGACGTCGCCGTCATCATTGCGGGTGCTCATGCGGGTGCCCTCCCGCTTGCAGTGAGTTCAGCGCGCGGGTCGAAGGGCAGTTCCCGCTTCATGCGCGTGAAGAAATCGCGGGACTCAGGACTGTCGGGCGGCAACACGATCGAGAGCACGACGTATTGATCACCGGGTGTGGCGCCCGGCAAGCCGCGACCACGCAGTCGCAGGCGCTGGCCAGCGCGCGCGCCGACGGGCAGCTTCATCTCGACGGGTCCGCCGAGCGTTGGCACGGAAACGGATTCTCCCAGTGCCGCTTCCCACGGCGCGACGGGCAATTGCGCGATGACGTCGCGACCCTCGACTTTGAACAGCGGATGCGTCCGGAAATTCACTTCGAGGTACAGGTCGCCGGACGGGCCGCCGCCACTGCCCGCGCTGCCTTGCCCGGCAAGGCGGATCTGCTGGCCTTCGACGACCCCTGCCGGGATCGACACTCGCAGCGTGCGCGGCTTCGACGTGACGTGGCCATCGGGAGTGATTTCGGGTGTGCGCAGTTCCAGCGTGCGCGTACCGCCGCGGTAAGCGTCCTCGAGGTCGATCTCGACACGGGCGACATGGTCCTGGCCAGCGGACGCGAAGCCCTGCCCTGCGCCGCCGCGGCCGGCGGACTGGAAGCCGTGTGTGCCACCGAAGGGGCTGCGCGTTCCGAACAGCTCGGAGAAGAAGTCGCTGAAATCGGCTCCGGCCCCGGGCCCCGGTCCGGCCGAGTGGGCGCCGCGCCCGCCGCGACCCGCAGTGAATTCGAAGCCCTTGCCCCAGTCGGGCGGTGGACGGAATTCCTGCCCCTGCCGCCAATCGGACCCGAGCTGGTCGTACGCCGCGCGCTTCTCCGGGTCCTTGAGGACTTCGTTCGCCTCCTGCAGCTCCTTGAACCGCTCTTCGGCGTCCTTCTCCTTGCTGACGTCCGGATGGAATTTGCGCGCGAGCTTGCGGTACGCGCGCTTGATCTCATCCTGGGTGGCGCCTCGCGGCACACCCATGACCTCGTAGTAATCCTTGAATCGCATGGACGGCGTTGCCTCCAGCAGGCGTGGCAAGCCTGATGTGGTGACAGCATGCGCCGATGCAAGGCCCGTCGCGGCGACGGCTGCGCTTGCTTCCACGCCGCCCGGCCCCATAGAAGCGATCCAACCCCCGAATCCCCCGGATAAGCAGCCATGAGCAACGCCACGGCCAGTGCCAATGCCTCCGCCACCCAGGTGGTCTGTCACCGCTGCGATGGCATCGTGCGGGTCCCGACGGACCGACTGGCCGACCAGCCGAACTGCCCGCGTTGCCACGAGCCGCTGTTCACCGGGCACCCGGTCGAGTTGAACAGCGCTGGATTCGACCGGCAGGTGAGCCAGTCGGGCGTGCCCGTCGTCGTGGATTTCTGGGCGCCCTGGTGCGGGCCGTGCCGGTCCATGGCGCCGGTCTTCGAGCGGGTGGCTGCCGAAACGGAGCCCTTGGCCCGGTTCGCCAAGCTGAATACGGACGAGGCGCAGGATATTGCCGCGCGCTACGGCATCCGCAGCATTCCGACGCTGATGGTGTTCAAGGACGGTCGTGAAGTCGCGCGGCAGGCGGGCGCGATGGATGCCACGGCACTGCGACACTGGCTGGGGGCCAATGCAGGGGTTAGGGTCAGGGGTTAGGGGTTAGTCAGAACGAAGCGGCGTTGCCGCGGAACCCGCTCGCCCCTGCCCCCTCTCTCCCGCTGGTGCGGGAGAGGGAGGCGGCCAGGTCAGCCTTTCTTCATCGAACAGGTGCTGATGCCGAAAGGCAGGTACGCCGGGCACCAACGGAACGTGCCCGTCAGGATCGGCACGATGCCGATCAGGCCCCAGTAGCGCGCGTTGCCTTCCAGCAGGAAGAACAGCGAGAGCAGTGCCAGCCCCACGACGATACGCAGTGTCCGGTCCATTCCCCCAACGTTCGGTGTCATAAGCGTCTCCTGTTTGTAACCATTGACTGCAGTCCAGTATCGGCCCGTCGGGGCATTCCGTCACGTGACCCGCGTGATGATCAGGCCACCGTGGCTGGATCCAGCACCAGCAACAGGTCCTTGGCATCCACCTGCTGCCCCGGACGCGCGACGATCTCGGCAATCACGCCGTCGCGTTCGGCGCGCACGCTCGTTTCCATCTTCATCGCTTCGATCGTCACCAGCACGTCGCCGCGCGCCACGGAGTGCCCGGTCAATACGTTGACCGTAGCGATCGTGCCCGGCATCGGCGCGCCAACTTCGTCCGGGTGATCGAGCTCAGCCTTGCGCCGCGGCGGACGTTTCGCCACCTGGCTCCGGTCCTGCACCTTCACCGACCGCGGCTGCCCGTTCAGCTCGAAGAATACGGTGCGCGTGCCATCGTCGTGCACGTCGCTCGTCGCGACGTAGCGGATGATCAGGTGCTTGCCTTTCTCGAGGTCGATCGTGATTTCTTCGCCGGCTTCCAGGCCGTAGAAGAACGCGCGTGTCGGCAGCACGCTCACGTTGCCGAAATGCGTGCGATCGGCCATGTAGTCGGCGAACACTTTCGGGTACATCAGCCACGACGCGAACTCGTGGTCGCTGATGGCGCGCGGCATCTTCTCCTGCACCTGCATGCGCGCCTGCTCCAGGTCGACCGGCGGCAGGTGCTCGCCCGGACGCGAGGTCGAGGGCTGCACGCTGCCGAGGATCTTCCGCTGCAGTTCACGCGGAAAGCCGCCGACCGGCTGACCGATGTCGCCGCGGAACAGCGCAACGACGGACTCCGGAAACGCGACGTCGGTTGCCGGATCGGCGACGTCCCCGGCAGCGAGGCCGCTGGTGACCATCATGATCGCCATGTCGCCCACGACCTTCGACGACGGTGTGACCTTCACGATGTCGCCAAACATCTCGTTGACCTGCGCGTAGGCGCGCGCCACCTCGTGCCAGCGGGTGTCGTCGATCCCCAGCGAGCGGGCCTGTTCGCGCAGGTTGGTGTACTGCCCGCCAGGCATGCCGTGCACATAGACCTCGGACGCTCCCGACCGCATGTCGCTCTCGAACGCCGCGTAGCCGTGACGCACCTGCTCCCAGTAGTTGGAGAGCACCCGCAGGTTGTCGGGATCGAGCCTGGATTCACGCGGGCCGTGGCGCAGCGCTTCGACGATCGAACCCAGGTTCGGCTGCGACGTCAGGCCGCTCATGGCGTCGAGCGCGCCGTCCACGGCGTCGCAACCGGCATCAATCGCCGCGAGCACGCTGGCCGCTGCAATGCCGCTGGTGTCGTGCGTGTGGAAATGCACCGGGATACTGATTTCTTCCTTGAGCGCCTTGACCAGTGTGCGCGCGGCCCGCGGCTGGCAAAGACCTGCCATGTCCTTGATGCCGAGGATGTGGGCGCCCGCCCGCTCCAGTTGCTTCGCCATCGCGACGTAGTACTTGAGGTCGTACTTGGTCTGGCGCGGATCGCTCAAGTTGCCCGTGTAGCAGATGGCGGCCTCGCACAGCTTGCCGGACTCGCCAACCGCATCCATCGCGACGCGCATGTTGTCGACCCAGTTCAGGGAATCGAAGACGCGGAACAGGTCGACACCGTTTTTCGCCGCCTGCTGCACGAAGTAGCGCACGACGTTGTCGGGGTAGTTCGTGTAGCCGACTGCGTTGGCCGATCGCAGCAGCATCTGCAGCAGCAGGTTCGGCATCGCCTCGCGGAACGCGATCAGGCGGTCCCACGGGCATTCGCGAAGGAAACGCATCGCGACGTCGAATGTCGCGCCGCCCCAGCACTCGACCGAGAGCAGGTCGGGCGCAAGCCGTGCGTACGCCGGCGCAATGGCGACCAGGTCGCGCGTGCGAAACCGCGTCGCCAGCAATGACTGATGGGCATCGCGGAACGTCGTGTCGGTGAACAGCACCTGCGGTTGCTCGAGCATCCACCGTGAGAATTTCGTCGCGCCCAGCTCGTCGAGCCGCTGTTTCGTGCCGGGCGGTGGCGCGCTGACGGGCAACTTCGGCGGGCGCGCGTCCACGATGCGGCCCGGACGGACGCGGCCGGTTACTTCCGGGTTGCCGTTGACGATCACGTCCGCGACGAAGCGCAGCAATCGCGTCGCACGGTCCCGCTTGCGCGGATAGCGGAACAGCTCCGGTGTCTGGTCGATGAACCTGGTGGTGTACGAGCCGTCACGGAAGTGCTCGTGGGTGACCAATTGCTCGAGAAAGCGCAGGTTGGTGCTGACGCCGCGCACCCGGAACTCCTTCAGCGCGCGGTCCATGCGCGCGATCGTCTCGTCGGACGACGGCGCCCACGCAGTCACCTTCACCAGCAGCGAGTCGTACGAACGCGTGATGAACGCGCCGGAATACGCCGTGCCGGCATCGAGGCGGATGCCGAAGCCCGCCGGACTGCGATAGGCCGTGATGCGGCCGTAGTCCGGGATGAAATTGTTCTCGGGGTCCTCGGTCGTGACGCGGCACTGCATCGCGTGGCCGGTGAGGCGGATATCCGGCTGTGCCGGCACGCCGCTCGCCGCCGTGCCGATCGCGGCGCCTTCGGCGATGCGGATCTGTGCCTTGACGATGTCGATGCCGGTGACCACTTCGGTCACCGTGTGTTCGACCTGGATGCGCGGATTCACCTCGATGAAATAGAACTGGCCGGTGTCGGCGTCCTGCAGGAACTCGACCGTGCCCGCATTGAGGTAACCGACCGCACGCCCGATGCGCAGCCCAAGCTCGCAGAGTTCGAGCCGTTGCGCGTCCTCCAGGAAGACCGACGGTGCACGCTCGACGACTTTCTGATTACGACGCTGCACCGTGCAGTCGCGCTCGTAGAGGTGCACGAGGTTGCCATGCGTGTCGCCGAGGATCTGCACCTCGACGTGGCGCGCTCGCCGCACCAGCTTTTCGAGGTAGACCTCGTCGTTGCCGAAGGCGGCCTTCGCCTCGCGCCGCGCGATGGCGACCAGCTCGATCAGTTGTGACGCGTCGTCGATCGCGCGCATGCCGCGGCCGCCACCACCCCAGCTGGCCTTGAGCATCACCGGGTAGCCTACCTGCGCTGCCAGCTCGAGCACCTTCGCATCGTCCGTTGGCAACGGCGGCGTGGCCGGCATCACCGGAACGCCGGCCGAGGTCGCGAGATCGCGCGCGGTGACCTTGTTGCCGAGACGGCGCATGATTTCGGGCGTCGGGCCAATGAACAGCAGGCCCGCGTCGGCGCAGGCTTCGGCGAACGTGGGGTTCTCGGAGAGGAACCCGTAGCCCGGATGGATCGCGTCGGCGCCGCATTCAAGCGCCACCCGCACGATGTCGTCGATGCCGAGGTAGGCCTCGACCGGCCCCTTGCCTTCACCGACCAGGTAGGCCTCGTCAGCCTTCATGCGGTGGAGCGAGAAGCGGTCCTCCTGCGAGTAGATCGAGACGGTCTTGATCCCGAGTTCGTGCGCGGCGCGCATCACCCGGATGGAGATCTCGCCGCGATTGGCGACGAGCAGGGTCTTGATCTTGCGGTGGTGACGCATCGGGTCGGGGAACTCGGCCTGGGGAGACAGTGAGGTGGACGCGGGCCGCGGTCGGCCGGCGGCGAACGCTGCTTGCAAAATAATACGTGGCGCGGCGCTCTGGTATGGTTCCTTTCCTTCGAACGACCTTTCGCGAAGTCATAGACATGCCAGCCATCGCCGTCCACGGCGGCGCGGGAGACATCCCGCCCGCCGAACTCACGCCCGAACGGGAAGCCGCCTACCGCACTGGTTTGGAGCAGGCGTTGCGTGCCGGGCAACGAATCCTGGAGGCGGGCGGCCCGAGCCTCGATGCCGTCGTCGCGGCGGTGCAGGTGCTCGAGGACAACCCGCTCTTCAATGCCGGCCGCGGTGCCGTGATCGCTGCCAGCGGTCTCTGCGAGCTCGACGCGTCGGTCATGGATGGACGCGACCTGCGCGCCGGCGCGGTGACCGGCCTGCGTCACGTGAAAAGCCCGATCGGTCTCGCCCGCCTGGTGATGGACAAGTCGCCGCACGTGATGCTGGCGGGCCAGGGCGCCGAGGAATTCGCGCTCGAGCAGGGGCTCGAGCCCGTGGCGAACCGCTACTTCGTCACGGAGCGACGCCAGCGCGAACTGGCGACCGCGCTCGGTGCCAGCGCAGACAGTTTCCGCGAATCGCTGATGGGAACCGTCGGCGCGGTGGCGCTCGATGCCGCAGGCGACCTGGCCGCCGCGACCTCCACCGGCGGCATGACCGCCAAGCGCTGGGGACGCGTCGGTGACTCCCCGGTGATCGGCGCGGGCACCTACGCAGCCAACGACTGCTGCGCCGTCTCGGCAACGGGTCATGGCGAATACTTCATCCGTGCGACGGTCGCGCACGAGATCGCGTCGCTGATCCGTTACGCGGGCAAGAGCGTGAGCGAAGCCGCGGACATCGTGGTCCACGAGCAGTTGAAGCGGATGGGAGGCGAAGGCGGCGTGATCGTCGTCGGACGAGACGGCACGCTGGCGTTGCCGTTCAACTCACGCGGCATGCTGCGCGGTTCGATCGATGCGCAGGGTCGACTGACGACCGGGATTCTCTGACGGCTTATCCCGCCGAGCGTTGCTCGCGCGGCTTCTTCACGCGATTGAGCCACACGTCGTGCGGATCCCAAGCCGGCGCCTTGGCGTTCTGCACGGCGTCAGCGAACGAAGATTCGCCGCTCAAGCGGGAATTGACCTGCACCGGATTGTTCTCGACGCGCGCCGTCGACACCGAACCCAGTTGCTGCTGCAGCTTGGAAACCATGGACATGTGCGTCGTTCCTTCGATCGTGGCCGCGTCGTATTGACGACACCGCTTTGCATTCGACTCAGACATGCGACCAGCCTGCCCCGAATGCGTGACACGACCATGACAGTCGCGTCATCCGGATCACCCCCGGATTGCCAAGCCAATCGCTGGACTTGGTGCACCCTAGTCTACCGAATCAGTGTCGCGCATCACAGTTCTGCAAAACGTGACGCAGTTCACACTGAAAAATACCTGGCCAGGTATTCGTCGAAGGAGATCTTGTCGGTGGCCTCGATGCGCGCCTGGTGCTCGATCGACTCGGCCGCTTCGGCGGCAAATTCGTCCTGCCGGGATGAATTAGGGGACAACAGATCCTTGAAGTAGGACTGATGGACCTTCGACATTCGCAGTGCAAAATGGAAAAACGATTCCTCGTTTGTCCGCATTTCGTGCAAAGAGCGCGCCGATGGCGTCAAAGTAAGGTCGCGGATCTTTTCTTCCTGCAGTTCTAATGCAGTGCGGTAGGGGTGTTGCGGGTCGCCCTCGTCCAGCAGCTCGCAGAGGCCGCGCATCGAATCAATGATTTCCGCCGCCCAGTCATTTAACTTAACGTCGCGCCCGTCGCGCCGCAGCAACAAGCCGGGTCGGCGTCCTTCCCTCGCGACGATGGCGTGGTTGCCGTCGAGCTCCTCCTGCTCCGAATTCTCGATCGAGCCGCTGTCGCGCAACACGCAGAACGCGGCGAACGCCTCGAGGAACCGCAGTTTGTTCTGGTTGACGCCCACCGGATCGAAGACGCTGACGTCGAGCGAGCGCATTTCGACGTACTGCACGCCGGCACGCTGCAGCGCCTTGGTCGGCCGTTCGCCGCTCTGGGTCACGCGTTTGGGGCGGATGAAACTGTAGTACTCGTTCTCGACCTGCAGGATGTTGGCGTTGAGCTGGCGGTATTCGCCGTCGACCTTGACGCCGATTTTTTCGTACTCGGGATTCGGCGTCGTGATCGCGGCCGACAGGTCACGCACGTAGTGGTCGAGGCTGTTGACCGAGACGCTGAGCCCGGCCTGGCTCTTGTTGCGGTAGCCGAGGTCGCTCATGCGCAGCGAGGTGGCATACGGGGCGTAGAGGCTGCCGGGTTCGAGCGGCTCCAGGCCGTCGACCTTGCGGCCTTGCAGGAACGACGGGCACAGCGCCGGCGAGTTGCCGAACAAGTACAGCACGATCCAGCCGTGGCGCCGGTAATTGCGCAGCAGCGAGAAGTACGACTCCGAGCGGAACGCCTGTCCGGCGTCCTTTGGGTGCAGCACGTCGGCCAGCACCGGCCAGAAATGGTCGGGGAACGAGTAATTGAAGTGCACGCCCGCGATCGCCTGCATCACCCGCCCGTAGCGGTGACCCAGCCCGTTCCGATAGACGGTCTTCATGCGCCCGACGTTCGATGAGCCAAACTGCGCGATCGGGATGCTGTCGTCGCCCTTGATCGCGCACGGCATGCTCGTGGCCCAGAGCAGCTCGTCGTCGGGCAGGTTGGTATAGACGAAGCGGTGCAGGTCGGCGAGGTACTGCACCAGCTCCCAGGTGTGGGCGAACGGTGGCGTGACCAGCTCGATCAGGGCCTCGGAGTAATCCGTCGTGACGTGCTCGTTGGTCAGCGCCGAGCCCAGGGTTCGCGGATGCGGCGTCCTGGAGATCTGCCCCTTCGGCGTCACGCGCAGCGATTCCCGCTCCACGCCCTTGAGCCCGCCCTGCAGTACGCCCTTGGCGCGGGCGTTGATGAGGCCGGCAAGGCGTTGTTCGAAGGCGCGGTCCATTGCCATGCGGTTATGCGGAGGCTGGAAAAATGGGGTCGACAGGGTAGCAGAGCCTAACGCGGCGATGCTGTCGGCCTGAGACCGGTGGATTGGGTCGCGGTCCAATTCAGTTATGTAAAGCCCATAAAATATGTCGTAACCATATGTGAAAATGTTTTTTTGTCTGGAAGCCATGGATAGAGCGCTTCCTGAGGGCAACGAAGCAGGCGAATTCAAAGGGTTACGAAGTTGGCACGATCGAGCTTGACCCTAGGGCGTAGACGCGGTCGAGCCGTGCCACTTCGACCTTAACCGATTGATTTAAATCGGCTTACTGATACGCTTCGAAGATGAAGTTTTGGCGCGCACTGCCGTCTGTACTGCTCGCAACGGCCCTGCTGGCGGGTGTCGGACCGGCCGCGGCCGAGGACTCGATGCGCTGCGGCAGCAAACTGGTCAGCCAGGGAGATGGCAAGGACAAAGTCCGCACCCTGTGCGGCGAGCCGACGAGTGTCGATTTCCAGGGCGTGATTCGACGCGCGCCGCGCTACCAGTACGGTTACGGGTTCAACCGCTACGAGTATTCCGGCCCCGGCGTCGTCGAGATGCCGGTCGAAGTGTGGACCTACAACTTCGGCACCAGCAAGCTGCTGCGCAAGTTGCGATTCGTCGGTGCCGAACTCGAGGAAATCCGCACCGATGGCTACGGCTACTGACGGCGCCCTTCGATCCAGCGATTGACGCGTGCCTCGAGCACGGACAAGGGCAGCGCGCCGCCGCCGATAACCTGGGCGTGGAATTGCCTCGCGTCGAAACGCTCCCCGAGTCGCTGCTCCGCGCGACGGCGTAACTCCAGGATCTTCAGCTGCCCCACTTTGTCCGCGAGCGCTGCGCCGGGACAGGCAATGTATCGATCCACCTCGGCGACAATTTCGGCTTCGCCGCTCGCGGTATTCGCGCGCAGATACTCGATCGCGCGCTGACGGCTCCAGCCCTTCGCATGCAGGCCCGTGTCGACGACCAGGGCCGCCGCACGCCGCAGCTCTGAGTCCAACGCGCCGAACTGGCTGTAGGGATCGGCATACAGGCCGAGTTCGCTGCCGAGCGATTCCGCATACAGCGCCCAGCCCGCGACGAACGCAGCGTCGTCGCCGAAGCGACGGAACCGCGGCAGGTGGGGTGACTCCTGCGCGAGTGCCGCCTGAAAGTGCCGCCCCGGGACAGCCACGTTCAGGTACGTCGCATCGACGGCAAAGGACGGGCGCGATGCGAGTTCACTGGTGTTGACGAAGAACACACCGGCCCGTCTGCCATCGGCGCTCGGTGGAGAATACGAAGCCGCAGCGGCTGCAATCGCGCGAAAGTTCTCGACCGCCCGGATTTCGAAGGTCGCCTTGGGCCGGCGCAGGAACAACTCAGGCAATCGCGCATCGACGCGAGCGCGCAGCGCCCCGTAACTTGCGAGCATCGACTGGGCGTTGCCGAACTGGAACTTTGGATCCGTCCGCATCGCATCGAACACGACGCGCGGCTCCCCCGCGATGCCAAGTGCGCCCTGCAGCCCGACGAGTAGGGCTCGCAGCCTGGCCCCTTCGCGCAGCCCGAGTTGGTGCACGTCGTCAGGCGTCATGTCCGTCGAGGTGTAATACCGGACGAGGTGCGCGTACCACAGGTCCCCGCTGGGCAGGTTCGACCAGGACACGGTGTCGCGCGCCTGCGGCAGGTATTCCTGGGCCAGGTAGTCGTGCAGGCGTCGATACGCGGGCAATACCCGCGTCCGCAACTTTTCGTCGTAGGCCTGCAGCAATCGCCGGCGGTCCGACACGCTCGGACCGGCCGGAAAATTCAGCAGCGGCTGCCAGAAAACCGTTTGTCGCGGGTCCTCGAGCCGGCCGAAGGCCTCGAGCTGCGGCAGCGTGCGCTCGACCACGATTCTGGGCAGCACGACGCCCTTGGTTACGCCTGCACGCAGGTTGTTGATGGCCTGGTCCACCCAGACGACGAAGCCGTCCATGCGCGCGAGGAAGTTGTCGTAGTCGCGTGTCGTCCGGAACGGCTGCGCGCCCTTGCCGGATCCAAGTTGCGCAAAGATGCCCGGCCAGTTGGCGAACTGGTTGATCGCCAGCAGTTCGCTCGGATACCGGTACCCGCCGATGCTCAGCTCCCGCTGGCGCTCGAACGCCTCGTAGGTGACGCGGTCTTCGCCGGTCAGTTGCTTCCGATCGATCGCTTGCAGCTTTTCGAGCGATTCCTGCTCGATGCCGAGCGAATCCGCCATCCAGCTCATGCTGAGATAGTCGCCGAAGCGATCGTCGAAGCGATGGTCGCCGAGCTCCGTGGCCCGAATCGGATTCAACGCCAGGTACTGGTCGAAATAGGTTTCGACGACGCGATACAACGCTGCCGTTTCGGCGTTGGCTGCGCGCAAGGGTGCGGCCAGCTCGGAGGGCTTTTCCCCAGCGCGTTGCGACGGTGCCGGCGCGAAATCGCACGCCGACACGACAAGCGTGCCGACCAGCACTGGCCACAGGGCAAATTTTGGCGCCATGCGTTGGTTGGTCAGCGGCGGGCCGCGATCCAGCGCTCGACCTTTGCTTCGAGCACGTCCATCGGCACGGCGCCGTCGCTCAGGACCTCGCGATGGAAATCGCGCAGGTCGAACTTTGGTCCGAGCGCCTGCTCCGCCTGGTGGCGCAAGCCCTGGATCCGCAAGTCACCCACCTTGTAGCCGAGCGCCTGCCCCGGCCAGGCGATGTAGCGCTCGACTTCGGACACGACGTCCGACTCGGCCATGGTCGAGTTGTCGAGCATGAACTGGATGGCCTGTTCGCGCGTCCAGCCTTTCGCGTGCAGGCCGGTGTCGACGACGAGCCGCATCGCGCGCAACTGCTCGTCGTTCAGGCGACCGAACCACTGGTACGGATCGGTGAAGAGACCGAGTTCCTTGCCGAGCGATTCCGCGTAGAGCGCCCAGCCTTCGACGTACGCAGTGTAGTCGCCGCCGAAGCGGCGGAAGCGCGGCACGCCCTCGAGTTCCTGCTGGATCGACACCTGGAAGTGATGCCCCGGCGACGCTTCGTGCAACGACAAAGTCTCCATGCCGAACTTCGGCTGGGCCTTCAGGTTGAAGGTGTTGACGTAGAACACGCCGGGTCGCGAGCCGTCGGCCGAGGGCTGCTGGTAGTACGCGCCCGCCGCGGTCTGCGCGCGGAACGCCTCCACTTCGCGCACTTCATAGTCTGCCTTGGGAAACACCGAGAACAGCTTCGGCAAGGCCGCATCGATGCGTGTCTTGAGCGTGCGGTACCCGGCGAGCAAGTCCGCGCCTTGCGTGAAGTAGAACTGCGGATCGGTTTCGAGGAACGTGAAGAACGCCTCGAGGTCGCCCTTGAACCCGGTCTGGATCCGAACCTCGTCCATGGCACCGAGGATGCGCTTCACCTCGCTGCGACCGAGCGCGTGGATTTCGTCGGGCGTCAGGTTCGTCGTCGTGTGTTCCTGCACGTAGTAGGCGTACCACGCCTCGCCATCGGGCAGTGCCGTCCACGCGACGCTGTTGCGCGTCTGCGGCAGGTACTCGTCGCGCACGAAATCGCGCAGGCGCCGGTAGGCCGGAAGCAGCGTGCCTTCGAGCGTACGCGCGTACTCGGCGGCGAGCCGGTCACGGTCGGCCGCAGAAAATGTCGCTGGAATCTGCTTGATCGGCGCAAAGTACTGGCTGTCCTGCGCTCGCGGTACGACCATCGTGTCGAGCTGTCCGAGCACTTTTTCCATCACGGGGCGGGGTTGCACGACGCCCGTCCTGGCGCCCTCGCGCATGTTGACGACCGCCTGGTCCATCCACACGGCAAGGCCTTCGAGCCGCTTCAGCCAGCGCTCATAGTCCGCGACGGTCTGGAACGGCTGGGCGTTGGTGCCCGAGCCGAGCGCCGGCATCACGGTGAGCAGGCTGCCGGCCTGGTTGATCGGCAGCTGGTGAAAGGGGAAGCGTTCGCCCCGCGCTTCCCGCTCGCGCTCGTACAGGAAGATGTCGTATGAGATCCGGTCTGCCGGCGAGAGCGCCGTCGGGTCGATTGCGCGGATCGCCCCGAGGTATTTCTGGTTCATCGCGTGCGCGGCGTCCAGGTACTGCGGCCCGATCGAGTTCGGCAACTGGTCGTCGTAGCGATGGTCGCCGATGTACGTTGCGAGCAACGGATTCGCGCGCAGGTTGTCCTCGAAATAGCTTTCGAAGAGCTCATCGAGCCGTTGCTTGGTGTCGGTGGCCGCGACGGCGGTCTTCTCGACCGAAGCGGCGTCCAGCGGTGCGGACGGCGCCGTGACGCATCCCTGCAGCGCAATCGAAATGGCGATAGTGAGAAGCGTGGTGGCGGTGCGAAGCGACATCGTGGGATTCCTGGCCGAAGGACGATCCCGGGATTATAGAGCCGCCCTGCTACCGTTCGACGATCGCGGTGACCCCCATGCCGCCCGCCGTGCAAATCGAGATCAGGCCGCGCCCGCCGCCGCGCTGATCGATCAACTTGGCCAGCGTCGCGACGATACGCGCGCCCGTGGCGGCGAACGGGTGACCAACGGCGAGGCTGCTGCCGTTGACGTTCAGCTTCGTGCGGTCGATCGCGCCGAGCGGCCGGTTGCGACCGAGGCGGTCACGGCAGAACTCGGCCGACTCCCACGCCGCCAGCGTGCACAGCACCTGTGCCGCGAACGCTTCGTGGATCTCGTAGAAATCGAAGTCCTGCAGCGTGATGCCCGCGTCGTCGAGCATGCGCGGCACCGCATACGCCGGCGCCATCAGCAGGCCCTCGTCATGAATGAAATCGACCGCAGCCGCCTTGCCGAACGTCAGGTAAGCCTGCACCGGCAGTCCCCGCGTCCGCGCCCAGTCCTCGCTCGCCAGCAGGACCGCGGCGGCACCGTCCGTCATCGGCGTCGAATTGCCCGCGGTCAGCGTCGCGCTGCCAGCCATCGGGAACGCGGGTTTCAACCGCGCCAGCTTTTCCAGCGACGTGTCGCGTCGCAGGTTGTCGTCGCGCTTCACGCCGTTGAACTCGAACACCAGGTCGTCGAAGAAGCCAGCGTCGTAGGCGGCGGCGGCCCGTTGATGGCTGGTGAGGGCGAACTCGTCCTGGGCCTCTCGCTTGATGCCCCAGCGCCGCGCCATCAACTCGGTGCCCTGTCCCATGGTGAGACCGGTCCGCGGCTCGACGACTGCGGGAAAGTCCGGCTTCCAGTGCCCCAGGCGCAGGGCCGCCCACGGCGCCAGACGTTCGCCGAGCGAGCGGCCACGGGCACTGCGCAGCAGGATTCGGCGCAGGTTCTCGTTGATGCCGATCGGCGCATCGCTCGCCGTATCGACGCCCGCGGCGATCGCGCAGTCGACCTGGCCCGTGGCGATCTTCAGGCCAAGCACGATCGCTGTTTCGAGGCTGGTGCCACACGCGCGCTGCAGGTCGAAGGCCGGCGTGTGCGCGTCGAGCGTCGTGCCGAGCACGGCTTCCCGGGTCAGGTTGAAGTCGCGCGGGTGTTTCAGCACGGCCCCGGCTCCCACGTCGCCCAGGCGCGCACCGGCGAGACCGTACTTGTCGGTCAGCGCCTGCAGCGCTGCCGTCAGCATCTGCTGGTTGCTGCACTCGGCGTAGGCACCCATCGACCGCACGAACGGGATCCGGGCGCCGCCGACGATGGCGACACGGCGAGTGGTGTTTCCGACGAGCATGCTGCTTCCCCGACTTTTCGTTGAGAGCGCCAAGAGTACCCCCGGACGGCCCGATCCTCACCCTGCGTCATGCCTCCCTGATATCCTTGATCCCCTTCCCCCACGCAAAGAACCTGCCTTTCACGGCGCGGGTAGAGGCAATTCATGACGCTGAATCTCAAGGACCCCACCCTGCTGCGGCAGCAGTGCTACATCGACGGCCAGTGGCTCGATGCGCACGGCGGCGACACCAGGCAAGTCACCAACCCGGCGACAGGGGCAGTGCTCGGCACAGTGCCCTTCATGGGTGCCGACGAAACCCGCGCCGCCATCGTGGCGGCGGCGGCGGCCTTCCCGGCCTGGGCCGCGCGCACCGCCAAGGACCGCTCCACGCTGCTGCGCCGCTGGCACGACCTGATGCTCGCCAACGCGGACGACCTCGCCGTCCTGATGACCGCTGAGCAGGGCAAGCCGCTCGCCGAAGCCAGGGGCGAGATCACCTATGCCGCCTCGTTCATCGAGTGGTTTGCGGAAGAAGCCAAGCGTGTCTACGGTGACGTGATCCCGGGTCATCAACCCGACAAGCGCATCTTCGTGCTGCGCCAGCCCGTCGGCGTCGTGGCAGCGATCACGCCGTGGAATTTCCCGGCGGCGATGATCACGCGCAAGGCTGGCCCGGCACTGGCGGCGGGTTGCACCTTCGTCTGCAAACCGGCGATGCAGACGCCCTATTCCGCACTCGCCATGGCCAACCTTGCGCAGCGCGCGGGCATTCCCAAGGGTGTGTTCAGCGTAGTCACCGGCTCGGCCGCGGCCATCGGCGGCGAAATGACCTCGAACCCGATCGTGCGCAAGGTTACGTTCACCGGTTCGACCGAGATCGGCAAGAAGCTGATGCAGCAATGCGCGGGCACGCTGAAGAAGCTCTCGCTCGAGCTCGGCGGCAATGCGCCGTTCATCGTGTTCGACGATGCCGACCTCGACGCGGCCGTGCAGGGCGCGATCGCCAGCAAGTACCGCAACACCGGGCAGACCTGCGTCTGCGCCAATCGCCTGCTGGTGCAGGAAGGCGTCTACGACGCGTTCGTGGCGAAGCTGGTCGAGGCGGTGCGCAAGCTGCGGGTCGGCGACGGCCTGCAGGGCGCGACGGAACAGGGCCCGTTGATCGACGACAAGGCCTTGGCGAAAGTCGAAGAGCACATCGCGGACGCGCTGGCCAAGGGCGGCAAGATCGCGCTCGGCGGCAAGCGTCACACGATGGGCGGCACGTTCTTCGAGCCGACCATCATCACGGGTGTGAAGCCGACGATGATGGTCGCGCGCGAAGAGACTTTCGGTCCGGTGGCACCCATCTTCTCGTTCAAGGATGAGAAAGAAGCGGTCCGCATGGCTAACGACACCGAGTTCGGCCTCGCCTCGTATTTCTACACGCGTGACCTGGCGCGCTCGCTGCGCGTGGCCGAGGCCCTCGAGTACGGCATCGTGGGGCTGAACACGGGCATCATCTCGACCGAGGTCGCGCCGTTCGGCGGTGTCAAGGAGTCGGGCTTCGGCCGCGAAGGCTCGAAGTACGGCATCCTCGACTACACCGAACTCAAGTACCTCTGCATCGGCGGCATCGAGGGTTGAAGCGCCGAGCCTGGCCCTGAACGTGCACTGCGCTGCCCTGCCCAAACTACGGGCTCGGCGCGGTCCAAACCGGTCGTCGTGATATCTTTCGCCGCCCGGCCCGACTCGCGATTTCCTTAAATGACCTTACTCGGCACCCCAGATTTCATTCACGGATCGCGCCCACGCGTGGGTGTCCTGCTCGTGAACCTGGGCACGCCCGCGGATCCGTCGCCCAGGTCGGTGCGGAAATACCTGGCTGAATTCCTCTCGGACCCGCGCGTCATCGAGGCACCGCGCCTGCTCTGGTGGCTGGTCCTGCACGGCGTCATCCTGCGCACACGCCCCAGGCGCAGTGCCCATGCCTACCAGAAGATCTGGACGCCGGAAGGCTCGCCGCTCCTGATCGAGTCGCGCAAGCTGACCGCAGGCCTCGCTACCCGGTTGCAACAACGCTTCGGCGGCGATGTGGTGGTCGAGCTCGCGATGACTTACGGCCAGCCGTCGATCAAGTCGGTGCTGGCGCGATTCCGCGAACAGAACGTGCAGCGCCTGCTGGTGCTGCCGCTCTACCCGCAGTATTCATCGACCACGACCGGCAGCATCTTCGCGTTCGTCACGCGCGAGCTGGCGCAGTGGCGCTGGATGCCGGAGCTGCGTTTCGTCAACCAGTACTGGGAACGCGAGTCGTACCTGCGCGGCGTGGCAGACAGCATCGCGAAGCACTGGGAAACGCACGGCCGCAAGCACCTGCTGTTCTCCTTCCATTCGATCCCGAAGCGCTATTTCCTCGCCGGCGACCCGTACCACTGCTTCTGCCTCGGCACGGCCCGCGGCGTCGCACAGCGGCTCGGCCTGGCCGAAGACGAATGGTCGCTGGGATTCCAGTCGCGGTTCGGCCGCGAGGAATGGCTGAAGCCGTACGTGGACGTGATGCTGCAGGACTACGCGAAGTCGGGGCCGAAGCGCGTCACGGTGGTCTGTCCCGGATTCGCGACGGATTGCCTCGAAACGCTCGAGGAAATCAGCATGCAGAACCGCGACCTGTTCCTTGGCCAGGGCGGCGAGGCGTTCGACTACGCGCCGTGCCTGAACGCGAGCCCGGCCCACGTCGACGTGATGGAAGACGTCGTGCTTCAGCACGTGGGCGGCTGGCCCGAACTCGGCGCGGGGCGGCTCGACGACGCGACCCTCGCCGCGCAACGAGAGCGCGCGCTGGCCCGCGGCGCGCAGCGCTGACGGCGCGCCCCGGCCGGCCCATCATGCCGCTCGGACGTTTCCTCGAAATCAGCCTCGCGGCAACCGATGTCGCGGAATCACTCGCGTTCTACGAAGCGCTCGGTTTCGTGCAGGCGTCGGTTGGCGAAGCGTGGCCGCACCCCTATGCCGTCGTGACGGATGGCCGGCTCTGCCTTGGATTGCATGGACTGCACTTCGAGAGTCCGCTGCCGACCTGGGTTGCGCCCTCGCTGCGTGACCAGCTCGATACGCTGACCACGCTCGGCGTGACCATCGAGGAAGCGCGGCTCGACGATCTTTCGCTGCACCAGGCGCTGTTGCGTGATCCTTCCGGCCAGTCGCTGCGCCTGCTCGAGGCGCGCACGTTCTCGCCGCCCGCGCTATCACCCGCGTATGCGAGCAGCCTCGGCTACTTCGAGGAGTTCGCGATCGCGACGCGCGACCTCGGCGTCGCCAGCGCGTTCTGGGAAAGCATGGGGTTCGTCGCGTTCGAGCCCGTCGTGGAGCCGCTGCCGAAGGTGGTCGCCGCGAGCAGCGACCTCAATGTCGGGCTCTACGCGATCGATCTGCCGGCGCCGGTGCTGGTCTTCTCCGCTGCGACGATGCAGGAGCGGATCGCCAGCTTGCGCGATCAGGGTTATCGCTTCGCACAACGCCTGCCGCGCGAACTGGCGGCAATGGGCGCGGCGATGCTCGAGGCCCCGGAAGGGACGCGACTGCTGTTGCTCACGGAACCGCCGACGGAGTGATGGCACCGGCCGTCGCGGCGACGATTTCGAAGCGAATCTCGAGCGTGTCGGCAACCTGGATCGCGCCGCCCGCCACCGAGAACGGCGTCATGCCGAAATCAGTCTGGTTCAACCGCAGCTCACCTCGCGCGATTGCACCGGTCGCGGTGCGCTCGACAATGACCGGAATCTCCTGCTCTCGCTCGACTCCCTTCAGTTTCACCGCGACCCGCACCGATGGGTTGCGGCCAAACGCCGGACGCTGCCGTCGAACGCAGTGTGATGGTGGGGAACTGTTCACCGTCGAGCACTGCGGTCCGCAGCATGTTGTGACGCGTGCCAGCCCTCGCGTCATCCGGCACCGGTGCAGCGAACCCGGGACCGGCCGCCGCGCGCGCCTCGGGCAGGTCGACATCGAAGCGTTCGACGGGCAGCGTCAGCTCGAACGCGGAGTCCGCCGGCGTGCTGCCGAGCCAGACGGTGCCCGTCTCGCCCGCCGACGTGATGACGTGGTCGTGCCCGAATTTTGCCAGGGGCCCGGCCCGGCGGACGATGACGGTGACGACGGTCTGCGCCGGGTCGACCTGCAGCGCTTGTGTGGCTGCATGCGGCGTCGCCGGTGCGGAATTCGGGGAACGCGATTGCGAGGCATTCACCGGTGGCCCTGATTCCGAGGCCGTACGGCAACCGGCAAGCAGCACGAGTGCCCCAACCATCGCGCAACGACCGGCACGCACCGCACTTTCGCGCACGTTTGCTACCATGGCACGATCATCCCACAGGAAGTCGCTCCATGCCCCTGCGCAATACCGCGGTCGCTTACGGCAGTCTCGCCAAGTTCCTGCACTGGGCCATCGTGTTGCTGATCGTGCCGCAGTTCTTCCTCGCGGAAGCCGCCGATGAATTGCCGAACGGCATCGAGAAGCTGCAGATCCTCAACTGGCACAAGTCACTCGGCATGCTGGTCCTGCTGCTGGCCCTGGTGCGCATCGGCTGGAAAGTCATGAATCGCGGCCTGCCGGGCCCCATCGGCGAGCCATGGCAGCGCAAGGCCGCGGCGGCCGGTCACGGCCTGCTCTACCTGTTGATCCTCGCCCAGCCGCTCTCCGGTTGGGCCATGTCGTCGGCGGCCAATTATCCGGTGACGCTCTTCGGCTGGTTCCAGTTCCCCGCGCTGGTGGGCGAAAACCACGACCTGCACGAAGCGCTGGAGGAAGTGCACGAGGTGCTGTTCTTCTTGATGCTTGCGGTGGCGGTCGTGCACATCCTCGCGGCGCTCTACCACCACTTCGTGCTCAAGGACAGCGTGCTTCGACGCATGCTGCCGTTCTCCCGGCCGTCGGCGTGAACCCACGCCGCCGCGCAACCGTCCTGGTGCTGCTGGCAGCCCTTGCAGCTGGGGCCCGCAGCAGCTGACGCAAGTGCGGCGACGACGGAATGGGAGGTCGACCCGGCGCACAGCCAGCTGACGTTTCATCCCCGTCTCGCAGGCGGCGAGTTCGCAGGCCGTTTCGAGCGCTTCGAAGCAACGATCCGCTTCGACCCGGCCGATCTCGCACACTCCAGCCTGCGGGTGGTCGTGGACCTGCTTAGCGCTCGTACCGGCGACACCGATCGCGATACTGCATTGCAAGGCAGCGATTTTTTCCAGACCACGCGCTGGCCCAAGGGCACGTTCACCAGCACCGCAATCCGCTCGCTGGGCAGCGGACGCTACGAGGCTTCTGGCAAGCTCACGCTGCGCGACGTGTCGCGCGACGTCGATGTCGAGTTTCGCTTCGACCCCGCCTGCACCAAACGGGGGCCCAGCGCACCTGGTGGGCTCGTCGACCGTCCATCGCCTCGAGTTCGGTGTCGGCCAGGGCGACTGGCGCAGCACCGACTGGCTCGACGATGCGGTGCGGATCGAATTCGATCTCGCGCTGCGCGCCGCACGCTGACACGACACTGGCCGCCAGGCAGGCGGCGCCGGGTAAACCGGCATAGAATTCCCGCTCGCTGCGAGAGGGTTGGCAGCGTCTTCCTCACCAAACGAGACGGGGGTGTCCCACATGTCACTGCGTTCCACTGCGGCTGATGCGCGCCTGGTGCTGGCACTCGCCATCGGCGCTCGCGCTCGCGGGATGCCAGAAGAAGGAAGAACAGGCTGCGGCGCCCGCCGCCGCTCCTGCGACAACGACGGCATCGGAGGCACTCGAAGGGCAGGTCGACATCGTCGCCTGGCCGGGCTACCTCGAGCGCGGCGAAACCGACAAGAATTACGACTGGGTGACCCCGTTCGAAAAGGACACGGGTTGCAAGGTCAACATCAAGACAGCCGGCACGTCCGACGAAATGGTCTCGCTGATGACCCAGGGCGGTTACGACCTGGTCACCGCTTCGGGCGATGCGTCGCTGCGCCTGATCCGGGGCGGCACCGTGCAACCGATCGATCTCGCACGCGTCCCGAGCTTCGACAACGTCGACGAGCGCCTCAAGCAGGGCGCATGGCATTTCGTCGACGGCAAGCATTACGGCACGCCGTACCAGTGGGGCCCGAACGTATTGATGTACAACACCAAGGCGTTCCCCGCCGCGCCGAAGTCGTGGTCGGTCGTGTTCGAGGAACAGAAGCTCGGCGACGGCAAGAGCAACAAGGGCCGCGTGCAGGCCTACGACGGCCCGATCTACATCGCGGACGCCGCGCTGTACCTGATGACGAGGAAGCCGGAGCTCGGCATCAAGGATCCGTACGAACTGAACGAAGCACAGTACGCAGCCGTGCTCGAACTGCTGCGCCAGCAGCACCCGCTGGTGCATCGGTACTGGCACGACGCCAACGTCGCGGTGCAGGACTTCACCAACGAGGGCGTGGTGGCCTCGGGCTCGTGGCCCTTCCAGGTCAACACGCTGGTCGCCAACAAGCAGCCGATCGCCAGCGTCGTTCCGGACGAAGGCGCGACGGGCTGGGCCGACACCACGATGCTCGCGGCGAACGCGAAGCACCCGAACTGCGCGTACAAGTGGATGGAGTGGTCGCTGAATGCCAAGGTGCAGGGCGACGTCGCCGCCTGGTTCGGTTCGGTGCCGGCCGTGCCTGCAGCCTGCAAGGGCAATGCCCTGCTGACCGACACGGGTTGCGCCACCAACGGCTTCGACAATTTCGACAAGATCCACTTCTGGCGCACGCCGGAAGCCGCGTGCAGCACGGGCACGTGCGTGCCTTACAGCCGCTGGGCGACGGATTACGTCGCGGTGATGGGCGGCCGCTGACCGGAGGTTTGGGATCGGGCGGGCGCCGTTTCATCGGGAATGCCGCGCGCCGGACCCACAGTCGACATGACCCCTGCGATCGAACTGCGCGCAACACGTCGCGCCTTCGGCCCCGTCGTTGCGCTCGATTCCGTCTCGCTGACGATCGCACCCGGTGAATTCTTCGCCCTGCTCGGGCCGTCGGGCTCGGGCAAGACCACGTGCCTGCGCCTGATCGCGGGCTTCGATCAGCCGGACAGCGGCACCCTCCTGCTCGACGGGGAGGACGTGACGAACACGCCGCCGTTCGCGCGCAACGTCAATACGGTGTTCCAGGACTACGCCCTGTTTCCGCACATGACCGTGGCGGAGAACGTCGCGTACGGATTACGGGTCCGTGGCGTGGCCGCGGTCGAACGTGCGAAGCAGGCCGCTGCGATGCTCGACCTCGTGCGGCTCGGTGAGTTCGGCGCGCGTCGCCCGCACCAGCTCTCCGGCGGCCAGCGTCAGCGCGTCGCCCTGGCCCGCGCGTTGATCAACCGTCCGAAGGTGCTGCTGCTCGACGAACCGCTCGGCGCGCTCGACCTCAAGCTGCGCGAGGAAATGCAGGCGGAACTCAAGGGCCTGCAGCAGCGCCTCGGCATCACGTTCGTGTTCGTCACGCACGACCAGGGCGAAGCACTGAGCATGGCCGATCGCGTCGCCGTGTTCAGCCAGGGCCGCATCGAACAGCTCGACACGCCGCGCGAACTCTACAACCGGCCGCAGACTGCGTTCGTCGCCAGTTTCGTCGGCAGTGCCAACGTGGTCGGGCGCGAGGCCGCGCGAGCACTGACCGGCAGTGACCGCGCGTTCGCCATCCGCCCCGAACTGATCGAGATCCTCGCGCCGGGCGCGTGGCCAGCGGACGGGCTCGTGCAGTGCGCCGGCGAAGTCGTCGACGTCCTCTATCACGGCGCGAGCAGCCGGCTGCGGGTCAAGGTCGACGACCAGTACGATGCTGGCCGTCGCGCTGGCCGAGACCGCCGACGGTGGCGTCGAAGGCCTGACGACGGGTGCACGGGTGCGTCTGGCCTGGCGGCCCGAACACGCCGTTCCGTTGCAGGACTGACCATGGCCAGTCGCGCGGAGTTTTCGCTGCAGGGACGCCAGGCGTTCTACTTCGCGCTGCTGCTCGCCCCGCCGCTGCTCTGGCTCGGCATCGTCTACCTCGGGTCGCTGTTCACGCTGCTGCTGCAGAGCTTCTACGCGATCGACGAGTTCACGACGCGGATCGTGCCCGAATTCACGCTCGCGACGTACCGGCAGCTGCTCACGCAGCCGGCACACATCGACATCATCGTGCGCACGCTGCTGATGGCGGTCGCAGTGACGATCGCCGCGGCCGTCATCGCGTTGCCGGTGGCGCTGTACATGGCGCGGTACGCGGGCCCGCGCATGAAGGCGCTGTTCTACGTCGGCGTGATGCTGCCGATGTGGACCAGCTACCTGGTCAAGGTCTACGCATGGCGGCTGATCCTCGCCAAGCAGGGCATCGCCAGCTGGGGCTTCGAGCACCTGGGACTCATGGGTGCACTCGACAGGGCACTGGAGGTGCCGGTCGTCGGCGGGCCGTCACTGGCCTCGTCGTACATCGGCATGTTCGTCGTGTTCGTCTACATGTGGCTGCCGTTCATGATCCTGCCGCTCGCGGCGGCGCTCGAGCGGGTGCCGGCGTCGCTGCTGCAGGCCTCGGCCGACCTGGGCGCGCGCCCTGGGCCAGACCTTCCGCAACGTCGTGCTGCCGCTGGCACTGCCCGGCCTGGCGGCCGGTTCCATCTTTACGTTCTCACTCACGCTCGGCGACTACATCATCCCGAGCGTGGTCGGAGCCCCCGGCTACTTCATCGGCATGATGGTGTACCAGCAGCAGGGCACGGCCGGGAACCTGCCGCTCGCCGCTGCGTTCTCGGTGGTGCCGATCGTGCTGATCGGCCTGTACCTGATGCTGGCCAGGCGACTGGGGGCGTTCGATGCGCTCTGAGCCGGTGCGCCGCCCGTCGTGGGAACGCCCCTCATTGTTCACGAAGGTGATGGCGGCGATCGGCCTGCTGTTCCTGCACGCGCCCGTGTGGGTGATCGCGCTGTATGCGTTCACCACCGAAGACCGCACCTACCAGTTCCCGCCGCCCGGACTGACGCTGCACTGGTTCGAGGTCGCGTTCGCCCGCTCCGACATCTGGGCAGTCATGCGGCTTTCGCTGCTGGTCGCCTCCGCCGCCACGCTCATGGCCATCCTCCTCGGCACGCTGGCCGCGTTTGCACTCGCGCGTCGCACCTTCAGCGGCAAGGAATCGATCACGCTGCTGTTCGTGCTGCCGATCGCGCTGCCTGGCATCCTCACCGGCCTCGCGCTGCTGGCCGGCATTCGCACGATCGGCATCGAGCCGGGCTTCTGGACCATCGTCGCGGGTCACGCGACGTTCTGCCTCGTCATCGTCTACAACAACGTCGTCGCACGCCTGCGCCGCATTCCGTCGAGCTGGGTCGAAGCCTCGATGGACCTCGGCGCACGCGGTCACCAGACTTTCCGTTACGTGCTGCTGCCGCAGATCGCCACGGCGCTGCTGGCGGGCGGCATGCTGGCGTTCGCGTTGTCGTTCGACGAAATCATCGTCACGCTGTTCACGGCCGGGCACGAGCGCACGCTGCCGATCTGGTTCTACAACGAGTTGTTCCGACCGCGCGAGCGGCCCGTCACCAACGTCGTCGCGGTGGTCGTGATCCTCGTGACGCTCGTCCCGATCCTGCTGGCGTATTATTTGACGCGACCCGGGGAAGTGAATAGTGACTAGTGATTAGTGATTAGTGATTAGAGCCGGAGGTGGCGCTGCACCGAATGCCACCTCGCCTCCTCCGGCTAATCACTAATCACTAATCACTATTCACAAATCACTGCTTACAGAACACCGCCTTTACGCACCGGAGCAAACCCATGCAGACCAGACTCCTGATCAACGGCAAACTCGTCGCCGGCGAAGGCAAGGTCGAGGAGGTGCTGAACCCGGCGACGGGCAAGGTGCTGGCCCGGGTGCCCGAAGCCTCGCGCGGACAGATCGACGCGGCCGTGAAGGCCGCGGATGCGGCGTTCGAGGGCTGGGCACGCACCGCACCGAAGGACCGGGCGTACCTGCTGCTGAAGCTGGCCGATCGCATCGAAGCGGACGGCGCTGCATTCGCGAAGGTCGAATCGCAGAATTGCGGCAAGCCGCTGGCGGCTGCGCTCAATGACGAGATCCCGGCGATCGCCGATGTGTTCCGTTTCTTCGCCGGCGCGTGCCGCACCCTGACCGGTGCCGTCGCCGGTGAGTACCTCGCGGGTTTCACCAGCATGATTCGCCGCGACCCGATCGGCGTGGTCGCATCGATCGCGCCGTGGAACTACCCGTTGATGATGGCGGCCTGGAAGCTGGGCCCCGCGCTCGCCGCCGGCAACACCGTCGTGCTGAAGCCGTCCGAACAGACGCCGCTCACGGCGCTGAAGCTCGGCGAACTGCTCGCGGAGATTTTTCCGGCGGGCGTCGTGAACATCGTGTGCGGGCGCGGTGGCAGTGTCGGCGCGCCACTCACGAAGCACCCGAAAGTGCGGATGATTTCGCTGACCGGCGACGTCGCGACGGGTGGCAAGATCCTCGCGCAGGCTGCCGACGGCATCAAGCGCACGCACCTCGAACTCGGCGGCAAGGCGCCCGTGATCGTGTTCGACGACGCGGACGTGCAGAGCGTCGTCGAAGGCGTGCGCACATTCGGCTACTACAACGCGGGCCAGGACTGCACGGCCGCCTGCCGCATCTACGCCGGCGCAAAGGTGTACGACCGGCTCGTCGCAGATCTTTCGAGTGCGGTGAGCACGATCAAGACCGGCCTGCAGACTGCGAAGGGCGTCGAGATGGGTCCGCTGATCAGCGCCGGGCAACGCGACCGTGTTGCGGGTTTCGTGAAGCGCGCACGGCAACAGAAGCACATCGAAATCACGGCGGGAGGCAATGCAGGTGAAGGCGGTGGTTTCTTCTTCGAGCCGACCGTGATTGCAAACGCGCGACAGAGCGACGAGATCGTGCAGCGCGAAGTGTTCGGCCCCGTCGTCTCTGTCACGCGCTTCAAGGACACGGATGATGCCGTCAAGTGGGCGAACGATTCGGAATACGGGCTCGCTTCATCGGTGTGGACGCAGGACGTCGGCAAGGCACTGACGGTGGCATCACGCCTGCAGTACGGCTGCACCTGGATCAACACGCACTTCATGCTGGTGACCGAGATGCCGCACGGCGGACTGAAGCGCTCCGGCTACGGCAAGGACCTCTCGGCGTACGCGCTCGAGGACTACAGCGTCGTCCGGCACGTGATGGCCAAGCTGCAGTAGCGCCGCGTGCATCGATCCGGTGTTTTCGGAATCACGCCAATGACTTGCGCGCGGTTTATTGCAGTCGCCTCATGCTGTGCAATCTGTAATTCACACGCCTGTCACAGCAAGGTATCAGTGCCCGCGCAGGCTGGTCAGCGTCAGGACCGCTCTCCCCGATCTGGTCTTGATCAGTGCCTGAGGCCGCGAGGCAGCATCAGCCGATAGACGGCAGCATGGACGGATGCGTTAAGCCCTCAACGCCGGCGACGATGGCCGGAGCAGGATTCCCCCTCCTGCTTCGGCTTTTTTTTCGGCGTCAGGTCGGTGAAACGAAACGCTGCAGCAGCAGCGTGAGCACGAACAAGCCGAGCGCGACCAGGGCGACGCCTGGCTGGCCAGTTGCTGCGATCAACAGTGCGTCCCACAGGCAGATTCCGGCAAGCAGGTAACCGACTGCCCGTGGCACGTCGCCCGGTCGCCGCCGGCGCAGGAAAGACAGGGCAAACAGCGTCCAGATCGCAAATAACAGGGCACAGCCGGCCACGATCCCGCCGGTCAATGCAGCCTGCGCGCCCCACGCCACCGGCAACGCCAGGAACAGTAACGGCCACAGGTTCGCGACACGCCCCAGGTGCTCCTGCTTGGCAATGTAGGTGAGACCCACCAGGTAACTGAGCAGCAGCGCCGCTGCGACCAGCAATCGGGCAGGCGGGCTGGCAATCACGGCATAGGCTGCCGTGACGTAAACGAGCATGCGGCACAGTCCCATGACGACCGGACTGAACGGATTGCCCTTGTGATACCAGTCGTACAGGACGATCGCCGAGCCGAGTGCCAAGCCCGCAACGACCGGCCGCCACTCGGTCCCGTCGGCGAACCCATAGCCCACCCACGCCAGCGCGCCGATGCCGGCCGCCAGCATGCCGAATCCCAGGCCGAAGACCGTCGCCGTCGCGACCTGCCCGGAAGGAATGGGCCGCTCCGGTCGATGCTGCGCGTCAAAGCCGCGATCGAAAGCGTCGTTGAGAAACATGCCGGCCACGTAGCACAGCGAAAGCGCGAGCAGCAGCAGCGGCAGGCGGTGATCGAACACCGAACCACCGGCCAGCACGACGCCTGCCAAAACGTTGGTCCAGACGGTCGGCAGGTTGGATACCCGACCGAGACTCATGGCGGCCGACCAGTTCAAGCGATTTCTCCCTGCACCCATTGCAGCTCACGCGCGATGGCGTCTTCCACCGGGGTCGCGCGATGCCGAGCCGGCAGCACCGACCAGGTGTACGTTTCGACCTCGAGATGCCGCGTCGCCGGCTGGCGCTTGTGCAGCGCCAGCGCCTCCCGCACGAAGGACTGCGTCGATGAGAACTGCTCGAGGCGGTCGAGAAAAACCGGCACGTGGAAATGGACACGCCACTCGCTGCCTCCGGCGCGCCACGCATCCGATGACAGCGCCTCCTCGATGTCGACGTAACGCGTCAGCTCTCCCGCATTGCGCTCGACGACCTGGTGCAGGTACACCGCATCGGCCAGACCGCGCAGCGTCTCGGCCACGGCTGCCGTCACCTGCGGGATACGCAAGCCCGCGGTCACCTGGATCTTTGCAAGCAGGATGCCCGCCCCGGCGAGCGCCTGCAGGCACTGCGCGGGATCCTCGAATTCGACCGCCGCATGGCAAAGGTCGAGACAAACCCCAAGGTGTCGTCGCAATGCGTCGTGCGCCTCGCTACGCGTGAGTCCGGTCAATCCAGCCAGGCGCGCGACCGCTGCATCGGAGTGCAGGAAGTCGCGGAAGAACGCCACGGTCTCGGCGATCGTCTCGAGCAGGCAGCAGGGCTCCGGCTCGAGCGCCAGCACGATGCGCCTGCCCGTTTCCCGCTCGATCGCGACGAGGTGCGCCGCGTGGCGCAGCAACCCGTCGACGATACGGTCGATCGCGTCAGTGGTCGTGGCATTCGGCTTGAAGGCGCCGGGGACGGTGCTGATGCTGCCCGCGGCGTCTGCGCCGGGCTCGAGCCACGACGCGAGCAGGTCCGCCAGCTGGTTCGTGTACTCGAGGCGCCGCGCATCGCGCCAGTCCGGCAGGTAGACCGCGGCCTTCACGCTCGTGCCGTGGAATTGCCCGTAGGGAAAGCCGTTGATGGTGAAGACGTAGAGGTCCTCTTGGCGCAGGAAGGCAGCGAACTGCTCGCGGGCGACGGGATCGCCCAATGACTGCGCCGCCGCTGCCGACAGCCGCAAGCCCACGCCGAACGGCGCGCCGGGTGAGACCTGGCGCTTGACCTGCGGCAGAAAGCGCTCGAGGTTGCCGCGAATCTCGTCCCAGGACTCGCCTGGATGAATGTTCGTGCAGTAACTGAGATGGCTGCCGCCCACCCTCACTGCCCGATTTCCTTGCGTCTCAACCAGGCCATGGCGCGCAGCATTTCAGCCCGGTCGACGCTGTGCACGTCGCTGCCTCGCCCGATGTCCGCCAGCATCGTCAGTGTCAATTCCCCGCCGAGGTGCTCACGGAACTCCTCGATGCCGTCCAGGACGAGGAGACTGCCGGAGGCACCCTTCGATTCCATCACCGGGTGCCAAAGGTGGAAACCCAGCCGCTTCAGCACGCCATGCACGCGGTCGTCCGTCCCGGCGGGCAGCATGCCGATCTGTACCGAGTAACGCGTGTCGAGCGCCAGCCCGATGGCGACGGCCTCGCCGTGTCGCAGCTCGTGCGCCGTCAGCGCCTCGAGACGGTGCGCTGACCAGTGGCCGTAGTCGAGCGGCCGGGAGCTGCCGGTTTCGAAGGCGTCGCCCCCATGGGCGATCTGTCGCATGTGCAGCTCGGCGCAGCGCCGAATCATGCGCGCAGTGGCCGCAGGGGCGAATTGCCGCAACGCATCGCAGTTCGCCTCCATCCACTCGAAGTACGCACGGTCGCGGATCAGCGCGACCTTTACCGCTTCGGCGATGCCCGCGAGTCGATCGCGCGGGTGCAAGGTGCGCAGGAAATCCGAATCGTTCAGCACTGCGTGGGGCGGGGCAAAGCTGCCGAGGAAATTCTTCTTGCCGAACGCGTTGACACCACTCTTCACGCCGATGCCCGCGTCGTTCTGTGCCAGCACGGTGGTCGGCACGCGGACGTTGCGCACGCCACGATGGGTCGTGGCCGCCGCGAAGCCCACCATGTCGAGCAGCGCTCCGCCACCGATGCCGACGACGTACGAGTGCCGGTCGATGCCCAGGTCGCTCAACCGCTGCTGCAGCCGCGTCAGTTGCGACATATCGTTCTTGACCTGCTCGCCCGCCGGCAGCACCTCCGGGGGCGCCACGAGGTGCAGGGACTCCGCATGCTCGTCGGCATAGGCGGCGATGGTGTGCGCCAGCGCCGGCCAGCTCGCCGCGACGTTGCCGTCGATGAACACGACGAAGCGGTGCCGCTTGTTCGGCTCGAGGCGCGACAGCGCGTGGACGAACACCGGGTTCTCGCGCGCGAACACACCTGCCGTGAAATACACGGGGTAGTTGTAGCTGACCGTGAACTCCTGCTGGTAGACGGCCGCGCCCGGCAGTTCAACCACTTTCGTCGCTTCGTTTGTTTTCATTTTTTTACGCTCTCGTTTGAGCCTGTGGCTCTCCGCTTACTTGATGAACAGGGAGTCCGCCTGCTCTGGAATGACGGGCAGGTCGTCCACTCGCGGCGCCTGGCCGCGCAGCACGGAATTGCCCTCGAACAGCAGCCGCTCGTCGCGGACTTGCGGGGCCAGCCAGTCCTCCTCGCGCATCTGGCCGCTTTGCGCGAAGGCCGCGAGCGCGTTGCCATAGCAGGTGGCCTCGACGTCGGCGCGCGCAATCCCGCGCTCGAGCATCAGGCGCGCCGTCTTCGGCACGGCGAGCGGGTCGGACTTGCCCCAGTCCGCGCTCGAATCGATGAAGATGCGGTGCGAGCCATAGCGGCGCACGATTTCCACCATGCGCTCGTTGCCCATCTTGGTCTGCGGATAGAGGGTAAAGGCCGCCCAGAAGCCGCGATCGAGCACTTCCTGCACGGTCTCCTCGTTGTTGTGGTCGACGATCACGTGACCGGGCTCCAGGCCCATCTCGAGGGCGACATCCATGCTGCGGCTCGTGCCGCTCTTCTTGTCACGGTGCGGCGTGTGGATCTGCACCAGCATGCCGAGATCCTTCGCCAGCTGCAGCTGCGCACGGTAGTACTTGTCCTCGGCGGCGGTCTGGTCGTCGTAGCCGATCTCCCCCACCGCCACGACGCCTTCCTTGCCGAGAAACAGTGGCAGGACGTCCATGACCTGCTCGGCGAGCGCCTCGTTGTTGGCTTCCTTGCTGTTCAGGCCGATCGTGCAGTAGTGCCGGATGCCGAACTGCGAGGCGCGAAAGCGCTCCCAGCCGACCAGGCTCGAGAGGTAGTCGACGAAGGTCGCCACGTGCGTGCGCGGCTGTCCGAGCCAGAATGCCGGCTCGATCACCGCCACGACTCCGGCCGCAGCCATCCGCTCGTAGTCATCCGTCGTGCGGGCGCTCATGTGGATGTGGGGGTCGATGAATCGCATGCCTGTCTCCCGATCGTTATCCGTTGTACATCGACGCGAGCTGCTCCCAGCTGATACGGCCCGTGCGCGCGTCGCGCGCGACGTCCGGTCGCGATTCGAGCAACTGCTTCGCCGCCGGGTCCGTCGCATCGAGCAGCGCCAGGACGGCGGCATGCTGTTCCGCGGTCGTGCCGCGCTCGAGCAGGCGCCGAAAGTCATCGAGCACGGGACCGGCAGCGAAAGGTCCGACGCAGCGCCACAGGTCCGGCACGACCGGTCGCGCCGCGGCCCAGCGTTCGTGCGCGTAATCGCACAGCATCCGGGCCAGCGTCGGATTGCGACGCCGGTCGATGCCGGCGATCAAGTCGAGACGGCTGCCCACGAACAGCGCCTTGAGCACCAGCTGATTCCACGCCGGCTCGTCGAACTGCTCGGCCGCGTAAGGGTTGCGATGCGCAACCGCTTCGAACACGACCCGCATGTTGGAGCGCAGGCCTTCGGCCGCGCGCATCGAGTGCCGCGGCGGGTCCGGGTACAGGGGCAGGCCGCGATAGAACGCCACCAGCTCGCCGATGTCGGCGGCGCTGCACAGCCGGTCGAGCCGGCGGCTCAACTCGGCGCCATCGGCCGTGCTGGCGAGCAACAGGTAGATGCGCGCCGCCTGGTCGATGGACCAGTCCGCAGGATCCCATCCCGGGCGACTTCGCGCCGCTGCCTGCAACTCGTCCGGGGTCAGTTGCAAAGGTTCCTTGCCGAGGCGCCGGGAGACCTGGCTCACGCTCAGGTACAAGTCGCGTTCCATGCCGCCGTTGCGCAGTTGCGCGACCCGCGCTTCCAGCCACGCAGACGCCTCTGCCGACAGTCGCGCGGCCAGCCAGCGACCAAGTTGATCGAGGGGTGTCAAGCGAACTCTCCCAACGGCGCGACCGCGGCGCCGAACACATGCGCCAGCAACAGGTCTTTCACCGCGGTGGCCGCGACGGGCCCATCGCCGTGCAGCAGGTCCGGCGCCGTGGTGATGAACAAAGGACCGTCCTCAGCACGATCGGTGGGACGTCCGTGGGAGCCGCGCACCAGCGTGGCATCGAGCGAAATCACGTCCATGAGGTAACGCATGCCGAGCGCCTTCTGCGCCAGTCTGGCCGCGATGCGCAGCTTGGCGGCCTTGAGCTGTGGATCGACGAACAGCTCGACGGGGTCGTACCCCGGCTTGCGGTGGATGTCGACGGTGCGGGCGTAGTCGGGCGCTCGTTCGTCGTCGAGAAAGTGGTAGTAGGTGAACCAGCTGTTCGCGTCGGCAATCGCGACCAGTTCGCCCGACCGCGGGTGGTCGAGGCCCAGCTCGCGCTTGCCTGCCTCGTCGAGCACGCGCTCGACGCCGGGCAGGGCGCGCAGCAGCCGGGCCACGTCCGGCACGAGTTCCGGGCGGGCGACGTACACGTGCGCAACCTGGTGATCGGCGACCGCGAAAGCGTCGGACGCGCCGGCGTCGAACTGTTCGTGACCGAGTTCGTCCCGCACGCGCAGCCAGCCGGCACGGCGCAATGCGCGATTGATGTGCACTGGATTTGAGACTGGGGTGATGCCGTACTCGGAAAGCACGACGACTTCCGCACCCGCGCGATCCGCCGCGGCGATGAGTTCGCCGCAGACCTCGTCCACGGCAGCGACATCACGCTCCACGCCGGGGAAGTCCGGACCGAAGCGCTGCAGGTTGTAGTCGAGGTGCGGCAGGTAGGTAAGCGTGAGCGTCGGCTGATAGCGCTCGAAGACATGCAGTGTGCTGCGACCGATCCAGCGCGTGCATTCGATGTCAGCCGTGGGTCCCCAGAAGCGAAACAGCGGGAACTGACCCAGTGCGCCTTGCAGTTCGTCGCGCAGCTCCGCCGGCTGTGTGTAGATGTCCGGCAGCTTGCGGCCGTCGGCGGGGTACATCGGGCGCGGCGTGACCGTGTAATCGGCGCTGGAGTACATGTTGTACCACCAGAACAGCTTGGCGCAGGTGAAGCCCGGATCGCGACGTCTGGCCGCTTCCCAGAGTTTCTCACCGCTCACCAGGCGGTTGGACTGACGCCACAGCCAGACCTCGGCGAGGTCGCGGAAATACCACCCGTTGGCGACGACTCCGTGATCCCGCGGTAAGGTCCCGGTGACGAAAGTGGATTGAACCGTGGTCGTCACGGCCGGCGTGACCGTGGTCAACGGACGCATCGTCCCCCGCTCCGCCAGCGCCTCGAGGTTCGGCGCATGCTGCAGCAACGAGGGTGTCAGCCCGACGACGTCGAGGACGAGTGTCCGCCTCATGGCACGTCGGCGCCGGTGGGGGTGATGGTCTGCACAGGCCGCAGGGTGCCGCGCAACGCCGCAATATTCTGCGACCCAGTCGCGAACATGCAGACACGAAGGTCCTCCAGGACGCTTTCCACGAAGCCCTGCAGCGCTTCCTCGCCGGCGTGGGCCATGAGCAGGAAAGGGCGGGCCATCGAGCCGATGTCGGCACCGAGCGCGAGCGCCTTGGCGACGTCGATCCCGTTGCGCAAGCCGCCGGAGGCGATCAGCGGAATCCGCGGGGCAACGGTGCGCACGTTCTGGATCGATTCGGCCGTCGGAATGCCCCACTCGCCGAAACGGTGGCCAAGCGCACGGCGCTGCTCCGTCGCGGCGCAATACGCCTCCACCTTGGCCCAGGACGTGCCCCCGGCGCCGGAACAGTCGATGCCGGCGGCGCCGCATTCGACGAGACGTCGCGCGGTCGCACCGGTCATGCCGAAGCACACTTCACGCGCAAACACAGGGATGCCATCGGCAGCCAGACCGCTGCAGAGCTGCGTGAAACGGCGGGCAACGTCACGAAAATCGCGGTCGCCCCCCTGCACCGCTTCCTGCAGCGCATTGAAATGCACGAACAGCGCGTCGGCGCCGATCATGTCGATCGCCCGGCGCGCATGCGTTGCGTCGTAGCCTCGCACCAGCTGCGCAGCTCCGAAGTTCGCGAACAGTGGGACGTTGGGCGCGACGTCGCGCACCTCGAAGAAGGCGCCGCGCTCCGGACGCTCCAGCGCAATGCGCTGGCTGCCCACCCCGAAGGCCAGGCCAAACCGCTCGGCCACCTCGGCGAGCCGGCGATTGATCACGAGTCCGCGGTCGGTACCGCCCGTCATGGGCGAAATCATCAGTGGGGCGGACAATCGCCTTCCCGCCAGCGTGCAGGAGAGATCGAGGTCGGCCAGCGACAGCTCAGGCAGCGCCTCATTGAGAAATTCAAAACGCTCGAGACCCGTGGTCTTGCGGTATTCGACGGGCTGGCCGAGGCAGGCGTCGATATGCCCCAGTTTGGCCTGTGGATCGCGCATCGGTTCCGGCGGGAGCGGGAGCGACGCTTCGTGCAACTGGAGTGGCGAGCGATGTCGAGTGAGCATGGCGAGTACCTGGCGCCCTGCAGCGGCGCTCGGTGCCTCCTACAAGGCCACGGCCAGCGACATGATGACGTTGCGGCCGGGTTCGTTGACGCCCGAGCCGTGAATCCGGTAGTCCTCGTCCGTCAGGTTGTCCACGGCCAGCGACAGCGTCAGGTGGGGATTCGCCTGCCACTCAGACCGCAGGCCCAGAACCGTGTAACCGGGTGTTCCACCCGGCGGAATTCGTTGCACGTCGGCCAGGTCGCGACTCGACAGTTCGTCCTGCTTGTCCGCGTGCTCGACGAGCGCTTCGATCCGCAGCCGCGGTTGTGGTGCGGTCCAGCGCGCACCCACGCGCCAGCTCGTCGGCATCAGCAGGTCGATCGGCTCACGGACCTTGGGCGAATTCGCGACGGGATAAGCGTCTGCCTCGCCGTCGATGAGCATGCCATCCGCGAACAGCAACACTTGCGGCAGGACCTGGTACGTGACCTGCGCCTCGACGCCGTCAACGATCATGTTCGACGCATTCTTCTTGGTCACCTCGGCCGCGCCATTGATGATGCGACCCGTGGGTGAACGAATGATCACGTCGCTGCCGTCGGTGCGGAAGTACGCCGCCTGCGCCGAGAAACTCGGACCGGCAAACTTCACTCCCGCCTCCCAGGACACGAACGTCTCCGGCTCGAGCCCCGGGCTCGGTGTCTCGAGTTCGCCGGAACGCGCCGTATCGAGGCGCGTGAGATCCGACAGGTTCGGTGCGCGAAACGCCTGGGCCACGCCCGTGTAGAGCATCCAGGGACCGTCAACGACCGGAGTGAAGCTCAGGCGGCCGCTCGCCGAGAAGTTGTCCCAGTCATCCTCGATCGAATACGACGCAAAGCTGATCGGGTCCTCGACCTGCCGGGCATCGACCGAGGCGTAGGTGTAACGGCCTGCGAGAGCCACGTCGAAGCGAGGCGAGACGTCGACCATGGCCTGCAGGAAGACCCCGGTTAGATCGTAAGTCGCGTCGTCAGCCACCGGGCCCTGGACATGGTTGCGACGCACTGTGCTGTTCGCGTTGAACTCGACGTTGTAACTGCTGACGTCGTCGCTGTAATAGTCGGCCCCGTAGACCAGCTGCGCCGGGCCCCACTTCTTGTCGAACTGCACCCAAAGGCCGGTGGTGCCGACGTCGAAGCCGAGCTCGTCGTAACGCAGGTTGCTGCGCACCCGGTACTGGTCTTCCGTCTGCTCGTGGTACGAGACGCTGGCCCGCACCGTGTCGGCAACGACACCGAGGTCGTCATGACGCACCTGCAGGTAGCCCAGTTGGCGGCCTTGATCGAACGTGAGCACGCGGTCGGTGCCGACGGTGGTGCCTTGCCAACTGATCCCATAGATCGTGCGGTGGGTGCGCCATGCGTCGTCCTGGTCCACGTACTGGTAGCCGAGCGCCAGGGTCGTGCGCTCGCCGACGTCGTACTCGAGCCGCGCGTCGACATTCTGCTCGCCGTAACCCGTCCTGGGCTGTTCGCCCGTGCTGCCGCCGGCCTCGACGTTGCCGTAATCCTTGTAGGTGTAGCCCGCCTTCGCGCGCAGCGCGTCGCCGCGGTACGTTGCCTCGGCGCGGGCAGTCTGGGACGACTCGGCGTTCGCCATAGCGGTACAGGACACGCGAGGAGAGGCCCTCCGCGGCCGTGCCCGGCACGTCCGTCAAGACATTGACCGCGCCGCCGATCGCGTCGCTGCCGTAGAGCACGGACGCTGGCCCCTTCAGCACTTCGACGCGGCTCATCGAAAACACATCCACCGTGTTCCAGTACTGGTTCGGACCTTCGCGAAAGACGGAGTTGTTCAGGCGGATGCCATCGACGAGCAGCACGTTGCGAAACCCGGTGAAGCCACGCAGGAAGGGCGAACCCTGCCCGTTCGACGTCTTCTGCACCAGCACGCCCGGAATCTCGCCCAGCGCGTCGGGCAGGGTGCGTGACTGAAACAGCGACTGGACCTCGCTCGCGTTCAAGGCGTAGGTGAGCATCGGGATGTCGAGTGCGCGCATCGGCAACCGAGTCGCGGTGACGACGATCTGCTCGAGGTCCAGCGGACCGACCGCCGCCATGGCGCCGGAGTCCGTTGCCTGCGCCTGCATGCCATACGCGCAGGACGCCACGAGTATCGCGGCGATGCCAGAACGCACAGGGATGCGCAGGCGAGTCAGCGACATGAATGGGCCCCTCAGGCGTTTAACCTTTCTTTCTTCTCGGTAGCGACCGCGCGCAGACGCGCGCGGTCGCTCCACCTTCGTTGCCGCGCGTTCCGGAGCGGGAGGGACCGCGTTCCGGTAGACCCGGTGGCAGCGAAATCGGGGGGGGCTGCCAACGGGCAACATCCACGGCGTGATGTTGTTGGGTATTCCAAAGCAAGCCGCGTGCCATAGCGGACGCAGCGGCATCGATTATTAAAAAACCAAATCCAATCAATTGGTTAGATTTATCTGGCCCCGCGTTGCGGGACGCTGCGGCGCGCGCAGCTGTCAGTTTTGGCGACACGACCCGCCCCCGGCCGCACCCGGACCTGGCAGCTAGACCTTTGTTTTATATTGAGAAAGAACGACTGCGCGAAGTCCGTCATGGGCTGGCCGGAATCGCGCCAGTCGATCGTCAATCCGGCAGCTTGGCTCGCAGAGTGCTGCGACTCATGCCCAGCAGACGGGCTGCCGCCACCTGATTGCCGCCCGTCGCCGCAAGCGCGGCTTCGATCAACGCCATTTCCAGGCGCCCGGTGGCCAGTTCGTGCAGCGCCGGCGTCACTTCGCTGCGGCCTGCGGCGGCGACGAGGGGTGCGGCCAGCGCCGTCAGCGAATCGAGCAACCGCTCGATCTCGGTCTCTCCAGCCGCGCGCTCCGGCGAGGGTTCCTGCACCAGGCTCAGGTCGTGCACCGTCAGCACGGGGCCATGGACGTTCAGGATCGAGCGCTTGATCACGTGCTCGAGTTCGCGAACGTTGCCGGGCCACGGTTGGCTGCGCAGCCGGTCGAGCACCTCCTGCTCCACCGACTCGATCGTCTTGCCGATTTCGCGGCTCGCACGCCGGATCAGGGCGTGCACGAGTTCGGGAATGTCTTCGCGGCGGTCGCGCAGCGGTGGCACCGTGAGCGTCACGATATTGACCCGGTGATAGAGATCTTCGCGGAACGCGCCGGCTTTGACGGCAGCCTCGAGATCGCGGTTCGAGGCGCAGATCAGGCGCGCCTGGAACGGCAGCACGGTGAGACTGCCGACCCGTTCGAAGCTGCGCTCCTGCAGCACGCGCAGCAGCTTGCTCTGCAGGTGCAGCGGCAGCTCCGAGATTTCATCGAGGAAGAGCGTTCCTGTCCCGGCCGCCTCGAAGCGGCCCGCGCGCGCACTCTTGGCGTCGGTGAACGCGCCGCGCTCGTGCCCGAAGAACTCCGACTCGATCAACTGCTCGGGGATCGCTGCGCAGTTGACAGCGACGAACGGTGCGTTCGCCCGCCGGCCAGACTCGTGGATGGCGCGAGCGACGAGTTCCTTGCCCACGCCGCTCTCGCCCTGCACCAGCACGGTGAGATCGTTGTCGGCGAGCCGTACGATCAGCTTGAACAATTCCTGCATGGAGGCGCTCTGCCCGACCAGGGCAGGTCGCACACCGTCATCGCCCCTGGCAGACACACGGCTCATTTCGCCAAGGGGCGCCGTCTTGTGCAGGGCGCGCCGCAGGACCTGCCGAATCTGCGGCAGGTCGAGCGGCTTGCCGAGATAGTCGAAGGCCTTGTTGCGCAGCGCCTGTGCCGCCGTGTCGAGCGTGCCGAACGCCGTCATCACCACCACCGGCAGGCCGGGACTGAAGTCCTGGATGGCTTTCAGCACGGCGAGTCCATCCATGCCGGGCATGCGCACGTCGACGAAGACCAGGTCAGGCTGGGATTCCCGCACCAGGCGCAGGGCCTCGTCGCCGGTCGAGGCGATGAGCGGCGTGTGTCCCTCCGCTTCGAGCAGCAGGCTGAAGGCTTCGCAGATGGAACGTTCGTCATCGGCGACGAGGACCCGGGCCATGATGTCAGTCTGCTCCAGACGCGATTGGCGGCGTCCACGGTAACGTGATGACGAAACGCGCGCCACCGAGTTCCGCGCTGCGCTCGATACGCAGTGTGCCGCCATGGGCAGCAGCCACATCGCGACACACGGCGAGCCCGAGTCCGAGCCCGAATGGCTTGGTGCTTACGGGGGCTTCCAGCAGGCCGGCGCGGATCGCCTCCGGGACGCCTGGCCCGGAGTCCTCGACGGCGATCGTGACGCTGGCATTCGCGATATCCGCAGCCGCGACGATCAGTAACCTGCCGCCGTGAGGCATGGCGTCCGCCGCGTTGGTGACCAGGTTCAGGATCGCCTGGCGCAGCCGCGCAGCGTCGACGCTGGCGCGCAGGGATTCCTCGCAGCGGTGCTCGACCTCGACACCGCGGTGCGAAAGCGCAGGACCCATGAGGTCCGCGACCTCGTGGATCAGCGCCGCCAGCGTGGTCGGCTCGCGCTCCGCGGTTTGCTCGCGGCCGAGCATGAGCGTCGACGAAACCAGCAGTTCGAGACGCTGAACCTCGGCCAGGAGTCGCGCGACCCGGGCCGATTCGCGCGGATCGACGCGTTCGGCCAGCAATTGCAGGTGCAGCTTCAGGCCGGTCAGCGGATTGCGGATCTCGTGCGCGAGCCGCGCGGAGATATCCCCCAGTGCCGACAGCCGGCTGCTCGAGGACAGCCGTGATTCATAGTCCCGCAGGCGCACCATCATCGAGTTCAGCGCCTCCGCCAGCGCGCCGATCTCATCGGCACGGTGCAGGTCGAGTGACTGCTCGCGCTCCCCGCCGGCAATGCGGTCGGCGAGACCGGACAACTGCGACAGCGGTCGCGTGATGTTGCGGACCACCGCCAGCAGCAGGACACACAGCAGGGTGGCGGCGGCCAGCATGGCGAACCCGAGCCAGGCGGCGGCCCGCCGCGCGGCGGCCTCGGCATCGGCCAGCGGCGCTACCGCTACCAGTGCCGAATAACGCGGGTCATTCGTTGCGGCGATCGGCTGGTAGACCGCGATGCTGCGCTGCGGCTGCTCGAGTCGAAACGTGGCCACGCCGTCGCGACGCCGGGCGAGGAAGTCGGCCAATGGTTGCGCCAGCGCCGTTCCCACCGTCGCGGAGGTGCTGGCCACGATGCGCCCATCGTGATCCAGCAGCGCGAAGTCTGCTTGCTGCAGTGCCGCAAGCCGGCGCAGCAGTTCCGGCGTGTATGGCAGACCCCAGGCCGCGAGGACCGTGGCCGCGTTGCGCGATTGACCCTCCACGCGCTGCTCGAGCGCCCGCGTCACGATGCCGACGCCGATGGCCCACGCGACCATCATGGCCAGCAGCAGTGGACCCAGCAGGGCCAGGCTGAGGCGGACGAACAGGGACGACATGAAGCGCACGTACAGATGCTACTGCAGGAGGGAGGCACAGTTGCGGTCGGGGCCGTGCGTGACCGACCCCACAGCATCGCTTTCTCAGGCTCACTGTCATTCTCAACTGCGCGGTTTTGCCGTCGAGATTTCTTACAAGCTACCTCTCGGATGAGGCTCCTCGACCCTGTAAACGGTTGAATTCGCTGTCTAACTGAAATCTGGCATTGATATTGCTTCATATGCCTCTTGACAGATCATCTGCTCGTCCATAGCGGCCCCGGGGGGGACTGCTTGGTCGGGTTCACCGTCGGAGGGACAAGAAATGATCATTGCGAAGGGAATTAAGACAAGAATGCGCGCGCTCGGTGCGGCGTGTTCCGCGGTCTGTCTGGTCGCCATGGCGACCGCCAGCACGGCGTCGGCGGAAACGTTGATGATGCCGGATCGCGACATGCTGGCAGGGACATCCGAAGTGGTCTGGGGGATCACTACACTGCCCAACGCCGGCTCGACCTACACGATCGACTTTGGCGACGGCGTCGTGACGGCTCCGGCAGCGGTCACGGATCGGTCCTACATCGCCCTGAACCACACCTACGCGCTCGCCGGCGTCAAGACCGCAACGCTGACCGTGATCAACGGTGCGACGACGGAAACCGCGACCGTCAAGGTCAACGTCTACAACGGGGCTTCGCTCACGCCATTCGACCTGCGCAACCTGAACGTGAATCGGACGATTCAGGACGGCCTGCGATACCTCTGGACCTCCCAGGCCAACCGGGCGACATTCGACACGACTGTCGACACCTACTGGGCCTGGAGCTGGCCAAACCCGGGTACTGCGCTCGTCGTGCAGGCATTCCAGAACCACGGCTATCGGTTGCCTAACAGCAACGCGGCACCCACGGGTCTGTACCAGAAATATGTCGTCCGCCGGGGCTTCAACTACTTGCTCGCCCGCCTGACGACACTGAACATCGGCAATACGCCGGCCGGCAACAATCCCTGCGTAGGGGTTCCAGTCGATGCCAATGTCTGCAGCGCGCTCTATGCCACGACGTCGGGCGATCCGGGCTACGAAAACGGCATCGTGATGCTGCCTTTTGCCGCCAGCGGCGCCCTGAACCGCACCGTCACCGAGGTCGCAGCCGTCAACGTAAACGGCAAGACGTTCAAGGAGATCCTCCAGCGCATGGTCAATGCGAGCACCTGGGGACAGGGCGACAGCTCTAACGGCCGGGGCGGCTGGTACTACACGTTCAACAGCACAGCATCGGATGGCTCTACCAACGGCTGGGAGCTGTTGGGCCTTCTCGACGCCGAGGCGGCGGGTGCAACGGTGCCGGCATGGGTGAAAACCGAGTCCGCGTTTGCCCTGGCGGCCGCGTTGAACAACGACGGTTCATACGACTACCAGGCCGACTCCAATCGCACGTCGCCCTACTACCCGAATGTCGCCAAGACGGGTGTCGGCGTTCAACACATGTTCTTCTCGGGGCGCCTGCCGGCTGACGCGGATCTCGCGTTGGCGAAGACGTACATCGCCAACCGCTGGAATGAGCAAAACCCAGCGAGCCTCGGCTGGACCCAGCAGTTCGTTTGCCAGAGCGGCAAGTTCAACAAGGGTTGCGCCTACGGCATGTTCAATGTCTTCAAGGGGTTCAAGCTGTACGGCGTGCAGACGCTGGCCGGCGTGGGTCGCGCTGCGGGCCCCGGGTCGATTGCAGCGGACGACTGGTATGCCGATTACGTCGACTGGCTGATCGCGAACCAGACCAGCCCCACCACGCTCGCCGGCGGATCCTGGTCGACACTGGCGTTCTCCAGCCAGACCACGAACGGGCCCGCACAGTCTGCGCTCGCCCTGCTCATGCTCGCCCCGACGGCGCTCGTGTTGCCTGACGAGGAGAAGTTCTCGACCGTCGGCCTCAAGCACGGCTCGCCCCTGACGACTGCTCCGCAGACCAATCCCGTCGGATCGCCGCACACTGTCACGGCGACCACCGAGGCCGGCAACGGCAGCCCGATTCCAGGCGTGACCGTGACCTTCCTGGTGACCAGTGGCCCGAACGCCGGCGCCACCGGCAGCGGCAACACGGGTGCCAACGGGCAAACCACGTTCACCTACACGGGCACCGTCGCCGGTACCGACAACATCCGGGCGTCGGTCGGCGCGCTTAACTCCAACGTCCTGGTCAAGAACTGGGTCGTGGTCGGGGTCGTTTGCGACGTCAATAACGACAGCGCGGTGACGCAGGCCGATCTGCTGGCGATTCGCGCCAAGAACGGCCAGAACGCGAGCGGCCCGAGCGATCCGTTCGACGCGAACAAGGACGGCAAGATCAACGTGGCTGACGTGCGTTATTGCCAGCTCAGGCTCACGCCTCCCTGAGGGCAGTAACTAACCGGCATCGATAGGTGCCCATTGGCCCAGCCCCCCCCGGATGCAATCGTTTCCGGGGGGTCCCGGCAGGAAACAAGCGGCGACGATCCTTCGATGTCCGCGCTGAGAATGGGCCCGAATTCGTAGTTTTACTTGGAGACCAACAAAATGAAACGCTTCAATCGGACACTTCGCCTGCTGGCCGTTACGGCGGCCGCTTTGGGTACATTGCTATCCACTGCGCCAGCGCAGGCCATCAACGTCACCATCAGCCCCGCGACCCAGACCATCAACGTCGGCGACCCCGCGTCGGTCGACATCATCGTCAGCGGACTCACCGAGCCGGTGGGGGGCTTCTCGCTGCTGCTCGGCTTCAACAATGCGTTCCTGACGGCCGGCTCATTCTTGAACGACCCCGACGGAAAGATGGGTGCGCTTCCTCTTGAATTGAGCGGTGGCTTCAGCGGCGGCTCGCTCGACCTGTTCTTCGCAGCTGACGCCGCTGAGACCCAAGCGAGCCTGGCGCTCCTGCAGGGGGCCTCGTTCAGGCTCGCGACCCTGAGCTTCACGGGTCTGGCAGTCGGCCTCAGCCCGCTGACGCTGACCAATCTGGTCTTGTCCAACTGGGATGGAAGTGAAACGCTGGCGGGCGTCACGTTTCAGAACGGCGAAATCTGCGTTGCGGCAATTGGGGCAAATGGCTGCGAGCGAGTCGTCCCGGAGCCGGGCACGCTGGCACTGCTGAGCCTCGGCATGCTGGGCATGGGCCTGGCCCGTCGGCGCCGGATCGCCTGACGATCGCTGCGCGACTTCCCTGGTTCCTCAGGTCAGCGCGCGAATGACCGGCAGAGTGTCAATCTTTAGGGTGGCCCGCACGGGCCACCCTTTCTTTTTTCTTAAGGTCGTCCTGGCCACCGTGCTCGCCCTCGCGCTGCAGCCGTTCGCGGGCGTGCATGCCGCGGCAACAAATGGCTACCGCCTGGCCGGTATCGTCGCCGTCGGCTCGGACTATCTCGGGTTTCTCGAGTTACCCGGCGGCGGCCAGGTACTCGTTCGACGGGGCAGCACGATCAACGGTGGCGGCCGTATCGTCGCGCTGGACAGCGAGCAAGTGACAATCGTTTTTCCGGATCGCACGATTGAATTGGACCTCGCGGGATCCGACGGGCGCGGCGCGGCGCCAGCAACGCGGGGCATGCCCATTGATGTGTCGGACGAGGCGCCCCTCGTCATGCGCGAGGTGGATTCAGCGACCGTCGCTCGGGCGCTCAAGGCGTCAGGCGGCACAGGCAACCGTGCCGACGCCGCGACGGACGTCGCACGGCGCTTTACGTCCGTCGTCGCGCTCCCGCACCAAGCTCGCGTGATTTCGGTGAACGAGGTTCCCGTCACCTCGGCGGACACAGCCATCGGACTGGCGGAGAAATCCCTGGCCCGCGGAGGCGCAGTCTCGTTGAAGATCGCGGCGACTGGCAATCAGCCCGAGACACGCGTCTATCTGCTGCCCGCGCGCGACTGACCGCGCTCGGCGCGGCCGTCAGGAAGCCGTCCACCCCGAGATCGACACCACTGGCACGATCACGGTGTCGGTGAAGTTGGCAAACGGCTCCTGCATGCGCTGCACGGTCTCGAGGTCGGGCGCCTCGAGCAGGGTGTAGTTGTGGGACTGGTCCGTCGCGGCCCACTCGCCGCGAATCGTCACGCCGGCGGGGATCGACGCGTAGAACTTCTTCGCCAACCCCGCGAGTTCCCCGTACTGGGCTGGCGTGAGATTCGGACGGGTTCGGTTGGTGAGCAGGAACAACATGACGTTAGCCTCCAGTACTGGAATCACGATGCGTCGCGCGCCAGAGCAGCCAGGCCGCGACCGGCAGCAGCATCGGCAGCACGAGACCCGGCCCGAGCAGGCGGCCGGTGAGCAGTTCGGCGCCGTTCAAGGCCAGCGCCGCTGCGTAGATCAGATTGCCCGCCCCACAGGCGAGCAGGAACTGTGGCCAGCTCACGCGCGCTGCGCCAGCGGCGATCGCGACGGCCTCGGCGAGCACCGGCACGGGTCGACTGAGAAACACGGCAGCCAGCGTGGGTGCTGCGGGCAATGCGTCGGAGCGCCGGCGCAGCAGCCAGCGGCTCGCCGCGTAGGCCAGCACCTGCCCCGTCATCATGCCGACGAACGCAGCCAGCGCGCCGGGACCGAAGCCGAGCCGCGCACCCAGCATGGTGCCGACAATGCTCGACGGAATGGGCAGCAGTGCGTCCGCGGCCAGGAGCCCGGCTCCGGTCAGCGCAAACGTCACTGCGTGCTCATCCGTCGCCGAGAGCCAGCGTTCGCCCGGCAATTCGCCGATTATGAAAAATGGCACGAGCGGAATGCACAAGGCTGCGGTAATAATGAGAACTGCGCGGACTGCAAGTCGCATGCTGCGCACACGATAGCAGGACCTCACCAATAAGAAACCGCGGTGTTCCGCACGACGGCTGCATGAACGAGGTTGTCACGGCAATGAATACGCTCACCGGTTCGCCGGGTCTGAAAGTCGACGTCATGTGCGAGGGCATCCGCTACACGGACGCGCTCGGACGCGCAGCGCTGCACTCGATGCCCAACTACTACCCGTATCGCTTCAAGGCCGGCGAGCACGACCCGACCGGCAAGGGGATCGCGACGATTCCCTACCTCATCAATACGCGCGACGGCACGGAGATCCGCATCCTGGGCAGCGGCGATTCGCCGTGGCACGTCGAAGGCGACCAGCACGACGGTTACCGGCTCATCGACGACCGCGATGGGCGCACGGTGCCGATCGAGTTCGAACCGCTGCAGCCCTGGATGACGCAGAAGACCGCCGACGGCCTGCCCTACCCGCAGGCGGGCGTCACCACGCACGGCGACATGCTGGTCATCAACGTCGCACCCGGCTGCGAATACTTCCTGCACAAGCAGGACGGCCATTCGATGCGCTGCTCGTTCTGCGCGTATGGCGCACCCGACGAGCGCACTGCGCACCTCGGCCAGAAGCCGGGGCAGGTGGAGATTCCGCAGCCGACGCTCGAGCGCATGCGCGAAGCACTCGAAGCCGTCATCAACCAGACCGAGATCCGTCACATCTACCTGGTCGGCGGCTCGCTCACGGACGGCCGCGAGGAAGGCGAGCGCTTCCTGCAACTCGCGCGCTTCGTCAAGCAGGCCAACACGCGCGGCATTCCCGGTGACGCTCGGCAGCGGCGCGATCCCTGACGACCTCATCGAGCAGTTCCACCCGAGAACCTGGTGCAGTTCGTCTGCTTCAACCTCGAGATGTGGTCCGAGCCGCTGTTCGCCAAGGTCTGCCCGGGCAAGAACCGCTACGTCGGCTATCAGCGCTGGATCGAGGCGCTCGAAACTGCGGTGCGCTTCTGGGGGCGCGGCAACGTCTATTCCGCAATGGTCGCCGGCATCGAACTCGAGCCCGAGCACGGCCTCGAATGGGAGCAGGCGGCGCGAACCGCACTCGAGGGCGCCGAGGACCTCTGCAGCCGCGGCATCATTCCGATCTACTCACTGGTGTGGCCGTCGGGCGGACGCGACCGGCCGGACTATCACGAGCGCATCCTCAGCTACTTCGAGAGGCTGAGCCGGCGGCTACAAGGAAATCCGCCGGCGCCACGGCCTCGCCATCGCCGAGGGCTTCATGTGCCATCGCTGCGCGTACATGCAGCTCGAGTGCGACATCGATCGTGCGACCGACGCAGGAGGCTGCGTGAGCGGCGCGCCGCCGGATCCGGGCCCGATCGTGCGCTTGAGCACGGCGTACTGGGACAGCCAGACACTGCTCACCGCGAACCGGTTGCGAGTGTTCGACGTGATCGCCGACGGCGCGAAGTCGGGCGAATCGATTGCGGCCGCCCTGGGACTCGATCCCCGCGCCACCGGGACTGTTCCTGCGCGCATGCGCCGGCCTCGGGCTGCTGCAGGAGAGCGATGGCGATTTTTCGAACTCGCCTGCGGCTGCGACGTTTCTGGTCTCGCGCAGCCCCGCTTACATGGGCAACGCGATCCGCTACAGCGACCAGTTGTACGCCACCTGGGGCAACCTCGAAGGCGCGCTGCGCTCGGGACGGCCCGCACTGCAGGCAGAGACGTTACCTGGGCGATGACCCGCCACGCACGCGCACTTTCGTGCACGCGATGCACGGGCGGGCGCTCGGCATCGCTCGCGCGCTGGTCAGTGTGCTGGACTTGCAGGGTCGGCGCGCGATGCTCGATGTCGGCGGCGGCCCGGGCACGTACTCGGTGCTGCTGACCGAGCGCTTCCCGGCCTGCGTTCCGAGGTGCTCGAGTTGCCCGGCGTCGCCGCGGTTGCGCGCGAACTGGTGGCGGCTGCGGGCGCAAGCGAGCGCGTCACGCTGCGCGATGGCGACTATCACACGTGCGGACTTCGGCTCGGGCAAGGACGTCGTGCTGATGTCCGGCATGTTCCATCGCGAAACCGAGAGCGCCTGCCGCAACCTGATCGAGCGCGCTGCAGCCTGCCTGGTCCCCGGCGGCCTGGTCGTGGTGAGCGATGTGTTCACGGACGCCGGCGGCGCCCATCCCGCGTTCGCGGCGATGTTCGGCGTCAACATGATGCTGACGGCGCCGGACGGCGGCGTGCATGCGGATGCGGACGTCAAGACGCTGGATGGCGGAGTGTGGCCTGGGCGAACTGCGCGTCGTGCCGCTGCCGCCGCCGATGCCGCATCGCGTCGTCCTGGGAGTGAAACCTTGAGCACACATCGATGGCTTTGCAGACTGCAGCGGTCGGCAGCGCCTGCTGTGCAGCGCGGTCGCGTTTGCGCAGGTAACGACGCTCACACGGTGCCCGCGACGGGCTCGTCGCCGGCCGCCCCCGCGCCTGTCGCGACACCCGCGCCGAAATCCTCCGTGCCCCCGTTCGGTGAGTTGAAGCCGCTGGGCGGCGACCGGTATCAGATCGGACGCATCGTGCTCGACAAGCGTGCCCGCAGTTTCACGGTGCCCGGACGCGTGCACGTGCTCGGACGGCCGCTCGAATACCTGGCGACGGCGCCTGGCGGCATGAAGGAATACGAGGCCTTGCTCGAGCTGGACGCAAGCGGCAGCGAGTTCAACCTGGCCTGCATCCTGCTGGGTCTCGAGCGCGACCCGAAGCAAGGCCCGTTCTACCAGTTCAGCGCGGCGCCCGTCGCCGGCCCCCGGGTCACGCTCGACATCGCCTGGACCGAGGGCGACAAGCGACGCCAGGTTGCTGCCGCCGCGGCGTTGCTGAATCCAGAAGCCGGCGTGCCAGCCGGACTCCGTCGAATGGGTCTACACGGGATCGCATTTCGACCCAGCCCGACGGGCAGTTCGCTGCCGACGTGACCGGCACACTGGTCGGGTTCGTGCACGACGCCAACAGCATCATCGAATCGGTGCACGGTCTCGGCATCGGTGCCTACGGTTCCGTGAGCGGCAATACGAACCTGCTGCCGCCGGTCGGCACGCCTGTCGAACTGATCGTGGCGCTGCCACGCACGGGACGATGACCTGAAGCCCGCCATGCCACCGCACCCAACGACCCCACACCGGAGCCCGCTCATGTTGCAGAGATTCGTCCTGGTCACACTCGCCGGATCTGATGCTGTCCGCACCTGCCGCGCGCGCTGCCGACACCATGGATCCCCAGCTGCGCGAAAAGGCGCGCCGCGCAGTGGACGCCGGCCTGAATTACCTGCGCAGCCAGCAGGCCGAGGACGGCTCGGTGGCCAAGTCGGTCGGCATTACCGCCTTGTCGCTGCGTGCGTTCCTGGAGAGCCACCGCGGCTACAACGAAGGCGACGGTCCGTTCATCACCAAGCAGGTGGACTTCCTGCTGTCGAAGGTGAACGCGGATGGTTCGATCAGCGAGTCGCTGCAGAATCGCAGCTACAACACGGCGGTCGCGCTGAACGCGCTGACGGCCACGAAGAACCCCAAGTACGAGCCAGTCGTGTCGGGCGGGCGCAAATTCCTGACCGGGCACCAGATCGACGAGGGCGAGGGTTACAAGCGCGGAGCATCGCTATTACGGCGGGGTCGGCTACGGCGGCGACGAGCGGCCCGACATGTCGAACCTGTACCTCGCGCTCGAAGGCCTCAAGGCCGCCTCGACCGACCCGAAGGACCCGGTGTGGCAGAAGGCGCTCGTGTTCGTGAATCGTTCGCAGAACCGCAGTGAGAGCAACGACCAGTCGTGGGCCGCCAACGACGGCGGGTTCGTCTACATGCCCGGCTGGAACCCGCCCGAGTTCGAGAACGGCACCAACTCGTACGGCGGCATGACGGCCGCTGGCCTCATCAGCCTGCTCTTCGCCGGCGTCGACAAGTCCGACCCGCGGGTGCAAGTCGGCCTACCAGTGGATCACGTCGAACTACTCGCTCGACGTCAATCCCGGCACCAACGCCAAGCACGGGCTGTTTTACTTCTACAACGCGTTCGCCAAGGTGATGGCGGCTTATGGCGCGGACGAGTTCACCGACGCCAAGGGCCAGAAGCACAACTGGCGCAACGAACTCGCGCAGAAGCTGGTCAGCCTGCAGGCTGCGGACGGATCCTGGGCCAACCCGGATTCGAACAAGTGGTGGGAGGACAAGCCGCAGCTGGTCACGGCGTGGAGCGTGATTGCTCTGGAGCAGGCGCTGAAGTGAGGCGTGACGCATCTCTGCACAGGCGGCTGGCAGAAATCGCACAGCAGGTGCCGGACGCGTTGCCCGGAGCCGCGACGCCAACAGGTAAGTGCATGAATGTGGGCTGAATTTCGTCACGTACCCATACCCCGAAGGGGTGGCATAGCGCTTGCTTGTGCTTCATTGCAAAGGCATTCGGCCGCGGATGCCCCTGGCGGTGGCCCCCCCCACTTGTCGACCTCCGCCAGTCACGTCACGGATCGTGGTCCCTCCCGATCCGGGCGACTGCGGCGCAATGCAGAAGCGGTCACTCGCTCGCAGGCGGGTGACCGCTTCCATCCATAAGAAGAAGCCGACGCGGGCCGCCACGCGGTTGCCCACTGCACGGCGCGGACCGAGTCCATGGACGCGATGACACGAACAGCATCGAGCGACCCGCCAGTCGTCGCGCAGGCCGCGCGGCCCGTTGCGGCGTTCCGGTTGCTGCAAGTCGTTGCGTTCGCCATGGCAGCGGTCATCGTTACCCTGACGCTACTGCTTCGGCGCCAACTCGCTGCCGCCAAGCGGCGCCGTGCTGGTGATGACTGCCGTCCCGACGATGCTCGCGCCATTGTTCTGGTCGGGCGACGGTGACCCGCAACGAGACCTTCTGGGCAGCATCCTCGGCTGGGCATTCGTCGTGCTCCTGCTCGACAGTCATCGCCTGGCTTGCGCTCGGTATCCGGTTCGCACTGGCGCCGCTCGGATTGGCGAGCCTGGTTGCGCTCGGCATCCTGGTCGTGGCGCAGCGGTCGGCGTCGATCATCGAGGCCGTGCTGCAAGGCCTGGGCGTAAACGCTTCGACGGCACGGGATCGGTCCGTCTGGACGGTCACAGCCCTGCTGTGGCTCGCGGCCAGCACTCCACTCTGGCTCGGCCCGGTGGCGGACCTGAGTGCCCGACAGGAACCCTCGGCTCCCACTGTCATTCTCGCCAGCAGTCCGCTCGCGCATCTCGCCGCCGCAGCCGGCAATGACGTGTTGCGGGGCGAGTGGTTCTACGGACACTCCAGTCTCGGCTCGTTGCAGGCCGACTATCCACGGATAGGCACCTTGCTGGTCACCTACCTGCTGCTGGCGGCGGCGCTCAGCCTGCTGCTGGCATCCGTGCGACGCTGGTCGCTGTCGCGCGTCCGCCGCGTTTCTCACGATTCGCCCGGGGAGTCGGGTTCGTGACTTCTCACGACCAACCCGAAGTAGCCCTTGCTTGCGACACACAGATCTAATCGTTACGAGCATCGGCTGCCTGATCGGCGCGGCCGCGACGGCGGCTCCGTTGCAGTTCGAGGTCGCCAGCGCCTGGGACGGTTGGAGCCGTCCTGGGCGCGTGACCGAAGTCGAATTGCGCGTGCTGTCGCAGGATCGTGCGAGCGCCGAGTTGATGATCACGTCGGGCGGACAGGTTGTTCATTCCACCGTGCAACTCACGCCCGGCGAGCAGATCCGCCTCGCCGTACCGGTGCAGGCCACCGAGCGAATCACGGCGGCGGTCGCGCCCGCCGGAACGAATCGCCAGCAGCGTGAGATCGGCCTGTCGCTCTCGGAGGCGCCGCTGCTGGCCTGGGTGGCGCCTGCCGCGCCTGCGCAGTCCACGACTGGGATTTCATGTCATCGAATTCGACGCCAGTGCCCTGCCGGACAATGCAGCGGCCTACTCGAGCATCGATGCGCTGGTCATCGACCGCGCACTGGTCGGCGCGCTCACGGAACGCCAGCTGGCCGCCCTGCTCTCCTTCATGGCGAGCTGCGGCCGGACCGTACTGATCGGCGGGACTCCCTCCGCGGCAGGACTGTTGCAGGGCGCCGTCGGCTGCGGCGGTCGCAACTTTGCAGAGGCGACCTCGGCGGACTCCGCACTCGCCAGCCTCAGACCGCATCCTGGACTCGACCGAGGCCGAGTTGCCGCGCGCCACATCGCTCGGCACCCTCGGCGGACACGAACTCGAAACCTGGTACCTGGCCGTTGCGGTGCTCGCAGTTGGCGTAGCCGCCATGGCGCTCGCGGGAATCTTCTCTGCGTCGCTCGCCACAGCCGTCCTGGTCCCGGCGCTCGCAACGGCCGCAGGCCTGTGGTTCATGCAGTCCCGACCGGTCGACGCGCAATTGCTGGTGTGGGCCGAGACTCGCAGCGATGATCGGCTGGCACAGTACCGCGGCCTCCAGCGAGCGACGTCGTCACGTCGAGGCGACATCGATGTGCCTGTGCTGGCGGTGCTCGCGGAGCCGCAGGACTGCCACGTCGGCAGACCTGCCACCTGGTCGTGGGATGCACGGGCGCGCCGCTACACGTCGGCCCGTTTTGCGGGACGACTGTTCGCCACCGCAGCACTTTGCTATTCCGGATCGTTCCCGGTGACGCGCGATGCGGTCGTGCTGACGAAGGCTGCCTGGACGCGTCGACCTGCGCAACCCGGGGCCCGCTGCCTGGCCGCCGGGAACACTCGTCTGGGACGGTCGCTTGCAGCCGATGCCCGCGCTCGCGCCTGACGCAACGCAGGCATTGACCGCCGAACCTGGCTGCGCAACCCAGCCACGGGTGTCGAGCGCCACGCGATCGCGCGCACCCCTTTCGACCGGCTGGCGATCCTGTGGCCACTCGACCTGCAGAGCGTCAACCAGGCGCCGCCGGGCGCGCAGGCATGGCTATTGCTGCAGGTCGGGGCAGCAGCCTGAATCGGTGCGGCGATGAGCACGCGCCTTGGCCTGGCACTCGGGATCACGCTTGCCACCGCGACCGCGGTCTGGTGGCTCGGCGCGAGTCGCGTCGCCATCCAGAGCGGCGGCGACACGGCACTGCTGGCCACCCAGGCCCTGTTCGTCCTCGGCGTGCTGCGCGCAATGCTGATCGCCGTATCAGCACCCCGAGTCGCGGCCAGGAACGGTTACTCGGCGGGCGTGCGCAGTGCCATTCCAATCGTCACGACGGCATGGCCCGTCGTCGCACTGGCGTGGACGGCAAGCACCGACTAGCGTTGCGCACGCGCTGTTCGTCGAAGTCGCGCTCCTCTGCGGCGCGCTTGCCGCACCGGTCGTCGGTCACGTGCTGGCACGGTGGCGCCGGGGCAGTGCGTCGACATTGCCGCTGGCAACGCTTGCGGGCATCGCCCTCGCCTGCTGCGCGTGGGTGCTGTCAGTCCATTGGCGTGAGCTGGCCGGTTGGTTACATGGGTAACTCGACACCGCACGCATTGTTCGCCAAGGTACGCCGCCGGCTCCTGCTGCAGCGGCTCGCCACGGCGCTGCGCAGTGCTGCGTGGGCTGCCGCCGCGACCCTGATCGCCCTGGCACTCCTGCAGATGTTCGTGGCACGTCTCGACGTGACCGTCGTCCTCGCCGCAGCTGTCCTGCCGTGGTTCGTCGCCGCGGGGTGGACCGTGAGTCGCCGAATCACGCCAGCGGAATGCGCGGCCTGGGCCGATCGCCACCTGGGTGGGAGGTCTGCGTACGCAACGTTGCTGGAGACGGCAGGTGACCAGCCGCCACGACCCGCTTCACCGGCGGTCGGAGCGCTTGCTGGAGTGGGTCGAAGCGGCCGTGCCGCGAAGTCAGGCGATGCTGCAGGCGTTGCCGCTGCATCTGCGCCTGGCCAAACCGGTCATGGCGATGTTGGTCAGCGCTGCGCTCACGGCCATTCTGCTGCAGATTCCTGCGCGACACGCCGCGGCGAAATGGCACGAGCCCGTTGGCACTCCAGTTTCGCAGACGGAGCGCGACGTGCCCGTCACGACGGCGCCCGGCGACTCGCCTGCGGCGGAAGCGCCCGACCCCAACAGTGGCTGCACCAAGCCGCCGAGGGCAAGCACGAGACGCTCCGCCCACCGCTGAACTGACTGCCGCCGGTGACGGCGAAGACAGCGTCGAAAATGCGTTGGCGCTCACGACCGCACCGGCAACCGGTGCGTCGGGTTCTCGTGCCGCGTCCGGTGGCCGCGAGGCGGGAGACAGCCCGGACACCCTCGCGGACACGGGATTTTCTGCTAGTTGGCAGGGCGAACTTGCCCGCAAGGTGCGGTCCGCGACAAGCACCGTGGACGACGTGCCCGCGCGCGCGGATCCTTCGCACACAGCCGACTATGCAACCGCACTCCGTCCGCCTGACGATTCGGCACTGGTTGCCCTCAACTCGCCAGCGCCCGCGGTGCCGCCCGAGGCCCAGCCACGCGTGCGACTCGGACCTGCGGAGCAGGCCTACGTCCGCGCATACTTCTCCGGCTCCGGAGCCACGCCATGACCCATGCCGCACCCGCCGATCCCTCCTTTGTCGTTGCCCACCGGCAGCTGAACGAGGTCTGTGCAGCGCTCGAACGCGTGATCGTCGGGCAGCACGAGGTCGTGCATGGCATCGTGACGGCAGTCTTTGCCGGCGGCCACGTGCTGCTCGAGGGTCTGCCGGGACTCGGCAAGACTCACCTCGCCAAGGCACTGGCGTCCACGCTCGGACTGCAGTGGTCGCGCGTGCAATGCACGCCGGATCTCATGCCAGCGGACGTCACTGGATCCGAGATCTTCAGCACCACGCCCGGCGGCGGCTCCGAGTTCGTGTTCCGGCCGGGTCCGGTCTTTGCGCAGCTGCTGCTCGTCGATGAAATCAACCGGGCCACGCCACGCACCCAGGCCGCGCTGCTCGAAGCGATGCAGGAAATGCAGGTGACGCACGCGGGCACGAGCCGCCCGCTGCCGCAGCCGTTCTGCGTGCTCGCGACGCAGAATCCGATCGAACTCGAGGGGACCTACCCACTGCCCGAAGCGCAGCTCGATCGCTTCATGTGCAAGATCAAGGTGCCTTACCCGGCTCGTGACTCGCTGCGCCGGATGCTGGACATCTCGCTCGACGCGGAACCCGCCAACGACCTGCCGGCCGTGCTCGATCCGGCGGAGGTCCTGCGACTCTCGGCCCTGTGTCGATCGGTGCTGGTCGCGGAAGCCTGCAAGCAGGCTGCCGTCGACCTGGTGCTCGCCACGCAGCCGGCAACTGCGGCAGAGCATTCACCCGCGCAAGCGCACATCCGTTATGGCGCCAGTCCACGCGCGTTGCAGTCGTTGTTGCGCGCGGCTCGCGTAGGCGCGGTGATATCTGGCCGCTCGCACCTGGATATCGAAGACATCGCTGCGGTCGCCCTGCGCACGCTGCGTCATCGCGTCCTGCTGAAGCTGGAAAGCGAGCTCGAAGGCCAGGACGCAGACACCGTGCTGCAGGAAATCATCGAACGATGGCGACGGGAGCACTGAACCCGGCGGCGCTGCCGAGCTACGCCGAGCTCCGCTCGTTCGCTCGAGTTGCCGCGCACTTGCTGACCGAACACCCGTCGCCAGGGCTCGGCTCCCGGACCGTGCGACGTCGTGCCGGCGCGGGACTGCAGCACCTCGATCATCGCGACTACGCACCGGGCGACGAGGTTCGTCACATCGACTGGCGACAGACCGCGCGCCGGCAGCGACCCGTCGTCCGGCAGTTCGAGGCCGAGACCTCGGGCGACTGGTTCCTGCTGCTCGATGCGAGTTCTTCGATGGCCACCGGCGGCGCACGAAAATGGCGTGCTGCTGCCAGTGCCACGGCTGCCATGGCATTCGCGTTGCTGGAGCTCGGCCACCGCGTTGCGGTCGTCGCATTCGCGTCCGACGTGCTTGCCGTGTGCCCACCGGGGCGAGGCGCGCGCCACTTCCCGCAGGTGGTTCGCACGCTGCTCGCGCTGCGCCCAACTGAGTCGGCGGCACGCTCCAATCTGGCCGCCTGTGCACGCCGGTTGCTCGGCACAGCCTCCGGCTTCGTCGTCAGCGATTTTCTCGGGCCGTCGGACCTGCGACCGGCGCTGGCCGCACTGCGCGAACGCTGCGTGCAGTTGCATGCACTCGAGGTCCACGCCGCGCTGGATCTGCGCCTGCCTGGGCCCGGCCCGTTCGAGCTCTACGACGTCGAGACCGGCGCGACGGCGAGTTCCGGCGCCGGAACGACAGCCGAGGCGGCGGCACAGGCCGCGCACGCTGCCCTGCTGCTGCGACTGCAGCGCTTCACCGCGCGCAGCGGCATCGCTTTCACTGCGTGGGACGTGGCCTTGCCATGGCAGCGCGTCCTCGTCGATCACCTGCTGCGGGCTCACGCCGCGTGATGGCCCTGGCGACACCGGCCTGGCTGCTGGGGCTGCTGCTGGTGCCTGCCATCTGGTACCTGCATCGCAGCGGTCCAATCCTGCGACGTCATGCGGTCGCGAGCCTCGACCTCTGGCAGGACGATGGCGCACGTACTGCGCAGGCCGGCGAGCGGCGCCAACCCGATCCCGCCTGGCTCAGGCGCGCTGCGATTCTCGCCCTGCTCTGCGTTGCTCTTGCCGGCCCACAATGGCAACGACCCGCTGAGCGCGTGACGGTGTGGGTCGACGATTCGCTGAGCATGCAGACCCTCGAGGACAGCGAGACCAGGCTCGACCGCGGCTTGCGTCTTGCGCAGGCCGCGCTGCGCGAGTCGGCCGTGCACGACGTGATCGTGCGACCGCTCAGCGATCCGACGCGCGCCTACCCTTCCGCCAGCGCGGCGACGATGCAGGCAATCCGGTCCCACGCCGGCACCAGGGAGCCGCAGCCCCCGGCGCCGGACGCACTCACTGCTGCGCGCGCGCACTGGCTGGTGACAGATGGCGCGGACGACGGGGTCAACGCGTGGCTCGGCAACTCGGTCGTCGAGCGTGTGATCCAGGTCGCCTCGGCCTCGCGCAATGTCGGAATCACTCGCGTCACCGTGCGGCCACAACCTGCGGACCAGACTGCAGGTGCGATTCAGATCCTGCTGCGCAACGGCGGCTCCGCGCCGGAGACACGCACCGTCGAGGTGTTGGCAGGCTCGATCCTGCTGGCCTCGCACACGGTCTCTATCGGCGCCGGCGCAAGCGTGACGCTGACCCAGGCCGTGCCGCTGCCGGTGCAGCGCCTGACCGTACGGCTGGTCCCGACCGACGCGTTGCCACAGGACGACAGCGTCATCGTCGATGGGACCCCACTGACCAGGATCGCCGTGCACGTCGACCCGTCATGCCCGGTCGAGGTGACACGATCCGTTGGCGCGCACCCCGCACTACGGACTACGACTGGCCGTGACGCCGGACTCATCATCGACTGCGGATCGGGCTGGGGCAGCGACGTGCCGGTGCCACGGCTGGCGCTACGCCAAGGCCCGCCAGAACAGTTCGCTGCGTCCTCCGTGCTCTGGTCGCAAGCGGCCCCTGGTGCGTCTCCACGGCTGGCGAGTTTCCCACCGCGCGCGCGCGGACGACTCGACGCGCCACGCTCCGTGGACGAGGTGCTGCTGGCAGCAGGCGAGGTGCCGCTCGTGATTCGGCGCGCGGGATCCCCACGTACCGTGGAGACCTCGCTCGACCTGGGTGCGACCGAAATGACGGGCACCGATACCGTGCCGCTGCTGTTTGCATTTCTCGCCGACGCCGCACTCGGTGTCTCACTGTTCGATCGCAGCGCCGGATTCGCCCGGGGCGATACGGCATCGATGGTTGCGGCACGTGCTGTCCTCGAGGCACAGCCACCCTCACGCGACGCGACGCAAGGAGGCGGGGTGCCGTTCGTGTTGCCACTCGCAATGCTTGCAGTCGTCCTGTTGGGGTGGGATGCACTGTCGCTCGCGCGGCGATGGCTGCGCGACTACGGCCCACGTGCGCGCGCCACCGCATGACCGCTCGCGCTGCACGCGTTGGCATCGCGCTGCTGCTCGAACTGGTGGCGCTGGTGCTACTCGTCCTCGTGCTACTCGGCCAACCCTGGCCCGCGGGACGTGCCACGACCGCCGTGTTCTTGCTGGCTGACCGCTCAGCCAGCGTTCCACCGGCCGCACTGCGACAGGCGTTGCAGGAAACCGCGACTGCGACTCTGGCACTGAATCCTGCAGCCGAGCTGCAGGTGATCGACTTCGCCGGTCGGGCCGGTCCGGCACGTCGCGTCGAGTCGCCTGCCATCGCTGCGCGCACTCCACCCTTGGCAGGGCTCCTGCCGCAGGCAACCAACTTGGCGGACGCAATTCGGCGAGCCTTGCTCGACGACAAAGCGCCGCGGCCGGCGACGCTGGTGATTCTGTCCGATGGCAATGCGACCACAGGAGACACGGCGCGCGCGCTCGAAAGCGCAGCCAGCGCGGGGGTTGTGGTGCTCTGGCGTACGGTCGCTGCACCGCTGTCTTCGCCGCGCATCGGCGAGGTGCTCGCGCCCGCCCGTGCCCATCCTGGCCAGCACATCCCCGTCACCGTAAGAATGACCGGGGCGACGGACCGGCCGTTACGCCTGGTGCTCTCCGCCCACGATGCCTCGCTGCCGGACGTTACGTCGGCGATCCGCGCGGGCGAACTCGGTTCCGTGACGCTGACGCTGCAAGCTCGCGGCGCTGGACCGCTGCTGCTGGATGTCGAGCTGGTCGATGCAACGACGAATCGCCCCGTTGACGAGAAGGAACTGGCCACGGTAATCGACGTCGAGCCGCCCGCCGCGGTGCTCTATGTTGCCGACCAGCCGTCGGCGTTGGCGCGGAGTCTGCAGGCCGGAGGCTGGGCACTCACGACCGTGGGATCACGCGGACTGGATGGCCTGGCAACCGGATTCCAGCACTACGCGGCCGTGATACTCGACGACGTCCCCGCATCCGCTGCGCGTCCGGCAACGTGGGACGCGCTGGCCAGTGCGGTGCGCGAGCGCGGCACGGGGCTGCTCGTCCTCGGCGGCGGACGCTCATTTGCGGCTGGCTCCTACCGCGAATCCCGGCTCGAAGCCGTGTTGCCCGTCCTGTCACGCCCCGCCGCGCTCGGCGACGCCGCGGCGCTGGCGTTCGTCGTCGACAAGTCCGGGAGCATGGGCGCGTCCGCTGCCGGGGTCGACCGCTTCCGGATGGCGCAGCGGGCCGTTGTCGAAACCGCAAACTCACTTACGGATCGCGACTACGCGTCGCTGGTCGTGTTCGACGTGGCGACCCGGGAGCTCATACCACTGGTCGGGGCCGCGCAATTCAAGCAAGCCGTCGCGGCGCCGTGGGCAGCGCAACCCCGCGGCGGAACCCGCATCGCGCCGGCCATTGAAAAAGCCGTGGCCCAGCTTGAAGCGGCGGCGGTGGCCCGTCGGATCCTGGTCCTGGTCACGGATGGTTTCGTCGACGAGGTGCCGGTCGAAAACCTGCGGGCGCGCCTGTCACGCGCGCGTATCGAGCTCATCGCCCTTGCCGTCGGCCCGGACGCCGATGCGGCCGCATTGGCAGGACTGGCCGATCCCGGGCAGGCAACGATCCTGCATGCGGGTGAGGCGGCCGAACTCCCGACACTGATGCGCGGCAGCCTGGAGACGCTGCGCGCGCCGATCGAACGTGGCTCGATCGCGGTTCGAGCACTGCGGCCGCTGCCAATCGTGCCCCCGCCGGGAAATAGCTGGCCGCCGGTGTCTGCTTATGCGGTGACGTCGCCGCGCCAGGATGCGGTCGTCCACGTCGAGTCGGCTCGGGGTGAGCCGTTGATTGCGTATCGGCAGGAAGGGCTCGGCCGCGTCGTGGCGGTCATGTCCGGGCTCGGCGCCTGGACTCCCGACTGGCTGCGGTGGCAGGACTGGCCAGCGCTCGCGGGCGGCCTGGTCGAATGGGTGGCATTCGAAGATGCCCGGCCTGGCCTCACGGTCCGCGCCATCGACCTGCCGACGGAACTCCGAGTCGAAGTCGATCAGGCCAGTGAAGGTGTCTGGTCAGACCATTTGCCGACGCACTTGCAGGTGCAACGCCCTTCCGGCCGCACCAGCGAGTTACCGCTCGACGCAGCTGCGCCCGGCCGAGCGAGCCTCCTGTTGCGCGAGCCAGAGCCCGGCCTCTACACGTTCACTGCCGTGACGACGGACGGCGTGCAACGACTGGTGCACCTGCGCCAACCGCTGCGGGAGCGCGGCCAACCGGGACCCAATCCACTCCTCGATGTCTGGCGCAGGGTGGGCCTCGTCAGCGAATGGTCCCCCGCGGCACTCGCCCAAGCCGTGCAATCCGCGCCCCCATCGAGTGTGAATGCGGACCGGCCGGTGCTCCTCGCACTGCTTCTCTTCTTCTGCGGCGTCTTGCTGGACAGGTTCCCAGGCTGGCGCAAGTGGCCTGCCGTCCGCTCCCTGCCTGCGCTCAGTCGCGGCGATTCGAAGCGACGCGGCGAGCCTGGTCCTTGAGCATCCGGCCGAACCCCTGTGAATCGTAGAAGGCGTCGAGCGTCGAGAAGTCAGGTGGCAGCAGTCGCAGTTCACTGATGCGGTTGATCGGCAGCGGCATGTCGCAGGCAATGGCGGTCAACCTGCGCGACAGCACTGCCGTCTCGCGATGCTCGCGCAGGCTTTCGGCGACGAACGTGGCATTGCGAAACTTGAGCTTGCCGATCTGGTCGATGTTGTCGAGCACGCCATCGAGCGTGCCGAAGTGCTTCAGCAGAGTCTGCGCGGTCTTGCGCCCGATTCCCGGCACGCCGGGTATGTTGTCGACCGCATCGCCCATCAACGCGAGAAAATCCGCCATGCGTTCGGGGACCACGCCGAAGCGCTCCTCGATGTCGTCGTATCCGTACCGCACGTCGGCAATGGCATCCCAATAGGTGTCAGCGGCTGAGACCAGCTGGGTGAGGTCCTTGTCACGGCTGACGATCGTCACCGGCAATCCCGCCGCACGCGCGCGCGTCGTGAGTGTGCCGATGATGTCGTCCGCCTCGTAGCGTGAGCTGCCATAACGCGGCACGCCGAGCGCAGCGCAGACTTCCTGGCACAGCGCGAACTGCCGCTTCAGTTCGGCCGGTGCGGGTTCGCGGTTGGCCTTGTAGGCGGGATAGATTTCATTGCGGTATCCCTGCTCGAGGCTTTCGTCGAATGCGACGGCGATGTGCCGCGGCGATTCCTTCTCGAGCAGTTCGGAGAGGAAGCGGGCGAAGCCGAGCACGGCATTGACCGGGTTGCCATCGCGATCGGCGACGTCGACGGGCACCGAGAACCAGGCCCGAAAAATAAAAACGCTGGCGTCGACGAGATAAAGCATCGAGCGGCGCCGCCTAGAGGTTCCACTCGACTTGCTGGCCCGGGAACGCGTCGATGCCTTCGAGCAGCGTCGCCACCCAGCGGTGCTCGTCCTCGGTCATTTCGGGCCGTGCGATGTCGAATTGCAGGACGACCCGGGCCTGGTCGCCGTCGTTCCAGGCCTCGTGGTCCATCGAATCGTCGAATACCCAGGCACGGCCCGCCTGCCACTCGCGCACGTCGTTGCCGACACGCAAGCGGCACTTTCCCGACGCGACCAGCGGCAGGTGCACCTGCAGGCGCGTATTGGTGGCCCCCTTCCGCGGAGCGAGATGCGTGCCCGGCGGCATCGGCGAGAACAGCACCGACGGCGAGTGGCCGGGGATCCGCGCCAGTGGCGCATTGGCGAGTGCGGCGATCGTCGTCGGGCAACGCGCGGCGTTGGCCTCGTTCAGTTCACCGTTCTGCCAGAGGTAGACGGCATCGCCCTGCGCGACCGCCAGCCATTCCGCGCGGATGTCGTCGGTCGCGGCCTCGATCGCATCGAGCCACGGGAAGTCCGCGCGTTCGTAGAACTGCTTCTGCGGCAGCTGCGGAAAATAGAAATGGTACGGCTCCTGCACGTGGATGCGCTTGCGGCCGAGCAGGATGTCGAGCGACTGGCCGACGCGGGTATCCGACTGCGATTCGTCGAAGCCACGCTGCCTGAGCCACGTGCGCAGGTGGTCGTCGTAGCGTTTCTCGTACTGTTCGCTCGCCTGCTGGACACGGCGCAACTCCGGCAGCAGGTCGGGCGACACCCTGTCGGGCGGCGGTGCCACTCGCAGTGCCGCGCGGTAGTACGCCGATGCTGCGCGAGTGTTGCCCGCCTGCCCGAAACCGTCGCCTTTCATCACCAGGGCGCGGATGTTGCGCGGATCGAGCGCGAGCACGCGGTCGACGGAGGCGCCCATGCCAGCCCAGTCCTGCAATGAGCGGCACGAGTACGCGAGCCCGAGCATGACAGCGACATCGGCCTGCCCGGCCTGGGCGGCCTGCAGGAAGAGATCACGGGCGGCGCGGGGATCGCCGCGGCGAAGGGCATCGGCGGCGGCGCGCGCCAGCGCGGGGCCGTCGTTGAGGGGTGCATTCATGGTGCGCGAAGGATAAGAGATCGGACCACGCCTTGGCAGGTTACTGCCCGACGACGCAGCAGGGCGACCCGTGCGAGGATTCGCGCATGAGCAGTGCGCCCTGGCCGAGGACAGCCCAAGCGTTGCCGGCAAACGTCGAAATCGTGCCGATCGGCCGGGCGCACCTCGCCGGTTTCCACGCCGCCCTCGACAGCGTCGCGAAGGAGCGCCGCTACCTCCCCATGCTCGAGGCGCCGTCGTTCGTGCGTACACGGCGGTTGGTGCTCGATAGCCTGCAGGCGGGGGCGGTACACGTGGTCGCGGTAGCCGCTGGCGAGGTGATTGGCTGGTGCGACCTGCGGCCGAAAGCGGCGCCCACCCTGCGACACAGTGCGGTATTGGGCATGGGAATCGTCGCGGCATTCCGCGGACGAGGCATCGGCAGTTGCATGCTCACCACCACGCTTGAACTGGCCCTGGCGCGAGGGATCTGCAGGGCCGAGCTGATCGTGCGCACGGATAACGCCGCGGCCATCCGGCTCTATCGGCGCTTCGGGTTTGCCGACGAAGGCACGTGCCGTCGTTACCTGCGGGTCGACGGGGTCGATTACGACGCGCTGCTGATGGCGCGACTCGACTCCGGCCCGGGCCCCGCTGAATCGGGACGATAACGACTGACGGCGCCACACCGGTGGCATCGGAGTGCTGACCGAAACGGTGCACGTACCCTGCAAGGCGGTGGTCCGCGAGCGCTATAATCGTGCGCGCGGGGCTGGCACGCCACCGCCGAAGCCAGCTTTTCTCGTACATCCCTCTGATTTAGTTGAACTTCTGCCAACCCGTTCCGACTGGCACGCAAGTTGCCCGTAGTTTACGAAACAAGCGGAACGAACATGGTTGCCCAGATCAGGACGCCGCCGCTGCGGCTGCTGCGAGCTTTCTGCCTCGCGGCACGTCACTCGAGTTTCAAGGATGCGGCAGATCGTCTGGCGCTGACGCCGTCGGCCGTCAGCCACCAGGTCAAGGAACTTGAGGAGCAGCTCGGCGTCACGTTGTTTCAACGCCGAACCCGTTCCGTCGTACTCACGCCGGTTGGACGGCAACTGTTGGACGACCTCGAGCCGGCGCTGATGGCATTGAGTGCGGCCATCGAACGAACGCGCAACACGTCGGGTGCGCGGCGTCAGTTGACGATCGTGATGCCACCGTTTTTCGCCAGCGAGCTGTTTGCGCCGCGACTTCCCGACTTCCACGCTCATCACCCCGGCATCGACATCCAGGTCGACACGCATGACCCGCGACCTGGCCAGCATTCGGGGTTCACGGACGTTTCGATCGTGCTGTCGGGCAATCCTCCCACCGACACGGACGTCGAAGCCGTTCGCCTGATGCCCTTGCAGCTGGTGGCGGCGGCATCGCCGAAAGTGGCCAATTCCATGGTCGGCAAGGCGAGTGCCGACGCGTTCGACGGCCAGACCCTGATCATGCACCGCAGCTTCCGCAGCGACGTCTGGGACCTCTGGCTCAACCAGGTCGGGCTCGACCTGCGCCGGGTCAGCAACGTGGTCGAATTCGACAACATGGTCGCCGTTGCCCGCGCCGCCGAGCGCGATGGCGGCATCGCGCTGGTGCCGTCGATCGTCTGCCAGCCGTGGTTCGAGCGCGGTGCGCTGGTGCACATCCAGGGGTTCGACCTGCGCGGCGACGAGGCCTACTACCTCGTGGCCCGGCGCGGCGATTTCGAACGTTCCGAGGTGCGCGCCCTGGTCGCGTGGTCGATTGAACAATTCCAGGTCCCGGTCTGACTCCAAACCGGCGAGGGTGACGAAAGGTCATTCATCGATTGATGGAACTTCGTTTGTCGCACTGCAGCATCAGACGTAGTCTCAACCCGTCCAACGGTTTCGTTGATGTGGCTCGGGGGGGCACTCCCCCTGCAACCCCCGCTACATGAACCCGTCGGAACTTGCCGGGTGGCCTGGGACGCACTCCCCCTGCTCCCCCAGGCCATCTCGGCAAGTTATTTCTTCGATCAAGAAGGCGCCTCGGGCGCCTTTTTTTGTCTGGCAACACAGCCACGCGCCAATTGCAGGCGGCCGATCGGGTGCCTTTCCCCGAGCTTGGAAAGGCAGACACGCGCTCGGGGAAAGGCACCCGATCGACCGCTTGCGAGACAGCACCTGTGCGGATTCTCGCCAGGGCCCGAGAATCCGCACGGTGCATGCAGCCTGCCAGGTATCGGTCGGAGCTGCCGGTAATCCCCTGCTTGCCCGTAGCCGGTGATCCAATTGCCGTGGCTCGAGACTGCGATCCGATTCTCGCAACGCTGCGTGCGCCGTGCGAAGTCTTCGGCACGAAGACGAAGCTCAGGCGCGTGACGTCAGGCGTTCGATCCGGCGTGTCCTGGCGCGCGCGTGTCTGCCTTTCCAAGCGCGACGGGACACGCCGGATCGGACGCACTCACCCGACTCGAACGCCTGCCACCAGAGTTTGTCTGCCATTCCAAGCTCGGGGAAAGGTCCCGGATCGGTTGCTTGCAACCAGCACACGCTGCGCAGCGACTAGCCCCTCGCAGCCGCACCCTGCCGCAAGCGCTCGTGCAAGGGGCTGGACCGCGGAAAGTGCGCCAGCAGGTACTCCATCTGGTCGGCCAGCACACGCCGGCCCTTGAGGTAGATGTATTCCGCGTAGCTCGGCGTGAACGGCACCGCAATCAGCTGCAGCTTGGCCTGCTCGGGAGTGCGCCACGCCTTGAGGTTGTTGCAGCGGCGGCAGGCCGTGACGACGTTGTTCCAGGTGTCCTGCCCACCGCGGGAAATGGGCGTGACGTGGTCACGCGAGAGCTGGCCGGTGGGGAAGCGCTGGGCGCAGTACAGGCACAGGTGCGCGTCGCGCCGGAACAGGGTTTCGTTGTTGAGCGGCGGCACGTAACCGTGGTGCCGGCCACCGGGGTTGTGGCTGTGGCCGATCGTCGCCACGATTGAACTTACCTTGACGATGGTTCGCTCGCCCGTGCGCGCGCTGACGCCGCCTCGCAGCGAAAAGAGGGTTTGACCGAACGCGTAGGCGACCTGTCCCATGAAGTGCAACCGGACCGCGTCCCGGTAGTCGATCCACTCCAGGGGCATTCCCGAGACGTCCGTCCGCAGGACTTCCTGCGAAAGTGCGTACTGCGAAAGCGCGCGCATCCCGTGAAGATACGGCACCGCTGTGCAATAATCCACGGCTGTTTTGCAGCCGTGCTTTTCCAAAATATCCCTTTCACGGCAGCGGCTTAGCCGCGTCCGGGTTGCGGGGAGGATGCCAGAACCTATGTCGCTAACGATCGGAGTGCCGCGCGAAACCTACGCCGGCGAAAAACGCGTCGCCGCCGTCCCGGAAGTGGTCGAGAAGCTGCTCAAGCTCGGCTTCGCGGTCCGCGTCGAAAGCGACGCCGGGGCCGCCGCCCACTTCAGTGACGAAACGTATCAGGCCGCAGGCGCGCAGATCGCAGGCAGCGCCGCAGAGCTGATGGGCGGTGCGGACATCATCTTCAAGGTGCGCGCGCCGGCCCCTGAGGAGATTGCGCTGATGAAACCGGGCAGCACGCTCGTCAGCTTCATCTGGCCTGCGCAGAACCCGCAGCTCATGCAGCAGCTGGCCGACCGCAAGCTGACCGTACTGGCCATCGACTCCTTGCCGCGCCAGCTCTCTCGCGCCCAGAAGATGGACGCGCTCACCTCCATGGCCAGCATCAGCGGTTACCGCGCCGTGATCGAAGCTGCCAACGCTTTCGGCCGCTTCTTCAACGGCCAGGTCACCGCGGCGGGCAAGATTCCGCCGGCCAAGGTCTTCGTTGCCGGTGCCGGCGTCGCCGGCCTGGCGGCCATCGGCACGGCCGCCAACCTGGGCGCCATCGTGCGCGCCAACGACACGCGCGCCGAAGTGGCCGACCAGGTCGTGTCGCTGGGCGGCGAATTCGTCAAGGTCGACTACGAAGAGGAAGGCTCCGGCGGCGGCGGTTACGCCAAGGTGATGAGCGAAGGCTTCCAGCAGGCGCAGCGCGAGATGTACGCGAAGCAGGCCAGGGAGGCCGACATCATCATCACGACTGCCCTGATCCCGGGCAAGCCCGCGCCCAAGCTCATCACCGCCGAGATGGTGCAGAGCATGAAGCCGGGCAGCGTCATCGTCGACATGGCGGGCGAGCAGGGTGGCAACTGCGAACTCACGGTTCCCGGCGAGGCCGTGGTCAGGCACGGCGTCACGATCATCGGCTACACCGACCTGGTCAGCCGCCTGGCCAAGCAGTCCTCGACCCTGTACTCGACCAACCTGCTGCGGGTGACCGAGGAACTCTGCAAGACCAAGGATGGCGTCATCAACGTCAACATGGACGACGATGCCATTCGCGGCCTGACCGTCGTCAAGGACGGTGTCGTCACCTGGCCGGCACCACCGCTCAAGCTCCCGGCCGCGCCGGCCAAGCCGGCGGCAACGGCTGCCACGCCCGCGAAGAAGTCCGGCCACGGTCATGGCGCGAGTGAACCCGCTTCGGCCACGAGCCTCGCAGTCACGTTCGGCCTGGGTGCACTGCTGTTCTGGCTGGTCGGCGCCTTTGCGCCCGCTTCGTTCCTCGCTCACTTCACCGTGTTCATCCTCGCCTGCTTCATCGGCTACATGGTGGTGTGGAACGTCACGCCTGCATTGCACACGCCGCTCATGAGCGTGACCAACGCGATCTCCAGCATCATCGCGATCGGCGCACTGGTGCAGGTGGCGCCACCGCTCGGTGACGCGGCAGCAGACCGACCGGGAACCCTCATTCTCGGTCTCGCGGTCCTGGCGCTCACGCTCACCGCGATCAACATGTTCGGCGGCTTCGCCGTCACGCGTCGCATGCTTGCGATGTTCCGCAAATAAGGGGCCGCAAGCATGACCGCAAATATCGCAACGATGGCCTACATCGCCGCCATCATCCTGTTCATCCTGAGCCTGGGCGGCCTCTCCAACCCGGAGTCCTCGCGACGCGGCAACCTGTACGGCATGATCGGCATGGCCATCGCCGTGATCGCGACAGTGTTCGGCCCGCGCGTCACGCTCGCCGGCATTCCGTACATCGTCGGCGCGCTGCTGGTGGGCGGATCGATCGGCCTGTACGCGGCCAGAAAAGTTCAGATGACGCAGATGCCGGAGCTGGTCGCGCTGATGCACAGCCTGGTCGGCCTCGCGGCCTGCCTCGTGGGCTTCGCGAGCTACGTCGACACGTCAACGGTGTTCCCGACGGAGGCCGAGAAGGCCATTCACGAAGTCGAGATCTACATCGGCATCCTCATCGGCGCCGTGACGTTCTCGGGCTCGCTGATCGCGTTCGGCAAGCTGAACGGCAAGATCGGCGGCAAGCCGATGCTGCTGCCGGGGCGCCATTGGCTCAATCTCGCCGGCCTGATCGGCGTGATCTTCTTCGGCGTGCAGTTCCTGAACGCGCACGACATCAATGCGGGAATGCTTCCGCTCATCGCGATGACGGTGATTGCGCTGCTCTTCGGCATCCACATGGTGATGGCGATCGGCGGCGCCGACATGCCGGTCGTGGTCTCGATGCTCAACAGCTATTCGGGCTGGGCCGCGGCCGCGACGGGCTTCATGCTCGCGAACGACCTGCTGATCGTGACCGGCGCACTCGTCGGTTCGTCTGGCGCGATCCTGTCGTACATCATGTGTCGTGCGATGAATCGAAATTTCCTGAGCGTCATCGCCGGCGGCTTCGGCACCGGCGGCGGCACTGCACCGGCCGCGGCAGGCGCAGGTGCGCAGCCGGCCGGTGAAGTGACGCCGATCAGCTCGGTCGAGACGGCCGAACTGCTGCGCAACTCGAAGCACGTGATCATCGTGCCGGGGTACGGCATGGCCGTCGCACAGGCGCAGCACACGGTCTACGAGATCACGAAGTTCCTGCGCGAGAAAGGCGTCAACGTGCGCTTCGGCATTCACCCGGTCGCGGGTCGCATGCCGGGCCACATGAACGTGCTGCTGGCGGAAGCGAAAGTGCCTTACGACATCGTGCTCGAGATGGACGAACTGAACGACGACTTCCCGAACACCGATGTCACGATGGTCATCGGCGCCAACGACATCGTGAACCCGGCCGCCGAGGAAGATCCGACCAGCCCCATTGCCGGCATGCCGGTGCTGCAGGTATGGAAGTCGAAGACCTCGATCGTGATGAAACGCTCGATGGCCTCGGGCTACGCCGGCGTCGACAATCCGCTGTTCTACAAGGAGAACAACCGGATGCTGTTCGGCGACGCGAAGAAGATGCTCGACGAGGTGCTGGTCGCGCTCAAGAGCTGAGGTCGCTTGCCTCTCCCGCCGGCACGGCGGGAGGTCGCGCGCAGTGCGGGTGAGGGTTCCGGTCTGCGCCGCGGACGGGGGCGCTGGAGGCAACCGGCACGCCTTCGCCAATCAGGACGGGACCTTCTCCCGGCGCCGGGGTCTCACGCGCTTCGTGAATCGCGCGGAGGAACCGCACGATTCACGGCGACCCTTGCTCGAGCGAGAGCGAAGCGATGGTGCCAGCGCAGTAGCGACCCGGCTGCAGTGCCGCTTCGCTCTTGACGCTCGAGCTGCGGCGTTCGACACGGCGCCGGGAGAAGGTCCCGTCCTGATTGGCGAAGGCTGCGGTGGCGGTGACCCCATCGCATTCTGCCGCGAGCGCAACGGCGACGCTCAAGTCGCGCCGCGTTCCTGCCTCTCCTGCATGCGCTTGCGCATCTTTTCGCGCTGTTCCGGCGTTGCGTTCTCCCAGCGCTGCTTCAGCTTCTGCCGCTGTTCGGGCGTCATGCCCTGCCAGCGGTCACGCAACTGCTCGCGCTGCTCGGGCGGCAACGACTGGTACTTGTGGAAGCCGTCGCGCAGTCGTTGCTGGTCTGCCGGTGGCAGGTTGCGGAACTGCTGGTACCGCTGACGCGCCTTCTGCCGCTCCGCTGGCGGCAGGTCCTGCCACTGCTTGAATCGTTGCTGCGCCTGCGCCTGTTGCTCCGGCGTCATCTGCTGCCAGCGTTCGGCGCCCCGCGCAATTGCCTGCTGCCGCGCAGGCGGCAACTGGTTCCAGCGCTCGCGATACGGCTCGAGCACGCGTTGCTGTTCCGGCGCGAGTTGCGACCAGGGCATCCCGGCTGCGGGTGCTGCGGTCTTTGCGGCTGCCGAGCCTGCCGCGTTCGCTGCATGACTGACAGCCGGTGCCTGGCACAGGAAGCACGCCGACACGAGCAGTGCAATGAAAGGTCGCGTGAAGAAAGTGTTCATGGCTTGTGCTCCGTCGTGGCGGGCGATTGGGCAGTGCCGCGCTTTTCGGTCATCGTCGGGTTCGGCTGCCTCGGCACCACAGTGCTTGCCGTCGGCGTAAACGCATTCGCCGCGGCATCCGCCACCAGCCAATCAGCGTCGCCGGCTTCCCAGCTGCCGAGGTACTCCAGGAAATCTACGGGCGGCGGCGCGTCCGCTGCGACTGCCGCCGTGCCTGGCACCGTTCCTGCGGCCAGCGCCGCGAGCAGCAGTGCGCGCCTTGAATGTGCGTGAGGCGTGCGACGTCGGGGCATTTCAACCGACCCCATCGTCGTCAGCGGTTTCGAGCTCGACCCAGGCGTAGAACTCGAGGTCCGCTTCGGTGGCGAGGTCGAGGTCTTCGCCCGCCATGAGCAGTTCGAGTGGGTCCTGCTGGACGTCGCTGCTCGTCGGAGTCGCGGCCACCGGCACAGGCGCTTCCATCGGCAACGGCGAACGCAGCAGCACTGCCACGGCGAGCACACCGGCAGCAAGTGCCCCGCTGGGTACCCAGAGTGACCAGCGCCAACCGGTGCGGTGGCGTCCTGCGGCGACCACGAGCGCCTGCTGCCGCGACCGGTTCAGGCGCGAGAGCGTGGCCGAGTCGAGATCGTCGACGCCGGCCTTGAACACTTCACGTGCCTGCCGCTCTAACTCGGCATCGTCACGGTCGTCGGGCTGCTCATTCATGTCCGTACCTCGGCAAGCTCGGCGCGCAACACCTGCAGCGCGCGGAAATAGTGTGTCTTCACGCTGCCTTCGCTGCAGCCCATCGCCGCCGCGGTGGCCGCCACGTCGAGACCCTCGAGACAACGCAGCGTGAAGGCCTCGAACTGGCGTGCCGGCAAGCCCTGCAGGGCCCGGTCCAGGTGCTGCATGGCTTCGTCCGCGGCCAGCTGTTGCAGCGGCCCAGGAGCGGCATCGGGCACCTGCTCGAGCGGATCCTCGCCCGCTTCGTGATCGCGCTGCGAAGCACCGGGCAGCCACCCGAGGAAGCGGCGGCGCACACCGTGGCGGCGCTGCAGGTCCCGGATCCCGTTGTAGAGGATCCGGTAGAACAGCGGCTTCCACTCTTCCGCCGGGCGGGCCGCATAGCTCTGCGCCAGGCGCAGCATCGCCACCTGCACGACGTCGTGCGCGTCGTCGGCGTCGCGGAGCGCGCACTGGGCGATCCGGAAGGCGCGTCGCTCGACTCCAGCCAGGAACCGGTCGAGCTCGCGTACCTGTGCTGCGTCCAGTCGATCCTCCCCGTGGTCGCGGGCTGCGTGGCCAGCATGTCGGCTGGCGCGTGCATCCAGACTAGCAAAGCCGTTCATGCCGTAGACTCGCGTTCGCCGCGGCTCCATCATCGTCCTGCCCGAACAACGGCTTGCGAAACAATCGGTTGACGTAGCGCGCTGCAAAAAGATGTGCACGTCCCCAGCGTGGCCCCAGGCAGAGCCGACCACCGGACTCACAAGTTGCCCGGCAGGGTGGCGAAAAGCTGCGGCATAAATGCACAACGTGCTGATTTGTATCGCGATTTTTTGCAACGGCGATTTTCTGGTCAGTTCTTGAAACTCCTCGGCGGATTCGGCACTTGGGCGACATTCACGCAAGTCATCCACAGAGTTTTCCACAGCGACTGTGGACAACTGCCTGGGGTTGGGGCCGATGACCGGTGCCATCCTGAGCGTGGCGATCGACGCGCCATTGCGCCGCCTGTTCGACTACCGGGCGCCGCCGTCGTCGGACTCCGAAAAACTGCAACCGGGACAACGGGTTTGGGTGCCGTTTGGCCGGCGCAAGGCCGTCGGCGTGATCGTCGCACTGCGCGATCGGTCGGACGTGCCTGAAGCCCGCTTGAAGAGTGCGCTGGCCGTCATCGACACCGAGCCCGTGCTGGACGCGACGCTGCTCGACCTCCTGTGCTGGTCCGCCGAGTACTACCGGCACCCGGTGGGTGAGGTCATCGCAGCCGCGTTACCCATCGCGCTGCGCACCGGAACGGATGCCGTAGCCACGGCCGAGCGTTGGACTCTAAGTGCCGCAGCCCGAACCGGTGAGGCGGAACCCATCGGCACGCGCGCCACCAAGTTGCGCGAATTGGCTGAGTTCCTGGCCGGGCACGGTCCGGCTGGAGCCGCTGAACTCGGCGCGTTGTCGAATCGATGGCGGGACCACGTGCGCGAACTGGAAAAGCGCGGTTGGGTGATCCGCGTCCGCGAAGACGTCGTTGCCGCTGCAACGCTGGCGAATGCCGTCGCGCGCGAACTGGGCCCTGCCCTGACACCCGAACAGGACGCCGCGGTCGGTGCGATCGTCGCGGCGCACGGGCGCTATGCGCCGTTCGTGTTGCATGGCGTGACCGGCAGCGGCAAGACCGAGGTCTACCTGCGAGCGATTGCCGACGTGGTCGCACGCGGCGAGCAGGCACTGGTGCTGGTGCCGGAAATCTCCCTGACACCGCAACTCGTCGCGCGCTTCGCAGCACGGTTGCCCGGACCGCTCGCGGTGCTGCACTCGGGTCTCACCGATTCCGACCGCCTGCAGGCCTGGCGTGTTGCTCGGGCTGGCACGGCCTCGGTCATCATCGGTACGCGATCCGCGGTGTTCGCCCCGCTGGCGCGCCCCGGATTGATCGTGATCGATGAAGAACACGATGCTTCGTACAAGCAGCAGGACGGCTTCCGCTATTCCGCACGGGACCTGGCACTGGCGCGCGCGCAGCGCCACGGCATTCCAATCGTGCTGGGCTCGGCGACGCCGTCGCTCGAGAGCCTGGAGCGTATCCGTGCCGGCCGCGCACAGCGTCTGGACCTGCCCACTCGCACCGCGGGTGCCCGGCCGCCGAGCCTGCACCTGATCGACCTGCGCGCCCATGCCGACACGCAGGGATTTGCGACGCCGACGCTGCTCGCGATCCGACGCCACCTCGACGCAGGCGGCCAGGTGCTGATCTACCTGAACCGGCGCGGCTATGCGCCAACGCTGTTCTGCCCGGGTTGCGGCTGGGTCGCGCCCTGTCCGCGCTGCGACGCCCGGCTCACCGTGCACCAGCGGGAGCGGTCGCTCGATTGCCACCACTGCGGCACGCACCGGGCCATCCCCGAGCTGTGCCCGGATTGCGGCGAAGCGGTCAAGCCCGTGGGGCAAGGCACCGAACGCATCGAGGAAACGCTGGCCGATTTCTTCCCCGAGATTGCGCTGGCACGGATCGACCGCGATGCCGTGCGCAAGCGCGGGACGCTCGAGGCAACGATCGAGCGAATTCACAGCGGCGAGGTGCGTTTGCTGGTCGGGACGCAGATGCTGACCAAGGGCCACCATTTTCCGCTGGTCACGCTGGTGGTGGTGCTGAATGCGGATCAGGGTTTGTTCGGCACGGATTTCCGTGCGGCCGAGCGCCTGGCGCAGACGATCGTGCAGGTGTCGGGGCGTGCGGGGCGTGCCGAGAAGCCCGGCGAGGTGTTGATCCAGACGGAATACCCGGAGCATCCGTTGCTGCAGCAACTGGTGCACGGCGGCTACGACGCGTTCGCTGCGGCCGCGCTCATCGAGCGCGAACAGGCGCACTGGCCCCCGTTTGCCCGCGTCGCGGTCCTGCGCGCCGAGGCGCCCGGACGCGAAGCGCCGCTCGCCTTCCTCGAGCAGGCGAAGGAACTCGTCGCGACGTGTGCCGTTCCCGGTGTCGAGGTGCTTGGACCGGCTGCAGCGCCCATGGAGCGCCGCGCGGGGCACTATCGCGCGCAGTTGCTGCTGCATGCCGCGACGCATTCACCGCTGCAGCGGCTGCTGGCACGCTGGGTGCCGCTGCTCGAAGCGGCGCCTGGCGCACGCAAGGTGCGCTGGGCGCTCGATGTCGATCCGTTGGAGCTGTTCTGAACGCTACCGGCATGCAACGCAGGTGGGCGAACGTTCGCCAAAGCGGCAAACCATCCGCGGGTGCGCTTCACACTTTGACCTCGCGTCGGCTGCCGGAATTCCCTAGACTCTCGGCAGCCTCGCCACGCTGACGGCAACATCTTGAAATACCTGATAGAAAAGCTCGTGCGGGACGCTCTGGGCGCCCTGCCGGAAGAACTGCGTCCGACCGAGCCGGCCACCGGCATGGTGGTCGAGCGCACGCGCGACTCGACCCACGGCGACTTCGCGACCAACGTGGCACTGCAACTCGCCAAGGCGGCGAAGCGCAAGCCGCGCGATCTCGCGCAGGCGATCGTCGCGGCCCTGCCGGCCAACGAACTCGTGTCGCGTGTCGAGATCGCGGGACCCGGTTTCATCAACTTTTTCCTCGCGCCCACCGCGTACCAGGCTGAGCTCGCGCGAGTCATCGACGGCGGTCGCCGCTACGGCCGCACCTCGATCGGCGCAGGCAAGAAGGTCATGGTGGAGTTCGTCTCGGCGAATCCCACCGGGCCGCTGCACGTCGGCCACGGTCGTCACGCGGCGTTCGGCGCGTCGCTCGCCAACCTGCTCGACGCCGCTGGCTTCGAAGTGTCTCGCGAGTACTACATCAACGACGCCGGCCGACAGATGGAGATCCTCGCGGCGAGCGTCTGGCTGCGTTACCTCGAAAGCTTCGGCGAACAGTTTCCGTTCCCATCGAACGGCTATCGCGGGGACTACATCCGCCCGATCGCCAGCAAGCTGGTCGAGCGTGCGGGACGCTCGCTGCATCAGCCGGCAGCCGCGGTATTCGCCAATCTGCCGCCCGACGCGCCCGAGGGAGACAAGGACACGTACATCGATGCCGTCATCGAGCGCGCCCGGTCGCTGCTCGGCGCAGCCGGATTTCGCCAGGCGTTCGACCTCGCGCTCACCGACATCCTCGCGGACATCCGCGACGATCTCGAGGAGTTCGGTGTCCGCTACGACAGCTGGTTCAGCGAACGCAGCCTCGAGGAGGGCGGCGCGATCGATCACGCGCTCGATCTGCTGCGAAGGAATGGCGTGGTCTACGAGAAAGATGGCGCGCAGTGGTTTCGCGCGACCGATTTCGGCGACGAGAAGGACCGCGTCGTCGTGCGCGAGAATGGCATCAAGACCTACTTCGCCTCCGACATCGCCTATCACCTGAACAAGCGCGAGCGTGGATTCGAGCAGCTGGTCGACATCCTCGGCTCGGATCACCACGGCTACATCGCCCGCGTTCGTGCGGGACTCGAAGCCATGGGCCAGCCCGGCGATTGCCTCGATGTGCGGCTGATGCAGTTCGTCACGCTCTACCGCGGCGGCGAAAAGGTGCAGATGTCGACGCGCTCCGGCGAGTTCATCACGCTGCGCGAGTTGCGCCGCGAGGTCGGCAACGACGCCGCGCGCTTCTTCTACGTACTGCGCAGCAACGAGCAGCACCTCGACTTCGACATGCAGCTCGCCACGTCGCGGTCGAACGAGAACCCGGTGTATTACATCCAGTACGCGCACGCACGCGTGTGCAGCGTGCTGCGGCAGATGCGCGAGAAGGGCTTCGAGCACGATGAGTCGCGCGGGCGAGCCAGCCTGGATCGCCTCGCCGAGCCGCACGAGCAGGCGTTGCTCGCGACGATGAGCCGGTACCCCGAAGTGATCGAGATGGCCGCGCTGCAACGGGCACCGCACGCGCTCGTGCATTACCTGCGCGAACTCGCGACCGACTTCCACGCGTACTACAACGCGCACCAGTTCCTGGTTGCCGATGAAGCCATGCGCGACGCCCGCATCACCCTGATCCGTGGCGTGCGGCAGGTGATCTGCAACGGCCTGTGCCTGCTCGGCGTATCGGCGCCGGAGGCGATGTGATGGCACACAGCCGCAACGGTGCCCGCACGCTGAATCGCGATTTCAAGGATGTCCGGCGCCACGCACCGGGAACGCCGGGCCAGCCGTTCGGCGGCTGGGCAGGATTCGGCGCGGGCCTCGGTATGGGCCTGGCGGTCGCACTCGGCGTCCATCTTTACGACCGCAACCAGGGACCCGTGCCGGCGGAGCCGATCCCCGCCCCGGCCCAGTCACCGGCGTCGGCGTCGGCCTCGGACGACGGCGCGGTGACCACCGCGGCGGACACCCCGGTCGAGCCCGAGCTCGATTTCTACGACATGCTGCCAAAGCAGGAAGTGGAGGTGCCGGGCAGTTCGGGGAAGAAGTCCACGTCGGCCGCCAGGACTCCCCTGCCCACCGGCGATGCGCTCCTGCAGGCGGGTTCGTTCAAGCAATCGACCGAAGCGGAAAAGATGCAGGCCCAGCTGGCCCTCGTCGGGATCTCGGCAAAGATCCAGCGCGCCTCCGTCGACGACGAAACGTGGTATCGCGTGCGCATCGGCCCAATCGGCACGGTCGAGGAACTGCGCGTGATCCAGTCCAAGCTGCGCGAGGCCGAGATTTCCGCCACTGCGGTGACACCCGACGATTCCCAACTGCCCTGACGCGCGGGCCGCGCGTCGGCGGTCGCACGGGGTCCGCGCCGCAGTCGCGGGGTACGACCCAAAATAAAACGGGCCCCGACGTTTCCGTCGGGGCCCGGCAGACTGCAGACCAGTGGACTGGTTCTTTTGACCGTCGTTGTTGTTGCTGGCTGTTACTTCGTGCGGCGACGCGCGAGGCCGAGACCCATCAGGCCCAGGCCGAGCAGTGCGAGGGTGCCCGGCTCCGGCACGGCAGCGACCTCGACGCTCAATTCGCTGGCCAGTTGCGGCGCCGGGCTGCTGTCACCCGACTTTTCGGCGCTAGCAGCCGGCACGAACAGCGGCGCAGATGCGGCGATCACCGACACGGCACTGAAGCTGTTGGCGTTGCTGCTGGCGTTGTCAGTGGCATTGCTGCTGGCGTTGTCGCTGGCAGGCACCGACGACGGCTTGGCCGTCTGTTCGGTGGTCACGGCCGAAGCCGGCTTGCACATCGCGGTCCAGGACGCCTTGAAGCGTTCGCGCTTGCCGGCGCTGAGCTTGCTCTTGTTCATCTTCCTGGCGAGCTTGGCGCACTTCTTGGCCTTCTTGCGCTGCTGCTTGATTTCCTTCTTCGACATCGCCGTCGACGTGCCCGAGGTCAGGGTGCTGGCGGTCGGCGCGCTGGAAGTCAGGGTGACCGCGCTCGCTGGAGCAGCAGCGATGGTGAGCGCCGCGATACACGGCAGAAGTGCAAGTTTCAGAAGGTTCTTCATGTTCGAGCGGTTCATTAGTCGGACCTTGCGCCAAATCGTTGCACCCCACCGGGATGGATGCACGGGTTGTGCCAATCCATAAAAAACCAATAAATTCATTAGGTTGCGTTAATGAGCTGGATGGGGGTTCAGGCAACGTGGAAAGCCCGCCGGCAATGGCTTGCTGGCTCGCACGACATAATCCATGGCTTACGACGGCCGACGTCGGCCGGATGGCCTCGTCTGCAGGGTGACTTTGGTCATTTCGTCCCTGGTTGGGCCTTAATTCGTGACAGGCGTTCCGTTCTTGCCCGGCATTGGTGCAGCGAAGCATTTGTAAGGAAAGCCGACGGATGACCGGCCTGACGAATTCGCACGGCCGACAGGTGGGGGCCTGCGTCGGCCCGGTGCGTCACGTCCCTGCCCCGGTCCCTAGACAGCGCTTTCCCTGCTGCGGCCGACGCAGGCTCCCCTGGGTCCATCGTCCCCGAAGAGACGAGCAAGGGCGCGCCGCATATTGGACGGGATCACCCGGAAACGACGCTGCCGTGCCCGGCGACGCTGGACTGGCGGTCGAGTTGCCGCAGCGTGATCGCCTCCGCGACGTGTTCCGTGCGCACGCCGGCACAGCCGGCAAGATCGGCGATCGTGCGGGAGACCCGCAGCACCCGGTGATAGCGCGCGTGCCGACAGGCCGAGCTGCCGCATCGCGCGTGCCAGCAGTTCGAGCGCGCCGGGTTCCGCGCGACAGCGAGTCGCAAGGTCATCGCCTTCGAGCCGGGCATTGGTGCGCGTCTGACGCTGTCGCTGCAATGAACGGGCCGCGGCAACCCTGGCTGCCACGGTTGCGGAGTTCTCGGGCATCGCAGTCGCGGCGATTTCGTCCAAAGCTACGCGCCCCACTTCCACGTGCAGGTCGATGCGGTCGAGCAGCGGTCCCGATATGCGGCTGCGGTACGCGGCAACGCGCTCGGGCGGACAGCGACACCGTCCACGCGAGTCGCCGAAGTGCCCGCACGGGCAGGGATTCATCGCGGCGACCAACTGGAATCGCGCGGGATACTCGGCTTGCCTTGCCGCGCGGGACAGTACGATGTGCCCGCTTTCCAGCGGCTCGCGCAGCACCTCCAGCACGGTGCGATCGAATTCCGGCAACTCGTCCAGGAACAGCACGCCGTTGTGGGCCAGCGAAATCTCACCCGGACGCGGCCGCCCACCGCCGCCGACGAGGGCAACGGCCGAGGCGGTGTGATGCGGTGCTCGAAAGGGTCGTCGCCGCCAGCCTTCAAGGCGGAAGCCGTGCAGCGACAGCGAACGGATTGCTGCCGACTCGATCGCTTCATCCTCGTCGAGTTCCGGCAGCAGCCCTGGCAGCCTCTGCGCCAGCATGCTCTTGCCGCTGCCGGGAGGTCCGATCAACAGCAGGCTGTGTTCGCCGGCGGCCGCAATTTCGAGGGCGCGGCGTGCTCCGGCCTGACCGCGCACGTCGGCAAGGTCGGGACCGTGACCGACGTTGCCGAGCGCCGGCGCCCACACCTGGGCTTCGATCGCCAGCGGGTGCTGTCCGGCCGCGTGCCGGCAGACATCCTGCAAATGCGCAGCAACGAACACGCGCGTGCCTTTGGCGAGCGCCGCTTCGCGTCCGTTCGCGGCCGGCACGATCAACAAGTGGCCGACCCGAGCGGCCTGCAGTGCGCTGGGCAACAAGCCACGCGTGCCATGCAGATCACCACCCAGCGACAACTCGCCATAGAGCTCGACCCCCGCGAAGGGTGCCGCTGGCAAGCGTTCCGACGCCACGAGGATGCCGATGGCAATCGCCAGGTCGAACCGGCCGCCTTCCTTGGGCAGGTCGGCAGGCGCCAGGTTGACCGTGACGCGGCCTGCCGGAAAGTCGTGACCGCAGTTGGCGAGTGCGGCGCGCACGCGATCCTTGCTCTCCTTGACCGCCGTTTCGAGCAACCCGACCACGGAGAAGGCCGGCAGACCCGCACCGACATCGACCTCGACCCGCACGAGCGGCGCCTCGAGGCCCTGGGGGGTGCGACTCAGGAGCGTGGCGAGCGTCATGACGTACCCGGCAACAACCAATGGTGCTGTCGATATGCCGCGATGGGAGGTGACGCTCAAGCGGCGAATCGCGCGCTTTCGCTTAGAATGCCGGCATGAAACTGCACCAGTTGCGCTATCTCGCCGCCGTGGCCCAGACCGGGCTCAACATCACGGCTGCCGCCGAGAAACTGCACACGTCGCAACCGGGCGTGAGCAAGCAGATCAAGCTGCTGGAGGACGAGCTCGGCTTCCAGATCTTCGTGCGCGACGGGCGCAACCTGACGCGCGTCACCCCGGCCGGCCAGCAGGTCATCGACCGCGCCGTGAAGATCCTGCGCGAAGTGCAGAACATCAAGCGGCTGTCGGACGATCTCAAGGACGAGGAGCGCGGCTCGCTCTCCATCGCCACCACCCACACGCAGGCTCGCTACGTGCTGCCTGCCGTGATCAAGCAGTTCCGTGAGCAGTACCCGGAAGTGCGCCTGCACCTGCACCAGGGCACCTCGGAACAGATCGCGGAGATGGCGGCACTCGACCGCATCGATTTCGCCATTGCCACGGGCTCGGAATCCCTGTTCGACGGCTACACGCTGCTGCCGTGCTACCGCTGGCACCGGCACGTCGTCGTACCGCGCAACCATCCGCTTGCGCGCCTGAAGAAAAGCCTGACGCTCAAGCAGCTCGCGTCGTATCCGATCGTGACGTATGTCTTCAGCTTCACCGGACCGTCCTCGCTGCACGGCATCTTCGCGAAGGAAGGCCTGGTGCCGAACGTCGTGCTGACCGCGCGCGATGCCGACGTGATCAAGACCTATGTGCGCCTCGGGCTCGGCGTCGGCATCGTCGCCAGCATGGCCGTCGAGCAGAAGGACGACGAGGACCTCGTGCACATCGACGCCTCCGACCTGTTCCCGGCGCACACGACCTGGATCGGGTTCCGGCGCGGCGGGTTGCTGCGCAAGTACCAGCTGGATTTCATCCAGCTGTTCGCGCCGCAGCTCACGCGCCGCCTGATCGAACGCGCGGCAAGCGCGTCGACGCAGGCCGACGTGGAGCAGCTCACGACCGGGATCGAGCTGCCGCTGCGGTAGATTGCCTCCGCGACGCACGGCGCGACGGCCGCGTTGCTGCAACACAACGTCTGCGTGTTATGGCGTCATCGCCAGTGCTTATGCGCTGTCACCGTTTCCTAACCGGTATTCGACTGACCGCGTAACCACCCGTTCCTAACATCACGCCCAACCACTTGCTGGAGAAGCGTGATGACTTCCGTACGTTTGAATCGCGGGTTGATTGCCGCGGCAGTCGCTGTCGCCCTGCTGCCCGCGATCGCGCAGGCCGAGCCCACCAATGCGGAGCTGCTGCAGAAGATCGACGAGCTGAGCCAGAAGCTGCTCGTGCTGGAACGCAAGCTCGAAGTGCAGGACGAGGCCACGACGGCAGCCGTCAAGGCGACTCCAGTGGTAAAAGCGAGCCCGAAGGGCTTCAGCCTGGCCTCGGCCGACGGGCAGAACCAGCTCAAGCTGCGCGGTGTGATGCACGTTGACGGCCGCTTTTTCGCGAGCGACGACCCGGAAGGACTGACCGACACGTTTCAGGCGACCCGCGTGCGTCCGATCGTGGAAGGCACGCTGGGTGGCATCTACGATTTCCGTTTCACGCCGGATTTCGGCCAGGGTCGCACGGTGATCCAGGACGCTTACGTCACCGCTCGTTTCAAGCCGGCGCTGCAGGTGACCGCCGGCAAGTTCAAGGCGCCGGTGGGCCTCGAACGCCTCCAATCCGCAACCGATATCCGCTTCGTCGCGCGAGCCTTCCCGACGTCGCTCGCGCCCAACCGCGACATCGGCCTGCAGGTCGCGGGCAACGTGCTCGGCGATCGCGTCAATTACGCCGTGGCCTGGGGTAACGGGTCGAACGACGGCGGCAGCAGCGAGACGTTTGCCGACGTCGACGTCAACGACGACAAGGAATGGTCGGGACGCGTGTTCGCGCATCCGTTTGCTGAAAGCGAAAACTTCGCGCTGCGTGGTCTCGGCCTCGGCATCGCCGGCACCTACACCTCGCAGACGGGCACGTCTGCCCAGACGCTGCTGCCGACCTACCGCACGCCGGCGCAGTCCCCGTTCTTCCGCTATCGCACCGGTGCCACACCTACGCTTGCGGACGGCGACCGCACGCGCATCGCGCCGCAGTTCTACTACTACGCGGGACGCTTCGGCCTGCTGGGTGAGTACACGACGGTATCGCAGGACCTGACGCGCACGGTTGCGGCGAACAACGTGCGGTCGGACTCGCTCGACGTGAGCGCCTGGCAACTGCAGGCCTCGTGGTTTCTCACCGGTGAAGAGGAGAGCTTCCGTGGCTTCAAGCCGAACAACGTTTTCTCCCTGGCCAACCATACCTGGGGCGCCTTCGAGCTGGTTGCGCGCTACCATCAACTCGATATCGATGACGCTGCCTTCGTGGGCGGAGCGGCCTCTTTCTCGGATCCGAACGTCTCGGCCAGCCAGGCATCGGCCTACGGCCTGGGGCTCAACTGGTATCTCAACGAAAACCTGAAGTGGGTCCTGAACTACGAACAGACCTCCTTCGACGGCGGTGCCGCGGGCGGCGCCGACCGGGACGACGAGAAAGTGTTCCTGACGCGGTTCGCCGTCGGGTTTTGAACGGAGACATGGCCATGACGATCGAACGATTCCTGCAGCGGGCGGCCCTCGTGGTGACGGCTACCCTGCTGCTCACGCCGGCTCTGCACGCTGCCGAGTCCACGCTGCTCAACGTGTCGTACGACCCGACACGCGAACTGTACGACGACTACAACAAGGCCTTCACGCAGTACTGGCAGCAGAAATCCGGGAAGGCCGTGCAGATTCGCCAGTCGCACGGTGGATCGGGCAAGCAGGCACGCACGGTGATCGACGGCCTGCCTGCCGACGTCGTCACGCTCGCGCTCGCGTACGACATCGATGCGCTCGCGACGCAGGGCAAGCTGCTGCCGGCGAACTGGCAGAGCCGCCTGCCGAACAATAGCTCGCCCTACACGTCGACGATCGTGTTCCTGGTACGCAAGGGCAACCCGAAGCAGATCAAGGACTGGGGTGATCTCGCGAAGCCGGGCGTTTCGGTCATCACGCCGAACCCGAAGACCTCCGGCGGCGCGCGCTGGAACTACCTTGCCGCCTGGGCGTGGGCGCTGAAGCAACCAGGCGGCAGCCCGGCCACGGCCGAAGCGTATCTCGGCAAGCTGTTCAAGAACGTGCCAGTGCTCGATACCGGCGCGCGTGGCTCGCTGACCACGTTCGCACAGCGCGGGATCGGCGACGTCATGATCTCGTGGGAAAACGAAGCCTTCCTCGCCAGCCGCGAGCTCGGCAAGGACAAGTTCGAGATCGTGGTGCCGTCGGTCAGCATCCTCGCGGAACCCCCGGTAGCGGTCGTCGACAAGGTGGCGTTGCGCCGTGGCACGACGGATCTTGCCCGCGCTTACCTCGAACACCTCTATTCGAAGGAAGGCCAGGAAATCGTCGCGAAGCACTACTACCGGCCACGCGATCCGGAAGTCGCGGCGCGCTACGCAAACATCTTTCCCAGGATCAACCTGGTGACCATCGCGGATTTCGGTGGCTGGACGAAGGCACAGGCCGCCCACTTCGCCGACGGCGGGACGTTCGACAAGATCTACGCCCGCTGACGAGCCGACGCAGCAATCGTCGGTGGTGACTCATGGACGAGTTGCCGCCGGCACCCCCGCCGGGCGCGCTACCATGTCTCCAGTCTGGAGACCCGTGCATGACTTTCCCCGGTTCCCTGTCCCGGCTGGTGCTCTGCGCCGCCCTGCTCTGCGCCGCGATCGGTGCCCGCGCCGAAGTAACGTTGCTCAACGTGTCGTACGACCCGACGCGTGAGTTCTACGACGCCTACAACCGCGAGTTCGCGCAGTACTGGAAGTACAAGACCGGCCAGGACGTCGTGATCCGACAATCACACGGCGGCTCGGGCAAGCAGGCACGCATGGTGATCGACGGGCTGCCCGCGGACGTGGTCACGCTCGCGCTCGCGTACGACATCGACGCCCTCGCGAGCAAGGGCAAGCTCCTGCCCGCCAACTGGCAGAGCCGGCTTCCCCACAACAGCTCTCCCTACACGTCGACGATCGTGTTTCTCGTGCGCAAGGGCAACCCGAAAGGGATCCGTGACTGGGGCGACCTGATCAAGCCCGGCGTTTCGGTCATCACGCCGAACCCGAAGACTTCGGGCGGTGCGCGGTGGAATTATCTCGCCGCCTGGGCGTGGGCGCTGCAGCAGCCGGGCGGCAATCCCGCAACGGCCGCGGACTTCGTCGGCAAGCTTTACCGCAACGTACCGGTACTCGATACGGGGGCGCGCGCCTCGCTCACGACTTTCGCGCAACGCGGCATCGGCGACGTCATCATCACGTGGGAGAACGAGGCGTTCATGGTGTCGAAGCGGCTGAGGAAGCAGGAATTCGAGACGATCGTGCCGTCGATCAGCATCCTGGCGGAACCGCCCGTTGCCGTCGTGGACAAGGTCGCGATTCGCCGCGGAACGGTCGAGGTTGCACGTGCCTACGTCGAGCACCTGTATTCCAGGGAGGCGCAGGAGATCGCCGCGCAGCACCACTACCGGCCTCGTGATCCGGAAGTGGCGGCACGCCATGCGGCGGAGTTTCCTGCCGTGCGTATGGTGACCATCGCGGATTTCGGCGGCTGGAACACAGCCAATGCGACGCATTTCGCGGCGGGCGCCGAATTCGATCGCATCTACACGCGCAAATGAGCGAGACGCCGATTGTGGCAAGCTGCCGGACACATGGTCGCCGGCCGTAAACTGCACACCTCCGCGAATCCGGGCGCACGCCCGGCTCCCGCCGCAGGCGCGCTCGCCAGTCTCAAGGGACTCGGCGACGTCTTCCGCTACACGCGACACGCCCTCGAGCTGGTCTGGTCGACGAGCAAACGGCTCACCGTCGCGCTCGCGTCGCTGACATTGCTGGCCGGCATGCTGCCCGCCGGGATCGCGTTCGTCGGCGCGAGAATCGTCGATGCCGTCGTGACTGCGGTCGGACTGCACCAGGCCTCGGGCGCGACTGATCTTTCGACCGTGCTCGGTTACGTCGTGCTCGAAGGCGTGCTGGTGGCCGCGCTTGCGGCCGTGCAGCGCGGTCTCTCGACCTGCCAGTCACTGCTGCGAGCGCAGCTCGGGCAACGCGTCAACGAGATGATCCTCGAGAAGGCGCTCACGCTCGACCTGCGTCATTTCGAGGATTCGGAGTTCTACGACAAGCTCACCCGCGCGCGACGCGAGGCGTCGACTCGACCGCTGGCGCTGGTCATGAGCAGCTTCGGCCTGGTGCAGAACGCGATCGCGCTGCTCAGCTTCGGCATGCTGCTGGCGCAATTCTCGCCGTGGGCCGTCGCGGTGCTGCTGCTCGCGGGCCTGCCGTCGTTCATCGCCGAAGCCAAGTTCTCCGGCGACGCCTTCCGCCTGTTTCGCTGGCGCTCGCCCGAAACACGCATGCAGATGTACCTCGAAACGGTCATCGCCCGCGAAGATCACGCCAAGGAAGTGAAGCTGTTCGAGCTCGGACCGCGCCTGCTCGAGCGCTATCGGCAGATTTTCCAGAAGGTCTTTCGTGAAGACCGCGCGCTCACGATCCGCCGCGACACGTGGGGCTTCTTCCTGGGTCTGGTCAGCACCGGCGCGTTCTATGCCGCGTACGCCTGGGTTGCGGTGAGCGCCGTGCGAGGCCAGATCACGCTCGGCCAGATGACGATGTACGTGCTGCTGTTCCGGCAAGGTCAGTCTGCAGTGTCCTCCATCCTCTCCGCGATCGGCGGCATGTACGAGGACAACCTGTACCTGTCGACGCTCTACGACTACCTCGACACACCGGTGGCGGCAGCGACCGGAACGGTGACGACCGGCGCCACGCCGGGCACCGGCCTGCAGTTCGAGCAAGTCAGCTTCACCTATCCGGGGGCTGCCGAACCGGCAGTCCGTGACGTGAGCTTCACGTTACGGCCGGGCGAAAGCCTGGCGTTGGTCGGCGAAAATGGCTCCGGCAAGACGACGCTGATCAAACTGCTGACTCGTCTGTACACACCGGACGCTGGCAGCATCTGGCTTGACGGCAACCGGCTCGAGGATTGGCAACCGGCGGCACTAAGACGACGCGTCGGCGTGATCTTCCAGGACTTCGCGCGCTATCAGCTCAAGGTTGGCGAGAACATCGGCGCGGGGGATGTCACGCACTTCGAGGACGAAGCACGCTGGCGCGAAGCGGCCGGTCTCGGCATGGCCGCGCCGTTCATCGAGGAACTGCCCGGCGGCTACGCGACGCAGCTCGGCAAATGGTTCAAGGATGGCCGCGAGCTGTCGGGCGGCCAGTGGCAGAAAGTTGCATTGTCACGGGCCTTCATGCGCGAGGAAGCGGATATCCTGGTGCTGGACGAGCCGACCGCTGCGATGGACGCGCGTGCCGAAGCGCAGGTCTTCGAGCAGTTCCAGGAGCTCGCCCGCTCGCGCATGGTGATCCTGATCTCGCACCGGTTCTCGACGGTGCGCATGGCCGACCAGATTCTCGTGATCGAGGGCGGTCGCATCCTGGAACGAGGCAGCCACGAGTCGCTGATGCAGCTCGGCGGTCACTATGCGGGGCTGTTCGCGCTGCAGGCGCGGGGCTACCGATGAGGAAGGCCAGGAAGGCGGGGAAGGACAGGAAGGTTAGGAAGGTTAGGAAGGCCCGGAAGGGGTTAGGGGTTAGGGGTTAGGGGTTAGAGGTTGGTCGGAAGCGTGCTACGCGCGAAGTTCCTGATACGTTTCTGTCCTTCCTGACCTTCCTGTCCTTCCTGTCCTTCCTGTCCTTCCTGTCCTTCCTGGCCTTCCTGACCTTCCTGACCTTCCTGTCCTTCCTCCGCTTACGCCTTCTTCAGGAAGCAGGTCTTGAGGACCACGGTGTTGCGGCCCTGGCCGCACTCGATCGCTTCGTCGTCGTCGGTGAGCCGGATGTGCTTGAAGACGGTGCCGCGCTTCAGCGTCTCGGACGAACCTTTTACTTTCAGGTCCTTGATGACCTGCACCGAATCGCCCTCGGTCAACGTGTTGCCATTGCTGTCTTTGACCGTCATGCGGCATCTTCCGTCGTGGTGATCCGACAAGGATGAACGTCGATCACTTCGTGCGCAACTTCGAGCGGCGGCCTTCGCGCGCGGAGTAGCGATTCTTCGCGTCGAATTCGTCGAGGTCGAGCTCGACGTTTTTGCCGGCATACACCGTCCTGGACAACCAGGCGAGGTCGTCCCGGATTGCGTCCTGGGATCGCACTTCAATCGACCAGCAGCGGCGAGCGGCATCCCACCAGTAGCCGCGCTGCTTGAGCGCGTCTTTGGTGTCGAACGGCGAATTGTTCGCCCACAAGCGGAACGACGGGCCGCGCGCGGAGTCGAGCAGCACCTTCAACGCCGTGCCGCCGGAATCGCCGAAAGGTTGCGCCAGCACTTCGAGCAGCGCGTGGCAATCAGCTTCAGCGCGGTGCCCGTCATAGAAAAAGCCATGCCGATAGGCGAGGTACTCGAGCTTCGAACTCGCGATGCCTGCCTCGAACCAAGGCACCTCGAGCCACGAGCAACCCCACGGCAGGGTCGCGAACACGGGCAACCGTGGCTCGAGAAACCGCCGGTCGAAACCGGCGTTATGCGCGATCACGATGCCGACGGATTCGAGCAGCCGGCTGACGCTTGCGTCGTCGATGCGCTGGCCAGTCACCATGTCATCGGTGATGCCGTGAATTGCTGTCGAAGCCGGTGGGATCGGTATACCCGGATCTTCGAGCGCGTCGTACGTTTCGAGCACGCGGCCGACGGTTCCCGTCGCATGGCAATACTCAAACACCACGATCGCGAGTTCGATGACCCGGTCGGTCGACGCATCCGTGCCCGTGGTTTCGGTGTCGACGATTGCTGCGCGGCGGACGGTGGAACCCGTGAGCGCCGGACGCTGGCGCGTGGTATCGAGCCGGCGCAGCACCCGGTAATCCGGATGCGCGGCAAGCTTCGCAGCCATCGCTTCCAACTGTTCCCGCTCGGTCACTGCAATTTTCTCCCCGGGTAGCCCGCAGATCTCGCCGCGTCGCCGCCCCTCCGACTAGCCCCTAACCCCTAACCCCTTCCTGGCCTTCCTGGCCTTCCTGGCCTTCCCGGCCTTCCCGCCCTTCCTACCCTTCCGCCAACCGGTACCCCGCTCCCGCTTCCGTCTTCAGCACCTTCGGCACTGCAGGATCCTCTTCGATCTTCTGTCGCAATCGGTGCACCAGTTGCTTGAGCAATTGACGGTCGCCGCTGCCGCGGTGGCCCCAAACGTGTGTCAGCAGACGTTCGGTGCCGACCACGTGCCCGGCGTTCGCGATCAGGATCTGCAGCAGTCGCGTTTCGAGCTTGGTCAGCTTGACCGGAGCGGCATCGCCGACGTGCAGCACCAGCGATTCGAGGTCGAGCCGCAGGGCACCGGCCGTCATGGCGCCGCCCGTCTCGAGACCCGCACGACGCAGCAGCGCGCGCACGCGCGCCAGCAGGGTGCGCGGGCTGAAGGGCTTGATGAGGTAGTCGTCCGCGCCGAGATCGAGCGCGCGCACCAGGTCCTCTTCCTCGCCGCGGGCCGTGAGCATCATCACCGGAATACGCGACTGCTTGCGGATCGCTTCACAGATGTCGAAGCCGCTGCCGCCCGGCAGGTTGATGTCGAGGATGGCGAGGTCTGGCGCTTCCGCCGCAAACACGCGCAACGCCGTCGGCACGTCGGCCGCCCGGACGACGACCAGGCCGGACTGCGACAGCGCGAAGCCGACGAGTGCGAGCAGGTCGGGATCGTCGTCGACGATCAGGATTTTCATGGCGTCGGCGGGCTCCCCGCGGGCAAGCGGACGACGAACCGCGTCAAGCCCTCGGCGCTGCGGGTCGAGAGGACCGTGCCACCGTGTCGTTCGACAATCGACTTGACGATCCACAAGCCGAGGCCGAGACCGCGCGGCTCAGGCTCTTCCGCGGCTGCGCGGTGAAAGCGCTCGAAGATGGAGCCTCGTTCGTTTTCGGTCACGCCTGGGCCCGCGTCGTCGATCGAGGCCTCGATGACGCCATCGCTGTTGCGCGCCGCGACGCTGATGGTGCTGCCCTCCGGTCCGAACTTGTTGGCGTTGGCCAGCAGGTTGACGAACACCTGGATGAGTCGCGGTGCGTCGCCATACAGCGACGGCAGGTTGTCCGGCACGTCGACGTGCAGGGTCTGGTGACGTTGCGGGAACAGGCTGCCGACGAGTTCCACGGCATCCTGCACCACTTCGTGCAGGTGCAGATGCTGCTGCCGGATTGCGAGTTGCCCGGACTCGATGCGGACGCTTTCGAGCAGGTTGTCGATCAGCCGCGTCAGCCGCAACGAACCACGGCGCAGCGACGTCACCAGTTCTTCCAGCTGCTCGCGCGGCAGTTCGTGCAGGTTTTCCTGCAACAGCTCGATCGATGCGAGCTGTGCAGCGAGCGGTGTGCGGAATTCGTGCGAGATATTGGCCAGGATCGAGTCGCGCGCACGGCGGGCAGCTTCGAGATCGGTTTCGTCGCGCATGACCTGCACCTGCAGGCCGTCGACCATGCCGGCACTGGTGATGATCACGGTGCGCCTGGAGCCGTCCGCGCGTGGCAGGAACTCCGTCGCCTGCGCCTGACCGTGTTCACGCGAGGCGACGATCGGGCAGGCTGCGTCGCATGGACGCCGCCCATCGGGCAGGGCGCAAGGCTTCAGCACGTCGCCACAGAACTTGCCGACGGCTGCGGCTGCCTCGACTCCCAGCATGCGTTCCGCCTGCGGGTTGAGGTACTTCACGTTGCGGTTCGCATCGACGGCATACACGCCTTCGACGACGCCGCGCAGCAGCGCTTGCGCATCGGCCTCGCGCCGCCGCAACGTGGCGGTCAATTCGACGAGGTGGCGACGCATGTCCTCGAGCGTGCGCGCGAGCGCCACCACTTCCGGTCCGCCGCCCTCGACGGGGATCGACGCAGAGAAGTCGCCGCGACCCAGGCGCGTCGCCGATTCAGCCACGGACTGCAACGGACGCACGATGCGTCGCGCGAGCAGCAGCGCCGCCGCCACCGCGGCAAGGCTCAGCAGGAACGCCGTCCACCCGAGTCGCCGGACGACGCGTGCCACCCCGGAATCGCTCTCCGAGGCAGGCAATCGCGCCTCGAGCAGCGTGATGCCTTCACCGGTCGAGGCAAAGATCGGGGTGCTCGACGCGTACAGGTCGCGTGACTCGATGCGGCGCGCCACGCTTTCCGCCCGTGACAGGGCCGTCGAATGCAGTTCCTTGAAGTCGGGTTCGACGTTGTCGAGCCAGTTCGACAGCCGCACCAGACGGATCGGCATGCCTGCCTGCTCGGACAATGTCGCTGCCAGGCGCTGATCGAGATAACGCAGCGCAACGACGCGAGTGTCGACGAAATTCGGCAGCAGTGCCGTCGCGCCAATCAAGCCGTCGGGCTGCCAGGCGGGAGCCAGCATGAAGCGTTCGCCCTGGTCGGACGAGGCTTCGAGCGCCTCGCTCCACACGGCCCCGGGCTGGGTGCTCGCGATGACGTTCGGGCCGACGATGACGGCACAGGCGTCGAGGTTCAGCGCCGTGCAGGCGCGGCGCAGGAACAGGTCCGTCTGCGCGCGGTTGCCGGCGCGGATCAAGCGCTGCAATGGCTGGCGGGCGGCCAGCACGCGCGTGGTCGTGAGCGTGTCCTCGCTGAGGCGTCGCAGATCCTCGCGAGCGGCCACACCGGCCAGTTGCACGCGCGAAATGGCCTGCTGCTCTGCCTGCTTGCGCAGCAAACCCACGGCGCTGATGGCGAGCACGAGGATGGCCGCGAGCACCAGCCCGCCGAGCGTCAGCGTCAGCGTGCGCTCGAGCGTCGCCGGCCCCGCCGCGAGCTGTCGCAGGCTAGCCCCCCCAGCGCGTATGTGTGCGGCAATCCTGTTCATCAACCCGTCCGCCGGTCGGCCCGCCACTCCACGAAGGTCTTGATCACGAGCGTCACGATCGCCAGCAGCGCGAGCATTGACGCCACTGCGAAGGCTGCCACGAAGAGGTACTCGTTGTAGAGGATCTCGACCTGCAGCGGCATGGTGTTCGTCAGGCCGCGAATGTGCCCGGACACGACCGAGACGGCACCGAATTCTCCCATGGCGCGGGCATTGCAGAGAATCACGCCGTAGATGAGACCCCAGCGGATCTTGGGCAAGGTGACGCGCAAAAACGTAATGAAGGGAGCAGCGCCGAGCGTGATGGCGGCCTCCTCCTCTTCGCTGCCCTGCTGCTGCATCAGCGGGATCAGTTCGCGCGCGACATACGGGAAGGTCACGAACATCGTCGCCAGCACGATGCCTGGCACGGCAAAGATGACCTGGATGTCGCGATCCTGCAGCCATGGCCCCCACCAGCCGTGCGAGCCGAACAGCATCACGAACACCAGGCCGGCGATGACCGGCGAGATGGCGAACGGCAGGTCGATCAGCGTGATCAGCAGGCTCTTGCCCTTGAACTCGAACTTGGCGATTGCCCAGGCCGCCGCGATCCCGAACAGCGTGTTGACGGGCACGACGATCGCCGCCGTGAACAGCGTGAGCCTGATGGCGGACAGGGTGTCCGCGTTCTGGAACGACTCGAGGAAGACGCGCAGGCCCTCGGCGAATGCCTGCGACAGCACGGCACCGAGCGGCGCGAGCAGCAACAGGCCGAGGAAGGCGATCGAAATCGCGATCAGCGCGACACGTCCGGCCCGCAAGGCCGGCGAGACGTGGCTGCGCTTTTCGAAGCGGGGAGCGGCGCCAGCCATGTCAGCGATCCGCCCGCACGTAACGACGGCGGCTCCAGCCCTGCACCAGGTTGATCGCGAGCAGCATCAGGAACGAGACCAGCAACATCACGAAGCCGAGTGCCGCGGCGCCGTTGTAGTCGAACTGCTCGAGCTTGATCACGATCAGCAACGGAGTGATTTCGGTCTTCAGCGGCAGGTTGCCCGAGATGAACACCACGGAGCCGTATTCGCCCACGCCCCGGGCGAATGCCATCGTGAAACCAGTCACCAGTGCCGGCATCACGGCCGGCAGGACGATCCGGCGAAACACCGTGAACGGCCCGGCGCCGAGCGTCTCGGCCGCCTCCTCGAGGTCGCGCTGGGCCTCGACCAGCGCTGGCTGCACGGAGCGCACGACGAACGGCAGGCCGATCAGGATGAGCGCGACCACCACGCCGATCCAGGTGTAGGCGACCTGCAGCCCGAAGGTTTCCTGCAGCTTCACGCCGAGCCAGCCCGTCGGCGAGAACACGGTGGCCAGCGCAATGCCGGAAACCGCCGTCGGCAGCGCGAACGGCAGGTCGATCAGGGCGTCGACCAGGCGACGGCCAGGAAATTCGTACCGGACCAGCGACCAGGCGACGATGAAGCCGAAGAACGCGTTGATGACGGCGGCGATGAAGGCGGCGCCGAAGCTCAGCCGGTAGGACGCGAGCGCACGCTCGTCGAGCACGGTGCCGACGAAATCCGACCACGTCATCGTGGTGGTCTTGTAGACGAGGGCCGCCAGGGGCAGCAGCACGAGCGCGCTCAGGAAAAACGTCGTGAACCCGAGCGTGAGGCCAAAGCCCGGGAGGATGCTCGGTTGCCGGAACCAGGAGGACGCCATCTCAGCCTTCCGGCGTCGTTTCGGCTCGCGCCGAGTTGACGATCAGCACCGCGCGCTGGGGTGAGTTCTCCAGCAACTCCTTGAGCCAGTCCCAGCGGATCGCCGCGGGATTCGACGTCCCGAGCACGAGCATGCTCTGGTCGTAGGCCGCGAGTTCCTTCTGCAGTTCCGCAGCCACGTCACCGGGACGCAGTTCCGTCCGCATGTCGAGGCCGTGGTCCGCCAACGCCGCAGAGCGGGCATCGAGCAGGTCGCGCATGTACGCGCCACGATCGGATTGCGGCGAGGACTCCGGCTGGATACCGAGGTAAATCGCTTCGGCGGCGACGTGACGCAACAGGCTCGCCGCCACCGCCAGCGTCGCGCGGCGCGATTCGGCATCGAGCGTGTGGATCACGACGTGATTCGGCAACGGCGCCGTCGGCGGCACGCACAGCAACTGCACGGCCCCGTGCGCCAGGTGCCATTCGGCCGCCTGTGCGCAGTCCCTGCCGGTCGCGATGGCCGGCATGCCGGGCGGAGCACGATCGAAACGACCGATGCGCGTGGCGACCCGGGTCTGCATGCGGGTGCCCAGCGTCGAGAGCAGCGGTGAATCGTGCAGTTCGCGGGCCGCCGCTTCGTCGGCACCCACCGCCGTGAAACTCGAGATTGGCGTCGGCAGCACGTGGATCCGGCGCGCACCGACGGCGATGCGCTGGCCCACGGTCACCGGAAACTCGCGCTGCTCCGGCAACGTGCGCGACACCTCGAGCAGCGACCCCAGGTCCAACGCACCGTCGCGTCCCGGCGCGACCGGCACGGGCCCGTCGCTCGCCATGCGCACGCGCAAGCGTTCGACCGCGCCGCCGAACAGCACTTCCTCGACGTTGCCATGCCCGACGAAATTGGACTTGATCTCGGGTTCGGCGACACCAAGCTCGACTTCTTCGGGCCGCAGCACCGCGACGACTTCGCGCGGCACGTCACCGCTTGCGACCGGTGCGGAATTGAAGCGGACACCGCGGGTGGTGCGATAACCGAGCAGCAGGTTCGCGGCGCCGAGAAACGTGGAGACGAAGCGCGTGGCAGGACGCGTGTAGAGATCGTCCGGCTTGCCGCACTCGAGCAGGCGACCCTGGTGCATCACGCCGATGCGGTCGGCGAGCGCAAACGCCTCTTCCTGGTCGTGCGTGACGAGCACGGTCGTCATGTCCAGTTCGCGCTGGATCTGGCGGATGGTCCGGCGCAGTTCCTCCCGAATCTTGGCGTCGAGCGCACCGAACGGTTCGTCCATCAGCAGGACTTCCGGCCGGTGCGCGAGCGCACGGGCGACGGCGACGCGCTGCTGCTGGCCGCCGGACAGCTGCGCGGGCAGGCGGTTGTCCATGCCCTCGAGCGCAACGAGCTTGAGCAGTTCCTTGCGGCGGGCGCGACGCTCCGCACTCTTCACCTTGCGCACCCGCAGCGCGAACTCGATGTTCTCGCCGATGGTCATGTGGCGGAACAGGGCGTAGTGCTGGAAGACGAAGCCGACCTGCCGTGCGCGCGCGTTCACGTGCGTCACGTCACGACCATGCAGCGACACGCGGCCGTGGTCGATTTCGGTGAGGCCGGCAACCGCCCGCAGCAGGGTGCTCTTGCCGCTGCCGCTCGGACCCAGCAGCACGAGGAATTCGCCTTGCCGCACGTTCAGCGAAACGTCGTTGACGACGGGTACGCCTTGGTACCGCTTGGTCACCTGGTCTAGGGCGATGGACATGCGCAGGCCACGGAGTTGATTGAATTTTCAGGCCATCCTAGGCAACCGAGGTTACGCCGTCAGTCGCTCCGGGGTGACATTTCGGTAACATCCGGGTCGGCCACTTGCCGTTACCGCGCTCGCGGACCCAAGGAAATCGACATGCCGCTCCCGTCCTACGAAAAGCTCGGAGTCTTCTACCTGGGCCGGGAGTACGACCCGGCGACGCAACAGCTCGGCGAGGACCTGCTGTACGACTCGCGCGACCTGACGACCCACGCGGTCTGCATCGGCATGACTGGCAGCGGCAAGACCGGCTTGTGCGTGTCGCTGCTCGAGGAAGCCGCGATCGACGGCATTCCCGCCCTCGTCATCGACCCGAAAGGCGACATCGCCAACCTCGCCCTCACGTTTCCGCAGTTGCGGCCGGAGGATTTCAGGCCGTGGGTCGATGCCGGCGAGGCCTCGCGCAAGGGCCAGAGCGTCGACGAGTTCGCAGCGGCAACGGCAGCGACGTGGCGTAAAGGGCTCGAGGAATGGGGCCAGGACGGCGAGCGCGTCCAGCGGCTGCGCGATGCGGCTGCCGTCGACATCTACACGCCCGGGTCGAATGCCGGACGGCCGCTGTCGATCCTCCGTTCGTTTTCGGCACCCGATCCGGTGATCGCGCACGATGCGACCGCCTTCAAGGAGCGCGTCAGCTCTGCCGTGGCGGGCCTGCTCGGTCTGCTCGGCATCGACGCCGACCCGATCCGCAGCCGCGAATTCATCCTGCTGTCCGCCCTGCTCGACACGGCGTGGCGCAAAGGCGAGAGCCTCGATCTCGCCGCGCTGATCCGCTCGGTGCAGAAGCCGCCGTTCGACAAGGTCGGGGTGTTCGACGTCGAGAGTTTCTTCCCGGCGAAGGACCGCACGGATCTCGCGCTCCGCATCAATGGCCTGCTGGCATCGCCAGGGTTCGAGGCCTGGCTCGCAGGGGACGCGCTCGACATCCAGTCACTGCTCTACGATGCGAACGGCAAGCCGCGCATCGCGATCATCTCGATCGCGCACCTGAACGATGCCGAACGCATGTTCGTCGTGACGCTGGTCACGAACGAGCTGGTCGCGTGGATGCGCCGCCAGTCCGGCACCACCAGCCTGCGCGCGATCTTCTACATGGATGAAGTGTTCGGCTTCTTCCCACCCAGCGCGATGCCACCCTCCAAGCTGCCGATGCTGACACTGATGAAGCAGGCGCGCGCGTTCGGACTTGGGGTGGTGCTGGCGACGCAGAACCCCGTGGACCTCGATTACAAGGGCCTGGGCAACGCCGGCACCTGGTTCATCGGCCGCCTGCAGACGGAGCGCGACAAGGCGCGCGTGATCGAAGGCCTGCTCGGCAGCGATTCGGCGGGTGGCATGGACAAATCGCAACTCGAAGCGGCAATGTCCAATCTGCCACAGCGCACGTTCCTGATGCGCAACGTGCACGACGCGGCACCCGTGCTGCTGCGCACGCGCTGGGCGCTGTCGTACCTGCGCGGCCCGCTGACGTCGGCCGAGCTGTCCAAGCTGGCCGCGTCCGACGGCGGAAGATCCTTCGCGCCGGCACCCACGGCGACGTCCGTGACGGGTGCCGACCGCGCAGCAGCGCCGCCCGCGACGACAACGGCAGCCTCCGGCAGTCGTCCCATCGTGCCCGCCGGCGTCCCGGAGAAATTCCTGGCGGCTGCGGGCAACCAGGGCGTCGAGTACGAGCCGCGCATTGGCGCCCGCGTGCGTGCGCACTTCGTCGACGCGAAGGCTGGACTCGACGCCTGGGAGAACTGGTACTGCCTCGCGCCGTTGACCGCGCAGGGCCCCGCCTGGGAGGTCGCCGAACTCTGCAACGCCGATGCGATCCAGTTGCTCGACGCGCCGGCTCCGAACGCGACATTCGCGGACGTGCCGGGCAGCGTGCTCGCGGCCAAGGCGTTCGCGCAGCACGGCAAGTCGCTGGCAGACCACATCTACCGCACGTCGTCGCTGTCGGTCCTGCGTTGCCCCGACCTCAAGCTGACGTCGGCGCCCGGCGGCACCGAGAGTGAATTCCGTGCCCGCATCGCGCAGGTCGTGCGCGAGCAGCGCGACGACGCCGTCGATGCATTGCGCAGAAAGTACGCGGCGAAGCTCGACGCGCTCGAGGACCGGGCGCGCAAGGCCGAACAGAAACTGGTGCGTGAGCAGGAGCAGGCCAGCCAGCAGACGATGTCGTCTGCGCTCAGCGTGGGGGGCAGCCTGCTCGGGGCGCTGTTCGGCGGCCGGCGCAGCGGCGTGTTCGGCAAGGCGTCGTCCGCGGCGAGGAGCGTGGGCCGGATCGGCAAGGAACGCACTGACGTCACGCATGCCGAGGCTGACGTGACGGCACTGCAGCAGCAGCACGCCGCGCTGGAGTCGGAACTGGCGGACGAGATTGCAGCGCTCGAATCGAAGTTCGATGCCGGCGCGATCGCCGTGCAGACGGCCGCGATCAAGGCCCGCAAGTCCGACACGGAGGTCACCGATGTGGCGCTGGTCTGGCAGCCCGCTTGACGTAGAATCAGTCCGGTTCGCCCCACCCGAGTGACCGCGATGGACGACCTGCTCCGCAAGCTCACCAAAGACCTGGGCGTCTCCAGGGACCAGGCCCGTGGCGGCGTCGTGGCGCTGCTGCGGGCAGGCCAGCAGAACCTGAGCCCGAAAGACTTCAAGGCGTTCGTCACCGACATGCCTGGCGCGGACAAGCTGCTCAAGAATGCGCCGCCGCCGAGCGCGCTGAGCTCGCTCGCCGGCGGCATCGGCTCGCTGTTCGGCGGCAGGAAGTCGACCGCCGGCCGTTGGGCAGGCCTGGCTGCGTCGTTCGCCGAGCTGGGCGTCGACATCCCCACTGCCAAGAAATTCGGTCCGATCGTGATCGAGCACGTCCGCCAGCACGGCGGCGAGGACCTGGTGGACAAGATCCGCGTCGCCCTCAACGTCTGACGGCCGCGCCTGCGTAATCCCGAGGCGCCCCTGCCGGCGGTCAGTCGCGGAAGTTGGTGAACTGCAGCGGCAGTTCGTGGTCGCCCTTCCGCACCAGCGCCATTGCTTCCTGCAGGTCATCGCGGCTCTTGCCTGTCACGCGCACCTGCTTGTCCTGCAAGGCCGCCTGTACTTTCAGCTTCGAATCCTTGATCTGGCGCTGCAGCTTTTTGCCGAGTTCGGTCTCGATCCCCTCGCGCAGCGTGACAATCTGCTTCGCCGTCTGACCCGTGATCACGGGCTCGTCGATCTTCAGGCACGCCACGTCGATGCCGCGCTTGGCCAGCTTCAGCTTGAGGATTTCAATCATTTGTTTTAGTTGAAAGTCTGCCGGGGCTGACAACGTGATGACGTGGTCTTTCAACTCAAACTTTGCATTCGTTCCCTTGAAATCGAAGCGCTGGCCGACCTCGCGCGAGGCCTGGTCGACGGCATTGGTCACTTCGTTCATGGGGAGTTCGGACACGATGTCGAACGAGGGCATGGGCGGACTCGAGACGTTGGAACAGGCCGTAAGCCTAACGTGCGTGAGGCCCGCGAGACAGGTCTTCCCGAAGGCTGGTGGGAATTACTTAACACGAATGCGACTGATTCGCATTGACATCAACCTGCAGGTTCAGCAGAGTCGCCGCCAGTATCGATTCACCCGTCGGACACTGCATGCGCGACCTCGCCCGCCTGGCCAACCTGCCTTCCCCTCCCGTTTTAAGGGCATCGACCCATCGCTCACTGCTCGGTCTGGCCGTGACCGGCGCCCTGTTCGCCACTGCCGCAACGGAAGCCGATGACGCCGTGCCGACCAGCGCGCAGGGGCTGGAACCCGTCATCACCGTGATCGGCGACCGCATCCGGCTCGACTCGATTCCGGGCTCCGCCACGGTGATCGACGCGGACGTCCTCACGGAGTCGCGCGTTTTCACCATCAACGAAGCGATGCGCAAGGTGCCGGGGGTGTTCGCGCGCGACGAGGAAGGCCTCGGTCTGCGACCGAACCTGGGGGTGCGCGGCCTGAACCCGACACGGTCGAGCAAGGTGCTGCTGCTCGAGGACGGGATCCCGATCGCTTATGCCCCGTATGGCGACAACGCGACCTACTACCACCCGCCGGTCGAACGATTCGACCGGATCGAAATCCTGAAAGGCTCCGGCCAGATCGCCTACGGCCCGCATACCGTCGGCGCGGTGATCAACTACATCACGCCACCGGTGCCGGCGGACCGCGCGGGACGGCTGGTCGCTTCGTTCGGCAACAATGACTTCCGCGAAGTCCATGGCGTGGTGGGAGACACCTTCGGCGACACCGGTTTGATCGCGCACGGCACCTACAAGGAAACGGACGGCGCGCGCGACAACATGCACTTCGAGGTCGGCGACATCAACCTGAAAGTGGTGCATGAACTGAGCGTCCGGCAAGCCGTCACCGTCCGTGCGAGCTATTACGACGAGACGTCGCAGGTGACGTACTCGGGGCTCACGCTGGCCGAATGGCAGGCGGATCCGTACCAGAACCCTTTCCGCGACGACGAGATGGATGCGCAGCGATTCGGCACGTCGGCCACCCATCGCCTGGAGCTGGGTCCCGCGGTGACGTTCACGACGAATGCCTACTACACCTACTTCAACCGCGACTGGTGGCGGCAGTCGAGCAATTCGGCGCAACGTCCGAACGATGCGAGCGATCCGGCGTGCGCCGGAATGGCGAATCTCCATTCGACGTGCGGCAATGAAGGCCGCCTGCGCCAATACTGGACGGCCGGTCTCGAGCCGCGGGTAGCGGTACAGCATGGCCTGTTCAGCGTGGACAATGTCGCCGAAGCGGGCGTCCGGTATCACGTCGAGGATCAATTCCGGGTCCAGGCCAACGGCGACACACCGACTTCGCGAGCACCGGGAAGCGGGCCCAATGCCGGCATTCGCGAAGACAGCGACCGCACGGTCGAGGCGATGTCCGCCTTCGTGCAGAACCGCTTCGACTTCGGCCGCTGGACGGTCACTCCCGGCGTGCGCTTCGAGCACGTCGACTACGAACGCACCGACAATCTGGCCGGCGCCAGCGGCAAATCCACCGTCGACGAGGTGATCCCCGGGCTCGGCGCGACGCTTGAAGTGCTGCCGGAAACGGTCGTGTTCGCCGGCGTGCATCGCGGTTTCGCGCCGCCGGGCGTGGCGGACATCGTGACCGCCGCGGGTGGCAGCGTCGATCTCGACGCGGAACTGTCGTGGAATTACGAACTCGGCGTGCGGGCCAAGCCACGGGACGGGCTCTTCTACGAGGCCACGCTGTTCCGCATGGACTTCGAAAACCAGATCGTGCCTGCGAGCGTCGCGGGGGGATCGGGCGCGGCGCTCACGAGTGCTGGCGAAACCCTGCAACAGGGCATCGAACTGGCGGGCAATGCCTCCAGCACGGCCGTTGTCGAGTGGCCCGTGGAGATCTTCGCGCGCGCGGCCTACACGTGGCTCGCCGATGCGGAATACGTCGGCGAGCGATACAGCAACGTGACCGGCTTCGGCGCCGTCAAGGTGACCGGCAATCGACTGCCCTACGCGCCCGAGCACCTGCTTGCCGGCACGGTCGGTGTGCGCACCGGCTACGGTCTCGAGGTTGCGCTCGAAGGCGTCTACACCAGCGCGTCCTTCACCGACGATCTCAACACGGTCGCGGTCATCGCGAACGGGCAGCGTGGCGAAATGCCGGGCTATACGGTCTGGAACCTGACGGCGAATTACACATTGGCGGCCTGCAACTGCACGGTGTTCGCGGCCGCGAAGAACCTGGGCGACGAGTTGTACGTCGCCGACATGAGCCGTGGACTGATTCCCGGCATGCCTCGGCTGGTGCAGGCCGGATTCGAGGTCAGGTTCTAGGGCCTGTTGACCGGCCCTGGTCGGCACGGCGCGCAGCGCTGCGCCACCGCGTGCCTGAATCGGCAATTACCCTCATTGTGTCCGGTGCGGCCTTGGAGCAAAAACGCAGCAGGACAGGGGGAGCACGATGGACCAGGCGCGCATTGCCGGGTACGAGGTCGTAGCCCGGCAGGACTTCTCTGACGTTACGTTCCTGCTCGAGGTACAGCATCCGCAGCTGGCCAGGGCGGCCCGCCCCGGGCAGTTCGTCATCGTCATGGCGAGCGAGCACGGTGAGCGCATACCACTGACGATCGCCGACTTCGATCGCACGCGCGGCACCGTCACACTGGTCATCCAGGCGGTCGGCAAGACGACGCGCGAAATGCAGCGCGACTGCCGCGTCGGGACCCGCCTCGTCGCACTCGTCGGCCCCATGGGTGTTCCCAGTCACATCGGCCAGGCACGCAAGGTCCTGTGCGTCGGCGGTGGGCTCGGAGTCGCGCCCGTCTTTCCGCAGGCGCGAGGCTACAAGGAGAGCGGCGCCTATGTGATCGGCATCCTCGGGTTCCGCAATCGCGACCTGATGTTCTGGGAAGACAAGTTTCGCGCCACCTGCGACGAACTCATCGTCTGCACCGACGATGGTTCCGCAGGCATCAAGGGCCTGGTCACCGAAGGCATCCGGCTGGCGATTTCGAACCACCCGGACATCGACGAATGCGTGGCCATCGGCCCGCCCGTGATGATGAAGGGCTGTGCCGAAGCCACTCGCGCCAAAGGCATCCGCACGATCGTCAGCCTGAATCCGGTGATGGTGGACGGCACGGGCATGTGCGGCGGATGCCGCGTGAAGGTCGGCGACACGGTCAAGTTCGCCTGCGTCGATGGTCCCGACTTCGATGGTCATCGGGTGGACTTCGACGATCTCATGTTTCGCCTGCAGCGTTACCGCGCGACCGAGCGTGCCGCAGCTGAGCGCTTTGACGAGAACTGCCGCATGCGCAACATCGAGGCGCAGCCAGTCGTAGCGGAGTGACGCTTTCATGCCAGACGATGCGAGGCCGAAGAAGAAGACGATACGGATGATCCCGCAGGCGCGCACGCCTGCCCACGAACAGGATCCGGGCGAGCGCGTCTGCAATTTCGACGAAGTGAACCAGGGTTACCTGGTCGAGGACGCGCAACTGGAGGCGGAGCGCTGCCTCATGTGCCCCGAGCAACCTTGCGTCGCGGGATGCCCGGTGGGCGTCATGATTCCCGACTTCATCCAGCGCATCACGGCCCGCGACTATCGCGGTGCGTATGACGTGATCACCTCGACGAACCTGTTGCCCGCCGTGTGCGGACGTGTGTGTCCGCAGGAATCGCAATGCGAGGGATCCTGCACGGTCGGCGACACCCTCGAGCCGGTGGCCATCGGCAGGCTGGAACGCTGGGTCGGCGACATGGCGATCCGCGAACGCTGGTCGAACGTGCCGTATATCCAGCCCAGCGGGTTCAAGGTGGGCATCGTCGGTTCCGGACCCGCCGGCATGGCATGTGCGGCAGACATGGCCAAGGCGGGTTGCGAAGTCACGGTCTTCGAGGCTTTCCAGGAGCCCGGCGGCGTACTGAAGTACGGAATTCCGGACTTCCGCCTGCCGAACAAAGTGGTCGATGCAGAGATTGCGAAGCTCGAGGCGCTCGGCATCCGCTTCGAGTGCAACACACTGGTCGGGCGCCTCTTCACGATCGAGCAGATGGTCGACGAGATGGGATTCCATGCGGTGTTCGTCGGCACCGGCGCGGGCTACCCGAGCTTCATGGGGATTCCCGGGGAATCCCTGAATGGCGTGCTCTCGGCCAACGAACTGCTGACGCGCTGCAACCTCATGCATGCGCGGGAGTTCCCGGAATACGACACGCCCTTGCAGCCGGGCAGGCGCGTGGCCGTCATCGGCGCAGGCAATACGGCGATGGACGCACTGCGCGTGAGCCGCCGCCTCGGCGCCGAGAGCGTCTGCTGCCTGTACCGGCGCAGCCGTGCCGAGGCCCCTGCCCGTGCGGAGGAGATCCACCACGCCGAAGAGGAAGGGATCGAATTCCATTGGCTCGCCAGCCCGGTCGAGCTGCTGGACGACGGCAAGCGCAACGTCCGCGCCGTGCGCTGCATCCGCATGACGCTCGGCGAACCGGACGCCTCCGGGCGGCGGCGACCTGTGCCAGAAGCCGGCAGCGAATTCGAGATCGAGGCCGACATGGTGGTCTATGCCATTGGCACCAATGCCAACCCGATCATCGGCCAGACGTCGAAATTGAAACTCGATCACCGCGGCTATATCGCCACGGATGCGATCCTCGCCACGTCGATTCCAGGGGTCTTTGCCGGCGGCGACATCGTGACGGGGGCCGCCACCGTCATCGAAGCCATGGGCGCCGGGCGTCGCGCCGCCCGCGCAATGAAAGCGTTCCTCGGCCTGCGCGACACGGACCACGTGTATTGCGATGCCGCGGCGGAGCAGGGTTCCCGGATGTTCGGCATCGATCGTGCGGAGAGCGGCTTTGCCCGCATCCGCGTGCCAAGGTGAATTCACCATGAATGCAGTGACACCCCTGCCCGCGCGCGCCAATGTCGCCCGAACCGGCCCGGCCGCGACCGTCTCCAAACACCTGCAGACGCTCGATCAACACGTGATCGAGATCATGAGCGACTCGGGCGAAGGCGCGCAGAAATGCGGCCAGTCATTCGGCTCGATTGCCGCGCGCATGGGTAACGGTGTGTGGACCGTGGAGATCATCCCGGCGGAAATCCAGCCTCCTGCGCGCAGCGTCGCGGGAGCGAGTGGCAACCGTATCCGCATCGGCTCACACCAGGTCACGAACGGCGGCGACGAAGTCGATATCGCGGTGGCGTTCAACGAGCAGGTGCTGCTGGGCCGGGTCAACGCCGGCGAACTCAAGTCCGGTTGCATCGTGCTGCTCGAGAACATGTGGGCGAAGCACGACGACGCGAAGATCGCCGGCCAGTACGCGGAGACCCGCGACCGGCTCGTCACCGAAGGCTACCGGGTATACGAAGTGCCCATGGAGACGGAGTGCCGCTCGCTCGTCTCCGACCCGCGCAAGGGCAAGAACATGTTCGTGCTCGGGATGCTCTGCAACATCTACAGCCTCGACATGGACCTTGCGCGCGACCAGATTGCGTTCATCTTCGGCAAGAAGGATGCGAAGGTCATCTCGTCGAACGTGGCTTTGCTCGAAGCCGGTTGGCAATGGGCAGAGTCGAACCTCGACTTCAAATACCGGGTGCCCGCGGTCAAGGCGACAGAGCCGCAGGTCGTCATCAACGGCAACACGGCCATCGCGCTCGGTGTGCTCGCCTCGGGCATGGACATCTGCGCGATGTACCCCATCACACCGGCCACGTCCGCATCGCACTACCTCAGCGACGTTTTCGAGCGCGCGGGTGGCATCGTGCACCAGGCCGAGGACGAGATCGCGGCGTGCGCCTTCGCCATTGGCGCCTCCTACACCGGCAGGGTCGCCGTAACGATCACCTCCGGGCCAGGCTATTCGCTGAAGCAGGAAGGGCTGGGTCTCGCCGTCATGGCAGAAATCCCGCTCGTCGTCGTCAACGTCCAGCGCGGAGGCCCGAGCACGGGACAACCGACCAAGGTCGAGCAGGGCGACCTGCTCACGGTCATGTTCGGCAGTCACGGCGACGCACCCAAGGTCGTCATGGCGCCAGGCACGATCGAGGACTGCTTCTATTCGATGATCACCGCGCGACGTCTCGCCGAAACGTTCAACATGGTCGTCGTCGTGCTGTCGGATGCCAGCCTGGCGACGGCTCAGCAGCCGTTTCCGCGTCCGCAATTCTCCACTGAATGGCTCGCTCCGCCGGTCGACCAGAATCCGGTGCCGGAGGGCATGAAGCCTTACGACTGGGATCCGGTCACCGGCCTCAGCCGGCGTTTCGTCCCGGGGCAGCCGAACGGCATGCACACGCTGACCGGGCTCGCGCACGATCGCCACAGCCGTGTCGCCTACGACCCTGAGATCAACGAGCAGGGAATGCATGCGCGCAGCATGAAACTCGCGACGCTGCAGAAGATGCTCACGCCGCCCCCGGTGTTTGGCGAACGCGAGGGCGAGTTGCTCGTCGTCGGCTGGGGCGGCACCAAAGGTGCCATCGAGGAAGCCGTGGCACGGTTACGCGCCGAAGGTCACCGCGTCTCTTCCACGCACCTGACGTTCCTGCAACCGATGCAGCCCGGAATCGGTGAAATCCTGCGAGGGTTCCGCAAGGTGATCACCGTCGAAGGCAACTGGGCCGACGACCCGGACGATCCGCTGATCGACGAGTCCAATCGTCGCTACTCCGCGCTCGCGATGTTGCTGCGGTCGCGCTATCTCGTCGACGTGGACTGCTGGACCGAAGTGCGCGGCCGGCCGATCAAGCCGGGAACGGTCTATACCGCGCTGCGGGGACGCCTGACGCGCCTGGAGACTTCGCGATGAGCGCCACGACGCTGTGCCTGCACCATCTTGCCCAGGAGAACCATGCGCTCGAGGACTACCAGGGCGGCGTGCCCCGCTGGTGCAAGGGCTGCGGCGACAACGCGATCCTCGCGGCGATGCAACGCCTGTGCCGCGACGAGAACCTGCGACCGGAGAAGACCGTCTTCGTCTCAGGGATAGGGTGCTCGAGCCGGCTGCCGCACTACATGCGGACGTACGGCTTTCACGGCATCCACGGCCGCGCGCTGCCGATCGCCGAGGGCATCAAGTTCGCGCGCCCCGACCTGCACGTCTTCGTCAATACCGGCGACGGCGACTGCTGCAGCATTGGCGCCGCGCACTGGATCCACGCGATCCGCTACAACATGAACATCACGGTGCTGCTGCACGACAACCACATCTATGGCCTGACCAAGAAGCAGGCTTCTCCGACGTCGCCGCTCGGCACCAAGAGCAACACGACGCCGCGCGGTTCCTATCTCGATGCCCTGAGCCCGCTCACGGTCACGCTGGGCGTGCAGAACGTCTCGTTCGTTGCGCAGGCCGTGGACTGGATACCCGAGTCGCTGTTCCAGATCCTGACGGCCGCGTACCGGCATCGCGGCTTCTCGTTCGTGCGCATCCTGCAACGTTGCCCGGAATTCGTCGGCAACATGTTCGAGCCGTGGGTGCACGATCCGCAGCGCATGCAGATGCTCACCCATGCCGACGGCATTCGCATCAGCCCGGCCCTGCAGAAGATCTACCGTAACCAGCTTGCGCACGACCCGGCCGACATCAATCGTGCCCGCGAAATTGCATCGTCCGAAGACCCGATCCCGGTGGGGATCCTCTATCGCAACCCGGAAGTGCCTTGTTACGAGGACTTGCGGGGTGCGGGCAAGTTGCGCTCGGCGGCGGAAGTCCGCAGCGCACTCGAGGGCGAGTTCGATAAATTCACCGTCTGGCCGCAGTAACCATGGACAGTCAGCTCAGGTCTCAGGTCGTCTTCCATCTCACGGGCCACCAGCCGGACGAGGCCGGAGCACAACACCTGTTGCCGGCCGGGTTGCGACCCGCCTTGCTGGCCCGTTACCGCAATATGGAGTCGATTCGACACGATTTCCCCATCGTGCTCGCGACAGGACCCGGGGAGTACGTCGTCTCCCTCACCGCCGCCGTCGATGGCGCATTGCGAGCAGCAGCGCCGCCGGGCGCGCGAGGCGAGGCAATGCGCAAGCGCGCGCTGCATGTCGAGCGCCTGATCCGGCAATCCGTTGCTGCAGGAGCGCCGGGCACGATTCGGCAGGCCTGGGACAGGGCTGTCGCTGGTGCCGCCGTCGATGATTCGTGGCGGCGCGAAATGACGACCGTGCGTGACGCACTGGCGGTCGATGGCGAACTGGCCGCATGCGATTCCCGGTTACCGTCCCGGTTCCTGCGGCACGCGTGGGCCGTGGTGCAACGCGAGAAGGCGCAGGCTGCACGCAGTCGCATCGATGCGCTGGTCCTGCGTCTCGAGGGCATCCTCCGGGCAGACTTCGCGCGATCGGCCGTCGCCTTTCAGGCAGCGAACCTGCAGCAGACCTTTGGAGGCTCGCACCAGGCTTTGTTCGACTTCGCGGCGATGTCGAAGCTGCTGTCGGGCACGACAGGTCAAGGCGGCCTGGATGCAGCGCGTCGTGCACGCATCGAGTGGGCACTGCGTGTGCTGCGCGAGCAGGCGCTCTTCGCCATGCCCGGCGAACCGGGCGCCAGGGCAGCGGACAATGGTGGCTTCGAGTTCGACGACATGGCTGCTGCGCTGGACTCCTACCGCAATCGCCTGCCCGGCATGCTGTCGTTGTTGAAGGCGCTGGACCTGGCGGAACTCGAAGTCGAAGGACAGTTTGACGAGCAAGTGCACGGCCTGATTTTCGACCACATGCAAAGCCAGGATTTGACTGCGACGGAACTGCAGTTCTTCCCGGATTATCTCGTGACGCTAGGCAGCGACGCGCCCGGCGTGCAGGCCGACCTCAGCAATGCCTTGTCATCAGGTATGCCAGTCAAGGTGCTGCTGGAGGTCCCTGACCTCCTGGAAGAGGCGGCGCCGGGCCAGGGTCGCTTTTCGTTCGGCATGCGCGGCAGTCAACTGGCGGCCATGGCAATGACGTTCGGCGACGTGTTCGTATTGCAGAGTACGGCGTCCAATCTCCTGCAGATGCGTGACGGCATCCAGCGGGGCCTGCATCATGCAGGCCCGGCGCTCTTCAGTGTTTACGCCCCGGCGGACGGCGAGAGCGCCCTGCCCGGCTATCTCGCATCCGCAGCGGCCATGCAGTCGCGAGCTTTCCCGGCATTCAGCTACGACCCGCGCAGGGGCGCCGACACCGCTGCCCGCTTCTCACTCGAAAACAATCCGCAACCGGACCTCGACTGGCCGCTCGAGACCCTGACGTATGCGGATCAGGACCTCCAGGCGGTGACGGAGGAAGTGGCATTCACGTTCGCCGATTTCCTGCTCGCCGACCGGCGTCACAGTCAACATTTCGCCGTCGTGCCGCGCGCTCAGTGGGGCGAAGGCCTGATCGACGCCCGGCAGTGGCTGGAGTCCCCGCCGGCCGATGCCGCGACCAGCTTGCCTTGCGTCCTTGCGGTCGACGAAGCGGACCTGTTGTGCCGGGTCGTCGTCGACGAAAAGATGATGCGTGCCTCCCAGCGTTGCCGCGAGGCCTGGCATCGGCTCCAGGAACTCGGCGGCATTCATGATTCACGCGCTGAGGCGCTGCTGGCGCGCGCGAAAGCCCTCTGGGAGCAGCAGCGTGCCGTCGAAGCGGGGTCACCTGCGCCAGCCGGCACACCTGCGGCCCCGACCGATCCGTCGCCGATTGCCGCGGCGACTGCAGTCACGGCGGAAGCGGAAATCGAGGCCGCACCGAATCCCGATACGGCGTACATCGAGACCCTGCGCTGCTCGAGCTGCAATGAATGCACGCTTGCCAGCCCGAAGATGTTCGCCTACGACCAGAACAAGCAAGCGTATATCGTCGACCTGAAAGCAGGCAGTTACCGGCAACTGGTCGAGGCGGCCGAGAGTTGCCAGGTCTCGGTCATCCATCCCGGCAAACCATGGAATCCGGACGAGCCGGGTCTCGACGAGCTGCTCGAACGCGCCAAACCTTTCCTGTGACGAAAAGACGAGACGACTATCCGACTAACCCCTAACCCCTAACCCCTGACCCCTTTCTTCAGGCAGCCAGCGACGCCTTGCTCATCGCGCGCAGCCGGCGGCGTTGCAGGTGCAGCCCCTGCTCGATCTGCCTCAGCCGAAGTCGGAAGTTGGTCTCTTCCCAGCGCTGCAACAGGCGCTGCTTGCGATCGGCTACCCACTGGTCGCGGACCTTGGCCCATTCCTCGAGCGACTTGCGGAAGGCGGCGTACTCTTCCGCGACTCGGGCTTTCAGGCGATCGACGTGCTCGTCACCCGCCCGATTGCGCCGCGCCTCGAGCGCCCGTTCGACGCGCTTGAACTGCATGGTGACCTGCGCGCGCTGAATCCACAGGTCCGGGACGCGCTTGAGGTTGTTGGCGAGCCCGACCAACGACAGGCTCGCGATGATCCACTTGGTCGGGTCGAACTGCCACCACTTCACGCCGTTGCGATAGTCGTTCTGGAAGATGTGGTGAAAGTTGTGATAACCCTCGCCGTACGTGAGAAAGGCCAGCGCCGGGTTGTCGCGCGCCGAGTTCTCGTCCGTGTACGGCTGTGTGCCCCACATGTGGGCCAGCGAGTTGATGAACCAGGTGAAATGGTGGTTGAGCACCAGCCGCACGATGCCCGCGAGCAGGAACACGCCCCAGACATCGCCGACGGCCCAGCCCGCGAGCAGCGGCACGCCTAAGTTCATGAAGACCGTGAGCGGCACGTAGAAGCGGTGCTGGAACCTGACGATCGGGTCGCGCTCGAGGTCGCGCGCGTTCGAGAAGTCGTTGAGGCCGCTCGGATAGTCCCGCAGGATCCAGCCCATGTGCGAGAACCAGAAGCCGCGCTTTGCGCTGTAGGGGTCCTTGTCCCAGTCGTCGACGAACCGGTGGTGCGTGCGGTGCTGCGACGCCCAGATCAGGATGCTGTTCTGCAGCGCCATGGCGCCGAAGAGCATCAGGAACGTGCGCACCGACCAGTGCGCGCTGTAGGCGCGGTGTGCCCACAAGCGATGGTAGCCGGCGGTGATCGAGATGCCGCAGGCCCACAGGAACACGAGCATCAGCACGAAGGCTGCCGTGCTGAAACCGTGCGCGAAGCCATACCACGGCACCACGGTGACCGCGGCCAGCGGCAATGCCGTGAACAGGATCATCGTGACCCAGTTGATTGGAGCATGCTCGGGAGCGCGCGCGACGGTGTCGGTGTCGTTGTGCATCAGGGGGTTCCGTTCGGCTTCATATGTTGTAGTCATTCGACAGACAGTTTAGCGGCCGGGCCGGGCCGCGGCATAGTTACTTTCAACCAAGTAACTGATCCATAAGCCTTCTTTCCGTGCGCTGCCGCATAAAAACGAGATCCGGGCGAGGTCGGCGCGTGCGGCGGCGCAGCAACGAGTTCGATCCGCCAGGCAGTGGCAACGGGTTGCGGGGCCGCGGGTATTCGGTCAACGATGTCGCTTCGCAAACGTTGTCATGCTTTGACGACCCCTTCGGAGTGACCCCCATGCGCTCGATCGCCCGTCCGTTCATGGCTGCATTGCTGGTGTTGGCAGCCTCGTTGCCCACGCCCAGTCGGGCCCAGGAAAGCGCCGCACCGATGGCGCGCGCGCCCATCAACCAGCCGGCGCTCAAGCAGGCGCCCGCCGCACAGACCCGCTCTGCCCAGAGCAACTGCGTGCGGGAAGCCAACCGACGGGGGTTCACGGTGTTGGACACGAGCAACTTCCAGCAGTTCCGGGACGGTTGGTCGATCGATCTGCGCGTGCGCAACCAACGCGGGCAAATCACGAACGGTTCCTGTTTCGTCCAGACCAGCTCGGGCGACGTCAATCTCTACGGATTCGGCTGGGGTTACGACGACGGCGGCGACGATCGCATGCAGTTCAACTGCGCTTCGGTCGACATGAAATACCGCGAGTGCCAGCTGCCGGTGAACGGCCGCGCCGTACTCGTGAAGCGTCTGTCCGACGCGCGTTGCGTCGAAGGCCAGAGCTGGGGCCAGCGTGGCGACCGCATCTGGGTCAACAACGGCTGCCGTGCCAAGTTCGAAGTCACCCGCACCGGCGGCGGCGGCTCGAACCTCGTCGACTGCTCGTCTGACGGCGGCCGTTACCGCGAATGCCAGATCGGGTCGGGCTACTTCGGCCGCCTGGAGCGCGACCTGAGCAACGGGCGCTGCCGCGAGAACTCCACCTGGGGCACCCGCAATGGCGTGATCTGGGTGACCGATGGCTGTCGCGCGCGCTTCGCGAAGGTGCGCGGCAACGGTGGCGGTAGTGGCAGCGGAGGCGGCAACCAGAATTATTTCGACTGCCGCTCGACGGATGGCCGCCTGCAGGAGTGCAGCATCGGCCGCGGCAATTCGGCCCGCCTCGTGCGCGAGTATTCGTCGGGCCGCTGCCGGCAGGGCTCGACCTGGGGCACGCGCGAAGGCGTGGTGTGGGTGACCAACGGTTGCATGGCGCAGTTCGAACGCACGGGCAACGGAAACGGCGGCGGCTGGTCGGGTGGCTCGAGCGCGGCGCAGGCCGAGCAGGCCTGCATCAAGGAAGTGCAGCGCCGCGGCGCGCGCATCCTGCAGCAGAACGCGGCCGTGCCGATTGCCGGCGGCTATCGCATGCAGTTGCGGGCGCGCATGCCGGCGGGCGACACGCGCTCACTGGGCTGCACGTACTCGTCACAAAGCCAGCAGGTTCGCCTCGATATGCTGTCCGGCACCTGAGCGGCCTCAGCCGCGGCAGAGCTCCAGCAGTCGCGGCCACGCGGTCTCGATCGCACACTCGGTGTCGGGTGACAACCCGGCGCCGAGTTCGAAGCTGCGCGCGCGCACGCCGAACAGCAGCGCCGGCGGCGGCGTGGCACCGGTGACTCGTCGATACGTCTCGAGCACCTGTGCCGGCGCGAGCGAATGGCTCGTGTGCGCGAAGCCGGCATCGGCGACGACGGGACGCTCGACGTAGGGCGCCTCGGCATCGACACAGGCGTCGACGAAGATCACGCGCGCGCGGCCGTCGAGATCGAGTGCGTGTTCGACCTGCAGCTGAAAGTCGACCAGCACTTCGACACCCGGAAGCTCGGCGGCCATGAGTCGCTCGGCCAGCAGGGGCGCGACGGCATCGTCCCCGCGGCTCAAGTTGCCGACGGCAAAGACCAGTGTCGGCGCGATCGTCATCCGCGGGTTCTCGTGTCGGCCACGGTGCCGTCCGCCTCGAGCAACTGCACGGCGAGCGGCATCTTGCCGACCGCATGTGTCGCGCACGAAAGACACGGGTCGAACGCACGCACGGCCACTTCGATGTGGTTGAGCAGCCCTTCGGTCAACTGGCGACCGTCGAGGTAGCGGCGTGCGACTTCGCGGATCGCCACGTTCATCGCCTGGTTGTTGTGCGTCGTCGAGACGATGAGGTTCGCACGCACGACCTGGTCCTGCTCGTCGACGCGGTAGTGATGGATCAGCGTGCCGCGCGGTGCCTCGATCACACCCACGCCGCGCGGCTGGCGCTCGCCCTTCGCCATCAGTTCGGCACCCTGCAGGTCTGGATCGTGCAGCAGGTCGCGAATGGCTTCGGCCGCGTGCAGCATCTCGATCATGCGTGCCCAGTGGAAGCCGAGCGTCGACCTGGCGGCGCGGCCATCGTCGAAGGCCAGGAATTCGCGACGCTCGGTTTCTGCGAGCGGGGTCGGGATGAAATCGCACTGCGTGACCCGCGTGAGCGGACCGACGCGGTACCAGCCCGCCTCCGCTCCCAGCTCCTTGAAGTACGGGAACTTCATGTACGACCAGGCTTTCACGTCCTCGATGATGCGTTCCCAGTAGCGGTCGTACGGCGCGTGGTCGAACAGCCTGTTGCCCTCGGCGTCGCGCGCGCGCAGCCCGCCGTCGTACAGGTCCATCGCACCGTCGTTGCGCACCAGGCTCAGCGTGCTCGCCGGGAAGGTTGCGAACGTGCGGTAGAGACCCAGGTTCTGCTCGAACAGCCGGCGCACGATCTGCACCGAGTCGCGGCTCCAGGCGATCGTCTGCTCGATGTCGGCGAGCAACTCGTCGCGCTCGGCGAGCTTCAGGTTCTTGTTGACGCCGCCGGGCACCGAGCCCGTGCCGTGGATGCGCTTGCCTGCGGTATGGCGGATGACTTCCTGCCCGTACTTGCGCAGCAACACGCCCTGCCGCGCGATCTCCGGGAATGCAGCCGCGACACCGACGATGTTGCGGCGCGCGGCGTCCGAATCGAAGCCGAACAGCAGGTCCGGCGACGACAGGTGGAAGAAGTGCAACGCATGCGACTGCAGGATCTGGCCATAGTGCATGAGCCGGCGCATCTTCTCGGCCGTCGGCGTGACGGTGGCGCCGAGCACCTGGTCCAGTGCCTTGCAGGCCGCGAGGTGGTGGCTGACCGGGCAGATGCCGCACAGCCGCTGCACCATCACCGGCACTTCCCAGTACGGCCGGCCCTGGATGAATTTTTCGAACGCGCGGAATTCGACGATGTGCAACCGCGCCTGCTCGACGTGACCCTGTTCGTCGAGCAGCAGCGTCACCTTGCCGTGACCTTCCACACGCGACAACGGCTCGATGACGACACGCCGGAGTTTCTCAGGGTGGGCGGCGTTTTCCAGCGAGGGTTGGGTCATGGGGGTCAGTCGTAATGAATGAGCGACGGGCCGAGCCGCGGAGTACGCCCGTCGATGAGGTCGGTGAGGACTTTCCAGATCGCGTCGGCCGACGGCGGACAGCCGGGGATGAAGTAATCGACCTTCACCACCTCGTGCAGCGGATGCACCTTGTCGAGCGGCAACGGCAGTTCAGGATCGTTCGGGATCATGCCGCGGCCGACCCCCGGGTCGGTCAGGTAGATCTCCTGCAGGCATTGCCCGAGGTCGAGGTGATTGCGTTGCGCGGGCAGGCCGCCATTCAGCGCGCAGGCCCCCACGGCGATCAGGATCTTGCAGTTGGCGCGGAACTCGCGCAGCACGTGCACATTCTCGGCATTGCAGATGCCGCCTTCGATGAAGCCGATGTCGCAGGGCCCGCAGTGCTTGATGTCGGTCAGCGGCGAGCGATCGAATTCGACGCGCTCGAGCAGCGGAAACAGGCGCTCGTCGATGTCGAGCAGCGACATGTGGCAGCCGAAGCAACCCGCCAGCGACGTGGTGGCGATCTTCAACTTGCGGCGGGTGACGTCGTTCATGGCGTTCGCCCTGGCACGCGTGGCGCGTACTCCGCGGCCGATTCGCTGATCGGCTTCTCGTCGAACCGGCGCTCGCCGATCGGCACGTCGAAGCCGACGCGCTTGCGCAGGATCGCGCCCACCGGACAGACGTCCATCGCCTTGTCGCCGGCGCACACGGCGCTGTCGCGCAACAGGCCGGACACGGAATTGATGACCAGGTGCTTGGCCATGCCGCGCCCGCCGAGCGCAAAGACATCCTTCCGGTCGACTTCCGCCGAGGCACGCACGCACAATTCGCAGAGGATGCAGCGATTGAAGTCGAGCAGGATCTCGGGGTGCGACGCGTCCACCGGACGGTCGGGATAGAAGTGGTCGAACCGCGGCGACGTCATGCCGAGGTCGTAGGCGGTGGCCTGCAACTTGCAGTTGCCGCTTTTCTCGCACGACGGGCAGAAATGGTTGCCCTCGACGAAGAGCAGCTGCACCAGCATGCGCCGTTCGTCGTTGAGCTCCTTCGTCTCGCTCGACACTTCCATGCCGGCCCGCGCGGGTGTCGTGCATGAAGTCGCCGAGTGGCCGTTCAGCTTGACGGTACAGAGCTTGCAACTGCCGTGCGGTCGGAACTCCGGGTGATAGCAGAGGTGCGGGATGTGCTTGCCGGAGCGAGCGCCGCCTGCAGGATGGACTGCCCCGGCTCGAATGGGACGTCGTCGCCGTCGAGCTTGAACGTCGGACGTGCGCTCACGCGTGGTCTCCAAGGTGTGCGCCCGGATCGTCGCGACCGGTCATGTGCCGGGCACGAGCCAGCGCACCGTCCAGGTCGAAGGCCGGTTCGACGCCATGGGCAAGCAGCCGGCGCTCGTACGCCGGCCGGAACCGCTGCAGCGTGTGCGCGATGGGCCGTCCAGCGGATTCGCCCAGTCCGCAGTGGCTGGCACTGTGCAGCAGCCGTTGCAGCTCGGCCATCGCCTGCAGGTCGTGCTCCGAGCCCTTGCCTTCGCTGATGCGGTCCATGATGCGTGCGAGCAGCGACGTGCCCACGCGGCACGGGGTGCAGAAGCCACAGCTTTCGCCCGCGAAGAAATGCGAAAAGTGGCGCGCGACTTCGAACATGTCGCGCCCTTCGTCGAAGACGATGAAGGCGCCGCCGGATTCGAGGTCCTCGAATGCGATGCGCCGGTGGAATTCGTCCTGGTCGAGGCAGGCGCCCGACGGTCCGCCGCATTGCACGGCAATCGTGCGCTGCGCCCCGCAATCGGCCAGCACCTCGCGGATGCTCACGCCGAACGGGTACTCGTACACGCCGGGCCGCTCGCAGTCGCCCGACACCGAGATGAGCTTGGTCCCCGACGACTTGGTGGTGCCATAGCTGCGGAACCAGTCCGCGCCGTGCCGCAGGATCAGTGCGGCCGCGCAGTACGTCTCGACGTTGTTGACGATCGTCGGCAGGCCGAGATAGCCCTTCTCGGCGAGTCGCGGCGGGCGATTGCGCGGGAATGCCACGCTTGCCTTCCAGCGATTCGACCAGCGCCGAGGCCTCGCCGCAGACGTACGAGCCGGCACCGACGTGTATCTCGATGTCGAAATCGAATCCCGGGCGCCCACCAATCGAGGACCCCAGCAAGCCCTGCGCGCGGCGACGTGCCAGCACGGCAAGGAGCGATTCGAGCAGGTAGCGGTACTCGCCACGCAGGTAGATGAAACCGAGCGTGGCGTCGATACCGAGCGCAGCCACGGTCATGCCTTCGCAGACCAGGTCTGCGTGCGACGTGAGCAGCTCGCGGTCCTTGAACGTGCCCGGCTCGCCTTCGTCCGCATTGCAGACGACGACCCGGGGCTGCACGGTCATCCTGCTGCAGCTCTCCCACTTCACGCCGGTGGTGAAGCCTGCTCCGCCGCGTCCCAGCAGGTTGGCCCGCTTGATCTCGTCCAGCACTGGCTGGGCCACGTTGCCGCTGGCATCGGCGCGGGCCAACGCCGCGCGAATCGCCTCCCCGGGTTGCAACGGGTCGGACAGCAGCGGGCCGCGCTTGCGGACATTCGTCTGCACGTCGAACAGGTCCGCGGGCCACTCGTCGAGCGGCCGACGCGCGAGGATCAGGCCGCACAGTGTGTCGATGCGCTGGGCGTCGAGACGCGGCACCGGCCGGCCGTTCACCAGCAGCGACGGTCCCTGGTCCGACAGTCCGAGAAACGACGCGTGACCGACGCTGACGAGACCGTCCTGCAGTCACCTTGCCGGGTTCCGCCCAGAGCCGGTGGCACATGCGCTGCATGAGCTCCGTGCTGCCCTGCATGCGATCGGTTACGTCGTCCGAGAACAGCACGCGGTAGACGCCGGTCGGCTCGAGCGAGAGGAAGTCGTAGAACGCGGCGACACCACGGGCTTGCGACAACGGCAGTCCGAGAAGCTGTGCGACGCGCTCGAGCGCAGGCTCAGGCAGGTAGTTGCAGCGTTCCTGCACCTCGCGCAGCACCTGCAGCAGGCGGGTTGGCTGGTTACCCCAATGCGCGACGGCGGCATCGACGACTGCGTCGATACCGGCTGGCTCGGTCTGCGGGAGATTCACGGTCTGCGGGATGCTCGCGGCGGAGAACGCTCACAGGCTGCCTGTCAGCGCCACGGCCAACAATCGCGGAAAACCGGACCGAGATCGCGTCATTACGATACGCAAGCGATACGTGAGCGATGGGCGGGCGATTCGCGTGCGTTACGCTGTCAGTGCCCGCCTTGCACGAACAGGCCTGCAGCGCGCAGTGCCTCCGCCAGCTCTTCCTCGATGCGCACCGCTTCAGTGCGCGCGATGCGCTGCAAATGCAGCGTCGGCCCGGTGAGCACCTCGACTCCACGTTGCAACACGCTGCCCGCGGCGCGGATCCCTGCCTTGTGTTGCTCGAATCGCTGCGTCGGCGAGTAACTGCTCATGCCCACGTAGACGCCATGGGGTTCCACGCGACTGTCGCTGTAATCGAGCAGGACGAGATAAATGTGGAACGGCCGCGCTGTGCCGGAATGAACCGTGCAGTGACTTCGTATGCAAGCGGCAACCAGTGCACGTGACGCATCGGCAGCCAGTCGGGGACGCTCGATGCGGCGGCAGACCAAAGCTGCTCCAGAGCACGTTCCACGTTGCTCCCGATCTCGCCGCGCATCCACAGCTCATGGATGGCCTGCGCGCCCGCCAGACCGTCGCGAGCCTCGAGCGCGGCAGCGAACGCGTGCCACAGGGACGCGGCCGAACCCCCGTGCGAACCGGCCCACGGCTGCTCGCAACTTTTTTTGACGACCGACGCATGCGGGAATGCTACGGTTTGCGGCCGTCGATTGTCAGCGAGCGTCCGATGCGAGCCGTCTTCCTCGATTACGCCACCGTCAGTTTCAATGGCGACCTCGATCCGTCCGCGCTGCGGCGGGCCATGCCCGGCCTGGAGTTGCGCGACAACACGCCGCAGGCCGCCGTGCCCGAGGCCATCGCCAGCGCAACCGTCGTCGCGCTGAACAAGCTGCGCCTCACGCGCGAGACGATCGCGGCCTCACCCACCCTCAAGCTCATCGTGCTCGCGGCCACCGGCACCAACAACGTCGACCTCGCGGCCGCCCGCGAGCGCGGCATTGGCGTCTGCAACCTGCGCGACTACTGCACCGCCTCGGTGGTGCAGCACGTGCTCGGCACGATGCTGCTGCTGACCCAGCGCCTGCGCGAGTACGACGCGCTGGTTCGCTCGGGCGCGTGGTCACGCGGCGACCAGTTCTGCCTGCTCGACTTCCCGATCCGCGAACTGGCGGGGCGCAAGCTCGGCATCGTGGGTCACGGCGCGCTCGGCAAAGGCGTGGCACGCGCGGCCAGCCTCGCGCTCGGCATGGACGTGTGGATCGCCAACCGCCCGGGCGGCGAGCCTCACGCCGGCCGGCACGACCTGGACGACCTGCTGCCACAGGTGGACGTGCTGAGCCTGCATTGCCCGCTGACGCCCCACACGCAGGGCATGATCGGTGCCCCGCAACTGGCGCGCATGAAGCCCGATGCACTGCTCATCAACACCGCACGGGGCGCGCTGGTCGACTCCCAGGCACTGGCCGATGCCTTGCGCGCCGGCCAGCTCGGCGGCGCGGCCATCGACGTGCTGCCACAGGAGCCGCCGGTGGCAGGCAATCCCCTGCTGGCGGCGGACATTCCGAACCTCATCGTGACGCCGCACGTCGCCTGGGCGGCGCGCGAGGCACGGCAGCGCTGCCTGGATGAGATGGCGGCGAACGTCGAGGATTTCGTGCGGGGCGGCCATCGCGGCCGCGTCGTCTGACGGCGGCGGAACGGACTCCAGCCGCGGGCGAGCGCCTGCGCCGCCCAGCGCACGACGGGCTTCACTCGCGGCGAGACGAGTTCGAGGGCACTCGTCGAAGTCGACCCAGCGGTATTCGCTGTGCTCGGCGCGGCCGATCAGCGGATTGATCGGCAGGCTCACGTCGGATTGCCGGGTTTCGGCAAGGTAGTACCGGGCGACCTTGCCGCCGCTGTACGGCCCGGTCTGCGTGGAGTTCTCGCCCCACGCGAACTCGAGATCGTCGATCGTCGATTCCTCACACACCTCGCGAATGGCGGCCGCCAGCGGCTCCTCGCCTTCCTCGACCATCCCTTTGGGGAAGTCCCAGTGATTGAAAGCGCGCAGCAAAAGGTACATCCAGTCGTCGCCTTCACGGCGGACGACCACGACACCGGCCGAGAGCCTCGTGGATCGGGGACCCATCCGCCAAGTATAGGCGATTCATCGGCCTGATTGCTTTGCGCCAGCCGATAGGCTGCGGCTATTATTTCCACATGAACCTGCGCGACCTCCGGTACCTCGTGGCCCTGGCCGACGAGCGCCACTTCGGCAAGGCGGCGGAGCGCTGCTTCGTCAGCCAGCCGACCCTCTCGGCGCAGATCCGCAAGCTCGAGGACTACCTCGGCGTGCCGCTCGTCGAACGCCAGCCCAAGCGCGTCGCCCTGACCGCGACCGGCGCCAAGATCGTGCAGCGCGCGCGTTTGCTGCTGCAGGAAGCCGACGCGATCGTGGAACTGGCGAAGACCGACCGTGACCCGCTGGCCGGTCCGCTGAAGCTCGCGCTGATCCCGACCGTGGGTCCGTACCTGCTGCCGCACATCGTGGGCCGGTTGCGCCGCGAACTGCCGCGGCTCAAGCTGATGCTGTACGAGTACCAGACCGAGCACATGCTCGAGCGGCTGCGCGCGGGCGAGATCGACGTCGGCATCCTCGCGCTGCCCGTGGCGATGGACGGTCTCGAAGCCGCGCCGCTGTACGAGGAGCCCTTCGTGCTTGCAGTGCCCGCCTCGCATGCGCTTGCGGACCGCGACCGCGTCAAGGTGGAAGACCTGCGTGGCGAAACATTGCTGCTGCTCGAAGACGGTCACTGCCTGCGCGACCAGGCGCTCGAAGTCTGCAGTCGGATCCGCGTGAGCGAAGAGCAGGATTACCGCGCGACGAGCCTGGAGACCCTGCGCCAGATGGTAGCGGCCGGCCATGGCATCACGCTGCTGCCGGAGCTGGCCGCCGAGACGCCCGTGGGCACGGCGCGCGGATTGCGCGTGAAGCCGTTTGCCAAGCCCGCGCCGGGTCGCACCGATCGGTGCGGTCTGGCGCAAATCGACGACCCGCACGCCCGCCATCGACGGCATCGTCGCGACGATCCGCAGCGCCATGAAGGACGGCACCCGGAAATGATGCGCCGCCTGGTGATCGCACTGGTTGCGGTGGCACTGGCGCAGTTCGCCGTGCCGGCGGACGCGGCCGAGCCCGCACCCGCCAGCGTCAGCGTGAACGCCGCGTGGGCACGTGCAACGCCGCCCGGCATGACCGTCGCTGCCGTTTACCTGACCCTGGTCGGTGGATCGCAGGCCGATCGGCTCGTCGGCGCCGAGACGCCTCGCGCCGCGATGGCGCAGATCCACGTGGTGTCGGAAGCCGCAGGCATGGCGCGCATGCGTCAGACCGAAGGCGTCGACGTTCCGGCGCACACGTCGGTCAAGCTCGCTCCGCAGGGCACGCACATCATGCTGATGGAACTGCCCCGACCGCTCGTCGCAGGTGAACGCTTTCCGCTGACGCTGCAGTTCGAACACGCCGGCAGGATCGGCGTCGACGTCGTAGTGCTCGCACCGGGCGCTGCACCGCCGGCTGCGCACTGATCCACGCGCGCACCCGACAAGGACGTCGTCGTTGACCGCCTCCGACCCTCACGCTGCCCGTCCATCGACTCCACGACGAGGAGGTCGAGCGACTGCTCGCGACCGGTGAACGTCGCGCGGAACTCACCGCGCTTTTCGGCGACCAGGGTTACCGCGAGTTGAGCTCACTGGCACGGCGCGCTGCTGCACGACGCGGTCCGGTCGATGGCCGCGTGTACGTCCTGCCCGGCCTGATGGGTTCGCGCATCGGCTCGCGCGGCCTGCTGCTCGACGACGTGCTCTGGCTCGACCTGATCGAAATCGCAGCAGGTCACCTGACTCGACTTGCCTTGCCGACAGGCTCGCGCCTGGTCGCGCTCGGCGCGATGCTGCTCAACACACTGAAGTTGAAGTTGTCGCTGCGGATCGCTGGCTTCGATGCGCACCTGCATCCCTACGACTGGCGGGCCAGCGTGAGCGAACTCGCCGACGCCCTCAATCGGCGCATCGCCGCCGACGCCGATGGCTCGCGCGTCATGCTGGTCGGACACAGCATGGGCGGCCTGGTCGCACGGCTCGCGCTCGGTCGCCAGCGCACTGAACGCATCACGCGCGTCGTCCAGCTGGGCGCGCCGAATCACGGGTCCTTTGCGCCGGTGCTCGCGCTGCGTGGCGTCTATCCGACGGTGCGCAAGCTCGCGGCCATCGACCGGCGCCACACGGCCGAGGACCTCGCGCGGATCGTGTTTCGAACGCTGCCGGCTTTGCACGAGTTGCTGCCCGATCCCGCCATTGCCGGCGGCGACGACCTCTTCGACGCGAATTCGTGGCCACACGACGAGCTGCGACCCGACCCGCAGCGGCTGCTGGCCGCCCGCAAGGAACGCGCACGCTGGCCGGACCGCGACGACCGCTGCCTGGTCATTGCAGGCGTGCGCCAGGATACCGTCACGTCGCTGCAATCGACCGGTGCCGGATTCGACTTCGGCGTGTCGCCGCAGGGCGACGGCACCGTACCGCTCGCACTGGCCGTGCGACCGGGCGAACGTGCGTGGTACGTGGGCGAGAAGCACGGCGGCCTGCCGAACAACGGGCGCGTGATCGCCAGTGTGGTGGACTTGCTGCGCACCGGCGATACGCAGCGACTGTCAGCGTCGGTCTCGCGCGCCCGCCGGCGCGTCGTGCGTCATTTGAGCGAATCGGCATTGCGTCGGGTGGCGCCGCACAAGGTGCAGTGGCAACACCTTTCGCCTGACGCACGGAGACGGCTGCTCGAGCCGGTGGTCTCCCCGGAATTCCACGGCGCGGTGGAGCCCGCGGCACTCGAGCGTGCGTTCGCTGCTCAGCGTGCGGCAATGCCGCCTGCCCCGGCGCGACTCCAGCGCACGCTCGAGATCCGGCTCGTCCGCGGCAGTATCGCGGACGCCAGCGCCCGTGCCCTGGTGCTCGGCGTATTCAGCAATGTCGATCCTTCAGGACCGGCCGCAGCGATCGATGCCGCCCTCGATGGCGCCATTCACGAGCTCACCTTGCGGCGTATGTTCGCGGCGCAACTGGGACAGGTCTTCGTGCTGCCGGTCGCACGCAGCCGGCTGCTCGCGGAATTGGTGGTGTGCGCGGGCCTCGGTGATTTCGACGACTTCGACGCCGACGCGACGGCATTCGTCGCGGAGAACGTCGTCCGCACGTTCGCCCGCACGCAGGTCGAGGACTTCGCCACGGTGCTCTTCGGCACAGGCTCCGGCGTGCCCGTGGCCATGGCAGTGGAGCAGCAGTTGCGCGGCTTCATCGCCGGTGTGCAGCACGCCGATCCGGAGCGGGTCGTGCGCCGAATCACGATCTGCGAGATCGACCCACGCAAGTACGCCGCACTCGTGCGTGCGACACGCGCGGTGGCGGCAAAAGTTCAGGCCGCGGATTTTGCGCTGCTGGTGGACGAAGTCGCCGGGGCCGAGGTCGCGCCGAAGAGACCCGCCCGCGCGCAGTCCACTTCGCGCGAGACTGCTTCCCGTGATCCAGCGTACCTGCTGGTCACGATGACCCCGGCCGGGCGCAGCGAGTACGAATGCCGGTCGTCCCTGCTCACGGCGGGCGCCAAGGCGGCCGTGCTCAGCGGCACCGTCGGCGTGCAACGCGCCGCCCTGCTGCAGCACATCGAGCCGCTCGAGACCGGCGCCGCGACGACACGCGATCTCGCCCGCATCGGCAGCGCGCTCGCCAGGACGTTGCTGCCGGCGACGGTACGCGAAGGCCTCGAGGCGATGCACGCCAGACCGCTGGTAATCGTGCATGACCGCGAGGCATCGCGCGTGCCCTGGGAAGTGCTGCGCATCGGCACCACGCACCCGGCGCTGGCAGCCGGCCTGAGCCGTCGGTATGCGAGCGATGCGCTGTCGGTGGCGAGGTGGCGGGACGATCGCGCCGGCGCCGATCCACTGCGAGTCCTGCTGGTCGTCGATCCCACCCGGGATCTGCCCGGCGCAGCCGCAGAAGGCGACGCGTTGAAACTGTTGCTGGGTCGCAGGTCCGTCACGCTCGACGTGCTCGCGGGTCGCGACGCGACGCGAGCCCGCATTCTCGCGGCCCTGCGCACGGGCGCATTCGACGTGCTGCACTTTGCCGGTCACGCTTTCTTCGACGCACGCGAGCCCGACAAGGGCGGCCTGCTCTGCGACGGCAAGGAAGTGCTGCGCGGCGACGATCTCGCGAGTATCGGCAACCTGCCAGCGCTCGTCTTCTGCAACGCATGCGAAGCTGCGCGCGTGCGCAAACGCTCCCGGACAGCCGTCGCGCCGGCGCGGCTGTTCGGCCTGCGCCGCACCATGACGGGCATCGCCGAAGCCTTCCTCGCGGGCGGGGTCGCCAATTTCCTCGGCACGCACTGGCCCGTCGGTGACGACGCGGCGTTTGCGTTTTCGCAGTCTTTATATGAGTCGCTGTTGACCGGCGAACGACTTGGGCGTGCCGTGCTCACCGCCCGTCAGCGCCTCGAATCGATGCCCACGGTCGACTGGGCCGATTACGTTCATTACGGCAGTCCGGAGTTTCGACTCGCCCTAAGCCCCTGAAGCCGCCCGCTTCCACGGCGCGCGTGAGACCGACGACGACCGGGCTGCATGCGTGCCTCGCGACGACTGCGCGACACGACGTTTTGCGTCGGCTCGGCGCAGTCGACTCGCCAAACCGTGACGCACGGCCCCCCGCGGCTGCAGAAGACGCACTTTGCTGAAAAAATCGCGACCTGGATCACGTCAGCAACGTGTTGGCCCGCGAAACAATCCACCGCACGCGAAATCCAGCCTTTGTTCAACGGGAATCAGAGCCCGTCTCGGCGCCGGTGTCGCAGTCATTGTGTCCTAGACCAAACACGCTTTTAAGGAGCGAGATCCCGATGAACAAGAAAATTTTCAAAAAGGTCAGTGCGGTCGCGCTGGTCGCGGTCATGGCTGCGCCGTTCGCCGCCAATGCCGAGTCGACCTTCGCGACCGGAGCCGGAGCCCTGAGCACGACCGCAAGGGTCGACTTCCAGATCACGATTCCGAAGTTTGTGTCCCTGCGGGTCGGTAGCGCGGCGGCGGCCATCAGCCTGGTCACCTTCGCTCCCACCGCGGCACAGATGGATGCCGGCGGTGCGGTCGCGGGCGCAGGCGGTGACCTGGGCGGTGGCGTGGTCACCGCCACCGTGCGCGGCAACGGCGGCAACGTCACGCTGGCTGCGTCCACCCTGGGTGCGCTCCAGAGCGGCGCGAATACGATCGCCTGGACCGAAATCACCACCGCGACCAGCGTGCCCGCGCTCACCCCGCCGACACTGGTCAACGGTGCCAGCGTGAGCACTACGGTGACGGCCGCCGCGAACGGTGTCGTCAACCAGAGCGCGGCGTGGACCTACAGCTTACGCCAACTCCGCCGTGGTGCCGGCCGGCACCTACGGCGGCGTCGGCGTCAACAACGGTCGGGTGACCTACACCGCCAGCGTGCTGTAGGCTTGGTGACTGGTCCCGGCGCCAGCGTGGCGCCGGGTCCCGTCAACCAGTCCGATGGAGCGATCGTGGGTGCCATCTCCGCAAGGACGGGCGCTGTTGTCAGCGCGGGCGCGCTCGTCGCCCTTCTTGCCGGCAGCCCCGCTGCTGACGCGTTCACCGTCAATATTGCCGCGGCGAATCCGCGCACCATTTTCCTGCAGGTCGGGGTAGGCTCGTTCACCGGCGGTAACTACACCGGCGGTGGTTCCCCGGCAACGAATCCCACGGTCAACGTGGTGTCGGTGACGGTGCCGGCCGCCTCGATCGGCAGCGGTGTCGCGCAGGCCATGACTACGAACAGCACGTCCGGAATCAGCCCGTACGACGGCTATGCGTTCTGCAACCTGCCGGGGCAGCTCTACATCGGCGGCTTTTACCGCAGCACGAGCAACACCGGCGCGGCGACGCTCCGTGCTACGTCGCCCGCCAACCTGGTCAACGCCGGCGGCCAGACCATCCCGTTCACGCAGATCAGCTGGACCAGCAGCGGCAATGGCGACAGCGGCGCCCAGCCGTTTCCGAACGGCACGTTCGTGGGCGGCAGCCAGGTGATCGGCAGCATCAATCGCAACCAGTGGGCCGAGAGTTGCCACACGTTTTCCTACGCGAACAGTGCGATCGTGGCGGCCGGTACCTATACCGGGCGTGTGACGTACACGCTGAGCACGCCGTGAGCATCGCGAGAGCTGCCACGTTTGCCGTTGCGCTCGCGCTGGGTTGTGCAGCGGCCACCTCCCCGGCTGCTGCGGCCACGTATCGCGTCGACGACTCGTCATCCTTCCCGCGCGAGTCCACGGCGTTGCTGCGTTGGCGGCAGACCGCGCCTGCGAGGGATGCCGACGACACGCTGGAGGGCACGGTCGGCGTCGCCGTGCGTTTGAACCTCGAGCCATGGTTGAACCGGACCGGCCGTCTGTTCCTGGTGTTGCCGCAGCAGGGTACGCCGCTGGTGCGCGTGAGTTGGCGCACCCAAGGTCGCCTGCTGCCTGGCGAGATCGCGCCCGGCCAGCGAGTGCTGGTCTATGAGGGTCCCATCACGATCCCGCACCTCGACGAGACGCTCATGCTCACGATCCAGGCGAGCGGCGGTCAGTTGCCCGAAATGCGCAGCCTGGCATTCCACTTCGAGATCGACACGGATTGAACCGCATGTCCAGCTTTCGCCTCTGCCGTGCAATCGCGATTTCGACCATGGCGGCACTCGCTGCTCCCATCACCTTTGCGCAGGAGTTCGCTGCCGTCGTCTCGCCGCCGCGCTTCGAGATATCCGTCAATCCCGGAGAGCGCTCGCGCCAGGTCGTCGAAATCACGAACGTCGCGGCCCAGCCGTCGAAGTACACGCTGCGAACGGCGGATTGGGCACTGGCGCCTGACGGCGGCGTTTCGTTCAGCGATGAACTGGCTCCGGGCAGTTGCCGTCCCTGGGTGGCCATTGAGCGCCACGAGGTTGTGGTGCCGGCAGGCGGGCGTGTCCGCTTCCGGTTCGAGGTGGAGCCGCCCGCAGAGGCGCCGGCCGGGGAGTGCCGCTTTGCCCTGCTGATCGAGGGCGACGAACAGACCGTGCGGACGGAAAGCGGATTGAACGTCCCGGTCGCAGGCCGCATCGCTGTCATCGTCTATGCCGGGATCCGCGGGGGCGCACCGGACCTGCAGGTCGTCGGCACGGGCATCGCCGAGGTCAATGGTCACGCCGCACCGGTGCTGAACGTCAAGAACACCGGCAATGCCCATGGCAGGCTCGCCGGATTCCTCAGGGGCACCGACGCCAAGGGACGCCGACTCGAGTTTGCTCCGTCGACGATACCGATCCTGCCGGGCGAATCCCGCGCGGTCGCGCTCACCGCCTCCGATGGCACGAACGAAGTGGCCGACGTCGAGTTTCCGATCACGATCACCGGCGTGCTGGAGTGGGGCGACTCCCGGCGTGTCGAGTTCAACCAACAGTTCGCTCGGTGAGTGCCGGCACTCACTGGTTGGCATGCACCCTGCTCCTGTGCGTGTCCGCCGTGGCCGCCCGGGCGGATGCAGACGACAACGCCACGGTCGCCGCGCAGCCAGTCTACGAGGACCGGCTGATCGACGGCGGCAACCTGCCGGCGGATGTCTCGGTGGGCCTGGAATCACAACGCAATGCCAGCGGGTGGCCACGGGCGTTTCACGTCCAGGCGATCACCAGCCGGGTGACCCGCAACGACGTCAATTCTGACGAGACCGGCGTGCAGCTGGGCGGCATGCTGGACACGCCGAACTACGGCGCGCTTTCCCTGGAGGCGAACCTGCGAACGTCGACTGGCTATAGCGACAGCTCGGGTAACCTCTTTTCCCTGCACCAGATCGGGCTGCCCATGAACGGCGGCTGGGTCGTGAACAATTCCCTGGGAGCGACCAACGCACCGGCGGTCGACCTTGCGCGATCGCAGTACCGGTTCTTCGTCCCGGTGATCCTGAGCAACGGCGCGACCACGGAATGGCGCAACCCGGACCATGGCCTGCAGTTGCATGCCGCGGTCGGCCAGCCGGGACTGCTGACCGGCATTTACGTGCCGACCTTCGAAGACCTGGGCGGCCGGCAGGCCAGTGCGGGCGTGCAATGGGGCAAGGGTGACGGATGGTCGGCCGCACTGCAGATGACGGACGTCGAGGATGTGCAGTTCGGCATCGGACGAGCAGCGGCGGAAGCGGAGATTTCCTCGCAGTCGTGGTTCGGGGCCGTCGGCTGGGGGACACCTGGCATTCATGCGCAGCTCAATCTCCTCGCCAGCGACACGGACGATCAATCCGGCCAGGCAGGGGCCTGGATCGACGCAGCGATCCGGCAAGGCCGCACGCAGCACAACTTCGGTGCCTTCCATCTCGAGCCCGGCCTCGTCTGGGGCAACCTGTCGTTGACCAGTAATCTGCAAGGCGGCTATTACCGTGCCGCGTTCCAGGACCGGCGATGGACCCTCGACGGCGGCGTCGATTACGTCGCTCCGGTATCGGGCGGGGGCGATTCCACGATCTTCGGCACGGGTTACGGCCGTTACCAGGTGTCGAGCCGTCTCGGCCTGGGTGGCGGCGTGAACGTCCGGCAAGGCGGGACCGAAGCCTGGTCCACCTTCGGTTTCGTCGACAATGCGAACCGGCTGGGCATCGGCCGCGCACAGTTGGATTACGCTACTGACGACTTCCGGGATAACACACAGCTGACGCTGAACCAGACCTGGAACACCCCCCCTGGCACCCGGCTCGGGAGTTCCCTCTTCCTGGGACGCGAGCAGGTTGCCGACGCGAGCGCGAACAGGATCGGCGTCGCAATGAACGGCGGCGGGGACATCCGCAGCAACCTTGCGGTTGATGTCGACGCTCGCTGGGACACCTCCGATGGCCGGACTTCCTACGACAATGTGCTCGCGAGCGCCGCCTTGAACTGGGCGTTCGCTACCGGCTGGACGATGGGTGCCAATTACTACCTCAGCCGCAATAGTTGGCGCACACCCTTCGAAGTGAACTCGCCGATCCCGGGTTTCCCGTCGGGTGTGGACGAGCGCTCCGACGACGAGGGGTTTTTCGTCAGTGTTCGCTATCAATGGCAGGCTGGCTCGCGGACTTCGACCCTTGGAGGCGGGGCCGGCCGCGGCTCAGGCAGCGTCAGCGGCGTGCTTTTCCTGGATGAGAACGACAACGGTCGGTTCGATGCCGGCGAGGTCGGCGCTCCGAACGTCGTCGTCCTGCTGAACGACCGCTTTGCGGCGAGGACGAATACGCAGGGTCGCTTCGAATTTCCGGCGGTGGCAGCCGGCACCCATGGACTGACCGTGGTGCAGGACAATTTGCCCCTGCCCTGGACCGTGCCGGCGGACGGCAGAACCCGTATCAGCGTGGGTGTCCGTGACCAGACTTTCGTGACCCTGGCCGCACGCCGGTTGCGCTGACGCCGCTCCTGCCGCCGCGACGCGACTCGATCTGCGTCAAGGCAAGTCCGGCCACGGTTGCGCGCCCCCACAGAAGCGCTAAGCTGCCGCCCTTCCGCCGCCTGCCAAAGAGAGACGCGCCACAGTGCGACCGACCGATACGAGCCACCCGGACTACTTCCACCGGGTGGTCGATTGCCAGTGGGCCTGCCCGGCCCACACCGACGTCCCCGAGTACATCCGCCTCATCGCGCTCGGGCAGTTCTCTGACGCCTACGTCGTCAACCGCGAGTCCAACGTGTTCCCGGGCATCCTGGGCCGCGTGTGCGACCGTCCCTGCGAGCCGGCTTGCCGGCGCGGACGGGTCGAGGACAAGCCGGTAGCGATCTGCCGCTTGAAGCGCGTCGCCGCCGACCACAAGGACGACATCACGTCCCGGTTGCCGGTGATTCCGGCGCAGAAGAACGGCAAGAAGGTGGCCTGCATCGGCGCCGGTCCCGCGTCGCTTACGGTCGCCAACGACCTGCTCCCGCTCGGCTACGAAGTCGTGATTTTCGAGCAGTGGGACAAGCCGGGCGGCCTGATGCGCACGAACATCCCGGCGTTCCGCCTGCCGGAAACGGTGCTGGCCGAAGAAATCGGCTACATCGAGCAGATGGGCGCGCAGATCCGCTACAACTCGCGCATCGACAGCATGCGCAAGCTGCTCGAGACCGGCGGTTTCGACGCCGTGTTCGTCGGCAGCGGCGCGCCCAAGGGCAAGGAGCTCAAGCTCCCCGGTCGCACCGAAGGCGGCGCCAACATCCACATCGGCATCAACTGGCTCGAGTCGGTGGCGTTCAAGCACCTCGACCAGATCGGCGAGAAGGTGCTGATCATCGGCGTCGGCAACACGGCCATGGACTGCTGCCGCTCCTCGCTGCGCCTCGGCGCAAAACAAGTGAAGGTGATGGCGCGCAAGCCGCGCCAGTTCTTCAAGGCCTCGGAGTGGGAACTCGAGGACGCCGAGAGCGAGAACGTCGACATCGTCGTCAACCACTCGCCGAAGGCGTTCGTGGTCGAGGACGGCAAGCTCAAGGGCATGCTGTTCGAGCAGATGGAATACGACTTCGATGCCACGGGCCGCATCACGGCCGAGCGCATCACTGGCGAGACCTTCATCGCCGCGGACGACGTGATCCTGGCGATCGGCCAGGAAAACGCGTTCCCCTGGATCGAGAACGATCTCGGCATCGAGTTCGACCAGTGGCACGTGCCGGTCGTCGACGTGAAGACGCACCAGTCCACGCGACCCGAGGTGTACTTCGGCGGCGACGCCGCGTTCGGCCCCAAGAACATCATCTGGGCGGTCGAGCACGGGCACCAGGCCGCCATCTCGATCCACAATTATTGCTTCGAACAGCCGGTCACCGAGCGGCTGCCGCCCACGCTCAACCTGTCCTCGCGCAAGATGGGCCTGCACGAGTGGTCGTACAAGAACGACTACAACCCGGTCGAGCGCCGGCTCGTGCCGCACGTGAGCCTGGTCGAGCGCTTCAAGAAGATCAGCATCGAGGTCGAACTCGGTTTCGACGCCGAACAGACGGCGAAGGAAGTCGAGCGCTGCCTCAACTGCGACATCCAGACGGTGTTCGAGACCAAGGCGTGCATCGAATGCGACGCCTGCATCGACATCTGCCCGACGGATTGCCTCACGATCACGCAGAACGGCGAGGAAGCCGAGCTTTCGCAGCGCCTCAAGGCACCGCGCAAGCACGCCTTCGAGCCGCTCTTCGTCTCCGCGCCGCTCAAGCACACGGGCCGCGTCATGGTGAAGGACGAGGACCTCTGCGTGCACTGCGGACTCTGCGCCGAGCGCTGCCCCACGGCGGCCTGGGACATGCAGAAGTCGAAGATCAACCTGCCCCACGCGAACGACCACCAATGGCCCAGACCCACGCAACGCAAGACCGCGTAAACGACTTCGTCATCAAGCTCGCCAACGTGAACGGCACCGGCTCCGCCAGTGCCAACTCGATGCTGATGAAATCCATCTTCCGGATGGGCGTGCCCGTGATGGGGAAAAACTACTTCCCGTCCAACATCCAGGGCCTGCCCACCTGGTATGAAATCCGCGTCACCAAGGACGCATACGTCGCCCGTTCCGGCCGCATCGACGTCATGGTGGCGATGAACGCCGAGACGTATCCGAAGGACGTGCGCGAGGTCAGCCCCGGCGGCTTCCTGATTTACGACTCGACGTGGCCCCGCTCTGCGGTGCTCGTACGCGACGACATCACGATCCTGGGCGCGCCGCTCGCGAAGATCTGCAACGAGAACTTCGTCGGCGTGCGCAACCGCATCCTGATGAAGAACGTCGTGTACCTCGGCCTGCTCGCGGCCCTGCTCGAGATCGACGTCGAAGTCATCCGCCAGTTGCTCACCGAGAGCTACGCCAAGAAGCCGGCGCTGGTCGAAGCCAACATGAAGGCCGTGCAGCTCGGCTACGACTATGCGAAGCAGCACCTGCCCTGTCCGCTGCCCCTGCGCATCCAGCGCATGGACAAGACCAAGGGCCACGTCATGATCGACGGCAACACGGCCGCCGGTCTCGGCGCGGTGTATGCCGGCGCGACCGTCGGTCCGTGGTACCCGATCACGCCGTCCACGTCGCTGATGGACGCGTTCAAGTCGTTTTGCTCGAAGCTGCGCGTCGATCCGGACACCGGCGAGAACCGTTACGCGGTAATCCAGGCCGAGGACGAACTCGCGGCCATCGGCATGGTGCTCGGCGCCAACTGGAACGGGGCGCGCGCCTTCACGGCGACCAGCGGGCCCGGCATCTCGCTGATGAGCGAATTCATCGGCCTCGCCTACTACGCCGAGGTCCCGGCAGTCATCGTCGACGTGCAGCGCGTCGGCCCGTCCACCGGCATGCCGACACGCACGCAGCAGTGCGACATCCTGATGTGCGCGTACGCGTCGCACGGCGACACCAAGCACATCCTGCTGTTCCCGTCGAACCCGGAAGAATGCTTCTACATGATGGTGCAGGCCTTCGACCTCGCCGAGCGCCTGCAGACCCCGGTGTTTGTGCTGTCGGACCTCGACATCGGCATGAACGACTGGATGTGCCCGGAGCTCAAATGGGACGACGCGTATCGTCCGGACCGCGGCAAGGTCCTGACCAGGGAAGAGATCGAGGCGCTGCCGAAGTTCCACCGGTACCTGGACAAGGACGACGATGGCATTCCGGCCCGCACGCTGCCCGGCGTCTCGCCGAAGGGCGCGTACTTCACGCGCGGCTCGGGCCACAACCAGTACGGCGGCTACACCGAGGATTCCGCGGAATACCAGGTGGTCATGGAGCGCCTGCTGCGAAAATTCAGCCAGGCGAAGACGCTGGTGCCGGCACCGGTCATCGAAGCGACGGGCACCAGCGACATCGGTCTCGTTGCCGTCGGCAGCAGCCGCGGCGCCGTGAACGAGGCGCGCGACATCCTGGCCAAGCGCGGCATCCCGATCGACTACATGCGCATCAAGGCCTTCCCGTTCACGAAGAATGTCGAGGCCTTCATGGCGTCGCACGACAAGATCTTCGTGGTCGAGCAGAACCGTGATGCGCAGCTGCGCTCGCTGCTGACGCTGGAGACCGACGTGCCGAAGTCGAAACTGCACTCGATCCTGCACTACAGCGGCCTGCCGATGACCTCGAAGGAAATCGTCGAAGCCGTGATCGCGGAGCTGGGCGACGCGCGGCGCGCACAGGTTGCTGCCGCAACTTGAGGGGTTAGGGGATAGGGGATAGGGGTTAGTAAGACGGTGTCATCGTGAACTTTCTCGCCACCCCACTCGACCGAACCCGTCACTCCGACTATTGCTTGGCCCTCGACGCGCACACTTCCGACTAACCCCTAACCCCTAACCCCTAACCCCTAACCCCTAACCCCTAACCCCTAACCCCTAACAATGTCGTTCATCAACAAACCGAAAGTCCGCCACCCGGATCTGCCGAAGAACGAGCTCGGCCTGACGCGCCGCGACTACGAAGGCGCGATGTCGACGTTGTGCGCGGGTTGCGGCCACGACTCGGTCACGTCCTCGATCACCCAGGCGATCTGGGAACTGAGCCTGCGTCCCGAGCAGCTCGCGAAGCTCTCAGGGATCGGCTGCTCCTCGAAGACCACGGCCTACTTCGCCAGTGGCGCACACGGCTTCAACGGCGTCCACGGCCGCATGCCGTCGATCGCGACGGGCGCGAACGCCGCCAACAAGAACCTGCACTACATCGGCGTCTCCGGCGACGGCGACTCGCTGTCGATCGGCTTCGGCCAGTTTGCGCACGCGATCCGTCGCAACGTGAACATGCTCTACATCTGCGAGAACAACGGCGTCTACGGTCTCACCAAGGGGCAGTTCTCGGCGTCCGCGGACATCGGCACGAAGTCGAAGAAGGGCGACGAGAACCAGCAGGCGCCCGTGGATCCGTGCCTGGCGGCGCTCAGCCTCGGCGGCACGTTCATCGCGCGCAGCTTTTCGGGTGATCGCGAACAACTGGTGCCGCTGATCAAGGCGGGCCTGACGCACAAGGGCTTCGCGATGATCGACGTGATCTCGCCCTGCGTGACGTTCAACGACCACGTCGGCTCGACCAAGAGCTACGAGTTCACGCGCGAGCATTACGAGGAAGCGATCCACACGGATTACATCCCGGCGCGCCAGGAGATCACCGCGACCTATGGTCCGGGCGAAGCCCTGCCGATCAAGATGCACGACGGCAGCCAGTTGCTGCTGCGCAAGCTCGACCAGGAGTACGACCCGACCCATCGCGGCAAGGCGTTCGAGTACCTGCGCACGAAGTTGCGCCAGGGCGAGCACGTGACCGGCCTGATCTTCCTCTCGCCGGGCCATGATCCCGATATGCACGAGATGCTCAAGACCAGTGACCTGCCGCTGAACCAGCAGCCGTACGAGAAGCTGCACCCGGGCTCAGCGGGGCTCGCGAGCATCCTCAAGCGCTACGCCTGACGGGCCGCCCCGGTGGGGGGATACTGAGCCGACCGTGCTGGCTAACCCACTGGCCGGCAAGGGAGAAATCGCCGGATCATGACGCAGTTCACTCGCGCGGGCAGGCCGCGGCCGTAGAATCACTCCATGCCGCCACTCCCGGAGCATCACGCCTGCCGTGTCGTCGCCCGCTGGGCGGCCGCGGTCGTGCTGATCCTCGGTTTTGCAGCGAGCGCGCACGCGGCGTCGGCCGTCTACCGCTGGGTCGACGCGTCCGGCATCACGCACCTTTCGTCCGAGAAACCGCCTGCCGGCATCAAGTACGAGCGCGTGGTGCTAACGTCGACCAGCAGCAAGGCGTCTTCGTCATCCGGGCGCGCCAGCCGCTACAGTGCTGCCAACACGTCGACCGGCACGCGCCTCACGACCGCCAGTGCCGAACAGGTGTCGCGTCGCAACGACATCGTGACGTCGCTGCGAACTCGCGAATGCGTGGTGGCGCTCGAATCGATGGATCGCCTGGCCAAGAGCGGACAAGCCGTGGAACCGTCCGAGTTTCGCCGGTTGCAGCAGACTGCCGACCAGAACTGCAGCAGCGATCCCGCGGTGCGCCGCCAGCAGGAGGACATGGCGGCGAAACTGCGGGTCGCGAAAGGGGACGTCTGCGTCGACGCACGCAACAAGCTTGCTGACATGCTCGAGCCCGGTCGCAGGCCTTCACGCGACCAGGTCAAGACGCAGCAGGAGTTCATCGAGTCCCACTGCACGGCGCCCGTGCGCTGACGCACTCAGCGGATCCATGGCTCGTCGTCGCCAACCCGGTGGCTGGCCGGTCGCGGCGCGATGTGCGTGCCTGGCACGCGATGGAGCAGGCGCTGCGCCAGGCCGGGATCGACTACGACATCGAGTGGACGACGGGTCCCGGCGGCGGTGCCCGGATTGCGGCCGAAGCCTGGCAGCGCGGGCGCTATCGCCTGCTCGTCGCCGGCGGCGACGGCTCGGTGCACGACGTGGTCAATGGCTTGATGCAGGCACGGCACGCGCACGAGATTGCTGCTTGCGCCGAGGCGCTGCCCAGCCCCACGGTCGTCCCCTTGCCGCTGGGCACCGGTAACGACTGGGCGCGGTCGCTGCAACTGCCGGGCGATCCGGCAGCGCTGGCGGGACTCCTGCGACGGGCTCCGGCCGTGCCGCACGATGTCGGACGCATCGAGTTCGCGGGCAACCACGGGGATGCAGCACGAACCTGCTGGTTCATCAACGTGGCCGGCGCCGGCTTCGATGCGCACGTCATTGAGCGGATGCCGGCCCGGATCTCCTCGCGATTCGCCTACCTGGCAGGCGCGTTGCGTGAACTGGCGCGGTATCGCGCATCGACGTTCAGGCTGACCACGGACGACGACCCGGGCGCGACTGCGGGCAGGCTGTTGCTGGCGTTCGTTGCCAACGGTGGCTACTGCGGCGGCGGCATGCACATCGCGCCGGCCGCGCGGCAGGACGACGGCGTACTGGACCTGGTCACCATCGATGACGCCGGGCTGCTGCGCGTGCTGCCTAAGCTTGCAAAACTGTACCGCGGCAACCTGCTGGGCGACCCCTTGGTGCGGCACAGCCTCGTGACTCAGGTGCGGATGGATGCGGATCCAATCGCGGGAATCGAGGCGGACGGCCAGTTCGTCGGTCGAACCCCGGCGGTGTTCTCGCTGAAACGCGGAGCGATACGGACCTGCCGCGGCGCGTGATGACGCGGAGTCAGTCGGCACACGCGGTCGGTCGCGACGTGTAAGGTGGCGGCGTGAACGCTGCCACAACGGACCTCGTCACCCACCGTGGTGGC
>CAWJVM010000018.1:0-32928 GCA_963846315.1 uncultured Gammaproteobacteria bacterium
GGAACGCTCGCGGTCACGGGACTGGCCTCAGACCCTGCGCGTCCAGCCGAACGTGTCGGGTGCAGTGCCGTTCTGGATCGCGACCAGCGCGGCGCGCAGTTTCTGCGTCACCGGCCCCACGTCGCCAGAGCCGACGCGGACGTCCTTGCCGTCGCTGCGCACCAGCGTGCCGACGCCCGCGAGCACGGCAGCGGTGCCGGACAGCGCAGCCTCACCGGTCTTGACCCACGCCATCATCTCGGCAACGTCGAACACGCGCTCTTCGACCTTGAATCCCATCTGCCGCGCCATCGTCAGCAGCGAATCGCGCGTGACGCCGTGCAGGAAGGACGAGTCGAGGCTGCGCGTCAGGATGTGACCTTCGCGGAGCAGCAGGAAGTTTGCGGCGCCGGTTTCCTGCACCGACCCGTCCGGACAGAACAGCACCTGGTCAATCTTGTACTTTTCCTTCGCGGCGAGCGTCGGACCCATGGCCGCGGCGTAGTTGCCACCCGTCTTCACCATGCCGAGGTGCTCCGCGGTGCGGTGCTTCTGGTCCTCGACGTAGATGCGCAGGGGCTTCATGCCGCCGGCGAAGTAATCCCACACCGGACTCGCCAGCACGATCAGCGTCGCTTCGTTCGACGGCTGCGACGCGGCACCGATGTTCGGCATCGTGCCGAACAGCACCGGCCGCATGTACAGCGCGCCTGGCGGCTCCGGTACCTGCGTCCGATTGCGATCGATCGCCTGCAGGATCATCCGCTCGAGCTGCGCCTCGTCCGGCACCGGCAGCATCAACAGCTTCGCGCTCTGGCGCAGTCGCGCCATGTGCCGGTCCATGCGGAAGACGTGGATGCTGTCGTCCGCGTAACGGTAGGCCTTGAAGCCTTCGAAGCAGGTGCTGGCGTAGTGCAGCACGTGCGCGGACGGGTGCATCGGGATCGGCGCAACCGGCACCAGCTGGTCGGCACCCCAAGCACCGTTGGCGTAGGTGGCGATGCTCATCTGGTCGGCAAGTACGGTGCCAAAGGCGGGACGCGCTGGGGGAGTCGTGGTCATTGCAGTGTTCTCGGGACGGGTCGGCGCGGTGAGAGCGGCAGTTTAACCGGGGATGAATATTGTCGCCGGGTGCTCGAGCAGGTCCCTGAGCGCCAGGATCATGGCCGCGGCATCGTAGCCATCGACGAAGCGGTGATCGAACGATGACGACAGGTTCATGATGCGACGGATGGCGATGGCGCTGTCCAGGACGACCGGTCGGTCAATTGCCTTGTTGACGCCGATGATTCCCATCTCGGGCGCATTGATGATCGGGGTCGAAACGATGCCGCCCATCCGGCCGAGGCTGGTGATCGTGATCGTCGAGCCGCTCAGCTCCTCACGCGAGGCCTTGCCGCTCTTGGCCGCTTCGGAGACGCGCCGGATTTCGTCTGAGAGGTCCCAGAGCGTGCGGGCTTCGGCGTGACGCACGACCGGCACCTTGAGGCCGTCTGGCGTCTGCGTGGCCACGCCGAGGTGCACCGGACGGTGCCGGATAAGCACGTTGCGTTCGGCGTCGTAGTGCGCGTTGCACTGGGGAAACTCTTCGAGCACGCGCGCCAGCGCGGCCGCAAGGAACGGCAGGTAGGTGAGCGAAGGCGTGCCCTTCGGCGCCTTCGAGTTCAGGTGTGTGCGCAACGACTCGAGCTCGGTGACGTCAATTTCCTCGACGTACGAGAAGTGCGGGATCGTCCGCGCCGCATCCGCCATGCGTTGCGCAATGACGCGACGCACGCCGATGACCTTGATCTCTTCGGTGCCGGTGCGCTGCCGCAGCAGGGACGGCGCCGCTGCCGCGCTACCGTTCGTGCCGGTGGGCGCGGCGCCGCTCAGCGCGGTCACGAAATCCTTCGGCATGATGCGGCCACTCGGCCCGGAGCCCGGGACCCGCCGCAGGTCAATGCCCGCCTCACGCGCCTTGCGGCGCGTCGCCGGCGAAGCCTTCACGCGGCCCGCGGCCTCTTCCGTTGGTGCCGCGGCTGGCGCGGCCGGAGCCGGTGCGCTCGCCATCGGCGCCGGCTCGGGCGAGGGTGCACGCGCGGGCGCGGCAGTGGCCTCTTGCGTCGACGGCACGTCGTCGTCCGCCGCCTCGGTCTCGAACACGACCAGTTCGGAGCCGACGCGAACCATGTCGCCCGGCTGCCCATTGATCGTCACGACCTTGCCGCTGACCGGCGCCGGCACTTCGACCGCCGCCTTGTCGGTCATGACCTCGGCCATGACCTGGTCTTCCAGCACCATGTCGCCGACCTTGATGTGCCAGGCGACGACTTCGGCTTCGACGGTGCCTTCGCCGAGATCCGGCATCTTGAAGACGTAACGCGTCATGCAGCCTCCATCACGGCCTTGAGGGCCGCAGCCACGCGCAGCGGACCGGGGAAGTACTCCCACTCGAATGCATGCGGATAGGGCGTGTCCCAGCCCGCGACGCGGCCAATCGGCGCCTCGAGGTCCCAGAAGCACTCTTCCTGGATCGTTGCCGAAAGCTCCGCGCCGAAGCCGGAGAAGCGCGTCGCCTCGTGCGCGATCAGGCAGCGACCGGTTTTCCTGACCGACGTGCAGATCGTGTCGGTGTCGAGCGGCACCATCGAGCGCACGTCGATGATCTCCGCGTCGATGCCGAGCGCCTTCGCCGCGGCCTCGCACACGTAGATCATGGTGCCGTACGCGACCATCGTGACCGCGCTGCCCTTGCGCACGATCTCGGCCTTGCCGATCGGCACGGTGTAGTAGCCTTCGGGCACTTCACCTTTCGGATGAGTGCTCCACGGCACGGCCGGTTTGTTCGCATCGCCGTCGAACGGGCCGTTGTAGAGCCGTTTCGGCTCGAAGAACACGACCGGGTCGTCGTCCTCGATCGACGCGATCAGCAGGCCCTTCGCATCGTACGGCGTCGACGGCATGACCACCTTGATGCCGCAGACGTGCGTGAAGATGCCTTCCGGACTCTGTGAGTGCGTCTGCCCGCCGCGGATGCCGCCGCCGCAGGGCGTGCGGATCGTGACGGGCGCCCAGAAGTCGCCGGCGCTGCGATACCGCAGGCGCGCGAGCTCCGAAAAGATCTGGTCGCACGCGGGGTAGATGTAGTCCGCGAACTGCACTTCCGCCACCGGGCGCAGTCCGTTCACACCCATGCCGATGGCGGCGCCGACGATTGCACCTTCGGCGATGGGTGTGTCGAGCACACGGTGCTCGCCGTACTTGCGCTGCAGGCCGTCGGTGACGCGGAACACGCCGCCGAAATAGCCGATGTCCTCGCCCAGCATGACCACGTTCGGGTCACGCGCCAGCATGATGTCCATGGCGGAGTTGAGCGCCTGGATCATGTTCATCTGCGGCATGTCAGACTCCCTGCTCCGTCCGCAGCTGCTCGCGCTGCTTGCGCAGCTGCTCCGGCATTTCCTTGAACACGTCCTGGAACATGAGGTCGCGGTTGAGGCGCGGCCCGTCCGTGAGCGTTCCGTACTGCACGGCTTCCTTCCAGCTTTCGGTCACGTGTTCTTCCAGTTCCCTGGCCAGCGCCTGGTGGCGCACTTCGGACCATTCGCCGAGCGCGATCAGGTGATTCTTGAGTCGCGACACCGGGTCGCCGAGCGGCCATTTCTCGTAGTCGTCCTTGGGACGGTAACGCGCGGGATCGTCGCTGGTGGAGTGCGCCGCGCCGCGATAGGTGACGTGTTCGATCAACGTCGGGCCCGCGCCGGTGCGCGCGCGCTCGGCCGCCCACTGCGTCACGGCATGCACGGCCAGGAAGTCGTTGCCGTCGACCCGGATACCGGCCATGCCATACCCCGGGCCGCGCGCCGCGAACGAGCGCTGCTCGCCGCCCGCGAAGCCCTGGAATGTCGAGATCGCCCACTGGTTGTTGACGATGTTGAGGATCACCGGCGCCATGTAGACGGAGGCGAACAGCATCGCATGGTGGAAGTCGGCTTCGGCACTCGATCCTTCGCCGATCCACGACACCGCGATGTCGTCCTCGCCCTTGATCGCCGCGGCCATCGCCCAGCCCACGGCCTGCGGGAATTGCGTCGTCAGGTTGCCGGAGATCGAGAAGATGCGGCCTTCCGCCCAGTGGTACATCACCGGCAGCTGCCGGCCTTTGCACATGTCGCGCGTATTCGAGAGCAGCTGGCACATCAGGTCGACGAGCGGTCGCCCGCGGACCACGTAGAGACCCTGGTTGCGATAGGCCGGGAACAGCATGTCCTTCGGCCGCAGCGCCATGCCCTGCGCGACCGAGACCGCTTCCTCGCCGAGGCAGCGCATGTAGAACGACGTCTTGCCCTGGCGCTGCGCGCGCTGCATGCGCTCGTCGAAGATGCGCGTGAGCAGCATGTGGCGCAGGCCGATCTGCAGGTCCTGCACCTCGAGGTGCGGATTCCATTGCCCGACTGCCACGTGGTTGTCGTCGAGCACGCGCACGAGGTCGACCGACAGGTTGCCGATGTCGCGAACCCGGGCATTGACGTCGGGGCGCGCCACGGCACCGGCCGGCGACGTCTCCAGGTAGCTGAAATCCGGCTCTTCACCCGGACGTGAGTGGTGTTGCGGAATGTGCAGGCGTGAGCGGCGGGGCATCGCTTCCTCGCTTGATTACGGATGCTTTGGAACGATTGTCGCGGTAGATTACTGACCGTTACGCGGGAATGCGGAAATTGTTGCATTGCGTTGCAGCAATGCGAAATATTCATTTCAGGGAGTCCACTTTCATGGAAGAGACATCACCCTCTCGTTTGGACAAGGTCGATCGGCGAATCCTGGACCTGGTGCAACGCGAAGGCGCTCTCTCGGTCGCTGAAGTTGCCTCGCGAACCGGGCTGTCCACCACCACCTGCTGGCGCCGCATCCAGGCCCTCGAGCAGTCGGGCGTCATCAAGGGGCGCGTCGCGCTGCTCGATCGGGCTGCGCTCGGCCTCGACGTCACCATCTTTGCCCACGTCAAACTTTCGACCCAGGGACGCGATGCGATTGCGGCGTTCGCCGAGGCGATCCGCGAGCGACCCGAAGTACTCGACTGCTACACGACGATGGGCGAATGGGACTTCATGCTGCGTGTAGTGACGCGCGACATCAAAGCCTACGAAGCCTTCTACCTCGACCACCTGTCGAAGCTGCCGAACGTGCAGTCGATCAATTCCTCGGTGACGGTTACCGTGATCAAGGAAACGACGATTCTGCCGATCGCGCTTTGATCGACGTGCAGGGCACGGTGCGAAGTTCGGTATTTTTCCGACTACTGGAGCGACTGAGGCTGCACTAGTGTATTGACATCCTGTCCGGTCTCCGGGAGTAATGCCATGCGCTTTGTCGTCATCACCGCTGTCGTCCTGACTTCGACTCCTTTCGCCGTGATGGCCGCGGCAACTGGCTCCTGGCAGGCGCTGCCAGACGTAGCCCCGGCGCCCGCAGACAATCCGGCGACGGCCGACAAGGTCGAACTCGGCAAGATGCTGTACTTCGACCCGCGGCTGTCGTCGAGCGGCAATGTCTCGTGCTTCTCCTGCCACAACGTCATGGAGGGCGGCGACGACCACCGGCCGACGTCCATCGGCGTGCACGGTCATGTCGGCGGCCGCAATGCGCCCACGGTCTGGAACGCGGCCTTCCTTTCGAGCCAGTTCTGGGACGGCCGCGCTGCGACGCTTGAGGAGCAGGCCAAGGGGCCGCCGGCGAACGCGATCGAGATGGGCATGCCCAACCTGGACGCCGTCATCGGCCGCGTGCGCAACATTCCCGGCTACAAGCCGTACTTCGAGAAGGCCTTCGGTGCGGGTGATGTGGTCACCATGGACAACGTGGCCAAGGCCATCGCTGCCTATGAGCGCACGCTGATCACGCCGAACAGCGCGTACGACCGGTACGCCAGGGGCGAGACGAAGGCACTGACGGAGCAACAGGTCCGTGGCCTCAACGCCCTCGCCGATGTCGGCTGCACCAGCTGCCACCAGGGCCCGACGTTCAGCGGCCCGCCGCTGCCCGTCGGCACGGGCTTTTTCATGAAATTCCCGACGTACCCGGACAGCCCCTACGTCGCGAAATACGATTTCCTGAGCGACAGCGGACGCGCGAGTGCGACCAGGGACGATGCGGACAAGAACGTCTGGCGAGTCCCCGGCCTGCGCAACCTGGTGTACACGGCTCCGTACTTCCATAACGGTCAGGTACACACCATCGACGAGGCTGTGCGCATCATGGCCAGCACGCAATTGAACCAGTCGCTCAGCGACGCGCAGGTCGCTGACATCGTGGCATTCCTGCAGACCCTCTCGGGACCGTTCCCGACCCAGCAGATGCCACGGTTGCCGCCAACCCCGGGCGACCTCATCGACTAGGACCGGCTGCTGCAGTGATCAGCCGCTGAGGCGCCGCCACAGGGCGCGACCGACCAGTCGCGCCTTGCTCCCGAAGTCGAAGCGCTCGAGGTTGGTCTTGACGATGCCTTGCGTAAAGCGGGTGCGCTTCGAGTAGTCCACGAAGACGTCGACGAGCACCGGCCTGCGCTCACGACTGGCGCAGGCCAGCGCTTCGCGAATCACCGCGTCGATTTCGCCATCGTTCCCCAGGCGAAGGAACCTGGCACCCGTTGCCTGGGCGACGCCGGCGATGTCGAGCGGACCAAGCACGGTGCAGGTCTTGCGGTTGTAGGGGATTTCCTGTGCCTGCGCGATCTGCGCCAGCTCGCCATCGTTGAACACGAACACGACCAGACCGAGCTCCTGTGCGGTCGCGGTCGCCAGTTCCAGCGCGGTCATGCGGAAGGCGCCGTCGCCGACGATACCGACCACGGGCGAGTCCGGCCGCGCGAGCCTGGCGCCAATGGTCGCCGGCACGCAGTAACCCATGCAGTTGAAGTCGGTCGGCGAGATCAATCCGCGGGGGCAGTGGATCGGCAGCAGTTCCGCAGCCAGGAAGGTGTGGTTGCCGTCGTCGAGCACGACGGTGGCATCGTCCGGCAGACACCGGCGCAGGCTGGCGAAGAACCGCGCGGGACTGACGCGGCCCTGCGTGTCGTGGTGCAGCCATTCGTCGAGATACGCCGCCTTCTGTTCGCGGATAGTGCCTTCAACCCGCGCGCGGCGGGCGGAAGCGGCAGCAATGGGCGCTTCACCCAGGGCCTGTAGCAGCAGTTTCAGCACGGCCTGCGCATCGCCTTCGAGCGCAACGGCCGCAGGGTAATTGGCGCTGAACACTGCGGGATTGATGTCGACATGGATCAGGCTGGCCGGCGGCGTCCAGCCATAGCTGCCCGTTGCAATCTCACCGAAGCGTGTACCCACGGCCAGCAGGCAGTCAGTTTCGGCGAATGTCTTTTCGACCGCGGGCACGGCCGCACGACCGAGACAGAAGCCGGCATGCAGTGGATGGTTCGCCGGAAACGCGCTCAGGCCCTGCAACGTGGTCGAAACCGGCGCACCGAGTCTTTCCGCCAGCAACGCCACTTCGTGCGTGGCGTCGACAGCGCCCCAGCCGACGAAGATCGTGGGCGTCCTGGCGTTGCGTAACAACGCCGCGGCGGCCGCAACGTGCTGCATCGTGCAGCGGACAGGAGCCGCTTCCCTCGCGGGCGGAGCAACGGCAGGTCCTTCGTCGCCCGTCAGCAATTGCAGATGCACGGGAATTTCGACGAACACGGGCCCGGGTTCGCCGCTGGTCGCAACACGCACCGCCTCGTAGATCGTAGCAATCACGTCAGCGTGCTTCTCGACCAGCCACGTGCCTTTGGTGATGGGCTTCAGCAGCGCGTGCTGGTCCATGTCGTGCAGCTGGTACCTGCGACCCGTGTCGCGCCGTACGCCTCCCGCAATCACGAGCATCGGAATGCCATCGAGAAAGGCCTCAGCAATGCCGCTCGCCGCGTGCGTAACGCCCGCCGCAGGCACGATGACGAGCGTGCCCAGGCTCGTCCCGCTGCGACTCACGGCGTCAGCCATGAACGCGCCTGCCCCTTCGTGCGTCACCAGCACCGGGGTGATCGAACTCGACTTCGCGAGCTCGTCGTAAATCTCGGTGTTGTGGACGCCGGGAATGCCGAACGTGTATTTCACGCCGACGTTCTCGAGGGCTTCGCGAAGCATCGAAGCTGCAGTGCGGCTCATGGCAGGCCTGCCTCTGGTGTCGTGTGCGGCCGGAAAGTTTCGTGCGAATTGTAGGCCCGCCGCACCTTGGTAACCATCGGCCTTGACCCTGCTCGCTGCGGGCACCATCCTCGGCTGGTCGAGTGGTGCTGTGTCGGCGCAGGCCCGGGAGCGCGACGCGACAGGAGACCCGGGCGATGGATGACGTGCGGTTTGCAGTGATCGGCGCAGGCATGGCAGGCCTGGCCTGCGCCCACGAACTCGCGCGTGCCGATGCCAGGGTCACGGTGTACGAGCGATCGCGCGGCCTTGGCGGGCGACTGGCCACGCGCCGCATTGGACAGCTCGCGTTCGATCACGGCGCGCAATTCATCACGGCGCGCAGCCACCCGTTCAGTCGTTACGCGGAGGTCGCGCTGCGCGCCGGCATGCTCGACGCCTGGCGACCGCGCATCATGGAGGACGACCGCGCGTGGCCCGCACCAATCGAGGACTGGTGGATCGGCCAGCCGGGCATGAGTGCGCTGGTGCGACCGCTCGCGCGCAACATCGAGATCCAGAGCGGCATCGCCGTCCACGAACTGATCCCGAGCCAGCGCGGCTGGGAACTGCAGACCGACTCTGGCCGGCAGAACGTGACCTTTCGTGCCGTCGCGGTCGCGGTGCCGGCACCGCAGGCTTATTCGCTGCTCGGCCCGCACAGTCGCACGTTCAGGCACATCGCCGAGGTGCGCATGGCGCCATGCTGGACCGGCATGTACGCGTTCGATCCACCGATCGACGCAGGGGCCGATGCGCGGCGCTGGACCACGGGACCGCTCGTCTGGGCAGCGTGCAACTCGAGCAAGCCGGAACGCCCGCACACACCGCAGTGCTGGGTCGTGCACGCGTCGGCCGGATGGACGCGCCAGCACCTCGATCTGGATGCGATGTCAGCAGCGAACCTGTTGCTGCGGGCGTTCGAGGATAACCTCGGTTACAAGCTGCCGACACCCCTACACCGGGACGCGCATCGCTGGCGTCACGCGCTGGTGGAGCAGCCGCTCGGCCTGTCGTGCCTGGTCGATGAAGAGCTGAGTGCGGGCGCCTGTGGCGACTGGTGCATCGCGCCGCGCGTCGAGGCCGCCTTCGAGAGCGGCCGCAGCCTGGCTCACTCGCTCCTGTCGATGGTCGGACTTGCGGCGCGCATGGCCCGATCCTGACGGCCGAAGACGCGCAACAGCACGCCGTCGCGCGAGAAGCCCTCGAAGGTGCCCCAGAGCGCCAGCGCAAGCAGCACCGGAATGATTTCGTAGATCGCGCGATACGTCAGCACCGCCGCGAGCAGCTGCTCGGGCGGAACATCGGGCAGCAGCAGCAGCAGCATCGATTCGAGCACGCCGAGTCCCGCCGGGACGTGGCTCAGCACCCCTGCGAGCATGCTCGCAAGATAGGCGCCCAGGAACGCGAGGTACGGAATGCCCATGGACGCCGGCAGCAGCAGGTAGAGCACCGCTGAGACGAGGAAGATGTCGGCGAGTCCGACGCAGAACTGCAATGCCGTCATTGCCGGCGTGGGCAGGTTGACCGACCAGCCGCCGAGCTTCACGGGCCGTTTGCGCAGCAGGATCAGCAGCACGTAGCCGGCGTCCTTGCAGAGGCCGACGATGCCGAGCACGCGCAGCCAGCCGCTCGAAATGCGGAACATCGGTTCGAGCATCTCTGCCGCGAAGACCAGCGAGATGTCGAGGAGCAGGCTGAACCCGAGCGCATACGGCATGTTCGCGAGCAGCACGGTGGCGCCGACCTCCGTCGCCGAAAAGCCGGCCGGCGTGTACATTCGATAACGCAACGCGCCGCCGCTCAGCATCGCCTGGCCGACGGCGTGTCCGAGCGGAAAGGCGATGTACGCGGTGAGGACGGGCTTGGCGCGGCCGACCGCCTGTTTCACATAGCGCACCACCGCGACTTCGTAGAACGCGAGCACCGTGAACGCACCTGCGGCACACAGGCCGGCAAGAGCCAGCGTGGACGCGGGCACCGCCTGCATCTGCACGAGGACGTCCGCAAACCTGATGCGCTGGAACGTACGCCAGAGCACATAGCCCGCGAGCGCGGCGAGCAGCGTACTCACCAGCACACCGGCATACGTCTTGAAGCGATTGCGGCGGGGATCGGACATCAGGAATCTCGGTGCTCGACAGCGGGGCCGGAACCCGCGGCGCGGCCAGACAATTGCGAGTGATTCTCAATAATGCTTGCAGTGAGCCGTGAGTCCAGAATGAAACCTCTTCTTTGAAGCGCAGTCGAATGCACAGGCAGGATTCAGGTCGCGTAGAATTCATGCCCCGGGTCGATTGTCACCTCTCGAGGAGAAGTATCCAAATGTCCGAACAGAAGTTTCCGCGTCGCACGCTGTTGAAGGGTGCGCTCCTGAGCGTAGCGGCCGTGCCGGTGTCCGCAATGCTGAGCCGTACCGCAACTGCAGCGAGCGGCAGGGTCGACCCGAACGAGCCACAGGCCAAGTCGCTCGGCTACGTTGAAGACGCGGCGAAGGTTGACGCCAAGGCCAACCCGAACTTCAAGCCGGGCCAGAATTGCGCCAACTGCCTGCAGGCCCCGACGGCCAAGCCGGGCATGACCGAGGTGCCCTGCAACATCTTCGCCGGCCGGCCGGTCGCCGCGAAGGGTTGGTGCAAGGTCTACGTCAAGAGGCCGTAACCCGCACTGCAGCGGATACTGAGCGGCGCGATCGGGCAGAACCGGTCGCGCCGTTTCCTTTTGTGCGTCACGTTTTCACGCGGCATCGACCGTCTCGCCCACCCCTTGAAACGCCGCCCGGCGCTCACATCTATGGCGGTACGTAGGGATTGCAGGGGCAATCCCCGGGCAGGAGGTATGCGACCATGCGTGTCATCAAGTGGGAACCGTTCCGTGACGTCGACGACGTGTTCGACCGTTTCTTTGCCGAATCGATGCGGCGCTGGCCGCGCCAGGGCGCCGCGACCCAGCCGCCTCGCGAGTGGGCGCCCGCGGCCGACGTGCGCGAAACAGACGGCGAGTACTTGATCAAGGCCGAGTTGCCGGAAGTCCGCAAGGAAGACGTCAGCATCACGGTGCAGGACGGCGTGCTCACGCTCGCCGGCGAGCGCAAGCAGGAGAAGGTCGAAGAGCAGGAGAAGGTCCATCGCACCGAACGCTTTTACGGCTCCTTCGCGCGGCGCTTCGCGTTGCCTGAGAACGCCGACGAACAGGGCATCCGCGCCGAGAGCCGCGACGGAGTGATCGTGATTCATATCCCGAAGCAGCGGGTCACCGAGCCGCAGCCGCGGCAGATCCAGATCCAGTAAGCCGTTCCGGCCCGCGGGTTGCCGGGAGGGCGTCGCAAGACGCCCTCCCCCGCCGCACATTCTCAGCGCCGCACGAACAACCACTGTCGCGCCCTATAATTCGCTGGCGACGATTCTCAGCCGACGACGAGGCGCGGCGACGATGACGACACCCACCCTGGCCAGGGGCACGGCCGACCTCTGCGACGATCACGGCGATCGGGTGCAGGTGTGCGAGCCGACCTTCCACGAGTTCGGCGGCCGTCGCGCATTTCACGGCCCGATCAGCACCGTTCGCTGCTTCGAGGACAACTCGCGGGTCAGGGAAGCGGTGGAGAGCCCGGGCGAAGGCCGCGTGCTGGTCGTCGATGGCGGTGGTTCGCGCCGGCGCGCACTGCTGGGCGGCAAGCTCGGCCTTGCCGCAGTCAGCAACGGCTGGGCGGGCGTGATCATCCACGGCTGCATCCGCGATTCGGTCGAGCTTGGCCGCATGGATCTCGGTATCCGCGCGCTCGGTACGATGCCGCTGCGCAGCGACAAGCGCGGCGAAGGCGAGCGCGACGTGCCGGTGCGTTTTGCGGGCGCGACGTTCCGGCCGGGCGAGTTCGTCTACGTGGACGAAGACGGCATCATCGTCTCGACCACCGTCCTGAGCTGATCCAGTCATGAAGCGTGGCGCAACGCGCCATCCGACCAACCTCTAACTCCTGTCCCCTGCCCCATGCCACGCACCATCTATTGCCAATACCTGCAGCGCGAAGCCGATGGCCTCGATCGCGTTCCATACCCGGGCGACCTGGGCAAGCGGATCTACGAAGACATCTCGGCCGAAGCCTGGCGCGCCTGGGTCGGCCACCAGACGATGCTGATCAACGAGTACCGCCTGTCGACGATCGACCCGAAGGCGCGCAAATTCCTCGCCGAGGAAATGGAGAAGTTCCTGTTCGGCGGAGGCAGCGCCAAGCCGGCCGAATTCCGGCCGGAGTAGAGGGGGAAGGACAGGAAGGGGGGAAGGGGGGAAGGGGGGAAGGGGAGGAAGGGAGGAAGGGGAGGAAGGACAGGAAGGGGAGGAAGGACAGGAAGGTTAGGAAGTAGTCAGGGATGGCCCTGCCTACCTTCCGCCCTTCCGCCCTTCCGCCCTTCCGCCCTTCCTGCCCTTCCTCACCGTGTCCCTTTCCCTGCGTGCATCGCGACCGCGAGCCACGCAAGCATGAAGCTGATTCCGCCCATCGGCGCGACCATGCCGAGCCAGCGAGGCGCGCCGAACGTCATCGCGTAGATTGAACCCGAGAAGCAGAAAATGCCGACTCCGAACAGCACCGCGGCGCGCGGCAGCCAGCGCGACGCCGGCGTCACCAGCGCAATGATCCCCACCAGGATCAGTCCCAGCGAGTGCAACTGCTGATACAGCACCGCCGTCTGGTAGCTCGACAGTTGCTTGAGCGTCAGCATCTGCTGCAGTGCATGCGCGCCAAACGCCCCGAGGATCACGCCGAGCAACATCAGCAGCGCGCCGGCGACGATGCAACGCAGGGCGAACGTTCGATCAGCGGCGGGAGCGGACGACATTGCGGCACCTGGCGGTCGGGCCTGGACGATGCGGCGTATGTTACCGGACCGCCATGCGACGCCTCTGATCTGACGCACGAGGATCACGGTGGCGTCGACAAAGACAGGCCGCATCGACCGCTCAGCGCAGCGGCCGCTGCAGCAGCGTCGCGATCGGCTTCGGCACTCCCACCGCGGCCGGAGCCTCGACGTCGTACCAGCGATAGCGGTCATCGTCGCGCAGCGCTGGCGCCTTGCCGGCGCAATGCACCGTGAGCGGCTTGATGTCGTAGTCGAAGTGACTGAACGCGTGCTTGAGCGGTTCCTCCGACTGCAACGCCGAGGAACCCGCGAGATGCTCCCGGCACCATTGGGCGGCGTGCTGGCGCGTAGGGAATTCCGGCAGACCCCAAAGGCCGCCCCAGATGCCGCTGGGCGGACGCCGCTCCAGCAACACCTTGTGGCCGCGGCGCGCGAGCACGACCCACGCCGCGCGCTGCGGACGCGCCTTGCGCGGCTTCGGTGCGGGATACAGGTGCTGCGTATCGCTTCTCCGGGCCTCGCAGGTCGGGCTGACCGGACACAACAGGCAGGCTGGGTTGGCCCGCGTGCAGATCGTCGCGCCGAGATCCATGATGCCTTGCGTGTATTCGTCCATGCGCGAGTGCGGCGTGCATTCTTCGGCCAGCGTCCAGAGCCTGCGTTCGACCGCCGCGTCGCCAGGAAAGCCTTCGACGGCAAAGTGCCGGGCCAGCACCCGCCTGACGTTGCCATCGAGGATCGGATGACGTTCGCCGCGGGACAACGCCAGGATCGCGCCCGCCGTCGAGCGCCCGATGCCGGGCAGCGCCATCACCTCATCGAGCGCCGCTGGAAACTCACCGCGGTGACGCTGCATGACTATCTGGGCCGCGCGCTGCAGGTTGCGCGCGCGCGCGTAATAACCAAGGCCGGACCAGAGGTGCAGCACTTCATCGAGCTGGGCTGCCGCCAGATCGCGCACTGTCGGAAAACGCGCGATGAAGCGCTGGTAGTAGCCAGCGGCCGTTCCACCTGGGTCTGCTGCAGCATGATCTCGGAGATCCACACGCGGTACGGAGTGCGGTCCCGCTGCCATGGGAGGCCCTTGCGTCCGTCGCTCTCGTGCCAGCACAGCAGCGCCGGCGCGAACTCCGCCCTGTTCACGAGGAACAGACGAGGGCAACGTCGCCCGTGCCGGCGTGGCAGTGATCCGGGTAACCGTACTGCTTCCAGTAGTCGACCAGGCCGATGCGCTCGGCGAGCTTCGAGAAGCGTGGATCCTTGCGGAAGCTCGCGGCTTCGGGGCCCCAGGCTTTGGTGACGCTCCAGTCGCGCGACCACGCCATCCGGTCGTCTGCCAGTGAATCCTCCACGATCTGGAATGCGATGTCGTTCTGCCCCAGCTGCAGGTAGGGCTGCAACAGGTCCACCTGCCTTGCAACCTTCGGGTCGACTGCGCGCAGTCCGGCCACGACAGCCGGGCGCTTTGCCGGCGTCGCGACGGCGTCAACGAAGTCGGCCACCTTCGATTTGAGCTCGGCTGGCAGGTGTTCCTGGGCCAGCAGCAGTCGCTTCGACTCGTCCCACTGCCCGCGACGCATCGCCACGGTGGCATCGATGCCCTCGGTCGCGCCGCTGATGATGCCGAGTTCGCCGGCGAGCCGCGAGAAATTCAGTGCCTGCTCGTCTTCGCCTCGCATCAGGTAGACGCTGGCAAGGTTCGACGCCAGCACCGGCGCGCTCGGGTCGAGCTCATACGCGCGTCGCGCCTGCTCGAGCGCGGCGTCCAGACGGCCGACCTTCTGCAGCAGGATCGAATACCAGTGGTGCGGGGTAGGTTCGTTCGGCTCCAGCGGAATCGCGAAAAAGAAGCCGGACTCCGCATCGAGCAGGTTGCCGCGTTCGGAGTTGATCTGCGCCAGCACGGCGTGCGCCTCGCCGATCTTCGGATCGAGTGCCAGCGCCTGCCGTGCCGACTGCTCCGCCATTCGCAGGTACTTCTCCTCGTCGCCTTCTTCGGCGCTGTAGCCAGGCAGCACGACGTAGGCAGAAGCCAGTGCCGCATGCGCGCGTGCGAATCCGGGATCGCGCGACAACGCGGACTGGTACAACTCGACGGCGCGCATCAGGTTGCCTTCCCCGCGACGCTTCCAGATGGCCCTTGCCTGCAGGTACAACTCGTACGCTTCGACGTTCCGGGTGGGCGCCGCGTCACGCTGCGCAAGCTGCTGTTCCTTCGGCGCGAGTTCGATCTTCAGCTTGTAGACGATTGCAGTCGCGATCTCGTCCTGCACCGCGAAGATGTCCGCCATCCGCCGGTCGTAGGTTTCCGACCAGACGTGAAAGCCCGTCTCAGCGTCGATCAGCTGCGCCGTGATGCGCACCCGGTCGCCGGACTGGCGCACGCTGCCCTCGAGCACGGTTTCAACGCCGAGTTCCTTGCCGACTTCGCGGACGTCGACGTTGCGGCCTTTGTAGGCGAACGCAGAGGTACGGGCAGCCACCTTGAGTCCGGGTATGCGGGCCAGCAAGTTCAGCAGCTCTTCGGACATGCCGTCGCTGAAGTAGTCCTTGCCGGCGTCGCCACTCAGGTTAGCGAACGGCAGCACGGCAATCGAACTTGGGCTACCGGCCGCCTCGGCACGGCCGAGGCCGCGCTCGTACAGGAGGTAGCCCAGCCCGGTCATCGCGACCAGCACCACGACGCCGAACACCGCACGCGTACGGAACTGCATTTGCGGCGGCGCCCCGGGCAACGGTTCAGTGCGCTCGATGCCCGTCGCGCTGACGTCGAACACCCACGCCAGCACCATCGCGATCGGGAAGCCGACCAGCAGGAAGATGACGAGGAAGGTCATGGCCCATTCGGGGACGTACAACGCGGGCAGCACGACCGAAGCGACCTCGGTGACCGCCCATGCAACCGCGCCGTAGGCAATGGCGACCTTGCCGACGCGACGACGTTTGATTTCAGCGAGGAGAGCCATCGGATGCCCGTTTCGTCATTGCCACCCTGGGCTGAGCCGCCCGGTCGCGGGACTCGTTGCTGGGCTCGGCGCGATGCGCGGCAGTACCTCCGCGCCGCATTGTCCATCAATCCACGCTGCGAGCGTATCCCGGCGCGACTATTTCCGGCACACGCCGACGTCGCCGCTCAGCGTCTTGATGCGCACCCGGGCACTGGCGTTGGCTTCCTGATGGCGCCATTCCTTGCCCGGGGCGTATTCGTCGGTGCGCACGGGCTTTGGCCCGAAGCAGGGGCGGATCTCGCCGCTGAAGCTCGAAACGTCGTAGTCCGCACCAGTCTTCCCCACCAGGTCGAGCCGCACGTCCCCGCTGATGCTTTCGATGTCGACGCGCGCATCCGCTGCCAGCGAGCCCTGCAGCGTCAGGTTGCCGCTGGTCGACCGCAGACGCGACCTGCTGGTCTCGCCGACGGCGAGCGTGAAGTCTCCGCTCACGGTGCTGCCGTTCACCTCGCCAGCGAGCCGGGTAGCGTTGGCATCGCCGCTCACGGTCGTGATCGAAACCAGCCCCTTCCGGCCGGAGCCGGCGATGATCACGTCGCCGCTGACGGTGCGGCACTCCAGGTCCTCGCCGCTGGTCTCGGTGCGCATGTCACCGCTCACCGACTGCAGGCGTTGCGTGCCGCGCACGGCCTGGACCCCGATATCGGCGCTCACGGTGTTGATCGACACCTGGGAAGCGGCAGGCACCTTCACGATCAGGTCGGTGTCGTCGACGCTGGAGGACCGGTTGGGCAGAACCACCTTGATGCGGGTGATCTTGTCGGACCTGGTGAATTCGAGCCGTTCCGTGCCCTTGCCGAGTTCACCCGTGACCTCCACCTCGTTGCGGTCCCAGCCCGTCACCACCACCGATCCCGCGGTATTCGAGATTTCGACGGTTCCGGCCGGATCCGCCGTCGTACGCTTGTCGATCGGCGTGCCTGCCAGCGCGACGAGCGGCAGGGTCGCGACCAGCAGCGCGATGGACCGTGCCACGGTTCGGCGATTGGGAGCGGCGGCAACGGCGGTGTTCATAACTGCATCCTCTCGCCAGTGGGCGACACTGGCATATTCGCTGGCTCATTCGCGAGACTGTTGGTCAACTGGCTGACGTTCGACAGCACGGCCAGCTCGTCCTGGTATGTCTTCAGCAGCAACTCTTCGAGCAGCGGGTCCCCCGGCTGTTCGGCCAGCGCCGCATTGATCTCATCGGCGGCGCGACGCAACTCACCGAGATTGAACTCGAGCTTCGCACGGGCAGACGTCGGCAGTGCGGCGATGCGCTGGTCCAGCACCTGCGTCAGCTGGCGGCGGGTCGCAACGTATTCCGGATCGAGCTGACCCGCCGGCCCGAACGCGGCTGGCATGACCACCGTCGCGTGTGCGTTCGCCGGGACCGGTGGCACCGCAGACTGCTGCTGCAGCACACTTCTGTCGAGCAGGCTCGCGGTGAGCAGTGAGGAGCCTGCGACCAGCACCACCGCAGCCGCTGCCTGCCAGAGCCAGGCGGCACGTCGCGTCGCGGGCGCAACAGGCGGTGCGCGTTCATCGATCCGCGCCGCGATGTCCGGCCACAAGTCACGACCGGGCGCCACCTCGAGCGGCAACTCACTGAGCCGGGCATCGAGTCGCGCTGCGGCGTGCCCTGCTGTTGGTTCATCCTGCGTCATGGTTCCACTCCGTCTCGCCAAGCCTGGCGCTCAACAGTGCGCGGGCCCGGTGTAACTGGGCCTTGCAGGTGCCGACCGCAATGCCGAGCAGCTGCGAGGCTTCCTCGTGCGAGTGGCCGTACACGCCCACGAGCACCAGCACGTGTCGCGCTCCCGGGGGCAGCCCGGCGATGGCGGTTTCGAGGTCGCGGCTGCGGCCCGGATCGACCGTCGAGTGGTCGGCCAGGACGTCGGCCACCTCGCGCTCTACCGAATCCTCGGCGCCGAGCGATTCAGCCCGACGTCGCGTCTGCTGCAGCACCGCGTTCACGGCGATCCGGTGCAGCCACGTCCCGAACGCGCTGCGCGTCTCGAAGCGCGGCAGGTTCCGCCACGCCTGCACGAACGCTTCCTGCGTGCAGTCTTCGGCCGTCGCGACGTTGCCGGTCATGCGCAGGCACAACGCGTGGATGCGCGCCGCATGCCGGCGGTAGAGCTGCTCGAAGGCCACCGACGAACCGTCTGCCGCGGAGGTGACCAACCGGCGCTCCTCGGCTGCCTCGCGTACGCGCTGCAGTTCATCGACGACCTCCCCGGCGTGTGCCAAGACCCACCTCGCTGTTACCCGTCGCACCGTGCGGCCGGGCCCGGCATCCTACACAGGCCGCCTGGCGGCCAATGTCGTGCCCTTGTGACAGATCAGATGCGGCTCACGGCCAGAAGGTTTACCCCGGAGGCTCCATGCCTGAATCGATCCGTGTCGCAAGGAATGGCGCCATCGCCACGGTGATCCTGCACCGTCCCGCCGTGCGCAACGCCGTGGACCCGCCCACCGCGACAGCCCTGGCTCAAGCCTGCCTGAGCCTCGACCGCGACCCGGAGATCCGGGCCCTGGTCCTGTGGGGCGAGGGGGCCTCGAGATCGCGTTCTGGTGCGACCTGCGGGTTGCCGAGGAGCACGCAACGCTCGGTGTCTTTTGCCGGCGTTGGGGCGTGCCGCTGATCGACGGCGGCACGTGGCGGCCAACCCGTCGACTGAACTCAGTTCGGCGGCGCGCCCTGCAGGTAGTCGACGGCTGCGCCGAGGATCGTGCGCACTGCCACCGGCAACGCGCCTTCATCCATGAAGAACAGCGGCGAATGGTTGCTGGGCGCGGCGGCGGCGTTCCTGTCCCGGCGGCGTGACACCGACCATGTAAAAAAACGCCGGCACTTTCTGCCCGTAATACGCGAAGTCTTCCGAGCCGGTGACGAACGGCATGACCTCGACGTTGTTGCCGCCTGCTGCACGCTGCAGCGAGGCCACGGCCTTTGCGGTCAACGCAGGGTCGTTGACCACGACGGGATTCGGGTCGCCGCCGAGTTCGAACTCCGTGGTGGCGCCCGCCGCGGCCGCAGTCTGGCTCGAGATGTGCTTGATGCTCTCGATGACCTGCTCGCGCACGGCCGGGTCGAACGTGCGGAAGGTGCCGACCATCTCGACCGACTCCGGGATGATGTTGTTGCGGATGCCGCCCTTGATCGCGCCCACCGAGACGACGGCCGGGTATTCGGTGATGTTGACCTGGCGGCTCACGATCGTCTGCAGCGCCAGCACGATCTGCGAGGCGGTGACGATGGGGTCGACGCCGCCCCAGGGCCGCGAGCCGTGCGTCTGCCGGCCCTTGACCACGAGCTTGAAGCGGTCCGACGCGGCCATCAACGAACCTTCGCGGTAGCCGATCGCGCCAGTGTTCATCGCCGACCAGAGGTGCAGGCCGAACACGGCGTCGGGTTTGTTGCTCGCAAACAGGCCCTCGTCGAGCATCAGGCTGGCGCCGCCTCGTTCACCGTCGGGGGCGCCCTCTTCCGCAGGCTGGAAGATGAACATCACCGTGCCGGGAAGTTCGTTGCGCATGCCGGCGAGCACCTTGGCCGCCCCGAGCAGGATCGCCATGTGACCGTCGTGGCCGCAGGCGTGCATCACGCCGACTTTCTCGCCGCGATACTCCGACGTCGCCGTCGACTTGAACGGCAAGTCGCCCTGCTCCGTGACGGGCAGCGCGTCCATGTCCGAGCGCAGCGCGATCGTCGGGCCGGGCTTGCCACCCCTGAGGATTCCGACGACACCCGTGTGCGCGATGCCCGTCTGCACCTCGATCCCCATCTGGCGCAACTGTTCGGCCACGATCTTCGACGTGCGGAATTCGCGGTTGCTGAGTTCCGGGTTCTGGTGGAAATCGCGACGCCAGGTGATCACCTGCGGCATCACCGCGGCGGTGGCGGCATCGAGCGACGCGTCCGTGACGGCGGCCTGCGCCGGGGCGACGGCAGTCGCGACCAGCAGAAGCGACGCGAGCAACTGGCGATGGGTCATGATCGAGGTGCCCTGGTAGCGGTGGGACGAGGCGCGCAGCATACTTCACGGACCGCATCGACCGGGAGCATCCAGATGCCTGCATTTCGCCAGTCGATTGCGGCCCTTGCCGCCACGAGCATTTGCCTGATGAGCACCGTCTCAACGCCGCCGGCCGACGCCCAGACCTACTCGCCCGCGGTCGCGCGGTCGCTCGCCAAGACCCAGAAGCCGCCGCTGCACGGCCAGCACTGGATGGCGATCACCGGCAAGCCGCTCGGCGCCACGGCCGGCGCGAAGATCTTCGAGCGGGGCGGCAATGCCGTCGACGCGGCCTGCGCCATGATCGCCGCGACGTCCACGATGTGGGACGTGCTGCACTGGGGCGGCGAGACGCAGGCCCTGATCTACGATCCGCGCACGCAGCAGGTGATCGCGATCAACGGGCTCGGCATGGCGCCCACCGGTGCGACGCCCGAGTTCTTCAAGGGCAAGGGTTTCAAGTACCCGCCCGCCTACGGCCCGCTCGCGGCAGTCACGCCCGGCACGCCGGGCGGCATCATCCTGATGCTGCAGGAGTACGGCACGCTCTCGCTCGCCGAGGTGCTGGCCCCGGCCATCGAACTCGCGGACGGCTATCCGATCGACGGCGAGACCGCCGATTTGATCGAGCGCTGGAAAGACAAGCTCAAGGAATGGCCGTACTCGAAACAGGTGATGCTGCCGCACCTCGGCTCGGCGCGCGAAGCACCGCGCGCCGGTGAGATCTTCCGCCAGCCCGACCTCGCGGCCACGCTGCGCAAGATGGTCGAGGCGGAGAAGCAGGCGCTCGCCGCCGGCAAGTCGCGCAAGGAAGCCCTGCAGGCGGCGTACGACCGCTTCTATCGCGGCGACATCGCGCAGGAGTTCGTGCGCGGCGTGCAGGAACAGGGTGGCCTGATCACGCTCGACGACCTCGCGCAGTGGCAGCCGCTCATCGAGCAGCCGCTCAGCACCAATTACCGCGGCGTCGAGGTCTACAAGCTCGACGTCTGGACGCAGGGCCCGGCGCTGCTGCAGTCGCTGAACATCCTCGAGAACTTCGACGTGCGCGCGATGGGTTACAACAGCGCGAACTACATCCACACCGTCTACCAGGCGATGAACCTCGCCTTCGCCGACCGCGACTTCTATTACGGCGACCCGCGATTTCCCGCCCGCAGAGCCGACGCAGGGCCTGCTCTCGAAGGAGTATGCGAAGCAGCGCGCCGCGACGATCCGCATGGATCGCAACGACGTGAACGCAGGCCCCGGCGATCCGTATCCGTTCCAGGGCGGCAAGAACCCGTACTCCGATCAGTTGCAGCAGCAGCGCAAGACAGCGCTCGATGCGCTGGACAAGGCGGAGCTCACGGCCCAGCAGCTGGCGGACTTCGAGGCAGGCTTCAGGAGCGGCACGACGACCGTGATGGCCGCGGATGCGAACGGCTGGCTGGTGTCGGTGACACCGAGCGGCGGCTGGGTGCCGGCGACGATTGCCGGACGCACGGGCATCGGCCTGAGCCAGCGCATGCAGTCGTTCGTGCTCGACGCGGCCGAGAACCCCTTCAACGTCGTGGCACCGGGCAAGCGTCCGCGCGTCACGCTCACGCCGAGCCTCGCCCTCAAGAACGGCAAGCCGTGGCTCGCTTTCGGCGTGCAGGGCGGCGACTCGCAGGACCAGAACCTGCTGCAGTTCTTCCTGAACGTGCAGGAGTTCGGCATGACGCCGCAGGAAGCCGCCGAAGCCGCCAACTTCAACAGCTACCAGATGCAGGCGTCGTTCGATCAGCACGCATCGCAGCCGGGCCGCATCGTGCTGAACTCATCGATGCCACAGTGGGTCACCCGGGAACTGATCGGGCGCGGCTACAAGCCCGAATTCGAGGCGCGCACCTCCGGCCCGATCAACGCGATCATGATCGACCCGGAGAACGGCACGTTCTGGGGCGGCTCGAGCAACCACGGCGAGGACTACGGCATCGGCTGGTAGCAGCGCTCCGAGGGAGGTTCGTCAGGCTGTTCGTCGGTCGTTAACTGGCGTTCACGCTTACGCCACGACGCCGTTGATCCGCACGATCTTCGCCACCTTGGTGCGCAGCGCTCGGCGCGCCCGCATAAATCGTAATTGGCCTGCATGTGCAGCCACGACGCATCGACTGCCGCCCAGGGCGGCCGCGAGCCGGAGCGCCATGTCCGCACTGATCGCGGCCTTGCCGTTGAGTACCCGCGACAGCGCCACGCGCGTGACGCCCAGGCGCTTCGCGAATTCCGTGACCGTCAGACCCTTGTCCGCGAACACGCCATCGCGCAGCACTTCGCCCGGATGCGGAGGGTTGTACATGGTCGACATGCGTTGGTGCCTCTAATGATAGTCCTGATAGTCGACGAGCACGGCGTCTGTGCCTTCGAAGGTGAAAGTCAGCCGCCAGTTCTGGTCGACCCACACGGCCCAATGTCCTCTGAGATCGCCCTTGAGTTCGTGCAGTCGCCAGCCAGACAGGGCCATGTCCGCTGACGAACGGGCGCCGTCCAGGCGCGCGAGCTGCAATCGAAGCCGTTTGGCATGCACCGGCTGGATGCCGGCCTTGCTGCCCGTCTCGAAAAACGTCTGGACGCCTTTATGACGGAACGACTTGATCACTCACGCACTGTATAGCATGACTATACATCGGTCAATCTCCGGGCCGCCAGCCGTGCGGCAATACAGCCGTGCCCGCGTTGATAGCCGAGACGGATCTGCTCGTCAGGTGTCAATCACCGTCAATGACCGCTCGACAGAGCCAAAATTGCAGGGATCGCCAACAAATGTGCGCTCCACGGAGCACGATAGCGAACCCACGCTGAGCCTGACTACTCTTCCGCGAAGTAGTCCTCGTCCAACCGCTTGAGCCGCACGGTTTCCACATCGCTGACACCGACGCCGTACTCGATCATGAGTTGAGCCAGCTGCGCGCCATCGATCAGCACGATCGTCGTCTGCAGGCCTCGCGCGTACTCGATCGCTTCCTTGGAAAAGGTGGAGGTCGTAATCATCACGCCTTTGCGAGCCCGCTGTCCCTGCAAGGCACCAGCGAACTGCTGGATCAGGGGTCGCCCGACCGCCCCGTCCCAGCGCTTGGCCTGCACGTAGATGCTCTCGAGTCCGAGCCGATCTTCCTTGATGATGCCGTCGATTCCGCCGTCCCCGGTCCTCCCGACCACTCTGGCTGCGTCGTCGTGGGAGCCGCCGTAACCCATGGCCACCAGCAACTCGACAACCAGGTGTTCAAAGAATGTTGGGCTTACCTCCTGAACCCGAGCCCGCAGCTGCGCGGCGAGGCTGTCGCGCCAGCGTTGATAGCCGAGACGAATCTGCTCGTCAGGTGTCAATTCTGCGGCGGCTACAACCGTCTCCAACTGTTCCGAAGCGTCGTCGTCTTGCGAGTTATCACCGCGTGCCGCGCGAAACTCCACAAACTCCGGGTACCGCATCAGGTACGGAATGTCGACTCGCGGTGGCGGAGATCTCAGCAGGTCGGATCCGCGGGAAGTGATGCGATAGATTCCGCGTCGCTGGGATTCCAGTAACCCAGCCTGCTTCAGGTACACGTGAGCCCAGGCGACACGGTTTGCAAAGCGAGTCTGGTGTCCACTGGGTAGCACCTCATTCAACTCGTCTGCCGTCAGGTGGAGCGTCTTGCCAAGTCGCTCCCTGACGTCCCGCGTGCTTCGCTCCTGGCCGTCTGCAACCTCTCGCAGAAGAGGCAGAGTGATGTCCTGAAACCCGGGTACAGCCATCGAATCCCCCAATCGCCAAAGTGCAATCAATCCTACCGGCGTGCCGCTCGCATCTCGTTCACGATCTGCATCGTCTCCACGCTCACCGTCGTAACGCGCATGAGCAGGTCGACGACCTTCTCTTTGTAGTCAGCGAACCGGTAGGTGTTGAACTTTTCGCGGATCGTCGGATCCTTCGGCTTCTTTTCCTTGTATTGGTCGAGAACCCATTCGAGCGCACTGCGATTACCGAGCATGTAGTCCCACGCGGCAGTCGGCACACCGGACAGAGTCGTTTCACTATCGAGAATGATGCGACTGGATGCTTTGTCTGCCTTGAGAATTGCTTTCGGTGCGAGCCCGGCCTTGCGCGCCTTATCATCAAGAATATCTACACGTTTCACAGGAAACGTCGGCACGGACTCATAGCCGCGCCGGAATTTCAGGTCGATCTCGGCGTCGAGATCATCCTTCTCGTCCTTCGCTTCCCAGTAGCCGAAGGGCACGCGCAACGAGTACAGCAGCGCGCCATCCACATAGCGTCGCTCCTTCGCCGTGGTCTCGAGCTTGTGCTGGGCGACGAAGATCAAGTCGTGCTGGCGCGCGCCCGCCTTGAGCAAATCCTTGAATGCTTCACTGACGACACCCTCGCGGACGCTGCCGCTGGCCGACTTCAGGCGTTCGAGATCATTCAGGTACTGGTGGATGAGGAGCTTGCCCAAGTGCATTCCCTGTAACTTCCGCTTCGAATTCCTCTACAGGACAAGCATTTAGCGAACTCGTCGAGCGGGTGTCAATGCGCAGGAATGCAGCGCTCACGACGAGGTGGCGAGCTGTTCGCGGTGATAGAGCCGCGCCGCAATCCACCACACGACCGCGACCACCGCAAACGAAGCACCCAGGCTCACTGCCCAGTCGAGCGCGCTGATCCGCTCCGAGCGCAGCACGCGCAGGATCATCTGGTTCTGGCCCAGGAACGGAACGGCCAGCATCCAGAGTTGCGTCCGGACCGGGGCGACCATCAGTACCAGCGACGGAATCATCGGCAGGAACATCAGCAGCGGCAGGTAACCCTGTGCCTCGCGATAGCTGCGCGCGAACGCGGCGAGCGCCGTCAGCACCGTCGCGCCGAGCAGCACGACCGGCAGGATGATCAGGAAAAGCTGCACCAGTCCGCCGGCCCCGAGATCGAAGGACGCGTCCATGCCGCGCGCCGGCACGATGGCGAATGCCAGGCGATATGCGATGAGCGTGACCGCGATCGACAGCAGCGAGAACACCGCCGTGGCAAGGATCTTGGCGCTGATGATCGACTCGCGCGCAACGGGCGTGGCGAGCAGCGGTTCGAGCGACTGCCGCTCGCGCTCGCCTGCAGTGGCATCGATTGCGAGCTGCAGGCCGCCGATGAACGCCAGCAGCAGCAACAGGTACGGCAGGATCTGCTGCGACAGGTCGAATCGAGCCTCTGGTGTGGCCACGTCACGCGCGCCGACCTGCAGCGGATTGGCGACCGCGGGGTCAATGCCCCGGGCAAAGAGCCGCAGCGTACCGACGGTGCTGCCGTAACCGTCGAGCAGGCCGCTCAGTCGCGACACCGTCGCGCCGGAAGCCAGCGGGCGTGAGCTGTCGAAGATCACCTCCACACTTGCGGGCCGGCCGGAACGCCAGTCCTCGCCGTACTTTGCGTCGATGCGCAGGACGACGTCGTGCTCCTGCGTGCGCACGGCCGCGTCGGCATCACGTGGCGCGGGCAGCACCTGCACGTTGTGCGACTGCAGCCAGGCGACGAGATTCGGTGCGTGCTCCGCACCAATCACCGGCAATTCCAGCGGCCCCTCGAGCTGCTGCGTCTGCTTGCGTGCGCTGAGTGCGTTGGTGCCCGCCAGCACCAGCGGAATGGCGAGCGGAATCACGACGAACGCGACCAGCAGCATGCGGCGGTCGCGGAATGCGTCGAGCAGCTCCTTGCGCAGGACAATCCACAGCGCCCTCATGCGAACAACCCCTCGTCCGAGCCGATCGCCTTGACGAATGCGTCCTCGAGATTGCCGCAGCCGGTGGACTCGCGCAGTTCATCCGGGGTGCCGTCGGCAACGACGTGTCCGTGCGCGATCACGACGATCCGGTCGCAGAGCCGTGCAACCTCCTGCATGATGTGACTCGACAGCAGCACGCAACGGCCCGCGGCACGCTGCTCGAGCAGGAAACTGCGCAGCGAGCGCGTGGTCATCACGTCGAGCCCATTGGTGGGCTCGTCAAGCAGCACGTTGCGTGGCGCGTGCACCAGCGCGCGCGCAATCGCGGTCTTGGTGCGCTGCCCCTGCGAGAAACCCTCTGCGCGACGGTCGATGAAGTCGCGCATCTCGAGGGCCGACACGAGCCGTTCGGTGCGCTCTGCGATCAGGCGGGCGTCGAGCCCCTGCAAGGCGCCGAAGTACGCGATGTTCTCGCGCGCAGTCAGCCGCTTGTAGATCCCGCGCGCATCGGGCAGCACGCCGAGGGACGCGCGCACGCGGGTCGGCTCGCTGGCCGCGTCGAGGCCATCCACGAGCACGCGGCCCGAATCCGGGGACATCAGCGTGTAGAGCATGCGCAGCGTGGTGGTCTTGCCGGCACCGTTCGGACCAAGCAAACCGGTTATCTGCCCATCGGCTGCATCGAAGCTCACGCCATCGACAGCCTGCACCCGGCCCGCGCGCGTCAGGAAGGCCTTGCGCAACATTTCGACGCGAATCATGGGCGCCGCACGCGGACCATCACGGGTCCCAACCGTATGAACCACCGAATGGCGGCGAGTACTGCAACTGGTCGAGGCAGGCGCCATCGAGCGACTTCGCACCGGCCGCAGCGATGAACTCGGCGACGAGCCGCGGCCCGCAACCCACGCCCATCACGCTGTGGCCCTGTCCGCGGAAAACGAAATGCCGCGAATTCGGCAGCGTGCGCTGCACCTCGTCGGCGTATCGCGGCGGCGTCACCGGATCCAGCTCGCCGGACAGCAGCAGCACCGGCTTGCTGGATTTCACGGCGTCGTGGAAATCCTGCGGCATCGTGCCACGCGGCCACACGGCACATTGCGCCAGCGTGTAGTCGACGAATTCCGTGCCGAGGACGGTCCCGGCGTCTGCCGGATCGACCCGCATCCCTGGCGCGTCTTCCGCGCACATGACGGACAACTGCAACGGCACGTAGATCTGTTCGCCGATCAACTGCTCCAGCATGCGCGACTGGGCCATGAGGTTCGCGAACTGGCCGCCGGCGGCCTCGGCGAGCAGCATCGGCAGCATGCCGAACAGCTGCGGCGCATAGGAATGAAACCGCACGACCGCTGCAAGCGAAGACTCGGTGAACTCGTCCTCGCGCTGCTCGTTCGTGAGCGGGTCGCGATACGACACTTTCTGTGGCTGTTCGCGCAGTCGCTGCAGCAGCTCGTCGAGGCGCGCCCGCGGCGACCCGAACCGCTGCGCGCATGCAGCATCCGCTGCGCAGCGCGCGAACTGGGCATCGACGGCCGCCTCGAGATTCTTTGCATGCTCATTGCCAAGGGCCAGGCTCGGCGGCACGACGGAGTCGAGCACGACCGTCCGGATCGACGCTGGGTGGCGGCGCAGGTATTCGAGCCCTACGCGCGTGCCGTACGAAACTCCGACCAGGTTGAACTGCGCGATTCCCAGCGCACGGCGAACGTCTTCGAGGTCTGCAACGTACGCGCTGGTCGTATAGGCGCGAACGTCGACGTTCGGCCCGAGTTCCTGCAGGCAGTCGGCCGTCAGTCGGCGCGCCTCATCGACACCAGCGGAATCGAGAAGTTGCAAAGCCTCGTCGTTCAGTGTCCTGGGACATTTCAGCGGATTCGATCGGCCAGCGCCGCGCTGGTCCACGAGCAGCACGTGACGCTGGCGCAGAATTTCGCGAAACGCGGGGTAGACGGTTGGAAAGGCTTCGAGCGCCGACTGGCCGGGGCCGCCGGCCAGCATGACGACAGGATCCCTGGCCGGAGTCTTTGCCGTGCTCGGCACCCAGGCAATCGCGAGATCGAGCTTGCGGCCGTTCGGGTTGGAGCGATCTTCTGGAACCTGCAGCGTTGCGCAGCGCGCGGGTACTGTCTGAGCCTGCCCAGCCTGCGTCAGCGTGCACGGAGTAAATACCAGGCTCCCGTACGAGACGGTAACCGGTGCAGTCGGTGCGTCCGCCCAGGCAGCCGGAGCCACTGCCAGGGCCACGAGGACCCCGAGGACACGACGGATGGTCTGCAATGACCGCATGCTGAACCTGCCTCTGCGTAGCGCTGCGCAACGTACACGGCGCCGGAGGTCTTCGCCACACGATTCGGCTAGGATGCGCCCATGCGTGTTTCGATGCCGCCCGCCACGCGGGCCCTGCTGTTCATCAACGTTGCCGTTTTTGCGGCTCAGTTCCTCACCGGCGACCTGCTGCTGCGGCCGTTCGCCCTCTGGCCGCCGGCCTCGGCCCAGTTTCCGGGAGCACCGTCGTTCCAGGTCTGGCAGTTGCTGACGTACGGATTCCTGCACGGCAGCCTCACCCACCTGTTTTTCAACATGTTCGCGCTGTACATGTTCGGCGGCGAGATCGAGCGCCTGCTCGGCACCCGGCGCTATGTCACCTATTATCTCGTCTGCGTGGTGGGCGCGGCGCTCGCCCAGCTGCTGGTGCTGAGCAACATGGACTTGCGCACCCATTCCCACGGTGGGCGCCTCTGGCGGCGTGTTCGGCCTGTTGCTGGCGTTCGGCATGGCCTATCCGCAGCGGCGCATCATGCTGCTGTTCCCGCCGATACCGATGCCGGCGTGGCTGTTCGTCACGCTGTATGGCGTGCTCGAGTTGTACCTGGGCGTCACCGGGTCGGGCCAGGGTGTGGCACATTTCGCGCACCTGGGCGGCATGGTGGCGGGTTTCGTGCTGCTGCTGCGCTGGCGCCGTCAGCCCGGGCCGCGCTGAGTGGGAGAGTCACAATGGCCGAGCATCCGCGATCGAAGCGCCACCGCAATAAGCCCGCCGGGGCTACCGCCGGCAAGCAGGGCGACGCGCCGTTGAAGGAGCGCAACAAGGTCAGCCGGGACTCGGCCGAGGAAGCCGTGCGCACGCTGCTGCGCTGGGCCGGCGAAGACCCGCAGCGCGAAGGCCTGATCGATACGCCAAAACGTGTCGTCGACGCCTATACCGACTGGTTTTCCGGCTACGCGATCGAACCGCGCGACTACCTGCGCCGAACGTTCGAGGAGACCGGTGGCTACGACGAGATGGTCGTGCTGCGCGACATCGAGTTCGAGTCGCACTGCGAGCACCACATGGCGCCGATCATCGGCCGGGCCCACGTGGGTTACCTGCCCACCGGCAAGGTCGTCGGCATCAGCAAGCTGGCCCGCGTGGTCGACGTCTTCGCGCGCCGCTTCCAGGTGCAGGAGAAGATGACGGCGGAAATCGCCCGCTGCATCAACGACGTGCTGCAGCCCCAGGGCGTGGGCGTGGTGATCGAGGCCGTGCACGAATGCATGACCACGCGCGGCATCCACAAGCGCGGCGTGTCGATGATCACGTCCAAGATGATGGGGACGTTCCGGTCCGACGCCCGGACCCGCAACGAGTTCCTGACCTTCATCGACATCCGCGACCGCCGCTGATCGGCAGATCGCACCGGGAGCGTCTCGTGCCTGAACTTTCCACCTTGCACCATCCGCTGTACCAGCTGCGCCGGACGCCGTTCCACGCGCGCACGTCCCAGCTGTGTCTGCCGCACAACTGGCGGCGCTGGGGCGGCTGCCTCGCCGTCGGGTCCTACGACCTCGGCCTCGACCGCGAGTACTGGGCGATCCGCAACCACGCGGCGCTGATCGATATCTCGCCGCTGGTCAAGTACGAGATCACCGGCCGCGATGCCGCGCGCCTGCTGCATCGCCTGACTCCACGCGATATCCACAAGATGCAGGTCGGGCAGGTGTATTACACCGGCTGGTGCGACGACGACGGCAAGCTGCTGGACGACGGCACCGTGACCCGCATCGGCGAACAGAACTTCCGCCTCACTGCAGCCGAGCCGCAGTACCGCTGGCTTTTGATGAACGCTGTCGGCATGCAGGTCCAGGTCACCGAACTGACCGAGCAGATGGCGGCACTCAGCCTGCAGGGACCGAAGTCGCGCGCCATCCTGAATCTCGCGTGCGAACAGCCAGTCGATTCGCTCAAGTATTTCCGCATGGCCTTCAACCGCATTGCGGGCAAGGCCGTCTCGGTCTCGCGCACCGGATACACCGGCGATCTCGGCTACGAAATCTGGATGGACGCAGGCGACGCGCTCGTGATCTGGGATGCGCTGATGGCCGCGGGCCACGATTACGGCATCACGCCCACGGGCATCCTCGCGATGGACATGGCGCGCGTCGAGGCGGGCCTGTTCATGCTCGACGTCGATTACACACCTGCAAGCCATGCCTGGATTCCCGGCCAGCGCTCGTCGCCCTATGAAATGGGCCTCGGCTGGACCGTTAACCTGGACAAGCAGGGTTACTTCGTGGGTCGTCGCGCGCTGGAGCGCGAGCACCGCGAGGGTTCGTCGTGGAAGCTGGTCGGCCTCGAGATCGACTGGGAAGGACTCGAGCGCGAATACGCCGCGGTCGGCATGCCGCCACAGGTTCCGGCCGCGGCCGTGCGCGGCAGCATTCCCGTGTACGCAGGCCCGCGGCAGGTCGGATATGCCTCGACCAGCACCTGGTCGCCGGTGCTGAAGAAGTACATCGCGCTGGTGCACCTGCAGCAGCCGTTCTTCGCACCGGGCACGAAGGTCGAGATCGAAGTCACGGTGGAACACCACCGCCGCAAATCGCCGGCGACGGTCGTCACGCTGCCGTTCTACGATCCCGAGTGGAAGAAGAAATAGCCGTGGCCAGCAATACCTACGACGCTATCGTCATCGGCGCCGGCCACAACGGCATGATCGCGGCCGCGTACCTCGCGCGCGCCGGCAAGAAAGTGGTCGTGCTCGAGCGACGCGAGATCGTCGGTGGCGCCGCCGTCACCGAAGAAATCTTCCCGGGCTACCGCTTCAGCGAGTTCTCCTACGTGGTGAGCCTGCTGCGGCCCGAGATCATTCGCGACCTCGAGCTGCCGCGGCACGGGCTCAAGATCCTGCCGCTGCCGAGCACGGTCACGCCGCTGGACAACGGCGATTACCTTGCCGGCTGGGACGATCACGACCTGACCCATCGCGAGATCCATCGTCATTCCCCGAAGGATGCCGAGGCCTACGACGAGTATTCGCGCGTGATGGCGCGCGCCGCGAAGGCCATCAAGCCGATCATCGGCCTGGTGCCGCCGGATCCGTCGTCGCTGAGCTGGCGCGACCTGCAGGGCCTGCTCAAGCTCGGCCAGTACGCGCGCAGCCTGAGCGAGCGCGAGATCTACCGGATCGCGAAGCTCGTCACGCAATCGTCCGCCGACCTGCTTGAAGAATGGTTCGAGCTCGACCCGCTCAAGGGCACCAAGGCGGCGAGCGGCATCATCGGGACTTACCTCGGCCCGCGCTCGCCAGGCACTGCCTACGTGCTGCTGCACCATTACATGGGTGAAATCGATGGCGCCTTCCGCGCCTGGGGTTTCGCCAAGAACGGCACCGGCGGCGTGACGGCGGCGATCGCGTCGTCCGCCCGTGCACTCGGCGTGGAAATCCGCACCAGTGCGGCGGTGGACAAGGTCATCGTCCGTGGCGGCCGCGCGACGGGCGTCGCACTCGCGAACGGCGATGAACTTTCGGCCGGGGTCGTGATGTCGGCCGCCGATCCCAAGCGCAGCTTCCTGCAGTTCGTCGACCAGCAACATTTCCCGGACGAGTTCGTGCAGGCGATCCGCAACTTCCGCGTGCGCGGGTCGTCGGGCAAGGTCAACATCGCGCTCTCCGGACTGCCGGATTTCACGTGCCTGCCGGGCGAAGGCCCGCTGCACCGGGGCGCGATCTCGATCAGCCCGAGCATCGAGTACGTCGAGCGCGCCTACGACGACGCCAAGTACGGCAACTTCTCGCGTCAGCCGTACATGGACATCGTCATCCCGTCGATGATCGATCGCGACATGGCGCCGCCGGGACACCACGTGATGTCGTGCTTCGTGCAGTACGCGCCGTACGACGTCGAGGGCGGCTGGACGGACGCGAAGAAGGAAGCGTTCGGCGAGACGGTGATCGCGACCATCGAGAAGTACGCGCCGAACATCCGCCAGGTGATCGTCGGCAAGCAGGTGATCACGCCGCACGACATCGAGCGCATTGCCGGCATCACCGGCGGCAACATCTTCCACGGCGAACTGCTGCTGCACCAGCTGTTCTTCATGCGCCCTGCCCCGCAATGGGCCGATTTCCGCACGCCGCTGGACGGGTACTACTTCGGCGCCGCGGGCGCGCATCCGGGCGGCGGTGTGATGGGCGCGGCCGGCAAGATGGCTGCGATCGAGATCCTCAAGGACTGGCGGTAGGCGCGATGACGAACCCGGACATCCTGATCGTCGGCGCCGGCCACAATGGCCTGGTCACTGCTGCCTACCTCGCGCAGGCCGGCAAGAAAGTTCTCGTGCTGGAGCAGCGCGCAACCGCCGGCGGGCAACTGGCCGGCGCCACGCTGGCGTCGGGTGCCGTCGTGCCGGGCCTGCATCCGGCGGGTCAGCTGCGGCCCGCGATCGTCAAGGAACTCGACCTCGCGCGGCACGGTCTCGCGACGAGCACCGCCGATGCGCCCTACGTCTCCGCACTGCCGGATGGCGGCTCGCTGCGACTGGTCTCCAAGCCGGACGACGCGGCAACGCATCGAAGCCATCCGACGGCTCTCGCCGCGCGATGCCGAGCGCTGGCCAGAGTTCGTCGGGTTCATGAATCGCGCTGCAGCGTTCCTCGATGCCGCGTACTCGACGACGATGCCGCGCCTGCCAAAGATCGAACTGCGAACGGACGGATTGCCGCTCGCCTCGCTCGCACTGAAGCTGCGGCGCATGGGTGGCAAGGACATGTTCCGCGTGATGCGCAGCCTGTCCATGTCGGCCGTCGAGTTCACCGAGGAATGGTTCGAGTCAGAACCGCTCAATGCCGCACTCGCCGGCGTCGCCATTCACGGCGTGACCCTGGGTTCGATGTCCGCGGGTACGGGTTTCACGCTGATCCACAACTGGCTGAATCGCGGCGGCC
>CAWJVM010000019.1:0-78688 GCA_963846315.1 uncultured Gammaproteobacteria bacterium
GCCTTCTCGCCCTTGGCGGCCTTGGTGCGCTCCCACTGGTCCCAGGTGTAGGTCTGGGTGGCGAACTCGCGCTCGGCGAGCGCGTAGCACCAGTTGCGGAACGCGCCTTCCGTGAACTTCATGATGTTGCCCTTGTGCACGATCGTGACACTCGGGCGCTTGTTGACGATCGCGTATTCGATCGCGGCGCGGAAGAGGCGCTCGGTGCCTTCCTGCGAGACGGCCTTGATGCCGATGCCCGAGGTGTCCGGGAACCGGATCTTGCCGTAGAGCTTCGGGAAGGCTTCCTTGAACAGCTTCTTGAACTTCTCGTTCTCGGGGCTGCCCTGCTCGAATTCGATGCCGGCGTAGATGTCCTCGGTGTTTTCACGAAAGATCACCATGTCCACCTTTTCCGGCGCCTTGACCGGGGAGGGGACGCCCTTGAACCAGCGCACCGGCCGCAGGCAGACGTAGAGGTCGAGCATCTGGCGCAGTGCGACATTCAGCGAGCGGATGCCGCCGCCGATCGGTGTCGTGAGCGGGCCCTTGATCGAGACCAGGTATTCGCGGCAGGCCTCGACGGTCTCGTCCGGCAGCCAGGTGTTGAAGAGGTCGTTGGCTTTCTGGCCGGCATAGACCTCCATCCAGTGGATCTTGCGCTTGCCGCCGTAGGCCTTGGCGACTGCGGCGTCGAGCACGCGCACCGAGGCGCGCCAGATGTCCGGGCCCGTGCCGTCGCCCTCGATGAACGGGATGATGGGCTGGTCGGGAACCGTGAGCTTCCCATTGGAGATCGTAATCTTCTGGCCCTGCGGGGGCACGACGAGCTTGACCGCGGTGGACATCACCTGGCTCCGGTGGATCTGTGTTTTGTGGAAAAACGGGGCTGAAATGCTAGCACAGCGGCCCCCTCGCCGGGACCGCGCGTGCTGGTCAGTCGAGCGGCGCGAATGCCGTGCGGACGGCCGGGGTGGACCCGCCTTCAGTCCATGCGAACAGCAGGCCGTCCGCGACCTTGGTCATCTGCGGAAACCCCGACGATCGGGCGACGTGGGACGTCGCAATGTCCATGGCCTCAGCTGCCGGTCCGGTGCGGTTGAACGGCTGGGCGCGGATTACGGCTCCGCTGGCCGTGGCGTCAAGCCAGCTGACCACAGCGCGGCCGTCCTGCAACAGGACCACGTCCACGCGACCGACCACTTTGCCGCTTGCCACCTCGAGTGGCGCCTCGAACGTGCGACCACCGTCCGACGAGAATGCCAGGCGCACCCGGGGTTGGTCCGGGGCCGTGAACCACGCGACGGCTACTTCGTTGCCATGCGCCGCCACGGCCGGGCCATTCACGGGGCACGCGTCGATACGCCAGCCATCGGCATGCACGGTGACCGGTGTGGTCCACGCGCCGTCCTCGAGGCGTGCGGCCTGGATGTCGCGCGTCTCGTCCTCGCTGCGATTTCGATACACGACGAGCAGCGCATCTGCGCTCACTGCGACATCGGTCTGGCAGCAGTCACAGACGCGCGCGTCGATTTCGCTGCCATCGACCGCGCCCTGCGGCGTCAGCACGGCGCCGCGCAACGTCATCGCGCCTGCCGGTGCGGCGTGATCGTTCGCAGCATGTGCGTGGCCTTCGCCCGCGGTCCTGCGTCCATCGAGCCAGACGCCGTACGGGCGGCCGCCGAGGTTCGCGATCGAGACGAAGCCGTGTTCCGTGGCGGTGCCATCGTCGTGCGGTGAGCGCGGCTCACTCCACGTGCGGCCGCCATCGGCGCTGAGCCGGGTCATCACGTCGTAGGCATAGACGCCGCCTGTTCGCTGCTGCAGCCAATGCGCGGCCCACGGCCCGCCATTCGCCGGGACGACCGACGGAAAGTCGGCCCAGTTGACGAACCAGTGCGAGCCGGACGCCACCTCGATCGGCGTGCCCCAGCTGCGCGTGCGTTGCCACTCGGCGTAACGCAGACGGAACTCGTCCCCGGCGCCGGGTTCCAGCCAGCTCATCACGACGGTCTGGCCGTCGCTGGCCGACGCCAGGTTCGGGTAGCGCGAGCCAGCTGCTGCCGGCGTCGCAACGAGCGTCACCGGGCCGAGCCACGACCGGGGTGGCGTGGGCTCGCGACTGCAGCCTGTCAGGAAGGTCAGGAAGGTCAGGAAGGCCAGGAGGGTCAGGAAGGCCAGGAAGGTCGGGCGAGACAAGGAGGCGCGGGCCGCTGCAGTCAGAGTGCGAGTCATCGCGGGATTCTGGCATGCGATTAAGGACTTGCCGCGGATTTCCCGCATTCCCAGCGGGCCTTGGCTTGCCTTGGTAGTCGGCGCGGGGTAGGTTTCAGGCTTGCCTTGATCGAGTCTGGAATGCAACCCGCAGGCCTCCACTGGTTCCGTCGTCAACAGCGCACCCTGTCGCGGGTCGTGCTGGCGGTGTTTTGCCTGACGTGGCTGCAGTTTGCGGCGACGCCGTGCGTCATGGCGCTCGAGTCCGCAGCGGCCCTGACGGACCCGTCGAGTGCTGCCAAGGCCGTGGCCATGGCGCCCATGCCCGACGGCATGGCGATGGAGCCCGGCGAGCATTGCCAGTATTGCCCGCCGCCAACGCTGCAGGATGGCGACCCTGCCGTCTGCTCGTTCCCGCACGATCCGCAGGTCGATTCGCGCGTGGGCTTCGCGGCTGCCCTGCTGGCGCCGCCACCCACCGTCGTGCTGTTCGTCGTGGCCGATGCGGCGCGCTCCACTGCGGACCTCGTTACCGAGCTGACACCCGCGCCGTTGGCGAGCACCTCGCTCGCCGTCAGTCTCTGCCGGTTCCTGAAGTAGCCCACGCTCCCGTCGTCGTCTGACCGCCCGCGGCCCGTCCGCCGGCGCGCTATGACTAATCGGAGTGCGTGCATGTTCCTGTCTCTCAATCGTGTCGCGGGCGTATTCACGCTCGCTGTGCTGCTCGGCGGCGGCCTGCTGCCGGCGCGGGCCGTGGCCGAGGGTCTCACCCTGGCCGAATCCGAACGCATCGCGATCGATCGTGATGCGATGCTGCGCGAGATGCGTGCGCAGGGTGCTGCGATGCGCGAGCGCGCCGTCATGGACGGCGAACTGATGGATCCGCAATTGCGGGTCGGTGCAGTCAACGTGCCGGTGGATTCGTTCAGCCTCGACGCCGAGGACATGACGATGCTCGAAGTAGGCGTCGTGCAGGAGTTCAAGCCCGGCCGCTCGCGGCAGCTTTCGCGCCAGCAGATGCAGCAACTGGCGGCGGCCATGGACGCGACCGCGCTCGATCGCGAGCGGATCGTGCGGCGCGAGGTGCGCAAGCTCTGGACGCAACTCGCCTACGTGGGCGCGGCACGAGCGCTGCTCGCCGACCAGACGAGCTGGGTCGAGCAGATGCGCCAGTCCGCGCGGGCGCGCTATGCGTCGGGCGAGGGCAAGCAACTCGACGTGCTGCAGGCGGGACTCGATGCGGCGATGCTGCGCGAGCAGCAGCTCGAGCTCGATCGCGACGACGCCATGTACCGCTCGCAGTTGTCGTTCTGGCTCGGCGCCGAGGAAGCTGCCCGGGCGCAACCCACGGGACTGTCGCCGCGCGCCGAACTCGAACCACTGGCGATCCTCGAGGCGCGGCTGGACGAACATCCGGCGCAACTGGACTACATGCGACGCATCGATGCCGCCCGCACGGCGACGGACGTAGCGCGTGAACTGCGCAAGCCCGCCTGGATGCTCGACGTCAGCTACGGCTTCCGTCAGAACGCACCCGACGGCATGTCACGTCCTGACATGCTGAGCGCAATGTTCACCGTCGGCCTGCCGCTCTTCCGCGGCGACCGCCAGGATCGAGCGCTCAGCGCGGCCAGGCTGGAGGCGCAGGGCCTCGACGAAAAACACGACGACCACGTGCGGGAAATGCGGGCGATGCTGGTCGAAGCCTGGAACACGGTTTACCGCACCGCCGAACTCGAGCGCTTCTACGAAACGGACCTGCTGCCGCTCGCCGACCAGTCCGTCACGGCAGCGCTGCTCGGCTGGCGCTCGAACCGCACCATGTTCGACGAAGTCGTCATGGCGCGCCGGCTGGCGCTCGCGACGAAGTTGAAACACCTGCGACTCGCCGCCGACCGCGCGCGGGCGCAGCACGACATCGACTATTTTGCAGGTGACGCACGATGAACGCTTCCCTGGGCCGCCTGGCCGGCTTGCTGTTGCTTGGATTCGTCCTTGCCGGTTGCTCGAAGCAGCCGCCGAGCGAGCCACTGCGCAATGCTGCCGACGACGCATTGCCGGAGCACGCGCTCAAGCACGCGAATCCAAGGTACCGCTGCCCGATGCATCCGGACATCCTCCGCGACGCGCCGGGCGAGTGCCCGATCTGTGGCATGACGCTGGTCAAGGTCGAGCCGGCGTCCGCAGCTGCTCCCGCGCCAGCTGCGGCTGGGCGCACGCTGCTTTACTACCGCAATCCAATGGATCCCCACCGGCACTCTCCGGTGCCGGCAAAAGACGAGATGGGCATGGACTATGTGCCGGTCTACGCCGAGGACGTCGGCGGCGAGGTGCGCATCTCCCCGGCGGTGATGAACAACCTGGGTGTGCGCACGGAACCGGTCGCCCGTGGGCCGCTGCCGCGGCGGAGCGAGGTCGTCGGCTACGTGCAGTTCGACGAGCGTACGGTGCAGCAGGTGCGCCCGCGCGCCGAGGGCTGGGTCGAAGGATTGTCGGTGCGCGCGATGGGCGAAACCGTAAAGGCAGGTCAACTGCTGTTCACGCTGTACTCGCCCATGCTCGAGAGCGTGCAGCAGGAATACCTCGATGCCCTCAAGATCGGCAACCGCGACCTGATCGATGCCTCGCGCGACCGGCTGCGCGCGGTCGGCCTCGACGCGGGCACCGCTGCGCGACTGGCGAAATCCGGGCGGGCCGCGGGCAGGATCCCGTTCGTCGCGCCGATCTCCGGCGTCATCACGGAACTCGAGGCGCGTGAAGGCGCGATGCTGACTCCCGCGATGTCGGCGATGACCATCACCGAGCTCGGCAGCCTCTGGGTCGTCGCCGAGTTGCCCGAGTCGCAGTCGAGCTGGGTCAGGCAGGGGACGCACGCCGAGGTCCGCTTCCCGTCGCAACCCGGCGAACCGATCCACGGTCGCGTCGAGTACGTCTATCCGGAACTCAACAGGGAGACGCGCACCGTGCGCGCCCGCATCGTGCTCGATGCGCCGCCGCAGGACGTGCGGCCGAACATGCTGGCTACCGTCAGCCTGATCGCGGAAGAGGGTGCGGTTGTGCTGCACATCCCGCGCAGCGCCATGATCCGCAATGGCACGCGCGACCGCGTGGTCGTGGCGCTCGGTGACGGACGCTTTGCTTCACGCAGCGTCGTCGCCGGTGCCGAGAGCGGTGACCGCATCACGATCAGCAAGGGTCTGCAGGAAGGCGACCGCGTCGTCGTCGCTGCGCAGTTCCTGCTCGATTCGGAAGCGAACCTGGACGCGGGACTCGATCGGCTCGACGACGGTTCGGCCGCGCCGCCGCCGACCCGAATGCTGCACGCTGAGGCACGCTCATGATCAACAGGATCATTCGTGCCTCGCTCGAGAACCGGGCGCTGGTGCTGCTGCTCACGCTCATGCTGACGGCCATCGGTGCGTATTCCGTGCTGCGCACTCCAGTCGACGCGCTGCCCGACCTCTCGGACGTCCAGGTCATCGTGCGCACGCCCTATCCGGGCCAGGCGCCCCGCGTCGTCGAAGATCAGATCACCTACCCGCTGACGACGGCATTGCTTTCGGTGCCGGGCGCAACCACGGTGCGGGGCTATTCGTTCTACGGCGATTCGTTCGTCAACGTGCTGTTCGCCGATGGCACCGATCCGTACTGGGCCCGTTCGCGCGTGCTCGAGTACCTGAGCCAGGCGGCCGCCCGCTTGCCGGAAGGCGTGCGTCCCGCCCTGGGGCCCGATGCCACGGGCGTGGGCTGGATCTACCAGTACGCGCTGATCGACCGCACGGGCGCCCACGACCTCGCGCAGCTGCGCAGCCTGCAGGACTGGTTCCTCAAGTTCGAGCTGCAGGCGCTCGACGGCGTGGCCGAGGTCGCGACGATCGGCGGCATGGTCAAGCAGTACCAGGTGGTCGTCGATCCGCTGCGCCTGCAGGGCTATGGCATCCCCCTGATGATGGTCGAAAGGGCGATCCGCGAGGGCAACCAGGAGGTGGGCGGCTCGGTGGTCGAAATGGCCGAGGCCGAGTACATGGTGCGTGCCACGGGTTACGTCAAGAGCATCGGTGACCTCGAACGCATCCCGGTGATGGCGACGAAGGACGGGACGACCGTGCTGCTGCGCGACGTGGCAGAAGTGCGGCTCGGACCGGAGATGCGCCGGGGGATCGGCGAACTCGACGGCGAGGGCGAGGCCGTCGGTGGCGTGGTGGTCATGCGCAATGGCGACAACGCGCGCGACACCATCGTGCGGGTGAAGGCCAAGCTCGACGAACTGCGCGCGGGCCTGCCCGAAGGCGTCGAGATCGTCACGACGTACGACCGCTCCTCGCTGATCCAGCGCGCCGTGGACCACCTCAAGGGCAAGCTGCTCATCGAGTTCCTGGTCGTCGCGCTGGTCTGCTTCGTCTTCCTGTTCCACGTGCGGTCGGGGCTGATCGTCGTGATCGTCACGCCGATCGCCGTGGCGTCGGCGTTCATCGTGATGAACGCGCAGGGCATCAACGCCAACATCATGTCGCTCGGCGGCATCGCGATCGCGGTCGGCACGCTGGTGGACGCGGCGATCGTGATGATCGAGAACGTGCACAAGAAGCTCGAGCACGAGCCGGACCCATCCCGGCGCATGGAGGCGATCTACGCCGGCTGCCGCGAAGTCGGGCCGTCGCTGTTCTTCTCGCTGATGATCGTGGCGCTGTCGTTCCTGCCGGTGTTCACGCTCGAGGCGCAGGAAGGGCGCATGTTCGCGCCGCTCGCTTACACCAAGACGTATGCGATGGTGGCGGCGTCGCTGCTGTCGATCACGCTGGTGCCCGTGCTGATCTGGTACCTGGTGCGGGGTCGCATCCGGCCGGAGAATGCCAACCCGGTCAACCGCGCTGCGGCGGCTGCTTACCGGCCGTTTCTCGAAATCGCGTTGCGACATCCCTGGGCGGTGACGGCGGCGGCTACGGTGCTGATCCTCGCCACGCTGTGGCCCGCTTCGCGACTCGGGCACGGAGTTCATGCCCGAGCTCGACGAGGGCGACTTGCTGTACATGCCAACGACGCTGCCCGGTCTGTCGACAGACGCCGCCCGCTCGCTGCTGCAGCAGACCGACCGGTTGATCAAGACCGTGCCCGAGGTCGAACGAGTCTTCGGCAAGGCCGGTCGCGCGGAAAGCGCCACCGATCCCGCACCGATCGAGATGTTCGAGACCACGATCATGCTCAAGCCGCGCGAACAGTGGCGCGCCGGCATGACGCCCGAGAAGCTCAAGGCCGAACTCGACGCGCTGGTGAAGTTCCCCGGCGTGTCGAACGCGTGGGGGTACCCGATCAAGACCCGCATCGACATGCTTGCGACGGGCATCCGCACGCCCGTGGGCATCAAGATCATGGGTCCGGACCTGGCGACGATCCAGCAACTCGGCCAGAAGATCGAGACGATCGTGAAGGCCGTGCCCGGGACCACGTCCGTCTATGCCGAGCGGACGGCCACCGGGCGGTACGTCGACATCGACATCGACCGCGTGGCGGCCGGGCGCTACGGGCTCAACATCAAGGACGTGCAGGACATCGTCGGCAGCGCCGTGGGCGGCATGACGGTCAGCTATACCGTGGAAGGCCTCGAGCGGTACCCGATCAACCTGCGTTACCCGCAGGACTTCCGCGATTCGCTCGAGAAGCTGCGGCAGCTGCCGATCGTCGCGCCCACGGGCGCGAACGTGACCTTGCAGGACGTCGCCCGGGTCGAGATCGCCGACTGGCCCCGGCATGATCCGCAGCGAGAACGCGCGTCCGTCGGGCTGGGTTTTCGTCGACATCCAGGACCGCGACCTCGGCGGTTACGTCAACGAGGCCAAGGCGCGCATCGCGGACGAGCTGACGCTGCCCGCGGGCTACAGCCTGGGCTGGTCCGGGCAGTACGAATACCTGCAGCGTGCGGTCGAGCGCCTGAAGCTGGTCGTGCCGCTCACGCTCGGCATCATCGTGCTGCTGCTCTACCTGAACTTCCGCAATGCGCGCGACGTCGGGTTGATCCTGTTCACGCTGCCGTTCGCGCTCGTCGGCGGCATCTGGCTGCTGTATTTCCTCGGCTACGACCTCTCGATCGCGGCAGTCGTCGGTTTCATCGCGCTGGCGGGTGTCGCGACGGAAACCGGCGTGGTGATGGTCATGTACCTGGAGCACTCGTGGGCCGAACGCCGCGCGCGCGCCGCCGCCGAGAACCGCGAACCCACGCGGCGCGAGTTGCGCGAGGCGATCGTCGATGGCGCGCTGTTGCGCTTGCGGCCGAAACTGATGACCGTGATCACGATCATCGTCGGCCTGCTGCCGATCATGTGGGGATCAGGCACAGGCGCGGCCGTCATGCGCCGCATCGCGGCGCCGATGGTCGGCGGCATGGTGTCGGCCACGGTGCTGACGCTGGTGATCATTCCATCGCTGTACCTGCTGCTGAACGGGTGGAAGCTGCAGGAGGAGCGGGGCTGAGAGCAAGGCCTCATCAAGTATTCATACCGATTCAGAACCGTTCAGGACAGGCGACGCGCCCCTGCGGCAGGTTGCACCCAAGGCGGCGAAATATCCGCCGGAGATGTCACCCAACCCGCGCAGGAGTGCCGCCATGCAACGCAGGAAAACGAAAGCAAAGTCGCCTCTGATCCGCCTGGTGGGCCTGGAGGCCGCCGTCGCAGCCGCGGGGGTCGCCGGCTCGCTCGCCGCCGTCGCTGCCCCCGGCGACCTGGATCCATCGTTCGGAGACGTCGGTCGCTATACCTCGACGACGCCGATGGGTGCGGCTCTCTGGTCCGTCGACCTGCAGCCAGACGACGCCGTCGTGTTGGCGGGCGGCTTCGGCTACTGTGATTACTACTGCGACATACAGGATTTCACGTCGCGGCTGCTGCCTGCGGGCACCCCCGACGCATCGTTCGCTGCCGCTACGCTCAAGGACACCGTCGTCTACGACACGCTGCTGCAGGGTGACGGCAAGGTCGTCGCGGTCGGCAGGGCACTGCAGCCGGACGGCAACTTCCAGCTTCAGGTCTTTCGCTTGCGTCCCGACGGGTCGCTGGATCCGGAGTTCGGCATCGGCGGTCTCGTGTTGATCGGCGCCACGTCCATGATGGTGTCTGGGCACTCGGTCATCGTCGACGGCGAGGGTCGCATCGTGATCGCGGGCAGTCGCGGCTCGTCGTTGCTCGTGGCTCGCTTGCTGTCGAATGGAGTGCTCGACGCCTCCTTCGGCACGGGCGGCGTATTCATTCCCCCCGCGCCTGGCATCGACTACGGTGACCCCCTCGTGCGGATTGCACTTGCTGGCGATGGTGGCTACCGCGTGTTGGCGAACGCGAGGACCGGGACGGCCAGTGCGACCTGCACCGTGCTGGCAGTCACCCAGGCTGGCGTAACCGATGCTGCGTTTGGCACCAATGGCCTGGCGACCGTGCCGGAGACAGGGGGTGGGCGAGTCACGTGCAGTTCGTTCGCCGTGCAGCCCGATGGACGCGTGCTGCTGGGCGGGACGCGCGCGGGCACGGCGGGCTATGTCGGTCGGATGCTGTCGGGCGGCTCGATGGATGGTTCGTATACCGCGTCGGCTGCGACCAGCCGGCTGGCCTCGGTCAGTGCGATCGCCCAGGGTTCCGGCGGGTCGCTGTTCGTCGCGGGTGGTGAGGGTTCCGGACTGTCCGGCGCAGTGGTCGTGCGGCTGCTCGCGGACGGCACGCTCGATACCCTCTTCGGCCGCGCGGGCGCGACTCAGATCGACCTGCCGGCCAACCGCGCCAGCTTTCCCGTCATCGTCGACATGAAGGTGGTCCACGACGACATGCTCGTCGTGGCCGGCAACGGGTATGGCCAGTCCTACTACAACCCGCTCAAGTTCGTCGCCCGGTTGCTCGGCAATGGGGCCGCCGGCGGGCCGGGTGTGCTCGGCCTCAAGGCGGCTCGTGTCGTCGCTCCGGAAGGCAGCCCGGCCACGGTGGCGGTCCAACGGGTTGGCGGTAGCGTCGGCGCGGTCGCCGTCACGTACCAGACCCGCGATCTCGATTCCGATCCGCCCGCCATGGCAGGACTCGACTACACGACGTCGGCGGGGCGACTCACTTGGGCGGATGGCGACACGAGTGACCGGGAGATCGCGATACCAATCGCCGCCGATGCGGTGGCCGAGCTGCCGGAGTTCTTCGAGGTCGTACTCGAGTCCCCTGAGGGCGGAGCGGGGCTGGGAGCGTACGGCATGGACGTGGAGGTCGCCGGCGACGGGTTCCCGGCTGGGCAGTTCTCGTTCGCGACGAGCTTCACGGAAACCAGCGAGGGCGCGCAGGCATCCATCATCGTGCAGCGCGATTTCTATGCCATCGGTGCGGTTTCGGTCACGGTACGGGTCGCGGGCGGCACGGCCGTTCCGGGCAAGGACTTCGCCAGTCCCGGCAGCGACTCGGCCTGGCAGGACGTCGTGCTCTCGTGGCCTGACGGTGACACCTCGGCGCGGTTGGTCGCCTTCCCGACCCACCCCGACAAGCGCGATGAGAAAACTGAAACGGTGATCTTCGAGCTTGCATCACCCACGGGCGGCGCAGTGCTGGGTGCGAACAAGCAGGCGACGGTCGTCATTTCCAACATGGCCAAGCCAGGTGGCGGAGGCGGGAGCTTCGGCTGGCTCGGCGCAATCCTGTTGGGGCTGTGGGGCGCCTGGCGACGCCGCTGATCCCGGTAACGTCAACGTCAACGTCGGCGGAGGACTAAAATGGGCCGATGGAATCCCCATCAGCCCATTCTCAAAGCAGCGACTGCTGCAGCCCACCGGCGGCCGTTCCGGTCGTCGAGCAGGTACCCGTCGCCGATCTGGGTGCGCCAGCGGCAAGCTGCTGCCACGCGGCCAGTGCCACAGGAGACGTGATTGCAAGCACCGCTGCGCGATCGCTCGCGCCAGGTGACGTGCTCTATGTCTGCCCGATGTGCCCCGGCGTCGAGAGCGCCGTCCCCGGCGCCTGCCCCAGCTGCGGCATGGCGCTCGAGCGCGCCATGCCGGTGGCCATGGGCCAGGACGATCCAGAGTTGCTCGATATGCAACGACGGTTCCGCTGGGCGCTCGCATTCACCGTGCCGCTCGTGGTAGTCGCGATGGGTGGCATGCTCGGTGGGTTGCCGCCTGCGCTGGCCGGACCCAGCAGCGGGTGGCTGCAGTTTGCGTTGGCCACACCCGTCGTCCTCTGGTGCGGCGCGCCGTTACTGCAGCGCGGCTGGACGTCGCTGCGGCTGCGCCGATTCAACATGTTCACGCTGATCGGACTCGGTGTGGCCGTGGCGTATGGGTTCAGTGCCGTGGCCGCGATGTTCCCCCGGGTCGTGCCGCATGCGTTCCGCCACGGCGAAACGACGGGCCTGTACTTCGAGTCCGCCGCGATGATCGTCACACTCGTGCTGCTCGGCCAGGTGCTCGAGCTGCGCGCGCGACAGAAGACGGGGACTGCGCTGCGGGCGCTGCTCGATCTCGTGCCGCGCAAGGCGCACCGGATCGAGCCCGGCGGCACCGAGGCAGAAGTCGAACTCTCCCACGTTCACGTCGGCGACACCTTGCGCGTGCGCCCGGGTGAACGAATTCCCGTCGATGGTACGGTGCTCGAAGGCGCGGGGGCCGTCGACGAGTCGATGCTCACCGGCGAGTCGATCCCGGTCGACAAGGCGCCCGGCGCTGCCTTGATCGGCGGCACCGTCAGCGGCGGGAGTGCCTTCGTCATGCGTGCCGACCGCGTCGGCGGCGCCACGCTGCTGGCGCAGATCGTGCAGACCGTCGCCGACGCGCAGCGCAGCCGGGCGCCGGTGCAGGCGTTGGCCGACCGTGTGTCGTCGTGGTTCGTGCCGACCGTGATCGCCGTCGCCGTCATCGCTGCGATCATCTGGATGAGTGTCGGACCACAGCCGCGGCTTGCGTTTGCGCTCGTCGTGGCGGTCAGCACCCTGATTATTGCGTGCCCGTGCGCACTGGGCCTGGCGACCCCCATGTCCATGACGGTCGCCTTGGGTCGCGGCGCCCAGGCCGGCGTGCTGTTCCGCAACGCGGATGCGCTCGAGCGGCTCGAGCACGTCGACACGCTGGTGTTCGACAAGACCGGCACGCTCACGCACGGTCGACCCGAAGTCGTGACGGTGCTGCCCGTCGACGGCGTACCTGAGAACGAGCTGATGCGTTTCGCTGCGAGTCTCGAGCAGGCGAGCGAGCACCCGCTGGGGCAGGCCATCGTGCGGCATGCGCTCGCGCGTGGGCTACGCCTGGGGCGCAGTTACGGTTTCGAGGCATTTCCCGGCGCCGGCGCTGCCGGCGTCGTGCAGTTACGCAAGGTGCTGGTCGGCAACGAGGCCCTGCTGCAATCGGAGCGCATCGACCCGGGTTCGCTGGTCACCGAGGCAGGTCATTTGCGCGAACACGGCCAGACCGTGGTGTTCGTTGCAGTGGACGGCCAACCGATCGGGCTGATCTCGCTCGCGGATCCGCTCAGGCAAGAGGCATGGGACGTGGTCAAGTCGCTGCACGACCTCGGCGTGCGCGTCGTACTCGTCTCCGGCGACCACGTGACATCGGCACGGGCAATCGCCGAACAGGCGGGCATCAAGGAATTCCACGGCGGCGTCGATCCGGCCGGCAAGGCGGAGATGGTGCAACTGCTGCGCGCCGAAGGACGCGTAGTGGCCATGGCGGGCGATGGCATCAATGATGCGCCGGCGCTCGCCGTCGCCGATTCCGGCATCGCGATGGGCGCCGGGACGGACGTGGCGAAACAGACGGCCGGCGTCGTGCTGGTGAGCAACGATTTGCGGGGCCTGGTCCGCGCTTTCCGGCTCAGCGAGAAGACGATGCGGAACGTGCGCCAGAACCTCTGGTTCGCGTTCGGTTACAACGCGCTAGGCGTGCCGCTCGCGGCGGGCGTGCTGTACCCGATTTTCGGCTGGTTGCTCTCGCCGTGGATCGCCGCAGCCGCGATGTCGCTGAGTTCGGTCAGCGTCATCTCGAACGCGCTCCGGTTGCGCCGGGCCAAGCTCGACTGACAGTCGTTTGTTACCATCGGCTCATGAGCAAGACCCTCGATTCAAACCCGCGCCGCGACGGCTACCGCATGCCCGGCGAGTTCGAGCCGCATTCCGGCTGCTGGTTGCTGTGGCCCGAGCGCCCTGACAACTGGCGGCTCGGCGCCAAGCCGGCGCAGCACGCCTTCGTGGCACTCGCGAATGCGATCGCGGGCAGCGAGCCCGTCACCGTCGGCGTTTCCGCTCGGCAGTACGCCAATGCCCGCCGGCAGTTGCCGGCAGCGGTGCGCGTGATCGAACTGTCGAACAACGATGCCTGGGCGCGCGACGTCTGCCCGACCTTTGTCGTCAACGACCGGGGCGGCCTGCGCGGCATCGACTGGCAGTTCAATGCCTGGGGCGGCCTGCAGGGGGGGCTCTACTTTCCGTGGGACCGCGACGATGCGATCGCGCAGAAGGTCATCGAGGTCGAAGGCTGCGACCGCTACCGCGCGCCATTCATCCTCGAAGGCGGCTCGATCCACGTCGATGGCCAGGGCACGCTGATCACGACGGAAGAGTGCCTGCTCAATTCCAACCGCAACCCGCACCTGTCGCGGGCGGAGATCGAGACCCAGCTCAAGCGCTACTTTAACGTCGAAGTGATCGTCTGGCTCGGCAAGGGCGTGCACCTCGACGAGACCGATGGCCACGTCGACAATCTCTGTGCCTACGTGCGCCCCGCCGAGGTGGTCCTGACCTGGACCAGCGACCGCAATGATCCGCAGTACGAAATCTCGCGCGATGCCTACGAGCGGTTGCGAGACGCGCGCGACGCGCGCGGTCGTCGTTTCAAGGTGCACAAGCTGCAGCAACCCGGTCCGCTGCAGATGACGGCCGAAGAGGCGGCAGGTGTCGACATTGCCGAGGGTTCGCAACCGCGCGCGGCTGGCCACCGGCTGGCGGCGTCGTACGTCAACTTCTACATTGGCAATCGGCGCGTCGTCGTGCCGCAGCTCGACCCACGTCGCGACCGGGACGCCCTGCGCAAGCTCAAGGACCTGTTTCCGCGGCATGAGGTCGTCGCCGTTCCGGGCCGGGAAATCCTGCTCGGCGGCGGCAATGTCCATTGCGTCACGCAGCAAGTCCCGCTGGCACGCGATCGTCGCCGCTGAGGTGTGCCATGGCCACGACACGCCGGCTGCATGAAGCACTGAGCGGACGCCGCCTGACGCGGCTCGAGTACGAGCACGCGTTGCCCACACTGCAGGATGCGCTGCTCGATGCGCAGTTCTCCTTGCGGCGATCGGGCAAGCATGCCGTGGTGCTGATCGTGACCGGCATTCCGGCGGCCGGCCGCAGCGAAGTCGTCAACGAACTGCTCGGCTGGCTCGATCCAAAGTTCGCCACGGTCTACGGCTTTCATGCGCCCAGCGACGACGAGCGCGAACGTCCAACGCTCTGGCGTTACTGGCAGCTCATGCCGCCGCACGGCCGCATCGCCATCCTGCACGGTGGCTGGTATCAGGAGCTGCTGCTCGGCGCCGCGGGTCTCGGCGCCAGGACCGTGTCGCGCCCGGCACAACTGCGTCGAGGTGTGGAGCGCGTGCGGCAGCTCGAACGGATGCTGGTGCGAGACGGCGTCGTATTGTGCAAGGTGCACCTGCACGTCTCGCCCGGGACGCAGCAGAAACGTCTCGCCAAGTTGCAGGCAAGCAAAGTCACGCGCTGGCGGGTGACGAAAGAGGATCGCTGGCTGGCACGGAACTACCATTCCGTAGAGCGAGCCTTCGAACGCACGCTGGCCGCCACCGACCAGCCCCTCGCGCCGTGGCACGTCGTGGACGGCACCGACCGCCAGCATCGTGCGCTCGAAGTGGGGCGCCAGTTGCTGGCCGCACTCCAGCACGCAGGCAAGCCTTTGCCTGGCGCGAAGAACGCTCCCAGGAGTGCGGGGGCGATCACGACCGCTGGGCCTCGTACCGCGACGAAGCCGCCGGGTGAGGCACCCAGCGACGACGAGTACGACGCGGAGCTCGAGCGGCTGCAGGGCAGGCTCGCGTTGCTGTCGCGGCGCAAGCAATTCGAGCGACACGCGGTCGTCGTTGCTTGCGAAGGCATGGATGCCGCTGGCAAGGGTGGGGCGATCCGGCGCGTCACGGCTGCGCTAGATGCGCGCCAGTTCCGCGTGGTGCCGATTTCGGCCCCGACACCCGACGAACTGGCGCGGCCCTACCTCTGGCGTTTCTGGCTCAACGTGCCACCGCGCGGCACCTACACGATCTTCGATCGTAGCTGGTATGGGCGCGTCCTCGTCGAGCGGGTGCGGGGGTTTGCGAAGGCGCCTGATTGGCAGCGCGCCTATGACGAGATCAACGAGTTCGAGCGCCAGCTCACCGAGCACCGCATCATCGTGGCGAAGTTCTGGCTGGCGATGAGCCGCGAAGAGCAGCTCGAGCGCTTTGCGGAGCGTGACCGCGATCCGCTCAAGCGCTTCAAGGTCGACCCCGAGGACTGGGCCAACCGCAAGCACTGGATCGCGTACCAGCGTGCCGCGCAGGACATGCTGGCGCGCACCGACACGCGGCATGCACCCTGGGCGTTGGTGCCCGCCGACGACAAGCGCTACGCGCGCCTCGCTGTGCTGCATGCGCTCGGCGATCGCATCGAAGCCGCGCTCGGCTGAGCGCACAAGACCCCTGGAGACCGCCTTGCCGCACATTGCCCTGGTGAGCGCGTTCGAGGCGCTCGCGCTCGATGAAGACATGCCGCCGCTCGTGGACGCGCTCGCGCGCCTGGGCGCAACCGTGTCGACGCCGTGCTGGGACGATGCGGCCGTGGACTGGTCGTCGTTCGACCTCGCGTTGCTGCGTTCGACATGGAATTACGTCGAGCACATCGACGAGTTCCGCGCGTGGACGCGGCGGTGTGCTCAGCAGACCCGGCTGTTCAATCCGCCAGAGGTCGTGAACTGGAACACCGACAAGCACTACCTCGCGCACCTGCATCGCGCCGGCGTGCCGGTCGTGCCGTCACGGTTCGTCGAGCCCGGCGAGAATCCCCAGGCTGCGCTGCAGCACTTCCTGACGGGTGCTGCGGATTCGCTGAATGCCGGGCGTGCCGTGGGGTTCGACCAGTTCGTGATCAAGCCGTCGATCGGCGCGGGATCGCGTGATACGGCCCGTTACCTTCGCACCGATGCAGATCGCGCGCTCGCGCACCTGGCGCGGCTCGTCGTCGACGAGCGGCGCAGCGCGCTGCTGCAGCCTTACCTGGCAAGCGTCGATGAGGTGGGGGAGACAGCACTCATCTATTTCGGGGGCCAGGCCAGTCATGCGATCCGCAAGGGTCCGTTGCTGCAGTTGGACTCAGCACTGGTCGCAGGGCTTTTTGCGCCAGAAGAGATCACCGCGCGGCAAGCGGGTGCCGACGAGCATGCGCTGGCGGCGGCGGCTCATTTGGCGATTCCGTTCGACCCACCGTTGTATGCGCGCATCGACATGATCCGCGACGACCGGGGAGGGGCGGTCATCCTCGAACTCGAGCTGACCGAGCCCTCGATGTTCTTTGCTCACGCCCCAGGCAGCGCCGACCGGCTCGCGGTGCTCCTGCTCGCTCGCGCGTCAGGCTAGAACCAGCCCGAGATGAACAGGCGGAACACGTCGGCGTCGAAGCTGTAAAGCTCCTCCGTGCCGGGTGCGCCACCGGTGCGAATGTCGCGGAAGTCGTCGTACTGGTAATTGATGCGGTCGTAGAACAGGTTCACGGTCGAGCGTTGAATGCGGTCCCAGCCGATCGAAGGCAGTTCGTAGGTCGCGCCCAGGCTGAACATGTGGCTGGTGAACGTGCTCAGTTCCTTGTCGCGGGCCAGGAAGTTCTGCGCGTCGGCACGCGGGAAGAGGTCGGAATAGAAATCTGCCGCGGACTGGTCGTACCAGCGATAGCCGGCCTCGAAGATCCAGCGCTTGCCCCAGGGGTGCGTGTAGCCGAGCGACACCGTGTTGGCGTCGATGCCCCACGTGTCGGTGTAGTAACGGTATTCGCCGTGGACGGCGGCGCGATAGGGCAGGAAAAACCGCGCGTTGATCGCGACCGCGTTACTGGTGCGAGTGTGCGGATACAGCTCGGGCTGGAAAGAGAACCCGCGCGCACTGGTGTCGTCCAGGTAGCGCACTGAGCGATACGGGTTGTTGAGAAATCCCTCGTCGGTGATCACTTCGTAGTTGAGGCCGGCCATCAGCCGCGGCGTCACGATCTGCTGCAGGCCGAAGCGGTAATTGCGGCGATCGACGCTCTCCTCGAACGCGTTGTCGCCGTTCTTGCGTACTTCGTCCCAGCCCTGGCTGAAGCCGAACGACACGGTCGTCAGGTCGCCGAAGAAGTCCTGGCTCACGTCGAAGGTCGCCGTGTTGGCGGTGTAGTCGCTTTCGTCGCTCAGCGTGTAGCTCACGCTGTACTGGGTCTTGCCCTGCAGGATGTCGAACGCGAGGCTGCCCTGCGTGCGTTCTTCCGTGTACGGGCTCGCCGTCGTCATCACGTCGATCGACGCGCTCGACACCATGTCCATGTAGTAGTTGGCCGAGACCGAGTACTTCTCGGCGAACTTCTTGCGCAGCAGCAAGGACGGCCCGTCGATGGTGACGCCGCCGCCTTCGTAGCGGTGGTACATCGCGTCGGCGCGGTCGTCCGGCAACACGGCGGCCTGCGCAGCGCTGCCCGCTACCAGCGCCAGGGCGGTGAGCGCAAGGAGTCGAATCGTGCGGCGAGGGATCATCCGTGGCGCCTCAGTTGCAGCCGCAGCCGCCGCCGTGGCTGCCGGTGGCGCCGCGCGCACCTTCACGCGCCTCGAACACGTGGTTGAGGTAGGCCGCGGCAACCGGATCGCGCTCGGCGGACATCACGATGTCGGCAAGGAACTGGCGCTCGTACGGCTTGACCCACGGCTCGACGCCGGCACAGCCGGTGGCGCCGGCCACCAGGCTCAGCCACAGCACGAGGCGGATCACCTGGCGCATCGTCTGACCCATCTTCTGGCGCCTGCTCATTCCTTCACCAGACTGCGGATCATGTCGGCGTACTTGGCTTCATCCCCCGGCTTGTAGCCGCGGTGGATGTAGCGCACCTGGCCCTTGCGGTCGACGAAGACAGTGCTCGGCATGCCTTCGACGCCAAAGCTCCCGGCCACCGCACTGTCGGTATCGAAGAGGATGGGGAAGGTGACCGGCATGCCCTTGAGCCAGGTCACCGCGGCGGTGCTGTCGGGTTCCACGTTTACGCCCAGCAGCGTGAAGCCGAGCGGCTCGTACTTCGTGTTCAGTTGCGCGAGCAGCGGCATTTCCTGTCGGCAGGGACCGCACCAGGTTGCCCAGAAATTGATCATCACGACCTGACCCTTGAGGTCGGCGAGCCGCACTTTGCCGCCGTCGCGGGCGGCGAGCGCGAAGTCCGGCGCCACCGAACCCGGAGTAGCGGCGGCCTCGGCCAGGCCCGGCAGAGTCAGCGCCACGACGCAGGCGAGCAGCAGACGACGTGCAGTATTCATGGTCACTCCTCAGAAGAATGCGGTGACACTGAAGGCGACCTGCAGGTTCTGCGTGACCTTGTTCTCGCCGAGCAAGTCGCTCTCGAACAGGTGGTCGCGCACGTCGAGGTGCAAGGCGATCCAGTCGTTGGCGAGCAGGCGCAGGCCCGCGCCGAGCGCCACCGTGAAGTGGTCATCGCCAGCGAAGTTCGTGCTGCCCGCGCCGAGCGTGAAGTAGACGGCACTCGGCATCGCATGCCGGCCGCCGAAGAACACTTCGCCGGGCAACGCATTCCAGCCGAGCGAGAGGTCGTAGTAGGTGAACTGGCGTTCGCTGTCGGTCAGCAGTTCGGCGGAACCGCTCAGCTCCTCGTAGCTGGTCCGGCCTGCTTTCGCTGAGCCGACGGTGGCTTCGGCAAACAAGTCCTCGGAAAAGTGATAGGCCAGGCGGCCGCCATACAGCAGGCTCGAGCCGAAATCCTCGATGCTGACGGTGCCGATGAACAGGCCTGCTTCGAAATTCTCCGTGTCTATCCCGGGCGGCTCGACCTCACGCCGCTTGACGGCCGGCTCGACGACCTGAGGCTGCTGAGCCGGCAACGCTGACGATTCCGTCGCCGGCTGGCCGGCCACTTGCGCGGCCGCGCTGCCCGGCAGCGCCGCAACGACGGCGAGTGCCGTCAGAAGAAATACGTGAAGGCCACGGTCCATGCGTCGATCTCCTCGTTCTCGTCGCGACTCGTGAACACGACGTAGCTGCGGTACTCCGCCTGCAGCAGGAAGCGGTTGGTCAGGAAGCCACGCACGCCGAGTCCGGCGTAGGCGGTGGTGTCGGTGCGGTCTTCGGCCTGCACCAGTGTGGCCTTGGGTGAAATCGTCATCACTCCGCCGCCGATGCCGACGAAAGGCGTCACCCGCCACTCCGGCATGAACACATGGGCGATGCCGGCGGTGCCGAGCCAGCCGTTCGAGAAATTGCCGAGCAGCTGGTTGACGTCCGCTCGCACCAGCAGGTTCGGCGTGAGCGCATAGGCGCCGCTCACCGCAACGACGTTGGCGCCGCCGAAGTCGCCCGTGCCGAGGCCGACCTCCCAGTGGTGCTCGGTGCGCGCCTCGGGCTTTGGTCCGGCGACCTGGACGAGAGCGCCACCCGGTGTCAGCGTGCGTTCGAGCTGCGAACGGTGCACCCAGCCTTCGCGACCGCCGTCGGTGCGCACCTTGATCCAGTCGGTGCGCTGGCGCAGCAGCACGATCGTTGCATCGCGCTCCACGGAGTACGTGGCGGGGAAGCCACGGCCTGGACCGCTGCGCAAGTCGACGAAAGCGTCCTGCACGACCACCGTCGCGGGCGCCTTGCTGCCGCGGGCGTGCACGGCCGGGCTCGCGGCGATCAGCGCGAGGCAGCAGGCGAGCAGCAGTCGGAAAGCGGGTCGGGTCAATTCAGCGGTGCCGCAAATGGGTCATTGAAGTATTGGGCACCGATGTCGGTCCATTCCGAGACGAGCTTCAACTCCACGGGAGTCAGGCGGCCTGCGTGCGTGCCACCAGCAGCAAACAATGAGAAGAACGTCACAGAGCCATTCGCGTTGCCCGCACGCAGGGCAGGTGCGACCGGCACCGTCGAGAACTGCGGCAAGCCTGTCACCGGGTCGACGCCGGTCTGCACCAGCCGGTCCTGCAGTGTGCCGTTGACCACTTCCTGTTCAGCGTCGGTCGCCAGCAATTCGCGGTAGGCCTGGAACTGCGTGGGCACGTCTGCGGAGGGCCCATCCGTCAGGTCGAGCTGGGCCGCGGGAACCCGCGCGGTGCCGTCGGCGGCGCGAGGCGAATGGCACGCTACACAGGTGTCGTCACGCAGCACGGTGCCATCGGCAGCCAGCGTCACCCGAGGCTTGCCCCACAGCGGATGGATATGCCGCTCGTAGTGGATCGTGATGCGGCAACCCGCGCGCCAGCTCGTCACGCAATCGGGCGTGGTCGGTGCCAGGGTCGTCAGGTCGGTGTAGTCGTAGGCGAATGCCGGATCCGGGGCACGGCCTGCGGCAATCGGGTCGGTCCAGACGTCGGTGTAGTGGATGGACGTGCTCGGCTGCAGGTCCGCACAGTCGGTCTGGCAGCTGATGCGGGCGCGCACCTGGGCCATCGTCTCGCCGAAGTCCGCGAAGAACGCAGGGTTGGTGTTCGGGAAGGGCACGCCGGTGCCCGGCGCGCCGGCGTTGGCTGCCGCAAACAGGTTGTCGCGGCCGTGCGAATCGACGCGCGTCGCGACGTGGCAACCATTGCACTTGAGTTCCTGTCCTGCGCGCAATTGCAACCAGTTGTTGTGCCGGCCGCCGATTCGGCGCCCGTTCGCGTCGAGGACCGAGACCGCAAACGCCACGTCCGCCGGTACCTTGATGCGGACCGAACCGTCCGGTTCCACCGGCGCGTAGCCGAGAATTTCGCGCATGCCGAACGCGCGGGTGACGCCGAAGGCACTGCCGTCGAAGTCGCGCACGTCGTCGTCCGGAATGCTGACTGCCTTTTCGATGCGCACGAAACGCGCGGGACGTGCGGCGGCTGGCGTGAGCGCAGGATCGCGCAGCACCGCAATGCCGCCCGGCGACGTGTCGGTGCCCGCGATGTCGTAGACGCTGCGCACGTCGAGCAGGCCGACACCCTCGGCTTCCAGATCGGCATCGAAGTCGACGCCCGCGACCGGGTCGAGCAGGACAGCCGGCAAGGCGCGCGGTTGCAGTGCGACGACGTCGGTGATCATCGTGCCTTCCACCGGACTCGAAACGGGGAGCTGCGTTTTCTGCGACGGGTCGTAGATCCACACCCCATACAACGGCGCGGCCGTGGCGGTTGCGCCGGTCGCCAGGCGGTCCGCGGTGCATGGCACGATCTGCGCCGTGGTGGTTCCCGTCGCGGTCTCGAGCAACCGGCATTGGGTCCAGGTGAGCAGGATGCGGCCCGTGCCATCCTGCAACGGGAACGCTGCGTTGTAGCGGCCGCCGGGCGAAGGACCTTCGACCGTGCGCACGTCGTTGGTGGTGGCCGCCACCTGCGCCGGACCCGTCAGCACGCCACGGTTCGGCAGTGTCGGCTGCGTGATCTCGACGAAGTTCGCGGTGTCCACTTCCAGCAACTGGCTGCCGAGGTCAGGCGCCTCGAACGGCTGCACACGGACGAGCAGCTTGCCGTTGGCCATCGGACGCGGGTCGAGGAAGTGAACTTCGTCGCCTGCGGTCCCGGTGTCGTGGCTGCGCGCGCCGTAGAGCAACTGCAGGGCGCTGCCGTCGGGGCGCATCGTGTAGAGGCTGATCTCGTCGTGACCGGGGGCTTTGTCCCAGCGGCTGAACACGATGCGGCCGTCCGGCAGCACGGCCGGATCGAGGTCGTGGCTCTGGTTGAACGAGACCTGCCGGATACCGGAGCCGTCAGCATTCATCACGTGCAGCACGAAGGCGTGCTCGTCGTCGTTCTCGTCCTGTGCCGCAAACTGCGGCTTGCCTTCGTCGAGCAGGATCGCCTTCGACTGGCGCTGGCGGGTCGAGGAGAACACGATGCGACCGTCCGGCAGGTAGTGTGGTGCGACGTCGTCGCCCTCGCGCGCCGCCGTGTCGGACGTGAACACGCGCCGCAGCAGCTGCGCGTCGAGATCGTATTCCCAGATGTCCCAGGTCGGTTGCTCGTCGGGCGAGGCGCCGACGATGTTCGGCTCGTGCAGTGCGAACACCAGTTTGCGACCGTCGTACGACGGCTCGACGTCGCGCACGTCACCGAGGCCTTTGCTGATCGCGGCGGTGAGATTGCGTTCGGCCGACGAAGGTGACGCCCGGTCTCGCAGGTACAGGTCGGCGCCCGGCTGGAACGGCAGCAGTTCGCGCACGTCAGGCGTGAGCGCGTTGCCGGTCGGCACCGGTCGCTTGACGTAGGCAATCGGGAAATCGAGGACGACCGGATCCGGCGACTGGCCGCCGCCGGGGCTGGCGCCGCTGCCGCCGTCGCTGCTGGTGCAGGCAGCAAGCGCTGCCACGGCGAACAGCAAGCCTGCTGCTGTCCAATGTCGCAGGCGACCACGTGCAGTCGCCGCCAGATGTGCTGCCATCGTTTTTCCTCGCGGCGATCCTGTGCGTCCTGCCGCCGCGCAGGCGTCTTCTCGCACAAGTGGCCGGCTGGCGTGACGTTTGAGCGCCCATTGTGTGAGCGCTCTCTCACAAACGAGAATGTCGCTTTGCGCTACCCGCCCGCAGGCCACAGATTCCGTCCCCACGGCGGCCTTCGGTTGCCGACGGGAGGGTGGATGCCACAGACCAGGACGTCGAGCGCTCGCAGTGCACGCAACTTGCGCCGTGCGTTCGTCAGCGTTTGCCTCGCGGCAGTCATGCTGCTGCCGGCGGCTGTGCAGGCGGATGCACGGTCGCAAGCCAAGCGTCTCCATGACCGGCTGGCAGGCGTGCCGCCCACCGAGGCCGTGCTGAACTCGATGGCCGGCGACATCGCGGCCGGTCGCGCGAACGACGCCGCCTACACGGCCATGCAGCACCGCGCGTTCTACGACGTGACGCTGAAGAACTTCGCGATGCCGTGGACCAACCGTGACCAGACGGTGTTTGCGCCGCTAAACGACTACGTGGCGACCGTGATCGGCATGGTGCGCGACGACGTCGGCTTCGATCGCGTGCTGTACGACGACATCCTGTACGTAGGGCGCAGCGGCTCCGGCGTGCCCGGCTACTCGGCATCGAACAACGACCATTTCGCCGCACTCGAGTCGCAAGGCATCAGCCTCAAGGACAACCTGGTGCAGACGACGCAGTCGTCGGTCAACGGCATCCCGGCCGAGGCGACGGCCGGCGTGATGACCACACGCGCCGCGGCGCAGGCGTTCTTCGTCGCCGGCACCAACCGCGCGATGTTCCGCTACACGCTGATGACCCACCTTTGCACCGACCTCGAGCAGGTGCAGGACACCACGCGTCCGCCGGACCGGATCCGGCAGGACGTAAGTCGCAGCCCGGGTGGCGACAGTCGCATCTTCCTCAACAACTGCATCGCCTGCCACTCGGGCATGGACCCGATGACGCAGGCCTTCGCGTACTACGACTACGACGAGACCGCGGGACGCATGCTCTATACGCAAGGCGTCGTGCGGCCGAAGTACTTTCACAACAAGGACACGTTCCCCGCGGGCTACTCCACGCCGGACGATGCCTGGGACAACTACTGGCGCAAGGGCAGCAATTCACTGCTCGGCTGGGACGGTTCGCTGCCCGGCAAGGGCACGGGAGCGAAGTCGCTCGGTCGCGAACTCGCCCACAGCGACGCCTTCGCGTCGTGCCAGGTTCAGAAAGTGTTCAGGAACGTCTGCTTCCGTAGTCCCAGTGACTCGCAGGACCGCGCGCGCGTGCAGGCGATGACTGCCAGCTTCAAGGCGAACGGCTACCAGCTGAAGCGGGTCTTCGCCGAAGCCGCCACTTACTGCATGGGCGACTGAGGGCAGACACATGAAACTCACGAGCCTGCGTCTTGCCTCTAACCTGCGTCTGGCCTCAAAGCTCCGTGGCCTGGCCATCGTCGCGTGCGCGCTTGCACTGAGTGCCTGCGGGGGCGGCGCCAAGACGGTGGAAAATCCGGTGACGTCCGGCGGACCGGCGCCCACCTACAGCGGTCCGGCACCGGCCACGGCCGACGTGCAGGCGTTCAAGATCAATGTCTGGGACAACCTGAAGGCAACTAACCGTTGCGGGCAGTGCCACGTCGCAGGCGGCCAGGCGCCCCAGTTCGTGCGCCAGGACGACGTGAACCTCGCCTACGCCGCGGCCAATGGCATTGTGACGCTGACGTCGCCGCGCGATTCACGCATGGTGCAGAAGGTGGCGGGCGGCCACAACTGCTGGCTGGCCAGCAACGCTGCCTGTGCCGACATCCTGACGACTTGGATCACGACCTGGGCCGGCGCGACCGCGGGCGGCGGCACGACCGGAGTTGTCCTCAAGGCGCCGCCCATCAACGATCCGGGGGCCAGCAAGAGTTTCCCTGCGTCGCCGGCATTGTTCGCCACGACTGTGCATCCGCTGATCGAGCAGTACTGCTCACGCTGCCACACCTCCACGGCGGCGGCCGCGCAATCGCCGTTCTTCGGCTCGAGCGACCTCGATGAGGCGTACGCGGCAGTAAAGACCAAGATCAACCTCGACCAGCCCGCGCTGTCGCGGCTGGTCGTGCGCCTGCGCACGGAATTCCACAACTGCTGGAGCGACTGCGCAGCGAACGCGAACACGATGGAGGCCGCGATCCAGGCGTTCGCGGGCCAGGTGCCGGTGACGCAGGTGGATGCCGCGCTGGTATTTTCAAAGGCGTTGCGCATCCCCGACGGCCTCGTCGCGAGCGGCGGCAACCGCTACAGCGGCAACATGGTCGGCCTCTGGGAATTCAAGACCGGTCGCGGCTCGATCGCGTACGACACCAGCGGTGTCGAGCCCGCACTCAACCTGAACCTCTCGGGCGACGTGACCTGGGTGGGCGGCTGGGGCCTCAACGTGCGCAGTGGCAAGGCGCAGGGCTCGACCACTGCGAGCCGCAAGCTGCACGACCTGATCAAGGCGACCGGCGAGTACACGATCGAAGCGTGGGTGGCCCCCGGCAACGTCGCGCAGGAGGACTCGCGCATCGTGTCGTATTCGGGTGGCACGGCCACCCGCAACTTCATGCTTGGCCAGACACTCTATAGCTACGATTTCTACAATCGTTCGGCAGGCACCAACACCGCGGGCGACCCGAAGCTCACCACGGCGGCTGCCGACGAGGACCTGCAGGCGACGCTGCAGCACGTCGTTGCGACCTTCGACCCGGTCCGCGGACGTCGCCTCTATGTCAATGGCGTGTTCACGGGTGACGCGGACCCGGTGTCCGGCGGCGCGCTCTCCGACTGGGACGACACCTTCGCGTTCGTGCTCGGCAACGAGGTCTCGGGCGATCGCCAGTTCCAGGGCGTGTTCCGGCTCGTCGCCGTCTACAATCGCGTGTTGACCGATGCACAGATCCAGACGAACTTCACGGCTGGCGTGGGCGAGAAGTTCTACCTGCTGTTCTCGATCAGCCACCTGGTCAACGTGCCGCAGGCGTACATCCTGTTCGAAGTCAGCCAGTTCGATTCGTACAGCTACTTGTTCGACAAGCCGACGTTCATCAGTCTCGACCCGACGGCCAAGCCGGGCTCGATCCCGATCGCCGGCCTGCGGATCGGCGTCAATGGCACGGAAGCGGCGGTAGGCCAGGCGTACCGCACGCTGGACACGACGATCACCGATTCGCAGTACGGACCACTGGGTCAACCGCTCGCCAACGTCGGCACCGTCATCGCGCTGGAGAAAGGCCCCGACACGGACGAGTTCTTCCTGACCTTCGACGTGCTCGGCGCGCACCAGAACGTGCGGCTCGATCCGGTGCCGCTGGCGCCGGCGCCCCCGCCCGACGTGCAGCGCATGGCGGACGTGGGCGTGCGCGTGTTCGACGAACTCAACGCGACGATGGCCGAACTCACGGGCGTGAGTCCGCAGGAACCGGCCGTGGCTGCGACCTACGCGAACATCAGGCAGTCGCTGCCGAACGTGGAGACCATCGACACGTTCGTGTCTGCGCATCCGGTCGCGGTGGCACAGCTCTCGATCCAGTACTGCAATGCACTGGTGGAGAACCCGACGGCGCGTGCGCAGTACTTCCCCGGCTTCGACTTCGCGGCGGCGCCCGCGACGGCTTTCGCGCCGGCAGGGCGAGCGATCGTGCTCGACGCGCTGGTGGGACGCATGCTGCGGACCAACGTGGCGACCGAGCCCGACGCCACGGGTGTGCGCAGCGACCTCGACGCGCTGATCACCCGGCTCTCGAGTTGCGGCGGCTCCTGTGCCGCGGATCGAACCAAGACCGTGGTCAAGGCCAGCTGCGCCGCGTTGCTCGGCAGCGCCGCGACGCTGTTGCACTGACCGCCGGCCGCAGCCAAGGACCAACCATGCTCATCCGTAAGACACTGCCGCGCGCGCTGGCCCTCGACGAGCCGATCCGTCACCAGGAGGCGCACAAGCGTCCTGTGACACGACGCGACTTCCTGTCGCAGGGCTTCGGCACGGGACTCGCAACGATCGCGACACCTGGCATCTTTAGCCTGTTTGCCAATCCTCGCGCGGCAATGGCCGCCTTGTCGCCTGACATCCAGGCGCTCAAGACCACCTGCGGCATCGACGTGCAGGGGGCCGGCAAGATCCCGTTCATCTGCATCGACCTCGCGGGCGGCGCGAACATGGTCGGCTCGAACGTACTGATCGGCGGGCCGGGCGGACAGCTCGATTTCCTGAGCACCGCGGGTTACGGCAAGCTTGGGCTCCCGGGCGACATGCTGCCGAGCATGACCAACGCGACCACCGGCACCAGTTTCACGGACAGCCGGCTGGGCCTGGCATTTCACAGCGACAGCGCGTTCCTGCGCGGCATCCTCGATCGGGTCGCACCGGCGACCGCCGCGTCGATCAACGGTGCAGTGATCGCCGCACGATCCGAGAACGACACCGGCAATAATCCGCACAACCCGATGTACGGCATCCACCAGGCGGGCGCGGATGGCGCGTTGGCGACGCTGATCGGCTCGCGCCCCTCGGATTCCGGCGGTAACTCCATGGCACCGGCGGGATTGATCGACCTCTCGGTACGCCCGACGAAAGTCGACCGCGCGAGCGACGTCACCAGCCTCGTCGACACTGGGCAACTCGCGAGCCTGCTGAGCCTCGACGACACCGTGGCGGTGATGGAGGCGATCCAGCGCATCAGCGACCGCAAGCTCACGGTCATCGATCCGAAGCAACCCTGGGCCGATCCGAAGCAGACGACCGTGACGCGCAACGAGGTCGTGCGCGAACTCGTCAGTTGCGGTTACGTGAAGGCCGCGGACGTGGTCGATCGCTATGGTGACCCGACCAGCCTCAATCCCGACCTCGATCCGGACATCGTGGGTGCGGGCGGCATCTTCAGCCGCGCCGAATACGACAACGACGCCGAGTTCCGCAAGACGGCGGCGGTCATGAAAATGGTGCTGTCGGGCTACGCCGGCGCCGGCACGATCACGCTCGGCGGCTACGACTACCACGGGCAGGGCCGTTCGACCGGCGAGCTGCGCGACCTGCGGGCGGGCCGCTGCATGGGTGCGTGCCTCGAGTACGCCGCGCGCCGTGGCCTGCCGCTGATGCTGTACGTATTCTCGGACGGCTCGATTTCCGCCAGCGGCCAGGTCGACAACACGACCGATGGCCGCGGCAAGTTCATGTGGACCAGCGACAACCAATCCACCGCCGCGTCGTTCTTCCTGGTCTACAATCCGCGGGGTCGCCCGAGTCTGCTCAGTACGGGAGCAGGAGGGGCGGCACGGCATCAGCAGATCGGTTATTTTCGCTCGGACGCGTCGGTGGAGACCGCTTCGAGCCCTGCGGCGGGCAACGTCAACCTGCTGGTCGAGACGGTCGTGCTGAACTACATGGCCCTGCACGGTGAGCAGGCCCAGTTCGCAACGCGTTTCCCGCGCAACGGGCTTGGCAATTCGACGCTGCAGGACAGCCTGATCGCATTCGATCCGATCGTGAGTGGTCGCATCGGCTAGGGGACTCTTGAACGCATCGACTCCGAGTGGCTTGCAGTCATGCCTGCGCTGTCCACGCTGCTCGGGTGTGCTCGACGGCGGCGCCACGTTGAGTTGCGCCGGGTGCGGCGCAAGCTATCCGCAGGTCGACGGCATGCCCTGGCTGCTGCCAGAGCCGGCGCTGGCGCTGGCCGAATGGCGCGGGCGACTGCATGCGCTGACGACCCACCTCAAGCGACAAGCCGCGCAGTATCGTGCCGCGCTGCGTCCAGACGTCACCCGGCCGGCGACTCGCAACCGGCTCAAGCTGCTGGCGATGGCCTGTTCCGATCATGCGCGGCGACTGCAGGCGCTGCTGGCGCCGCTCGAGACGGAAGCCGAGCCCGCCGCCGCCGCGACCTATTCGGCGCTGGCTCCGGTCGTCGCATCGGCCCAGGGACTCGCGAGCTATTACGCCAACGTCCACCGCGACTGGAGCTGGGGCCACGACGAGAACCACGCGTCGTGTGCAGCGGTCCGCGGCACGCTCGGCAGCGCGCGGGTGGCCAGGCTGCTGGTGCTAGGCAGCGGAGCAGGGCGGCTCGCGTACGATCTGCACGCGGCCCTCCGTCCGACGCTGACCGTCGCCGTCGACATCAATCCGCTGCTGATGGCCGTCGCCCGTCGCCTGTACGCCGCGGAGCGCGTCGACCTGTACGAATTTCCCGTGGCGCCCCGCGACCTGGCTAGTCACGCCCTGTTGCGCACGCTCACTTCACCCGCGCGCGCCGAGCCCGGGCTGCATCTCGTGTTCGGCGACGCGAAGCAGCCACCGTTCGCGCCGGGCAGCTTCGACACGGTCGTCACTCCCTGGCTGGTGGACGTGGTCGACACCGATCTCGACAGCCTCGCGGCGACCGTTAACTCCCTGCTCGCACCGCGCGGCCGCTGGGTCTGCAGCGGCACGTTGTTCTTTCAGCATGCCGACCCCGCGCAATCCTATTCGAGCGAAGAAGTGCAGGAGATCGTGGCCGGCGCGGGCTTCGAGCTGCCCGAGTTGCATTCGTCGCGCCAGCCGTACCTGGCGTCGCCCGCGAGCAGGCATGCGCGGGTCGAAGAGGTCGTGACGTTCGCCGTGCACAAGCAGCGCGAGACAGAACTGCCGCTGCGCCCGTTGCCGCCCTGGCTGGCGGATCCGCGGCATCCGGTGCCGCTGTTGCCCGAGGTGGCCGACCACGCATTGGCCCTCAGGGTGCGTGGTTACGTGGCTTCGCTGGTCGACGGCCGGCGGTCCCAGGCCGACATCGCGGCAAGACTGGTCGAGGAACGGCTGTTGCCCCCGGCCGAGGCGACTGGCATCGTGCGCGACTACCTGCTGCGCCTGCACGACGAGGCCCAGCTGCGGACCGGAATCTGAGGTTTCACGATGCGACGGATCGTACTGCTGCTGGCCTTGAACCTGCTGGCCGGCCAGCCGGCCGCCCGTGCCGCCTGGTACGAGCGCGAAGAAGCCATCATGGGCACTCGCGTCGCGGTGCAGCTCTGGTCCGACGACGCCGTGCTGGCAGTGAACGCGATCGATGCGGTCATGGCCGACATGCACCGTACCGACGATCTGATGAGCACGTACAAGCCGGAGAGCCAGCTCTCGCAGGTCAATGCCCACGCTTTCGAGCGTCCGGTGACGGTGGACGCCGACATCATCGACGTGGTGACTAAGTCGCTTGAGTATTCACGTCTCAGCAACGGCGCGTTCGACATCACCTACGCCAGCGTCGGCTACCTATACGACTACCGCGCGCACCAGCATCCGACCGATGCGCAGATCAAGGCTGCCCTGCCGGGCGTTGATTACCGCCAGCTCGAAGTCGACCCGCAAGCGAACACGATCCGGTTCCTGCAGCCGGGCATGCGCATCGACCTCGGCGGCATCGCCAAGGGCTGGTCGGTCGACCGAGGGGTCGAGATCCTGCGGCGCATGGGCATCGAACACGCAATGGTCAATGCCGGTGGCGACACCGCACTGCTCGGCGACCGTCTCGGCAAGCCCTGGGTGGTCGGTATCCGCGATCCGCGCAAGCAGGGCGTGGTCGTGGCGCGCATCCCGCTGCAGGACGAGGCGATTTCGACGTCGGGCGACTACGAGCGCTACTTCGAGGCAGACGGCAAGCGCTACCACCACATCCTCGTGCCAGGCACCGGCAAGTCGCCCGACGCCGTGCGCAGCGTCACGGTCATCGGCGCCAATGCAACGCGCACCGACGGCTTGACCAAGACTGTCTTCATCCTCGGCGTGGAGCGCGGCATGGAGTTCGTGCGCAAGCTCGGCGACGTCGAGGCGGTCATCGTCGATCGCGACGGCCAGGTTTTCTATTCGGCGGGCCTCGAGCCGCCGCGATAAGTAATGGCTGCGGCCAGCGGCGCGAACTGTGACGCACTGCAAGTGTCTGGCATCTGGAAGCCCGCAGATTTGACAGCGTGGTGAGCCCCAGACAACGATGCACTGGACTGAAAAAGGCAAACCCGCCGAAAGGCGGGGACGCAAAGCCACCGGTCTTCGGGACGTTCCCATGACAGCGGGGTTGCCAGGTGCAACGCAGGACACTCGATTCAAGTGCCTCCCACGGGGTGCTACATGCATTGATGGCCGCGGCAATCGCCGCGACCTTCGGCGTCCCCGCGTTTGCCGCGCCGCCGGCGCTCAATTCCATCGCGCCTGATTTTGCGCTGAAAGGCATAGACGGCCACAACCTGCGCCTGTCGGAGTTCCGCGGCGAACCCGTGGTCCTGCATTTCTGGGCCAGCTGGTGCGGGCCCTGCCGCGATTCCGTCGTCGCGCTCGATGCGCTGGGCCGCAGTTCCGGCACTCCCGTGCTGGGCGTCAATCTCGACGGCGCCGACCGCGCGGCCGCGGTGGCCGATTCGATGCACCTCACTTCGCCGACGCTAATCGACGCCAACCAGTCGGTGGCGCGGACCTACGACGTCGCCAAACTGCCATTGACGTTGCTGCTGGATGCCGAGGGACACGTCCGCGCGTCCTGGTCCGGTGTCCCGGCCAACCTCACCGAACTCACCCCGCAACTCGAACGCCTGCATCAGGACTGACGGAGTTTCGCCCGCATGAAATCCAATCCCAAGCCGATGCTGCACCTGGCGCGCCTGATCACGATGCTCGCGTTGCTGGTGGCGCCGCTGGCAGCGATACCGTCCGATGGCGACGCCTCGAACCTGAAGACCGTCGACCAGGACGTGCAGACACTGAAGAAGCAGCTCATCGACCTGAACCGCGACCTGTTCAAGCTCGAGGAAGAATTGCTCTATCCCGCGAGCACGCAGGTGGCCGTGTTCCTGTCCGTCGATGTAGGGACGTTCTTTGCCCTCGACTCGGTGACGCTCAAGGTCGACGACAAGGAAGTCGCAAACTACCTCTACACCGAACGTGAAGTGGCAGCCTTGCATCGCGGCGGCGTGCAGAAGCTCTACCTCGGCAACCTGAAGTCCGGCAACCACGAGATCGTGGCGTTCTTCACCGGCAAGGGCCCCCATGACCGCGACTATCGCCGCGGTACGACGCTCAAGGTCGACAAGACCGTGGGCGCCAAGTACGTCGAACTCCGCATCAGTGACCGCGCCGCGTCGCTGCAGCCGGAGTTCGTCGTGCGGCAGTGGGAGTAGGGCGGGCCTGGACTCAGCGCCGTCACCACCATGCGTCAGCGATCTTCCACCGTACGGCTCTATGCACTCTGCATCCTCCTGGTGCTGGGTGCGGCCGCGGCGTGGACGGCGCACGCGGTCGAGCCGGCTCGCGATGCACCGCCGCCGACCAAGGTGCGCGACCTCGACTACGGCGACGTGCTGTTTCATTTCTTCCAGGACGATTACTTCGAAGCGATCGTCCGGCTGGAAGCGAACCGCGATTTCGAGCGGCTGAGTCACCACGCCGCCGAGGCGGAGCTGCTGTCGGGCGGGCTCTACCTGTCGCTGGGCCTGCATTCGGAGGCGGAGCGCATCTTCGATCGACTGCTGGCCGGCCCGGTGGCGCCATCGGTGCGTGACCGTGCCCGCTTTTATCTGGCGCGCATCGGCTACCAGCGCGGCTACGACGAGGCGGCGCTGCGCAACCTGGGGCTCATCGAGCAACCGCTGGCCGGCAAGCTGGAACCGGAACGCCGCTTGCTCGAAGCGAACGTGTTGATGAGCCTGGGGCGCTATGGCGAGGCGGCGAAGCGCCTCGAAAGCTGGAGCGACACCAGCGGCTGGTCGAACTTCGCGCGCTTCAATCTCGGTGTCGCGCTGGTGCGTGCCGGGGAGATCGCGCGCGGGCGCCAGTTCCTCGAGCAGGTCGGAACGATGCCGCCCGCGAACGAAGAGCAGGCATCCCTGCGGGACCGTGCCAACCTCGCGCTGGGCTTTGCACTGCTGCAGCAGCAAGGCGGTGACGAGGCGGCGGCGGTTCTCAGTCGTGTGCGTCTGGACGGACCGTTCACGAACAAGGCGTTGCTGGCGCTCGGCTGGGCCGAGGCCAACGCCAACCACCCGGATCGCGCGCTCGTACCCTGGCTCGAACTGCAGCAGCGCAAGATTCTCGACGCTTCCGTCCAGGAAGCGCTGATCGCTGTCCCCTACGCCTATGTCAAGCTGGCGTCCAACGGGCAGGCGTCGCAGCAATATCGTTCGGCCGTGGATGCGTATACGCGCGAATCACGCCGCATCGACGAGTCGATCGCGGCGATCCGCCAGGGCGGCTTCCTCGATTCGATTCTCACGGCGACGTCGAAGAGCGATCGGCCAGGCTGGTTCTGGCAGCTCGAATCGCTGCCGGACGCGCCGCACACGCGCTACCTGTATCACCTGATGGCCACTCACGAGTTCCAGGAGGGCCTCAAGAACTACCGCGACCTGCGGCTGATGCAGACCAATCTTTCGCGCTGGACGGATTCGCTGGAAGCGTTCGGCGCGATGATCGAGGCGCGTGAGCTGGCAGCGACGCAGCGTGAGCCCCGCCGGCAGGAAGTGCTGGCAGGCACCGACCTCGACTCGCTGGCGCAGCGTCAGCAGGCGCTGACGGATCGCTTTGCTGCTGTCGAAGCAAAACGTGACGTGGCTGCACTCGCCTCGCCGCAGCAGTTGCCGCAGTGGGAGGTGCTCGCTCGAATCGATGCAACGCTGGCCGCGATGCCGGCCGGGCCGCAGCGCGACGACCTGGCCGAACGGGCGCGCCTGCTGCGCGGCGTCCTGTCGTGGGAGCTGGATGGTGCGTACAAGGTTCGGGCGGCGCAGACGCGCCGGGACCTGAAGGACACGCAGGTGGCCCTGGCCGAAGCCGGTACGCGTCTAGCCGCGATCGGCGAGGCGGGCGATCTCGTGCCGCAGAACACGCAGGGTTTCGCGGGCCGCGTCGACGAATTGTCGGAGCGGGTTGCGCGCATCGCACCCCTGATCGACGCCACGGCCCTCGCGCAGGAACGCGCGCTGGCCGACATCGCCGTCGCGGAATTGCAGGCGCAGCAGAAGCGCCTCGGCAGTTACTCGACACAGGCGCAGTTCGCCCTGGCCTCGCTGTACGACGGCGCAACGAGCGGGGGTGGCCAATGAACGCAACACGCAATCTGTCGATCGCGGTGGCCTTCATGCTTGCAAGCGGCTGGTCGGTCCCGGCAGAAAGCGCGCGCAAGAAGGCCGAGCCGACGCTCGGGTCGCTTGCCGGCCGCAGCGCGCCGGTTGATCGCTCGCAGCCCGTGCAGGCGGCGCCCGATGACGCCGCGAACAGTTACGAGGCGTTCCTGAAGATCGACGGCGCGGACCCGGCGTTGAAGGCGCAGGCGTTGCGCCGCCTCGGTGACCTGCGGCTCGAGCAGGCCGCCACGCTCAGTGCCGTGGGCGACGCGCCCGATGCGGCTTCGCAGGCGATGGCCCGAGAGGCCGTCGCGGCGTACCAGGAGTTGCTGCGCGACTATCCGGACTACGCCGCGCGTGATGCGGCGCTGTATCAGCTCGCTCGCGCCTCCGAAGTCGCAGGCGACGCCGATGCCGCGATGGCTGCGTTGGACGAACTGGTGCTGCGGCACCCACAGGGTGCGCATGCTGACGAGGCGCAGTTCCGCCGTGGCGAAGTGTTCTTCAGCGCGAAGCGCTATGCCGAGGCCGAACAGGCGTACGCGGCAGTGTTGGCGATGGGTCCGGTCAGCACCTTCCACGAGCAGGCGCTCTACAAGCGCGGCTGGGCGCAGTTCAAGCTCGGCGACAACGCCTCGAGCAGCCATGACTTTCTTGCCTTGCTCGACATCGTGCTGGTGCGCGATGGCGAGTTGCGCGACGTATCGCAGCTGACGCGGCCGCAACAGGAGCTGTCAGACGACGCCCTGCGAGCTCTCAGCCTGATGTTCGCCGCGGATGAAGGAGCGTCCTCGCTGCAGGCCGCGCTCTCGCAGCGCGGTCCCGCGCCGTACGAGTCGCGTCTCTACAGCGCGCTGGGCGATCTCTACGTCGAGAAGGAACGCTTCCAGGACGGCGCCGAAGTCTACCGCTCGTTCGCGCGCCGTCAGCCGCTCGATCCCGCCGCGCCATTTCTGCTCGGCAAAGCGACCGAGGCGTACGGTAAAGCTGGCTTCAATGCACTCGTGCTGGAATCGAAGCAGGAGCTGGTCGAACTCTACGGCCCGCGCAGCGCGTACTGGGCGCAGCGTGGTGCGAGCATCGATCCGCGCGTGAGTGCAGCCGTGCAGGCCAACCTGCTCGACCTGGCGCGACATCACCATGCGCTGGCGCAGAAAAAGGGCGGTGAGGCCGATCGTGATGCGGCCGTGCGCTGGTATCGCGAATACCTCGACGGTTTCGATGCGACGGCAGAAGCGCCGGCGACACGACTGCTGCTGGCCGACCTGTTGCTCGAGGGCTCGCGCTACGGCGAGGCAGCCGACGAGTACGAAAAGGCCGCGTACAACTACCCCAATGCGCCCGAGGCGGGCCGTGCCGGTTATGCCGCGCTGATCGCACTCGACAAGGCCGCGACGACGCTGCCTGAGGCGCAACGGCTGGTCCTTGAACAGCGTGCGATCGAGTCCTCGCTGAAATTCGCTGCCACGTTTCCCGAGCACGTTGAAACGCCAGGCGTCCTGACGCGCACGACCAAGCAGCTGTTCGACCTCGGTGACCGGCAGCGCGCCGAAGCAGTCGCCCAGAGCGTGCTCGCCCTGGGACCGCGCGCCGACGCTGGCCAGCAACTCGTCGCCTGGGCGGTGCTGGCGCACACCTATTTCGACTCCTCGCGCTATGCCGAGGCCGAACGTGCCTACGGTGAAGTCGTGGCGCGCACGCCTGCCAGCGACAAGCAGCACGCGGAGGCTATTGAGCGTCAAGCGGCCGCCGTGTATCGCCAGGCCGAGACCCGCCAGGCCGCAGGGGATCATGCTGGCGCCGTGCAGGACTTCCTGCGCGTAGCGGCCGTCGCGCCGTCATCACCGATTCGCGCCAAGGCCGAGTTCGACGCCGCGACGCTGCTGCTGCAGGACCAGCAGTGGCTGGCGGCAGCAACGGTTCTCGAGGGGTTCCGCGCCACGTATCCGCAACACGAACTGGCTGCCGACGTCGACCGTAAGCTGGCCGTCGCGTACGTCGAATCCGGACAGCAGGCCAAGGCCGCCGTCGAGTTCGAGCGAGTCGCGGCCCGCACGACGGAAGACCCGGAAGTGCGCCGCAGCGCCTTGTGGCAGGCGGCCGAACTGCAGGTTGCTGCCTCTGACCGTGCGTCTGCGAGTCGCGTCTACGCCGAGTACGTCAAGCGCTATCCGGTGCCGGCCGGTCCCGCCCTGGATGCACGCCAGACACTCGCCGACCTGGCGCGCGATGCCAACGACGCCGAAGGCCGCAAGCACTGGCTCGAAGACATCATCGTCGCGGATCGAGCGGCAGGTGCCGAGCGCACGGACCGTACCAGGTTCCTGGCGGCGACGGCGTCCCTCGAACTCGCGCGTCCGCTCGACGCCTCGGCTCGTGCCATCCGCCTGGGGCTGCCGCTCGAGAAATCACTTCCTGCCAAGCGCAAGGCCCTCGAAGCCGCACTCGGCGCCTATGGCCGGGCCGAGGAGTACGGCGTGGCGCAGGTCACCACGGCCTCGGCGTTCGCGATGGCCGATCTCTACCGCGATCTGGGCAAGTCGCTGCTGCAGTCGGACCGGCCGAAGAACCTGGACGCCGAGGAACTCGAGCAATACGACGTGCTGCTCGAGGAACAGGCGTTCCCGTTCGAGGAAAAGGCGATCGGCATCCACGAGCGCAACGCGAGGCTGGCGGCGCAGGGCGTCTACGACGAGTGGGTGCAGAAGAGCTACGCCGAACTCGCGCAGCTGAAGCCCGGCCGCTATGCGCGGACGGAAGTGGCCGATGCGCCGGTAGCGCCCGTGGCAGGGGTGGCGCTGCCGCCCGAAGCCGATCCGGCCGTCCAGAACCAACTCGGCGTGCAGAAGCGCCAGGCCGGGCAGTTTGCCGACGCCAAGGCAGCGTACGAACGCGCGCTGGTCCTCGACCCGAACTACGCCGACGCCGAGCGCAACCTCGCGATCCTGCACGATCTTTACCTCGACAACCCGTCGGCCGCGCTGCCGCACTTCGAGCGCTATCAACTGCTGACGCAGGGCGCCGACACACAGGTCACCGCGTGGGTGACCGAACTCAGGGCGCGAATCGCCGCCGTCACCCGCACTGCCGAGGCCACGCCGTGAAGATCATTCGCCTTGTCCATGTGACGTTGCTGCTGGCCAGCCTGCCGATCGCGACCGCCCACGCTGCCGATCCTGCGCCGAACTCGGCGACGTCCGCGAATGCCATCGACCGTCTGCAGCTCGATGCCACGGCGATCACCGGCAACCGCGAGTTGCCGAAGGTCATGAGCATCGTGCCGTGGAAGGCCGCCGAACCGCCGGGTGGCCCGGATCGCCCGATGGGCAGTCTCATCGACGAGCTGCTCGCGCCGCTCGACCGCGACGAGTTTCGCCGCGAAATCAACTACTACCGCGACCTCGCGTCGCCGACGACCACCGCTTCAACAGTCCCCGTCCCCGGAGCAAGCCCGCAATGAGCACCATCGACCTGATCGTCAATTTCTTCAAGCAGGGTGGGGCGTTCCTCTACCCGATCGCCGCCGTCTTCGTGATCGGCCTCGTCGTCGCCGTCGAGCGCTTCATCTACCTGACGCGCGTCTCTGCCGGCAATCGCCGCCTGTGGGCAGAACTGTCGCCCCTGGTCCAGGCGGGTAACTTCCGCAAGGCGATGGAAGTCGCCGAAAAGACCGACTCCGCGCTCTCGACCATCATGCGCTATGGCATGTCGCGCGTCGCCACGGCCCGCCGTCGCGAGGACATCGAGAAGGCGATGGAAGAAAGCCTGATCGAAGTGATCCCCCGCCTCGAGAAGCGTACGCACTATCTCGCCACGCTCGCCAACATCGGCATGCTGATGGGGCTGCTCGGCACCGTCATCGGCCTCATCCAGGCGTTTGCCGCGGTCGCTGCCGTGAACCCGGCGGAGAAGGCGAGCATGCTTTCCGCCAGCATCTCGGTGGCCATGAACAACACAGCGCTCGGTCTGGGCCTCGCGATCACGTTGTTGCTCTGCCACATGTACCTCGAGACCAAGACGACCGAACTCGTCGACAGCCTCGAGGTGGCATCGATCAAGTTCCTGAATTCGGTCGTCGAACGCCGCGCCCAGGCGCCTCGCCCGGTGGCTGCCGCCGCTCCTGCCGCTGCTGCACGTGCGGGCGCCGCCCCGCGCGCACCGGAGGCGCCTGCCCGCGAGGCCGCACGCGCATGAGGAAGAGTTCCGTGCTGGCGCGGCGGCAACAGCGCAACCACGCGCGTTACCGCGGCCGCAACGACCTGACGATCGTGCCGATGCTGGACGTGATGGTGATCCTCACGTTCTTCCTGATCTTCACGGCCGTGTTCTCGAAGACGAGCGTGCTCGAGGTGAACCTGCCGGGACCGGGGACACCGGCCGCCACGGACACGCCGCGCTTCGAACTCGAACTGATCCTGCGACATTCGGGAATCCAGGTTGCGGACCGCAACCAGGGCGTGCTCGAGACGATTCCGGCCGTCGCCAGCGGGCAGGACGTCGCCAAGCTCACCGAGTACCTCGCCGCGCTCAAGGTGAAAGTGCCCGATGTGAACCATGCGACGCTGCTGGTCGCCGAGGACGTGGACTACGACACCATCGTGCAGGTAATGGATGCTGCGCGCGCGCGACAGACGGTCGCGGGCGGCAAGGTGTCGCGCGAGACGCTGTTTCCGCAGATCGCACTGGGAGATGCTCCGACATGATCCGTACCGGAATGCGGCGCCATTCGCGCCGCGGCAAGGGCGGCGGTGGCGGCCATGGACCGCTGGCGCTGATCCCGATGATCGACATGCTCACGATCCTGGTCGTGTACCTGCTGGTGCACGCCGCGGACATGGAGATTCTGCCGAATTCGAAGAACATCAGGATCCCGCAGTCGAACTCCGAACAGAAGCCGCGGGAGGCAACCGTCGTGATGGTCACGCGTGACATGCTGTACGTGAACGGCGAGCCGGTCGTCACCGTCGTCGACCTGGGCTCCACCAATGGCCAGGTAAGCGAGCCGCTGCGCGCCGCGCTCGATGCGCAGGCGCAGGGCCTCTTGCCGGGGTCCGAGGCGAACCGTGAAGTCACGGTGATGGCGGAAAAGTCGCTGCCGTATGCCGTGCTGCGCAAGATCATCGCCAGCAGTTCGGCCGCCGAATACACCAAGGTGTCACTGGCGGTCGTCGAGCGTGAGCAGGCCTACGCCGGCCTCGCAGGCGCCTGAGGATCCCACGCTCATGAGCAGCACCGCCGTCTTCAACAACTTCCGTGTCTATGACCTGCCGTGGACGCCGTCGCCCGAGGAGGAACGCCGGTTCCGTCGCGTGCTTGGCGCGGCACTCGGCCTGTTCATCGGGTTCGGTATCGTCATCCCGCTGCTGCCGGACGGGCCGCGCACGCCCGCGCTGGCGCCCGCCATTCCGGAGCGCATCGTCGAGTTCATCCTCGAGCAGCCCAAACCGAAACCGAAGCCGGTCGAGGTCGTGCAACCCAAGCCGATCGAGGTCCCCAAGGTCGAAGCGCGAGTCGAGCGGCCGATCCCCGTGCCCGTCGTGCAAGCCGAACCTAAGCCCGACCCGCGCAAGAAGGCGGCGGCCTCGGGCCTGCTTGCCATGACTGACCAGCTCGCCGAGTTGCGCGACCTGGACGTCAAGTCGAACGTCGACGCGAAGTCACTGAACGCCGGCGCCGGAGAACGCACCCGCGTCGATCGCTCGATTCTCACGGCCAAGGTGGGGGCGGGCAGCGGCGGCATCGCGGTGGGCGAGGTCAGCAAGGGGTTCGGCGGTGGATCAACGGGACTGAAGGGCCATGCCACGGCCAAGGTCTCCAGCGCGACGACCGAATCGGGCGCGGCGGCGGAAGCCCAGCGCTCCGGCAAGAGCGCCAAGGCAGCCCGCACCCGTGAAGAGATCGAATTGGTCTTTGACAAGAACAAATCGGCCATCTACTCGCTCTACAGCCGCGCGCTCCGTGAGAATCCGGCCCTGCAGGGCAAGGTGGTGCTCGAAGTCACCATCGCACCGACGGGTGAAGTGACTGAATGTCGCGTGATTTCCAGCGAATTGGGCGACCCTGAGCTCGAGCGCAAACTGGTGGCCCGGGTCAAGATGTTCCGGTTCGACGACCGGGACGTGGCCACCATGACGACCACCAAGCCGATCGAGTTCTTCCCCGCCTGAGACCCGTTCTGAGTCCATAACCACCCGGCCTTTCCGCTCGCCGGGGGTAGCTCCCTAGCATTCACTTCCCCGCAACTGGTTCGCGGGCGAGGAATGCCATGAGCGCCAACATCGTGACCACGCTGCCCCTCGGCCCGCTCGACCCCGAGCGGACCGAGTTGCTGCTGCGTGTTGTCGAAGGGCTGGAGCCGTCCGCGCTGCAGTGGCTTGCGGGTTTCGCCGCTGGCGTCGCCCACGAGCGCGCGGCTGGACGCCTCGGCGTCTCGCTGCCGCTCGGCTCGGTCGTGGCCCCGGCAGTCCGCGCCGAACCCACCGCGCGGCTGACCATCGTCTACGGTTCCCAGACGGGCAACAGCAAGCGCATTGCCGAGCGCCTCGGCCGCGCGGCCGAAGCCGTGGGTCTCGCCGCACGTGTCTATGCCGCCGGCAACTACCCGGTGAAGGACCTGGCGAAGGAACGCATGCTGGTGCTGGTCGTGAGCACGCAGGGCGACGGGGACCCGCCCGACGACGCGCGTGGCCTCATCGAGTTCCTGCTGTCGCGTCGTGCGCCGAGACTCGAGCAACTGTCGTTCTCGGTGCTCGCGCTCGGCGATTCGAGCTACCCGAAGTTCTGCGAGACCGGCAAGCAGGTCGACGAGCGGCTCCTCGCGCTCGGCGCCCGGCGACTCCTCGACCGCGTCGACTGTGACGTCGATTACGACACGCTCGCCCACTCGTGGCTCGAGCGCGTCGTTACCGGCGCCCGCGACACCTTGGGTGGCAGTGCGCAGTCCGCGACCGTGACGCGCCTGCGAGCGGCACCCGTCGAACCGCGGTTCTCGCGCGAGCAGCCGTTCGCGGCCGAAGTCATTGCGAACCAGGCGCTTACCGGGCGGGGTGCAACCAAGCAAGTCCGTCACCTCGAGATCAGCCTCGCCGACTCTGGCCTCACGTATGCACCTGGCGATGCGCTCGGTGTGTGGCACGAGAACCCGCCGGTCGTCGTCAGTGAAGTGCTGCAGGCGCTGCACCTCGACGGCGAACAGTCCATCGAACTCGACGGCGCCGCGAAGCCGCTGCGCGAGTGGCTGACGACCGGGCGCGAACTCACGCGTCTGACGCGTCCGTTCCTGACCCAGCAGGCCGAGCGATCGAAGGACGCGCGACTTGCCGACATGTTGCTGCCAGGCCACGAAATTGACCTGCGTCGCACGCTGAAAGACCTGCAGGTCGTCGACGTGCTGCAGCGTCACCCAGGCGAATGGGATGCCAAGGCATTCGTGCAGGCACTGCGTCCGCTGGCGCCGCGGCTGTATTCGATCGCTTCCAGCCAGGAAGCGGTCGGCGACGAAGCACACCTCACCGTCGCGCTGGTGGACTACGAACTCGACCGCAAGCGCCGCACGGGCGCGGCCTCGGGATTTCTCGCCAGCCTGCAGGGCGACCAGGCCAGGGCGCGGGTCTTCGTCGAAGAGAACGAGCGGTTTCGACTGCCGGCCGACACGTCGCGCGACATCATCATGATCGGCCCCGGCACCGGCGTGGCTCCGTTCCGTGGTTTCGTGCAGCACCGCGAGGCGCAGGGCGCCACGGGCCGCAACTGGCTGTTCTTCGGAGCACGTCACTTCCAGAGCGAGTTCCTGTACCAGGCCGAATGGCAGGACGCGGTGAAGCGAGGCGTGCTGAGCCGGTTCGACCTTGCGTTCTCGCGCGACCGCAGCATCGTTCGCGAGTACGTCCAGGACCGCCTGCGCCGCGTGGGCAAGGACTTGTATGCGTGGCTCGAGAACGGCGCACACCTCTACGTCTGCGGCGACGCCGAGCAGATGGCGCCCGACGTGCACGCGGCGCTGATCGACATCGTCGCGGAGCACGGCGGCAAGGGCCGTGACGACGCGGACGCCTACGTGCGCCGGCTGGCGGACGACCGCCGTTACCTGCGCGATGTGTACTGAGCAGTAATGAGCATGACCGAGCAATCACCCGTAGAACGCATCAAGCGCGACAGCCGCAACCTGCGCGGCACGCTGGCGGAAAGCCTGCAGGATCCGCTGACCGGCGCGATTCGGGAGGACGACACCGTCCTGATCAAGTTCCACGGCAGCTACCAGCAGGACGACCGCGACATCCGCGACGAACGGCGGCGCCAGAAGCTCGAGCCCGCGTACAGCTTCATGATCCGTACCCGACTACCCGGCGGCGTCTGCACGCCCACGCAGTGGCTGCAGCTCGACGAAATCGCGCGCCGCTATGCGAACGGCACGTTGCGTATCACGACGCGCCAGGCGTTCCAGTTCCACGGCGTCATCAAGACGGAGCTGAAAACGACGATGCAGGCGATCAACGCCTCGCTGATCGACACGCTGGCGGCCTGCGGCGACGTCAACCGCAACGTGATGGCGAGCGCGAATCCGGTCGAGACGCGTGCGCACCCGGTCGTGCACGACTGGGCGAAGAAACTGTCGGAGCACCTGCTGCCGCAGACGCGCGCCTACCACGAGATCTGGCTCGACGGCGAGAAGGTGTCGAGCACGGAAGAAGAAGTCGAACCGCTCTACGGCCCGACCTACCTGCCGCGAAAGTTCAAGGCAGCGATCGTCGTGCCGCCCGTCAACGACGTGGACGTCTTCGCGCACGACCTCGGTTTCATCGCCATCGTCGAGAACGGCGAGCTGCAGGGCTTCAACCTCACCGTCGGTGGCGGCATGGGTGCCACGCACAATGATGCCGAGACGCACCCGCGTGTTGCCGACGTCGCCGGTTTCCTCAAGCCCGAGCAGTTGCTCGCCGTGGCCGAGGCCGTCCTCAGCACCCAGCGTGACTTCGGTAACCGTGCCGTGCGCAAGCGCGCCCGCCTCAAGTACACGATCGAGGACCGCGGCCTCGACTGGTTCGTGGCCGAAATCACGCGCCGGCAGGGTTTCGCGCTCGAGCCGGCCCGGCCGTTCGCGTTCGAGGCGACCGGTGATCGCTTCGGCTGGACCGAGGGATTCGACGGCCGCTGGCACCTGACGCTGCGCATCGAAGCGGGACGAGTCGCGGACACGGCGAAGGGCGCGTGGCTCTCGGGCCTGCGCGAGATCGCCAAGGTGCACCGCGGCGACTTCCGCCTGACACCGAACCAGAACCTGACGATCGCCAACATCGACGCGAATGCGCGGACCTTCATCGACGCCCTCGTCGTGCGGTACGGGCTCGACCGCCATGCGCGGGCCACGCCGGTGGCGCTCAATGCGCTTGCCTGCGTCGCGCTGCCAACCTGCGCGCTGGCCATGGCCGAGGCGGAGCGCTACCTGCCGCGGCTCACGCAGCTGGTCGACGAACGTCTCGCCGCGAACGGTCTCGCTGGCGCGTCTCTGGTGCTGCGCATCACGGGCTGCCCGAACGGCTGCGCGCGGCCTTACCTCGCCGAAGTGGCGCTCGTGGGCAAGGCACCGGGACGCTACAACCTGTTTTACGGCGGCGACGGCAAGGGGCAGCGCCTGAACGCGCTGCACCTCGAAAACGTCGACGAGCCCACGATCGTCGCGGCACTCGACGCCGCGTTCGGCCGCTACGCCAAGGAACGCACCGAGGGCGAGCGCTTCGGTGATTTCGCCTGGCGGGCGGGCCTGGTCGGGGCGCAGGCGGCATGAGCCGCGGAGGTCCGGCACGCATGAGAGCACTGGCATGGGACCCGGGTCGCGCAATGCACGAACCGGCCATCATCGACGAGGTGAACAGCGACCTCGAGCGGATGAGCGCCGAGGAACGCGTGCGCTGGGCCGTGGCCCACCTGCCGGGCGAGCACGCGCTTTCGTCGAGCTTCGGCGCCCAGGCCGCGGTGTCGTTGCACATGGTCACGCGCCAGTTGCCCTCGCTGCCGGTCGTCCTGATCGACACCGGGTACCTGTTTCCCGAGACCTACCGCTTCATCGACGACCTGGTCGAAAGGCTTGGGCTGAACCTCCGGGTCTACCAGCCGCGCGTTTCGCCGGCCTGGCTCGAAGCGCGTCACGGCCGGCTCTGGGAGCAGGGCCTCGACGGCATCGACCGCTACAACGAAGCCCGCAAGACCGAGCCGATGCAGCGCGCGTTGCACGAGCTCGGCGTGCACACCTGGTTTGCTGGCCTGCGCCGCGACCAGGCCGAGACTCGCCGTCGCATCCGCCCGCTCGAATGGCGCGATGGCCGCTGGAAGGTCCACCCGATCTTCGACTGGACCGATCGTCAGGTTTTCGGCTACCTGCGAAAGTTCGAGCTGCCCTACCACCCGCTCTGGCACGAAGGCTACGTGTCGATCGGCGACTGGCATACGACGCGCACGCTGGCCGAGGCCGGCGACGCCGCAGCGACGAGGTTCTTCGGCCTGAAGCGCGAGTGCGGCATTCACGGACTCGAAGGCTGACGTGCAGTATTTTCCGCTGTTCGCCGACCTGCACGACCGGCGCGTCCTCGTCGTCGGTGGCGGCGCCGTGGCGGAACGCAAGGTGCGGTTGCTGCTCGACGCGGGCGCTCGGGTGCGGCTCGTCGCGCCCGAGGTGACGGCATGGCTCGGCGAACACCCAGCCATCGAAGTCCAGCGTGAGACTTTCGCTGCACGGCATTTCGACGGTGCGGTGCTCGCGATCGCCGCGACAGACGACCGGACGGTGAATGCAGCGGTGGCGGCTGCGGGGCGTGAACGCAACGTGCTCGTCAATGTCGTCGACGTGGCGGAACTCTCCAGTTTCATCGTGCCGGCGATCGTCGATCGCTCACCATTGGTCATTGCCATCTCGACCGGTGGCGTCGCGCCCGTGCTGGCGCGACTGGTGCGTGAGCGACTCGAGTCCCTGCTCGACGGTTCGCTGGGCCCACTGGCAGGCTTGCTGCAGCGCTGGCGAGGTCGCATCAAGGAGCGGATTGCCCGACGTCAACGCACGGCGCCGCTTCTACGAGACCGTCGTGCGTGGGCAGGTCTCGGCACTGGTGCGCAACAACGACCTGCCGGGCGCCGAGCGCGAACTCGAACGCGCACTGCAGCATGCCGATGCGCCACGGAGCGGCAGCGTCGTGCTGGTTGGCGCCGGTCCTGGCGATGCCGGCCTGCTCACCCTGAATGCGCTGCGAGCCTTGCAGGAAGCGGACGTGATCCTGCACGACCGGCTGGTCTCCGACGAAGTCCTGAACCTGGCACGCCGCGATGCGGACCGGATCTGCGTCGGCAAGGTGGCCGGCGGGCACTCCGTCGCGCAGGGTCGCATTCACGAACTGCTGCTCGAGCAGGCGCGGCTCGGGCGACGGGTCGTGCGTTTGAAGGGTGGCGATCCGTTCATCTTCGGTCGCGGCGGCGAAGAGCTGGAGTTCCTTGCGCAGCACGACATTCCATTCGAAGTCGTGCCGGGAATCACCGCGGCCATCGCCTGTGGCGCCTACGCGGGCATCCCGCTCACCCATCGCGACCATGCGCAGTCCGTCCGGTTCGTGACGGCGCACAGCGGCGATGCGATGGCAGGTGCTCGACTGGGCGACGCTCGCGCGCGAACGGCAGACGCTGGCGCTCTACATGGGTGTGGCGGGGCTCGGCACGATCCGCGACGAGCTGGTGCGTCACGGGCGCGCAGCTTCGACGCCGGTCGCGATCGTCGAAAACGGTTCGCGCTCGAATCAGCGCGTGGTGCTGGCGACGCTCGCAGAACTCGAAGAGGCCGGCCGCATTGCTGCCGTGCAGTCGCCGGCACTCGTCATCGTCGGCGAAGTGGCGGCCCTGGCCACCGAGCCTGCACTGGTTCGGGTCGAAGCCCATTTCCTGGCGCGCACTGCGAGCCGTGGCCTGACGACGACCCGTGGCGGCGGTCACTCGGCCTGCCAGCTCACCTCCGCGAACACCGAGCGCGGGCGTCCCGGAAAATAGCGGTAGTTGCCGAAGGCGAAATCGGCGCGGTCGGCGTACGCGCGATCGAGCGCATTGTTGACGCGCACGGCCAGCGACCACCGCGACAGGAACTCCCAGCGGGCCCGCAGGTTCAGCAGTTCGTGGCCGGTGTAGCGGTGGGCGTTGGCGGCGTCGAGGTAGTAGTCGCCCACCACCAGCCACTCGGCTTCGGTCGTCACGCCAGGCAGCGGCGCATGGTTGAGCGCGGCGCGCAGCACGTCGCGCGGAGCCGTGTCGATGTCGTTGCCGGCCGTGATCGTTTCGCCGCCTTCGATGGCGCGCGAAAATTCATAGCGATGCCGTGCGTGGGTACCTGCGATCGTGGCCGCGAGCGAATCGAGCGCCTGCCACGTCAGTGAGTACTCGACGCCCTCGTGCGACGTGCGGCCGTTGCTGACGTTGAAGCCGCTGGAATCACGCAGGATCACGTTGTCCTTGTGCATGTCGAATCCGGCGAGCTCGCCGCGCCAGTGGCGATACGCGAATTTCGCGCCGAGCTCGTACGCGTCGACCCGCTCGGAATCGAGGTCGGCCACCGCCTGGTTGCGTTGCAGCCGATAGAGTTCCGTCATCTCGGGCGGGCGGAAACCACGCGACGCATTCGCGTACAGCATCAGGCCGGCGACTGTGTCCCAGCGCAGGCTGAGCTTGGGTGCCGCGTTGGTGAACGAATCGTTGCGATCGGCCGGGCGGCTGAACAGGCAGCCCGCCGGCAGGCACGGCACGCCGTCCTCGTCCGTGTTGCCGGCCAGCATGCGGTTGTCATAGCGGTAGCCGACGTATTCGACGCGCACGCCCGCGCCGAGGTGCAGCGCGGCGGTCAGTGCGTAGTCCAACTGGGCATAGGCGCCAGCCACGTTCGACGTCACGGTGTAGTCGTAATGCAGGCCGACAGGGCGGATCGTATTCGCCGCGGGACTGCCGCCTGTCGTGGGGTTCTCCTGGTCCTCGATCAGGAACGAATCCGCCCACTCGAGGTCGAGACCGGTGATCAGGCCGACGCGACGCCCAAGGTCCCAGTCGAAGCTCGTCATCACGCCCGCACTTTCCTGGCCGTTGCGCTCGACCGGTTGGCCGAGCAGGAAGTGCTGCAGGAAATCCATGCGGGACGTGCGGAGGTAGGGCCGCAGTTCCAACTGCCCAGGCAGCGACGTCTGTGGTTGCACCAGCCCCGTGATCCGCACGGAGTTGGCGTTGCGATACGCCTCCGGGTTCAGGTTCTGCTGACTCAGGTCGGGGTCGCGGTAGGCGTTCTTGCCCAGGATGAAGCCGGCCGTTTCCTGCTCGAGCCGGGTCGCAGCGAGATCGAACCGCGAGGGGATGCTGCCTCCCGCCCCGGTCGTGAGCGTGGCGTTGAGCTTGCCCTCGTCGTAGCCCGACTGGTCACGCCAGCCGCCATCGTGCGTGTACAGCGCCTTGACCCCTAAGCCGATCGTCTCAGCCGTGTGCGCCGCGACGAGGCTGCCGCGCGTGTATTGATCCGGGCCCAGGCCGAGCCCCAGCTTCCCGTCCGGCATTGACGACGGGGCGTCCTGGAGCACGTTGATCGTGCCGTGGACGGAATTCGAACCGTACAGTGCCGAACCCGTGCCGCGCACGATCTCGATCGCGTCCGCCTGCTCCGTGTTGATCTCGAGCATCTCGTTGACGTTGCAGAAACCCACGGGCCGGATCGGGACACCGTTCTCGAGGAACAGGAACGCGCCGCACGAACCCGCGCCGGTCAGCACGGGTGAGCGGATCGCGGTGAGACTCTCCTGGCCGCTGCCACGCTGCACCATCACGCCGGGCACTCGATTGAGCGCCTCCGAACTGTGGGTGGCACCGAGCAGGTCGATGCTGTCCCGGTCGACGCGACCGATGCTGAGCGGCGTCGCCAGGACGGCCACCGGCTGCCTGCGCGCAGTCACGACGATTTCCTCGAGCGCTGGCGACGCTGCGCGCACGGGAACGACTGCGGCGATGCTCATCGCCACACCGGCTACGACGCAGGCCAGGGTGTGCGATGAACGGCAGGTCAGCAAGGTCATGGGCGAGGGGACTCGACAGCGACGCGGGATGCAGTTTTGCCGGTCATTATCACCGACGAGGCACGGGGGCGGTGCCGGCGTTTGCTACCATCGCCGCACCTCCTGGAGCTGGCAATGCGAATCTCATTCGTCACCCGCCACTTGCGCGCACCGCGACTGCACAGTGCGACCGGCCTGACCTGGCGGCCGCGAGCGCTGCTGGCCTGTATCGGCATCGGCTGCCTTGCCCATGGCCTGCCTGTCGCGGCGGCAACGGTGGAGGACGCGGTCCAGACGGTGCCGGTGCAAGCGGCGTCCGAGCCTGCGCGGCCGCGGATCGGCCTGGTGTTGAGCGGTGGCGGGGCACGCGGTGCCGCGCACGTCGGCGTGATCCGCAAGCTCGAGGAAATGCACATCCCGATCGATGCAATCGCCGGCACGAGCATGGGCGCCGTCGTGGGCGGGTTGTATGCCGCGGGACTGAGTGGGGAAGAAATCGAGCGCGTGTTCCGCGAACTCGACTGGCAGGAGATGATCCGTGACCGCGCGCCGCGGCGCGAGCGCGCTTATCGCCGCAAGCAGGACGACCGCAACATCCTCGCCAAGGGCGCGCTCGGCGTGAACACGAGCGCAGGCGTCGTGCTGCCGCTCGGCCTGGTGCAGGGCCACAAGATCACGCAGGTGCTGCGCGATGCCACGGTCCGCGTCGCCGACGTGCATGACTTCGATCGGCTGCCGACGCCTTTCCGCGCGCTCGCCACCGATCTCGAGACGGGCGAGGCCGTGGTCATGGGACAGGGCGACCTGGTGACCGTCCTGCGCGCGAGCATGTCGGCCCCGGGCGTGCTGACGCCGGTCGAAAGGAATGGCCGGTTGCTGGTCGATGGCGGCCTCGTCGACAACCTGCCGGTCGAACTGGCACAGAGCATGGGAGTGGACCGGCTGATCGTGGTCGACGTGAGCTTTCCGCTGGCGCAGCGGGATGGGCTCGGTTCGGCGTTCGACATCACGAACCAGATGGTCGGCATCATGGTCCGGCGCGGCACGCTCGAATCCAAGAAGCACCTGCAGCCGGGCGACGTGCTGCATCGAACCCGATCTCGGTGCGATGACCGCGATCGAGTTCGGACGCATGCCGCAGGTGATGGAGCAGGGGAGGATCGCGGCTCGTGCGCAGGCTTCGGCGCTCGCCGCGCTGGCATTGCCCGCTGCCGACTACGAGCGCTACGTCGCGCAGCGGGCACGCACGGCGGAGCCCGTCGTGCAGGTGGCTTTCGTCCGTCCGGGTGAGCAGTCACAGGACGAGGCGAAGCGGGTCGAGGCCGTCTTCGGCGACCTGGCCGGCAAGCCGCTCGACCGGCCGGAATTGCAGCAACGCCTGGCTTCGCAGTACCGCCTCGACGATTTCGAGTCCGTCGATTACCGCATCGTCGGCAGCGGCAGCGGCGAGCGTGGACTGGAGATCGACCTGCGACGCAAGTCCTGGGGGCCAGCGTTCCTGCGGCTTGGCGTAGGCGTCGAGATGGATTACGAAGGCGGCGCCACGGCGAACGCAGCGGCGCAGTTGCGCCTGACGCAAGTCAACGACCTCGATGCCGAATGGGTCATCGACGGCCAGATCGGCGAGGAGCCGAAGCTGCAGACCGAGTTCTACCAGCCGCTGTCCTTGCGCTTGCCGTACTTCATCGCGCCGGGGTTCCGTTACGAGGAGACCACGCTGCAGATCGTCAACGACGACAGGGCAGCGGCTCGGGCGCTACCGCACGCGCGACACCGAGGTGTCGCTGGCAGTCGGCGCGGAGCTGTCGAACTGGGGCGAAGTGCGCGTAGGCGTGCGTCGAGGCGACGGCAGCAGCCGCGTGCTCATCGGTGATCCGGGCCTGCCCAATACCAAGTTCGACCTCGGCGGCGCGTTCGTGAACTTCGGCTACGACCGGCTCGACAGTGGTTATTTCCCGAAGCAAGGCCAGGCATTCCGCGCGAGCTGGCTCGCCGATCGCGAATCGCTGGGCGCCACGCGTGACGCGGACATCGTGCACGCCTCGTGGCAACTGGCGCGCAGCCGCGGTCGCTACAGCCTGGTGTGGTCGATGGACGGCGGCTCGGCCCTGGACGACCAGGTCGTGTCGCCGCAGGAACTCTTCACGCTCGGCGGACTGTTCGATCTCTCGGGACTTCCGCCCGATACCAAGGTCGGCACCCAGTACGGCATCGCACGTGCCATCGTGTACCGGCGCATCAGTCGGGGCGGCACGGGCTTCTTCGAGTTCCCGGCTTACATCGGCTTTTCGGTGGAAGCAGGCAACGTGTGGGCGACGCGCGACGACGTGGACTTCGGCGACCTCGAGACGGGCGGCAGCCTGTTCCTCGGGGCAGAGAGTCCATTCGGCCCGGTTTACCTCGCCGCGGGCCTCGCCAGCGGCGGCGATCGGGCTTTTTACCTCTACCTCGGCAAGACGTTCTGAGGCATCCGGCAGGGAGCACGCGGACAGGCTAAAATGGCGGCCTTCCCGGAGAGTGCCCATGGCCATCGCCAACGAACAGAACCTGCGGCAGTCGCTGCCCCAGTCCCGACCCTTCGGCTTGCGCATCCGTGCACGCCGCAACGACCCGTTCCGTCACCTCGTGGGCGATGACTGGCAGAAGGAACACTGGTTTGCGACCCGCACGGAGCGCGACACCGCGCTGGTGCAGATGAGTGGCCGCTACGTGTATTTCCGGCCGGGTGACGCACCGACGCTCGACTTCGAGAAGGTCGATCCCTGACCTTCAGCCGTGGTCGTGGCGGTCCGTGTTGTCCGCGATCGCCGGCCCCTTCGCGGTCGGACCAGCCCAGCAGTCTTCGCGTCACCCAAAGGTAGACCGGTTTCCCGGTGCGCATCCAGGTCGCCGCCAGCCACGAGCGTTGCGCGAGGATCGCGCGTTGTCGGGCAGTGAGCCGCTCCGGGCAATACGTGCGCTTGTGCTTCAGCAGGTGTCGCAGGTCGTCGTAGGCGAGGGCGCGAAAGCGCCAGCCGCGATGACGCGGACGCATCGCGAGCTGAAAGTCCACGACGGCCGGGGAGCCGTCGGGCGCGACGAGCCAGTTCGGTTCCTTGGCGAGGTCGTTGTGCACGACGCCCGCGGCGTGCAGGAGTCGGATCAGTCGCAGGGCTTCGCGGTAATACGCCGGGTCGCGCGGCTGGCTGCGGTGCATGGGCTGGCCGTCGAGCCACGAACGCTGCAGGCGGCGACCGTCCCACTGCAGCAGCCGCGGAATGCCCGGCACGTTGCGCAACGCGGCCAGTGCGTGTGCTTCGCGGGCGGCGAGTCGACGCGCGGCGAGTCGCAGCCACCAGCGCGCGTCGCCGGTGTCACGCTCGATGCAGGCGAATCCCGCACGACTGTTCAGCGCAGGTCGGTCGATGCGGCAGACGGAGCCGAGCAGGTCGCGCTTGAGCACGGTGCGCGACATGGAGTCGCTCATGGCAAGCGCCACCAGGGCGCGATGGTGCCGGCGTGCTGCAGCACGTGCGCCGCCTGGATCAGCGCCACTGCCAGCAGCAGGCTGCCTGCATCGATCACGGCCTTCCAGACGACGCGAGGCTGTATTTCCAGCACTTCGGGCACCGCATAACGCGACCAGTCCGGCAGCAGGGCAGGGACTTGTTCGCGGTAACGTCGCGCAGCTTCGCCATGGGCGCGCTCGAGCAACGCGTCCTCGGCCCGCGCTGCGCCCAGGTGCAGTACCGTGGCGATGCCGACCAGGGCCAGCAGCAGCACGACACTGCGCGTGGCGAGACCGAGGCCGAGCATGCCGAGCAGCGTCAGCAGGTACAGCGGGTGCCGGCACGCGGCGTAGGGCCCGGCCTGGACCAGCGCCGCGTCCTTGCGGCCGGCGATGAACAGCGAGGTCCAGAGGCGGCCCAGTGCCGCGATGGCGACCAGCACGAACCCGCAGAACCCCGCCAGGCCGCTGGCGAGTCCGGCGAACGTGGGTCGTTCGGTGAGCGCCACCAGCAGGATGCAGGCAACGACGGCGAGGGCCATCAGGCGCACGCGCGGGGTGCTGCGGGACTTCGTCACGGGGTCGGGTTGCACGTGGCCATGCAGGCATTCTAGCCGCCGGTTAAAGTGCGCGGATGAACTGGCTCGGACTCTATTTCAGCTCGCTGCTGGCGGCGTTGCTCGCGATCCTGCCGATCGTGAACCCGTTCGGCGCGGTTCCCCTGGTGATGTCGGCCTCGGGGCATCTGCCCGAGCAGGAGCGCCTGCGGCAGATTCGCCGTGCCTGCGTCTACACGTTCTTCCTGATGTCGGGCTTCCTCGTCGCGGGCGGCCTGATCATGAATTTCTTCGGCATCTCGTTGCCCGGCATGCGCATCGCCGGCGGCCTGATCGTCGCATTCCTCGGCTTCCAGATGCTGTTTCCGAACCCGATCTCGGACAAGGAAGCGATGACCAAGGCGGCGGGCTCGAAGTACGACATCGCCTTCACGCCGCTCGCCATGCCGGGCCTGAGCGGCCCCGGCACGTTTGCCGTGGTGATGAGTCTTTCGTCGCAGGCCGCGGCCAGGAAAGGCTACCTGAGCATCGTCGATTTCATGGGCGTGCTCACGGCCATTTTCCTGACGGCGCTGCTCAGCTGGTTCGTCTTGAGCGGCGCCGAACGCGTCAACCGGCTGCTCGGCGCCACGGGCATGGTTGCACTGACGCGGCTGACCGGTTTCCTGATGATCTCGATCGGCGTGCAGTTCCTGATCAACGGCACGACCATGATCGTGCACGACCCCGCGTTCTGGTCGGGCCTGGTCGAAGCACTGCGCACCAGCTAGGAGGACGGACGATGTTTTCACTCCGCAAGAAGAAGCTCGACCTGCCGACGACCGCCGAGGCGCTGCCCGGCCGTGCGCAGAAGCTGTCGGTGCCCGCGCGCCATTTCGTGAACGGCAATCGCCTCGAAGCGCCGTTCCCCGCCGGCATGCAGCTCGCGCTGTTCGGCCTCGGGTGCTTCTGGGGCGCCGAACGCAAGTTCTGGACGACGCCCGGCGTCTACAGCACGCAGGTGGGCTACCTCGGTGGCATCACGCCGAATCCGACGTACGAAGAAGTCTGCACCGGCTACACGGGGCACAACGAAGTGGTGCGCGTCGTGTTCGATCCGCAGGAGATCTCGTACGCGGAACTGCTGCGGGTGTTCTGGGAATCGCACGACCCGACGCAGGGCATGCGCCAGGGCAACGACATCGGGACGCAGTACCGCTCAGGCATCTACGTGTACGACGCCGCGCAGCGCGCCGCAGCCGCGAGCAGCGCGACCGCCTACGGTGAAAAGCTGAAGGCGGCAGGATTCCAGCCGATCACGACCGAGATCCTCGACGTGCCGGAATTCTACTTCGCCGAGGACTACCACCAGCAGTACCTGGCGAAGAACCCGGACGGTTATTGCGGGATCGGCGGGACCGGCGTTTCCTGTCCAGTCGGGCTGGCCACCGCGGCCGGCTGAACGTTTTCGTCCGCTGCCGCGGCGGGCGCGGAGATCGGCGGCGCATTCGCGGGCGTCGTCGATTCGGCCACGGCCTGCAACTGCGCCAGTCCCTTCTCGTAATCGGGCCCGACCATGCGGTCGAGTGCCAGACCGAAGTAACGGCCGACCAGGCTGCCTCGAAAAATCGGTGTCCAGCGACCAGGTTACGCGCGTGCCCGTGCCTTGCGGCTCGAGGCTGATCGTCGACGTCGTCGGGTTGTCCATGCCGAAGTCGAGCTTGCTCGTGACGCGGCGACCCGGCTCGACGGCGATGACTTCCTGGCTGCCGCTGCCGACGTCCGCATTGGCGCTGGTCCATTCCATGCGGGCGCCGACGCCGGTGTCCGGGCCACTGAAGGTGTATTGGGTGTCGGGATCGAGCCGGGCCCACGGCGACCATTCGTTGAAGCGCCGGAAGCCGTTGACCAGGCCAAAGACCGTCTCGGGGCTGGCGGTGGTCGTGATCGAGCGCTCGACATGCGTTGACTTCGGCAGGAACAGTGCCGTGACGAAGAACAGCACCACCAGCCCGAGCAGGAAGAAGAACAGTCCCCGCAGGATCTTCATTGCGCATTCCCCCGATCGAAACGCGGGCCGCCGCCGGACCGCGAGTCGGCTTGCTTCGTTGTCAGCCCGAAGGTGGCGGCGCACCCGGGTTCGGATCTTCCATCGGATAGGTCTTGGCCGGTTCGTCGGCCGGAGCGGGCACCGGTGTCACGGCCGGGGCCGGGTGGGCGGCAGGCGCAGCCGGTGCGCTCTTCGCGGCCGGAGCCTTCGTTGCTCGCGTCAGCGCGGCAGTGAATTCCTGCGCCGCCAGCGGCACGCTGGTGATCTTGCCTTCGAGGATCTGCGATGCGAGCACGCCCGAGATGCCGTAAGCCGATTCATTGGCGGACCGGTCGATGGCGATGACGGTGCCGTCGAGCGCGACGCCCACGAAGAGGCCCGAGTTGCGCGAGTAGGACAGCACCTGCGCGCTGAACGTGGCGTCCGTCGCCGCCGACGAGGCGCGACCGAGCGGACCGGCTGCGACGCTGGCATCGGCGCCGAGCGTCACTTTACCCCCGGCGATGCCTTCGACACTCTCGCGGGACATCAGTACCAGGACGACGTCCGTCGACTGCACGCCGATCTGAAAGCCGAAATTCGCGCCGCCGAGGATCACGAACACCGGGGCGCTCCAGGTGCCGTCGGGGTGGCGCACGGCCATCACGCCCTTGCCGCCGCGTCCGCCAATGGTCAGGGCCACCTTGACCACACTCGGCACCACGACAATGCCGTAGGCCCGATCGAGCAGCCAGGTCGGAATGCTCTGCTCGGTGAGGTCGGAAAAGGCTTCGAAGACCCGCTGCGAATTCTGCAGCCTCTGGTCGGTCCGGGAGTCCGCCTGCACCTGCGTGGGCAGGACCAGGGTGACTGCCAGCAGCAGCGACAGGCAGGTGGCGACGATTCTCTTCATGGTGATCTGGGTTACGTGCAAGGTGATGATTCCCGTGACTTTAACAGAATGGACCCGTGGATCGACCGCGCGCGGTGGGCGTGGCCGCGTGCGACAGGATAAGCTCGTGCCGGGGACGACCTGCGCCAGACAAGAATGAACATGCTTCGCTCGCTGCCCGGCATCCGCCGAGGCTTCCTGCACGCGACACTCATGGCCTGCGCAGTCCTTGCGGGCTACGACGTTGGTCGCGCTGCGCCGGTAGAAGTTCCCGTCGACTGTCGCCCCTGACGTCATCGCGGCGGATCGCGAGTTCGCGCAGACGGCGCTCGAGTCCGGAATTCGAGCAGCGTACGACCGCTTCCTGGCCGACGACGCAGTGGTGTTCCGCCCGTTGCCCGTGCGCGCGCGAGAGTGGCTCGACGACCCACGAACCGGCGACCGGCCGCCTCGAGTGGACGCCCGCGCTGGCCGAGACCGCCTGCGATTCCAGTCTCGCCGTGACGCTGGGCACGTGGAGCTACACCGCGCAGGACAGCAAGGTCGCCGACACGGGCCAGTATCTCACCGTCTGGCACTTGAACGAGGCTGGCGCCTGGCGGATCGTGCTGGACCAGTCGCATCAGCCTGCCAACGCTGCCTGCCGCGCCGGCGCCAACGCGCGGTGCCTGTGACGAAACATCGCCGACGATCGAAAAACTGGTCGCAATTGATCGCAAGCTGAATTCCGGGCTGCGCCACGCGAGCGTCACGGCGAAATCGAACTTCGAAATCAAGGCGCTCACGGTCGGTTCCGTGGCCGGCTCCGCGCGCGCTGACCTCGCCGTGACCCACGGCGAACTGGTCGACAAGCGCGCGACGCGCGGGAGCGAGCCACAGGTGCGCGCGGTCTACGTGCGCGTGTGGCAGCGCGATGGCCGCTCGTGGCGCGTGCTGCACGATTTCCTCACGCCGGTGACACCCTGAACTGGGGGTAGCAGGTCTCGTGGCCGTCAAAACCTAACTTTCAGCAGGCTCCCTTTCCGGCAGCCAGCCTGCATCGTTCGTCGTGCCAGCCCGTTGCCGGGCCAAGGAGCGAGCGATGTCGGACTACGTCGAACTTCCGCTGAGCGGCATCGAACCGCCATTGTCCGAAATGGAGCGCGCGGTGCAGGACAACGTGCACCGCTACGCGGTCGAAGTGATGCGACCGCTAGGCCCGGTTCTGGACAGGCTGCCTGCCGACGAAGTCCCGGCGGCAGGCTCGCCACTCTGGGGTGCATTGGCCAAAGCCGGCGACCTCGGATTGTCCGTGCTGGCGCTGATGGAGTTACCGCCGGCGGAGCGCGTCAAGCTGCTCGCCATCGCCACCGAGGAACTCGCCTGGGGCGATGGCGGCATTGCGGGCGCCATCCTGGTCAACAACTTCCCGGTGATGTATTCGCTGCTCGCCGGCAACCTGGACATGGCCAGGTACTGCGAAGGCAAGCTCGGTTGCTGGGGGATCACGGAACCGGACCACGGCAGCGACATGCTCGATGCTCCCGGCGTGCTCGCGGCGCCGGACGGCACCTACGGCCGGCCCAACTGCACTGCACGCATCGTCGGTGACAAAGTCATCATCAACGGTCAGAAATCCGCCTGGGTTTCGGGTGCGATCACGGCGCAGGTCTGCGCGCTGTTCACCCACTATGCAGATCCGCAAGGCAATGCCCGGCCCGGCGTCGCCGTCATCGTGCCGCTCGACCTGCCCGGCGTCACGAAAGGCAAGCCGCTCGACAAGCTTGGCCTGCGTGGCCTGAATCAAGGTGAATTGTTCTTCGACCACGTCGAAGTCCCGATCTCTCACCTGCTCGCGGGCCCGGACAAGTACGAGGAACTCGCCTACCACATGCTGTGCGAGGCCAACCCGCACGTGGCCTGCACCGGGGTCGGCATCGCCCGCGCCGCCTTCGAGCATGCCTGGGAATACGCGCATCGCCGCAAGCAGGGCGGGCAGCCGCTGATCCGCCACCAGCACGTGCGCTTTCGCCTGTTCGAGATGTTCCGCAAGATCGAGGCAGCCCGGGCTTTGACTCGTCGCGTCATGGAGTACAACGCCACGGCCCTGCGTCCTTCGATGCTGGCCTCGACGTCGGCCAAGGTCACCGCGACCCAGACGGCGTTCGAAGTCGCCTCCGACGCGCTGCAGATGTTCGGCGGCAACGGCATGACCCGCGAATACCCGATGGAGAAGCTGTTCCGTGACGCACGAGCCATGCTCATCGCCGATGGTGCCAACGAAGTCCTGGCGATGAAGGGCGGCAGCGACCTGGTCAATCCCGCCTGGCTGCAAGGATCAGGCAAATGAAGATGCACGCATACGTCGCCGGCGTCGGGATGACTCGTTTCGGCAAGCACCTGGACAAGACGCTCAAGAGCCTGACCGGTGAGGCAATCCAGTTGGCGCTGGCCGATGCCGGGATGGACCAATCCGCTCTCCAGGCGGCCTGGATGGGCAACGCCGCCGCCGGTGTCGTGACCGGCCAGGAAATGATTCGCGGACAGGTCGCCCTGCGTGAGCTGGGTATCGGCAGGATTCCCGTGGTCAATGTCGAGAATGCCTGCGCGTCTTCATCGACTGCGTTCCAGCAGGCATGCGCGATGGTCACCGCGGGGATGTATGACGTAGTGCTTGCCTGCGGCAGCGAGAAATTGTTTCACGCCGACAAGGCACGCAGCTTCGCGGCTTTTTCCAGTGCGGTGGACGTCGAGGATCCGGACGGCGCGATCAACGTGGTCAAGCGCATGTCCGCCGAGATCGGCGAGCCGTTCGATGCGGCCGGCGCGGGCGTGACCCGCTCGATCTTCATGGACATCTATTCCGTAATGGCCAAGGGGCACATGAAGAAGTACGGCAGCACCAAAGAGCACTTCGCCATGGTCACCGCCAAGAACTCGTTCCACGGCAGCATGAATCCGCGCGCCCAGTTCCAGGAATTGTTGAGCGTCGCCGACGTGCTCGCGGCACGCACGATCGTCGAACCGCTGACGCTGCCGATGTGTTCGCCGATCGGCGACGGCGCGGCGGCCGTGATTCTCGTCAGCGAGCGCAAGGCGCGCGAACTGGGACTGAAAAACAAGGTGCGGGTTGCCAGCTCTGCGCTCGTGTCGGGATGGGACACGGGCCCGAACGAGTCCGTCGGCGGGTTGGCTGCCACGCAAGCCTATGAAGAGGCGGGCATCGGCCCGGACGACCTGTCGTGCGTCGAATTGCACGATGCCTCCGCGCCTTCCGAGATCGCCGCTTACGAGTACCTCCGCCTGTGTCGCCCGGGCGAAGGCGTCAAGCTGATCGAGACCAGCGCCACGCGACTCGGCGGCCGCATTCCCGTCAATACGTCGGGCGGCTTGTTGCGCAAGGGGCATCCCGTGGGTGCAACCGGCTGCGCGCAGATCGTCGAGCTGACCGAGCAGTTGCAGGCCCGCTCCGGTAATCGACAGGTGACTGGGGCGCGCATTGCGCTAGCCCACAATGGGGGAGGCGCAATCGGTACCGACGCGGCGGCCACGGTGGTCACGATCCTGGCCAGGGCAGACTGACGTGACGGGCTACGACCCGCTGACCCTGGCCGGTATCGTCGGCAAGTGGGCGGTCGCGCGACCGGATTGCGTCGTGTTGACGGTCGAGGGAGCGGGCGTCCGGGAGGACGAGACGCGCACTTACGCCCAGCTGTGGGACAAGGGTCGCAGTCTCGCCGCCGGCCTGCGCAGGCTCGGCCTCGAGCCCGGGGACAGGGTCGGCACGCTGCTCGCCAATCATGTCGAGTTCGTGGACCTGATGGTCGCGGGCTCGCTGCTCGGGGTCACGCTGGTTCCGATCGACCCGCGTACCAGGGGCGACAAGCTCGTCTACATGCTTGCCGCTGCCGGTTGCAAGGGCGTCACTGCGGGCGACTATGCGCTCCCGGAAATTCTTGCGGTGCGTGAGCGTGTTGCCGGCCTGCGCTGGGTGATCGGTTTGCCTACTGACGAAGGCAAGGCGACGACGGCCCAGCTGCAGGCGGTCGGTGTGCGTCCCTATGGTGAGGTGGCAGGCACCGACTTCCGGGGCGAGGAATTTCCTGGATCGACTCCCGACAGCCCGCTGGAGTTGATCTACACCTCGGGGACGACAGGCGATCCGAAGGGCATCGTGATGACGCATCGGCGTTACTGCGAGACGTCGAAGATCGCGCCCTTCCTGTTTGGCTTCAAGCCGGACGATCGGCTCTATTCCGGGTTGTCGCTCACCCACGCCAACGCGCAGGTGATCACGCTCGGCACGGCGCTCGTGAATGCCATCCCCTGCGTGCTCTCGCGTCGATTCTCGAAGTCGCGACTGTGGGACATCACGCGCAAGTACGGTTGCACGAATTTCACGTTACTCGGCGGCATGACCACCGCCATCTACGCCGAGCCACCGCGGCCGGACGACGCCGACAACCCGGTGCGCAGCATCATTTCCGCCGGCATGCCGGCCGCGATCTGGAACGAATTCCGCCGCCGCTTCAAGGTCGAGTTGCTGGAGTTCTACGGGGCCGCGGAAGGGGGGCTCACTGCCAATCCTCCCGGCGTCGGCCCGGTGGGCAGCATCGGCAAGCCAATTGCGACGCTTGTCCACCGCATCGTCGACGACGAGGGCAATGACGTGCCGGTGGATGCGCGCGGTGAACGCACCGGCGAACTGCTGTTCCGTCACAAGGACGGCACGCCGTTCAAGGTCGAGTACTACGGCAACCCGGAAGCCAGCGACCAGAAGTGCGCCGGCGGCTGGTTGCACATGGGCGACGTGGTGCGGGAGGACAAGGACGGCTGGATGTACTTCCTTTACCGCAAGGGCAGCGGCATCCGTCGCAACGGTGAATTCGTCAACGCCGCGTTCATCGAGAAGGTGATTGCCGAGGTGCCCGAGGTCGATGACGTCTACGTCTACGGCATCGCTTCTGCCAATGGCGTGCCTGGTGAGAAGGACGTGGTGGCGGCGGTGGTCCCGAAGGACCTGGACCTCGATGGCTTCGACGTAGCGGGCTTATACCGGCTCTGTCGGCAGAAGCTCGAAGCCAATGCCGTGCCGAGCCGTATCCAGTTGCTGCGCCAGATTCCGAAGACTGCATCGGAAAAGCCGCAGGACCGATTCCTGGTCGAGGCCCTCCATTCCGATCCAGCCGCCGTGCACACCGAAGCGCGCTGACTCACCTACCGTAGAGTTTCACGGAGCAAGCACATGTCACTCGGACGCAAGGTCATCGTCTACGGCGCCAACGGCTACACCGGCAAGCTCGTGGCCGAGTCGCTGGCGAATCGCCAGATACCGTTCTATTTCGCCGGTCGCAGCAAGGACAAGCTCGACGTGGCGCTGGGAATCGTGCGCGAGCGGCTGGGAGCCAGCGCATGGAAGCTCGACGCGGAGATCGTCGCGGTCGACAACGACGTCGAGAAGCTGCTGCCGGTGTTTCAGAAGTGCAGCGTGGTGATCAACGTTGCCGGGCCATTCATGCAGGTGGCCTGGCCGGTGGTGGAGGCTGCGCTCAAGGCTGGCTGTCACTACACGGACACGACGGGCGAACAGGACTGGGTCATCGCCATCGCCGACAAGTATGGCGCGGAGTTCGCTGCCAAGGGCCTGCTGATGGCGCCGGCCACATCCTTCATGTGGGCGTCCGGAGCCCTGGCGGCCGAAGTCGTGCTCGAAGATCCCGAGATCGACTCGCTGGACATTCTGTACCAGGTGGACAACGGCCTGCCTTCGGAGGCATCGACCAAATCGTTCCTGCGCATGGTGTGCAATGACACCTCGCAGTACTACCTGGAGCAGAACGAATACAAGGCGTGGCAGAACGACGTGGCTCACGACGTCTTCGTTCCGTACCGCAACGCCAAGATGCGGGCGCATCCCTGGGGTGGCGCCTGCGAGCCCGTGTGGCTGAAGGGTCGCGTGCGCAATTGCAAAGTGCTCACGGCCATTGGCGAGCACATGATCGACGGCATCATCGAGGCCATTCGTGCGTTCAACGCCCAGGCACCCGGACTCGATCAAGCGGGCCGCGAGGCGCTGACCAACGCGATCAGCGCGCAGATCAGCACCGGTGAGCCGCCCAAGGACCACCCTGACGTGCAGCGCGGCGTGATCATCGTCCACGGCCAGAGCCGCACACGCACGACCACTTACGTCATGAATCTCTCCGCTGCCTACACGTGGACCGGCGAGCTCAGCGCGGAGGCAGCCAGGCTGATTCTCGACGGTCAGCTCAAGAGGCCCGGCTTCCAGTCGGTGGCAGCTGCCTTCGATCACCGGCAGTTGATCCGGACGTTCAACGCGCTCGGGTTCTGCAGCGCACTGCCGAACTGAGCATGTTGTTCAGCTGCACGGGCATGAGGCAAGCTGCCGGAGGCAGCCGCACGTTTCTGTACGTCGCCGGGGCCTATAACTTCGGTGCCGCACTGATCCTGGTGCTGCTGGCCCGGCTTGCTCCGCAGTTCCTGGGTATCGACGCGCTTCATGCCAGCCAGCTGCTGTACGTGGACCTGGCCGCGTTGCTGGTCACCGGCTTCGGCATTGGCTATGTCCTGGGCGGGGTGGACCTTGCGCGCTTCTGGCCATTCATCGCACTGGGTGCTCTCTGCAAGGTGGGGGTCGCGGCTTTGGCGGCGGTCTATTTCCTCGCGGGCCAGGCCGGACCATTGGTAATGCTGCTCGCGGCGGGCGATGCGGTATTCGCCGTGCTGTTTGTCCGCCTGCTGCGCGCTCATGCCGTTGCCTGAGCGCCGCCCACTGGAGTCGTTGCCATGACGAAGACCGTCACTGTGTTTGCTGCCACCGGTGTCGCGGGCAGCGCCTGCGTCGAGGAACTACTGCGCCTGCAGCAGTTCAACGTCCGCGTGCTGCTGCGCAAGGGCGGTCAGCAGGAGAAGTCGTCCTCCGGTGCAATACGCAGTGGCGACGACAAGCAGAAGCAATGGAACGACTGGATCGCGCGCGGCGTCGAGGTCAGGTCCGCCGACGTCACCGATCACGGTGAATTGATTCCCGCCCTCGAAGGCACCGACTACCTGGTGTCCTGCGTACCGTTGTTCGCCACCGAGTCGCAGTACCCGTTGATCTGGGCGGCGAAGGAGGCCGGCGTCGAACGGTTCGTACCCTCGGAGTTCGGCTACATCTACGAGTGGGAGCAGTTCTGGCCCACCGACACGGTGCACAGGACCATGGCGCGGCAGAAGGCGTTCATCCGCAGGGTGATCGAACTGGCTGGCATGGATTTCACCATCATCCCGGCCGGACTCTGGATCGAGTACTACATGCTCGAGCCGGTCGGGGTCATGGGCAACGGCGAGCAGAAGTTTGCGTGGTCCACAGGGCGCGACGTCGGCCGCATCATTCCGCACGTGCTCTCCCACCCGGCATCGCGCAATGCGATTTGCCCGGTAGCGGCAACGGCCTACTGCTCGTGGAACGAGCTGCTCGACCGGCGCGAGCGGCTGCTGGGTCGCAAGGTGACGCGCAACTATTTCAGCTTCGCGCAATGGCGGGCTGCTTACGCAGCGCAGTCCTCGGGTGCGCTGAAATATCTCCTGGCGATCGGCGTCGCAGCGACCGAGTGTCCTGAAGGCATGCCGTTGTGGGCGAACTGGAACGCGCTGCATCTGCCCGAATTCAAGGGTACGCCACTCGACGACCTGTTCCCGGGTTACATCGAGCCTTTCGTCGCGGCGCTGCAGGCTTCGCTGTCGAACTGACCTCGTTCGGTCACAGGTGACCCTGTCGGCGTGCGGCAGCAATGGCTCCGGAGCGGTTGCGACATTCGAGCTTGCGATACATGTTGTGCAAGTGCCACTTCAGCGTGCCTTCGGAAACGAACAGTGAACCGGCAATTTCACGGTTCGAGGCGCCGGTCTCCAGGTGCTTGAGAATGCGCAGTTCCTTGCGCGTCAGCGCCTCCGTCAACCCGGCGGCCGCCTTCGCCGGGCCGGGCTTCAGCCACGACGGCACCCTGATGCCATCCTGGCCGCGCGCGGCGTGGTTCAGGGTCGCGACGATGTCGATGTCGTCCAGGAACACCCGGCGGTAGCCGAAGCGCTCACCCAGGTCGAGCGCCACGCCCCAGGATTGCATCGCCTCGGCGGTGCGGCCGCAACGCAGCAGCGCGGCTGCCTGCAACAGCAGCAATTCGACACGACGGTGGTGGAAGCCTCTTTCCGTCGCCCTGACCAGCGCGGGCCCCAGCTGTGCAATCGCCATCTCGGGCTGCTCGCCCATCAACAGTCGCGGCGCCACACGCACGGCCTTGTCGGCGACCAGGCCGTAGTGCGGAAAAAGCGTGCGATCGAAATCGTGCGAGCGGGCCAACTCGAGTGCAGCCGGCCACTGCCCGAGCCGGCACAGCCAGATGCATTCCTCGCCGGCCAGAGTGACGCTCACGCGCGGCAGACCGCGTTTCTGGCCGAGCTTGCGTCCGAGCTGGAGAGCAGTGAGTCCTGCCTCAGCCTGCCCTGAGTGAAACTGCAGGCGAGCCCGGGTCAGGTAGGTCAGCAGCACGAAGTCGGCGACGCCGCGGTCATCCAGCGCATCAGGGATCGATTCGATCGCCTGGCTGGCTGCGGGGGTGTCGTCGAACTCGTACAGGATGGCCGCTCGCACGCCTTGCTGGTACGCAAAGTGCTCGGGGTGGCCGAAGAGATTTTCCGCAATGTAAGGCAACGCCGCCTCCGCCACGGCAAGTGCCGCGCGGAAATCGCCGCGCTTGAGCAGCAGCAAGGCGCGCAGGACCTGGGTCCACGACGTTCCGAAGACGCCGTTATCCGCTTCCTGCAGTGCGTCGGCGCGCGCACAGTAGTCGAGACCGGCATCGATGTCGCCGGTCGTCTTGCAGGCGAATGCGGCGACATTGTTCGCGTCGCCACGGTAGCGAGCCCGTGCATCCGGCCAGGCCTTGATCCAGGTCTCCGCCTGCGAGCGCAGGTCGGCGGCGTCATCGCGCAACCCGTTCCACATGATGCGTTGCAGCGGCAGTGCGCACCGCAGTTCCTGCACGGCTGCCGGGTCGGCGTCCGGATCCGCTGCCAGTCGTCGTGCCAGCGCTTCGAGGTCGGCCAGCTCGCGTTCGAATCCAGCCGCATCTCTATGTGTGAACGCGAGCGAGAATACGTGGCTCAGGCGGATCAGCGGGAAGCGATCGAGATCGTCACGGGGAATCACGGGTATCCAGCGCAACAGGTTGGCGCCGTCCCCGCGGCGTTGCGCCGAGTCTTCCGCTGCCTTGAGGAGCCAGCCGCAGGCCAGGTCCCACTGCTGTGCCCGCACCGCGCAATCGATCGCGTCATCGACCATGCCATGGTCGAACAGCCACTGCCCGCCGGCGGTCAGGCTGGCATTGATGTCGGCGGCGTCGCGCGGGTCGTGGCGACGCAGGTACTCGCCCACCAGGTGATGGAAGCGGAACCAGCGTCCCTGCCGGTCCAGCGGGATCAGGAACAGGTGCCGACGCTGCAACTCCGCCAACAGGATGTCCGGGGATCGCTGCGCCAGCGTTGTTGCCGCCAGCTCTGCACCGAAGCGGTCGAACTGAGCCAGTTGATGGACCAATGCGCGCTGGTCGGCCGGCAAGCGGCCAAACACAGCGTCGCTGAGGTACTCGAGCACGCCGCGTTCGGTCGTGGCGAAGTCGGCAATCAACTTGCCGGCGTCCGCCGTGTCGTTGAGCGCGAGGGTCAGCAGCTCCATCGCTGCCGGCCAGCCTTCGGTCTTCTCCAGCAGCCGCCCCAACGCCGCCGGTTCGAGCGCGTGCGTCAGGCGTGTCGTGCAGAAGCTGCGTGCCTCGTCGCTGTTGAAGGCGAGGTCACGCTGGTCGATCTCGAGCAACTGGCCACGCAGGCGCAATTCGGCTTGCGGCCAGCCTACCGCCTGCCGGCTGCCAATGACGACGTGCAGTTGGGCGCCGGCCTGGCTCAGCAGCCACTCGACCAGCCGCGACGCGTCCGGGTTGGTGATGAAGTGTGCGTCGTCGAGGAACAGTACGATCGGCTGTGCGTGTGCGGCAAGCTGCAGGCCGAGACCTTCGAGCATCACCGCAAGATTGGTGGTCCGTGAAATCTCGCTCACCGCATCCGCCGCGAGCATGGGTACGCACTTGCTCAGCGCCCCGTACAGGTAGCGCAGCAGGCGCGCCGGGTCGTTGTCGTTTTCGTCGAGGTTCAGCCAGGCCACGCAGACGTTGCGCGGGTCCGTGCCGCTCAGCGTCGCGTGCCATTGGGCCAGCAGAGTGGTCTTGCCGTAGCCCGCCGGCCCCGTCACGGTCACAGCCTTCACGAGGGCTGCGGTCAGCGCGTCCGGTACGGCAAGGCGTGACCGGGCGACCTGGGCGCGTGCGCCCAGCTGGGGCAGGAACTTGCTCTCGAGCAGGGCTGGGCTGGGGTGGGGCATCGCAAAAAACCTAACTTCTGTCAGGTTGGGTTCGGCGCCACGGACGCCTGGAGTCCGTGCTCAATGACCGGCAACAATGAACCCACGTGCCGCGGTATCGCAAGGGGACGCCTGCTTGTCGGCCAGGCGTGGGTCACTCGACGTCGAACCTATGCCGCTTCTCGTCTGCGGCGCCAGTCGTCCCAGCGGCGGCCCAGTCCGAGGCGACGATCCGCCAGGTCGACGAATGCGTCACAGATCGGTTGTCGCTCGGGGAGCCTGCGTTCGTGTTGTCGTCGTTCCGCCAAGGGCCACTGCAAGGCGGAACAACCACTGGTCGACACGTCGTCTATATTTCTTCCGGGCACGGGTCGACTCAGATTGCGATTCGTTGTTCGGGTCGGCCAACGCTGCGCGACAGTAGGCCACGCCGCAGCGCAACAATTCAGTAGGAGAAATCGGAGGTCCTGTCGTGGAAAATATTCCGACGTCCCGCCTCGTGGCGAGCATTGCATTGAAATGGTAAGTAGACCCATGAAAATGACCCTGGCCGCGATCGTCGTTCTGCTCGGGCTGCCCGCCGTCGTTGCCGCCGACGCTGTCGACGATTTCCTGCAGGGCCAGATGCAGCGTCTGCAGATTCCCGGCATCTCCCTCGCCATCAGCCGGGATGGCCAGCTCGTTCGCGCCAGGGGCTACGGCCTCGCCAACGTGGAACTCGACGTGCCGGTGAAGCCTGAGACCGTCTTCCAGTCGGGGTCGGTCGGGAAGCAGTTCACTGCAATGGCGGTGATGCTGCTGGTCGACGAGGGCAAGCTCGGTCTCGACGACCCGATCGTCAAGTACTTCCCGAATGCTCCGGCGACCTGGCAGGGCATCACCGTGCGGCATCTGCTGACCCATACGTCCGGGATCAAGGACTGGGAGGGCAAGACCGACATTGACTATCGCAAGGACTACACCGAAGACGAACTCGTCCAGGTGGCGATGACGCTGGCGCCGGACTTTGCTCCCGGGACCCAGTGGAGCTACAGCAACACGGGTTACGTGCTGCTGGGAGTCCTGGTGCATAAAGTCAGCGGCGAGTTCTACGGGGACTTCCTGGCAGAACGAGTGTTCTCGCCGCTCGGCATGACGTCGACACGCGTCATCAGCGAGTCGGACATCGTGCCGAACCGGGCGGCCGGATACACACTCGACAACGGCAAACTACAGAACCAGGAGTGGGTGTCGCCCTCGCTCAATACCACCGCCGACGGCTCGCTGTACGTGACGGCGCTCGACCTGGTGAGGTGGGACGCGGCCCTGTGGGCGCATCGATTCATCAAGCCCGAAAGCTACGAGGCGATGTGGTCGCCCGTCAAGCTGCAGGACGGCACGACCTATCCCTACGGGTTCGCCTGGGCGTTCGACGTGCAGCGGCGCGAGCATGTCATCCGGCACAGTGGGTCCTGGCAGGGATTCAAGACAGCGATCGTCCGCTACCCGGGGCCGAAACTCACCGTGATCCTGCTGGCCAACCTGGGTGACGCCGAACTGGACACCTTGAGCCTGGTGACGACAGTGGCGGGTCTCGTGGAACCCGCGCTGGCCTGGCCGGACGCGCACAAGTCCGTCGTCGACCCCAACCCGGCACGCACGGCGCAATTGCGCGACGTGCTGCAGTCATGGGCGAGGGGCGAGCCTGCGGCCAGCATGGCGAAGGGACTGCGGAGCATGGCTTCGGGGTCCGCGCGTGAGCAGTCAGGTCGTGACTACCTGCAGCAGCAATTGGCAGCGTCAAAGGGCTTCGTGTTTCTCGCGGCTGATGACCTGAAGGGACGAGGCATCGAGCGTCGCGGCGAAACGATCGAGACCGTCGTCTTCTACCTCATGCCGGGTGAGCGCGACCGGCGCTATCGCTTCTTTCTGAATGCGAGGGACGAAGTCGCGGACTTTACTTCCGAGCCGGTCGACTGAAGGATGAACTCAGGCGCTTGGCGTCATTCTTGACCAGAGGCGGACCCGTGAACTCCGCCTCGATGACGACATCGACCTCGTCGCTGACGCCCATGGTCGATCCCGGCGCGGGAATGCCATACGCGATTCCGAACTCCGATCGCCGCAGCGTGGCGTGTGCCGAGAACCCGATGCGCGCATTGGGGTCCATGGGATGGCCCGCGTAGCCGCCATTGAACGTCGCTGCGAGCACGATCGGCCGTGTGACGCCATGCAACGTGAGGTCGCCGTGGATGCGCACCGTATTCAAGCCCGTCACGTCAACATGACGGGATTCGAACTCCATCCGCGGGAACTTCGCGACATCCAGCCACGCTTCGCCCTTCAATACCGCATTGAAGTCCAGCTTGGCGGGATCCGGAAAGTCCGTCTCCAATGAATCCGCAGCCACGCTCGCGATCACCTTCGACGCAGCGAGGTTCTTCGGGTCGAACTGCAGTTTCGCGTCGAAGCGCTTGAAGCGCGCCGTGTAATTCGAAAAGCCGAGGTGATTGACGCGAAAGATCAGGCTCGCATGCGACTGGTCGAGCGTGTAGGTGCCCGCAGGAACGCTTGCGGTGACTGCGGGCGGGACGGGTTCGACATTGTCGCGGCGCGGGTCCGCTGCCGTAACCTGGCGTCCAGACCACGCCACAAGGGTGAGCAATGCGAATCCCGTCATCAGGAATTTCTTCAGCACGTGATTCTCCTGGCCGGGCGAGCCGTGTTCACGCAGCGCCATTGGCCCGCAGGTTCGCGATCGCTGCCGGGTCGTAACCGAGTTCGCGCAGCACGGCCTCGGTGTGTTCGCCGAGCTCTGGCGCACGCTGGCTTGGCAGCCGCACGCCATCGAGCTTGATCGGGTTGGCGAGCACGCGGTATCCCGGCTGCGCCGGGTGCGGCAGGTCCGTCACCATGCCGATGGTGCGAAGGTAAGGATTGTCGAGTGCCTGCGGCAGGTCGTAAACGGGGGCGGCCGGCAGCACGCCTTGCAGTTTCCCGAGCCATTCCATCGTCGTCGCGGTCGAGAACACTTCGTCGAGCACGGTCGTCAATGCATCGCGGTGCGCGCGCCGTGCTTCGACCGTCGCGTAGTCCGCGTGTGCGGCCAGATCCGGCCGTTCAAGCGTCAGGACGAGTTCGCTCCAGAACTTCTGCGTCATGCACATGATGAAGATCCAGCCATCGCTCGTGCGCTGCAGCTGCACCGGCACGGCCGAGGGATGTGCGCTGCGCGGCAGGCGTTCGGTGCGGTAACCGGAGTTCAGGTACCACGCGCCGGGGTAGGTGAGCTGGTGCAGCGCGACGTCGAACAGCGAGACGTCGATGTCGTGGCCGCGGCCGCCCTTCAGCACGCCGACCAGCGACGACAGGATCGCCACCGCCGTCGTGATCCCGGTCATGTAGTCGACGATCGACAGCCCCATGCGCGCGGGCGGCGAGCCCGGCTCGCCGCTCAGGTGCAGGTAACCAGCCTCGGCCTGCATCAGGTAATCGTAGCCGGGCCAGCCCTTGCGCTCGTTGTCCCGTCCATAAGCCGACAGGTGCGCACAGAGCACTCGCGGGTTGAGCGGGCCGAGTGTCGCGTAGTCGAGGCCGAGTTTTTCGGGCTGGTCGCCGCGCAGGTTGTTCAGCACGACGTCGGCCGTTGGCACGAGCCGGTGGAACGCCTCGCGTCCGCCGGCGTGCTTCAGGTTCAGCGTCACGCTTTTCTTGTTGAGGTTGAACGCCTGGAAGAACTGGCTGTCGTGCTCACCCAGAAAGTACGGACCCATCGAGCGCGTGGCATCGCCGCCCTGGTCACGGTTCTCGATCTTGATGACTTCGGCGCCGAGGTCGGCGAGATACATCGAGCCGAACGGTCCCGCGCCGAAGTTCTCGAACGTCAGGACACGAAGACCGGTCAGGGGTAGCGAGGGCGGCATCGGGCGTGGGTCAGAGATCGAGCGCGAAGTAACGGTCGCAGGCGAAATGGCCCGTGGTACCGAGCGGTCCGCAGAGCGTCTTGAAACCGGCGGCAGCGTAGAGGTGCTGCGCCGCATCCATGCCGGTGAGCGTTTCGAGGTAGCAACGACGGTAGCCGAGCCGGCGTGCGGTCTCGATGCAATGCAGCAGCAGTCGCCGGCCCTGGCCGTGCCCGCGGACGTCGCCCAGGAAGTACATCTTGCGCAACTCGCAGACATCGGGATCGCCGCCCGCCAGCGGCGCGATACCGCCGCCACCGACGACGATGCCGTCGTGCACGAGCACGAAATATGCGGCACGCGGCACGGCGTAGGCGACGCTGAGGTGGCCCACTTCCGGATCGTTGAGGGCGAACCCGGGCCCGGACGCACCGAATTCCGGCATCACGGTGCGAATGACCTGCGCCATCGCCGCATCGTCTGCGGCGGTAATCGGTCGAAGGACGTAGTCGAGTGGGGTGTTCAAGCAGCGCCGAGTTTAGCACCGCGCCCTCAGGCCAACCTTCTCCCACGGCAGTGGACGACCGATCACGTCGATGTTGTCCCGTAGCAACAGTGCGTCGGGCGCGGGCTCTGCTAGCATTCGCACAGCCGTTCCACCCGATTCCCCACCACGCCCGCCGCGCCCCGGACCCCACCACGTTTTCTGCCCCTCGCGGCCATGGCACGCAAAGACATTTCGTTCACGGCAAAAGATGCGGCGCTCCGCGAGGACGTACATACGCTCGGCGGCCTCGTGGGCGAAGTGCTGCGGGACCAGGGCGGCGATGCCTTTTTCGAGGACGTGGAAGGTGACCGCCAGTTGGCGATCCGCCGTCGCGATGGCGACCCCGACGCGGCGGTGCAGTTGGTCGTGCGGGCGGACAGCCGGTCCCCGGACCAGGCCGCCGAACTGATCCGGGCGTTCGGCACCTGGTTCCAGATGGTGAACATGGCCGAGAAGGTGCACCGCGTGCGCCGCCGCCGGCAGTACCTGAACGACAGCAGCACCTACCAGCCCGGCGGTCTTGCCGAATGCTTCCAGAAGCTGCGTTCGATCGGCTACAGCCTGCCGCAGGTGGTCGAACTGCTCGGGCGCCTGAGCATCGAGCCGGTCCTTACGGCTCACCCGACAGAATCGACCCGCCGCACTCTGCTGCGCCAGCAACAGCGTATCGCGAGCTTGCTGATGACGCGGCTCGATCCGTCGCAGACACCGGTCGAGCGCCGCATGACGCTGGAACGAGTGCGCAGCGAAGTCACGACCGGCTGGCAGACGGCGGACAACTCCCGCGAGAAGCTCACCATCGCTGACGAGCGCGAGCACGTGCTCTTTTTTCTCGTCGAGATCGTCTACGACGTCATCCCGGTCTTCTACGAGGAAATCGAGGAATCGCTGGTGCTGATCTTCGGCGATGAGGCCCGCACCGCGAAGGTGCCCGAAGTGCTGCATTTCGGGTCATGGGTCGGCGGTGACATGGACGGATTGCCGGACGTTCATGCCAAGACCATCCGGGAGAGTTGTGCCCGGCACCACGCCTTGATCGTCAACCGCTATTACCTCGAGGCGTTGCGCCTCGCCGAGAAGCTGAGCCAGAGCGAGCGGCGCACGCCCAATATTCCGCAGCCGCTGCGCGATCGCATCGAACACTACAAATCGGTGGTGCCGGCTGCGCGCGCCAGTGCACCCTCGGGCCACGACGAAATGCCGTATCGCGTGCTGCTCGGCCAGATCGCCGAGCGGCTGCGCGCCACGTATGACCACCGCTCAGGCCAGTACGAGCGTGTCGATCAGCTGACCGACGACCTGCAGATCATCGTCAACAGCCTCGAGGCGAACCGCGGTCGCTACGCCGGGCTGTTCCTGATCCGCCGCTTCCTGCGCCGGGTGCGCACCTTCGGGCTGCACCTGGCGACGCTCGACGTGCGCCAGAACGCCGAGGTGCACCGGCAGATCGTGGGTCGCGCCCTCGACGAGGCGGACTGGGGCACCCGGCCGGTCGCGGAACGCATCGAGCGCCTGCGGGACGCGCTGGCCCGTGACGAATCGCCCCCCGAAGTGCTCGAGGCGGCCGGCAAGCGGGCGCTGTGGGTGTTCGAGGCGATGGATTATTGCCGGCACCGGTACGGCCGGGCCGCCGTCGGGTCCTACGTTGTCAGCATGGCGCGCGACATCGACGACGTGCTGTCGGTGTTGCTGCTCGCCCGCTGGGCGGGCCTGCTCGACAACGCATCCGGGCAGGTTGCCCTGGACGTCGCGCCGTTGTTCGAATCGGTGGCAGCGCTCGATGCGGCCGGGCCGACGCTCGCCCGCCTGCTCGCCGACCCGATTTATCGCGAGCACCTCGCCGCACGCGGCAACCGGCAAGTCGTGATGATCGGCTACGCCGACAGCAACAAGGAATCGGGCATCACCGCGTCGCGCTGGGTGCTGCGCAAGGCACAGCAGGCCATGCTCGCCGCGTGCGAAGACGCCGGGGTGCAACTGCTGGTGTTCCACGGCCGCGGCGGCTCGATCAGCCGCGGCGGCAGCCGGACCGAAGCCGTCGTGAGCAGCCTGCCGACGGCTGTCCGCAGCGGCCAGATGCGGGTCACGGAACAGGGCGAGACGATCAACGACCGTTACGGCTTGCAGCCGATCGCGTTGCGCACGTTCGAGCAGGGCCTCAATACCCTGGCCCTGGCGGTCGCCGGCGAGCGGCGTGAAACGATCGGGCTGGGTTGGGAAGGCGCAATGCAGCTGCTGGCGGATGTCAGCCGGACGCGTTACCGCGCGTTCGTGCACGACGACCCCGGCTTTTTCGAGTTCTTCCAGTCCGTCACTCCGGTCGACGTGATCGAGCGCATGCAGATCGGCTCCCGGCCTCTGTCGCGGGACGGGGGCAATGGCGTCGACACGATCCGTGCGGTGCCGTGGATGTTCGCCTGGTCGCAGAGCCGCCACATGCTGCCGGGCTGGTTCGGCGCAGGTACGGGCCTGGCCGCGGTCATCGAGCGGCACGGGGAGGAACTCGTCGGCGAGATGTACCGCGACTGGCCGTTCTTCGAGGGGCTGGTGGATGATGTCGAGATGCGGCTCGCCCGCGCCGACATGGACATCGCCTGGCATTACGAGCGCCTTTACCAGGGCGACGTCGAGCGCTATTCCAGGACGATCCGGCAGGAGTACGACCTGACCCGCCGCCTGGTCCTGCAACTGAAGGGTTGCGCACGGCTGCTCGATGCCGAGCCGACGCTGCAGCGCTCGATCTGGCTGCGCAACCCGTACGTCGACCCGATCCACCTGATGCAGGTGCACCTGCTGCGACGCTGGCGTGACGCCGGCTCGCCCAGCGACAAGGGTCGCGACCGTGACGACCCGAACCGGCGACTGTTCCCCGCGTTGGTGGCCTCGGTGAATGCCATCGCGCACGGGTTGCAGGGCACCGGCTGAGTCCAGACGCAATTTTCCCTTGTTGACTGTGCAAGGCGCGAGGCATAGCGTCCTTACGTCAGGCGCGGCGGTGTCCACCACCAGCGCAACTCACGCCAACCACCGGCAAAGGGAGATCGATTCACATGGCAGCGAAGAAGAAAGCGCGTCGTGCCGCGCCGCGCAAAGTCACCAAGGCGAAGGCCACCAAGGCCAAGCGCAAAGTCGTAGCGAAGGCCAAGGTCGCCAAGGTCAAGCGCAAAGTCGTAAGGAAGGCGAAGGTCGCCAAGGCCAAGCGCAAGGTCGCCAAGGCCCGCAGCACGCCAACCAGTCGCCGCGTTGCCGCCGTGAAGGCTGCCGTACGCAAGGCTCCGGCCCGCACCCGTGCCGCCGTCAAGAAAGCCGTCAACAAGTTGCCGCCTCCTGCCAAGCGCGCACTGCGCAAGGCGGATCGCAACTTGAAGTCGGCCGAGAAGAGCATCGTCAAGGCGGTGAAGTCCGCGAAGAAGAAAGCTTCGAAGACGGCGGCGCAGGCCGGCTCGATGGTTGATGCCGCCCAGGCATCGGCCGAGAAGCAGGCGACGTCAATGTTCGATTCGGCCAAGGAAATGGCGGCCAAGGTCAGCGAGACGGTGCAGAGCGCCGTCGGCAACCTGGTGCCGGGCGAGAAGTAATCCGGATTCGTTGAATCCGGCGCTCCCTCCCGCATCCCGGGAGGGAGTCCCTCGCGGCCGTCGCGCGTTCAGCGCAAGCGCGGAAACCGCATCCGTGACGGCATTGCCGTCACATAGTCCGGGTAACACCCAAGCTTCCGGCACCCCTCGCCGGGTGTCTGCTCGTACTGCTCGTCCCAGGGCAGCACGATTTCCAATTGCTCAGTGCCCAGCTCGACCATCTTCGGCAGGATCGGCGGCACTGCCCGCGTGCGCTCGGCCTGCAGCATCGCGGCCAGGCCCCCATGGAGCCGGTGGCTGGTCCAGAGATCCTGCAGCGTGGCACGGGTCGGCGGCGCCATCTTCATCTCGCCGCTCGCCAGGTGGGTGCGGACAGCGGCTTCGGTGAGCCACAGGTGGTGGGTGAGTTCGCCGCGATCGACACTGGCTTCCTGGTCCGGCGGCACGGTCAGCGCGAAGAAGCGGGTATCGAAGCGCCGCTTTTCGTACGACGGCGTGATCCAGTGCGACCAATAGACGAGTCGATACGGTACCGGTGCTCGGCATAGTCGAGTATCAAGGCAGCAACGGGAGCAACATGACACTCGCGTTGCTCCAGGGCTATGTCGAAAATCAGGGCAACTGCTGGAGCTACACTCTGGATTACCTGAGACGCTTTTTGGAAGAATGCCGCACAGCCATCTTACCGCCAGAGCTTGTAGGGCATGCACATAGCGCTTATCTGGTTTTGGTGCACACACTTGGAAAGCGTACGGGCGAACTGCACAATGCCTTGGGTAAAACGACCGGAGATTGTGCCTTCGATCCCGAACCCGTTACCAACAATGATCTCACGGACTGGGTACTGCATGTGCGAACAGAGGTTTCAGTCACCCTGGATCTTCTTGAGAAACTGAAAGAAGGGCTGACCGAAGCTGTTCAGGAGACAGCAAAAACAGTGCTCGCTCAACGCTATACTCTTGATGATCGTCTAAATGCCTGTGTTTCCGAACCGATTAAAGCGGTGAAGACTCGCTACCATGGCGATTATCATCTGGGGAAAGTGCTGATCACGCAGAATGACTGTGTGATCACTGATTTTGAGGGCGAACCTGATCGTCCCTTTGCCGAGCGCCGTCATAAACACTCACCTTTGAGGGATGTGGCCGACATGCTGCGATCATTTAACCAAGCAGCTTACACCGCACTTGCCCATGCCACAGCAGAACAACCCAAGGATTTGAGCCAGTTTGAACCCTTAATGCGCCAGTGGGAAGCTGAGGTTGCCCGCGTATTCCTTGTAGCCTATGATGAAGCAGTACAGAGTTCCAGCCTATTTGTAACGGCGACATCGCTGCGCGGCCTGCTCGACCTGTTCCTGCTGGAAAAGACGTTTGCCAAATTGCGCCAAGAACTTGAGGAATGCCCGGATTGGATAGAAAATCCGTTGCATGACATCCTGTCGTTACTGCAACCAGCAGGCTAACGAGATGCTTGATACTCAGTTGACAGGTAGGCCGAGTGCGCGATTTTTGCTGGTCTCCGATGTGGTTTTAAGCCAATAATTAAAATTAGAGGACTCAAAATGACTAAACCAATAACTGCCGTATGGCCAGGACGACCCTATCCACGCGGTGCATTTTGGGACGGCGAAGGCGTGAACTTTGCCATTTTTTCAGAGCATGCCGAGAAGGTCGAGTTGTGCCTTTTTGATGCCAAGGGAAAGAGCGAAGTCCAGCGCGTCGAATTAAAAGAGCGCAGTGATTTTGTATGGCACTGCTATCTTCCCGAGCTTCGTCCCGGGACGCTTTATGGTTTCCGGTTGCACGGACCTTATCGTCCACAGGAGGGGCATCGCTTCAATCCCAACAAGTTACTGATAGAACCCTATGCAAAAGATATAGTGGGGACGCCGCATTGGAGCGATGCCCATTTCGGTTATGTCATAGGCAGCAAGCATGATGATCTTTCTTTTAGTCGTCGCGATAATGCCAGTGTCATGCCGAAGTGCCGGGTTATCGATCAGACCTTTGCATGGGGTAATGATCAACCACCCGACATTCAATGGCAGGATATGGTGATTTATGAAGTCCATGTCAAAGGCTTCACTATGCAACATCCGGACATCCCACCACAGTTTCGTGGTACCTATGCCGGATTGGCGACTGCGTCGGCCATCGAACACCTCAAGAGCCTTGGCGTAACGACGGTTGAACTGATGCCGGTGCATGCTTTCCTCGATGACCGCCACCTGGTCGATCGAGGAATGCGCAATTACTGGGGATATAACTCGATTGGCTTCCTGGCACCTGATTCCCGTTATTCGGCGAGTGGCCACATAAACGAGTTTAAAACCATGGTTAAGACCCTCCATAAGGCAGGCATTGAGGTTATTCTGGACGTAGTCTACAACCACACCGCTGAAGGAAGTCATCTGGGCCCAACACTGTCTTTCCGTGGCATTGACAATGCTTCCTACTATCGCCTGAGTGATGATCCACGCTATTACATGGACTTTACCGGCTGTGGCAACACCCTGGATATGCGCCAGTCGTGCGTACTCCAGTTAATGATGGATAGCCTGCGTTATTGGGTGCTGGAAATGCATGTGGATGGCTTTCGTTTCGATCTGGCTTCATCACTGGCAAGGGAGTTGCACGAAGTGAACCAGCTCGGCACCTTTTTCAATACCATTCGTCAGGATCCTATACTGAGCACTATCAAACTGATAGCCGAACCTTGGGATCTGGGCGAGGGCGGCTATCAAGTAGGAAATTTCCCATTGGGCTGGTCGGAATGGAACGATAAGTACCGCGACAGTATTCGTGCTTACTGGAAAGGCGATGGCGGGCTACTTGGGGAGATGGCGCAACGCTTGACAGGATCCAGCGACCTTTACGAGCGTAGCGGGCGGTCTCATGCCAGCATCAATTTCATCAGTGCACACGACGGTTTTACCTTGCACGACCTGGTGACTTACAACGACAAACACAACGAAACCAATCAGGAAGATGGGCCCAATGGTAGCGACAACAACAATTCCTGGAATTGTGGTGTTGAAGGAGAAACCGATGATCCTGAAATTAATGCCTTGCGTGCCCGTCAGAAACGCAATATTCTCGCAACCCTGATGTTTTCACAGGGGGTTCCGATGCTGGTTGCAGGCGATGAGATGGGGCGTACCCAACAAGGCAATAACAACGCTTATTGTCAGGACAACCCGATTAGCTGGCTGTCGTGGGAACTGAAAAAACAGGATAAAGATTTACTTACATTCACCCAACGTATTATCAGTTTGCGTAACGAGCATCCCTTGTTCCGGCGTCAATATTTCTTTAAGGGACAGCCCATTCGGGACAGTGAGGTAAAGGATATTGTCTGGCTAAATCCGGATGGATCAGAAATGAGTGACGGAGACTGGAATCAGGAGTTTTCGCGTTGTCTGGGCGTGCATTTTGTTGGAGACTCCTTGTTTGAAACCGACGGACGCGGACGGCGTTTAATAGATGATAACCTACTGATGCTAATCAATGCGCATCATGAGGACATTGCCTTTACGTTGCCGGAATTCGATGGGCACCACAAGTGGGATGTATTGATTGACACCTTTGATGCCAAGGGCATACCTGAATCTTCCTGTTACAAAGCCGGACAAGGCTATCCTGTGCATGGACGCTCATTAGTGCTGTTGAAACAAGACAAGACCCAATGAGAAGAAAGCACGATATGCTTTTTGGATCCACTATAGGGCTGAATGACAGTATACGTTTCGGCCTTTGGGCACCAGCAGCCCAGCAAGTCGAAATACGACCAATATATAATGCTTGTATCCTTGATCTGCGGCCTGGTGAATCATGGAAGCACAACTGTGAAACATTCTGAGATGAACAACGAGGCTGCCGCTTGCCGTGACATTCCGGTTGAGAACATATCTGCTTCTGCGCCAAATACGCTTGCATCTGCACCCCAGGATAAAGCCTCTCGCTGGTTATTGACGCGGCAAGACAGTGGGCGTGAAGAAGCATTATCTCAGCCGCACACGCCGCTTATTCCATTGTCCACCTATCGCCTGCAATTCAACCGCGATTTCACCTTTAACCAGGCAAGCGAGATTGTTCCCTATCTGAGCGCATTGGGAATCTCACACCTCTATGCTTCGCCCTATCTGAAAGCGCGGCCAGGTAGTCGGCACGGTTACGATATCATTGATCACAACGCACTGAATCCCGAAATTGGCACTTACGAGGAGTTTGAGCAGCTTTGTGCAACTCTTGCCGAACACAACATGGGGCAGATACTTGATGTGGTGCCCAATCATATGGGTGTACAGGGTGGAGACAATGCCTGGTGGCTGGACGTGCTGGAAAACGGTCAGGCATCCGCATATGCCGGGTTTTTTGATATTGACTGGTCTCCGATAAAGCTTAAGCTGCACGGCAAGGTGCTATTACCGGTATTGGGCAACTCTTATGGTGCGGTGCTGGACAATGCCGAACTAAAACTGCGCTTTGATGGAGAAAGTGGTGAATTTGTCATTGATTATTACAAACACCACTTTCCGATAGATCCGGCACAATATTCGCTTATTATTGGCCATCGGATCGATGCCTTGAGTGCCAGGTTAGGGCAGGATAATCCGTTACTTATGGAGTTTCAGAGTCTGGTAACGGCTTTCCGTAATCTTCCTTCCCGTATTGAGGTTTTAATCGAACGTCAAATTGAGCGGAGACGCGATAAGGAAGTCTATAAACGGCATCTTGCCGGTCTTGTTGAGCAATCTTCCGAAATCGCAGGCTTTCTCGAAGAAAATCTTCGTCTTTTCAATGGGATGTCAGGGAATTCATCCAGTTTCGATCAGCTTCATGAATTGATAGAGTCACAAGCTTACCGGCTGGCATTCTGGCGGGTGGCCTCGGACGAGATTAATTACCGACGATTTTTCGATAGTAACGATCTAGCCGGGTTGCGTATGGAGAACGACGAGGTCTTTGATGCAACCCATCAGTTAGTGCTACGGCTGGTTCAGGAAGGCAAGCTGGATGGCCTGCGTCTGGATCATCCGGATGGACTATACGATCCGGAGGCATATTTTTGTAAGCTGGTCGAGCAGTGCAAACGCACCGGGCACGAGCCTTATCTGGTAGTGGAAAAAATTCTGGCTGTACACGAGGATTTACGCTGCAGCTGGCCGGTGCAGGGTACTACGGGCTATGAATTCACAAATCTACTCAACGGGATATTTGTTGATACCAGTGCCGCCGAGCCGATGAAGCGCTTGTATAACAGCTTTATCGGAGAGCAGGTCAATTTTGATGAGTTGATCTACCGTTCCAAGAAGCTGATCATGAAGACAGCGCTGGCGGGAGAGCTGAATGTGTTGGCCAACCTGATCTCAAAAATC